>JAOTYL010000004.1 GCA_029861865.1 Myxococcales bacterium | reverse complement strand
ACAAGGAGTCGCACATGCAATCAGAAAACGTCTACATTCGAGCTCGGAGGGTCGTGCGGGAGGTCGCTCCGCTCCTCCGAGTGGTCCGAGCACAAGATCGGGCGTTGGCGGACCAGCTCAAGAGAGCGGCGCAAGTGTGGTGCTCAATATCGCCGAGGCGCGGGGGAGCGATGCGGGGAATGCGCGGGCCCGATTCGCAACCGCCTGTGGGTCTGCCAAGGAAGTGCGGGCTGCGCTTCATATCGCGAGTGACTGGGGGTACATCGGGTCACAGACGGCGACCCACCTCGACCAAAGGCTCGACGAGGTGTGTGCCATCACGTGGTGTTTGGCGAAACGCTAACGACCTGAAGTGCCTTTTGCTGAACGATGAGTCCCATGAGTGATTTCCTTTCCGAGGGGCTTGGGGGCCCCATCGCGAGCACGCCCGCCCCGCTCCGGGGCCCGAGTCACCGGTTGACGCAGACTGCGGGCAAATGCGATACGGAGACCGATGCGCGTCAGGGTGCTAATCATCGCAAGCTCGCTCGTTCTTGTTCTCCTCGCGTGCACCAAAGATGTCGGTCCGCCTACGGAGACTGCGCAAGCCGGGTCCTTGGTTTCGCCAAAAGAAGCCAAAGCGATCGCGCAGGAGGCCTATATCTATGCGTATCCAATGCTCGAAAACTATCGAACGATGTACGCGCAAGCGCTCGACAAACAGGCGCCCGGGTTCACCGCGCCTTTCAATGAATTCTCACACAGAAGCGAGCTCCTCGGGCCGGATTTCAAAGACATCGTTCGGCCAAACAACGATACGCTGTATTCGCTTGCGTGGCTCAACCTTCGCGCGCAGCCGATCGTCATCACCGTGCCCCAAATCGAAGACAGGTACTACTCCATACAACTGGTAGACATGTACACGAACAACTTGGGGTACATCGGAACGCGCACGACGGGCTCGAAGGCGGGAAGTTATCTCGTCGCGGGGCCACGGTGGCAAGGTGCCAAGCCCGGCGATGTGAAGCGGGTTTTCAGGAGTCAGAGTAACTTCGTCTACTGCATCATCCGCACTGGAGTGGACGGACAAGACGACGTCCCCGCTGTCGTGAAGATACAGCAGGGCTATCACCTGACGCCGTTGAACGTCTTTCTCGGGCGGTCAAGAGTACCGGTCGCCTCTGGGCTCACTTTTTCGGCCTACGACCCCCAGAAGGCAAAGTCGGCAGGCTTCATCGACTACCTCAATTTTCTTCTGACCCAAGTTCGGGTGCCCCCAAGCGAGAAGGCTCTGATGAAGCGTTTCGCGCTCATCGGGATAGTACCTGGGCAACTCTCGGCGTCCATGCAGGCGGTTCCCGTGATGCGTGACGCCATCGACGAAGGGGTAGGCATTGCGCTCGTGGAAATTTCGAAGACTGCCCGCGATCTGTCCGAAGTCGAAGGCGTGAACAGCCGGGCACACGGAGGTTGGCAGGGAACGACGGGACTGTTTGGCAGTCCCGAGGCAATGAGGGGGCGTTACTTGGCGCGCGCCGTCGCCGCGATGATCGGCCTCTACGGAAACGACGAGGAAGAGGCGTACTATCCGATCGCCAACTACGATGCCTCGGGAGATTCTTTCGACGGGGCGCACCAGTACGTCATGCGCTTCGAAAAGAGTGAGCTACCGCGGGTCGATGGGTTTTGGTCGATGACGATGTACAGCCTGCCAGACCAACTCATGGTCGCGAACCCGATCAATCGCTACTCCATAGGCGACCGGAGCGAGCTTCGCTACGGCAAGGACGGATCGCTCACGCTCTACATCCAGAACGAGTCGCCAGGGATGCAAAAAGCGAGCAACTGGCTCCCCGCACCAGACCATTCGTTCTCTCTCCAGTTTCGAATGTATTTGCCAAAACCGGAAGCGCTCGACAGCCCGCTCTACCTCCCCCCGCCGGTCGAGCGAGTAAGGTAGTGCGCAGATCAGCCCCTATTGTGAGGGGCTCCCCTCGAGGGTGCGCCCGGGGCTCACGAACGAGATGGCGTTGGTCCCGGACCGTCCGACCATGATCGCTTCGACGAACGGCGCCTCTACGCTGGTATCGGTGGCATGCCACTCGACGATGAAGTTCGCTCCGGAACCGCCGCTGATGTCATGGCGTTTGACGAGAAACTCGATCGTCTGCAGCGGCCCGAGCCGGATGAGCTCATCGACGTACTTCTTCGAGAGCTTACCACTGGTATCGTAGTACTGAACGGTACTGAGGTAGAGAGGGAGCTTCAGGTCGGTGTTGCGCACGCTCAGCGTGGCCTCGAGAAGATATGGTCGCCCGCCGTCATAGTAGATGTGCGAGTAGACGGGGACATACACAGTGTGCCGGACGGGAAGCGACGCGACGGACACTCCTTTGGCAGCGTACTCCTCCAGTTTCGGCGCGACGTATGATCTCGGCGGCTCGTACTGCACCGTCTCTTCGATCGCATCGAGCCGTTCGTCCGTGCTCGTCCGACTGCGCACATACAGAAGGGCGAAAGCTCCGATCGCAAGGAGGATCAAGATTCGAACGCCGTGCTCCGCAAACCAAAGGAACCACTCCGGGTATTTCGAATCGTTTTTCACGAGAGTAGGCTGGGGTATCGCATTTTTGAAGACCCACCTGCAAGCCCTTCTCTTCGAGCTTGAGGGGGCGCGCATGCGTGTTATGAGGAGGATTGCTCCCGGGTCGTCTAAGGGCAGGACAACAGGCTTTGGACCTGTGAATGGTGGTTCGAATCCACCCCCGGGAACCATCTCATCATGCGGATGCGATCGATCGCCACAATCGTCCTGGTCGCTGGCCTTGCGAATGGCTGTACAAAAGGGGTTAGCCTTTCGCCGGCCGAAAACCCAGCCGAGGTCGAGAAGATCCTCGCCTACGCCGAGGAGGGAATGGGCGGTTGCGACCACGATATCGAGTTGAATGCGGTCGCGGAGCATGCGTGGCCCTTTCCCGCGGAGGCGCGGAACGTACGCTGGGGAAACCATTATCAGAAGATGAAGCTCAAGCTGAAGCCGCGGCCTGCGGCTTTCGTCACCGCGACGGTGACCTGGAAAGAGGGCGAGCTGATCGAGGTCGAAGACAGTGAGCTCATCGTCCAGAAGCCACGTCGAGTGCTGGCGAAGCACGATATGTTCGTCACGCGTAAGATTTGGGACCAAGGCGTACTAGTCGAGCACACGACCAAGGCCGTGTCCGCCGGCGGTGTCACCAGCTTTCTCTTCTACAACTCGCGTGGCTACTGCATGATTCTCGCCGATGACGGCCCTGCATGGACGAAATGCACCCTCGATGGCTCTTTCGAAGGTGTCACCGCCGAGCAGCCGTTTGCCTGTCAGCAGACATGGTGGATCAAGGTCCGCAAGAACAAGATCGACAAGGGTTGGATGCCGTTCGAGGACGCCCTCATGGTGCGCGTGCCTCCGAAGGACGGCGCAGCCAAATGAACGTCTCCTGATTTCCCTTGGGTCCAGTAATGACGCTGTCTGCCTCGGCCATCCGTTCAAAACCGAGCTCTTCGGCATCGCGCACGAGTGCCCTCACTGCCTCACGCCGCACTTCCATGTTGCGAACTACGCCACCCTTGCCCACCTTGTCCTGTCCGACTTGAAACTGCGGCTTGATCAAGGCCAACACGTCACCACCCGGAACCAGAATATCGTACGCGGCTGGAAGCAGCTTTTCGAGCCCGATGAAAGAGGCGTCGATCACGACGAGGTCGACGGGCTCGGGAAGGTCTGCACGGGTCAGGTAACGCGCGTTGGTCCGTTCCATACTGGTGACGCGCGGATCTCGACGGAGCTTTTCGTGAAGCTGACCGTACCCGACGTCGATCGCAAACACGGCGCTGGCACCCCGTTGGAGCAGGCAATCGGTGAAACCTCCCGTCGACGCTCCGAAATCCGCGACCACCTTACCGCTGGGGTTGTACTCGAACGCCTCCAGCACGCCTTCGAGCTTGACTCCGCCGCGTGACACGAAGGGATGATCCGGCTCTCGGACCTCGATAAGACTCCCGGGATCGAGCGCTTCACCGCTCTTCTCGATGCGTCGCTCTCCCACGAAAACCTTGCCCGCCAGGATCAGCGCCTGAGCACGAGCCCGCGACGACGCGTGCCCCTGCTCCGTCAGCAACACGTCGGCGCGGACCTTCGGCACTCGACAAGACTGGACCAACTTCCTTTGAAAAGCGAACGGCGCTATACCTGAGCTATGGCGCGAGGCGTTTTGATCATACTGGGGCTCGGGTCCATCGGATGGGGCGTCATGAGCTTTTTCGCAGGCTCCTACCTGCCCGATTGGATGGGTTTGGACGGACCGGTCCACGGCGAGCTCTACATCGAGTCACTCGCTTTGAATGCAGGCCTGTGGCCTGCGCTCGGGGTATTCGCGCTTTTCGGCGCTGCATTCCAAAGGCTCCGCCTCGCGGCGACGCTCGCGTTCATGGTCTGCGCCGCAGGCATCGCTGGCGGGCGTATCTTGGCGCTGGCCAATGGAGGGGAGCCGGGGGTCTACACCGGCCTGGCCATGGCAATCGAGATCGCGATCGTCCTCGCTGCATCGGCAGGATATGTCTCCGAGAGGACACGATTGGCGCGCGAGGCCCGCGAACAGAAGAAGGCCGAGAAAGCCGCGCTCGAAGCCGCGCTCCGAAAAGAGCACGCCGAAGCCGTAACCACGCCCCAAGCAACCGCCATCGAACAACAATAAAGGGGACAGTCCCCTTTCTTTCAGTGGATCAAAATGGGATGTCGTCGTCGCCGAACTCGTCGGCTGCCGGCGGGGCGCTTCCTCCGCCAGACGCGTCGCTGGGTGCGCCGGAATCGCGGCGCCCGCCGAGAAGGACGATGTTGGTGGCCACGATCTCGGTCGAGTTGCGTTTGTTGCCGTCCTTGTCGTCCCACTGACGATATTGGATGCGACCTTCGGCGCAGATGGGGCGGCCCTTCGAAAGGATGTTGTTGAGAGCCTCGCCGCGTTTGCCCCAGATGATGACCGTGTGCCAGTCGGTGCGCTGCTGCCGCTCGCCGGCGCGGTTCAAGTACGACTCGGTCGTAGCCAGGCGCAGGCGCAGCACGGCCTGTCCGTTTTGGGTGTATTTGAGCTCCGGGTCGGTGCCCAGGTTCCCGATGAGAATCACACGATTCAGGCCTTCTGCCATAGCTCCCCTCTTTGACGGCGATCGGCGGCGAACATACGCGCCCTGCCGCTGTGGATCAATGACCCTTTGTCTCGTTTTGCATGCGAAGCAGGATCGCCAACTCATCGGTCAGCTGTCGTCGCTGATGCTCGTAAAACGTCGGCCCTACCGACTTGGCCTTCCAGTCCCCTTCTAGGGCCGCAATCTCGTCGAGCAGCTCTTTCCGGCGTTCCTCACGCGCTTTTGCCAAGATCTGGCTCTCGTCGGACGGTCGGAACACGAGTATCAGCCCAAGAACGAGAAAGACGGCTGCGAGCGCCGAAGCCAGAAAAGGCATGGCGCCCTCTCCGGGAATCCCACGGATATGAATCCGGAGCGAATCTAGCCGTGGATCGCCTGGCCGTCGCATCACGCCGGCGACCAGAAACCGCCTATCGCCACCTTCGTGAATCCGGGCAACCGTGAAACCTTCGACTTCGAGGCTCATCCCGTCGATGTAGTCGCTGATGACCTGATATTCCATCGTGCGAAATGGCATCGGTTGCTCGAGGGTCAGCGTGTTCCCTGCGACCGGAACGTCGTACGCCCAGGTCAGCGTGATCCTTCCCGGTGGGAGCGACCCGCTGATCTCGAATCCTTCGTCGGTGCCCGAGACGCGCTGGTCGGTCATCACCGCGCGCGAATCGAACGCCTTGGACTCCTCCGGCAGTTGGATCGCGAGCCCGCCCTCGGGAAACACATAGGTTGCATCCCCGAGATTGCTGAGACGAGCCTCTTGGGTGATACGGGCACGGTCTTCTTTGAACTCCACCATCGTGCGGCCGAGCACCTGAAAGATGCGTTGGTCGTTCGTGGTGGTGCGAAGACGAGTGATGCGGACGCGCTGGCCGCTCTTCGGGTCGAGCCGGAAAGGCGTGGAGCTATAGCGCGCGCCGTTGTAGGGCACGTTGACGCGATACGAGTGTGCGGAGTCGGTCGGGAGCTCTTCGAAGTTGCAGCGGCCTTCTTCATTGGTGACACATGCTTCGCTTTTTCTTCCACCCGATTGCTCCATGAAACCGAGACGCACGGCGGCCTCTGGAACCGGCTCCCGAGCCTCATCGATGACTTCGACGGCAATCGTGCCGGCTGGCAACTGCGGATCGACTTCGGAGGTGGCAATGGAAGGGACATTCCCGATGACCCGGTTCACGATGGTCTGGTCCTGCTGGGCGGAAGCCAACGCCGGGCCCCACAGGAGGAGGCCACACAAGACTGCTCTGCGCATCAGGCGTCTTCCTCGGAGTCGCCAAGCCGCTTCGCGATGAGTGCTTCGGCTTCGTCGCGAAATGCCTCAGCAGCTTCGTCGAGCTCATGAAGCACGTGGCGCGCCTGCGCGCGCAGCTTTTTGTTGAGCTCTTCGAAGTCTTGATCGGACAGCTTGCCCGCGTCGTGCTCAAACGCGATGTCGCGAAGCTCCTGCAGAAGGGCGTCTTTTTCGGTCAAGAGCGCTTGGCGCGCATCGGAGGTCAGCTGCGCGCGGACATCACCGAGCGCCTCGTCCGAAAGCCCTAAGCTCAAGCTGAGCCACAAGCTGCCAAGCGCGACCAGCATTGCGGCCCCTGCCACGATGATGAACATCCATGGGAGGACATCGCTCATGTGTCCTCGTCGAACCGCTTGAGCTCTTCATCGAGCCGTGATTCGTACCCAAGCTCGCTGGGTGCACCTGCCGTCGCGGCGGTCTTGATCTCATGCAGCTGTTCACCGCGTCTTTGCCAACGACGGCCCACCAGGATGACGAACCCGACGGCTAAGACCATCGCCGCAATC
The DNA here is from genome assembly GCA_029861865.1 of Myxococcales bacterium. Taxonomy (GTDB): domain Bacteria; phylum Myxococcota_A; class Polyangia; order Polyangiales; family Houyiibacteriaceae; genus SG8-38. The sequence continues at coordinate 294,546 of JAOTYL010000004.1, read as the reverse complement.
GGAACCGCCCACAGCGCGCGGTCGAGTCCCTTGTCCGAAGGGATAGCAAGGGCCTTCGCACCGAACTCGGCACGATACGATTCCTGAATGCCGTTGGGGTCTTGCCCCGCTGCTAGCAACTCGCGAATCTCCGAGCGCCTCTCGTCGGCCCAGCCGCACGCGCACGTGTCGAGGGGAAGCCTCGCGCAATCGCCACATTGGCAGAGCAGTCGTCCGAACAACTGGCGCTCGACAGGATCGTTGATGACGACGCTCCCGGCATGAAGCGAGCTGCTACTGTCGTCTTGTGCCGAAGCGACCCCGACCCACGCCAGCATCGTAGCCACCGCGATCGCCAACGCCACCACCGCGGTCGCCGGTGAAAACCGAACCCGTCTGGGCGCGGCTTCCCGCTCGCGTACCAACTCCCTCGCGGTCGGCCACATGCTGAGAATCGCACCCAAGAGAAGCACGATGCCTCCAAACCAAATCCAAGCCACCAGGGGACGAATGATCACGCGGAACGTACCGCGCCGAGTGGACGGATCGACCGTGCTCATGATCACGTAGACGTCCTCGGCGGGCCGACTCCGGATCGCAACTTCGGTCGTCGGCATCTGTGGATGCGTCCTGTAAATAAATTTCGCCGGCGCGACCTCGCCTTTGGGCTTCCCGGCTTCGTCGAGAATCGTCATGTCCGTGTAGATCATCCGTTTGTTCGGGTCCGCCTCCATGCGAGGTTGATCGTACCGAACGGTGTGTGACCCGATCGACATGGTTTCGCCGGGGCGAAGCGCGCTTTCCTGCTCGACGTCGTACGCCGCCCCCGTGAATCCGATGAACATGAAGACCACGCCCACATGGACGATGTATCCCCCATATCGGCGCCGCCCCTTCGATACGAGACGAACCAACGCCGTAAAGGCACCCTCGCCTTTCTTCATTCGCACGCTGACGCCCCGCATGAACTCCTGACCGACACTGGCAAGGACGAAGCCACAAGTCGCAAAAGAGACGACCGGAGCAACCGCAGCCGTCCATGCAAGGATCGTCCCGGTCATCGTGTCGTAGATCTCGGTCGGCTCCACGATGGGCGGAAAGCCAACTCGCGCGCCAAACAGGAACTGCAGAACCGCCACCGCCAAGCCTACGCCCAGTGGAAACATCATGGCTCGCGCGAGATTGGATCCCGTCGCTTTGCGCCACGCCACTAGAGGGCCGAGCCCCGCAAGGAACAGGAGCACAATGCCGAGCGGCACTATCCACTTGTTATAGAATCCAGGACCGACGGTCACCTCCTCGCCCCGGAGCCATTCGCTGAGCAGTGGAAACGTGGTGGCGATAAGCACGAAGACCATCATCCCGAGCAACACCCAGTTGTTCAGGAGAAAAGCAAACTCGCGACTGACCAGCGATTCGATCTCGTTGTCGGCTTTGAGCTTAGGCAACCGCCAGATCATCAGAAGCGCGATGCCGATGATCAGGAACCCGAGGTACCAAACGAAGTACTGGCCGATGTCGGAGCGGGCGAACGAGTGGACGCTCGCGATGAGGCCCGACCGGGTCAGAAACGTTCCGAAAATCGTCATCACGAACGTCAGCGCCAATAGAAAGACGTTCCACACTTTCATCATGTTGCGGCGCTCCTGAATCAACACAGAGTGTAAGTACGCTGTGCCCACGAGCCAGGGGAGGAACGAGGCGTTCTCAACCGGGTCCCACGCCCAGTAGCCGCCCCAGCCAAGCTCCTCGTACGACCAAAGACACCCGAGTAGAAGGCCGAGCGAGAGGAACGTCCACGCGATCATCGACCACAGCCGAGCAGCTCTGACCCATTCGTTGCCGAGACGCCCGGTCACCAGCGCCGCGATCAAGATCGCGAATGGAACCGACCAGCCAACGAAGCCTAGATAGAGGCTCGGTGGATGGATCGCCATCCAGTAGTTTTGAAGGAGCGGGTTGAGCCCTTCGCCGTCCCCCGGTGTCGTGCGAATGTAAGTTGCGAAGGGGTTTGCGGAAAAGAGCATCAACACGACGAAGAAAATCACGATGCTCATCAGCGTCGCGAGAATCCAAGGCTGAAGCTCCGTGTAGCGGCCCCGAAGCCAACGGGTCACGAAGAAGGTGTAGCCTCCGAGGAGGAACGCCCACCACAGGAGCGAACCATCTTGACCGCCCCAAAGAGAGGCGATCAGGTACCACCACGGCATGGACCGGTCGCTGTATCGGGCGACGTATCGAATCCGGAAATCGTGGACCTGAAAAGCGTACGCAAGGACGCAGACTGCCACGAGAAGGAAAGCGCAAGTGGCGTAGGTGCCCCAACGCGCCGAGGGGAGCAGGTGAGGTCGGCCGCTTCCGGCGCCCATCGCCACCGCCATCGTGTACGAGGCACTTACCAAGATGAGGCACAGGATGAGTGTGCCAAAGAAGGGGATGTCGAAAGCCGGCATCAAATTTTAACCCCCGGAAAAAGGGGACTGTTCCCTTTTTCATACGGTTCTGTAAGGCTAGGGGCGGTAGGGGGGCGGAGCAAGCCCACCCCGTAGAGCAACTTCGTCGCCAGGGGGTGAGGTGCCGGCGAAGCCCCGTGGGCGGGGCGCAGCGTCCGCTTTACTGGGGGTTACTCGCCTTCTTCGAACTCTGCGTCGATGACGTCGTCGTCGCCCTTGCCTCCATCATCGGAAGCAGTGCCGGCCGAGTCGTCGGAACCGCCCTCAGGGGCGCCGTTGCCCGCGCCAGCCGCGGTGCTGTACGCTACCTCGGCGATTTCTTTCATCGCTGCCTCGAGCACCGCAGAGCGCGAAGCGATCGCGCTGGTATCGTTGGCCTCGATGGCATCGCGAAGCGACTTCACCTTGGCCTCGACGTCGGCGACCTTCTCGGCAGGAAGCTTGTCTTTCACTTCCTCGAGAGCCTTCTCGACACCGTAGGCCAGTTGATCGGCCTTGTTGCGGGCCTCGACTTGCTCTCGCCGTTTCTTGTCCTCTTCCTCGTGGGATGCGGCATCTTCGACCATCTTCTCGATCTCTTCGTCGGAGAGGCCGCTGTTCGACGTGATCGTGACCTTCTGGTCTTTCGCGGTCGCTTCGTCCTTCGCTGTCACCGACAGGATGCCGTTTGCGTCGATGTCGAAGGTAACCTTGATCTTCGGGATCCCGCGCGGAGCAGGCATGATGCCCTCGAGGTGGAAGCGCCCGAGCGTACGGTTGTTGGTAGCTTCGGCGCGCTCGCCCTGAAGGACATGGATCTCGACTTTGGTCTGACTATCCTCGGCCGTAGAGAACACCTCTTCTTTGCGTGTCGGGATGGTGGTGTTCCGCGGAATGAGTGCCGTCATCACGCCTCCGAGCGTCTCGACACCGAGGCTCAGCGGAGTCACGTCGAGCAGAACCATGTCCTGCACGTCGCCTGAAAGAACGCCGGCCTGAACCGCCGCGCCGAGTGCAACGACCTCATCCGGATTCACGCCCTTGTGGGGCTCCTTGCCGAAGAACTTGGTGACGGTTTCCTGTACGAGCGGCATTCGGGTCGAACCACCGACGAGCACGACCTCGGCAATGTCCGCGGCCGTCTTCCCAGAGTCGGACAGCGCCTTCTTGACCGGCTCGAGCGTGCGTTGAACCAGATCTTCGATCATCGACTCGAGCTTCGCACGCGTCAATCGAATGTTGAGATGCTTCGGACCCGACGCGTCGGCCGTGAGGAAGGGCAGATTGACCGTGGTCTCGAGCTTGTTGCTGAGCTCGATCTTGGCCTTTTCTGCGGCGTCCTTGAGGCGCTGGAGGACCATCTTGTCCTTGCTCACGTCGATGCCGGTGTCCTTTTTGAACTCGGCGATCAGGTACTTGATGATCTTCTCGTCGATGTCGTCGCCACCGAGGTGCGTGTCGCCGTTGGTGCTCACCACGTCGACGACTTTGTCACCGACCTCGAGAATCGAAATGTCGAACGTACCGCCACCAAAGTCATAGACTGCGATGAGATGGTCCTCGGTCTTGTCGAGGCCATAGGCCAGAGCGGCCGCCGTCGGCTCGTTGACGATTCGCTTCACATCGAGCCCGGCGATCTTGCCAGCGTCCTTCGTGGCTTGACGCTGAGAGTCGTTGAAATAGGCCGGCACGGTGATGACCGCGTCAGTGACGGGCTCGCCGAGGTAGTTCTCCGCGGCCTTCTTCAGCTTGCGGAGCACCTGCGCCGATACCTCTGGAGGCGACAGCTCCTTACCGCGCACTTCGAACCCCGCATCGCCGTTTTCGCGCTTGATCACCTTGTAAGGCATGCGCGTCGCGTCGTCACCGAGCTCGTCGTGGCGGCGACCCATGAAGCGCTTGGTGGAATAGACCGTTCCCTCTGGGTTCGTGATCGCCTGACGCTTGGCGATTTGACCGACGAGGACTTCGCCTTGGTCGTCCCAAGCCACCACGGACGGGGTAATCCGGTCACCCTCCTCATTCACGATGACCTTCGGGTCCTTGCCCTCCATCACCGCTACGACGGAGTTCGTCGTCCCGAGGTCGATGCCGATAATCTTTCCCATGTTTTCCTGTCTCCTTTTGCTCCGGGCTGCTACCGGATGTGAGCCAACCTAACCACGGCGATGAGCGCGTCAAGGTCCAGCTAGCCCCGAATTACCTACAAATTGTCCTAGGTGCCGGCCCCAGCCGCCACGCCCGCGCGCAGGTTCGCGACGTCCTGAGATTCCGCCAATACGATCAGCGAATCGCCCTCCTGGAGGAGGTGCTCGCTGCCAGGATTGTAGACGTAGTCGCCGTCGGCGCGGTGCACGGCGACGACAAGAGCACCCGCTTCCCGGACGTCCGTCTCGGCGAGACGTTTGCCGGCGAGCGGGCTCCCCTCGGGGATGTCGATCGCCTCGATGCCGACGCTGATCCCGCTACCGAAACGGACGATTCGATCCAAGAAAGCGACCGTTTTGGGGCTCACCATCTCGCTGAAGAGTCGCACGCCGCCGATGTAGTTTGGAGCGACCACCGCGTCCGCTCCTGCCCGCCGGAGCTTGGCTTCGGTCGAGGACTCGATCGATTTGGCGACGATTCGGGCAGTCGGGTTGAGGGCCCGCGCGCTAATCGTGACGAAGAGATTCGCTTTGTCGTCGTTGAGCGCCGAGATGATGCCTTTTGCGCGCTCGACGCCGGCTAGCTCGAGAATGTGGTCGTCGGTAGCGTCGCCGAGAACGTAACGCAGGTTGCCCTCGAACTCTTCGTTCAGCTCTTCGAGCCGGGCACGGTCCGTGTCGATGACGACGAATGGAACGCCGACTGCACTGAGCTCGGTCGCAATGTGGCGACCCGTAGTCCCGATGCCACACACGATGATGTGATTATTCAAAGTACCGATTGCGCGTTGCATGGTCCTACGCCTCAGAATCCCTTGTAGGTCACCTTCTACGATCAAAGCGGTGAGACTAGAAATGAAATAAAGCAGGGTGGCGCTGCCAAGGACGATCAGGGCGATCGTGAGTACACGGGCCTCCGGGTGCTCGTTCATCCCCTCGAGCGTCTCGGCGAAACCGACCGTCGAGAGGGTGATGATCGTCATGTAGAAACAGTCGAACCACGACCAACGACCCTCGCCGACGGCATAATAGGACGTGGCGCCCAGAAGGAGGACGCCCAGAATGACCGCCGCCGCAGAGATCAGGCGGCTGTACGCGTTGCGCCTCGACCGGAAAAACACGAGCTTCACTGGGCCGTAATTGGCGCCATACGACGATCCAAGTCAACCCTTGACCCACTTTGGCAAGAACGTCACAACCGGCCGCGGTGAATTCTTCAGATGATGCCAGGCGTGCGGGCCGCGGCTTGATGTCGATCGCGGGCGCCAAGGTCTTCTTCATCATCACCGGCTACGGGGTTCAGCTCTTGTTGCCGAGGATCTTCGGCGAAGCGAAGGAGTTCGGGTTGTACTCGGCTGCGATGAGCGGGGTGTCGATCTTCAACAACGTGCTGATCGTCGCCACGATCCAGTCGGTCTCGAAATTCGTGAGCGAGGACGAGAGCAAGGCCGACATGACGCTTCGGCAGGCGCTCCGGGTGCAGACGCTCGTTGGAGGCACGTTGGCTGCGGCCCTTTTTATCCTTGCTCCAGCCGTTTCGCGCGTGCTGCTCGACGAACAGCTCACTCCGTTGCTGCGAATCGCGTCGGGCATGGTGTTTGCGTACGGGCTGTATGCATCGATTGTGGGCAGCCTCAATGGGCGGCATTTGTTTGGACAGCAGGCTCGCCTAGACGCCACCTTTTCGGTTCTGCGGACCACGGGGATTCTGACGGGTGCAGCGATTGGCATCGGCGCGATAGGCGCCGTGATCGGCTTCGCGGCCGCAGCCGCGTCGATCTTGTCGATTGCATTGATCTGGGTGGGCTGGGGTAGACCCGGCAAAGGGCTTCCGCTTCGGCGCTGGATCGGCTTCATGGCGCCGATCTGGACCTACCAGGTCTGTCTCAACGGGATCCTGTTGATCGACATCCAGGTGCTCAAGCGGACCGCAACCGAAATGGCGCTCCTGGGCGCGACTTCCGCACAGGCGGCGGTCGACATCGCGAACCAGTACGTCGGTTATTATCGTGCGGCGCAAACTTTTGCTTTCGTCCCCTACCAACTGATCATCTCGATGACGTTCATCGTGTTTCCAATGATCAGCAAGGCCACGTCACTCGGAGACCGAGATGCAGCACGGTCGACGATTCAACACGCCATGCGGTTGTCGTTGCTGTTGCTCCTGTCGGTTGCCGCACCGATTTCGGGAGCGGCGGAGGGCGTGGTGCGACTCGCCTACCCGGCGGATTACGTCGCGGGGGCGCCGGCGCTCGCGATCCTCATTTTTGGGATCGTCGCCTTCGCGCTTTTCGCAGTCGCCGCGACCGCGATCAGCGGAGCTGGACAGCCAGCGCTTGCGGCAGGCATTGCGGGGGTCTCGTTGATCGCAGTGGTCGTCGCGAACCGGCTTCTCATCATGCGAGCGGGCCTTGGGCCGGAAACGCTCGGAGCAGCAGCGACGGGTACGGCGATCGGAATGGCGGTGGCGCTCGTGGGGTCGGCGCTGGCGGTCCGCTTTCTCTTCGGCGTGTTCATCCCCGTCCTAACGTGGATTCGCGCCGCATTGGCGGCGAGCGTTGGATATGCGGTGGCGGCCGCAGTGCCCCACGCGTCACCAGTGCACGCCCTGGCAGCTCTGGCTCTCGGTTTCGCTGGGATGCTGGGAGTCCTGGTCGTCACCCGGGAGCTGTCCTCGAGCGACTGGCACGCTCTCCGCAGGATCATCCGGCGCGATTAGCGTCCGCGTCGATAGTGGCCGGTTCGGCCCCCTTGCTTCTCGAGCAAGACGACCTCTTCGATCACCAAGGCGCGATCGATCGCCTTGAGCATGTCGTATAGGGTCAGCGCCGCGACCGACACCGCCGTGAGGGCTTCCATTTCGACTCCGGTTCGATCCGCGCAGCGTACCGATGCTTCGATCACGAAACGCTCGTCGTCGTCGGCAGGGCGAAACTCGACGTCACAGCTGGTGATCGCGAGCGGATGACACAACGGGATGAGCTCCGACGTCCGCTTCGCCGCTTGAATCCCGGCTATGCGCGCGACAGCGAGCGCATCGCCTTTAGGTACCTCCCCCGATAAAAGAACTCGACGCGTCTCCGGCTTCATCCGGACGGTCGCGCGTGCCTTGGCTTCACGAGCGGTCTTGTCTTTTTCGCCCACGTCGACCATGCGAGCCTGGCCTTCGCGGTCCAAATGAGTCAGCTGGTCGTCTCGGTTCATCAATCCGCGTGGGGTGGCGCCTCATAGCTCGAGCGCGGCGGGATCGTAGCTGTCCCAGCCATCCGGGCGATCAATTCGACTCTCGAATGGACGCCGAGCTTCGAAAAGATCCGCTTCAAGTACGTATTGACGGTCGAGACGGTGAGACCGGTCTCACTTGCGATGTCTCGAGTGCTCGACCCGGCTACCAGCAAAGAGACCACATCACGTTCGCGTGGTGTCAACGGCGCGCGACGGAGTGTTTGTTCGACGGCCTCACCTGGACGACGCCCGCCTTCGTCGGCAAGCCGATCGACGTAGTCGAGACCTCTTGCGTAAAGTCGCGAAGCCCACTTGAGAAGCTCGAGCTGGTTACCGGCAGGCGCGTCACCGACGATCTCGAGATGGAGGATACCGACCTGTTGGCGGCCTTGGCGAAGCGGGAGCGAGATCGTTGGCTCGGTGTTTGTCAGCGTCGACTCACTGTTCAACCCTTCACGGTCAGCGCGGTCGAGACGGTATGCGGCCGCGCCGACCAAGCCGGCGATCAGGCCTGCTCCACGCTCTGGGTACGTCCTGACAGGGTCGAGCTCCGCTAGTCGCTCGGCGATTTCCATCAGCCTTTCGCTCGATGTCATGGTGGACTCCTCAGCACATGATCGTTCATGAATCAGGTGCGAAAATCGAGCAAAAGTCAACCCCTGGGATCCCAAACGAACGATGAGCGGGAAATCTCCTCGAGGGCGAAACGCGAAACCAACTCTTCGGGCTGAATCGGCGCCGCCGTAGCCGTGATTCCAAGCGAGCAAGCAAGCTCGCCGATCACCTCCTCCGCAGAGCGCCCAGCGTCACGAAGTGCCCCGATCGCCGTCGCTCCATGTCGCTTCGAAAGCCGCACGCCGTCCGGATCGACCACCAGCGAGACGTGCGCGAATCTCGGAACTGGGCGACCGAGCGCTTTGAAGAGTGCGATTTGACGCGGGGTAGACGAAAGCAGATCGGAGCCACGGACGACTTCGGTGATGCCCATGTCGGCGTCGTCGACGACAACTGCAAGCTGGTAGGCCCAAATCCCGTCGAAGCGACGAAGGACGAAGTCTCCGCCGACTATCCCTTCGCTGCAGACTCCGCACAATAGGTCTTCGAACCCCGGCGAAGGATCGTCGAAACGAAACCGCAGCGCGGCAGCGCGTCCCGGCTTCGTCGGGCCGTCGCGGCAGCTACCCGGATAGCGAGGCCCGTGATCGCCATGAGGGGCGCTGGCAACCTTGGCGATCTCTTTGCGCGAGCAGGTGCACGGGTAAACCAACCGAGCGCGACTCAACGTGTCGAGCGCCGCTTCGTACGCCTCGCCCCGTGTCGACTGGAACACCGGGCCTTCGTCCCAATCGAGCCCGAGCCACTCGTGGTCTCGGCAGATCGCGTCAGCCGCGCCCGGAACGACGCGTGGCCGGTCGATGTCCTCGATGCGCATCACGATCTGTCCTCCGAGCTTGCGCGCCCGGAGCCAGGCCACGAGTGATGTCCGCGCATGTCCGAGGTGCAATTTCCCGGTCGGCGACGGCGCAAACCGTGTTCGGTAGGGGGAGCTCACGCGCTTTGTTTATACGACTTGCACCGAGGCTGCCATAGGGTGCATCTTCCGGTCGTGCGGGGACGAGCGGATGTGTGCGGGTGCTTTCCCACGGGGCGCCACTACCCGGGGATCGCAGACCTGATCGCCAAAGCGATTCAGAACGTCGAAGGCTTGTGCCACGAGTTCGAGCCTGGGATGGCGTGGGAGGACATTCCTTTCGCCGTAATCGACTTCGAAACCACTGGGCGCGATCCGGAGACAGACCGCGTCATCGAAATCGGGATCGTATGTTTCGACAAGGGTCAGGTGACCCGGCGAGAAGGTCTTCTCGTCAATCCCGGTATTCCCGTACCAGAAGAAGCGCGTGCTGTGCACGGGATCACCGACGAAGAGCTCCAAGGAGCGCCCGACTTCGCCACGGTCATGCCGCAGGTTTTGGAGCTCATCCAAGGGAGGCTTCCGGTCGCATACAACGCCGATTTCGATCGAGGATTCCTGAAGGCAGAGCTCGGGCGTGCGGCTCCTGAAGGAATGACGGCTGGGGACATGCCGCCGGCGGCGCGAGAAGACATCGTGTGGGTCGATCCCCTCGTCTGGGCACGCGAGATCCTCAAAGAGCTTTCGAGCAGAAAGCTCTCGGATGTGACCACGCACCTCGGGATAGCGCTCGAGCGAGCCCACCGCGCAGCCGGCGACGCCGAGGCTACCGGGAGGGTACTCCTTGCGCTCGCATCGCAGATGCCGCGCATTTACGGAGAGCTCATCCGACTCCAGAAACGCTACGCGGCGTTTCAAGATGCCGAGCTTGCCGCCTGGAAACGGTTTCGGTGAGCTTTCGGGCCACGAGAGCACGGCTGATCGGGATCCCTTTTGTACTGATGGCCGTCGGAAGCTGGACGCCGGTTTTCGCGATGTGGTGGCAAGACATCGAGTGGACCGGAGCCATCGGGCGCGCGATAGCGGTCTGGTACGCCTTTCCCGCGCTGGTCGCCGTGCTGTTCATGCAAGGGCCAGTTCTCAAGCAGCCCATTCTCGAGCCGCTCGGAATTCGCTTCGTCGTGAGCTGGTGGTGGTTGGTGGCGTGGTTGGTGCCGGTAGCGGTTCTTGCCGTCGCCATTCTCGTGACGTGGTGGGCCGGCTACGAGCCCGTGCTCACGGTGGAGCAGTTGATCGAGAACAAACGCTCGATGGTGCCTCCCGAGCAGATGACCGAGTTCGAAGAGTACCTCGCGCAAAATCGCCCACCACATCCATTGATGTTGATCGTCTTGGGAATGCCCGCTGGCTTGACCTTCAACCTGCTTCTCGCCTTCTGCGATGAGATTGCGTTTCGCGGCTACTTCTTTCGCGAAATTCCCGGTGGTTTTTGGAGCCGCTCAACCGCGATCGGCGTCTTGTGGTGGTTGTGGCTGGCGCCCTCGGTCGCGGTCGGGAACCTCTACGGTGTCTCCGGGATTACAAGTGTCGCGCTTGGGCTTCCATGGTGCGTCGTGGCATCGTGGGTTCTGGTGTACATACGGGTGCGAAGCGGGTCCGTTATCGCGACCGCACTCGCTCGTGGAACGCTTGTCGCCCTCACCGCCGCAGCCCTCGACCTCACGTTTGGGTCGCCCTGGTGGCTCAGACCTTACTACGGATTGTCCGGAGTTGCGGGCCTTCTCGCGGTCTTCGCCGTCTTCTGGATCCACGACCGCGCTCGTGACAAGGGCCGCCTGACGACGCGCTGAAGGAGCACCGCTTGGCGAATCGCACGAAACTGGGACTACATGATCGCTATGACGGGTACGCGCTGGTCACGGGCGCAGCGCGCGGCATCGGGCGAGCGTTTGCCGAGGACCTCGCGGGGGACGGCTTCGATCTTCTGTTGGTCGACCGCGAAGCGAAAGAAACGCAGGCGCTCGCACGAGATCTTCACGCAACACACGGGATCGATGCTCAGGCGATCGTCTGCGACCTTTCCGAAGACGGCCTCGCAGAAAAAGCGCGTGAATGGGCAGCGGCGTACGAGATCGGCCTGCTCGTCAACAACGCGGGCATTTCACCTATGGACCGGTTCTTCGACATCCCTCTCGACGACCACCTCGCTACCCTCGACCTCAACTGCCGCGCCACGCTCATCCTGACGCACACGATTGGACGAACGATGGCCAACCGGGGCCGCGGTGCGTTGATCATCGTGTCTTCGGTATCCGCGTTCACCGGCGCACCCTACTTCAGTCACTACTCCGCCACCAAAGGCTACGGGCTCAATCTCGCCGCGGGCCTGTGGAGCGAGCTTCGCGGAAGCGGCATCGACGTGATGGCGGTTTGTCCTGGGCTCACAAATACCACCCCCATCAAGAAGCTCGAGCTCGACCAAGTGGTGCCTTTCTTCGTTCCGATGAACGACCCAGAGGCGGTGGCGCTCGGCACCCTTCGTGCGCTTGGTCGACGGCCCGTCGTGATTCCCACCTTCGCCGATCGACTGTCGTCGAGATTGATGTCGCGCTTACTCCCGCGCAGCTGGACCCTCTCACTGATGCGTGGCTCGTTGGAGCGGATGCAGGGCTCGAAGGACGACTAGTTCAGAAACTATCTTTTGCTCCACGGATGGCCGTGAAGGATGCGACGGGATCGCGGCCCCGCGCGATGCGTGGGTCGTCGAACCTGAGGAACGGGTTCGTGCCGAGCTCGCGATCCATCCGGCCTGGAACCGTGTGCCTTCCTTCGGCTCGCGCTGAAGTAGCCTCCGCGAGAGCAAGATCGATGTCGGGGTTGTCGGGTTCGACCGTTTTGGCGAAACGGAGATTGTTCACCGTGTACTCATGCCCGCACCAAACCTGAGTCGTCAATGGCAAATCGCGCAGCTTCGCGAGCGACTGGGACATCATCTCCATCGTGCCCTCAAAGACGCGGCCGCAGCCTGCGATGAAGAGCGTGTCACCGCTGAAAAGGTTTCCTTCGGTGACGTAGGCGATGGCCCCAAGCGTGTGCCCGGGGATCTCCATGATGTCGACGGCTGCCCCCCCGAACTCGAAAGTTTCGCCGTCGGAGAGCGCAACCGTTTGGTGTGGAATGCGACTGTGTTTGTGGTCGTACGCTGATCCGCGAACAGCTTCGATGCGACACTCGTCGACCAAGCCCTCTATACCGCCGACGTGGTCCCAATGATGATGGGTGAGCCAAATCTCGACGAGCTCGACACCTGCCTTCTCGATGGCGACCAGCACCGGATCGGCCTCGGACGGGTCGACAACCGCCGCTCGACCGTCCTGAACGACGAGATATGCATAGTTGTCACTCAAACACGGTACGGGGATGATCTTCATGGCGATGATGTAGAAACCGAATCTCTCGGCGACGCAACGTCATACCAGGCCGGCCGAGTTGTGTCGATCCTCACTCTTGCCCTCTGGCAACCATTCCGCTAGCCAGTCAAGATAGGTTTTGGCATGCAGACTACCTTGCTTTCTTGGCTCTCGACCGTTTGGCTCGGTGTAGCGGTTCTGGTCGGCGGCTGCTTGTCGGCTGATCAAATCGAGCTGGTGATCATCAGCACCGAGCCCATCGCTGGCGCCCCCTCGCCCCAGGTGTTGCGCGTCCAGATCTTCGATACGGCAACCGGTGAGCAGGTCGTCGCTCAAACGGTGGATTCCGCCGACGGCCCGCTTGCGGGGCTCGGCATGCTCCGGGAGGGCGCACAGTACGTGCTAACGCTCGAGGCGTTGTTTGACGCCGGGACCTGCGCCGATGATCGTGCCGTCGGCGTCTCGACTCCGTTCGTCCACCAAACCGAAAACTACTCGATCCCGATTCAAATTGGTTGCGCCGACGAGTTTGGTCGCACTCTGTCGCAGCCCAAGGAGGCGCGTTTGGCAGCCGGGCTCGAGACAGCCGCCGACGGTACGGTGGTGCTAGCGGGTGGTGTTCCGCGGTTCGAGCTGCGGGAGCCTGGTCAAGTCGCCAACGTCGTCGAGCTGGTCGAACGCTACCATCCGTTTGCTGGCGGTTTCATCGAGTCCGGGACCATGCTCACCGCTCGCGCGTTTCCGGCGCTTCAGGCAGTGCCCGAAGGCGGTATTGCGGTCTTCGGGGGGGTGCTCGCGGGCTCTCCCCCATGCGAGGCGACAATCGAGCTGATTGTGGGATCGGCGTCGACCGCCAAAAGCTCACTCAGCCAACGCCGTTGCTTTGCAGACGTAGCCTTGCTCCCGAACGTCGGCCGCATTGTCGTAGGCGGCGGCTCCGACACACCCGCGGTGCGAACCTCCGACTTCGAAGCCTATGACGTCGAAGTGGAGCTCCAGACCGAAAGTGAAATCGAGGGGCTCGTCTATCGCTCCGCTCCGCGGTTCGTTGCGCTTGGCAATGGTGTGACGATGCTAGCCGTCGGTGGCGTCGGTGCGACGGCGGGCCGTCCCATCGTCGAAGCGGTGCACTACGGTGACGGCTGCCCTGGCAACGAAGCTCCGTGCGTCTTCCCTATCCCCGCGCCGGGACTCGACCAACGAGGGCTCACGTCTATGGCAGCGGCCCATACGGAGTGCCCGACGGGAGGCGGAACCGTTTACATCACGGGCGGCATAAGCGGCAGCGGTGACAGCAGCCGCGCCCTCGATCAGATCCTGTGTGTGCGCGAGGAAGAGAACGTGTCGGATCTGCGACTCGTGCGCGCGGGCACTCTCCCCGAGCCGCGCGCACGTCATGAGATGGTGGTGGTCCGCGGGCCTTCGCCTCGTCTGCTCATCGTAGGTGGTGGCCAGGCGACGAGCATCACCGACAACCTTCTGGAAGACGCCCTGCTCGTACCGATCGACCCCTGCGCCTGCGTCGAAGGCTCGCCGCAAGTGCTCGAGCGCATCCCCCTTCCGTTCACCGGGTCAGCGGTGCTTCATCAGCTGGCTCCCTTGCCGGACGGCAGCGTGCTCTTAGTTGGTGGCGCGCGAATTTTCAACGACGACGGGGAGCCGATCCGATACGAGGCGCTCGGAGAGGCCGCCCTCTTCGTTCCGGAGATCAATTGATGCGCATCTTGGTAATTGCGATGGGTGCAACTCTTCTGGTGGTCTCTGGCTGCGCGAGCACCCGAGCACATCGGGGCAACGAACCCTATGCGCTTCTGCTTCCGAATCACGAATCGGGTCCTGATCGGCTCCCCGACAACACCCACGTGATCGACACCGAACTGCCGCCCGAGAAACCGCCCCTAGACGCGATCGAGCGGCGGCTCGCGCAGGCGCGTCGTCTCTATCGAGACCTGGCGTTCCGGGCATCTTTGGACGAGCTAACGAGCGCACAACAAGAGCTCGAGGCGCGTCTAACCTCGAACGAGATCTACGAGCTGCTCGACCGTGTGTTCTTGCTCCGCGCTCTCAACCAGCTGGCTCTGGGGGCTCCCGACCAGGCGGACGGCGCCCTTCGGCAGGCCGCGAGTCTTCGTCCCAAACGAACATCGCTCGACCCTGCCGAGTTCTCGCCTGAGGTGCGCGCCCAATACGACGCCGTCCGCGAGACACTCGCAACCGAAGCGGCATTCGCCGTCGCGACCGAAACCGAGCCGCCGGGAGCTGAGCTCACCGTGGATGGCCGCGAAGTCGGGTTGACTCCGATCCGGGTTCGCTTGCACCGTGGGCGTCACTACCTCGTGTTTCGCGCACCCGATCGTATCGCCCAGCAGAGAGTCGTAGACGTGGAAGGCGAGCCGCCACGACCTTTGCGCATCGAGCTCGAAGAGCTCAGCCAAACACAAGTGGCGGGGGAGCTTGCCTCACTCGACGCCGCGGCGTTCACCGCGCTCGACAACGGTTCGCGCATCCGCTTGGTACCTGCCGCAGACGGCGCGACCCCCGTCCACATTGGAAGCGAAGGTACCGGTTGGGGAGCCTCGATGCTGGACCCGAGCAACGGAAACATACGTCTCAGGGCCACCGTGGGGACTTCGAGCCTGAACCTGGCCGTTCCCGAGCTGGTCCAGTCGCTACGGGACGCGCCCCAACAGAAGCCGCTGGTCCGCAAGTGGTGGTTTTGGACCGTGATCGGCGTCGCGGTGGTCGCAACCTCCGTCGGCCTCTATTTTGGGCTTCGCGACCCGCCCGAGCCACAACTGGTCATCGCTCGGCAGAACCCTTGAGAACGAAGGCCCGAGGGTCGTCTGATACCCTGAGGTAACCGTGGACCGCGGCAAGATCATCTCCCGCTATCGAATCTTGGATCGAATCGCCGACGGCGGGATGGGTGAGGTCTATCGCGCCAAGATGGAGACCCTTGGGGGGGCCGAGAAAGTGGTTGCGCTCAAGGTGGTTCGTAAGGACCTCGCCGAGAACGACGAGTTCGCATCCCTATTCATCGACGAAGCACGCCTCGCGATGGGGCTCTCGCACGCCAACATCGTGCAGTCTTTCGATGCGGGCCGGATCGACAACCAGTTGTTTCTCGCGATGGAGTATGTCTCCGGCTTTCATCTCGGGGATTTACTTCAGGCGAGTGAACGCCACCTCGGTCAGCCGATCCCGCAGCGCCATTTGATCTACATCGCAGTGGAGGTTCTCAAGGGGCTCGACTACGCCCATCGACGTGTAGACACCGATGATCGCTCGCTCGGGATCGTCCATCGCGACGTCTCGCCCGGTAACATCCTGATCTCGTTCGAAGGCGAGGTGAAGGTCGCCGACTTTGGGATCGCCAAGAGCGCACTTCGGTCGCGGAGAACGACCGCCGGCCGAGTCAAAGGAAAGCTCCCCTATATCGCTCCCGAGCAGCTGCGTGAGTCCGGGGTGGATCGTCGCACGGACCTCTACAGCTTGGGCTCGGTGATGTACGAGGCGCTCACCGATCGTTGGCTCGTCGACCCGAACGATACCGAACGAGCAATTCAGGACGTATTGCAAGGACGTTTCGCCACACCGCGCGAGATCGACGCGGACATCCCGGAGGCCCTCGAGGCGATCGTCCTCCGAGCGTTGAGCACCGAACCAGGAGGCCGATATCCGACCGCACCTGCGATGCGACAAGAGCTCGAGCAGTACGCACTGTCCGAAGGGTACTTGTTGTCATCTGCCGATCTTGCCGACTTCCTCGCGGAGATCTGCTCCGGCACCGACGAGTGGACAGCAGTTGGCATGTCGCGGTCCACCGAGCCGCCACGACCCAGCTCGCCGTCACCGAGCAATGACGCGGGTCCGTTCAACGACTTGCTCGGTGCCCAGCTCCGAAAGCTCGACACCGCCGACACGTACAGCGTCTTCACGACAGACGAAGTCTCGGGGGCGCTCGACCCGTCTGCGCTTGGAGCCTCAACCGGGGATCTCCCGATCCGACGGGGCCGCCGCTTGGGTTGGACGCTCGCGTTTGTCGGTTTGGTGGCCGCCGCGGTGGTGTTCGGGCTCCGGGGCCCCGAGGAACCGCAAAGCGAGGCAAGCGCAATCACCGAGGTGCAAGAGCAGGAGCCGCCAACCGAGGCGCCTACGACCGAAAAGACCGCGGCCGCCAATTTGGAAGAGGTCGCCGCGCCGATCGAACCAATCAGGCCGCCTGCCCCTGAAGAGGTCCCGAGCAGACCAAAGAGAACCAAGAGGCGCGCGACAGCGAAGGTGATCCCAGTCGCCGCAGAGCCTGCGTTCGTCTCGGTGAACTCCGATCCTTGGTCATACGTGGTGATCGACGGCGAGCGGATCAGGGCTACACCTCTGCGCGGCCATCGCGTCACCCCCGGGCGCCACCAGGTGATTCTTCGAAATCCCGAAGCAGGGCTCGAGCGGCGGTTCGAAATCGAGGTCAAACCCGGAGAGAGCAAACGGCTCAGCGTCGACCTTCGAGGCAGCCAATGACGACACCAGCGACTCGAACGTTGATGGTTGGGGACAAACCGCGGCGCAAGATGCGCCGGTACTGTCTTCAGTCACCTGGCGGCCCGCCCCACGCGTTTCAGTCACAGCTGGTTCGCGTGGGATCCCGTCCGGGCAACGATCTGATGTTGGAGGACAAGGCCGTAAGCCGAATCCATTTCGAGATCACAGCAGACGACATTGGATACCGTATTCGAGACCTCGATAGCCGCAACGGGACCTGGGTAGATGGATACCGGGTGGTCGAGATGTACTTGCGGTCTGGATGCACGGTTCGGGCTGGAGGTAGCGAGCTGCGGTTTTCGTTGCTGGACGAAGAGGTCGACATTCCGGCTACGTCCTCTGATGGTTACGGCCCCCTGGTCGGTTCGAGTCTCCCCATGCGAGAGCTCTATGCGATCGTCGACCGCGCCGCGCCCACCGATGTCACCGTACTGGTCGAAGGGGAGACTGGAACCGGGAAGGAGCTGGTCGCGCGCGCATTTCATGACCACAGTCCTCGCTCCCAAGGCCCCTTCGTCGTGCTCGACTGCGGGGCAGTGCCGGCCAACCTTCTCGAAAGCGAGGTCTTCGGGCACGAGAAGGGCGCGTTCACAGGTGCCAACGCGCGACATGTGGGTCTCCTCGAAGAGGCCGACCGCGGCACCCTTTTCATCGACGAAGTTGGCGAGCTTCCGATCGAGCTCCAACCGAAGCTGTTACGAGCGCTGGAGCAACGCGAGATTCGTCGCCTCGGCGGTCGGGAGACGATCTCTCTAGACATTCGGATCGTCGCTGCCACCAACCGCGACCTCGCTGTCGAAGTGAACCGCGGCGCGTTTCGAGAGGACCTCTTCTATCGACTCGCTGTCGTGCACCTCATCCTGCCACCACTGCGCGAACGAAGAGAGGACATTCGAAGACTTGCCGAGCACTTCGTGCGAAAGGCGCTAAAAGGAGATTCCCAGCGATCCGCGGAAGTATTGGCTGGAATTGACGAGGAGAACTGGAAGCGACTCGAATCGCATCCATGGCCGGGCAATGTTCGGCAGCTTCGAAACGTCATAGAGCGCACCCTCGCGTTGAGCGATCCGTCGTCCGTCGCGTTTGATCTTCCCGGCTCAGAGGCTTCTGCTTCGAACCCCTCGATGAACGCCCCTGAGGTCGACCTCGACCGCCCTTTCGGTGAGCAGAAAGCCGACGCCATCGCCGACTTCGAACGGGCTTACCTGGAAGGGCAGCTCGCGAGGCATGGGGGCAATTTCTCCCGAGCAGCAGCGGCGGCCGGCATCGACCGCATGTACTTCAAACGGCTGCTCAAGAAGTACCGCTGACCCTCGTCGGTGAGACGGTCGGTACTCAGCAACGGGGTCTCCCGACGAGACCCCACGTACTCAGCAATGGAGTGGCGATCCCAAAAGACGCCCGTTTCGAGGCGGTCTTCGTTTGGCACGGCTCGTGCTTCGTCTCGAAGGCAGGAGGTTCCCAGATGTACAAGCACACGAACACTTTCTTAGCCGCGAGCCTGCTGCTCGCTTTTGGCTGCGGAGATACCGCCACCACCGGCGAGGGCGCGGAAATCGCGGATGCCCTCGAACTGGAGAACGGCGGCCTCACCATGGAGGACGAAGCGCCCGCCTTTGGCGAGCCCGAGGCATTTGATGGGATCGGCGAATACGACACAGTCGAAGACCAGATCAACCAAGACCCCGAGGTCGTAGACATGCGCGAGCGACCCGACGCGGTGCAGGTCAATCTCATCGTCGAGTGGGGTCAGATTCCGGGGAACCCAGAGAACGAAACGCCTCGAAACTGGAGCGGTGTCTTTCACGTGAATCGCGGCGCCATGATCGTCCAACGCGTCATCAAGTTCGAAGAACGCACCGATCGCCTGCTTCCGCGCCCCGACCGTCAGCATGTCCCGTTCACCTCGGTCACCCTGCCGCACTACGACGGGATGATCTTGACCATCATCGACCCCGAGCCTCAAAGTGACGAGCCGCTGGTCTTCTCGTATGTAAGCCCGCTCCCGCGCAACGCTGACCCGTCCACCGACGAGACGGCCCGGGAGGAGACCGATACAAGGCCCGACGAGCCCCAAACGATCGTCCGCGTGCCCGTGCGCGACCTGGTCGAAGGTCGGGTCGAGCTCCTGATCGACGATGCCGGCAACCGAATGGTGGCCGCGGCGGTCGCCCGACCGTTAGACATTTGCGAGCGGGGTTTCTTGGCCGGCCGCTGGCACAAAGTCGAAGATGGCCGCGGGCGCTTCATCGGTCGCGTCATGCACGACGATGGCGAGCCCGCCGGTCACATCCGAGGAATTTACGGACGACGTGACAATGGAGAACAGGTCTTCTTCGGTAAGTTCATCAACCTCGAAGGCGAGTTCAAAGGGATCTTCGGCGGCAACTACGGCGAAGGTCACTTCCGAGGCCGCTGGCTCCATCGCTCAGGCGAGCACGGCGTGCTCGGCGGGGTCTACAGGGAAGGCATCCCCGGCCCTGAGACCGGCGGCCATTTCGTAGGTCGGTGGGCGGAGACGAGCTGCAACCTCGATCTCTGACGCTTCAAACCGCCACCCTTCTCAGGAAGGAGCTGCAGCCGATGGAGCGCCCTCGCGATCGCGGGGGCTTCCCTCGGCTTTGCGTTTCGGTTCGCTGGCGAATCTTACGGCGAGCCCTCTTCCGGCACTTCGTCGATCACGACTGGGTTTCGTGGGGGCACGTCGGGGGTCCCGGTTGGAGGTGCCGGTTCCGCCGGTGCGGAAGGCTCTGGCTCGACACCTTCATCGGCCGAACCGCTTTCGGGAAAACCGGGCACAGTCCAGTCGATCCCATCGTTCTCTACTGGTTCAGAGGACTCCCCTGTCACTGACCCTGACCCGGGCACTGTCACTGACCCTGCCCCTGTCGCGGCCTCTGCCCTTGGCGCTGCCCCTGCCGCTGCCTTCCGACCCCGTCGACGACTCGAAGCGGCGCGCTTGGTGGGCGCCTGAACCTCGGGCTCAACCTCCTCCGGTTCAACCTCCGGCGCAGCGTCATCCTCCGGCTCGACCTCCGGCGCGCCCTCGGACCCTGGTAGCTCGTCCGTCACCGCCTCGCGTACGACCGCAGATTGATCGGTCCCCACGTCGGCGACCAGCGCAGCCGATGAAGCCGCTTCGGTCGGGATTTCCTCGACCGCCGGAGCAAAGCGATCGGCCGCGGTCGCTCGGGGGGCTCGCTCTAGCCACCACGTCCCAACCACGACAACGACCAAAACGGCCGCGAGAACACCTAGAGAAGCCCAAAGCCATCCCGGCCGCAGCCGTCGCTGCCCGCGCACAGGCATCATCTCGAGCGAGGACGTCCCAAAGGGTTTCGGCGCGGAGGAGAGGAGCGCTTCCTCTTCGGGGTCTCGGTCCACCGTCATTGCAAGCGTGTCCTCGGTCCCGGGAAGACTGCTGGCGCCGAGAAGATCGGCGAGAAAAGAACCCGGCGCAGCGAGCTCGTCCCCCCATACCGTGCCCAACAACAACGCTCGAGCGTCGGACAACAAACCGGCATCGACCGCCGCCTCCGCCAACGCGTCGACGAAGTCGGCCACAGATTGGAAACGCGCGTCCGGGTCTTTGGCCAATGCATGCATGACCACGCGAGCGACACCACGCGGAACTTCATCGCCGTGGCCCTTGGTATGCAGGGGCGGGGGCTCCTCATGCACGTGTTGCATCAACATCGCGCCAGCGGTTTTGCCTTCAAAGGGAAGGGCCCCCGTCAGCAACTGATAGGTCAGGACTCCGACCGAATAAATATCGCTTCGGCGATCGGTCGGGTCACCGGTGGCGGCCTCGGGCGAAATGTAAGCCGCCGTGCCGAACACGCGACCACGCTGAGACTCCCTGTTCATCGTCTCCGTATCGAGCGTTCTAGAGATCCCGAAGTCGACGAGCTTGACGAAGTCCTCGTCGTTGCCCCGTCGGATGAGGTACACGTTTTCCGGTTTGATGTCTCGATGCACGATGCCTTTGGCATGAACCGCGCCAAGCCCAGCACAAAGCTTCATGATCATCACCAGGGCACGCTCTATCGATGGAGCTCCGTTCTGAGCGAGCTCGTTTGCGAGGGAACGCCCCTCGAGAAGCTCCATTACGATGTAGATCCGACCGTCGTTGAGCCGACCAGATAGGAAGACCTGAACGAGATTGGGATGGTCGAGCGAGATCGCGAGCTGGGCCTCGCGCTCGAACCTGAGGACGGCATTTTCGTCGCGCACGAGCTCGAGCCTGAGCACCTTGACAGCCACGTCCCGCCCAACGGTCGTCTGCCGGGCGCGATAAACCGTCCCCATCCCGCCCGTCCCGATCAGGGCTTCGATGCGAAACTGCTCTAGGAGCACGGTGCCGATCAGCGAGTCCGGCACCTCGTCGTCGGTGATCAGTCGGGTCCCGTCGTGGGGGCAGTAGTCGGCTCTACTTCCGAACTTGGAACCGCACCGAAGGCAGATCTTCCGCATGTCGGTCAACATCCTCGAACGCAGAGAGGCGTTAGCACTTGGTGGCATAGCGCACAATTCAGAGCTCGGACGTGCGGTTTGGCCCGGTGATTCACATTTGCGTATCCTTTTAGATGCAATTGGGAGACCGAGGATGAGATGGTTCACCGGATTGGGACTCGCGTTGGTCGCGGTCATGGGCCCACGGCCGATTGGGGCAATAGCACAGGATGAACCCGAGCCCGAGCAGCCCGCGCAACGGGCGATTACCGAAGAGGAGCTCGTGGTCGCAGTTCCGGGCCTCCGAGCGCTCGACGGAGACGATGACATCGCCCACGAGTTGACGGGCTGGCTGCGTGCCGCCACTTCGGCGGTCGACGGGTGGCGACTTCACTCTGCCGTCATTTCGCTCGAGCAGTTCATGCTCGTACACGGATGCAAGAGCGCGAACGAAGATTGTCTTTCGCGCATCGCGGCTACCCTGGAGGCGGATAGAATCATTTGGGGCTCGCTTCGCCGCGTCGAGGCCGAGGGACCCGACGATCAATACGATTTCGAGGCCACGCTGTTGCTCTACGACGCGAAGACCGGACGCAACAACAAGATGTCGAGAGTGCAGATCAAGCGTGAGAACACTACCCCGGAGGAGCTGGCGGTTTTCGGGCAGCAAGAAGTAGCACGCTTCGCCAGCGCACCGTTCGACGAGCTCGGGCAGGCGCAAGCAATGGAGCCTGAGCTCTCACTCGATCGTGTGCCGCCGGCCCAATCGAGGAGCCTCGGAGCCGGTCCGACAGACGTCTTTCCGATCTGGCCGGCTGCGGCCAGCTACGCCGGAGCGGTGGTGTTCGTGGGACTCACTGCGTGGAGCCAGAAGGCGATCGAGAGCGTCGAGCAGGATCCGTCCTTCGCCAGGGCACGCGCGCTCGCAGGCCCCGAGGTAACCGACATATGCGGTACCGACACGAGTTTCGGCGTGCAAGACCTCGACGACCTGTGTTCGAAGGCCAATACTCATGAAGCTTTACGATGGGTTTTTCTCGGAATGGGTGTCGCCTCGCTGAGCGTCGGGACCTGGTTGTTGGTCAAGTCGCTCAAGAGCAGAAAGGCGGCGGAACGCCGAGTGGAGCTCGCCCCAATCGCCGGCAAGAAGCTCGGGGGTATTTCGGCGCGTCTCGAGTTCTAACGACATGCGGATAGTTGGCGGTCGACTCTCGGGCCGCCGATTCGGGGCCCCGAGCGGAAAAGGAACGCGACCAACTTCGGATCGCGTGCGCGAAGCCCTCGGGTCGGCTCTTCAATCGCGGAACGCGTTCGATGGTGCGCATGTGCTGGACCTCTTCGCTGGCACCGGTGCCCTTAGCTTCGAGGCGCTTTCTCGCGGCGCTGCGGAGGCTTTGTTGGTGGACCATGACGCGCAAGCGATTGAAGAAATCAAAAAGAGCGCACGTGAGCTCGGGCTCGAAGACCGGACGCGGGCGCTCCGGATCGGCCTTGGAGGCGACCCAGTCAGCGTGGTTCGCAAGGTCCCAGCTCCTCCGAATGGCTTCGATCTCGTCTTTGCCGATGCGCCATACGCCGAAATCGAGTCTGTCCCGCCGCTGCTCGAAGCATTGCTGGCCGCGCGCAAGCTCGCTCCCCGTGCCCGGATAGTCGTCGAGCACCCGGTCTCTTACCGATGGGTCTGGACGAAGGGGCTCGCTTCAGACGCGGACTACCGCTATGGTCAGACTCGAATTAGTCTCGGTGTCTACGAGGCGAAAGGCGCGCAGTGAGAGCAATCGCCGTTTATCCCGGGTCGTTCGATCCAATCACGAAGGGCCATACCGCCATCCTGGCAAGTGGGTTGGTAGCATTCGAGAAGATCATCGTCGCCGTCTTGAGCAATGAGGCGAAGGAACCGTTGTTCAGCGTGGCCGAGCGAATGGACCTCATCCGCGAATCGGTCATCGACATGGGTGCCAACCCAGACCGCATCGAGGTCGACAACTTCGACGGCTTGCTGGTCGACTACGCGAAGAGCCGCAACGCTCGGGTGATCCTCCGTGGTCTGCGCGCGGTAGCCGACTTCGAATACGAGCTTCAGATGGCCAACATGAACCGCCACCTCAATCCCGAGGTCGAGACCGTGTTCATCATGGCAAACGACGCCTATTTCTACGTCGCCTCCAACCTCGTCAAAGAGGTGGCCAGGCTCGGAGGCAATGTGTCAGGCCTGGTGCCTGCGCCCGTCTTGCCGAGGCTCCTCGCCAAGTTCGACAAGTAAGTCGGTTGGCTGACCAGTCCCTCACCGAGCAGCCGGCGCACCTCGGGTAAGGCGGAGAGCGAGACTTTCCCAAGCTGGAGCTCGCCGAGACTCCTGTGCTCGCGGGCCACGGCGTTGCGAACTTGGAGCCAACTACCCAGGTATACCGCATCGCGTGCGACTCCCCCGCCGCGGAACGAGCGCTCGCACAGGGTCACGGCCTCGCACGATGAGAAGCCTTGCTCTAGGACGAGAGCCCTGGCCGCATCTCCGAACGACACCCCTGCGTGCATCGCGTGGGTGGCCAGCAGGCGCCCTGCCAACGTCCTTCGTCGCGAAGCGTCGAGCAGCCCTGCAAGCTCCTCGAGGTAGATCGATACGCCTTCCTGGTCACCGTAGGAGCGTGCTGTCCCGATCGCGAGGAGCCCGAGCAACTGGGCACGCCCGTTGAAGGAAGACACCAGGTGACCGAACACTTCGTGAACGGCTAGCCGCCGTGCCTCACGAACACCAAACAGCCGATCCGCAATGAAGACGGTCCGCTCACCGACGGCAGCATTGGCGATGAGGCTCGGGTCGACGCGAACGGCGATGTGAAGGCCGACCTGCTTGGCATGCGAGAGCATGAGGTCACGGAGATTTGCACCATCGGTGGAGAAGGCCGGAATCGTCTTGGGCTCAGGGTCGGCCTCGGTCTGCGACAAGATGTCGTGCGCGGCATCGAGCACCGTCATCGGGTCGTCCTCGAACACCCGCTCGCCCCCAGTGCCGAAGAGGCGCGCCGCCATGGGCCGAACGCGCTTGCTCTGCCCGAGAGACTCCAAAAGCAACAACTCGATCTCGAGCTCTTCCAGGCGAGGTAGATAGAGCGCGGACGCGGCCGACCGCTCTGCCAAATGCCGAGTCTGATCGAGCGCACGCCACACCCTCGTTTCGATGGGCACTGGTTGCCACTCCCAACGCGGCTTTGCGTGCTCACCGCGAGAGACCGAAGTAGCCAGTCGATCGCGCTCCGACGGATCACTATGGGTCGTCGCGCCGATCAGCAGCCGGGCCTTCGCGTGGAGGCGCCTCAACCCGACATCGAGCTCGGCCTGCAGCCTGAGCTCCGTACGGTCATAGAAGTTGCGTCGCGCGCTCTGCCAGCTCACTCCGTTCACCCTTCACCATTGTAACGTGCGCCCCGATATCTTCACCCTGAAAACGCTGCGCAACGACGGTAAGACCATTGCTGGCCGCATCCACGTAGGGATTGTCGATCTGATAGGGATCGCCCGTTAGCACGATTTTGGTGTCCGCACCGCACCGGGTGATGACCGTTTTCACCTGATGTGGAGTGAGGTTTTGCGCTTCATCCACGACTAAGAATTGATTCGGGAGAGAACGCCCACGGATGTAGGTGAGCGGCTCGATTTGTATGACGCCGGAAGCCACCAGCTCTTCGTAGTTTCGATGGTCGGACATTCGCCCGCGACCGCTGCTGAAGATGTATTCGAGGTTGTCGAAGATCGGCTGCATCCAGGGGTTGAGCTTTTCCTCGACGGTGCCCGGCAAATAGCCGACGTCGCGACCCATCGGAAAAATCGGGCGAGAAACCAACATGCGGCCGTACGTTCCGTCTTGCACCACCGATTGAAGGCCCGCCGCGATCGCAAGCAGTGTCTTCCCGGTACCCGCCTTGCCGACGAGAGTCAGCAGATGCACGTCCGACGAAAGGAGCATGTCGAGGGCGAAGTATTGCTCCAAGTTGCGTGGCCGCACCCGCCATACGCCCTCGCGACCGACCCGCAACGGCACCACCATCCCGCTCTTGGGATCGTAGCGACCGAGCGCCGTGTGCCGCGGGCGCTCGTGCTCGCGCAACACCACACCGGCGTTGGGATAGAGCGCTGCATCGAGCGTGCCGGCATCGACCAGCTCGCGCTTGGCCAAACGGTCGACGACATCGGCGTCGACATCGATTGTGCAGACGCCAGAGTACAGCTCGTCAATGGAGACCCTGCCGCCTTCGTATGTTTCGGCCCGCAATCCGAGTGCGTCGGCGCGAATGCGGAGGTTGGTGTCCATCGTGACGAAGATCAGAGGCTTGTCTGGCTCTTCGTCGCGGAGCTTTATGGCCATCTGCAGGATTGCGCGGTCCATTTCTCCTGGGCCGTGGCCGCGTCGAGGCATCGAGTCGGCTGGGACTGCCACCCGAAGGTCCCCGCCATTGCCTTCGAGTGACACACCCTGGTCGAGCGTGCGGCCGTTTTGATTGCGAAGATCGTCGAGGATACGTGCGACTTGCCTGGCGTTCTGCCCGAGCTCGCTTAGCTCCTTTTTGAACTGATCGACCTCTTCGATGACGAAGATCGGGAGGACAACCGTATTGTCCTCGAACTTGTAGACAGCTAACGGGTCGTGAAGAACCACGTTGGTGTCCAAGACGTACGTCTTCTTCACTTCGAGGCGACGTTAGCATGCTTTCGCGCGTCACGTACCGACAAACAAAAACCGGTTATAGTCCGCGCGACGATCGATGGAGGAGCTGAGTTACCAAGGTCTAGCAATCCTCGCCGCAGCTGGAATGCTCGCAACGGTGATCAACGTGATCGCCGGAGGCGGTGGCATGATCGTCTTGCCCGCACTGATCGCGCTTGGACTTCCAGCCGACGTTGCAAACGGAACGTACCGTCTGGGCGTCGTCACGCAGAGCGCCGCAGGATCAGCCGCGCTACACGGCCATGGCAAGCTCGACACTTCGCAGCTGGTCCCAATTATGATCCCTACCATCGCCGGTGCGGTGTTGGGTGCGCTCCTGGCTACCCAGATCCCACGCGAGCTTCTGAAGCCCATCATGCTGGTCACGATGGTCGTCATGGCTGGTCTGATCGCATTTCGAAAGCAAACCCTGATCGCCCCCGAGGGACCACCACTCGCACCACGAGAAACGCCCCGAGCCTACCTGGGTTTGTTCTGCGCGGGGGTCTACGGCGGCTTCATTCAGGCAGGCGTCGGCTTTCTGCTGCTCGGAGTGCTGGCGGGAACCCTGCGGCACGATCTGGTGAGCGCCAACGCGATCAAACTCGTCGTCACCCTGGCGTTCGGCACGGTTGCGCTGGGCATCTTCGTGTGGGCCGGACAGGTATCCTGGACCCCTGCCATCGTGTTGGCCGCCGCATCGATCGTAGGCGCGCGATTGGGTGTCAAGGTGATGCTGAAAGTGCCTGCTGCGGCGCTTCGTTGGGTCGTGTTCCTATGTGTGATCGCCACCTGTATTGCCGCTTGGCTTCGCTGAGAAGGGCTTTACACTTAAAGGGACGATGTGTGAGTTTGAGCACACTGAACAGAAAGCTTACAAGGATCTACGTTAGTGATACTCTGATAGATAAGGAGGGTCGCTTATGGGGGAAATGGTCAAGCAGATTGCTGCCCTGCAAGACTACGAACGATACCAAGATCTCCACTGGGAGGGCTCGTTCGAAGAATACCTTCAAATCGTGAGAGAGCGCCCGCAGGTGACGCGCAACGCGTTCCAACGGCTCTACGACATGGTCGTCTCTTACGGCGAAGAAGAGTACATCGACAACAAGAAGAAGCTCATTCGCTACCCGTTCTTCAAGGATCCAATCGAAAACGGGAAGGACGCGATCTACGGGCTCGACATTCCGCTCATGCGTTTGGTGCACGTGCTTCACGCCGCCGCCCAAGGCTACGGACCGGAAAAGCGAATCATACTTCTACACGGCCCGGTCGGCTCTTCGAAGAGCACGATCGCACGGTTGTTGAAGAAAGGTTTGGAGCGCTACTCGAGAACACCCGAAGGCGCGTTGTATACGTACGAATGGACCAATCTTCATGCGACAGGTCTTGCAGGCGGCGACGATACGTTCCCGTGTCCGATGCACGACGAACCGTTGCGGTTGATTCCTCCCGAGTGGCGCGACCACGCGATTCAAGAGCTTCGTCTCGGGGACGATCGCAGGCGCGTGAACGTGCGCGGTGAGCTCAATCCCGCATGTCGCTTCATCTTCCGCAACCTGCTCGAGCGCTACGATGGCGACTGGTCGAAGGTGATGAGCAATCACATTAATGTGAAGCGACTCATCATGAGCGAGCAAGATCGCATCGGCATCGGCACCTTCCAGCCGAAGGACGAAAAGAACCAAGATTCGACCGAGCTCACCGGCGATATCAACTATCGTAAGATCGCCGAGTATGGCTCGGACTCCGACCCGCGGGCTTTCAACTTCGATGGGGAGTTCAATATCGCCAACCGGGGGATCGTGGAGTTCGTCGAGGTGTTGAAGCTGGACGTGGCGTTCTTGTACGACCTCCTCGGAGCCACCCAAGAGCACAAAATCAAGCCGAAAAAGTTCGCTCAGACCGACATCGACGAGGTGATCATCGGCCACACGAACGAGGCAGAGTACAGGAAGCTGATCAACAACGAGTTCATGGAGGCACTCCGCGACCGAACCATCAAGATCGACATCCCGTACATCACCAAGATGAACGAAGAGATCAAAATCTACGAGAAAGATTTCAGTGCGGAGCGGCTCCGAGGCAAGCACGTCGCACCACACACCCTCGAGGTGGCTGCGATGTGGGCGGTCTTGACGCGGCTCGAAGAGCCAAAAAAGCATCAACTCGCGCTGCTCCAGAAGTTGAAGCTCTACGACGGCAAGATCCTTCCTGGCTACACACAGGACAACGTGAAGGAGCTCCGCAAGGAAGCGAACCGAGAAGGCCTCGATGGGATGTCACCCCGATACGTGCAGGATAAGATCAGCAACTCGCTCGTACGGGAGGGCAATGAAGGCTACATCAACCCATTCATGGTCTTGAACGAGCTCGAAAAGGGTTTGAGCGCATCGCTCACGGTCGGTGAAGATCAGCGCAAGCGGTACGGCGAGCTGATCAGCGTCGTGAAGTCCGAATACGACGAGATGGTCAAGAACGAGGTGCAACGGGCGATCAGCGCTGACGAAGACGCGATCGGGCGGCTGTGCGGGAATTACATCGACAACATCCGCGCCTACCTGATGAAACAAAAGGTGAAGAACAAGTACACCGGTAAGGATGAGGAGCCGGATGAGCGCCTCATGCGATCGATCGAAGAGAAGATCGACATCACCGACGCGCGCAAGGACGACTTCCGTCGTGAGATCATGAACTTCATCGGTCACCTGGCGCTCGAAGGGAAAAAGTTCACCTACGAGACCAACGACCGACTGCGTCGTGCGCTCGAAATGAAGCTCTTCGAGGACCAGAAAGACTCGATCAAGCTTTCGAGCTTCGTGTCCAACGTCATCGACAAGGAGACGCAGGACAAGATCGACATCATCAAGAACCGTCTGATCAAATACTACGGTTATAACGAAGCTTCGGCCACCGACGTGCTCGCCTACGTGGCCAGTATCTTCGCGAGAGGCGACGTAAAGGAGTAGCGATTGTCTCTGCGAATTGACCAGGATCATTCCCGGTTCCGCAACATCGTTCGCGGGAGGATTCGGCAGAACCTTCGCAAGTACATTTCGAAAGGTGAGCTGCTCGGGCGGCAGGGTAAAGATTTGGTGTCGATCCCGATCCCGCACATCGACATCCCAAAGCTTCGCTTTGGAGACAAGCAACAAGGAGGGGTTGCCCAAGGTGAGGGCGAGCCCGGCGATCCGCTCTCGGCGAGCCCTCAGGACGGCGATGGCCAGGGTAAAGCGGGCGACCAAGCGGGGGACCACGCGCTCGAGGTCGAGCTCACCCTGGACGAGCTCGCGGACATTCTTGGCGAAGAGCTCGAGCTTCCAAACATCGAGAACAAAGGCAAGAGTGCGATTGTCGACAAGAAGGACCGTTACGTGGGTGTTCGCAACGTGGGGCCGAACTCGCTTCGGCACTTCAAGCGGACGTTTCGAAGTGCGCTGCGACGACAGATCGCGCTCGGGACTTATGACCCGAAGCGGCCGGTCATCATCCCGACCCGGGACGACATGCGATACAAGTCCTGGAAGACCGAAGAGGAGCCAGTCGCCAACGCCGTGATCCTCTACATGATGGACGTGTCGGGTTCCATGGGCGATGAGCAAAAAGAGATTGTGCGCATCGAATCTTTCTGGATCGACACCTGGCTGCGCCGCCAATACAAGGGAATCGAGACGCGATTCATCATCCACGACGCTGCGGCACGTGAGGTCGACCGCGATACGTTCTTCCGGACGCGCGAATCAGGCGGGACGATGATCTCTTCTGCCTATCGTCTAGCAGCAGATATCATCGAGCGGGACTACCCTGCGTCGCAGTGGAACATCTATCCATTCCACTTCTCGGACGGAGACAACTGGAGTGTCGACGACACCCTACTGTGCGTCGACATCTTGAAAAAGCTTCTGCTGCCCTCGGCGAACGTGTTTTGCTACGGCCAGGTCGACAGCCCCTACGGCTCGGGCCAGTTCATCAAAGACCTGAAAGAGCACTTCTCAGACCACGATCAGCTGATCACGAGCGAAATTAACGACCGCGACGCCATCGTCGAGTCGATCCGCGAGTTCCTGGGGAAAGGCAAATAGCGAGTGGCCCAGTTCGCACTGAAAACTGCGCTTCCCAACTACCTTCGCGACGAGCAGCTTCGGATCGAGGAGTTCGCGCGGGGTGTCGGCTTGGACTTCTTCCCGACGATCTTCGAGATGCTGAGCTACGACCAGATGAACGAAGTGGCCGCATACGGTGGCTTCCCGACCCGCTATCCGCATTGGCGCTGGGGCATGGAATACGAAAAGCTCAGCAAGAGCCACGAGTATGGTCTTTCGAAGATCTACGAGCTGGTGATCAACAACAACCCAGCCATCGCCTACCTGCTGGAGGGCAATAGTCTGGTCGATCAGAAGCTCGTGATGGCGCACGTCTACGCCCACGTCGATTTTTTCAAGAACAACTTCTGCTTCCGCATGACCAGTCAGGGACGCCACCGGAAAGACAGGTCGGACGTGCGTAAGTGGATCGACGCTTTGGCCAACCATGGGGCGATCGTCCGCAAATGGGCGAACCGAGTCGGTCTCGAAACCGTCGAGCAGTTCATCGATGCGTGCCTGAGCCTCGAAAACCTCATCGACCCTCAAAAACCGTTCATCCCGAAGCTGAGCGCACCGAGCACATCCGAGGAAGCGGAACCTGAGGAGACACCCGAGGTACCACTTCTTCGAGTGGATCGGGAGTACATGGAGTCTTTCATCAATCCTGAAGAATTCGTCGAGTCGCAAAAGAAGAAGCTCGCGGAAGAGCAAGAACAATCACAGCGGTTTCCGAGCGCGCCAGACCGCGACGTCTTGGGGTTCCTGCTCGAGCAGGCACCGCTCGAACGCTGGGAGCGCGAATGCCTCGCCGTGGTGCGCGCCGAGGCCTATTACTTTTTGCCGCAGATGCAGACGAAGATCATGAATGAAGGTTGGGCGAGCTACTGGCACTCTCGCCTGATGACAGAGAGCATCTGCGACGCGAGCGAGATCGTCGACTACGCGGATCGTTGCGCAAGCGTCCTTGCCACTACACCAGGACAGCTGAACCCATATAAGCTCGGGATCGAGCTCTTCCGCCACATCGAAGACCGATGGAACAAGGGACAGTTCGGAAAAGAGTGGGACGAGTGCAGCGACTTCGAGCTCCGGCGCCATTGGGACCGGCGCACGGGGCTTGGGCGCGAGAAGATTTTCGAAGTCCGCGCGCTCTACAATGATGTGACGTTCATCGACGAGTATCTGACCGAGGATTTCGTCTTCGACCAAAAGCTATATTCCTTTGGCTATAACCAACGGAACGATCGCTGGGAGATCGAGAGCCGACAGTTCCAAGAGGTGAAGGGACAGCTGCTGACCACTCTCACCAACGCAGGCAATCCGATCATTTCCGTCGTCGATGCCAACCACGGAAACCGGTCGGAGCTATTGCTAGAACATACACACCAAGGGGCGGACCTACGCCTCGACTGGGCCAATGAAGTCTGCAAGGCGCTATGCCGCGTTTGGACGCGGCCGGTGGAAATTCACACCGTCGTGGATGAGAAGCCGACTGCGCTTCGGTTCGACGGTAAAGACTACTCGCAAAAGTCGCTTTAAAAACCGGTGCAGCGGGCGAAGCGGACCGTGGCCGGTCCCCCGTTTGGGCCGCCGACGTCGAACGCATTCCCCGTCACGTCGCTCAGGAGTGCTTCGCATTCGACATCGAAGCTGACGTCGGCGCCGCCCAAGGCGACGTTGGAGATCCGGCAAGGCTGGTCCATCGAGGGTGGCTCATTGCCGCACGCACCGAGGTCGCCGCCGTAGGAGAGCTCGTCTTCGATAATCGTGAGCTCGCAAGCGCCCGACACCATGGAGCCGTCTGAATCGACGGTGGCTCCTCGAAGCTCGAAGGCGAACCGATCGCCAACGGAAGCAACTAAGGTGAGGAGCAATCCGCCGTCGGACCTCCGCGTCCCCTCGCAAATGACGGTCACAGGAGTTTCCTCGTCGCACGAAACCTCACCGTTGACAGCGAGGATCTCGCGCAATCCGCCGGTGCCGAGGCATGTGCCATTCTCCGGAAAGAAACCACAAGCAGTCGGAGAAGCCGGACAGGTGAGGTTGTACAAAACGCCGGTGGCCACCGGCCCGTCGTCTGCACAGCTAACGCCGAGAAGCGGTAACATCACCGCGACCAGATTCCCTAACCCTCTGCGAAACCCCACCCGATCAGCGTAGCGAAGCCTCGAAACCACGGCAACTTAGGAAGCCTGAAGGGCTCGGGCGAGATCCTCCCGAAGGTCTTCGAGGGCTTCGAGACCCACGGAAACCCGTACCAAACCGTCCCGTACGCCACGGGCCTCGCGGAATTCTTTGGGCATCGAGGCGTGGCTCATCAGGGCTGGCTGTCCGATCAGAGACTCGACGCCACCCAAGCTTTCAGCCACCGAGAACACCCGGACGCGACCGAGGACCTCCGTGGCTCCCCGTAGGCCGCCTCCCAACTCGAACGAAAGCATACCTCCAAACCCATGCATCTGCTTGGATGCGAGCGCGTGCTCGGGGTGGCTTGGGAGCCCTGGATAGTGAACCTCCAGCACCTGCGGCTGCTCGACCAGCCACTCGGCGAGCGCCTGCGCACTTTCCGAGTGTCGAGCCATGCGAAGAGGAAGCGTCTTGATGCCACGCGCTACCAAGTACGAGTCGAAAGGGGAGAGCACGGCGCCCCCAGCTTGCTGAATGAAGCGAATGCGGTCGGAGAGCTCGGATGATCGCGCGACGACCGCCCCTGCGACGACATCGCTATGACCATTCAGGTATTTGGACATCGAATGCACGACGATGTCTGCGCCGAGCTCGAGTGGTCTCTGCAAGATCGGGGTCGCAAATGTGCCGTCCACGACACATGTGGTCCCGCGCCCCTCAGCAAGCTCGCAAAGGGCAGCGATGTCGAAGATCCGGAGCAGCGGATTGGTCGGAGTCTCCACCCAGAGCATCTTGGTGGTTGGTCGCATCGCCTGTTCGACCTCGTCGATGGCGCGCATGTCCACCCAGTCGACGTCTACCCCACTCGGACGAACCAGCCGCTCGATCAAGCGGTAGGTGCCCCCGTAGATGTCTCCGCAGGCGACGAGGTGGTGACCTGGCTCCAGCAATTGCAAGACCGCGTGCATGGCAGCGCACCCAGACGAGAACACCGCGGCGCTCGCGCCTCCTTCTAGGGCTGCAAGCGTTCGCTCGAGCCCATTCCGGCTCGGATTGCTGAGGCGGCCATATGCATGCCCTTCTTGCTGTCCGGGCTCCGCCAAGAAGAAGGTGGTCGAGAGCGAGATCGAAGGGGTAACCGGTTGACCAGGACTCTTCTCGGCCCGACCGGCATGGGCCGCGATGGTTTCGATTCGATGTGTCATGACTGGTGACGTACCTCGCGCGCCGAATGCTGCCAAGCAGGGTTTGCAGAACGGCGACGAACCGCGCTAGAAGTTGCAGAGATGATCGAGCTCCTCAGCAACCCCGATGCCTGGATCGCGCTCGTCACCCTGACCCTGCTCGAGGTCGTGCTCGGCATCGACAACATCGTTTTCATCGCCATCTTGGCGTCGAGACTGCCGGTCGAAAAGCAGGCGCTTGCGTACAGGTTGGGGCTCCTCGGCGCCATGGTGACCCGTATCGCCCTGCTGTTGATGATCAACTGGGTCATGGGTTTGACCGCGCCACTGTTCGAAGTGATGGGGCATCCGTTCTCAGGGCGAGACCTCATCTTGCTCGGCGGCGGGCTCTTCCTGATCGCAAAGAGTGCGCAGGAGATCTACGACAAGGTCGAGGGAGAGGAACAGGAAGACATCGCGGGTTGGTTCAGCGGCCTTCCAGGCATCGTCGGACAGATCATGATTCTCGACATCATCTTCTCCCTCGATTCGGTCATCACTGCGGTGGGTATGGCGGAGGACATCGAAATCATGGTCACCGCCGTGATGATCGCAATCGCGGTCATGCTCCTCTTCGCCAAACAGATCGGTGACTTCGTCAATCGGTATCCCTCGATGAAAATCCTCGCCCTCTCCTTCCTTCTCTTGATCGGGGTCTTGCTCACGGCCGAGGGGCTCGGTCAGCACATCAATAAGGGCTACATCTACTTCGCCATGGCCTTCGCGCTCATGGTGGAGCTGCTGAATATCCGGTTCCGCAAGAAGCAAGTGGCCACATAAGCGAGATTTTTGCTGCGGTGGCACCTAGCATGCGCCAGAATCGGCCCGCGATGCGGTTGGCGACTCTCATCGGACCAGACCTCCAGGACGCGATCGCCCACGGCCCAGCCGCGGTTCGTGAGGCTGTCTCGGAGTTCCATCCCGAGGATATCGCCGAGCTGCTCGAGGACCTGTCCGCCCGAGAGGCGGTCGCGCTGGTTCGTGCACTTCCCGCAGAGGCGGCCGCAGACGTCGTCGAGCGACTCAGCCCGCATCGCCAAGTGTTGGTCTTCAATGCGATCGACACAACCCGTGCCGTCGAGCTTCTCGGCGAAATGGACCCGGACGACCGCGTCGACCTGCTGCAAGAGCTCGACGATGACGACGCACGGGCGCTCCTCGCCGCCCTAGCACGCGAAGAACCCGAAGCCGCCGAAGAGGTCCTAGAGCTCGACCGATACGAGCCCGAAACCGCCGGCGGCATCATGACGAACCAGTTCGTCTCCCTGCCGCCCGAAACCAAGGTGTGGGAGGCGATAGAAGCCGCGCGCCGCGTGGGACGCGAGGATGAAGCCGAAATCTTGTACTACATCTACGTGTGCCGCCCCAACGACGAACTGCTCGGGGTCGTTTCGCTTCGCGATTTGATTCTGAGCGAGCCCGGCGCAGCGCTTTCGGAGATCATGACGGAGAACGTGTTCTTCGTTTCTCCGTCGGACGACCAGGAGAAGGTCGCGCACGAGATCGCACGCTATGACCTGGCCGCCCTTCCGGTGGTCGATGACATGTCGCGAATGCTCGGCGTCGTTACGGTCGACGATGTCGTCGACGTTGTCATCGAAGAAGCCACCGAGGACGCGCAGAAGATGGGTGGCGTCGTGCCACTCGAAGATTCGTATTTTCAGACTGGCTGGAGCGAGTTTGTCTGGAAGCGCGGGTCTTGGCTGGTGCTGCTGTTTGCAGCGCAGCTCCTCACGGCGACGGTGATCCGCGAAAACCAGGAGATCTTGCAGGCAACGCTCGAGCTCGTGGTGTTCATTCCACTGATCATCGCTTCGGGGGGGAACGCTGGCTCTCAGTCGTCGACCCTGATCATTCGTGCGATGGCCCTTGGTGAGCTCGGCCCTGCAGATTGGGCGCGCGTGTTGTCTCGAGAGCTCTTGATCGGCATCTCGCTCGGGATTGCGCTCGGTCTAATGGGCTTTGCGCGTGGCTGGATGGCGGGCGAGACGGTACCGCCGGCGTCGATCGCGACGGCTGTCGGGCTGAGCATCCTCGCCATCGTGACCCTGAGCACGATCATAGGGTCCCTACTCCCGCTTCTCATCAAACGGGCAGGGATGGATCCCGCGGTGTCCTCGACGCCGTTTATCGCATCGGTCGTGGATGTGCTCGGCCTCATCGTGTACTTTGCGGTCGCCAATACGATACTCAGCCTCGTATTCTGAGGGTAGTCCAGTCGATCTCGCGGGGGCATCCGTGATAGGCTCCGTGTCACAACGGGAGCTGGTAAATGCCGAAATTTTCGATCAACTACTCGCAGGACATCGATACCGTCTATCGCTTCGTAACCGATCCAAAAAACATCAAGAAGCGCTGCGAGTCGCTCGGAGAAAAAAACGTGCGGATCAAGGTCGACGAAGCGGGTGGGACCAAAACGATCACCGTCACTCGAGAGATCGAGAGCGATCTCCCAGCCTTCGCCAAAAAGCTCTTCAACTCGACCAATACCGTTATCGAGCGACTGGAATGGCGTGACGCCGGCGACAAAAAGACCTGCAAGAGCCACATCGATGTCCAGGGCACGCCCGCCAAGATCGACTCCAACATCACGATCTCTCCAAGCGGAACTGGCTGCACCTACGATGACGAGTTCGAGGTCACCGTGAAAGTCCCGCTCATCGGGAAAAAGCTCGAAGAGTTCGTCGCCAAGACGACCCTCGATGGCATCCGTGATGAGCATCAATTCAACCAACGCGAGCTCGCCGCCACCAGCTGACCCAGCGTAGTGTGCGATCCGCACACTAGCCCGCGAAGACGGCGCGGTCGCTAGCCCACGCCCTCAACGCGTCAATGCGCTCGGCCATCGTGACCGAGAGGGGCTTCGTCAGCTCGATCTCCTCGGCGATCGTTTTGGTGGTCAGATCCTCCTCGCGGGAGAAAGCCGTATAGAGGGCGGACACGACGGCCTGCTCGATCTCGGCGCCACTGAACCCGTCGGTCAGATCCACGAGTCGCATCAAGTCGAAGCTCGACGGATCGCGTCTTCGGCGCCGGAGATGGATCTCTAGAATCTTTCGGCGAGCGTCACTACCGGGTAGGTCGACGAAGAAAATCTCGTCGAAGCGACCCTTGCGCATGAGCTCCGGTGGCAACTTCGAAATGTCGTTCGCGGTGGCGATGACGAAGACGTTCTCTTTCTTGTCCTGCATCCATGCGAGGAACGTTCCGAAGATTCGCTGGGCTGGGCCACCATCCGCATCGTCTTGCGATAGCGACTTTTCGATTTCGTCGATCCACAACACGACCGGAGCCATCGCCTCGGCCAGTCGGATCGCGCGTTTGAGGTTCTTTTCGCTCTCGCCGACGTAGCGATTGTAGAGATTCGATGGGTCGAGCCGAATCAACGGGAGCTTCCACTCGGCGGCAACCGCTTTGGCACAAAGGCTCTTTCCGCATCCCTGCACCCCGATCAGCAACAGCCCCTTGGGAGGGGTGAGCCCGTACTCCTTGGCGCGCCGCGGGTCTTCGAAGGCAGCCTGTCGCTTGCGTAGCCACCCTTTGAGCTCGTCGAGACCCGCGATGTCCACCATCTGATGCTCGTGTGGAAAGTATTCGAGCACCCCGGAGCGTTCGATGATCTGGCGCTTCGCCTCGAGGATTCGATCGATGTCGTGACGGCCGAGAATCCCATCCTCGATGACAGCCTGGGTGATGATCTTTTGGATCTCGAAGAAAGTCAGCCCGTGGAGCGCAGCCAAGAGCTTGGACACGTCGGCACTGGAGAGCTCGACCTTCACTTGCACGCGCTGCGCCAAATCCTGTAGGACAGCCTTCACGAACGCGTGGTAGGCCTGCGGGCTGGGCACCTCGAGGTCGAGGGGGGTGAACAGGTGCTTTAGCTCCGGAGGCATGTCGATGCCCTGCCCGGACAACACGATCGCCCCACGATGCCGGAAGTACTTGTTGTGGATGCTCTTGAGCTGCGCGATGACCGGCGGTTCGTGCAGGTACGGGCCAAGGCCTCGTAGATGAAAGATCGCTTCGAGGTCCGACCGCTCGATGAAGGCAAGGGCTTTTTGTGGCGAGCCGCTCTCTGGAGTCTTTCCGGGATCGGGAAGCTCACGGCAAAGACCTGCCACCTGCGTCCACGAGAAAAGCGGCAGATCGAGGTGCTCGGCGGCATGCCGCAAGAGCAAGTGAGCCCGGTCCTCCTCGACGGTGTCGACCAGCAGCAGGGGATGATGAGAGCGCACGAGAATCTCGAGCTCACGCAGCTGATCGGCTGACGGTGTCACCCCCTTGAGCACGGGTTAAGGGTACACCACTGCGCGGCAGTTGACAGCAGATGCGTCGAATTTACACTGCGCGGCATGGCAACCTTGGTTGATAAACTAGTCGACAAACGTATCATCGAGCGAAACATCGCAAAGGGCTTGATCTCGAAAGAGCAATATGAGCAGCACGTAGCCGAGCTCCCGGACAAAGAGGGGGATTGCGAGCGGGTCGAGATCGACCCGGGTGATTCCAAAGATTCACCGCCCCTGGAGTGACACCATGAGCGAGGATGACACGAAGGCGCCGGACATCGACTTCAACACGCTGGTCTTGTCCCTGAGCACCTCGGCGCTCATGCATCTCGGCAAGCTACCCGAATCAGAGGACGCTACCGTCAACCTCGCCCACGCCAAACAATCGATCGACTGCATCGCACTCCTCGAACAAAAGACGCAGGGCAACCTGACCGGCGAGGAAGAGCGTTTGATCACCGAGGTCCTCTATGACCTACGCCTTCGTTTCGTGGCGGCCACGAAAGATTCGAAGGAAGGGGCTTGAGGAGCTGCTCTTTTCGCCGTGACCAGAGCCTGAGAACAGTCGGATACTCCTGCTACCCAAGCTCGGGTATGCTTCCCGCATGAGCGGCAATTCCACAACCCACTACCGTACCTGCAACCTCTGCGAAGCCATGTGCGGCCTCGAGATCGAAGTCGTCGGGGATCAGGTCACCTCGATTCGAGGAGACGAGCAGGACGTATTCAGTCGCGGGCACATCTGCCCTAAGGCGACCGCGCTGAAAGACTTGTACGATGACCCCGACCGATTGAAGGGGCCGGTACGCAGAGTCGGAAATCGCTGGGAGCCGATCTCCTGGGATGAAGCCTTCGATGAAGCTGTCGATCGACTCGACGAGGTCCAGGAGAAACACGGGCGGAGCGCGGTCGGTCTGTACTTCGGCAATCCAAACGCTCACAACTTTGGCACTCTCGTTTATGGTCCGGCATTCTTCCGCGGGCTCGGGACCAAGAACCGGTTCTCAGCCAGCTCGTGTGACCAGTGGCCGTTGATGCTGGCTTCGTATTTCATGTTCGGTCATCAACTTCGCTTCCCAGTCCCCGATGTGGACCGCACCGACTACATGATGCTCATCGGTGCAAATCCGATCGCGTCGAACGGGAGCATCATGTCGGCCCCGGGCATCAAGAAACGGCTCGAAGGGATTCAGAGGCGGGGCGGAAAGGTCGTCGTCGTCGACCCGCGACGGACCGAGACCGCCCGGGTCGCCGACGAGCACGTATTCATCAAACCGGGCACCGATGCGCTCTTCCTGCTTGGCCTCCTACACGAGATCACTGCCGCAGGGGTCGACCTCGGACGACTCGCTGCGCACACCAAAAACGTCGATCGGATGATCGAGATCGCCAAGGGGTATCCACCAGCACAGACCGAAAACGTCACCGGTGTTCCGGCCGAAACGGTGAAGCGTCTGGCGCGCGAGTTCCGCAAGGCGCCAAAGGCGGTCGCCTACGGCCGCGTCGGCGCGTGCACCCAGGAGTTTGGCGGCCAGTGCATGTGGCTCATCAATGCGCTCAACGCGCTCACCGGCAATCTCGACGAGCCCGGCGGCTCGATGTTCGCGACCCCGGCGATCGACACCATGAAGAAGATCGGCGGGTTCGGTCTTGGTCGGGGTTCCTACGGACGGTGGAAAAGCCGGGTGCGTGGCCTTCCCGAGTTCGGGGGCGAGCTTCCGTCCTCGGTGATGGCCGAGGAAATCCTGACGGAGGGCCCGGGCCAGATTCGCGCGATGGTGACGCTGGCGGGCAATCCGATCTTGTCGACGCCGAACGGAGGGCAGCTCGATGAGGCTTTCGAGTCTCTCGACTTCACGCTCGCCATCGACTTTTTCATCAATGAGACGACTCGACACGCCGACATCATCTTGCCACCGGTGTCGCCGATCCAACGAAGCCACTACGATCTTGCGCTCTACCTCGTCGCGGTACGAAACAGTGCGAACTACTCGCCTCCGCTGTTCGAGCCCGAGGAGGGCGCGCTCGATGACTGGGAGATTCTCAGCGAGCTCAGTTGCCGGCTCGCCGCCAAGCGCCACGGGAAGCTCAGCAAGGAGTATCTCGCCCTTCGTGCCATGCAGAAGGCAGGCCCAGAACGAGTGCTCGACCTCGGTCTCCGGCTCGGGCCCTACGGCCAGCGCCTCAAACCGTTCGGCCCCGGGATATCGCTCGCCAAGCTCAAGAAGAAACCCCACGGGGTCGACTTTGGTCCTTTGCAGCCGAGTTTCCCCGGCGGGCTTCCCGAGGAGCACGGGCCGATCGACCTGGCCCCCGATCTCTTCGTCGAAGATCTCGACAGACTGCACGCGCGGTTTGCCTCGGACGCACGTGACGAGGGTGAGCAACTTCTGTTGATCGGCCGGCGCCACCTCAGAAGCAATAACTCGTGGATGCACAACACATCGCGGCTCATGAAGGGCAAGTCGCGCTGCACTCTCATGATCAGCCCCACCGATGCGGAGCGTCTCGGCGTGAAGTCGGGTGGGATGGTGGTGGTTCGTTCGAGAGTTGGAGAAGTCACTGCGCCCGCGGAGGTGACCGACGACATGATGGTCGGCGTGGTGAGCTTACCCCACGGCTTTGGCCATGGCCGCGACGGTGTGCAGCTGAGCGTCGCCACGAGCTATCCCGGTGTCAGCTTGAACGACCTGACCGACGATCAGGCGATCGACGTGCTAAGCGGCAACGCCGCATTCAGTGGGGTACCGGTCACCGTCGAAGCTGTCGAAGCTGTCGCTGCAGCAGAATGACGATCAGCGGCGCTTGACCGGCAAGCGGGGTGGCCTCACGCGTACCGGAATGGGTACGGGCGGCGGACTGATCAGACCATCCAGCGCATCGGCCAATGCATCGAGCACCTCTTGTATCCGATCGGAGAACTTTTTCGTCTTTGCGGCCACCTACCTTCATAATGGGCTCACTTGCAGATGTGTCAATACCAGCCTCGATTTTGCGGGAGAATTGCTGGAGTAAGGGGCGCTCATGGACATTCATCTGATCGGCGTCGCGGGAACGGGAATGAGCGCTCTAGCGGGCCTCCTCGTTCAAGCCGGTCACCGGGTGAGTGGAAGCGACACCACGTTTGACCCACCGGTCGGGCCATACCTGAAGGAGCTCGGTATCGAATGCATGCCGGGCTGGAAGGAATCCAACCTAGACGCGGGACCTGACCTCGTCGTCGTCGGAAACGTGTGTCGCGCGGACAATCCGGAGGCCCGCGCCGCGATCGAACGGCGCATCGCCAGGGTGTCGATGCCCACGGTGTTGGCCGAGCAAGTGCTGTCGAAACGGAAGCCATGGGTGGTCGCTGGCACGCACGGCAAGACGACGACGTCCG
Organism: Myxococcales bacterium; assembly: GCA_029861865.1. Lineage (GTDB taxonomy): Bacteria > Myxococcota_A > Polyangia > Polyangiales > Houyiibacteriaceae > SG8-38. Next base: position 253,146 of record JAOTYL010000004.1, on the reverse strand, counting down.
CATTGATCGCATATCTGGTGCGCCAAGTCGGCATCGATGCCGGTTTCTTCGTCGGGGGCTTGGCTCTCGATTTCGGGCAGAGCTCGCGCCTTGGCACCGAAGGAGCCCCATTCATCATCGAAGGGGACGAATACGACAGCGCTTTTTTCGAGAAGGTTCCGAAGTTTTGGAGTTACCTGCCCGCAGCTGCCATCTTGACCTCGATCGAGTACGACCACGTCGATATCTATCCAGACGAAGCTTCGTACGTCGATGTTTTCCGTAGGTTCGTGGCACTCATCCCCGAAGACGGCTGGCTCTTCGCGTGGGCTGGAAACGAACAAGTTCGGGACGTCGCGCGCGGCGCACGTTGTAGGGTGCGCTTCTATGCACTCGACGAGGACGATTGCGGCGACGTCGAGCCCATGTGGCTCGGGGTGCGAGCCCCAGGTGGCAAGCTCGATCTGTTTGGAGGCGGATCGCTTTGTGGACGCGCCGGGCTGCCGTCTTTCGGGAAGCACAATGCGCGAAACGCGGTTGCGGCCCTGGCCCTTGCAAGCGAAGCAGGCGGCGCGCCGCTCGATCGATTGATCGCCGCGCTGCCGACTTTTGGAGGCACCAAGCGCCGCCAAGAGTTGGTCGGGATCGCGGGCGGGGTGCAGGTGTTCGACGACTTCGCCCATCACCCGACAGCCGTCCATGAAACCCTCACCGGTTTTCGCGAGCGTATCGAAGGTCGCCTGATCGCCGTCTTCGAGCCGAGAAGCGCCACGGCTTCCCGACGATTGCATCAAGACACCTATCCTGATGCCTTCGATCCGGCAGACATCGTGGTCGTGGCACCGGTCGGAAGGCGCGAGATACCGACGGAGGAAAAGCTCGACACCAAGAAGATCGCAAAACAGCTCATCGCACGTGGAAAGGAAGCCCATGCATGCGAAAGCGTCGACGATGCAATTGCAATCGCGGTGAGCTCGGCCCAACCAAACGACGCAATCGTCGTGATGTCCAATGGCCGCTTCGAGGACGCTCCCGACCGAATCCTTCTAGGACTGGTCCGCAGGCAATGACGCCGGCGCTGGCGCTCTTACCGCTAAGCGCTGAATATCACAGCGGTCTTGGGCACTCGCCGCCGTAGCTCAGCTGTCGGTGAAGGGCTTGGTCGGCTTGCCGGCCTCTTTCCAGCCCTTGATGCCCTCGCGCATGATGTGGACGTTGTCGTAGCCGTGCGCAGAGGCGCGTTCGGCTGCGGCGTCAGATGCCGTGCACGATGTATTCGAGCAATAGAAGATCAGGTCTTTGCTCTTGTCGCTCGGGAGCTGGGCCAGGTCGTACTTATACGACGACGTGAGGATCACCGCGTCGGGAACGGTTCCGTTTTTCTTTCGGGTTCGGGTCGAGTTGGCGTCGACGGCGACAGCGCCGGACTGCAGAGCCTTGTCGGCGTCTTCGACCGCGATTTCTGGGATCTGCTTTTCGGCTTCTTGGGCTTCCGTCGCGGCGGCGGGGCTGGCGTCTTTGCAGCCTAACAGGAGTAGACTCATTGAGAGTGAGAGGAGAATCATTCGCATGGGGTAAGCCTAAGGCCGCGTCCGAAACGGGCAAGGGCCCACTCAGTGGGCGCGAATTGGGGCCTGTTTGAGCTCCGGCGGCATCTTGTGCCAGGGGTAGCCATTCTTGGCCATGTCGAAGGCGAGCTCGAAGAGCTTCCGCATGTACTCGGTGTCGACACCCTCTTTCGACCTCTCCGTGAACTCCTTCGGGATGTAAGCGAGATTGAAATCCAAGCCGTCGCGAAGGGTTGCGAGGTAAATACGGTAGAGGTCTCCGATACCTTGCGTTCGGATGACCGATGAGATCGATCGGCCGGCTATCTGCACGGTCTTCGGCTGCACCTGCTCGTACAAAGGGTCGAGCCGCGCATTGCGAATGATGTACACCTCGGGCTTGGCGGGCACCTCTAGGACGCTGAGCACCTCATCGAAGTCGAGGCCCAGCGGGTAGAGGAACACCTGCGAAGCCGTGCCTCCATCGACGTGCATCTCATCATAGGTCTCTCCGCCGGCTTCGACTTCGATCAGCACTGGCGGGAAAGCTCCTGGGACCGATGCTGAAGCCAAGAGAATTTGCCGGATCAGGTTCAATGCTTGGGGGTGCCCGCTGTTCGCGATCGCCCCGATGCGCCACACGACGGGCCGCATCGAATCGAGGTTGGCGGTTCCGATGTTGAGCTCGCGACCGCGACGATGCTGCTCGGCGATCTCGTCGACCAAGTCTTGATCGACGTGCTTGGCGATCAACGCTCGAAGCGGCTCGGTGCTCGCCATGGCATCGCTTCGAAGCCCCCGGATCAATCTGCGCTTCTTGAAAATGTCCTTCGCCGTCAGCTCGACGGACACCTTGCGGAGCACGTGGTCGTACTCGGCGCCTAGGAAAGCAAAAGGCGCGATGAGCGCTCCCGCGCTGACTCCAGTGACCATCGTGAACTGCGGCCTGTCACCTGCGGCGGTCCAGCCGAGCAAAAGACCTGCCGCGAATGCCCCGTTCTGGCCGCCGCCCGAGATGGCGAGATAGGACTGTCGGTGTCGAAAAACTGCGGGGTATCTGCCCCGGAGCTCGGCCTTCGACTTCCCTAGCCACTCGGGCGCCCAGGGCTGCGGTTCGTCCCCCCAGTACCGCACACGCGGGATGCCGAGCACCTCGGCAAGGTCGACATCGGCCTCGGGAAGCGGGTGTCGCTTGGGGACGTGCGCGCAGGCCGGTACCCCGGCGAAGGCCAAGACCGACGTCAAGAAAACGAGCGACAAGAGCTGCGGCCTTGTACCAAACCTCATCGAGACGCCTGATTAGCACGATGGATGGCCCGGTGAGAACCCACGCTCGCGCGGTTTTCGCGTTTCGGGCAGAATCGCACGATGCGCATTCGGGCTGGTACCAGCGGCTTCAGTTACAAGGAGTGGAAGGGGCCGTTTTACCCAGAGAAGCTCCCGGACAAGGAGATGCTCAGCTACTACGCCGAACGACTCTCAACTGTCGAGATCAACAACACCTTCTACCGAATGCCCAGGCAAAGCATGCTTGAGGGGTGGGCGACGAAGGTGCCGGACGACTTCGTTTTCGTCTTGAAGGCGTCGCGCAAGATTACGCATTCTGGCCGACTCAAAGACGTGGGGGACTCGGTCGAATATCTGTGGAGTGTGGCCGGCACGCTCGGGTCGCACCTCGGGCCCATTTTGTTTCAGCTTCCGCCGTTCTTGAAGAGAGATGTGGAACGCCTGCGGGACTTCATGTCGATCCTGCCCGAAGGGCTGAAGGCAGCGTTCGAGTTTCGCCACGAGTCATGGTTCGATGACGACACGTACGCGGCGCTTCGTCAGGGCGGTCACGCCCTGTGCCTCGCCGACACCGAGAAAAACGATATTCCCGAGATCGTCTCTACCACCGACTGGGGCTACCTGCGCTTGCGACGCGAGGACTACAGCGAGCAAGCACTCCGGGCCTGGAAGGCAGCGATCGCGGCACAACCCTGGACCGAGGCTTTCGTGTTCTTCAAACACGAGGACGAGGGCGCCGCCCCCCGCCTCGCCAAAAAACTCTTAACCCTCGATTAAAGGGGACTGTCCCCTATAGTTGCGGCATGTCTACCAATGCTGACCCCATACCGATTACTTCTGCGGCGTCTGTCCTGTCGCCCACGCAGATTGTGCAGGCTTTCATTCGTGCGCTCGAGGAGCTCGACTTCGACAGAGCGTTGACGCTTTGCGCGCCTGACATCCGCTGGGTCAACGCGCCACTAACTACCGCTTCCAACAAGGCCCAGTTTGATAAAGCGCTGCGCACGATGTTCAAAATGGTGACCCGTTTCGAAGTGCAGTGCCGCGAGATTTACGAGCGGGAAGACGGTGTGGTTCACACCGATCGCATCGATATCGCGGAGGGACGAGGCCTGAAGATGAAATTGAGCGTCCAAGGTGACTTCCGAGTCGAGGATGGGCTGGTGACCGAATGGGTTGACCGGTTCAGCTGGCGGGAGGCGATCGGCGACATCGTCAAGAGCCTGCCCGCCATGATCGCCTTTCGCCTTCGCAAATAGCACCGACGACGGGGCTTTCGGTCTACTGAAAAGTAGTCGGATATGATATCGAGCTGTCGGTGATGCGCTCGACGACGCGATGGATCATGGCGATTGGCATCCTCGGGAGTGCATCCCCGGCGCTCGGCCAAGCACCCGATTCCGAAGTCGAAGAGGACTGCGACCTCGACTGCATCGAAGCTCAGCTCGACGAGGAGTCGGAGAAGGAGAAACAAAAGAGGGGCGTCCTCGAGGCGGCGGAGGAAGCAGGCTCACTGACAACCGAAGCAAGACCCGATGTGGGTGACACGCTCGCCTCCGAACCCAGCACGACATCGCTTGCCGAAGTGCCTCCTGACCTAGAGGAGCGACGACTCCCGACGCGCCTAGGGCCCGTGCGCCTCAAAGTCGGCAAGACCGAGGATTGGATCGGGTTCGGTTTCGCGAGCCAGCTCGAGTTCGACTACGACCAGCAGTTCCCCGGGGCCGGCCTCGAGAAAGACTCGTCGGAGACCCTTCAGTTTCGTCGGATTCGACTCAGCTTGTCGAGCTCGTTCATCGACGGGCGCATTCGCAGCAAGTTTCAAATGAACGCGACTCCCTCGGCGTTCGAGTTGATCGACATGTGGCTTGCTTTCACCCGGTTCAAATTCGCAACCATGCGTATCGGGCAGTTCAAGATTCCCTACGACCGTTATCGCGCGCAGTCCTTTGCTGTGTTGTCGTTCGTCGATTGGGCCCCGACAACGAGGATGTTCGGCTCCGAGCGCCAGATCGGCATCGAAGCGCTCGCAGGCGGCGGCTTTCTGAACCTCGAGTACGCCTTCGGGATCTTCACAGGGGTCAACGCACGAGCGTCTCATGGCGTGGGTATTGTCGAAGTGTACGGGGAAGTCCCCCAAAACCCGTCAGAGTTTGGCTCAGGCCAGATCGTTACCGAGTTCCACCCAGAGCTCGCAGGTAGAGTCGCCAAGAATTTCGGCGAGATCAATACCGACACCAACAGCGATGTGACCGGCACGAAGCACCTGCGGCACAGTGTCGGCGTCGGCTTCGCCTGGGATGCCCGACCGAACCCTACCCAAGACCTCGCCGTGCGGCTCTCGGCGGAATGGCTCGGCAAGATCCGCCACTTCGACATCAACGTCGTTACCTATCTTGCTTGGTATGAGCCATGGCAAGGTGGGAAGATTCTGTTCGGCCCCCTCGGGGTGATGGGCGAGGTGGGTTATCGCTTCAACTTGATGTGGGAGCTCGCCGCTCGCTACAGCATCACGTACTTGACACCCTCCCTACGAAGCGATGCTCGGGCGTATGCTGAGTTTCAAATCGACAACGCCACCGACCAGGCGCAAGCCATTGCCCAGTACGGCGCGAACGGCGACCAGATCACGCAGGCGGAGCTCGCGATGGCGACCACCGCGCACATCATCGGCAACAGTCTCAAGACCGTCCTCGAAGTTGCTTGGGAAAACGAGCGTTGGGCGCAAGGCCTTCGTAACGGCCTGCGGATCACTCTTCAGATTCAGTTCTTGTTCTGACGCCGCGGGTCAGTGAGCGTGGCCACCGGCACCGTGGGGGTGACCGTGGGCGATCTCCTCCTCGGTCGCGTCCCGCAGCGCCTCGATGGTGACTTCGAAGTGAAGGGTTTCGCCCGCAAGCGGATGATTGGGATCGACCGTCACAGTTTCCTCGCTGATGCCGGTGATGAAGAACGGAATCTGCCGGCCCTGGTCATCGTGCGCCACGACCTGCATCCCCGCTGCGAGCTCTGCATCGGCAGGAAAGAGACGTCGGGGAACCTCTTGCGACTCGCCGATACGCGGGCCGTACCCCTTCTCTGGCGGGATCGAAGCTTTGATCGAGTCGCCTTCGGTAGCACCTTCGAGCTCTTCTTCGAGGCCGGGCACGATGTTGCTCGCTCCATGGAGATAGACGAGCGGATTGCCTTCGTCTGAGCTGTCGATGATCTCGCCGTCATCGGCTCGCAATGTGTATGAGAGGGTGACGACAATGTTGGCGGCGATTCTATTCGTCATGAGCTTTGGCCGACCATGGCACACTTCCGACGAACCGCTAGTGGCACGCACCGGAAAACTACTTTAGTGTGTCGCAGGATGACGATGCTTAGATTGGCATTTGCCGGCTTCTTTTTGTTCCAGGTCGCCGCCTTGGGTTGTGGCGGAACGACCGAGCCCATCATGCTCGAGCCCGGCCCAGCGTGCATTGCGTTTTGCGCGAACGTGGTTGGGGAGTGCGACGCCCTCGTCGACCTCGAGGGCTTCGAGGAAGTGGACGAAGCCTCATGCCAGCAGGTCTGCGAACGGAACATCGCCGATGAGCGGGTGTTGCTCGAGGCTTGCGGAGATGCGGTCGAAGCGGTGTTCGAGTGCGCCTCCACGCTCGACTGCCCGGATGTCGAGAGCTGGCTTGCGCAGGAGCCTCTGGACGCCTTTCCGTGCCGGTCCGAGGTCATGACGGCCGACGCGGCTTGTCCGCGGATCTAGACAAGGGCCGTCGACGGCCTCGACGCGCTTGCGATCGTGATTTGTCTATCCCACTACGGGATGTCGAAGCAAACCTGGCCGGCGGTCGGCTCTGGCGTGATGACCGCCGGATCTGCGTTGACGTCCATCTGGTTGGCCGGCTCGCACAAGAAGTTTGCCGGGATGAATGTCGGGCCGCTGTTGAGCTCGGTGACCGTCAAGGTAAAATTGATTCCGTCCGTGAGGTTGAAGCACGCGGTGCCACCGCTTGCCTCGAACGAGTAGGTTCCAGTGCTCGGCTCGAAAGGAAGCGGGAACGGTCCTGGAACGGTGTTGCCATCCGCATCGAAGTCCAAGTCCAGGGTGATTACCGGCAAGGTGAGGACCGTGTCCGGCCCGGTCACGCCGGAGAGCGCGGCTACGGGAATCGCCGCTCCGGGGTTGACGTCTGCGCTGTTGAGGTCGGCCATCAAAGCGGCTTCGGCGCCCGCGATGAACGCCTCGCTCACGACGAAGCAACCATTGAAGTTGACGTCGTGATCGCCGCCTCCTGCGAATGCAGCGTCCGGATCGACGCCCAAGACGGCCGCGAACCCGAACGTGTTGCCGAGAGCCGTACAACCATAGTCGCAGTCGATTGGGGGTGTTCGGACTCCGTCATCGCAGGTCATCGCGTTGGAGAAGCCAGTCACATCACACGAAACGCCGGTGCCGCCCCCGGTGCCGCCGGTGCCAGTTGTGCCGCCGGTGCCATTTGGGCCACCCCCCCGTTCGCAGTTTCCCGTGGCCGGGTCGATCGTGCACCCTTCGATGGGGACGCCGGTATTGCAGGCTGCTACCGAGCCGGCCAATGCAAGAACCCAGATAAGATCGGTCAGTTTCATGGTTGGTTCCTCTCTCTTGGCTATACCCGGTTAGAAGACCATGGCAGCACGGATCTGTACAGTCCAGAGCCAGTCGCTGCTGAGACCGCCACCGAAAGTACCCTCGGCGGGATTACCGACATCGGTGAACGCCCTGTACGGCTGCATCATGCCCGTTTCGAGGTCGATCCACACGATGTCGTTGGCCCCTATCCTGGCTCGTAGGGCCAGGTCCGCCTCCCAGCCATAAAAGCACTCGGACTTGAAGCCGCACGAGGTGACTTTGTTCCCGTAGATCCAGGGGTCGAGCTCAGCAGCCCAAGCCACCAGAAGCTGGGTGTGTACCTCGAGCCCTGGAACGATCGTGAACCTAAAGCTCGGCATGAAGTACTTCGCGTTCCAGACGCTTCCAGTGGCGCCAAGCTCTACCGCGTTGAACGGATTGAGGGCCTGAAAGGTCACAGCCTTCTGCGCGACCTGGAACATCAAGAGGCCGACTTTGACGTTCTCGTTGAAACCTCGGGTCGTGAGCGTCGGCTTGCACGTACCATTGGCCACGCAATCTGGCCCAGGCTCGAGCTCGTTTGGGGGCAACGCCCCGGAGGTGATGTTGTAGTCGCCTGACGCGTATCCACCTTCGAGCTGGGTGGACCAGTTGCCCTCGTCCATGAGACCGATCCGCGCAAGGACGTTGTAGATCCTTGCCTCGCCTCGGTTGCAAGGCCCTGCTGGCGAACGGGGACAGGGGGTGTTGGTGCCGTAGGCAGGATTCTCGGTCAAGGCTAGCGCGCCGCTGTGTCCAAGGATCGCGTAGAACTCGCCCTCGGTCGTGATCGCCAAGTTCCGTTTTTTCTTGAGGCTGTGCTTCAATCGCCACGACACGTCAGGGATCGTGATTCGGCTCTCGGTCGACCGCTGCCATCGGTAAACGACGTAGGCGCCGACGAAGAGCTCATCGCTTTCGCGTCGGCCGTAGTCTTCATCGAACCAAGCCAGCACGTTGACGATCTCGCTCACGCGTCGGTCGAGGTTGGTGAGGTAGGCGTTTGGGAATACCGAGCGCTCGGGGAACACGGTGTAGAAGGGTTTGAAGTTAGCCTGGTTCAACGCCCCGGTGGCATCAGGAGGAGCGCCTATCGTGGAGTCGATGACGGGGTCCTGGGTGAGTCGGTCGTAGACGAACGCGTAGATCAGCGGCGTCTGGCGCGAATCACCTTTCGAGATGGCCCTGGCGATCGTGATCGGACGTGTCGCAAACAGAATTCGATCGAAGGTTTCGCCTCGAAAGAAGTCACCCCATTCGGCTAGACCGTTGCCGGCATGCGTGAGAAGCCCGACGCCCCACTGGGACTCCATGCGGCCCACGCGAACCTGGCCAATGGGCACCAAGAACTCTATCCACGCGCGCTCGAGCTTCAGCGATTCGGTGAGGTCAAAGCCATTGATGTCTGTCTTGGACTGGTCTACCGCGAAGAGGGGGACGCTGAACACACGGGCGTTGTCGCCCCAGACCACGTTGTCCAAGCCGTCGATGGTGAAGCGAAGACGCGCGATGGGGAGATCGGGGTTGGGGCCGTAGGTGACCTCAGGGTCGAGCCGGAGCCGCATGTAGCCATAGGAGGCGTTCTTGGTCGGGAACTGCTGGTTGGAAACGTTGGGATCGCTGCCCTTGGGCGTCGGTACGTTACCGACCCAGTTGTAGCGAGTGCGGTAGTACCCATGGAAGTGGAACTTGAGGGGGATGATGTCCTCGTCTGGATCTCGGTCACGCACGGCCTTCTTCTTGACCTTAGGAGGCTCATACGGCTTGTAAGGCTGCGCGGCTGCGCCCTCGGTGCCTGGCCGGAGCTCTACTTCGGTGTCGATCTTGCCGCCCTGCTCCTCGAGCCAGGCTTCCTCGGTGGTCTCGTCCGGTGCTTGCTTCTGCTGTTCCAGCCACTCCTTCTCGGTCGGATCTCCCTTACCCGCTTCGGTGTCGACCGTCCCGGGATCTTGTGCTGAAACCAACCCAGTCGAAGCCAACGCCAACGCAAACACGGCTACCGCGATCCAGCTATACTTCACGTCGCACCTCCGCCTCATTACATCCGTTACGCCAATCAGCTACATCCTTGACGCCAACCAGCGTTCGTCCGGGAGAATGCACCGTTCGCAAGGCGTCTGTCTACCCCGTTTTTCTGGGGGATGCAGAAGACCCTTTTCACGCGGAGTCGTTTGTCGTACCGTCAGCGCTGTTCGAAGCGCACGGCGAAATCGCTTCTAGGGCTCGGGCAGCTCGACGAGCTGGAGAACTCGTTCGAAGGTCCCCGTGGTGAGCCTGTACGTCGCGTTGGCGTACTTCAGATAGCCGAACCCATACAGCAACGACTGGGTCCCGAGCTCACCCACGAGCTCGACGCGGTGCGTCGGCACATACTTGAGCGGGTCGACCGCCAACTCCGAGAGTGAGTCGGCGACTTGCTGGACCTCGGCCTCATCGTCGAGTCGGAGCACTTCGACCTCGGAGGCTTTAGCGGTCGGGGTCGGCGGGAGCTTTTGGAAGACGACGACGCGCTCTAGCTTGCCTAGAGGCAGGAGTGAAATCGCAGCCGGTGGGTTCTCGACCTCGGGCAGCGTCTGGGCGACCCCTTGTGGTACCGCCCCCGGGGGGCACTTGTAGGCGATTCCCCTGACGGTCGCGGTCGCGTGAGCCCCATCCCCGTGCCCCATCGCGGGCTGCATCTCGTGTTCGGTGGCCTTACCGGTGCCATGGACGAGGTCTGGCTCTTCGAGGAGAATGTGCGTGGCCCCCATTTCGGCGGCCTGGTTCCGGGCGTTGTTGTTTGCGGATTCGCTGAGCACTTTCTTTTTCGAATACCCACCGACGATCCCGCCGCCATATGCGATCACCTCGCCAAGCTCTTCGCAGCCGCTCGGCTCGCTCCCCAGCAGCGCCACTTCCGTACCGTGGCTGGTGAGTTGGGCCGCTTTGCACCCCGGGTGGAAGGAAACGGACACGACCAGCGTGAGTATCCCCAGCAAGGGGACTGCGATCGAGATGGTCGAGGCTTCACGCTGCATTCCAGATTCTCCTTTGAGAACACAATCCAACCAGGGAGCGAAGTCAACCCGGGGAAGGATCGAGGAGAGAATTCCCTTGAGAGAACGGGCTGAACGTGCTTGCCTCGCCGGATGCGCAACGCCCTTCTATTGCTCGTTCTTGGCCTGCTGATCAGCAGCGTCAGTGGCGATTCGTTCGCCACCGAGGCCCGCGCCGAAGCCATCCACAACATCCGCATCGCCACCTTGGCGCCCAGGCAATCGCCGCTCGGCGAAGAATACCAAAAGCTCAAGATCGGGATGCGAGACGCCACCAACGGCCAGGTGAAACTGCAGATGTACTATGGCGGGGTCGCCGGGGATGAGAGCACCGTCGTGCGCAAGATGCGCGTTGGTCAGCTCGATGGTGCACTGATCACCTCGGCGGGTTTGGGTGCGCTGGTTCGACCGGTGTTGGTCTTGCAGGCCCCGGGGCTGATCGTGACCTACCCAGAGCTCGAGCTCGTACGAAATGAGCTCGGGCCTAGGTTCGAGGAGCTCTTTCGAAAGGCGGGCTACGAGCTGATCGCGTGGGGCGACGCGGGGCGTGTTCGGATGTTCTCCAAAAATAAGATTCGTGCGCCGAACGACCTTCGGAGCGCTCGTCCTTGGGCATGGCGCGACTCGCCGACGATGCAGGCCTTCCTTCGGGCGGCAGGTGCGAACGGTGTCTTGCTCGGCCTTCCCGAGGTCTACTCCGCGCTTCAGACCGGAATGATCGACACCGTCATCGCGTCTTCGGTTGCCGTGATGAGCTTCCAGTGGTTTACGAAGCTGAAGACGATGGCCAAACAGTCGAGCGGGATCGTCGTGGGCGCCTTCATCATCAAGAAGGAAAAGGTGGACGCCCTACCTCCGGAAGGAAAAAAATTCCTCGAGACTCAGGTGTACAGCCTCGACAGCAAGAAGTTGGATGACGAAACCACCGAGAAGCTGAAAGAGCGCCTCAAGGTCATCAATCTCATCGGAAGCGCCTCTTCGTGGCAGGCGGTCCAATACACGGCCCGTTGGTCACTTGCGGGACGCCTCTACTCGAAGTCTCTGCTCGAAGAGGTCAGCAAGATCGTCGGGAGGAAGTAGCCGCAGTCTACTTGACGGCGGTTGTGGGCCGGAGCCCTACGGGCGCGCCCCCACGTGTGTTGAGGACGGTGGGAGGACCCAAGCCGAGCGGCCAATAAGGGCCGCGCCCCTTCTTGCTTGGCGTGCCTACGATCGGTCGCGACACTCCGATCGGCCAGTAGGGGCCCCGGTCCCGAGTCGCCGAGCTTGTGCGGTTCGACGGATCACCGCTGAAATGGAAGGTGTTGAAGAAGCTGCGCACGAACACCCGATGCGGGACGAAGAAGCCCGCAAAGAAGAGGTGGTGTCCGGCAAAGAAGACCCAGCGCGGCGGGACGAATGCGTGGCCTCGCTTGGGGGCAATGTGACGGCCGTCCGTCCATACGAAGCCTTCCGCCCCGTGCGTCCAATGGCCTGGGACCCAGATCGCACCCGTAAAGGGAGACCGGGGGGGATCGCTGAAGCGGACTTGGGGAGCGGGTGGCGCCTCGAGGACGACCGCCGCGGGCGCCGGCTCTTGGGTGACGACAACCCGCTGACCGCCCGCCATCAGCAACCTGCCCTTGGTCAGCGTGACGAACACGTCGCTCTGAGCGGACCCTATCGGAAGGTGGATAGACAGAGCAGCAAGCACCGCAAACGTGTGGGCGACGATTCGCATGGCTCCGAGGAACCATACGCCTCGGCGGGCCGCACGTCACGTCCGACGCTATATCGGCCGGATAAAGCCTACTCCGGCAAGGTTTGCTCGAAGACCCGCACCGCGTTCTCGCCCATGATCCTGCGGATCTCTTCTTCGGCGAAGCCATCGTCGAGCAGAGCCTCTGCAATGAGCGCGAGGCCCGTCGTGTCAAACGGAACCGGGACTGCGCCATCGAAATCCGAGCCTAGCGCAACGTGATCGATCCCGATGAGATCGACCGTGTACCGAATCGCACGTGCGACCGCAGCGGCATCTTTGCCGCACACCGCCGTTTCCCAATAACCGATCCCGATGACACCACCCGTAGCGGCGACCCCCTTGAGTTGCTCATCGCTGAGGTTGCGGTTGTTGTCGCAGGTGCCCTTGACCCCCGTGTGTGACACGATGACCGGTCGAGTTGCGATGGAGAGGGCGTCGCGAATGAGCGCGGGTGATGCATGTGCGAGATCGAGTAAGATTCCCCGTGCTTCCATGTCGGCGATCATCTGCGCGCCGAGCTCGGTGAGCCCGCCTTTTTCGACTCCGTGGGCCGAGCCGCCGATGTCGTTGTCGAAGAAATGAGTCGGGGCGATGATGCGGACGCCTGCGTCGAAGAGCTTTTCGACGTTGTTGATGTCGCCTTCGAGGACCTGGGCCCCCTCGACGCCGAGAATTCCGCCAACGACGTCGGTGTTCTGCGCGCGCGCCTCGCGATATCGCCGTAGGTCGCTCTTCGATTGGATGACCACGAGTCTGCCCCCCGAACGCTCCGCAAGCCGGTGCAGCTGCTCGGATTGGAAGAGGGCCCGCTCGAGAAGGCTGTCCCAAGTCTCCCGCGGCCATCCTTGAAGGATGGCGAGGGCGGTGATCGCGTCGGAGTCGTCTTCGGTGCGGTCGATGTTCTGGCCGTACGGTGATTTGCTGACGATGAAGAAGCATTGAATTGCGACGTTGCCCTCCACCAAACGCGGGAGGTCGACCGCTCCGTGGCGGAGGCGTTCATTGATGTCGCGGTCCCAAAGCAGCGGGTCGCCATGCAGGTCGACGACGAACAGGTCGCGATAGAGCTTTTCGGCGTCTGCGCTCGTGGTGTACGGCGGCGCGTTGAGCACCCGATTGGCCGCGCGATCGACGATCGCGGGCGCGAACAAGAGGAGGGCGACCACGAAGACCGCGAGAACCCCGGCGGCAGTCAAAAGGGCGCGTTTCACCGGCCGCTTATACCACTCAGCGGACGGCCTCGTTTGTTCACGACTTCTTTTGACCAAACGTGGGACCACCCTCTTCGAGATACACCTGTTCTTCAGGCGTTGGTTTCCGGGAGAGGATCTCGTTGCGATGCGGATAGCGGCCGAAGCGCATGACGATGTCGGCGTGCATTTGTGCATGCGACAGAAAGTTGGGGTGGTCCTCGACGCCGCAGCTCGCGATCTCGTCCGAGAGCTGACCGAACACGCCGAGACACCGTTGCGCCACATTCGCGTCCTCGGCGTGGATCATGGGCATATAGAAAAAAGAGCGTTCGATCAGCCGTAGCTGGTTGTCTTGACCGCGGTCGATCCCCTCGAGACAAACCGAGAGCGCTCGTTTGTCGCCGGCGAATGCGGCAGGCGTCCCCCGCCCTAGGTTTCGCGTGAACTGGTCGAGAAGGATCACGAGCGCAAGGCGCCCGCGCGCACTCTCGCCCCAATCGGAAAGGCCGCCGGCCAGGGCTTCCTCGACCAAGCCGCCGAAGCGCTCACGGATCTCCGCATCGATCGCTTCACCCCCCATCCACCAGAGCTGTTTCTTGTCCCTGGGAAAGTCGAGCTCACCATCGAGCGGGCCGAACCAATACTCGAGCACCGCTTCGAACGCATCCTCACCAGTCGCCACTCCTGATATATATCATGGGCGGCATGGTCACCCCGCCAGCCCTGCAAAGAATGATACAAGGGCTTTACGGGAGGTGGTCATGAGGCAGACGGTTTTCTCTTTCTTGGTGGCTCTGGCGCTGGCGGTCTACGGGTGCGGCAATGGCGACGGCACTGGCAGCGGCGGTAGCGGGGCAACAGGCGGTAGCGCCGGCGCAGGAGGCTCTGGCGGTTCCGGTGGTGCTGCTCCGGAGTGTGATCCGCTCCAACAAGACTGCACCGGTGATGACGGTTGCTATGTCAACTTGGAAACCGGCGAGCAGCTCTGCGCCTCCGTCGGCATGAACGGGGTCCAGGACGAGCCCTGCCAGTTCATCAATGGGTGCGATGTCGGGTACGGATGCAACCTGATCGCGAGCCAAAACACGACAGACCGCGTGTGCGCATTCTTCTGTGATCCCGATGGCGGCTCACCGAGTTGCGGCGATGGGCCGGGACCCGCGTACGATTGCCGACGGATCTCGGAATTCTATGGTGACGCACCCAATGTCTCTCCGACGTTGGGAATGTGCGTCGACCCACTCGTATTTCCCGAACCATAAGCGCCCGCTGGGTGCCGGGTGAGCGGCCAGGTCTCGAGGGTCAGTCGTCGAATCGGCGCGCGGTTTCGATGCCGTCGGCTACGCGTACACGGCTGAGGAGGAAGCCGCCGACGAGGAACAAGAGGGTGAGCGACAGGATACCGTCTCGCTCGTCTGCGCCCGGGACTACCATCGGTGTGAAGGCGATCATCAATGGACCGAAAATCGTCGCGAACTTGCCGACCATGTTGAAGAACCCGAAGAACTCCGCCGTCTTGGAAGGGGGGACGAGGCGTGCGTAAAGAGAGCGCGAGAGGCTCTGTACGCCGCCTTGGACGAGCCCAATCGCCACGGCGAGCACGTAGAAGTCGCCCGCATCTTCGAGGAAGCGCCAAGCGTAGACCAGGGCGGCCAGGTAGACACCGAGACCCATCAGGATGGCAGGCTTGGGCCCGATCCGTTGTCCGAGCGCACCGAAGGCAAGGGCCGATGGGAATGCCACGAATTGCGTCACGAGGAGCGCGGTGATCAGTGCGGCCTGCTCGAGTCCGAGCACGCGATCGCCAAAAAACACAGCGGTCTTGATGACGGTGTTCACCCCGTCGATGTAGATCCAATACGCGACGAGAAAGAGCACCAAAACCTTGAAGCTCCGAATCTCCTTGAGGGTTTGGAAAAGCTGCTTGACGCCTTCCCGCACGGCCTCGAGCCTCGGTGCTCGATCCTCGGTCGGGGTTTCGTGGACGAACATCATCAGCGGCACCGTGAAGACGCCCCACCACACCGCCACGCTCAAGAACGACGCTTTGACGGCGCTTTCGGGGTTCTCGAGGCCGAACCATTCCGGCCTTTGGACCATGAGCACGTTCACCGCGAACAGGAGCCCGCCACCGATGTACCCCGCCGAGTACCCAAGCGCGGAGACGAGGTCGAGCTCTTCTTCCTCTGCGACGTCGACGAGCATGGAGTCGTAAAACACATTAGCCCCCGAAAAGCCGACCGTGCCGAGCCCGTAAAGCAGCAATCCCATCCACCATTGGCCGGCATGCACCCAAGCAAGCGCGGCGGTCATCAGGATGCCGACGCCCGCAAAGAAGGCCAGGAACTTCTTGCGCGTGCCGCCGCGGTCGCCCACAGCCCCGAGCACCGGTGCGGATGCGGCGATCAGGACGCTGGCTGCGGCCAAGGTGACATTGAACCAGAACTGCGATTGCTCGGTCGTGATGTCTTGGCTGATCGCGCTGTAAAAGACGGGAAAGAAGCCCGCCATGATCGTCGTGGCAAAAGCGGAGTTCGCCCAGTCGTAGAGTGCCCACGCGACGACAGGCTTGCGCCTGACGACCCCGCGCAGGCTAGCGGGTGCGGTCATGGCGCGAGGCTAGCACCGACGCAAGCGTCGACTGCTATTACTGTACGACGATCTCGGTGCAGCAACCCGTCAGACAGAAGTCCCCTATCGGACAGGGGTCATCACCAGGAAGCCCACATTCCTGCTTGCCGACCGGGCACCGCGGGCCACCGTCGGGAACCCCGCCATCGGGATCGCCCGGGTCGGGGAAGCAGTCCTCGGGAATGGTCGGCTTGCCGAGGCACACCTCACAGCGCTCACACGTGTTGAGGCAACTCGCCGCCGGGGTGCAGGGCTGGCAGCTGCTTGGCTCGGTCACCGTATCGAACATGCAGCCCGATTCGGAACCAATGTAAACATAGCCTACGCTGCCGCCTGGGCCTGCGGCCGCAAGCTGGGGGAAGGTACAGCACCCAAAGCAATCACAGCCATTGGGTGTCAGAGGCGCGCAGACGTCGTTGCAAAGGTCTGATTGCGTGGGTAGCGGACAGTCCCTTCCACCGAGCAAGTTCTCGTCGTAGGTGCACTGAACCTTCGGCTCCAACGGATCACAGCTTCGAGACCAGTGGCAGTCGTCGTTTCCTGCGCCGTTGCCAAAGTCGAAGTAGCAGTCGGCCTTACATTGCTCGCCGCCTTCGCCACCGATGCCCGCCAGGAGCACTGGGCCTTCAGTGTTGTCGCAGGGTCCGAGGCACTCGGGATCGAAATTGTCGATCTTGCCGTCGTCGTCGTTGTCGGTGCAATCGCCACATGCGGTGATGCGATTATCGCACTGGATGAAGTAGCATTGCGTGACGCCACCATCTCCGTCCGGAATCTCGACGCCACCGTCAGGCAGCGTGCAAACGCTCCCTTCACAGGTGCCGGGCGGAGGCACAGCGCCGTCGACAAACGTGACGCCACCATCGTCGATCCGCGGATCACCATTGTTGTTACTGCACGACGCAGTTGTAAGCACTAGCAAGCAAACCAGCGCGCCTAGACCAAGCCTGAAATCCCACATCCCAACAGGATAGCGAAAGGCAAGGGCCTCCCCCAAATTTAGGAGGTCATGTAGGTTGGTGTACCTCAGTAGACAACGATGCCGCCGGTTCCACCCTTTGCGCCGGTTCCACCCGTTGCACCGGTGCCGCCCGTTGCGCCGGTGCCGCCCGTTGCACCGGTGCCGCCAGTACCCCCGGTTCCAGCCATGCCACCTTTGCCGCCGGTTCCGCCTGCTGCCCCGGTGCCACCGGTGCCGCCCGTGCCGTCGCAGTCCGCGTCGGAATCGAAGCGCTCGCCGTAACCTGGACCGTCACCGCTCTTGTTGTTGCCGGCCTTCACCCAGACGCCGACGATTTCCCGGTCGCCCACGCCAAGGGTCGCGCAGTGGCCCTTCAAGCCATCAAACTTGCGATGCTCGCCGTCCTCGAACTCGAGGACGATGTTGGAGATGTCCTTGCAAGAAGAGACGTGCACTTCGTGGCACTCGAACTCGACTTCGATATACCCGACAGAGCCACCCCTCGGACAATCCAAATCGGGATCACAGTCACAGTCGTCGCCACGGCAGTCATCGCCACCCGTGCCGCCGTTGCCAGCAGCACCACCGGCCCCACCTGTGCCACCGGTCGCTCCGGTACCGCCCGTCGCGCCGTTGCCGCCCATGCCGCCCGTGCCAGCCATGCCACCTTTGCCGCCGGTTCCGCCGGTCGCGCCCGTGCCGCCCGTGCCACCGGTTCCGTCCGTCGCGCCCGTGCCGCCCGTGCCACCGGTTCCGCCGTTGCCGTCGCAACCCTCAGCGTCGGACTCGAACCGCTCACCGTAGCCCGGACCGTCGCCGCTCGCATTGTTACCGGCCTTCACCCAGACCCTGACGATCTCTAGCTCCCCGGCTCCAAACGTGCCGTGATGACCTTCGAGCCCGTCGTACTTCATGTGCTCACCGTCGGCGTACTCGACGACGACATTGGAGAGCTCTTTGCACGACACGATGTGGACCTCGTTGCACTCGAAGTGCACGGCGATCGGTGCCGTCGAGCCACCTCGGGGACAGTCCAAGACGCAGCCGTACGACTCTGCATCTTGTCCCATTTGCCAGTCGCCACAACGATCGCCGCAATCATCGGTGGCGCATTCGCCACCTGTAGGCGGCACGATGTCGAGACTCTCACCCGACAGGGTGTCACCGCCGCCATCGGAGCAGCTCAGAAGGAAACCGAGAGTGAGAAGGAACGCGAGTTTGGATTTAGACATGCCGGCGAGTTTATGATCCTTGGAGCTCCTCGTTAAGCTAAAAAAATTGAGCTGCGGAGCGTTACAAAGCGCGGCCGGATGGTATAGCCTCGGCTTTCCGCGGGGCCCCAACCAGTAATTGTATGGAGCCTCACAGAGAGGGAGGATGTTGTGGAGGTATTCGAGCAAATCTGGGAGCAGATCGGCGCATACAAGGGCTACGTATTACCGGTTCTGATTCTTTTCGTCGGCTGGGTGTTGTCGCACATTCTTGGCTGGGCGGTGACCAGCCTCATCAGGCGCACCGGAGCGGACAAACGCATCTCGGATCTTCTTGCACGAGACGACGAGGCACTCGAGCTCAACCTCGCCAAGACCGCCGGGACGGTTGCATATTGGATCGGCCTCTTGATCACCTTGGTGGCCGTTCTTCATTACGTGCAGCTCGGAGGCGTGGCAGAACCCCTGAACGAGCTTGTCGGCAAGGTCCTCGGCTATCTGCCCAACGCGGCAGGCGCCGCCATCATCATGGTCGCGGCATGGATCGTCGCTCGAATTCTCCGTTACCTGGTCGTCACCGCGCTGAGCAAGACCGCACTCGACGAAACGATCAACAAGGAGCTCCGTGAGGCCGAGCTGCCCGAGCGTACACCCCCGTCAAAAACGTTCGGCGATGCGGTCTACTGGCTGGTGTTTCTTCTGTTCCTTCCGGCCGCGCTCGGTGCCTTGAAGCTCGAGGGCCTGCTCGAACCGGTCGAGGTGATGTTCGCCAAGATTCTGGGATTCCTTCCCAATCTGCTCGCGGCCGCAGCGATCTTCCTGATCGGTTGGTTCGTCGCAAAGCTCGTTCAACGGATCGTGGCCAACTTGACGTCCGCGGCTGGCATCGATCGCCTAAGCGACCGCGTCGGCGTCCAAAAGGCGCTCGGAAAGAACAGGCTCAGCGATCTTCTCGGTGTGGTCGTGCACATTCTGATCATCATCCCGGTCGCGATCATGGCGCTCGATGCGCTCGGGGTCGAGGCAGTGACGAGACCTGCAAGCCAGATGCTGGCGGCTTTGCTGAACGCCCTGCCCGCCGTGTTCGGCGCCGGCGTAGTCCTCGTGATCTCGTATTTCATCGGCCGCGTCTTGGCGGAGTTGGTGACCAACCTCCTCGATAGCGCGGGCTTCGACAACATCCTGGTCAAGCTCGGCATCGCTCAGGCCGGCGCCGCGGAAGCAAAACGCAAGCCCTCAGCGGTTGGGGGCGACATCGTCATGATCGCGATCATGCTATTCGCCTTCATCGAAGCAGCGGGCCTTCTCGGCTTCACGAGCCTTGCGGACCTCACGGCCGAGCTCTTGGTTCTCGGCGGACGCATTCTTTTGGGCCTGGCGATCTTCGCGCTAGGCCTCTACCTCAGTAAGGCAGCAGCCAATGCCATCGAGGGGACGCACATCCAGCAAAACCGTCTCATTGCTGTCATCGCCCGGGTCGCGATCCTGATTTTGGCTGGCGCGATGGGCCTTCGACAGTTTGGGCTCGCAAACGAGATCATCACCACCGGGTTCGCCGTGACTCTAGGCGCGCTTGGCGTGACGTTTGCGTTGGCCTTCGGGCTCGGAGGCCGCGAAGCCGCCGCCGAACAGGTCCGCGAATGGCGGAATAAGCTGAACTCCGACCGAGAAAGATAGGAGAGCGATAAGATGCTGCGTCTGATCACCATCGCGATCGGCGTCGCCCTTGCGCTCAGCGCGTGTGCTGAGAAGAAACAAGCTCCAACCTACGAGGGCGAAGATCTTCCGCCGGACGTCGCAGGCAATACGTCGCCGAGCGCGACCACCGCCGCGCTCAACGCCGCGGTGGCCGAGAATTTGCCGTTGTCGGACCAACAGGACTTCGAAGATGCGAACCGGGGACTGATCGCGAGAGATGCGGAGCTGCGCGTTTCCACCGCCGAGGGCACGCGGATCTGGGACATGGAGTCCTACGGGTTCATCGATGGTGATCCGCCACCCAGCGTCAACCCGAGCCTTTGGCGACAGGAACGGCTCAACAACATCCATGGCTTGTTCGAGGTCACCAAGGGCGTCTATCAAGTTCGCGGGTACGACCTCGCCAATATGTCGCTGATCGAAGGCAAGACCGGTTGGATCGTCGTCGATCCCCTCACCGCCAAAGAGACCGGAGCAAAAGCGATGGCCTTCGCGCGCGAGCACCTGGGCGACAAGCCCGTGTCTGCCGTGATCTACACCCATAGCCACGTCGATCACTTCGGAGGTATCCTCGGAGTCATTTCCCCCGAAGAGGTCGCGGAGCGCAAGGTTCCGATCATCGCACCGGAGTTTTTCATCGAGGAGGCAACCAGCGAAAACATGATCGCTGGCGTCACGATGGCACGGCGATCGCTCTTCATGTTCGGACCACGATTGCCTCGTGGCGAACGAGGCCACGTTGGCTCCGGCCTGGGCAAGGGGCCGGCGTACGGCACCTTCGGCATCCTACCGCCCAACGAGACGATCACGAACACACCGACGGAGTTAACGATCGACGGTGTGAAGTTCGTATTCCAAAACGCGCCGGGCTCTGAGGCTCCGTCGGAGCTCACGTTCTACCTGCCCGACTTGAAGACTTTCTGTGGCGCCGAAGTCGTGTCGCACAACATGCACAACCTCTACACGCTTCGGGGCGCGATAAACCGCGATGCCCTCAAGTGGAGCGGTTACATCGACGAGATCATCGCCCTTTTCGGCGACGCGGAGGTCTATTTCGGAAGCCATCATTGGCCGATCTGGGGCAACGAACGCATCGTCGACTTCCTCGAAAAGCAGCGCGACATGTACAAGTACATCCACGACCAGACCCTACGTCTCGCCCTCCACGGCCAGACGTCGCGGGAGATCGCGGAGGAGCTCGAGCTTCCCGAGTCGATGCGTAACTCGTTTCCGAACCGCGGCTATTACGGGACGATCAAGCACAACTCGAAGGCGGTTTATCAACGCTACTTCGGCTGGTACGACGGGAACCCCGCCAACCTCGATCCGCTTCCGCCCGCTGAAGCGGGGGCGAAGTACGTCGAGCTCGCAGGAGGCGCAGCTAACCTGTTGGAGAAGGCGCAGGCGGCATACGACAAAGGCGAGTATCGATGGGTTGCCGAGGTCGTCAACCACCTCGTGTTTGCGGACCCCGACAACCAAGATGCGCGCGACCTGCTCGCAAAGGCCTATGACCAGCTCGGGTACCAGGCCGAGTCGGGTCCATGGCGCGATGTGTATCTCAACGGCGCCTTCGAGCTCCGCCACGGCGGCCCCGAAACAGGCATCAACCTGGCCTCCGCGAAGGACATGATCAAACATGCACCCTTGGAAGCATTCCTCGACAGCATGGCCGCCCGTTTGAACGGGCCGAAGGCAGAGGGGAAGGAATTGATCGTGAACCTGATCTTCACCGACCTCGGCGAGACCTATGTCCTCGAGCTGAAGAACTCGGTTCTGCGTCACTACAAGCGCGACCCCCATCCCGATGCAAATGCGTCGATGAAGATGACGCACGATTTCTATCTGATGATGGTGACTGGCAAGGCGGGCCTCAAGGAAACACTGTTTTCCGACGACTTGGACATCGACGGGAGCCGGCTCGACTTGGTGGGCTTCTTCCGCCTCTTCGACAAGCCGACGGGCACTTTCAACATCGTCACACCGTGACCGAGCCAGTCCGCGCGCGCATAGAGCGCGCTTACGCGAAACGGGGTCTTTGCAACCGGGCGATGCTTTCCTCTTTGTGGTGACGCTCGTCCAGCCCGATTTGACGGAGCACATCGGCCAGGGACGCATGTGATCCGTAATCCGATTCGAAGATGCTTTCCCAAGGTTCGTCCTCTAACTCGGGATGCTCGCGAACGAACTCCATGTATTCGTGCTCGGCGTGGTCTTCGAAATCTGCGTTGAGCCGATAGCTGAGCCCGGGACGGATCACGTAAAGCAACCAGCTGACGTGATAGTAGAAGAACGCGAGAAGCTGCGGAAAGATCCGGTAGCGAACGAAGCCCTCCCGGATGCCCTTCCGCTGCACGAGCTCTTCCAAGATGAGCAGATGCCACTGTTCGTTGTCTTGTTGATGGCGTGCTTCTTGTACGAACTCGAAGATCCTACGTGCGAAATCCGGCGCTCCATGCTTGTGGGTCAATGCAATGTACGCCACGTGCTCCCATGCTTGATAGGGCACCCGCGCGACCACCTCGAGCACTTTGAACTTCGACAGTGTGCGCTTGCGTCCATAGACCAGATCCATCGTGAAGAAGAGCAGACGCGCCAGGCCGCCGTATGGACGACGGGCCTCCGCCAACGTCTCTCTCTGCGCTTCGCTCAAGGCTGGGTGCTTGTTCATGATCGGTGACACCAACGGCATAGGAATGTATCCGGACCTTAGAGTCGATCGTTCGTCAAAGTAAGAGGCACTCGCGATCCGCATGGGTTAACGCGAGGCGCTGTCCTTCTAAACACGGTGAATCTCGGGTAAGAAGCGTAGCGATGTCCGTTGACGCATTGATACGCCCGCTGACCGTGATCACGGTTTTTGGCTTGGTGCTGGGGGTGGGGCTCCGGGTCAATTTCAGCGAAATCGTCGCTGCAACCCGGAACCCCGGGATGGTCGCGCGTTCGCTCTTGGCAAACTTCGTGATCGCCCCACTCGCGATCCTCGGCATCGCGCTGATCTTCGAGCTCCCGACGGACGTCTCGATCGGCATGATGCTGATGGCGGCAGCCCCTTTCGCACCGATGGCGCCTGCGTTCGTCGGCATCGGCAAAGGCAATGTGCACGTCGCAGCGGGCCATATGGTGATCTTTTGCGTTTTGGCGGTCTTCTTGACGCCACCGCTCTGCCGATTGCTCTTCACGATGTTGCCTGGAGCTGGCGAAGTGGAGTTCGACGTCGGGGCGATCATCGTTTCTCTGCTGATCACGGTGTTTGCGCCATTGGCTATCGGGCTCGCGATTCACGAGTTTGCACCCAAGCTGGCGGCGCGGTTGTTGCGGCCGGTGAACGTGAGCTCGCTGGTCATTCTGGTTGTGGCGGTCGTGCTTATCTTCTCCGATCAGCACGAGGAGCTCTCAGCGCTTGGCGTCATCGTATTTTCAGCGATGATCCTGAGCACCGAGATTCCGTTGGCCGTCGGTTATGCCCTTGGCGGTCCGGGCACGGACACTCGGCGCGCGATCGGTATGGGCACCGGCGTCCGAAACCTAGGGATCGGCCTCCTGATCGCCACCGACAGCTTTGCCGGCACTCCTGTCGTCCTTGCAGTGTTGGCCTACTCGCTGGTACTCATTCTGCTTGGGTTGGCGCACGCCGCGTACTGGAGTCGCCGCGCCCCTTGACCGCCCGACAGCAGCTCAATCGGTGAACGGACTTGCCACGAAACCGCTGCATCCCGACATGTCGTACAGCAAACGGTTCTCTTCGTCTTCGCCGAGAGGCACTAGAGCGTCGTCGCCGCTCGGAAATGCTTCAAACGCTAGGTCAGCATCGATATAGGCGTACGCTGCGCACATCTCGAGATCCCCGATACCCCACGTCAAGACTTTGTCGCCCGTATTGTTGTAGCCACAGGTTAGGCGCAGCCCAACGGCGCCCTGCGAGCCTAGCGGAGGATCGAGCTTCACTCCGAGCACGTCGCCAGGCTGGCTGCTGAACTCGACGATCGTTCGCTCGCTCTCGTCAGGGTTGACGAAGTTGAAACTGAAGTAGTTGCCCCATCCGTGATAGTGTCCGAGCACATAGTACATGTTGTAGCTCGGCATTTCGCCCACTTGTAAGATGCTCGTGAACAGGTCGCTCAGGTTGCAAGATACCGAGAAACGCGACTCAAACCCGGGCTGAGCTGCGATCTGCGTGTTCCGCAGGCTGATGGGTCGGAGGCGCACTGTGACCTCTTCCGCGGGGATTGTGTCCAGCTCCATCGTCAGCGTCGTATCGATCGGGCTCGCGGAAACATTGAGAAGATGGATGTTCCCGATGATTCGACTGCGAGGCGGGAGCACGACGACGGCACCTTCGGCGAATGCTTGAATTTCCGTGAAGGCCTGCGTGGATTGGTTGAAGATGATTCCCCCGGCTTCAGCAGCGGACTGCGCGTTGTATCCGCGCTGGTAGCAGCTCCAGTTTCCGTCTGGCCCATCGAAGACCCCTTCGGTAGCATACGTCCAAACGGAATGATGCCATGCTCCTTCATTGGTTTGGCGGACCCCCTGCACGTACAAGGGCTCTTCGTTGTTCAAGGTCCAACTCTGGCATACACCGAAAATCTCGCGCCCGGAATCGACGAACACCGGCGAAAAAGTGTGGCTCAAGTCGGCCACGAACGGAGCGGCTCCACCTGAGCCACCCGAGCCTCCTACCCCACCCGAACCGCCACCAGCCCCGCCTGCGTCACCGGTGCCACCGGTGCCATCGCTGGTTGCTTCAACCGCCTCGCCGCATCCGGAAAGCGCGATCAAGACAGCCAAGCCAAACGGGAAAAAGCGCATCGGGAGAGATTGGGATCTTTTGTGGATTTTGGCAAGGCTCGGCCAAGCTACCGCCTTTTTGCCGCCTGTTGCTCGCACCATTGGCGCAGGGTCGTGGTGGGCGTGCCGAGGATCCGTTTCGATTCGGTCGGATCGCCGAAATCGTCACCGATGGTGTCGTAGAATGCCATTCGACCGACATCTGCAAAGAGCTGCCGGTTGAACGAGAGGGCTGCAATGGTTTTCATGAGCCACACCGGCATGAAACGGAGCTTGAGCTCAGGTCGGGCGATCTCGATGTAGAGGCGCATCGCGTCGCCCTTGCCGTACCCTTCCGGCCCGACCACGAAGAAGGTCTTGTTCGCCGCTTCGGGAAGCTCGTAGGCACGGGCGACCAGCTTCGCATAGTCATCGGCGGCGACCCAACGAACGGGGTGGGCCTGCGTGCCGATGATGATCGCGTTCTTGCCCCGAATGAAGAGCTCGAGCGACTCCATCAACCAAGTCACCCGGAAGATCGTGTAGGGCACACCGCTTTGCTGGATCGCTTTTTCGGCAAGCGATTTCGCCTTGGTCGCCGGGTCCTCCCAGTGCTCTCCTGCAACCGGAGCACCCGATAGATAGGTGAGGCGCTCGACATTTGCCCGAGCCGCCAGGTCGGCAATCCGCTTGGTTCCGAGGTGCTCCACCCGATCGAAGTCCTCCGCTCGCGGACCGCCCATCAGATTCACATGCACACCGGTACAGCCCTCGAGCGCGCGACGAAGCGAGTCCGCATTTTCGACATCGCCTTGCACATACTCGAACTGCTCGCCGAGCTTGGCCCGCGTCCGCTCGGGATTGCGCGAAAGGATGCGAACTTCATGACCTTCGGCGGCGAGCCGCCGTGCGACCGGCTCACCGAGCATGCCACTGCCGCCTACCACCAGGGTCGTCCTGCCCATGCCGGAACTCTGCCTCGATCGCGTGGTCTCGTGCAAACGCTACGGTCCCGAGAGCGCATCGTCATCGATGCTGCTGGGCATCGAGCTCGTGAAGAGCCAACCAACGGGCGATGTCCCCTCGGTGAAGGAGGCCCACGATCATGTTCCCCTCCATGACGGGCAGGGGATCCCTTGCTGAAGCGGCCAACGCACGAAGCGCATCGCGGCCACCGACGTCAGGACGCAGATGCTCATCGATCGGGCTCATTATGTCACGCACGGTCCGGGTGGCGCGCTCGCCCTCGCTGGTAGCACGGACGTCCTCGAATGTGATCAGGCCGACCGTCTTGTCGTCCTCGACCACGGGCCAGGCGGCCTGACCACTCCGAAGCAAGAGCTCGTTCACGAATGCCTCCAATGTCAGGTTGGGATGAACGACCTCGAAATGCGTGCGCATCAGGTTACCGACGATGAGCTCGTCGAATGCCTGCTGAATGAGTAGCTGGGCGTAGCTGTTGCGGGCGGCGTTGTTGAGGAACCAACCGATCAAGAGCAACCAGATGCCTTGGACGAACGAGCCTCCGAGCGATTGCAGGACGCCGAAGCCCATGAGCGTCCACGCAAAGACCCGGCCCATGTTCGATGCCCACAAGGTCGCGCTCTGAAGATCACCGGAAATGCCCCACAGGATGGCGCGCAGCACCCGCCCACCGTCCAGCGGAAAGCCCGGGACCAAGTTGAAGAAGGCCAGCATCAAGTTGATGGGACCCAACCAGAGAAACAGCGTCGCTCCGGGTCCTAGATTCGCCATCGCCGCCTCGGGGTCTGTGAAAACGCCCCCGGCGAAGTCCGCGCCGGCCAAGGCCGCTCCGAGCCAGGTGAACGCAAAGCCGAGAAAGGCGCTCATCGCTGGACCGACGATCGCGATCAGGAGCTCGGTTGCTGGCGTGTCCGGCTCCCGCTCGAGCTCGGATACGCCACCAAACACGAAGAGCGTGATCCGTGGCACCGGAATCCCGCGAAGCTGGGCGACGACGGAGTGGGAGAGCTCATGGGCGAGCAGAGACGCAAAGAACAAGAGGCCGGCGGCCAGGGCTGTGCTCCACGTCAGCGCGGCTCCCCACGTAGGATGCCATCGAGGGAACAACCCGGCCCCCAGGCTGTAGACGACCAGCGCAAAGACGATGAGCACACTGAAGTCGAGCCGAATTTCAATTCCAAAGAGCCGCCCGAGGGACATGCCCCCTCGGGTGGGCCGCCGCTTCGATCGGCGCGTGTCTTGGTTCATCGCATCACCAATGAAATGACCAGGAAACCCGCGGGAACGAGGCTGGTCGCAAGCATTACATCGTTGATATCGCAGTGCTCCGACCAAGTACGAGTGTCTCGATGCTCAGGATCGAGCCAGAAGGATGTGATCTCGGAACCGAGGGTAACGTAAGGCGTCAATTCTTTGATCCGCTCCTGTACTTCTGCGCGACGCGAGAACTGCCGATGCTGTGTTTCGGTTTCTCTTTCGATCAGCTCGACTGCGGAAAGCCCGATGGCGAGGCCGAGCTCCCGAAAAGCAAGGCGGCGGGAGACTGGCTGTCTCGAGTCGTCCCGCTGCGCATAGTGCGAAAGACCCCGGAGCGCCGCTACGAGCAAGTCCTCCAGGAGATCCCCCCTCTCAAATGCGCCGAGATGCATCAGCTGCGCAACCCGCGAGGCATCGATCAGGAGGCCGCCGAGGCCCAAGGGGTCCGCTGTCGCCCAGTCTTGACCCTCGATCATGGTCGCAAAGTCCGCCGCCTTCGTCGATTGGAGCTGCATGCAGGTGATGAATCCATCTAGCGGATCGTGGTGCCCCATGGAAGGGACGAGCGGGCGCGAAAGATCGATGCTCATCTTCCAGACCATCCGCCGACCGCTCGGATCCGTATGGGTGAAGGCATCGTGGGCTACCTCGGCCAGCTCCCGTGCCCACGTGTTGAAGTGCGATTGCCCTGTCCGACGGGACACCTGGTCCAGGGCGTGCATCCACTTGGTCAAATAGTGGAAATACTGGCCATCGCGGCGCCACTCCAGTTGTTCGTCAAAAGGCTCGGAGACGCCCCGCTCAGGGAGCGCCTTGCCGATTCGCAACCCACCTCGGGTCGGATGGGCCTCGCCTTCCTGCTGGCTGAGCCCGCTGATCCATCCCGTTCGTGAATCATCGGCGCGATAAGATCCAAGCACGTGATGCACCTGGTCGACCAGTCGTAGTGCGAGATTGGTATGACGCTCTTCGCCCGTCGCCTGGGCAAGTCCGAGGAAGTTGCAGACCGCGAAGGCGTCGGTCCATAGGTAGCGTTGTTTAGGGCGGTCGGAGGTGAGCCCCGTACGCTCTGCGAAGCGAATCATCAGCTCGCTCGCCTCCTCCGCGGCTCTTGGTGTCGCGATCATTGGGGTCGCAATCATGATGTGGCCGCAGACTGCGTTCAAGCGCCTGGCGCTCGCGTGCGAGCTGTGGGAACGTCCGGGCATGCGGGTCGTTGTATTTGGTGGCGCGGGAGATGTGGGCAGCCGAGCTGTCGAGGACCTCACGCAAAGCGATGATGTCGAGCTCGTCACCATCGCGGACAGTAATGAAGACGCGGCCAAGGCCCTAGCTCGAAGAGTCGGGAGCGGGCGCAACCAAGTTCGAGTGGTTCCCGTCGATGCACGGGTCCACGACGAGCTCGTCGCAGCTATGAAGGGCCATGACGTAGCCGCATCGGCTTTAGGCCCTTTCTTCATGTTCGAGGCGCCACTCGTGCGCGCGGCGATCGAAGCCGGAGTCGACTACGCAAGCGTGTGCGACGACTGGAGCGCAGCCGAGAAGGTCCTCGATGATTTCGATGAAGCAGCCAAGGTAAGTGGCCGCACGATCCTGACCGGCCTCGGCGCCAGCCCAGGGATTACAAACGTCGGAGTGCGTTACTTTGCCAACCGACTCGATCGGGTGCGCCGTGTCGATGTCAGCGTCTACCAGCCGCTCAATGCAGGCGGCGGCGAAGCCGTGTTCCGACACATGCTCTTCATCATGAGCGGTGAGGTCGCGGTGTGGCGCGACGGGCGCGCGATGCGGGTTCCGGCCTGCTCCGAGGAGCGTACCGTCGAGTTTCCTCGCTTTGGCCCGCTAAAAGTGTGGAACATGGGTCATGCCGAACCCGTGACGGTGCCACGCTTCTTTCCCGACATCGAAGCGGTCAACTTCTACATGGGCTACGGCAAGGGCTCGCGACTGTTCGTAGCACCTGCTCGTCTCGGCCTGTTTGCCAACAAAGCCGTGACCGAAGCCACGGTCAAGCTCATCGGAAGGATCGAGCGGCTCGCGCCCGATAGTGCTCCAGCCCCGGGCGCTGTCCGCTTGGACGTCATGGGGGAAAAGGACGGCGCCGAAGTCCATCACATGGCGTGCGGGATCGGTGAGATGCGAGCAACGACCGGGCTATCTCTCTCGATCGGCACGCAGATGCTCGCGCGCGGGCAAACCACCTCGGTGGGCGGCGGGGTGTTCGGGCCGGAGGCTTGTCTCGATCCCGAGGCCTTCCTTGCCTCGCTACAAGAAAAGGGCATCGAAGCTTACGAAGACCTAGCGATGAGCCGGCCACTTGGCGCAACGCAGAGCACGCACGGAGCGCCTACAAATAATAGCCGCGGTGCTTCGGTTCGAAATCCGTAGCTTTGCGCCTAGTTGGTCCTCCCCGACAAAGAACTCTCGATTTTTGTGTTGAAGTTCGTTTGTGGCTGCGGCATGGATCGTCTCGATGACCAAGATTCTTCGCTACGAATGTTCCGGCCCTCTCGCCACCATTACGATGGACGACGGCAAGGTCAACTGCCTCTCGCTCCCGATGCTGGCCGAGCTGAACAGCGCGCTCGACCAGGCGCAGAAAGACGATGCGGTCGTCGTGCTCACCGGTCGCAAGGGGATGTTCTCTGGAGGCTTTGATCTCGAGACATTCCAGCGGGGCGGCGAACCAGTCTATCAGATGCTCAAAAACGGCGCGGAGTTGATCGCCCGAGTCTTGTCGTTTCCAAGGCCGGTCGTCACTGCCTGCAGTGGCCATGCCGTCGCGATGGGGGCGTTCCTCACGATGAGTGGCGATGTGCGCATCGGTGCCGCAGGTGCCTTCAAGATCCTCTGTAACGAAGTTGCCATTGGGCTCACCATGCCGAGGTTTGCCATCGAGCTCTCGAGGAGCCGATTGACGCCGAGCCACTTCAATCGCGCGATGATCAACGCCGAGACATACTCGCCCGAAGCTGCTGTGGAGGCAGGTTTTCTCGACCGCGTCGTATCCGCGTCGGACCTCCAGACCGCTGCAGCTGAGGCTGCCGAGGCGCTCACCAAGCTCAACCCGAGAGCCCACGCCGAGACCAAGTTGCTGGTTCGCGCGCGCGCCCTCGAAAGCCTCCGCACGGCCATCGCCACCGAGCTAGGCTCGATCGACGTCTTCGTCAACACCATCGGGAGCGCAATGAAGGCCGGCCGCTGAGTCCGTGGCCTACACATTCTAGAGTTTGGTCATCAGAGCATGAGGGGGGAGCGTGGTGAAATGAAAGCCGTTGCCGTTTTTGTATTGGTGCTTGCCATGTCGAGCACCGCATTTGCGGGTCCGCAGTCCACGATCGGAGGGAAGCGGTTGGAGTCCGACATGGTGCACAACACCGGGGTCGGTTGGCCGAGCCTGTTCTACGAATGGTGGAACAAGGGGCAAGGCAAGCTGGACTGGGCGCTCGGCGCCGAGCTGGTGTATGGGGATTGGTCGGGCGCGTTCTCCGATGTAAGCGTCGGCTTAGCGCTCAACGCTCCACTCCGCTGGCACATCCACAACAGGAAGCATGCCAAGGCGACGACCGACGTCGGGCTTCGGTTCACGCCGGGTGCCATGGTCGGCGGTAGCGATCGTGGCCGAGGCCGAGCGCCTCCTGTCGGTTTTCAGTTCGATCGGCGGGTCATGGGTGGCTTGCGCGCCGAGCTCGCGATTCCCGTTTCGATCGACGTGCATGATCGCGTTAGCGTGGTCACCGGAGCGACGATTCCGTTTACCCTGATGTTCGCAAGAGACGTGGATCCTTGGGGGATCATTCCACTCATGGTTCGCATGGGTGTCGAGATCAACGCCGCGCAGAAGGTGGCGCCGTTCTTTCTGTTCGAGCTCGGCCCCGCCATCGGCATCGGAAACGGCACCTCAGATGTCGACTTTGCTTTTCGAATCTGGGTCGGAACGGCTTTCTGGTCGGTGCTCGGCAACTAGCAGCAACACGTTGCTTGTCTGCGCTCACGTGGGACCATAGGGTGCAAGAAGATGAGTTACGTCCAACTGTCAGGACTCGCACTTCCCGTCGTCATGGGCGCGTTGCTTGCTTGCTCCAACGACCCCGGGTCCGATTCGGGCACAGACGCGGGCATGGACTCTGGCACGGACGCAGGCGCGGATTCGGGCATGGACTCCGGCGTGGCCGAGCGGCGGATGTTCATCACCAACACGGTTCAAAACGCCGACTTTGGCGGCATCGCTGGCGCGGACGAACTGTGCGCCGCTCAAGCAGCCGATGCCAATCTCGAGGGCGACTTCAAGGCCTGGCTCTCGACGCGTTCGTCTTCCGTATCCGATCGCCTCACGCGTTCTAACGGTCCCTATGTCTTGGTCGACGGAACCACGGTCGCCAACGATTGGGACGATTTGGTCAACGGCTCCATTCTCGCGTCGATCAACCTGGATGCGAACGGAGAGCGCCGCACCGGCGACGTCTGGACTGGAACTCTAGCCACCGGCGATTCATATCCCAACGACGATTGCGCGGCTTTCACGAGCGGCTCCGGCGGCACTGCATTGTGCGGCGCGAGCGCGTCGACGGACGCGAAGTGGACCCAGAACATCACACCAGCCTGCTCCACCCGGCTGCGCCTGTACTGCATCGAGCAGGGGCCGCAGACAGCCAAGGGGGACTGAAGGAACGAGATGCTGCGTGTGGCCACTCCGACTTCTGCAATCTCGGGGCACTACGCGATCATGTCGTCGATCAGCCCGCCTTCCAGGCTCTGATGGCCGAAATCGTCAACGGGGTCCCCGTTGGCTTTTCGAAGGCCGACCGCGGTTGCCAACGTATTGAGGAGCTTGTTGTGAGTCGTATCTCCAGCATCGACGTACGCGCCGGTCCGAAGGAAACCGTCTGCGCCACCAGCGAGCACGTAAGGAAGGTTGTTGACCGAGTGCGGCGGTCCGTTCGAGAGATCGTTGATCCAGGCGCACACGCCCTTGTCGAGTAGTGTCCCCGTTTCGGTCGTGTAGGCAGACAGCCGGTCGACGAGCCTTCCGAATAGGCGCGCGTGGATGCGGTCGACCGCGTTGTGCTTCGCCTGTGCATCGGGAATGGGATCACCCTCCGAGCCATCGGCGAAGATGCGGTGAGAGATCCAGTGATACGAGGGAAACTGCTCGCCTTGCCACCGATACCGCGTGGCGTCGTTGCCATTGCCGATCTGAAGCGTCACGGCGTGCGTGTAGCCACAGGAGAGCGCCAACCCGATCACGTCGATGTGGAGCTCTGCAACCTCGACGATGCGGTCTCCGTTCTGGTGATCCCCATCGATCGCATTGATCGCGCTGACTGTCGGAGCATCGAGCGGCGAGCACTCGGCGAGCCGGATCTCGAGGTCTCGAATGGACGAGAAATGTAGGTCGAGGCGGTTCCGGTCGTCAGAGCTCAGGTCGCTTCGATTCAAAAGCGATTGCATCTGTTCGCGCACCAAGTCGTTGACGCTTTGGCGACGCGCGGCAATCGCGTTCGCCGAGGTGTCGTCGAGGTTGACCAAGCCCATGATATTGTCGAATGCGACTTTCGGATTGGTTTGTGCACCGCGGCGGTCGTTTGGCCCGCGGTACGACAAGACGCTATCGAGGTAATTACGCGGACGCATCGCGGCCAGCGTGAGCGGCCCGCGGCCACTGGGGTTGAGCTCGCGGGCAATCCGGTTGTCGAGCGACTCGCCAAGAGCCAGAGAGTTGTTGCTTGCCTCGGCGTCTCCCGTTGGCTGGGCCGTCAGTGCCTGAAGCGCGCCGCGTGCGTGTCCGCAGCCGGAAATCGAAAGGGCGCCACGCACCCCGCGGACTAGCAGAAGTTTGTCGGCATGTGCGCTTAGCTCGCTGGTTGCGCGGTCGCTGTCGGCAGCCATCGACGCTGGGGTCAGGGTTCCAAGATTGCGCGGCCAGAACATCTCGGGCTCGGCGGGGTTACTATAAGGAAGCGCCTGGGAACATCCGTTGCCTTGACGCATGAACACCACGAACCCGGGATCGTCTGGGCTCGCTGCTCGAACCATCTTTGCTGCGAAGGTCTCGAGGAATGGCAGCCCGACGGTCACACCTGCGGTGCCGGTGAGAAAGAGGCGGCGTGGAAACCGCTGTCGACCAAACCGGCTCACGAGCCCCCCGTATTGCGCGTTCGAAACTCCTCGGCCTGCACGAGCCCGATGATCAACTCCCTGATCGAAAGCCCGGCGAGGGAAGCGTCGCCCAAGTCTTGAATGAGATCGAGGTCGGACCCGGCCGTGTCTCGACCCAGGGCGTACTCGACCCATTGCTTCGTATAGCAGTCGTGCGTTTGCACTCGGCTGGCAATGGCGCCGTTGAATTCTGCCGCCCCGTCGAATGAACTTGGACCGTCGGCAAACTCGAACGATGCGGACGCATCGACGGGCATCCCAAACTCCTCGGTCCGATACTGGCCGAGACCGTCAAAGCTTTCGAACGCAAAACCCACTGGGTTGATGAACGTTCCGTGACAGCTCTCGCCACACGTGCCGGGGCCCGTGTGCAGTTCGATGCGCTGGCGGGAGGTCATCGTCATGCCGTCATCGGCCGGAATCGGGGGAAGCGCATCCGGTGGCGGGGGAAGCTCGGTGCACAGAAGCCTGTGGTTGATGAAGACGCCTCGGTGGATGGATCCCGTGAGGCCTCCGTGTGATGCCAAGAAGCCGAGCTGCGTGAGCAGGCCGCCTCGTTCCGGGTGCTCGGTGGGTCCGAAGCTAGCCTGCGAGAAGGAGCCGTCGAACGCGCCCGCGAGGTCGTAAATCGCAGCGAGATCGGCGTTGACGAACGTGTAGGGCGCCGTCAGAAGCTCGGCTACGTTGCCGTCTTCCTCGAGGACGACGTATTCGACGAAACGGCGAGCCTCCTCGTACATGTCGTCGCCAACGCCGTCATAGTAGAGCGGAAACTCCGAGGGGTCCTTGGTGAGGTCTCGGTAAAGATCCCAGTTGAGCAGCTGGGCATGAAAGCGTTCGAGCATCGCTTGGCCGCGCACGTCATCGAGCAGGCGCGCAGCTTGCGTGGCGATTTGTTCCGAAGTGCTCAGCGCGCCGCGCTCGGCCTCGTCTAGCAGGATGTCGTCCGGCGCGCTGTTCCAGATCATGTACGAAAGCCGCGAAGCAATCGCGAAGTCACCGAGCTCTACGGCGTCTCCGGATTGGCCTTGCCCGAGCTCGACTCGGTAGATGAAATGGGGAGATTGAAGAAACGCCTCGAGTAGAATTCGGACACCTGCATCGAATGCGTCCATCTCCGGGAAATGCGTGGTGCCTTGGTCAAAGATGGAAAGGTGTGCTTCGACTTCCTCATCCGACAGTGCGCGCCGGTATGCACGCCGTCCGACGTCGCGAATCACCGCGCGTGCGCGCTCGGCGCCATCGACGGGGAGGTCATTCGGGAGAAGGCCATCGAGCACGGCAGCATCAGCGGTCACTTCATCTGCCAATGTTTCCGCAGCCCCCTGGTAGTCTCCCCAGAGGTCGCTGCTCACTCGTAACGCGCGAACGTTGTTGTCGAAGAAGCTGATTCGCGTATCCGGCTCGAACGAATCTGACAGATTGGGCGGGGCTTGGAGGCGGAGGAGGTCGCGGACGCTGTTTTCCCACTGCGCATGTGTGAGCCGAGGAAACGCGGTTGCGGCTGCGAGCTCACCCGTTGCTCCGCACACCGACCGTCCGCACACGGGCGCGGAGGCGCCAGGGCCGGGGCCGGGGCCGGGGCCGCCTTCGGGGTTATCGCGGTTGCCGATCACCCCATTGCAGCCCAAGAGGGCGAGGGTGCAGCATATGGCCAGCTGAGTTTGCAACACGAATTAACCCCAGAGGGGAGTATTGCATCCTAAAGGATGTAGGTGTCAAGGAGCCGTGCTCACGGCCGCCGGACGGTCGGGGGAAGCCATCAGAGCGCGGTGAGACGACGACGCCGCGCGAGAACGAGCCCCAGTAGACCAAGCAGCACCCCCGCATCGATCGGCGAACCGTTTCTTCGCGCGCTACAGCCTACCGTGATGTCGCCACTAGTCGTGTTGGGTTCGGGTGCACTGGTGCCCGAATCCGGTTCAGGGAGAGCTCCTCCGTCCGGGATCAACATTCCTCCGTCGGGCATCGGCATCCCACCGTCGGGCATCGGCACCCCACCGTCGGGCTCGGTCAGAGGCTCGAGCTTGCAGATCGACGAGCATCCGTCGCCTTCTGCTTGATTTCCGTCGTCGCACTCCTCGGGCGGCGTCACGAACCCATCACCACAGAGCGGAATGCGAATTTCGCAGACATCGTTGCAGGAAGCGGTTCTGGGAGGCTCGCAGTCCTCGCTACCGCCGTTGTTGACGACACCGTCGCCGCAGAGCTCGAGCATGCAGCGCGACGTACATCCGTCCCCATCAAGTGTGTTTCCATCCTCGCACTGCTCCGGCGGAGTGCGATGTCCGTCGCCGCAGACAGGTTCGCGTACCATACACAGGTCGGTGCACAGGCCTGTGCTTGGAGGCTCACATGCTTCGGCGCCGTCGTCGTTGACGACCCCGTCTCCACAATACTCACGGACGCAAGCGAGAGTGCACCCGTCGCCGCTGACCAGGTTCCCGTCGTCGCACTGTTCGGGCGCAGTCAGGAACCCGTCACCGCACAGCGGCGAACGAGCAATGCAGTTGACCGAGCATACTGCCGTCCCGGGTGGCTCACAGCTTTCAGTGCCGCCGTTATTCACAATTCCATCGCCGCACACTTCCGGCATACAACTCGCGGTGCATCCGTCGCCGTCGGCCAGATTTCCGTCGTCGCACTGCTCGGGCGCAGTGAGGAACCCGTCACCGCACAGCGGCGCCCGGATCCCGCAGGTATCGGTGCACGAAGCGGTTCCCGGAGGCTCGCAGGATTCTGCTCCGTTGTTGTTGACCACCCCATCGCCGCAGAGCTCGAGCACACAGCTCGACGTGCATCCGTCGCCGTCTAGGACATTGCCATCTTCGCACTGCTCAGGCGGGGTCTGGTACCCATCGCCGCACAGCGGCGCTCGGATTTGGCAATCGCTCGCACAAAGCGCCGTGTCGGGAGGCTCGCAGGCCTCGGCGCCATCGCCGTTGATGACGCCATCACCACAGCGCTCGAGCGCACAGCTCGCGGTGCACCCGTCACCGCTAACCAGGTTTCCGTCATCGCACTCTTCACCCGGATCCGTGCTTCCGTCCCCGCAGGCCGGGGGAACTTCGACAGCGCAAGTCGACGAGCAGCCGTCTCCGTTGGTGAGGCCTCCATCGTCACACTGCTCGGGCGGCGTCAGAAACCCATCGCCACACAACGCGGACCGCACCTGGCAGGCGTCGGTACAAAGGGCTGTCCCAGGCGGCTCGCAGGCCTCAGTCCCGCCGTTGTTGACCACCCCATCGCCGCAGAGCTCGAACCCGCAACTCGACGTGCATCCGTCGCCATTGAGCAGATTGCCATCTTCGCATTGCTCGGGCGGGGTCAGAAACCCATCGCCACACAGTGGCGTCCGGATTTGGCAATCGCTCCCACAAAGCGCCGTGTTCGGAGGCTCGCAGGCTTCCGCCCCGTTGTTGTTGACCACCCCATCGCCGCACGCCTCAAGCGCACAACTCGACGTGCACCCGTCGCCATTCAGCAGATTGCCATCTTCGCATTGCTCGGGCGGGGTCAGAAACCCATCGCCGCACAACGCGGACCGCACCTGGCAGGCATCGGTACAAAGGGCTGTCCCAGGCGGCTCGCAGGCCTCAGTCCCGCCGTTATTGACCACCCCATCGCCGCACGCCTCAAGCGCACAACTCGACGTGCACCCGTCGCCATTCAGCAGATTGCCATCTTCGCATTGCTCGGGCGGGGTCAGAAACCCATCGCCACACAACGCGGACCGCACCTGGCAGGCATCGGTACAAAGGGCTGTCCCAGGCGGCTCGCAGGCCTCAGTCCCGCCGTTATTGACCACCCCATCGCCGCAGAGCTCGAGCACGCAGCTCGACGTGCACCCGTCACCATTGAGCGTGTTCCCATCTTCGCACTGCTCAGGTGGGGTTTGGTACCCATCGCCGCACAGCGCAGAACGCACCTGGCAGGCATCGGTACAAAGAGCGGTTCCCGGCGGCTCGCAGGCCTCAGTCCCGCCGTTGTTGACCACCCCATCGCCGCAAACTTCGAGGACGCAGCCCGATGTGCACCCGTCGCCGTCGAGCTGATTGCCGTCGTCACATTCTTCACCGAGATCGGTATTGCCGTCGCCGCACTCAGGCGGAACCTCGATCGTGCAAGCCGACGAGCAACCGTCCCCGTTTGCGGTGTTCCCATCCTCGCATTCCTCGGGGGGCGTGAGAAACCCGTCGCCACACAGCGGCGTCCGGACTTGGCAATCGCTCCTACAAAGCGCCGTGTTCGGAGGCTCGCAGGCTTCCGTCCCGTTGTTGTTGACCACGCCATCGCCGCAAACCTCGAGCACGCAGCCCGACGTGCACCCGTCGCCGTCGAGCTGATTGCCGTCGTCACATTCTTCACCGAGATCGGTATTGCCGTCGCCGCACTCAGGCGGAACCTCGATCGTGCAAGCCGACGAGCAACCGTCCCCGTTTGCGGTGTTCCCATCCTCGCATTCCTCGGGGGGCGTGAGAAACCCGTCGCCGCAACTTGGCGTACGTACGGCACAATCGTCGGTGCACGTCGCGGTCCCAGGCGGCTCGCAGGCCTCAGTCCCGGCGTTGTTGACGAGGCCATCGCCACAGAACTCGAGCATGCAGCTGGAAGTGCACCCGTCGCCATTCGCGAGATTGCCGTCGTCGCACTGCTCGCCGGTGTTGAGCGCTCCATCCCCGCAAGTATCGGCAGCAACCCGCCACTCGAAGCTGACGACGGAGACCGAGGGTCCATCCGAGGCGCTGACCGTGACGGTCTGAGTTCCCGCCGAGCCGATGGTGCCCGAGATCGCGCCGGCGTCGTGATTCAAGCTCAAACCATCGGGAAGTCCGATCGCATCGAAGTACAGGGCATCACCGTCATCGTCGGTCGCGATGAGAGAAAGCGCGACCGCGTCGCCGGGACCGTTGTTCTGATCACCAGGATTGGCAAGCGCGGGCGGGCTGTTCGGTTCCGCCGAAGGAAGCCGCTCGATCCATTCTGCGAGCAGATCGACCGCGGGTTGGTCGGGAAGAGCCTTGGCGAGCGGAGGCATGGCGATTGGGCCGACGGCTGCGCTTCTTTGCCAGGCGGCAGAAAGGATCGTGTCGCCCGGATGGATGACCACCGTGCCTGGGTTGCCGAGATCATCTCGAACAGCGGTCCAAAGAAACCCTTGATCTGCGAAGGACGTCGTGAAGCGCGCGTCGAAGCCAGCATTCACTTCGCCCGGGCGGTGGCAGTACGAGCAGTTCGCGTCCAGCCAAGAGCGTGCGCGGTCCTGCAGCGGCGCGGCCACGTCAGCAAATGCCGGGGCACTCAACAACGTGGGGATCACGGTGTCGCCTACCGGGGGCGAGAACATCCCAAGGTCATTCCAGCTGCGAATCTGGTTGTCCGTTCGACCCGTACTGGGATAGGTGAAGTCGCCATTGAGCTGGTGTGTTTTCAACCCGAGCGCACCCCCTGAGCCCTGTCGATGACAGCTCAGGCAGTCGAGGCGCGACGGAAAGTACCAGTTCTGCATCCGTGTTCCGCCATCGGCGCGGCGAATGGTGTAGCTGGCGGTTTCGTCCGTCGTCAGCAGGTCGGCCTCCAGCTGATCGGCGCGCCAGCGGTAGGTGAGCCCGTACCATTTGTCGTCATCGCCAAGCACCATGAAGCGGGTTTCGAGCCGCGTGGTAACACTCGGGTCCGCCTCGTCAAGCGGTAGCTCGAACTGCTTCATCAGCACGGTGCCCGATGGGAATGTCCAGTCCCCGGTCACCGAGAAACCGATCTGCTCGGCGGCCGTATCGCGCGTACCATCAGTTGGAAGCGCAATGAAGCGGGATTTCGACGCCCCATCGGACCAGAATGGTTGATTGGGCGCATACGGCACCCAGTAGGCGCTCGGGGCCGCAGCGGCCAGATTGGAGAGCGCTCCGGTTTCGGAAAGCAGACTTGGGGCATCTGGGGCCGGAGTGCCAACGCGATCGAGCGCGTAGATGAGACCCGTTCCGTAGATGTCGCCGAGAAAAACCTCTCCGGCGTTGTCCTGGCCCCAGGTCACGAGATTGCCGGCCGCGAAGTCCGTCAAATAGGTCTTGCTTCCGGTCATGGTGCTTTCGTCGAGCGTGATCGCCCAGATCCCGTCGGTGCCGTAGTCACCGGCGAGGTAGCGTCCGTAGAGCTCGGGAAACCTAGTGCCGCGGTAGACGTAGCCTCCGATGATCGACGTAGCCTCGCTGCGAGTGAACTCGACGACTGGATCGGTGAGGACGCCAAGATAGGAGGACGGCTCCGTGCGAACTCCTTCAATGGTACCTTCGCGAAACGGCCACCCGTAGTTGTTGCCGCATTCGATGACGTTGACCTCTTCCCGTGATGATTGGCCTACGTCTCCCACCCAGACTCGATCGGTGACGGAGTCGATCCCAAGTCGAAACGGATTGCGAAGGCCGATCGCGCAGTACTCCTCTAGGAGGCCGCCAGCCGGGTCGAGCCACGGGTTGCTATCGGGAATGCAATAGTGGCGTCCCGACGTTTCATCGACGGTATCGAAGGTTCGACGCGGTTGGTGGCTGCCCACGGGGCAGGTCCAGGTTCCATCACCATTGTCGATCGTGTTGAGGGCAACGCGGAGCGTGCCCCCGTCGAAGTTGCCCACGATCTCTTGCGCAGATTCAGGCCTGTCTTGGTCGCCGATCGCGAGGTAGAGATAGCCGTCGCGGCGGATCGCCAGCCCGCCGCCCCGGTGTCTTGGGCCGTACAGCCGGAAGTTCAACAGAACCTGCTCGCTGCTGGGGTCGCCTGTGGTCGTCCCTTCGTACACCTCGAACCGCGACAGTCGAAGGTACACATTGAAGAAGCCGTTCACTCGGTCAGTCGGATAGCTGTCGTCACAGGCGCTCAGATCAGCGGCATCCCGGGACGAATCTAGCGGGCAGTGCGAGCTGTAATAGAGATAGAAGCTCTTTTGATAGGGTGAGCCGATTTCACCGAACTGCGGATGAAACGCGAGCCCGAACAGGCCTCCCTCGTTGACGACCGCGACACGGTCGCGAAGGTCGAGAAACGTCTCCGACGCGCTGACATCGGCTCGGTTGTCGAATGCGACGATCAGTCCGTCCTGTGATCCGACGTAGATCCGGTCGTCGCCGGGATTCGAAGAAATGACGATCGTGTTGGTGACGTCGAGGTTCGGAAAAGCCGGGACCGTCGTCCACTGCGAGCTTCCTGGCGAGTTCGGTGTCCTTGGCGGCAGGGCCCCATCAAGGAACGGTCCTACGGCGATGGCGGGAGCGTCGAGGCCTCCCCTGACCACCGCGGTGGCTCCGGGTCGCTCCTGTTCCAACGAGCCGCCGGACGGAGGCGCAGTCCCGGAGCAGGCTGCAGCGAGAAAAGTCACCAGTGGAAGGGACCGGTGGAGCGGCACCCAATGTGCGATTTGTTTCATGAATAGAGGTCGGAGGACCCGCTTGGTATCGACTGGGCCGCCGGGTAAGGTACCCCGATTTGCGACGGTACCGCTAGCCCCTCCGGGCGGGAGGACGTTAGAGCGGAAAATGGGCTTCGAAACCCCTTTTTCGCCTCCGCGTGGAAGCTCGAGTCGTTGACCGAGGGCGCGCTGCCATTAGCGGCTGACAAGCTTCGTGGCTGCTTCGACGATGCGCGGCACGTTCGGCAACGCTTGCGCCTCGCGTCGCCTGTCGAACGGAATTGTGTCTTCGACACA
Organism: Myxococcales bacterium; assembly: GCA_029861865.1. Lineage (GTDB taxonomy): Bacteria > Myxococcota_A > Polyangia > Polyangiales > Houyiibacteriaceae > SG8-38. The sequence continues at coordinate 212,364 of JAOTYL010000004.1, read as the reverse complement.
CACACGAGCGAACTTGGCCCCTAGACCGGCCTCCAAAACGATTGCGGCTAACTCGCCGGACAAGCTGAAGTGCTTGTAGTCTTCGTCGACCACCAAGAGCCGGTCGGTTTTCTCGACTGCTCGGCAAATCGCGTCGGTGTCGAGGGGGGTAACTGTGCGCAGGTCGATCACACCCGCGTGGACACCGCTTTTCGCGAGCTCTTCAGCGGCTTGCAGACATCGATGAACGGAAACCCCCAGGCTCACCATGGTCAGGTCGTCGCCATCGCGAAGCATCTTGGCCTCGCCGATGGGAATCGGCTCCCAGGTCTTTGGCACTTCTCCCCGAGCGCCCGCTTCGGGAATGTCGTACTCGAGGTTTATTCGGCCAGCGTTGGCCAATGCATCGATCCAGTAGTCGGCGAGCAGCTTGTGCTCCATGAAGAGGACAGGACCCTCGTCTTCGATCGCTGACAACATCAGGCCGCCAGCGTCGGCAGGATTGGATGGCACGACGACTTTCATGCCGGGCACCTGCGCAAGCCATCCCCAAAGGGTTTGCTCGTGCTGGCCGCCGTCGCCGTAGCCCCCGCCACACGATGCGCGCACCACCATCGGCGCCTTCCATCGGCCTCCGGAAAACACCTCGAGCTTCGCCGCTTGGTTGACGAGTGCATCGATGGCCACTGCCACAAAGTCGATCATCATGATCTCGACCACGGGGCGAAGCCCTGCCATCGCTGCCGTGACCGCCGCCCCGAGAAACGCCGATTCACTGATCGGCGTCGGACGGACTCGCATCTCGCCGAACTTGGCGTAGAGATTCATCCGAAGCGCCTGCACGTCTTCTCCGAAAATCACAACGCGCGGATCGTCGCTCATCGCTTTCATCAACGCATCTTCGATGGCACCTGCGAAGGTCATCGTCTTCATGGTTGCGCCTCCAGACCGCGTAAGGCTGCAGCGACCGCGGTTTGGACTTCGTCGTCGACCGCGCGTTCGAGCTCGTCGCGTTGGGCATCCGAAATCTCCAATCGCTGGCGCTGACGCTCGATCGGATCATCGCGAGTGTGCTTCTGCGTTTCCCGAGCCCTTCCAAGCATCCCAGCGATCGACCCAAGGCTCACCGCTCTCTCGGAAAGCGAGGAGCCGCCAGTCGTCGCGGCTTTGATCAGCGGGCCGACCTTGCTTCTGAGCTCACGCACGGGGTTGCGCACCATCCGCAGGAGAGGGTCTCCGAGAAAATGCCCCTCGGGGTGGACACAGGTCGCGTGCAAGAACATGGGGCCCTTCCCTTCGCGCGCCCGAACGAAAGCATCGCGCGCCGCGCTCCAAACCTCGTCGACGTCGGTTCCGTCGACTGATACCGCGTGCGCGCCGAGGCCGCGAGCCCTGGTGAGCAAGTCGCCTGCCGTCACATCGGCCGAGGATGTGGTGACGGCCGTGCCGTTGTCTTTGCAGACGAAGATGACCGGCAACGACCAGGCCGCGGCGAGATTGATCGACTCCATCAGCATGCCTTGGTTCATCGCGCCTTCGCCAAAGAACGCGACGGCGACCTTGTCGGGCCGTAGGTGCTGGGCTGCAATCGCGAAGCCGCAGGCCGCAGGCCCCGTGGCGCCGACGATGCCCGATGATGCAGCAAGATGCTCAGGCGAAAACAAATGGATGTGCCCACCCATTCCACGGCAGAGCCCGCCCTCGAGCCCCATGAACTCCTTGAGGAGCAAGGCCAGATCAATCCCCCGCATCACCATCGGCGCTGATGCACGGTGATCGAGCGCCAGGGCATCGCCGTCCATCACGTGATCGAGCACCCCTGCTACGATGGCTTCTTCGCCCTTGCTGAGATGCATCTCGGCCGAGATGTGCCCGTCGTTCCAAAGCTGCGTCACGGCTTCCTCGAAACGCCGGCTTTTGTACATTTGACGGTAAAGCCCTTCTGCATTCGGTTGCATGCGCGCCTCCGGTTTGGAGAGGCGATGGTATCAGTCCGTGGGTCTCGACCAAAGCGCAGTATTTGCGCGGCGAAAGACCTCAGCGCCCGCTACGACTGGGGGCTTACGCGTGCGCCCAAAAGGCAGACTATCTTATCGACAGTTCGATCGCGGGCTCGGTATCCGCGTAGCCGGTCGTGAGGAAGCGATCGTAACCGACCTCATCGTACAGAAACCGCCTGAAGAACGACACGACGTACAGGTTCTGCAAGCGGCTCGCTTCCTCAATCGAGAAGACGTTGGGCGCACAGGCGGCGTTGAAGGGCTCGATGAGGGCTTCCGCACCAAGGACGGACCACTGTTCTTGTTCAATGCCGAGGCCGAGAAGGAGCTCGCCGAAGGTGCAGACCGCCTGGAAATGGAAATGGTTCGCACCGATGATGTCCACCTTGTAGACGCGGGGCGCATTGATCATTTGGTCGAACGCGATCTGATGGTTGCCGATCGGGACGTTCACGTCCTCGGTCCCGCCGATCAACATGACCGGCACGACGATGCTCGCGAGCTGCTCTTCGCTAAAGCCGGCGAACGGTGATGGGCGATCATCGAGCTGCATCTCGCCATCGATCACGACCGAAATCGGTACGATGCCTTTCACCCTCGCATCTGCTGGGGCGCCCGCCCACCCAGACGCCATACCTACCGCGGTCGATGCCCCAAACGAGTTGCCGACGACCCCAAAGCTTTCCTCATCGATGCGCTGATAGAAGGCGTCTTCGGGATCTAGGCTCCGGGCGATCATCCAGTCGATCAGAAACGACACGTCAGGTACCCGGTTAGCCGCTGCCTCGTCAAAGGTGTCGGTGGGTGATGCTTGCGCATTCCCCGTGTGCTCCGGCGAAGCGATGATGAAGCCGTGGCTCGCCAGCGCCTCCATGAGCTCGATCGATTGAAGGCTGATGCCCTGGTAGCCGTGGGAGAACACCAAGAAGGTTTGGCCCTCGCGAGCCGACACCGGCACATCGTCCCTGGCGACCTTGGAGTCGAGGCCGATGGCGGGCCCGGACAACGGGTAGAAAGTTTGCACGCCGCCTTCCGCGTCGTCGTCGTCGACTGGATACCAGAGGTCGACGAGGATCGAACGATCATTGCGCGCCGCGTCGATGGCCATGAGCTGCTCATGCCCCACGGCGAACGGACCGAGCGCATCGGGTGGATCGACCAGTTGGTTGCTGGAATCACTGCAGGCGACGAGGCCTGCACAGAACAAGAGAACCAAGCAAGCACGGGTCATTGCGAAGGCATAGCCACACATGACTCCCGGGGCAATCCGCGCTCGAGACTAACGCGACCAATCCTCCGCCTGACGCTCGGCGACGATATCCGCGACGAACGTTGCGATCGAAGACCAGGCGTCGCGGCTCTCATCGAGCCAGGGTAGCGTGAGCGGCCAATCGTGCTGCATCTGTCGCCCGACATGGAGAGTTGAAGTGACTCCGGCCGCCAACGCGACTTCATGAACTCGACGCGCATCGTCCAGCAGGACCTCCTGATCGCCCGCAAGCAGCAGCATCGGTGGAAGGCGCCGAAGGTCGGCGAACACCGGCGAAACCTGCGGGTCGCAGGGATCGACCTCTCTCAGGTAATAGCTCGCCCAGGTCTCACAGTGTTCGCGGCTCAGCCAGACGTCGCTCCGATCGTTGGACTCCATCGAAGCCCCCGACATCGTCAGGTCGGTCCAGGGGGAGAAGAGAACCGCCCCGTCTGGCAAGGGCAAACCTTGGTCCCGAAGCGCCACCATCAAGGAAATCGCGAGACCTCCACCTGCAGAGTCTCCAGATATGAACATGGGCAAACCCGGACGGAGCCTCTGCACTTCGCACCAGGCATCGACTGCGTCCTCGAGCGCAGCAGGCGCGGGGTGCTCCGGCGCGAGCCGGTAATCGGGTGTGAAGACCTCAGCGTCGCATCGGTAGCTCAGTCGCATCGTGCGGCTGCGGTACGACGCAGGTGCCCCCATGAAATAGGCACCGCCGTGAAAGTGAATCAGAACGCAAGAGGGCGATTCAACTGCGCTCACCGACTCCATGTTCCGGTCTCCGAAGGAATGATCCCCAAAGACGAGGTTGGGGTACCTGCCTTGTAGCTTGTCGCGGGGCGTTCGCGCGAACCGCTCGAATCGCGCACGCATGCGGATTGGGGACGCATGGGCTGGAAACAAGCGACGCGTGACGAGTCCGTAGGCTTGCACCGAAAACCACCGCTTCCACGCCGGCGATCGAAGGCCCGTTTCGCCGAGCACCGAGGCTTCCATCGTTTTTGCTTTCGCCATCTGATCCTCCCTGGGAAATCCCGTGTCTGGAGGTCAGGCTAGCGACCCTGGTGCCAAGAAAACTTTGGGGCGTCTGAGGCTTTGCTGAAAGCTGTCTGAACGAGGTCGGCGCTAGGCGTGCGCCGCCAAGAAGCTCTGAATTTCGGGTTCCATCCTGCCCCACGCAGGATCATGGGCCAGGGGGATGTGATTCTTGGTTTCGAGAGGAACGAATCGAGACCCGGGGATTCCTGCGGCCAGCTCCTTTCCGTCGCTGAAAGGAATCACCAGGTCATTTCGTCCATGGATCACCAGGGTGGGCGCGCGCACTTGAGGAACTTCAGCGCGAAGATCGATGTCGCCGATCGCGGACAGAATTTGGATCGCGTTCTGCGGCGTGGCTGACCGACGCTGAAGCTCGTTGAAGCCATCCAGCTCTTCTTTGGAGGCTCCAGGGAAAAAGGCCGTGCTGAAGATCTGGCGAAAGGCGGGATTGTCCTGGCCCCAGCCGCTTTGCATCAGCGACAGCAGCGCCTCGAAGTGATGGGTGACTCGTGGGAGTCCCTTGACCCGCCAACCCCGAACGAGGCCGCAGATCAACACCAGCGCCGACACGCGCCCGGGATGCCTCGCCGCATACGCCGCGGCGACCGAAGCACCCTGGGAGATCCCGATCAACGGAAATCGATCCAACCCGGCTGCATCGACGACGGTTGCGAGATCGTCTACCCAGCACTCGAAGCTCACCTCCGGAACATCGTGATCCGAGAGCCCGTTGCCCCGTGCATCATACCGAATCAAACGGTGCCGCTTGCTCAACGATTCCATGAAGTGATGCCAGACGAGAGTCGTTCGATCGAGCTCCAAGTGGCTGCACCAGTTCCCCGCTTTGACGATCGCCGGGCCTTCGCCGAGCTCTGCCCATGCCAGACGGACATCGTCAGGCGTGTGGCAAAAGTGGATCTGTTGGTGCTTGGACGGCTCGCCATCATGGGCAGACCGTGTGCCTATGGTCGCGCTCATCGCGCTGCCGGCGATGTCACGACTCACGTTGGCCACCAGTCGGTAACCCCGGCCGCGGAGTGTCTCGATCCGCACCTGCGAACCCGCCAGCGCTTTGCGCAAGATGGAGATGTTGTGTTGCAAATTGTTGGGCTCCACGCTCACATTGGGCCAAAGGCTGTCCATCAACTGCGCCTGCGTTTGTAAGGTGCCCGCCCCTTCCACCAGCAGCACCAGGGTGTCGAACACCTTGTCGCGAAGGGGAATGAGCTCATCGTCTCGCCAAAACCGTCGTTCCCGAACATCGAGTCGGAAACGATCAAATCGGTAGAGGACTCCGCTCATCGTTCGAACCCAGTATGACAGCCGTCACGGGCGGTTAGGAAACAGCAGACTAGATCGCTGGTTTCTCCGCGACGATTCTCCAGTTCAAGTCGGCGATCTTGGCCTTTTCCGCGTCTGTCCATGCCTGGCCACCACTTTGAAGAAGGTCGAGCGACTCTTCGACCCAGGGGGGCAAAATACGAATTGCTTCGAGCGCCCTGATGACCTTTCGCCCCCTAAGAATCAAATCTCTCTTTTGCTCACAAATCGGCCAGGCCGGCCTTTTCGAAGGAGCTGAAACGACGACGCTAAAACCGGCCCTTTCCAAGGCGGCGCAAACGTCAGCTGGATACATGGATTGAGTGGCCGCGAGCGTCGGTAGATATGCCTTGTGCAGGCTCACGTGCTCTTCGTTGTCCCAGTCAAAATGCGGCGTCAAGAGATACTCGGAACAGGCATACCGCGCTCCGGGCTTCAACACGCGGTACATCTCTCCCGCCTGCGCATCGAGCTCCTCTTTCTTGAAAAACGGCCATACCGCTTGAAAGGAAAAACATCCATCGAAGGTTCCCGAGTCATACTCGAGTGGTTCGTGATGGTTGCCCACCTTGAAGTGAAGCCGATCACTCATTCCGCATTCGGCTGCCCAGTCCATCGCACTCTCAATCTGATTGGAATCGATGTTGTATCCCGACACCTGACCGCCCGTCAGCGTGGCGAAGTGATGTGAGACCCTCCCCCGCCCGCACCCCATGTCCAAGAGGTGCGATCGTGTAGGGTCTTTCAGATTGAGCTCCTTTAAGACAGCCTGCTCGACCAAGAGCTGATTCCCGTACAGACCTTGGGATTCGTCTAGCTGCGGTGGGATGTAGAGCTTTTCTAGGTCAAAAACGGAGAGGAGGTTGTTGAGGACTTTGTAGTAGTCCGCGACTGCTTTCGTTTCGGCCTCTGTCTCGGTGGGCTCGCCATCCTGCATGCTCTGAAGGAACTTGTAGGCATCAATGCAAGCTTGCTTGTCATCGTCGGTCAGTTTTGCCAATCGCCTGAGTCCGCCAAACGCGGTCTTGATTCGATACCAATTCATTCAGTGGCCCTCTCGTTGAGCCCGTTCGCAGCCTTCGAGCGCCCAAGTGCATTCATACAGATAGCTCTCGCGTCGACATCACGCCAGAGGGTGGCAGTTCATTTGACTGAACCAACGAAAGATCAACCTAGCCTCGTTGAACGCCCATCTATTCCGCAACCACGACTGGCACGCCCGGTGTGCAACCACCGATCGAGAAATTTGGCCCCACATTTTCGTAGCCAAATCGCGGCCAAAGGAACCTTGCGTCGTCCGTGATCAGCGGTGAGTTGTAAGCATCATTGAAGAGGAGATTCGGATCTCCACCCTGGCCGTCCCAGTCGGTACACCACACACCGGTCGCTTCGGACAAACCCACATAAAACGAGCTCGCCGGATCGGTCGCCGAGTACAACGCTTCGATTTGCGCATCGGATGCATTGAGCAGGCGGGTGACAGACTCGGTGAAGCCCCCAACGCCGCCAAGGCGGTTGATTGTGATGGTTCGGCGAGCGTCGAGCGCTTCGAGCGGCGTGACACGCAAAGGATCAGCCCAACCGCCAACCGAGACAAATCCACTGGTGAGCGGAACCCCCGGGCTAAATCCGGGCTCTGCGGGCGACGAGGACAGGACTTCTCGCCAAGTGGCGGACCCGAGGGGCACGAACTGCTCGCTAATCAGGTCGGTGTATCGGCGGTCGAGATTACGCCCCATGCGGCGAAGCTCGCCCGCTTGCCCCCAGTAGCCGACGCCAATGTCGTCAAAGTCGGGCTCGAACGGGATCGGCTCGGCCGCAATCCACGCTGCACGGGCTTCCTCCCACGCGACGATCGCTTCGCCGGTGAGAACACCGGTCACCCCAAACGCCGGCATATACCCACCCACAGGGTCATCGGCGCGGTTCCGTCCGCCGAGCTCGGCGAAAGCTTCACGGTAGGCATTGAACAAGTCGGAGAACGTCTCCCCGCAAGTGCGTCCCTCGGTACCGGGAAGCTCGGCAGCCTCTTCCCAGGTTAGGCCGATCCCGGGCCTTGCACAGGCATCAAGCCAGGCGGATACGCCGTCTGAGTCCGCAGGTCCGTAGCTTGCGTAGAACGAGCCGTAGACACCCACCAATGTGGCGAAGGCGTCGAAGTTGATCACCGATGTCCTCAAGAACACCTTGGGGTCATCGACGATGAACTGGAGCCCCTTCTGCAGACCTTCGATGATATCGGTTGCGTGGAACACTGGGTCGGGCGAGTTTGCGAATAACTCGAACAACTCGGGGTTGATCAGCGGCCCCAAGTCCCTCAGAAGTCGGACCAGGGCATCGACGCCATCTTCCGGAACCGGCCCCTCGAGCAACTCGACGATACCGCCGGCTTGTATGCCTGCGACCAACGCATTGACCGTCGCTGCGTCCTCGAACAGGCCGGTGTCGACCAAACCCACGACCGACTTGAGCATCAGCGACATGCGGGCATCGCGAGCTCGAACGCGGCAGCGTCGTCCGGTGCAGTTGTGCACTTGCGGGCTTGCCCAGATGCTTTCGACGAAGAACGCCGTGATGCTGCCCGAGCTACCTCCGGCGGCGCACTGGATTGCGCCGTATTCCTCGACGTGGCGAGCAAGTGCGCCGTAGTGCGCGAACAGGTTCTGACCGTTGCCCCGAATTCCTGCGCAGGTCGTTGAAGTAGCTAGGGGCCGGCGCGGCGTGTACTGGCCGTAGCTCTGAGCACTGACCGGAGCAACTCCTGCCAACCATGTCAGCCCGATGGCAACTACAAAAAAGACCTTCCTTGATTTCCTCATCACGCTTTTCTCCGGGTGGTGCGCTGAAGTCTATGAGTATGATCGAACCCCGCTGTTCGCAAGCGTTGGAAAACTCCCAGTACCGTCGCGATACGGCTTCGACACGATTGCTGCGCGCCGCACGAGCTCGATGCGCAGGCGAAGCCGAGTACACCCACGACTTCAACCTTGGCAATATTCTCCTAGCCCAAAACACCATTCGGGAAATTCAACAACATCAACCACATAGAGTCCCGTGGCGTTGCGTGCCGTCCCGAGGTGTCCCCTGCAAAGTGGAAGGTTGGGTGGAAGATGGACGACGTTAAGCCTACGGTTGCACTTCGAACGCGCCGGCGTCGCACATTCCGCCCGCCGGTCGGGGTTCGCCTCGTTGGTCTTCAGCGACCTCGCACATGAGCGTGGGGATCGTGTCGATCGCGACGCTCCCAGGCAGCAGCGCATGGGTCATCGTCGGCCCGCCGTTATCGGCAAGCGGCCCGAGCGCCAAGGCCAAGGAGCTGACGTCGGTGAGGTCGGTCGGGTCGTCGAAGCCGCAGGTATCCGAACCGCCGACGAGGTTGTGTCCGCCCGAGAACGTTGCGGCATCGAGGCCAAACTGAACGCAATCTCCGTCGATGACGCTGTTCGTCACCGTCATCTCACCCCGGTTGTCCAAGCCGCCGATCGCGTTCGCTGCCACCGTGCTGTTGGTCACCGTCAGCGTGCCGGAGTTACCGATGCCGTAACCGTTGAAGTTCGAACTGCATGCATACGCGACGGCGCCGCCGGACACGGTGCTGTTGGTGATGGTCATCGTACCCTGATTCTCGATACTCGGTCCACGCAGGGCGATGTTGCCCGACACGGTGCTGTTGGTGAGCGTCATCGTCCCACCGTTCTGAATCGCCCCCGCGTAGGCGCTCGCGTTGCCCGAGATGGTCGTGTTCTCGAGGATGAGAAGACCGTTGCCGAGGTTCCGAATGGCGGTGTTGCCCCAATAGGGGACGGGGGCGTAGACCCGCGGGTCACTGGGTCCCGATATCGTGCTGTCCGTCACGGTCGTCGTGGCGCTACTATTGAAAATGGCGACCGGGTGCGGATTCGACTCCGGCGCTGATATCCGGGTACGCGTCAGCGTCGCCACGCCGCCCGTGATACCGACTTCAATCCCGCGGACTTCGGTGTCGATTATCGTCAGTACTCCATCGTGACTCGCGACGCCTTTCACGGTGCTGTCGATCACGGTCAGATTTCCAGAGTTGACTATGTATCCCAGGCTGTCGCCGATGACGCGAATTGCCCGAAGCTCGACGCTCGCCGGAGAGACCACCGAGATGGCGGTCTGAAGCGGGTCGAGAACGAGCTCGCCCTCCCCATCCAGAATGACGTCGTTGTCGATCACGATCGTTTCCGCGAGCACGATCGGAACCGTCTCGTCGCACGCGAAGAAGTGCGGCCCGCCGCCTTCGGCGATCGCGTCCCGGATCCCCTGCCCGGTGCAGGGAAAGGCGCCAATCCGGCCGCATCCGCCACCGAGACACGCTCCCTCAGAGCATGCGGTGCCATCGTCCGCGACCGTCGCGTAGGTGCAGGCGCCGTCGTCGGGATTGCATGCCCCGCCGGATTTGCACTCGGTGTCCGGACAGACGACCCCCTCGCACAGGTCGCCGCCACCTCCAACGCCACCGGCTCCACTAGCGCCGCCGTCACCGCCCGTGCCACCCGCACCGGGGTTACCAGCGCATGTCCCATCGAAACGGCTCGACCGTAAACCCGCCGATCGCCACACGGCGATCGCGTTTCCATCGGCGTCGAGCTTTACCTGCGGCTCCGAGACGTACCCGTCGTCCGACGCGATCGGCTCGGCGTCGCTCCACCCGAGGCTCCGCGTCCACCTCGCCCACCAAATCTCGTCCTCCTCTTCCCAAACGAGGAATGCATCGCCGTCGCGGTCGACGGCCACATCTGGGCTTGCGGACGACGAGGGCGCCTCGACGCCTTCGTGCTCGGTGATCTCTTCCCAGCCATCACTCGGTGTCCAGTGACCCGTCCAAACCCGCCCGCCGAGTTTGCACGTCGCAACGGCGTTCCCGTTCGCGTCGAATACGACTTTTGGATCGCTGGTGGAGAAGTGCTCCACCACTTGAACGGCCGGCTCCCATGCGCCGGTCCAGCGGGCGGACCATAGGTCTTCATGGGAACCCCAGCTATAGCCATAGCCCGTCGACCAGACGACGAGCGCGTGGCCGCTCGGGTCGAGCGCCATGTGGTACGCCCCGACGGACTCGGTTGCGTCGCTCCGCTCCGGCGCGTCCCAGCCCTCGCTGGGCGTCCACCGGTTGAGCCACAGCTCATCAACGTTTTCGCTGTTGCGCTGCCGCCAGGTGGCGACCGCATTTCCGTCGAGGTCGACGGCGACCTGTGCATCGCGTGCACCCTGGTCGCTCGATTGAATGCGTTCGGGTGTGCCCCACCCGTCCTCTTGCATCCACCGGTTGGACCAGGCCGAGTGCACACCCGCGCCGTCGGTTTGAGTCCACACCGCGACGACGTTGCCAAGCGAATCGATCGCGACCACTGGAGACAAGGCGTACCCGTCCTCGGTCTCGATACGCTCGGCGGTACCCCAGCCCTCACCCGGCGTCCATCGCCTCGACCAGATGTCATAGGTGCTCGCGCAGTCGGACTGTGCCCAGACCGCAACCGCATTCCCACTGGCGTCGGTCGCCACACGAGGAAAAAGGGTCGGCCCATCTTCGGTTTGGATGCGTTCGGCGGTGCCCCAGCCTTCGCCGGGTGTCCAGCGGTTGGACCAAACGTTCCGGTCGCCCCAGGCGTCCCGCCAGACGACGACCACGTTCCCGCGCGCATCGACCGCCATGTCCATGTCGCGGATGTCGCGCGGGGCCGTTGACTCACCGACGTCGATGCGCTCCGCCCGGCACCAGCCGAGCTTTGCTGAAACGCCGCCAGCACCGCCGGGCCCTCCCGCGCTGCCGCCTTCACCGCCGACGCCACCGCCGTCCACGCCGGCCGTTCCGCCGTTGCCGCAGCCTACGAAAGTCGCCGCGAGCAACAGGGGGGCGAACAACAGTTTCATCGAAGTCATCGCAGAGGTCCCCACCCTATCACTGTAACCAGTTGGGCCGCCCGCCCGCCACATCGCGAGTCGCGGGGCTTCATCTGGTCGCGCCGTTGGAACGAACAAGGTGTGCGATGATGCGCTTAAGCTCGACCGCATTGCGTTCCACCTCGCCCAAGGTTCGACGAAGCTCAGCCTTCTCTTCACGCTCGGTTAGGGCGTTCTTGACTGACCGACTTCGACATCCTGGCTATGGCAGCCTGGCTAACATCAGCGGCTACTTCTTTTCGAAACGGTTCCACCAGACGCCGTCCTCTTGCGACCAGACCGCGACCGCATTGCCGCTCGCGTCGATGGCCACTCGGGGCCTTGAAGAATGACCAGGCTCGGCATAGACGGGATCGTAGGTGTTGATGCGCTCCGGCGTGCCCCAGCCTCCGCTCGGCGTCCAACGGTTAGTCCAGACGGTATCGCTAACGGTGTATTCCCAGACGGCGACTGCGTTCCCGCGCGCATCGACCGTCACTTGGGGATACCAGGCATCCTCGGCATCCTCGGTTTCGATCCGCTCCGCCGTGCCCCAGCCGCCGTCCGCGGTCCAGCGGTTCGAATGGATATGGCTCAGCGCGCCGTCCGATTGGACCCACACGGCGACCACGTTCCCGCTCCCGTCAACCGCCACTTGGGCGAGGCCTACAACATTGGGCGCATCGTCGTGGATGCGCTCGGCCGTGCCCCAGCCGCCCTCCGGCGTCCAGCGGTTCGACCAGACGTACTGGTCTGGTTCCTTCCACACAGCGATCGCATGCCCGCTCGCGTCGATCGCCACTTGGAGTTGTCCACCCCCGATGCCGCTGTCGTCGTCGTCCCCGATGTACTCGGCGGTGCCCCAGCCGCCCTCCGGCGTCCAGCGGTTCGACCACGTGCCGCTACGTTCATAGTCCATCTGAATCCATACGGCGATCGCGTTCCCGCTTGGGTCGACCGCCACCTCCGGGCCAAAAGCCCAGAAGAGGGCATCGTTGCTCTCGATCAGCTGGGCCGTGCCCCACCCGCCATTCGGCGTCCGGCGGTTCGACCAGATGTTGATGTGGTTCCCCTCCGTTTGGGGCCACACGACGACCACGTTCCCGCCTGCATCGATCGCCACCTCGGGATGTTCAAGTATATCGGGAGGGCGGTCGGTCAGATCGTCGTCGGTATCGATGCGCTCGGCCGTGCCCCAACCGTCGCCCGGCGTCCAGCGGTTCCACCACATGGTGAAATCTGCGACCCCGGGCTCATGGCGGCCCCACACGGCGACCGCATTCCCGCTCGGATCGATCGCTACTTGCGGAAACAAGATGTAACCGGGAGGGGCACCATCGTCGATGCGCACCGGGGTGCCCCTGCTGCTACCTGGCGTCCAGCGGTTCGACCAGACTTCGCCGTCTCGCACCCACACTGCGACCGCGTTCCCGCTGGCGTCGACCGCCAATTCGACTTGCCTCGTAGACGCCGCGGTCTCGATGGGCTCCGCCACGCCCCACATGCCGTCTGGTTCCCACGGGATCCCGCCGAAACCGCCAACGCCAGCCGTTCCGCCGCCGCCGCCCGCACCGACCGTTCCGCCGTTGCCGCAGCCTACGAAAGTCGCTGTCAGCAAGAGCGAGGTGAATAACAGTTTCATCGAAGCCATCGCCGAGGTCCCACCCCTATCAGGGTAGCCAGTTGAACCGCCGGCCGACAACATCGTGAATCGCGGCGATCGAGTACGGCGGAATTCGGTTCGCAGAGTGGGCCCAAGGGCTAAAGGCACTACCGTTGCCTTTCTCACTCGATCCACCCCTATGCAAAGTATCGCAAACCGCGGCGGCGCTGTCGTGTCTTTCTTGGGGGTCTCGCGATCCGAGACAGCGGCTTGAACTTACTATTTGCTCTGGCGCTTGTATGCGCGAATAAGCCGAAGGCGTTGAGCGCGCTCCCCAAGTGCCCAAGCGAGGACGTGAGAGACGTCCTCGCGACGCGCTTGCAGTTTTGGTGTCTGCCAAAACTATGCCTTGCCCCAACAAGTTGGGTCCCATGTTGTCCCATGTAGTCACTTTCTGTCACTCGCTGGCACTGAGAGTCACACGCTGCAGAGGAAAAAAGCGGTCGAGCACATGCAACTTAGTCGGCGGCAATACCGATAATGATCGTGTGAACGCAATCGATCTCTCTAGTTGCAAGCCACGATGACGGCGCCATGGGACGACGACGCATGGCTGAACTGTCGCAGGGCCGCGGGATTCCTCGGGCTGACGCCGTCGGGTGTCCGCTCTCTCGTCAGCCGCGGCGTCCTGACACCCGACGGTCGCGGTGCACGGCGTACTCTGATGTTTCGCCGTTCGACGCTCGACCGCTGGCTCATCGACGGGTGTCAGCGGTATGCTCCGCATCGGTACGCAACGTCCGGGACGGGAGGAGCCAATGAGCAAATCTCGGTATCCGGGAATCGAACGCCTGTCGTCGGGTCGCTATCGAGTGAGAGTGACCTGGATCGACCCGAAGACAAGCAAGAAGAAGGACCAGAAGCAAGTGATCGCCGCCGCCAACATGGCCGAAGCCAACTCCAAACGGGAGCTTCTTCGAGCCGAGTTGCTTTCGAGCGGCGCGACCCCACGACAGCGGCTTCGCCTTGGCGAATACGCGAGCTCGTGGATGCGTGGGAAGATTCCCACTCTTAAGCCCTCCACGCGGGACAAGTACGCGGGCATGCTCGACCGCCACATCTTACCTGCCTTGGGGGACTTCTACGTAGACGCCATCTCGCCGCAGGACGTGATCCTCTGGCGCGATGCCCAACACGCGAAAGCCAGCACGGTCAACTCGCGGCTGCGGGTGCTCCGGGCCTTGCTCCGGGACGCTCAGGCCGATCTCGGACTGCCCCGGGACCCCTGTGCTCGGGTGCGAACGCTTCCGGAGAACCCACCGGTCGGGAACCGGCTGAAGCCCGAAGACCTGCAGCGGGTCCTGGCCTACCTTCGCGAACACGAGCCGGACTGGTACCCGCTGTTCCTGACGATGGCGCTCACGGGCGCTCGCTTCGGCGAGGTCTCAGCGCTCCGGTGGGACGACATCGACGAGGATGCCAACGTGATCTGGATCCGGCGCTCCCAGTGGCAGGGGCGCGTGGGCACGACGAAGACCGGCAAGGTCCGAGACGTCCCTCTTCCGCCGCCACTCAAGACAGTGCTGAAGCAACACCGGCAGCGGCTCGTCAGAAAGCAGGCCCTAGGGCTCTCCGAGGGCCTGCTCTTTCCGAGTCGCGTCGGGACCCATCGACGCAATGCCTCGCTCCGAAAGCCCCTTGAGCGAGCTCTCAAAGCGGCTGGCGTTGCCGACCGCTTTACCCTCCACGGCTTTCGCCGCACCTGGAACAATTTGCTCCGGCAAGTGGCCTCGGGCGCGATCACGCGTTCGATGATCGGCCACGAGACGGAGGAAATGTTCCTGCACTACTCACACATCGAGCGCGATGAGAAGCAGAGCGCCGTCGAACGCGCGCTAGCGCTGGTCGACGGTCGCAAAGTGGAAGATCGGGTGGAAGGTTCCCAGCCTGGGGACGACGCTCGAAACGTCAGCCGTCGCCAAACCACCCGCAACGACTAGCGATTTTTGGAGCGGGAAATGGGATTCGAACCCACGACTTCAACCTTGGCAAGGTTGCACTCTACCGCTGAGTTACTCCCGCAAAAGGACCGGATTGGTAGCTCGCTGGGCCTAGCCCGTCAAGCTCTCCGCCATCGTCGGTGAAGTCGGCTCTCAACCCGAGGTCACTCGTAACGCAAACCATCTACCGGGAGCATCCGCGCCGCCCACCACGAAGGAGCGATCGTCGAGACCGTGCAGATCAGTAGGGCGATGGCGATCGTGACTAGGAACACACTAGGGCTCAAGACGACCGGCAAGTGGTCGATCAGGTACACCTTCGGGTCGAGCGGGAACTGTATACGGTCGAGATAGGCGACGATCCCGCCGCCGACTAGCACGCCGAGTAAAGTCCCGACGACGCCGACGACGATGCCCTGGACCATGAAAACCCCGAGCACGGTCGCATCGGTGGCCCCCATCGCCTTGAGAATCGCGATCTCCCGCTTCTTTTCGAGGACGATCATGATCAAGGTCGCGATCACGTTGAAGGCCGCGACGAAAATGATCGTGGCGATCACCAAGGTGAGCGCGATCTTCTGCACCTCGAGCGCGGTGAAGAGGTTGCGATTGAGCTCGGACCAATCGAGGGTATGAAAAGCGCCTCCGAGGTCTTGCTCAATGCGGCGAGCGAGCGCCTCCGAGTTGTCCAGATCGAACACGCGGAGCTCGACCCCGGTGACATTGTCGCCCTCGTCGAAGAGCTGTTGGGCCTCGTAGAGGTCGGTGTACACCAGGCCCGAGTCGTACTCTTGAAAACCGGCCTCAAACACCCCGATCACCCGGAACTCTCGCGACCGGGTGGCCGTTGCGCCGGTTCCGGAGAGCGTCATTCCAAGCGCTGCCAGGGGAGAGATCATCCGGACCCGGTCGCCCACCTCGAGGCCGAGGTCGGCGGCGAGGGTCTTTCCGACGACGACCCCAGGAAGCGCAGCGAGGGGCTCTTGGCCTGCGCCCATCGAAAGCCCCGCCTCCCACGCTGGGTCCTCGGGGAGCTCGAGCTCGTCCTCGCTGAGCTCTCCCAATATCGCCTCGACCTGCGACGGCTTGGCGACCCTGCCGAGGGACTTGCGCGCTCCTTCGCGCGCCCGGTCCTTCTCCCACACCGCGGGCGGTTTCCGAAAACGGGGACTGTCCCCTTTTTCTGATTCGGCATCTTTGAAGCTCCGGAGCCAGTCCCAGTCGTCCTCGGGGACGACGCGTGGATCGGGGGATGGCGCGGCGCCCTCGCGACGGAGGCCCTTCAAATCACCGGCAATGATCTGCTCCGGAAGGTCGAGGACGGTGCTGACGCCTTCGGGGGTGACGCCCTTGACGAGCACGACGGCGCGTCGGTCCCCCTTGGTCAACATCATCTCGTTGATCGAGAAGGGGGCGATGCCAGCGACCTCGGGCATTTCGCCGACCGATGCGAGGACCTCGGGGTAGTCGCTGAACTCACGTCCGTACTTCAGGATGAGAACATGCGCATTGACCCCGAGGACTTTGTCCCGGAACGACTCCTCGAAGCCAGTCGTGATCGACAGCACCGCCAAAAGCGCGGCAACCCCGAGGGCGACGCCGATGATCGAAATCAGGGTGATCATCGAGACCGTGGCGCGCTTCTTCGAACGGAGGTACCGAAGGCCGATCTGGAGGCTGTAGCTCACTTCCCGTCCCCTTATCACGGGGTGGGGGCAGCGGCGATCCGCGCCTGACTAGCGAACTTGCCCGACTTCAACGAACTCACTAGGGTTCATGATAATGATGCGGATTTGGTCTCTGGCGTGTAGCTTTGGGTTGTTGTTGGCCTGCCATCAGCAACAGAACGTCCGCCGTGAAGTCTGGCCGCCGTTGGAAGGGCCAAAGCGAGCCGTTACACAAACACCGGCGCCGCCGCCAAAGGTTCTCGATCCTAAGGTCGTCAAGCTGTCTGACCGGTCGACCGTGATGCAAGCGCGCCGAGCGCTCGAAAAGGGGAACGCCGACAAGGCCCGCGAGGTCGCCGAAGCCGCACTGCCGCAGGCCAGCGCCGACGACAAGGGCCGGCTGCATTGGTTGGCGGCAGAGGCGGCAACCAAAGAGGGGTACACCAACATCGCGATTGCGCACCTCGATACACTCGGCACTTTCCGTCACCCCTTGGCCCGCTGGGCACAGCTTCGACGCGCGATGCTTCTCGAACGTGTGGACCCAGAGGCTGCTGCCTCGATCGTGGCACGCTTGACCGACGACTGGGCCGGTCGCGACCAAGCAGAGTCGATCGAGGCCCGCCTGGGGCCCTCGGAAGGGACCGGCAACTTGGAGATTCGAGTGGACGGAGCGCCCCAAGTGCAGGTCGTCAAGCCGAGGGGGCGGGCCAAGCAGAGCCTCGAAAAAGGTGAGGCGTTCTACCAGGCGAAACGATACCGCGAGGCCGAACGAGTCTTCGCCCGGTTGGCGCGGAATCTAAAAGCAGGCTCGGTCGTGTGGTGTGACGTTCGCTACAAGCAAGGCCGATCGCTGCTCCAGGATCGCGAGCGGACACGTGGCGCGCCGGTCATGAGAGAGGTCGCCGATCGCTGCGGCAAGATCGCGATCGACACGCGCGCGTGGGCTCGTTACTACGCGGGCCGCGCCTACGGCCGTATCGGTCTCTGGGATGAGGCGATCCATCAGTTCGCAAAGCTCGAAAAGGAAGCCCCCGATCACCGGCTCGCCGACGACGCCAGCTACCGTGCGGCGCTTGCCGAGCTCGAAAACGGCCGAAACAAAGCAGCCCTCGAGCGATTGGCATCGATCCCGAGGCGCTACCCCGAGGGTGACATGTGGCCGCGGGCGCTCTTCGAGCTCGGTTGGATCGAGTTTCGCGACGGACGATACGAAAGGGCGCTGCGCCACTTCGAAGAACTGATCGAAAAAGGCGGCGACGAGCGCGAAGAGGGCATCACAGGTCGCGCCAACTACTGGCGCGCGCGTGCGCTTTTCTCGCTCGGGCGTCGGATCGACGCGGTCGAGGCTTATGCAGAGATCGCAGAGCGGTGGCCACTTCGATACTATGCGCAGCAGGCCCTTTGGCGCCTGCACGAAGTCTTGCCCGATCGTGCGAATCGCATTCTTGCCGAGATGCGTTCCGGCGATGGGCCTTCGCGAATGGTGTTTGCATGGCGTGACGAGTTCGAAGACCCGTCGTTCGAGCGCATGGTCGAGCTCCTGCTCGTTGGCGAAGTGACCTACGCTTCAAAAGAGATGGCGGCACTGGGTATGCTAGGCGATCAGGTCGACCCGGAGATGGCGGTGGTCGGCGCGGTGCTCCTTCAACACGCGGGGGCCGAAGCCAAGTTGAGCCGCGTGATCCGCTCGCACTTCGAAGACTTCGAAGGCTTGTTGCCGAAAGGCGAAGGCAAGTTGATCTGGGAGGCTACATACCCACAGTCCTTTTACCCACTCATCGAAAAGATCGCCGATGACCGCGGAGTTCCGCCTTCGTTCGTGAGAGCCGTCGCTCGTGAGGAGAGCTCGTTCGACCCTGAGGCCGTGTCTTGGGCAAAGGCCTACGGGCTGGTGCAGCTGATCTTGCCCACAGCGAAGCGGTTTTCCGAGGAAGCGGGTGTCAAAGCCACGCCACGAACCCTCAAGAAGCCCGACGTCAATCTGAAGATCGGTACGGCCTACATGGCGTGGTTGTGGGATCGCTTCGAGCAAAACCCGGCTCTCGTCCCGGCTGCGTACAACGCAGGTGAGGGGGCCGTCCGTCGCTGGCTCGAAGACGACTCGGCACGTTCCTTGGACGTATTCATCGAGGAGATCCCCTACGACGAAACTCGCCGCTACACACGACGCGTGCTGCAGACGTACGGGGTCTACCAATGGTTTGCCGACGAGCAGCTCCCACCCCTACCCACGGCGCTGCCCCGCACGGAGCCACAACGCTACAGCGCGGTTCGGTACTGACAGACTAAGGCGAAACCTGGGGCAGCAACGCACCGAACTCGATCGCTTTGTTGACGTCGCCATCCACTCGAAGCTTGCCTTGAACGAATGCGATCTGTGGGTCGAGGTTGCCGTGGAGGATCTGGCTCAGATGGTCGCCTCGGATCGTCAGCGTCGCGTCGGCCTTATCGGTCACGCCCTCGGTGACGCTCCGGCCGACGAGATCCACCATCCAGTTCTTTTCGCCAGCTCCAGTGATTCGAAGCTGAAACCGTCCCGTTCCGATCGGCTCTTCTTTCGGGGAGTCACGCAGCACCGACCGGATATGATCGACGAAAATCCGCATCTCTTTGGCGACTGCACCATTAGTCGACGCCTCCTCGTCACGCTTCGGCACGACCGCCGCTTCGAGCTCGTTGGCAGACTCCCGCAGGTAGCGGGCAAACTTATCGAGGTCTGGCATGACCGCGGGCGATGACGTCGGGCTGATCGAGAGCACGCCGTTGTAGCTGAGTACAGCGATGAGAAGCCCCATGCCGTCCATCACCGGAGCCATGCCCATCGTCGCCAAGAGCTTGTGCCCCGCCATGTAAAGGTCGATCTGCGGCCCGGGAACATTGGTGATCACCAAGTTGAAGAACGGGTTGTGCAACTCGGATACCTTGAAGCGCGAGTAGAGCCTGGTCATGCGGTTGGCCAAACCAAAGGGTATGAACTCGGCGATGTCCGACATTGCCCGCGCCGCGCCGGCCTTCTCGACCGCCTTCCCGCTTTTCGCGTGCGACTTGATTGCATCAAGCCGCTCGACGGGGTCTTCGATGTCGGTCCCCAGCTCGATCATCATCGCCGAAACCATGTTTCCCATCGTACCGCGTTGGTCTTCTTGTCGCGTCGACACCGGCACCATCGCAACCAGGGGCTTGAGTGGAAGCGCGCCCCGATCGACGAGGTAGCGTCGTAACGCACCGGCACAAATCGCCAACACCACGTCATTTAAGGTGCATTGGGCGGCGGTCTTGATCGCCTTGACGCGGTCGAGCTCGAGCAGCGCCGTGTTCCAGATCCGTTGGCCGGAGATCATGTGATTGAAGGGCGTGACCGGCGCGGTCATCGGAGCCGGAGGCGCATCCGCACCCTGTTTTCTTTGAGTCCTCGAAGTCGCGCGCGCTGCTTCGATTGCATCTTTGGCGACTCGGATGATCTCGCTCGGCTTACCGGCGATCTTTCGGCCGGTGTGCCTCAGCACCTCGAGCTCGTTCGGGATCGGTGGCACGTGGCGAGGCGTGGGCGCCGGAAACTTCCGAGGCTCGCGCGTCATGTCGAGCAGGATGCCGAGCATGTCCGCACCAGAGACCCCGTCGATCGCGGCATGGTGTACCTTGCTGATCAGCGCCACAGAACCTGGCGGAACCTGCGGTATATTGTCGAGCCCTTCAACGAATGTCATCTCCCAAAGCGGACGCGTGCGATCGAGCGGGACGCTGAAGATCCGAGCGGCGAGACCTCGTAGGTCCCTCCACGCGCCTGGTCGCGGCAACGCCACGTGCTGGAGCTGCATGTCGATGTTGAAGTCCGGGTCCTC
Source organism: Myxococcales bacterium (assembly GCA_029861865.1). GTDB lineage: Bacteria > Myxococcota_A > Polyangia > Polyangiales > Houyiibacteriaceae > SG8-38. Next base: position 191,750 of record JAOTYL010000004.1, on the reverse strand, counting down.
CACCCAGTAAGGCTTCCCGATCCCGAAGGGCACCATCACGAGCCGCTCTTTCATCCGCGGCACCATGTGGAGACGAGCCGCCATCACGTCGCGGAAGTCGTCGAATTGAATCGATCCCTCAAACACGAGCACACTGCCGACGTGCATCGGTTGGCGCGGGGTTTCGAGGAAGAGGAAAGAGGAGTCGAGGCCAGACAGCGGGTTGAGCATCAGGCGCCTAGGCTAAACCCTGTCGGGTTGGATCTCCAGCGTTTCTCAGGACCCGTCGAAAGACTCGTCTAGGTCCTTCAAAAGGCGCTTTTGCTCGCGCGAGAGCTTTCGTGGAACCGCGACGTCGACGACACAAATCAGGTTGCCGCGGCCGCGACCATTGAGCCGCGGGACGCCGGCGCCTCGGATCACCAAGGTTTCGCCGGGTTGCGTGCCTGCCGGGACCTTCAAGGTCGTGGTGGCATCCTCGTCTTCATCGAGGAGCGGAACTTCGATCTTGGCCCCAAGCGCCACCTGGGGGTAGGTCACCGAGGGCCTGTGAATGAGGTCAAATCCCTCGCGCTCGAAGCGCTCGTCGGGCTCGACGTGCACGGTCACGTACAGGTCTCCAGGTGGACCCCCACGTGAACCCGCTTGCCCCTGCCCCGTCAGTCGAAGGCTTTGCCCGGTGTCGACGCCCCCTGGCACATTGACCTTCACGACGCGCTCGGTGTCGACCTGCCCGCTGCCTTTGCATTGCCCGCAGGCGGATTTCGCTTGAGTCCCCCGGCCATGACAGGCGGGACACGTCGTGGTCATGACAAAGGCGCCCTGTGCGCGCGCCACCTGACCCCGCCCGCCACAGGTCGCGCATCCCTCGACGACTCCCCCTTCCGCACCGGTACCATGGCATGCCTCGCAGGGAGATGGATGGGACAAATCGATTTCGGTCTTCGTGCCGAACGCTGCGTCTCGAAGCGAGAGGCTCACGTCGGTGCGGATGTCAGCGCCCCGAGTAGGCGCGTTTGGATCGCGCCGCCGTCGGCCGAAGCCGCCGAAACCAAACCCGCCACCGAAAATGTCACCGAAGATATCTTGGAACTGACTGAAGACGTCGCCGATGTCGCCAAAGCCGGGTGCGCCACCGCCCGCCAAGCCCGCATGACCGAACCGGTCATACAGTTGCCGCTTGTTGGGGTCGCTCAGGACGGCGTAAGCCTCGGCGCATGTTTTGAATCGCTCTTCGGCCTGAGGGTCGTTCGGATTCCGGTCGGGATGAAGCTCGAGCGCCTTGTCTCGGTACGCCTTCTTGAGCTCAGCGGCGCTCACCTCGCGCGATACCTCGAGCACCTCGTAATAATCTGGCTTGTCCATCACTCTCGTACCTAAACGCGCGCAGCCAACATAAACACGCTCCGGAACCGGTCAAGGTCCGGTTTTCGAAGGAAAACGGAGGGAGCGAGCCTGCGCCCTCAGTTTGTTTCGGCGTCCGCAGGGGGTCGTGCGCGGCTCAGCACGTCGTGGACAAGCGCGTCGGAGAGCCGACCTTCGCGTTGGAAGGCCCGCATGTGGAGGATCGGCTCGCCGCCGAGGTCGGCAGCGGTGCGTCCACCGATCTCTTGAACGTACTTCCGTGGCTCGAACGGAACCAAGTTGGAGCCAGGCTCGGTGTCGACCCGCTCAAGCAAGCCCATGAGGGCGTGAAGCGAGTTCATCTTCATGTACGGACAGGTCGCGCACCCGCCAGCGGTAGAGCACCCCTCCCCTGCGGCCACACCTGGGACGATGCCAAGGCCACTTTCGGGCTCTTGCGCGATCGCTTCGCTGGCAACCGGAAAGATGACTTCGGCGGAGATGCCAAAACCCCCCTCGGATGCGTAGTCTCGAAGCTTGTCTTGTACTTGGCGGACAATCGGAGTGATCATGCCCGCTTCGGTCCCTAGGATGAACCGGAGCTCGCTGCTCTCTCCCCGGGCGATCGACTCGTCGACTTTGCCGAGAATGAACGAAAGTATGTTGGAGGTGGAACCGACGACACCCTCTCCGCGTCGTTGCGCCTCGAGGCCAAGCGCGAACATCTCGCCAGGCACCTCCAGGTGCGCCGTCACGAAAGCATCGGGGTAGTGCTCCCGAACCGTATCGACGACTTCGCGTCCGAACATCGCGTGGACGATGCAAGTCCCTTGCTCGAAGTAGTGGAAGCGCGACCGCAATGCCCGAATCGATGCTCGATCGTGCTCGGGGTGAATCTCTCCAATCTGCTGATCGGTCATCTCGGACATGGCGCGGAACATTTCCGCGAGGTTCTCCCCCATGTAGGTGTCGGGCCCAAACCATACGTGACCGTCGGGAACCTGCGCCGCCGCCTGGAGCACGGTCTGGACCACGTTCGACGACGTGCAGGTGATCGTCGGCACGATAGCGTGGGCCTTGGCCTTGGTGATCAAGCTGGTGTTGATGTAGATGACGTGGAGCGAGTGCGGTGTTTCGGACGCCTCCATCAAGTAAGCACCGTACGCCTGCGCCTCTGCAGACTCGGCGAGGGAGCAACCGATCGGCTCGGTGGCGACTCGGTACACCGGGATGTCCCTGAAACCAGAAGCGTCGAGCATGGCGCGGACGTTCTCGCTCATGAAGTCGACGCCGAGAACGACGATCGTGCGCACCCCTTGCTCGGCCATCGCGATCGCGCGGTCTGCCATCGCCAGCGAATCCGATACGTGAATGTGGGGCCAGTCGCATGCTGAGAAAACGCCCTGAAGCTCCGGATCCATGTAGAAGTGAGCGACCAATCCTACGTTCTTTTCTCGGAGGAGGCGGTTGAGCTCGGCGACGAACGTCTCATCGGGCCGCAAGAATGCGGCTTGAGCCTCGGCAAAGGAGCCCTGGGGGATCAGGGCGTCGGCTGTAATTCGGAGAGAAGGGAATGCTGTGGAGGCCATCTGCGACGAGCTCCTGTATGAGAGTATACCTCCTGCCAGGCGCCTCCCATGTCAAGCGAAGCAGACCAAACGGTACCGACATCGGTCTACGTCCATTTCCCGTGGTGCGCGCGCAAGTGCCCCTACTGCGACTTCGCGACTGAGCCCGTCAAGACCCACACGATCCCGCACGAGGCCTACGCCGACGCGGTACTGCGCGAATTGAGCTCTCGAGCTGCCGACCTGCAAGAGCGCGAGCTCGTTTCGGTCTTCTTTGGTGGCGGCACCCCTTCGCTCTGGGACGCAAAGGCGCTCGAGCGCACGCTCGAGGGGATCGAGGAGGCCTTCGATAGCGTGAGCGACGACGTGGAAGTCACGGTCGAGTGCAACCCCAGCTCGCTCAGCCGTCAGCAGGCGCGCGAGCTTCACGAGGCCGGTGTCGGTCGGTTGTCGATCGGTGTCCAATCGTTGCGCGACGATCATCTGCGGTTTCTCGGACGCCTCCACGACTCGAGGCAGGCGGTGGCCGCGTTGGAAGGCGCATGCGCTGAAGTGCCCCGGGTGAGCGCCGATCTCATGTTCGGTATGCCGGGGCAACAACTGGACGCATTCGGCATGGACATCGAGCGGATCGTCGCTATCGGAGTCGGCCACGTGTCGGCTTACGCGCTCACGATCGAAGAGAAGACTCTATTCGGATCGCTTCACAAGGCCGGCAAGCTTCGTGTGGCTCCTGAAGACCGCTACGCCGATCTCTTCGAGCTGGCACAACGGCGGTTCACGGACCTCGGATGGAAGCAGTACGAAGTGTCGAACTATGCGGCGGAGGGGGAAGAGTCGCGGCACAATCTTCATTATTGGCGAGGTGGCGCTTACGTGGGGCTCGGCGCTGCCGCGGTCGGCTGCCTCGACCGCGGACCGGGAGACGCCTTTCGCTGGCGGAACGAGCCTATCCCGCAGCGATATCTCGCACACCCGACACATCGGACCGAAACCGAGAACCTCGGCCCCGACGAAATCGTGCGCGAAGCGCTCATGCTGGGACTGCGGACGGCACGAGGCACCGACTTGGTCGCGACGCAACGGCGTGCCGGCCGAGACCCGCGGGTAGGGCGTGAGCGCGATCTCGAGCTCGCCATGCAGAAGGGAGATCTCGTCCAGGATGGTGACTGGCTTCGTGTTCCGCACGATCGCTGGCTGAAACTTGACGGTATTGTCCGAGACTTGTTCTAGACTGCGAAGCGGTGAAGCTGGATTTCGAAGAAGTCGCCGTCACGGGTCTCGCAAAGTCCTACGGCCCGACGTTGGCGCTCGCGGGGGTGGACCTGAGCTTCGCGCGGGGCACGGTGACGGTCGTTCAGGGCGCGAACGGTTCTGGAAAGTCGACGCTCCTTTGGTTGCTCGCGTTGCTCGCGCACCCAACACGTGGGGACATTCGATACGGCGCATATGGAACCGACCGAACCGACGACTTGCGTGGAAGGATCGGCTTCGTCGCGCATCAGCTTCAGCTCTACCCTGGACTCAGCGGCCATGAGAACCTGGTCTTGGCGGCAAAGCTTCAAGGCATCCCCTACGCCGACAAACGCGCCACCGATCTCGGAGAAGCACTCTCGCTCTTCGAGTATTGGAACCGCCCCTTGCGGACGTACTCTCGTGGGCAAGCGCAGCGGGTTGCCATCGCGCGCGCTTTGCTGCACGAGCCGCGCCTTCTCTTGATGGACGAACCCTCGACGGGTCTCGATGTGCAGTCGGCCCAAGCGCTGCTTCGTCTGATCGAACAGGAAAAGCAGGACGGCGCTATCGTAATCGTAGTGAGCCACGAACTAGGCTTTGCGAAGAGGGTCGCCGATCAGGTGCTCCACATGGACCGAGGCAGAATCGTGGAGCGGAGCTCGTGAAGACACTACGCCCCGCATGGTTGGTCGCGCTCAAGGATCTCAGGCTCGAGCTCCGGACCAAAGAGATCCTGACGTCCACCGGGCTCTTTGCGGTGCTGGTGGTGACCCTCGGTTCGCTCGCGTTCTACACCGACCCGGTTAGCGCCCCAAACATCGCTCCGGGTGTGCTCTGGATCTCGATTCTCTTCTGCGGAATCCTCTTGATCGGTCGAAGCTGGTCCCTCGAGCGCGAGAACGACGCGATTTTCGGCATGCTGCTCGCGCCGATTCCGCGGGCATCGATCTACATCGGGAAGTCGCTCAGCGCGCTGGTTCTATTGTTCGTCGTCGAGCTGCTCCTGGTGCCGCTTTGCCTCGTGTTCTTTCAAATCGATCCGAACGACAAGCTGCTACCCCTGATCGCTCTCGTATTTCTCGGTTCGGTCGGATTCGTCGCGACGGCCACGTTGTTTTCTGCGGTGGGGATTCGGACTCGGGCTCGGGACCTGATGCTGAGTGTCTTGGTGTTTCCGCTGGTCGCACCCGCCCTTCTCGCTGCGGCCGTGGCGACCCGAGAGCTCTTTGCTGGTGCGTCCCTGCCCGAGGTGCTTGGCTGGATGCGGATCCTCGCTGCGTTCGACCTGCTCTTCATAGGCTTCGGCCTATGGGTGTCTCGTTATCTCCTCGCCGAGGCCTAGGCCTCAGCGATACGCACGGATCAGGTCGAGCGCGATGGGGCTCGCCCAATCGAAGGCACCATCGAAGCGAAGACGAACGAGCCCGCCTTTGTCGATGATCCAGGTCTCGGGGAAGAGCTTGGTACCAAATGCGTCGGTGACGACTTCCCGTTCAGCGTCGAGAAGGCTGGTGATCCTCGAGTTTTTCGGGATGATGGCCTCCACCTCCGCCCAGTTACGGTCCGTCGACACGGTAACGACCTCGACATCACCCCAATCCTTGGTGATGTCGGCGAGGAGCTCGATCGTCGGCATCTCCTGGATGCACGGACGACAGGTCACCGTCCAGAAGTTCATTACGACGACCTTTCCGCGCTGGTCGGAGAGCTTCCATTCGCCGCCGGACTGCTCGGGCAACGTGAAGTCGGGGGCGAGGAGCGATGCGCCGAGGTAATGCGGAACCCCACCCTGGCCATCCATCAGCTCCTCGAAGCGCGCGTTGCCGAGGATCGCACGAAAAGGCGCCTCGATAGCCCTCGCACGTGCATCAGCGACCGCACCCGCAAAAGCGAATACCAGGGGAAAGGCGATCGCGGCCACGATGACCGTGGCGATGAGCTCCCGTCGCGTCATCGGTGAGGCCTAGCGCTTTTCCAAGCCGAGCGAAAGTGGATCCGGGACCTCGGGCGGACGGACTTTCTGCGCCCCGATTTGCAGGTATACGCCGTCGTCGTCTTCGCCCACGACGTCTGACATCTTACTGACCGCATGATTGTCAAACCGGGCCGGGCATCGCCCCTCCCGAACCGTACACCACAGCGCACCTTCGGGCCCCTGTCGAAGCGACTCCGGGTCGAGCGTTTCGTCGAGTCCGCCCGACAGGTGAAGGGTGACTTGGTCATTTGTCGTGCTGACGTCTTTGACGAAGTACGCGGGGCCTTCAATTTCGACATAGGCCCAGTTGATCGAGTTGCTGAGGCAGAAACGTCCGTCCTCTGCGCGATCGACCCAACCATCGAATGAACGGGCCAAGTTTGGGTGATCGATGCGATCCTCACCATTGAACCAACGACCCCTCGCATCGCGGCGAATCTGCGTTTCGCGCGTACGTCCCTGAAGAAACTGTGCAGGGTCGTTGCCCATGAAGAAACGGGTACCAGAAATCCGACGCAGGGTCGATCCTGCTATGCTCCCACCGGATGGCGAAGAAGAGTCGAAAGCTGGTGGTGGTATCGAACCGGGGCCCTTATCGTCACGAAGCGACGCGCGGCAAAGAGCGTTGGGTTCGCTCGGCGGGCGGTCTGGTCGCCGCGCTCGACCCTGTGCTGCAAAAGCGCGGCGGTGTGTGGGTCAGCGCGAAGCAAGCCAAAGACTTCGACGCGATCACGGTGCCCGCGCCTCAGCTCGAGTACGATCTCGCGCACATCGCGCTCAAGCGCTCCGAGGAACGGGGCTTTTACGAGGGCGTTTCAAACGCGGTGCTCTGGCCGCTGCTTCATGGCTTCCGGCCGACGATTCGCGTAGGCAGCGCGCCATGGGCCAGTTATGTCAGCGCCAATCGCGAGTTCGCCGACGTCACGCTCTCGACTAGCAACCCATCCGACCTGATCTGGGTGCAGGACTACCACTTGATGCTCGTCCCGGGCTTCATTCGCGCCAAGCGCCCGAAGGCACGCGTCGGCTGGTTCTGCCACATACCCTGGCCGTCGCCCGACACGTTCGGCATCCTTCCCTGGCGCGAAGAGATCCTCGAAGGGTTGCTCGGCGCGGACCTTCTCGGCTTTCACCTTCCCGAGTACGCCGAGCATTTTCGCCATTGTGTTGAGCGATTCACGCCGCATCGGATTTCTCGAAATACGATTCGACATCACAGCCGCACGGTGAAGACCATCGCTGCGCCGATCGGAGTACCGATACACGACCTCGAGGCGCTTGCGATCGAACCGGATGTCGAACGTGAGGTCGGCAGGATTCGTCAGACGATGGGCAACCGCCAGTTGATCCTCAGTGTGGATCGACTCGACTACACCAAGGGGATCCCCGAACGTCTAGCCGCCTTCGAGGGCTTGCTTCGTCGGGAGCGCTCGGCGCGGAAGCGGTACGCACTAATCCAGATCATGGTCCCCAGTCGTACCGATGTGAAGGCGTATGCCGATCTCAAAGAAGAAATCGACCGAATGGTAGGCGACATCAACGGACGGTACTCTGAGACGGGCCGCATTCCGATCCACTATCTCTATCGCAACCTGGGTCAGCGGGCGCTTTTCGCGCATTATCGCGCGGCGGACGTCGCCTGGGTCACGCCGCTTCGTGACGGCATGAACTTGGTCGCGCACGAGTACGCCGCCGCCCGGACCGACGAGGAGGGTGTGCTCGTGTTGAGCGAGTTCGCGGGTGCTGCCAAGCACCTCGAGGCTGCCGTGCTGGTGAATCCCTACGACGTCGGAGCGATGACCGACGCCGTGTACCGCGCGCTCCACATGAAGCGCGCCGAAATACGCAAGCGCATGAGAGCGTTGCGGGCGGAGGTCAGGCGGCTCGATGTTCATCGTTGGGCGGACAAACACATTGCTGAGTTGGAGGGAGTTTGAGTCTCGTCGACGACCTGGTGGCCCTCGATCGCCCACTTCTGGTAGCCCTGGACGTCGACGGCACCCTCGCTCCCATCGTTCGAGACCCCGACGAGGCTATGATTCCGCCACAAACGCTGGAACTTCTGAAGGTGCTCGCCTCGGCATCCACGGTGGAGGTAGCCCTGATCACCGGTCGCGACCTCGAGTCCCTCTCACGCATGGAACGGCTCGATGGAATCTGGCGCGGCGTGGAGCATGGCGGCCTCGTGCTCGGCCCAAGCGAACAACCTCGAGAGCGAAAGCTCGCCGAGGAGCACGAGCTTGCGCTTGCACGTTTCAGAGAGTGGGTGCGTGACCACGCCGAAGATGCGTTCGTCGAGTACAAGCCACGAGCTGTCGCGGTGCACGTGCGCGCAATCGCGGAAACCGACCCCGACCGAGCCAACAGGCTCCTCGACGAGGCGGAGGAGCTCGCCACCAGATTGGGGCTACACGTGCGAAAAGGGCGCTGTGTCCGAGAAGCCGAGGCGCTCTCATTCGACAAGGGCGAGGCGCTACGGCAGATCTTCGAGCGCAGCGGAGCGCGAAGTGTATTCTTCGCCGGCGATGACGTAACCGATGTCCCCGCGATCGAGTTTGCAAACAACCACGGCATCGGCGCATTCGTTCTTTCAGCTGAGAAGCCGAAGCCCCCGAGCGAGTCGATGGTCGTGATCGAGAGCGCGAGCGAGGTCGCCCAACTGCTTGCGGAACTTTCGCATCGCCTCGTCTGACCGGTGGTGGGCCCAACCAACATCCCGTGGTAGAGCCGGGTATGCTCGAAAGAGAGCTTCGAGAAGCGGTGCGCATCGCGAGGCGGGCGGGCGTCATCGTCCTAGACGTCTACGCGACGGACTTCAGCGTCGCATACAAGACCAAGTCCGATCCTGTGACCGAGGCCGACACACGCGCCAACACGTACATCGTCAAGGAGCTGCGCAACGCCTTCCCCACCGATGGAGTGGTGGCTGAGGAGACCGAAGACAAGAGCGATGGGCTTCGCGGAGGTCGATGTTGGTATGTAGATCCGCTCGATGGCACCAAAGAGTTCATCGCCAAAAACGGGGAATTCGCCGTGATGCTGGGCTTAGCGGTCGACGGCGTGTCCACGCTCGGAGTCGTTTACCAGCCCGAGCACGACAAGCTCTACGCCGGCGTGGTGGGCGCCGGAGCGTATCTCGAACAACGTGGTGAGCGAAGGGAGCTGCTGGTAAGCAACGTCGATGACCCTCGGGATCTCGAGCTCGTGGTTTCGCGCTCGCATCGTGGCAAGAGGATCGACGAGGTGATGAAGAAGCTCGGCATCACGCAAGAAACGAGAAGCGGCTCGGTCGGGCTCAAGATCGGTCTCATTGCGGAGCAGCGGGCAGATTTGTATGTTCACATGTCGAGCAAATCGAGCCAGTGGGATGCATGCGGCCCCGAGGCGGTCTTGAAGGCTGCGGGCGGGCGCTTTAGCGATCTCGACGGTCGCGCTTATCGGTATGGTGGCATCGACATGCGAAACGACCGCGGCATATTGGCCTGCAATGCAGCTGCGTATGATGCCGTCTTGCCGGTCGTACGCCAGGTTGCTCGACGAGTTGGCTTGATCGAAGGGGAGTGAGGATTGGCACCGGTCGATTGGGAAGACGCTTGGAAAAAACGTGTCACGCCTTGGGATGAGGGGCAGTCCCCACCCGCGCTCCAACGCTTGCTGGCTGAAGGGCGCGTCCCCTCGGGGCGAATCTTTGTACCCGGTTGTGGTGCGGGCTACGATCTCGCCACCCTAGCCGACAGCGATCGCGAGGTGATAGGTCTGGACGTTTCGAGCGAGGCACGGGCCACGTTCGCGGAGAGCTACAAAGACCTTCCCGGTAGGGTCACCTACGAAGTGGGCGATTTCTTCGAGTATCACCCAACCCATCCCTTCGACTTCGTTTGGGACTACACCTTCTTCTGCGCGCTCGACCCAGGAGAACGAGAGGTGTGGGCTCGAATCATGTCGCGCTTGGTGAAGCCGAATGGTCTGCTCGCTACCCTGCTCTTTCCGTACGTGGATCCGATTCCTGCCGATGCGTCGGGCCCTCCGTGGCCTGTCAACACCGACCTGGTCCGAGGACTGATCGCGGACGGATTCGAGCTGCTGGAAGTGACCGAAGCCGAGCAAACACACCCCGGACGAGAGGGCAAAGAACGCCTTGCCCTATGGCGCCGTAAAGGGCGCGACTAGTAAGGATCGGGCAACGGAACCACCGACGAGCGCCATCTCACCTCGGAAAATCCGATGCGGTAGAGGGCGGTGGCGCCCTCTCTTGGAACGCCGACCCAAATCTGGGTGGAGCCGATCGGGAAGTCGGATCGAACCATGGGATCCCGCGTGCCATTCCGGTCGTCGTTGCAAACCACGCTCCCATCGGGTTTGCGGACGACCAGCGACACATCCTCGCGGGAACGCCCGAGCACGTGAAGCCGAAGGAAGGCGGTGTCGGTGGCGAGAACGTAGTCGGGAATCTCGCCGATCCACCCGGTGCACCTTCGGTGAATCGAGCGCGCCGGCACTTCACCGAGGGCGGTCCCCTCGATCACGCGCGGATCGGGATTGAACCCGGCGTGCAGATGCACGACCCCAAAACGCGAAGGCGAGTCCGAGTACGGATCGGCCGGGCCTGTCGCAGGAAGCTCCGCCGGCACCTCGGGCACGCCGTCCTTCTCGGTGCACGCTGCGAGTCCCAACACCCAGAGTGCGACCGTCCAACCCGAAATCGCAGAAGAAGCGCTCAACCTGTGACGTCTGGATTTGGGCTGCCCGGGGGTATGCTGTCGTGGGCCGCACCCTTGATGACTTTTTGCGCTAGTGTCGCGAGGCTGCGCGCGCCGCTCTTCTTCAAGAGTGAGCGGATTTGGGCCTTGACCGTGTTCTCGGCGACGCCGAGCTCCTCCGCCAGCTCTTTTCGGGACAGCCCATCGACCGAGAGGGTCAAGAGCTCGGTCTCTCGCCGAGTGAGCTTGAGCTGCCGAGACAGGTGCTCGATCCGCTGGCCGATCGCCGCATCGTCGACCCGCTCTTGCGCCAACGCCCGCTGAATGAATGGATTCAAGTTGTCGGCCGAGGCGGGCTTGCACACGTATTCGCCGCGCATCGTCTGAACTTTGTTGACCACATCACGATTCAGCTCGCCGGTGAGCACCAGAACTGGGAGTGCCCCGTGAACCTGGCGAATTTCGGCCAGAAGGTCCAAGCCGTATCCGTCCGGCAGGATCAAATCGAGCACGACGCCCGTCCATTCGCCCTGGTTTCGCAGTTTGTCGCGGGCAGCCGCCATGTTGTGAACGACTTCGACCGGCCCGTGACGGCCGAAAGTACGAGCGAGAGTACGAGCAAGCGTAGGCTCGTCCTCGACGATCAAAAACCCTCCCGGCATCCGGCGTAAGCTACCCCAGTTGACCCCTTCGGTGGTACCGATTCCGGCTAGTCGAGGGGCTTTTTTAACCCCGTTAGCAGGGAAGGCGCGACCGTAGACGGATTTCAATCCAGTAATTTCAACAGCTTAGCTTGCTACTCCCTCTGGGGGAGCGTTTGGGGCCGCGGTCATCCTGCGGGCGAGCAATTCCCAGTCACTTGACGAGGGCGTTCGGCGGCCGTTGAATGAATGGGCAATGTACGCGGTGGTGATCACCGATGAGGGGGGCGTACGGCGACGGCTCGATTTTTCGAAGCCGGAAGTGACCGTCGGGCGCGTTCAAGGAAACGACATCGTCTTGGCCAAACGCAATGTGTCCAAGCAGCATGCACGCTTGTCTCTTGCAGGTGAAAAAGCGGTCGTAGTCGACCTAAACAGCACGAACGGAACATGGGTCAACGGTCGCAAGATCACCTCACCCCATCCTTTGAAATCGGGCGACAAGATCTACATCGCCAACTTCATCATCACGCTCGAACCGGACGAAGATGATCAACCCGGGAGCTCGGCACAAAGCAGTTTGTCGGAACCGCCTCCCCTGCCGGCTGAATCGTCGATGCCACTCAACGCGTCAATCCCGATCAAGTCTTCGATACCGGTCAGAACTTCGATGCCGTTGAGAGCATCCAGAGCCTCGAGAGCTAGGAGTGGCCAACCAAACGACATCTTGAAAACCAGCTTGCCCCCGCGCATCGAACGCAGACAAACCGACGAGGCCGTGCTTTCGAAAAAGAGTGAGCCGACGGGCGAACCTGCTGCCGAGCTGATGTCCCGGCTAGGAGAGCGAATCGACGTCGAAGGCGCGGACCCCGCACTGATGAAGGACCAAGAGCGTTGGTCCGCGGCGCGCGCGGCAATCGCAGAAACGTTTCTTTCGATGCAGACCGATGGATCCGTCAACGCGGAAGTCGACATGCGCGAGGTCGCGCATATTGCGCTGCATGAAGCGGTAGGCCTCGGCGCCCTCGATGACGTGCTATCGAACGAGGCGGTTCAAATGGTCGTCGTGAACGGACCGAACCGTGTGCTCATCGATACCGGCGCAGGCATTCGATCGACGGCGTTGTTGTTCTCGTCATCTCGTGCACTGCAAGTCGTAGCCCGCCGGCTCGCTGCCCAGACCGGTCGCGCGCTCGAAGACCAGCCGGTCTTTCACGGTCGCTTGTCGTTTGGCCCGCGGGTGACGATCCTGCAAGCCCCGCTGGTAGCCAATGGCCCCGTGATCGAGATCCGAGTCGGCCGCGCCGTGTCGCTCGACAAGCTCGCCGAAGAAGGGTGGATGAGCACGGACGCAGCAGCATACCTGACAAAGGCCATCGCCGAATGCCGCAATATCGTCGTAGTCGGCCCTCAGGGGTCCGGAGTCACCACCTTGCTATCCGCCATGGCGCAACAACTTCCCGAGGAGGAGAACACCGTCGTCATCGAAGCGATTCCCGACCTCGATGTCGATCGCAAGAAAGTGATCGCGCTTACCGCAGCGGAGGCCGGTATGTCGATGGTAGAGACGATCACGCAGGGCGCGCGCCTACGCGCCGACCACGTCATCATGAACGACCTCACCGGGGCCGATTCGATAGCCGCACTTTCCGCCGTGAGCGGACGCGACCCCGGGCATCTCCTCGGCGTCCACTGCTCGAGTACCAAAGACGCAATCGAAGGCTTGGTGTTGGCGGCCAGCTGTGGTGGCGCGAATCGACCTTGCATCGCGGAGCTGGTCGGAAGCACCGTTCATGCGGTCGTCGCAGTCGAGCGTGGGTCCGATGGCAGCCGAGTGACGGCGATTCACGAAGTCGAAGGCCACGAGGGCGGCGACGTGAGCTATCAATCGGTGCCCTTCTAAGCCCCCTTGCTCATCACGGCGCGCGGCGTCGCGCTGACGCCGGGGGCGGGATAGGCAGGTCGCGCGAAATAGTAGCCTTGGCCAAAGTTGGCACCACAGTCGACCACCACTTTCATCTCCGTCTCTTGCTCGATGCCTTCGGCAACGACGCGTGCACCGAGCTCGTGACAAAGCCGAACGATGTGCCGCACGAGCACCTGAGCGCGACGGTCATCCGCGAGGTCTGCAATCAGCGTTCGATCGAGCTTCACAATCTCGGGCTTGAGGTCGGCGATGTACTTGAGGTTGGAATAGCCAGCGCCGAGGTCGTCGACCGCCAGCGAAACGCCCTTGCCTCGGATCTCGCGAAGGACGCTGTGACAGTATGCGAAGTGAGTCAGTGGAACCGACTCAGTGACCTCGAGATAAATCGGTTGATCATGCGTGAAGATCGGGTCATCGGGCTGGACCAGCCATGACTCGTCGAACTCGTTCGGATGCACGTTGAGAAACAGCGGCGCGTTGCCGCAGTTCGCCGTGGCGATCTCGCGGATCGCGCGCCCGAGTGCGCCGACGCAACGGCTACTGATCGCCTCGTCGAAGAGCTTGGGGGGGTTGATCCAGTGCGGTGAATCGCTCCGAACGAGGGCTTCATAGGCGAAAGGCTCCATGGTGGTGAGAGAGACGATCGGCTGGTAGACCACGCTCAGCTCGCCGCGTGTCAGCACGTTGGGCAGCCCCTTGACGCCTCTCACTCGCGGGATTCCCGAGCGTCGTGCGTGGATGCCTTTCAACCAGTTACGAAAGTTCGTCACAAATATCCCAACACGGTAAGTTTACACGATTACAACCGTAGATTGGTATCCCTAATCAGGGATAGCCAACCTTTCCTTCGGCCGACCTAGCGCGCCGTGGGGGCCTCTGGTATGCCGCGCAGCCATGAGCAAGGTAGGTTCGATCGGCCCCGCGGAAGTCAGCCCCATCGGCACCACCTTAGAGCGACATCTTCTCGACCGCCAGCGTCGGATGCCCGAGGCTACAGGCGATTTCACCGGGCTCTTCCAGCAGATCACGCTCGCGTCGAAAATCATCGCCAGCAGGGTGAGCAAGGCCGGGCTTTCGGGAATCCTCGGCTTGACTGGCAAGACCAATGTCCAGGGCGAGGCGGTCCAGAAGCTCGACATGTTCGCCAACAACACGATCGTCAACACGGTCGAGGCCGGTGGCCATGTCTGCGTGATGGGAAGCGAGGAGATCGCGCAGCCGATCCCCGTCCCGATCCAGTACCCGCAGGGGAAGTACGTTCTGCAGTTCGACCCGCTCGACGGCTCTGGGAACATCGACATCAATGCCTCGATCGGGACGATCTTTTCGATTCATCGACGCATCAGCCCCGATGGCACGCCAGGCACGCTCGAGGATCTCCTGCAACCTGGGCGTGACATCATCGCTGCGGGCTACATCGTCTATGGCTCCTCGAACATGCTGGTCTACTCGACTGGCGTGGGCGTTGACGGCTTCACCTATGACCCAGGTGTCGGCGAGTTTTTCCTGTCGCACCCCAATATTCGCATTCCCAAGCGCGGCGGAATCTATTCGATCAACGAGGGCAACTACCACAACTGGGACGACCGCATTCAGAACTGGGTCGACTGGATCAAGACGCCAAGCAAGAACAGGCAGGCCTACCGGTTACGATACATCGGGGCGATGGTCGCCGATCTGCACCGGACCCTGTTGCGAGGAGGGATCTTCGCTTACCCGGAGGATGTGAAAAACCGCAAAGGAAAGCTTCGCCTTCTCTATGAGGCCAATCCGATGGCGTTCTTGGTGGAAGCAGCAGGCGGAGCCGCGTCGGATGGCGAGGACCGCATTCTAGACATCCAGCCAAAGAAGCTTCACCAACGCACCCCGGTGTTCATGGGAAGCCCATCGGACGTCGCAGATGTGCTTCGCTTCGTCCGGGGCCAAGACCATGGGCCGCCTACAGCTTAGGCGTCATCGTGAAGGGGACCGAAGTGCGAACACATCCTCCTTCGGGCTTCGGAAATTTCCAGGTTCGCGCCACCCGTTTCACGCACGTACTGACCTGGGCATCGCGCAAAGACCCCGACACCGAAACTTTTCTCACAGAACCGGATGGTGCAATCGTCAATAGCACCGTCATCTGACCCTGAAGCAGGTTGTTGTCCTTGAGACGGCGCTCGTAGCAAGTCTGAACCTGTTTCCGAGGCGGACCATTGATGACGACGCGGATCTGTGCAGCGTCGAGAACGCCGCTACACTCGACGAGCTCTCGAGATCGCTCGCGCTTGGCCACGTCGACTTCGCCCTCGTCCGGCTCCCCCGCATCTTCTTCCGGAATCTCGATCTCGGTGGTGAACTGCTCCCGAGTTGGGGGAACGGGTGCCGGGAGCTCAGCTTTGGACTCGGGTGCCTTAGTCCTCTGGGTGCACAGCCAAAACCCGCCGATCGCTAGCAGACAAATCAGCAGCAGGATCCCGTACTTACCCTTGTTGGTCTTCAGCGGCGGTAGGCTCGAACCTTGGACCACATCCCCTCACTTGCCCGCGTCGGGGCCGTTTCTCGGACACGCCGCGGAGTTTAGATTCCCCACGGGATCTAGCAAACTCCCGAAAAGCCCCGGCCGGCTGGAAACCCCAGTTTGCCGTTCCTCACCCTCTCCTCTATGGTTCGGCCTCTTTAAACGGCAATCGGTGATGGCGGACAAGCTCAAAGGGTTCTTTCTCGTCCTTCTCGTGGTGCTGCTCTCGGCGGTGTTTGCTCTTCAATTCGGGGGCGGACAAGCGGAAGGTTGCACTGCCGGGGGGTCGACCTACCTCGCTCGTGTATACGACAAGACCCTCAGCCGAGGCGACTTCGAGGCGGCATATGCGATAGGCAACTTTGGACGACTGCCTGAGGAAACTCAAAAGGCAATGGCGTTGCCACAGTTGGTTCTCAACGGATTGATCGACCGCACATTGTTGGCCCGGCAGGCCCGCAAGGTCGGGTTCGAGGTCGGTGCGGATGAAGTGATGGAGCGCTTCGTCAATGACGGCATCATTCTGTTGTCCCTCGGTGTCGATGCGCCTCCCGAGGTGCCGCAGGGTGAGATTCCCGTGTCTTTTGCCGACAAAGAGGGGAAGTTCAACGCAGAGCTTGCGAAACGGTACATCGAGAACGGCCTTCGTAGAAGCGTGGGCGAGTTCGCGGAGGGACAGGTCGACGAATACCTAGCCGCGAAGATGCGCGAGTTGGTGGCCTCGACAGTCAATGTGAGCGACGCGGAAGCATGGGATGACTACGTGCGCGAGAACGACAAGGCGAAGCTGCAGTATGTCCGCTTCTCGCCGGCGTATTACAGCAAAGAGCAGCCGGACACCTCGAAAGCAGCGCTCGAAGATTGGATCGCCGACAACGACGAGCGCCTCGAAAAAGAGTATCAGGCCAACAAGTACCGCTACACGAATTTGGACAAGCAAGTCCGCTCACGGCACATCTTGGTCAAGACCGGATCGTACATCTCCGAAGAACAGAAGGCCGAGGCCAAGATGAAGGCCGACGCGTTGCGCAAGCGCGCGATCACAGGCGAGGATTTCTCGACTCTGGCTCGCCGGAACAGCGAGGATCAGATCACGGGCCCCAAGGGGGGCGACCTCGGATACCAGCCGAAAGGCACCATGCCTGAAGGCTACGACCAAGCTGTCTTTGCGATGCAAGTCGGAGAGATCTCGGAAGTCGTCGAGACCGAGTTTGGCTACCACATCATCAAGGTGATCGGCATTCGAGAAGGAGACGTCCCCAAAGAAGAGGCCAAGCGTGAGCTTGCCGAGGATCTATACCGAAGGGCTCTGATCCAATCTCGCGCGGAAGAAGCGGCGGCTGCGACGCTCGCCCTCTGGAAGAGCTCTGACGAACGGGTGGTGCGAAACAAGCTGGCCGCCGATGGCAAGAAGACCCCAGAGTCCACACTGACGCCTACTCTCTTGGAGACGGATGAGTTCGGACGGAGCGATGCTCCGTTGATCGGTTTGCCAACGAGCGCGCTGCTCGACGCCGTGTTTGCGGTGCCCGAGGGGGAAGAATTCCCCTCCGAGCCCGTACAGGTCGGACGCGAGTGGATCGTCTTCCGGATCATCGATAGACAGCGTCCGGACGAAGCAGCGTTCACCGACGACCTCCGCGACTCGACACGCGAAGTCCTTCGTACACTCAAGAAGAAGGAGACGGTAGACCTCTACATCCGAAAGCTCCGCGACCAAGCGGCCGCCGACCAAGCTTTGCGAATCAACCCGCTCCCGACGCAGGATGGCAACAGGTAACGGAGTGAGCCTTCCCGAGCTGCCGTGTGCGTCGATGACGCTTTCAAACGGCCTCCGGGTTCGCCTCATCCCTTTGCCGCATTTGCAGTCCGCGACGATTTCTTGCTTCCTGCGAGTCGGATCGCGCTACGAAACTCTGGAAACGAACGGACTGAGTCACTTTCTCGAGCACATGCTCTACCGCGGGACGGAACGACACCCCGCGGCGCACGACCTCAGCCTCGCGATCGAAAGGCTTGGCGGCACGCTCGACGCCGCGACCCACGTCGATTTCACGAGCTATGACCTGACACTGCCGAGGGAAACGATCGCCCGAGGGACCGAGCTTCTCGCGGAGGTGCTTGGGCAACCCTTGCTGACCCACATGGGCACTGAGAAGCAGATCATCCGAGAAGAGATCCTCGAGGACTTGAACGAAAGTGGTGAGCAGATCGACATCGATAACGTCTCACGCCGGTTGCTCTATCGAGATCACCCACTCGGGTTCTCGATCGCGGGTCCGTTGGAGAACCTCGAGCGCTTCGCGACAGATGATCTCCAGCGCCACCACCGACATCACTACACCGGGCCGAACTCCGTGGTGTGCATCGCGGGCGCGTTTGACGAAGAACGCTTGGTGGATGCGATTGGGAAGTGCTTCGAAGGGATGCGGGAAGGTGGACCCGTCGAGCCTGCGCCGAGGGTCCAAAATGGAGATCAGAGGCGCTTTGATTACGTCCGTGAACCCGGTAGCCAGACCGAAGTGCAGCTTTCGTTTCATACGCCAGGGGTGAAGAGCCCCTTGGCACCGGTGTTCTTGCTCCTCGACCGGGTCCTAGACGACGGTCTGAGCACGCGGGTCCACCGGATAATCTGCGAAGAACGCGGTTTGGCGTACGACGCATTTGCTGGAAACGACACCTTCGAAGACTGCGGCGTCTTCGATTTCGGGGCGTCGGTCGAGCACAAGAAGGCGCCGTTGCTCGTTGAGACCATGCTCGCATTGATCCGTGAGCTCCAAGAGTCGGGTCCCACCGAAGAAGAGGTCGAGAAGGCAAAACGGAGATACCTGTGGGACCTGCAAACCGTTCGGGACGATCCAGAGGACGCCGTCGATTTCGTGGGCACGAGCGTTCTTTTCGGGATTCCCGAGCAGATATCGACGATCGCGCACCAGGTCACAGCTGTGACCGGCGATGACATTCAAGGGGCTGCCCAGAAGTACCTAGACCCCGAACGCGCCTACCTGACCTGCGTCGGCATGCTCGACGATGAGCTCCTCTCGGCAGTCCAGGGGTTGGTCCGCGCCTAACCCTCGAGGTTTACCCAGTGGGCTTCGCCCGAAGGCCCCCACTCCTTCTTCCACAAGGGGACCGTCTCTTTGATGCGATCGATCGCCTTACGGCAGGCAGCGAATGCCTCCTCTCGGTGCGCAGCGCTCGCTGCCACGCAAACTGCGATGTCTCCAATTGCAAGCGTTCCAACCCGGTGAACCGCCGCAAGCCGCACCCCCGCATGCTCCGCGTCGACGCCTTCGAGGACCCGTTCCATCTCCTTGAGCGCGAGGCTCTCGTGGGCCTCATAATCGAGGCGAGCGACCTCTTTGCCTTCGGCGTTGTCGCGAACCACGCCCGTGAAAATGCAGATCGCACCCGCCCCGCTGTGTGCAACCGCGTTTCGCACCTCGTCGAGAGAGACGTCATCATCGCTGACCCGGCAGAGGGCAACAGGAGCTCCACCGGCGACGGGCGGCAGCAGGTCGACGCGGTCTCCATCACGGATCTCCTGGGAATCGTCGACGAAATCTCCATTGACGGCGAGGCGCATACGCTCGAGGAAGGCCGCGATCGACGGATAACGCTCCGCTACAGCCCGACGAAAATCCCTCTGCGCGACCGCTGAAGCTGGGAATTCGAAGGTCGCGGCCTCACAGCCTGCGAGCTCACGCGCGGCAGCATAGTAGTGGACATGAACCTTCATCGACGCTCGACAAGCGTAGCAGGCGTTGGAAGTGCGTCAGCTCGGCGTTCGGGTGCCATGCTAGGATGCTGGCGTGACGGAGTCAGGCGTGAAGTTGGTGCTGTGGGCGGTCGCAGCAAGTTTGACCGGCGCGATGTTGGCCATCCCCCAGCCTGTCGATCCATGGGAGATGCCGAGCTTGGTCCTGAACCGAAAGGCCGTCGCGGAGCAGATGAGGCGAAACGAGGCGCTCGCCGCGACTCTCTCGGACGGTGAGGAAGTCGATCGTCTTCGGGCGCTCTTCATCGGTCACGGGCTGGCGGAGGTCAACCCACCCTACGCGAAGGTCGATTACGACACTCGGCAGGCGAACATCTATCGCGCCATCAAGGCACTCGCGGAAGCGCAAGGCCCCGAAGCCTTCGGCGCGATGCGAGCACGTGCCATCGATGACTTCATGCATCTCTTTGGCGACGGCAGGGGCAAGCTCGACACCGAAGACGACATCGGCGCGGTCGGCGGGTTTCGAGAGATTCTCGGAAGATACGGGGCGATCTATCAGGAGGTCTTGATTGCGCCTGAGATGACGGTGCGGGCGTTGTACAAGGCGCGATGGAATTTGATCCACCGCATGCAAGCAACCAATGGTTTTTCCGAGATCGAGCTCCAAGCGTACTGGGGCTGGCTCGCGCTCCACGGATGGGGGGTGCCATTGGGGGAGCGTCGAGACGCTCTCGTTGCATATCGGGATGCTGGAGGCGCGAACGCAAAAGAAGCTTCGGCGCTCTTCGATCTGCTCGAGCAGCGACCCGAAAAGGCAGCCAAGCTGTTGGAGGCGCTTTACGTAGAAAGTCGGGAGCTCAGGCTGCGGAATCTGGCGCTCGGGGCGTTCCACGCCGCAAGGGCCGTGCAACGATGACGCGACCGACGTAGTGGACAGGAGAATCTGCATCTCGTAGCCTGGAGGTTCGGAATTAGCGGAAAAAGATCGAAACTCCCGTGAAAGTCGACCTCAGGAAGAGCCTCTTCATTTTACCCAATCTGTTCACGCTCGGAAGCGTGCTCTGCGGATACTACGCGATCCTGATCTGCTCGGATCAACCAACCGGCGACGACCTCTACCGAGCGGCCCTGTTGATCATCTTCGCGCTATTCTTCGACACGATCGACGGCCGGGTCGCACGGTTGACGCGCACACAGACTGCGATCGGCGTGCAGCTGGATTCGCTTGCCGACGTGATCTCCTTCGGCGTTGCGCCAGCAATTCTGGTCTACCATTGGTCACTCGCAGAGATGGGGACCGCCGGCATGCTCGTAGGCTTCGTCTTCGTCGGAAGCGGCGCGATCCGCCTCGCGCGCTTCAACGTGACCTCGACGGGAGACGACGGACAGCCGCACACACCAGGAAAGTACACCCAGGGCCTGCCTATTCCGGCGGCGGCCGCAATCCTGATTTCGATTGTCGTCGCCAACACGTTGACCGGGAAGCTCCCATTCTCGCCGATCATCATTTCGGCCTTGGTGGTGACTTTGTCGGTGTTCATGCTGAGCTCGATGCCGTTTCGTTCCTTCAAGGACTTGCGGCTTTCATGGCGAACGGTGCTCTTCATTTCGATGGCGCTCGCCGTGACGGTGTGGATCGCGTTGCGCTACCACCCATCAATGGCCCTTGTCTGGCTGCTATCGGCTTACGTGGTGATCGGGATCGTCGAGAGCCTGTTCGCGTTGATGGCGCGGGCTCGCGGGGCGGTAAGCAAAGCCGGCCAGGGCTCGCTCTAGACGGTCACCTCTTTCGCCTGTTTTGGTACACCGAAATGATGGGCACACCGTCATAGGTCAGGACGTGCACAGGCTGGACGTCATCGAACGCCATCCACGCTTGAAAATCGACTTCATTGAAATGGGGCTCGTGGTGCACGAGCACAAGGTCGGCCTCCGCCATCGAACGCACGGGACGGATATTGCTTGGAAGGCGTCGATCGGCTTGCATCATCCGCCAGGCGCCCCAGGTCGTATCGCATGTCCACACGGTGCCGCCGTCGGGAAGGGTTTCGACGATCCAATCTGCGAGGCTCCCCGTCGTGAAGCCCCAAAACTGACGGTTCATCCCGAGGTCGGCGGCGCCCGCAACGCCGCCTGCGATCGGCGTGTAGTGCGATAGACCGAATGGATGGCTGTGTGTGGTTTGGACGAGCCCAGGTGCGAGGAACAGGGCAGCAAACGTCCAGGCCGGCCACCGCCGTTCGGTCGAAAGGGGACCGCGGGCGAGATCAGTGACAGCCACGAAGCCCCAACCGGCGAACAAGGCAAGGAAGGGATAGGCGGTGATCCAGTGCTTGGTACCCCCGAAGATAGGCGACGAGGGAAGCGCAATTGCGAGCAATGGGGCGGCTAGGCAGCCCAGCCACAGTACGTCCGCCCTGGTGTCGGTTGGATCGCCGCGGCGAGTTCTCCAAGGCGGGGCCAATGCTGCACGGCGATGGACGAGACCGATCAGTGCCAGAACCAGGATGGTGAGCGGCACGGTGAACAAAGTCATGATGAACGGCACCGAGATCGGAAGCGGCGGTTCGAAGTAGCTCACCCCGAGATACTCGTAGGTGTAATGTACGTGACTGAGGTGAAATTGCGCGTATGCCAACAGCCGGCTCGCCGTGTGGTGCCAGACCCACGGCCAGGTCGCGATCAGCACGATCGGCCCGATGACGAGCATCGATGGCAACCATGCGAGCGTGGGACGATCGAGGCGGTCGGCTAGGGCATATTGTCGCCGCACCCAGAGATAATGAATGAGAAAGATGCCCGGAAGGATCCAGCTGTTGTGCTTGGTCGCGAGAGCAAGGCCGAAAGCGAGCCCGGTCAACAACGCCCATTTGCTGTCGGAAAGGGTCCGCCAGTACGCATATGCCGTGAGCGTGATCAAGAACGCGATCGGGACGTCAAACGCCGCAAGATGACTGTGATAAAAAACCCGGGGCAGCGTGGCAAATGCGAGTGCCCCAAAAAGCGCGCCCGTCCGCCCGATGATGACAGCGCCCCAGGCATAGATGAGCCACAGGAGGAGCCCTGCAGTGAGCATGCCGGGGAAACGAAACGCGAGCGATTCCGACGAAAAGAGGCCGAGCTTTTGGTGAACGAGCCAGGCCCACGCGAACGTGAGCTTCATCCACGCCGGATGCTCCCAGTTGTAGTCCCAAGCTCGATCGATCTGCTCGCGGGTGAGTGCGGAGCTGGGGTTTTTCAGGAGCTCCACCACCCAGCCACCGTACTCCTTGGCAGCATGCGCATAGAAGCTTTCGTCGCGCGACATCGCGAGATCAGGAGCCGTCCAAACGAGCATCATCACGTATCCGACGCACAATGCGGCTCCGATCAACTGCTCGGACGAAGTGAGCCTCCGGACCGTCATGGCTCGCCCTGCGCGCGTCGCGTCGACGCAGACCAACAAAAAGTGCGCCCGTGGGATTTGGCTGCAATGGTCTCGATGCGTACCTGACGCACGGAACCATTCAGTCGTGCGGTGTCGATCTCGAGCCGTGACCAGCCGTCTCGATCTTGGTGGCGCATCTCCCCTGCCAAGCGACCGTCGATGAAGACCCGAAGCCGCACCGCGATGTTTCCGGCGGTGCGTTCGTTGTTGTAATCGAGGCCTCCTTGCACGACGAGCTTGTCCCCGAGGGGAACGTCGCGAAACGTGGCTCTCACGGGCTCCCGGCCGGCGGGGTGTTGCCACACGCAGCGCCTCGGCTGGAGATCGAGGTCGGCCACCACGGTCGGACCGACCCAAAGCCAAGGCCGACCAGGATCGCAGACGAAGCGGTCAGGAGGGGGTAGCGGGCCGTGGCCGAGGCCGCCACCCTCGACTTTCGCGTGGATCCAAGGGCAAGGCTGTGCGCCGCGTTCGGTGAGGAGGTCGACTTTTGCGCGACCGATCCCTTCGACGAAATCGAAGAGCACTTCGTCCGTTGTCACAGGCCACATGCGAACACGCACGCCGCCAAACGACTCCTCGAGCGCGGGAGGCTCCCTTCGACTCGTCGCCCCACGGATCCCGACCTCCCAGACGCGCCTAACTCCAGCTAGGTCGCCGACCGATGCAGAGCTCAACGAAAAGAGGTCGCCGAGGTAACTGCGGACGAGCGGATCGATCCAACGTGGTGCAGCGACGACCCGGTCGGTAGGCTCGAACCGCTCTCGTACGAACGCGGTTGCATCCTCCCACGAGGCATCGGTTGGAACGCGAGCGCGGATAACCGTATCCGCCACGAGCTCGAAGACCGCCACGCAGGCGACCAGCACCCAAACCCACGCAGCAAGGCTCGACTTTCGGCCTGGGTCCGCCACTCGCTCCGATGCTAGCAGGGGTCAGATCATTCCGCAGCAAAGCAAACGAATTCGAGCTCCCAGCCTTCGAGCTCCGGGGTGTTGGCCAAGTCCGAAGTGGGATTGAGGATTGCGGTCACGCGAAGGAACGGCAACCCATTCGGGATGCCGTCGTTGATGAGCTCCTGACCGACGTCGAGAGTGGTGTCGGTCGTGTCGGTGGGGATGATGACCACGGCGGGAACCGCGGTGTCGAGCTCGGCGGTGGTGTTCGCGGCGCGGATTTGGAACTCGATCGAAGAATCGCCAGGGGTGCTCCCGGTCCAGGTCAGGTCGCCCCAATCGGGACGCTCGGGGGGGATCGTGCAGCGGTCTATGCTGTCGTAGCTGTTTTGGTAGAAGTTGGCGCCAGGCGCATCGTTGAAGTCGAGTGTCGCGTCATCGGGCACCATCACGCGAACCGGAATGCGCTCGAGCTCGATGGTGTCGTCGACCCAGAGGATGATCTCGAAATCGAAAACCTGGGAGGTGGCAGCCTGCGGAACGCTGTCGTTCAAAAGACGAAGCTCGAACTCGATATCCGCCCCTGGCTCGCAGGCCGGGCACCGATCCATCGAGGGGGCGTTGCATTCGAAGGTTTCGCCCTCTGCGCAGTCTTGAGCCCCTAGCGAGGCGATGAAGTCGGTCTCGTCGAACATCGGGGTCGCGGGGTCTTCGACGGCAATGACCTGGATGTCATAGATACTCTCATCGAGAATCAAGTTGAGCGTGATCGTGATTTGGGCGCCCAAGCCGTCCCCGTCAGGTGCCGTGATCTCGCCGACCCACTGTCCGCCGACTTTCGTCACGGCGCCCGTTGCCGTGGCCACCGCGCGCGCATCCGGATCGGCGTCGCTCGGCATGGTCATCATGTCTTTCGGTGACAGGACACTAGCCACCCGAATGTCATTGGCGAGCAGGGCCGTTTCTACCGGAGCCCAATCGACCGGCGCGTCCACCGTCATCCAAGTCGGATTCGAAGGGTCGCCGTCGTGGACGATCGAAAGGCTGAAGGCGCCTTCGGGCTCGACGGTTTGGCCGGCCGGAACCTGACCGTCAACCACGAGGTAGTACTGCTGAGTCGCGATGGGCATCATCAACTGGACCGCACCCCAGTTCCCCGTAGCCATTCCGTCGCAACCAAGCGTCGCGAGTGGATCGAGCACCATGTTGTCGAACAAGGCGACGTTCGCACCCGGCCAGTGGGTGTTGTCGGCGAACACATCTACGAGGGTCACGCCTGGCGAGTCGAATCGAAAGGTGATGACGACGTCTTTGTCGTCCATGTCATTGTCCGGGGGCATTCCCGTTATGCATCCTGGAGCCATGGCGGTGTTGACCTGGTTACTGAGCAGGCTGCTCATCCCCATCAGGGTGAGCGACTGGGCCGAGAGGTCACCCAAGTCGAGTGCCGAGACGGCGTCATCCGCGTCGAAGAGGGCGTCATCAGGGAACATCTGGACGGGCGGCAGGTCCATTACGCCAGGTCGAGACGGCATGAAGGCGGGATACGGCGGACCCGCGGGGCCGTTGTACATCTCTGCGTCGCTGATGTTCAGGACCAGCCGCATGACGTCAGAGCGAAAACAGGGGTAGCCGACCTCCCCGTCAGCACACGGGGCTCGGTTTGGCACGAAGTCGCCCAAGCCTTGACCACTGGCGACTGCGAACAACGCCTGCGAGCCGGCCTCCCGGTCCTCGGTCATGTTGCTGACCGTATTGAGGGTGCTCACCGCCTTCTCGAACAGCAACGTGTCGTCGGTCAAATCGAGGATGTGATGGTAGGGCGCTTGACTGTACGGCATCGCCAGTGTGCCCACTACTGGGTCCACTGTGTCCACCGGATACTCGCGGTAGAGCCCTAAGCCGAGCCGAGGGTCATCGAACAACGCCTCGATGTCGGAAATGACGGTCATGATCTCGTTTTGGAGCACACCGATTTCGCCGGCCATCGAAGTCGTGGCATCGACCAAGAAATAGATGTCGATCGCGGGGATGTCGGCGGTCGTCGCGATGATCGAGGTCCGAACCGCCTCCGGGGTGCCGAGTGGATCGAAGAACAGCACTTGGTAGATCCCGTCGTTGCTGGGGTCGCCGTCGCAAGGCGTCCGCCAGCCGGGCATCATAGGGCAATCGTCGGCATCATCGGGGACACCGTCAAGATCACTATCCGGGAGAGAGCTCGCACGGTCGATCACGAGTGAGCCGGTCGTTTGCGAATACCGAACGCCTGCCGAGTTGGTCGCGTTGAGATCCCCTTGGACCGGGAAGTCGGAGCTGATCGAACAGTCCGGGCGGTTCGGCGAGCATTCCTGGGGCGGATCGATGATCGCACTCGAGCTATCGTCGACGCCATCTCCGCCACGACACGCCGCCACCGCGAACAGGGCCGCGACGCACCATCTACGAGCAAGCGTTTTTTGAAGCCAATTCATGATGATATCGCTTACATGGAAGGGGATTAGCCTACAGGAAATCGGACCGTAGTGTAAGTGCTACATCACCGCGCCACCTACACACGACGGGGAACCTCCAGATCGGGGCGTGGCGCAGACTTCACGTACCGCGCATTCGCTGGAATCCACGCAACCCCCGGACAAAACGCACTCGCTTCGGCCGTCGCCCCAAAGGTCGATGCACTCGTACTCGAAGTCATTCGCGCAATCGGCCGCTGAGGTGCACAGCCCGAAGTGCCCGCAGGTCGCTTCGGTACCTTGCTCGGTGACCTCGCAGACCGGAGCCGTGTCCAGCAGACATTGTGAGTTATCACACGAAACAGGATCGCCGAACTCGAACGGGGCCATGCACTCCATCAGGCCATCGCCTTCGACGTCGCCGCAGACCACGCCGAGGGTTGGGGTGCAATCGATGTCGTCGTCACAAGGCCGCGTGACGCGACGACAGAACCGTTGATAGTCGCCGATGACCCGACAGGTAAACCCGTGCGGGCAATCCGAGTTCGAGATGCACGGCACGCGTCGGTCGACGCAGGTGTTGTTCTCACAGGCGAAACCCGTCACGCAATCGTTGGAATCATCGCAACCGGGGGTCGTTCGAAGACACCTGCCGGCCTCGAGATTGCACGCGTAGTCGGGGTCGACGCAATCGCCGTCGGACGGGCACGCGCCACCTGGGCTCACGAAGCAACGCTTGAGATCATCGCATCCAGTCTCGTGGCATTCCTCGCCCGCCGGGCAGGGATTATCGTCGTCGCAGAGGTCTTTTTCGTCGGGGCACCTCAGGCAGAGCGCGTTGGTGCCGCAACGAGGCCCCGCATCGAAACCAGCGTCGCCACCGCCGTCCGTACCTCCATCCAGATCGATACTCGCGTCGCGCCCCGGATCTAGGGTCGCGGTGGAATCGGCATCACTACAGCCAGCCGCCGCCGCAACGGCCAGCAACACGCAAGCAAAGAATCGCACGGTCAGGGGGCGGCGGAGCAGCCGCGGCTCAGCAGCTTAGCTCCTCTTCCTGCCGATCGCACGCTGCCCTTGACCGCTCGGACCGACGGCCCAAGGCTCGCGCTATGTCTTCATTGGACAACGCTTTGCTTGCCATCGAGCGCGCGTGTGGATCGGGCTCGGTAATTCGAGACGAAACCCTGCTCGAAGGATACGCCGGAGACGAGAGCGAAACGACGCCGTGCGTTCCCGAAGCGGTGGTTCGGGCGAGCAACACCCAGCAAGTCTCGGAAGTCATGCGAGCGGCGTTCGAGCATGGAGTGCCGGTAACACCTCGTGGTGGCGGTACCGGACGCGTCGGCGGTGCCGTACCCGTTCCAGGCGGCATCGTGCTCACGTTCGACCGGATGAGTGCGGTCAAGCATATCGATCGAAACGAGCTCACCACGAGGGTGCAACCCGGCGTGATCACGGGAAACCTCAAGCGCGCGGTCGAGGACGAGCATCTCTATTACCCGCCGGACCCCAACTCGCGCGACTCCTGCGCCATCGGGGGAAACCTGGCCACCAATGCGGGTGGGCCGCGAGCGTTCAAGTATGGGGTTACGCGGGAGTATGTGCTGGGCATGGAGGTGGTGTTGGCGGACGGCACCGTGCTCGAGCTCGGCCACGAAACGAAGAAGGGCGTTACGGGGTACGATCTCACCGCGTTGATGGTCGGGAGCGAAGGCACGTTGGGGATCGTGACCGAAGCGACATTGCGCCTGATTCCAAAGCCGGAAGCGACGGTTACCCTCCTCGCCTGTTTCCCGAGCCTCGACGACGTCGCTCCAGCGGTGCGAGCTTTGTTGTCGCAGGGCCATGTGCCGTCCTGCATCGAGCTGCTGGATGCGGAAGCGATTCGGATCGTGCGGCCCGAGGCGGGGTTGACGATTCCCGACGAAACGAAAGCGATCCTTCTCTTGGAGCTCGACGGCGACGCAGACCGACTCGACGGCGATTTGGAGGTCTGCGGGAACGCGCTTACCGACGTCGGTGCAATCGAGGTTTTGGTGGCGCAGAATAGCGGAGAGCGGGAGCGTCTGTGGGCCTCGCGGCGTGAGCTCAGCTACAGCCTCCGACGACAGGCGAAGAACAAACTCTCGGAGGATGTGGTCGTCCCCCGCACGAAAATGGCCGACCTGCTTCAAACCTGCACGGAGCTATCCGAGGAGAACAGGTTGATCATTCCCACGTATGGCCATGCCGGTGACGGAAACCTCCACGTGAATTTCTTGTGGGACGACCCCGATCAAAAGCGCATCGTGAAAAAGGCAGTGCGACGACTCTTCGAACGTGTGATCGAGCTCAAGGGAACCCTGAGCGGTGAGCACGGGATCGGTGTTCTGAAGGCCCCCTATCTCCCAATGGAGCAGTCGCCCGCGCTCATCGATCTTCAACAACGGATCAAGAGCGTCTTCGATCCGAAGCACATCCTGAACCCCGGAAAGATCTTTCCGACCGACGCCAAGCGCTTCCACGGAGCGTGCTAGGTAGGCGATAGCGTGGGGGCGGTGGGGCGGGACCAATTGCCGGGCCAAAGGCCCGACCGGGATCACCCAAGTGATGGTCAAGGTGGAGCGCTGTGTGTGCGTTGCTGTGCGCCAAGCCCCACACAGGCGACGTCCGCGTACGGCTAGCAACGCGATGCCGATTTCGCATACGCTCGCGGCGCGGCAATGCGGAAGAAGCTCGAAACCGTGGCGTTCGTAGCCGCGTTCGTCATGGCGTTCGTGCTCGTGTTCCGGCTCTTCCTGTGAACGCAAAGAGTGATCAATCGAGTGGCGCGCGGAGCGGGCGCGGGACCACCGACTGGCTCAAAGGAGCATGTTGAGGGGGGATTCGATGATGCGTTTGAAGGCCGCCAGGTATCGGGCACCCGTCGCACCATCGACGATTCGGTGGTCGCAGCTCATGGTGAAGCGCATGCGGCGGCCCGGGACGACCGCGCCAGCCTGAACGATGGGCTCTTCTCGGATGGTCCCGACGGCAAGAATGGCAGCCTCCGGCGGATTGATGACCGCGGTGAACTCCTCGATGCCGTACATACCGAGGTTCGAAATCGAGAAGGTCCCGTTGGTCATCTCTTCGATCGATAGCTTTCGGTCCCGGGCACGGCCGGCGAGCTCACGAACCTCCTCGGCGATTTGGCCGATCCCTTTGCGGTCGGCGTCGCGAATGACCGGCGTCATCAGCCCTTCGTCGACTGCAACCGCGACCGAGATATCCACGACTTGGTGGTAGTGAATCTCTTTGCCCATAAACGATGCGTTGACCTCGGGAACGCGACGCAGGGCGACCGCCGCCGCTTTGATGATCAAGTCGTTGAGCGATACCTTCTTTCCGTCCGCTTCGAGCTCCGCGTTCATCGCCTTGCGCGCATCAGAAAGCGGGCCGATATCGCAGTCGATCGTCAGATAGTAGTGCGGGATGGTTTGCTTCGACTCGGTGAGCCGCCTCGCGATCGTCCGCCGCATGCTGCTGGCTTGACGAACCTCTGGGGGCAAGCGCTCGCCACCGAGCATCGACCGGGCCGCGACGGGGCCGGCGTACGACTCGATGTCCCGCTTGACGATGCGCCCATGCGGCCCCGACCCCTGCACCGACCGTAGATCGATGCTCCGCTCCCGAGCCAACCGCCGCACGAGCGGCGAAGAAATCACCCGCCCGCCCCTAGATCCTGGCGCTGACGCCGACACTGGCGCTGGCACTGACTCTGGCGCTGACGCTGGCCCTGACTCTGCCGCTGACACTGACGCTGACGCTGACTCTGGCGCTGACTCTGCCGCTGGCGCTGACTCTGCCGCTGGCGCTGCCTCTGTCGCCGCCGCCCCCGCCGACTCCACCTGCGCCAGCAGCTCGGTGATGTCTTCCCCAGCCTTCCCGATGATCGCCACCGGAACCTCGGCCTCGAGAGTCACGCCCTCGGGAACCAAAATCTTCAAGAGCACGCCGCGGTCAAACGACCGAAACTCCATCGTCGCTTTGTCGGTTTCGACCTCCGCGAGGAGATCATCGACATCTACCGTGTCGCCCTCCTTCTTGGCCCATGAGACGAGCGTGCCTTCTTCCATCGTCGGTGAGAGCTTGGGGAGTCCGATGATCTTCGCCATGATTCACTTCGCGTAGCTGACGCGCTTCACCGCGTCGATGATTCGCTCCTCGGTTGGAAGCACTTCGTTTTCGAGATTGAGCGCATAAGGCATCGGCACGTCAAGGCCGGTCACCCGCTCCACCGGAGCATCGAGGTAATCAAACGCCTCCCGCTGCACTCGGTCAACAATCTCGGCACCAGGACCACCATACGGCCAGTGCTCGTGCACCACCACGCACCGATTGGTTCTTCGCACGCTTTCGATGATTGGTCCCATGTCGAGAGGGCGCAGGGTCCGAGGATCGATGACCTCGCACTCGGTCCCGTCGGCTGCAAGCTTCTCAGCTGCTGCCATCGCCACATAGTATGGGCGGCCCCAGGTCACGATGGTGCAGTCGGCGCCGTTGCGGGCGACTCGGCTTTCGCCGAAAGGAATCAGCTCTTCTACCCCTTCGTCCGGGACTTCGCCTTTCACACCGTAGAGCGTCTCGCCCTCGAGGAAGACGACGGGATTATTGCTACGAATCGCGGTCTTGAGCAGACCCTTGGCGTCGCGCGGTGTGCTTGGCTGGCACACATAAAGCCCCGGGATGCTGACGTAGAACGGTGCCACCGCATGGCTGTGCTGCGACGCCACCTGCCGCGCGGAACCATTCGGACCACGGAAGACGATCGGTACCTGAAGCGCTCCCGCGCTCATCTGATGGATCTTGGCAGCGTTGCTGATGATCTGGTCAAAAGCTACGAACGAGAAGTTCCACGTCATGAACTCGATGATCGGTCGAAGGCCCACCATCGCGGCACCAATGCCGATGCCCGCAAACCCTGCTTCGGCGATTGGGGTGTCGATGACACGACGCTCGCCGAACTTGTCGAGAAGCCCTTCAGAAACTTTGTACGCACCTTGATAGTGCCCGACTTCTTCTCCCATCAGGAAGACCCGCTCGTCGCGCTCCATCTCCTCGAGCATCGCTTCGCGGAGCGCTTCTCGGTAGCGAAGCTCTCTCACGAGTCTCCCTCCTCGGCGTAGACCGTGCCCAGCATGACTTCTCTCAGCGCAGGCTCGGACTCTTCGGCAAATTTCACGGCCGCCTCGATCTCTTCATCGATTTCGAGGTCGATGTCGTCGAGCTTGGTCTCCTCGACACCGAGTTCGAGCAGCCTTTCGCGGGCCACCTGGATTGGGTCGAGCTGCTTCCTCTGCTCGAGCTCGGTGCGCGACCTGTACTTCGCGGGATCGCTCATCGAGTGACCACGAAACCGATATGTGAGCACCTCGATAAAGGTAGGCCCAGCCCCCGTCCGCGCGCGATCCACCGCCTCGGCGAGCCGTTCCCGGACGAGCGTCACGTCGTGGCCCTCAAACCGGTCGCCCACCATTGCGTAGCCTTTGGCCTTGATCGAGAGGTCTTTGAGCGCACTCGTGCGCTCGAGCGGGGTCCCCATGGCGTATTGGTTGTTCTCGCAAACGAACACGATGGGCAGCTTCCAAAGACCAGCCAGGCTCATCGCTTCATGAAAGCCCCCGATATTGGTCGAGCCTTCACCGAAGAAGCAGATCGTCACACGATCTTCACCGTTGTATACGGACTTGAATGCGGTGCCGGCGGCGAGCGCCATGTGGCCACCGACGATGGCCCAGCCTCCGAGGAAGTTGCGCTCGACATCGAAGAAGTGCATCGAGCCGCCCATCCCGCGCGAGCAGCCCGTGTCTTTGCCAAAGAGCTCGGCCATCGCGGCCTTGGCCGGCATCCCGCGCGCAAGGGCAATGCCATGGTCGCGGTAGGTCTGAAAGACGTAGTCCTGGTCTCGAAGCGCATCGACCGCCCCGACGGCGATCGCCTCCTGCCCGATGTACAGATGGAGGAAGCCGCCGATCTTGCCCTTGGCATAGTTTCGCGCCGCCTCCTCTTCGAAGCGGCGTATCCGCATCATCGACCGGTATTGTCTGAGCAGGTCGTCCTTGTCCGGCAACGGCGTCCCCACGTCGATAGCTTACAGGAAGGCTTTACGAGCGCCATCAGAAGAAGTTGCTGATTCCGAACGCCGTTTGAAGCTCGATGAGGTACTCGAGGAATGATTCTCCCTGTTGAAGCTCTCGTAGCTTGCCGGGCACCGACGGATCGGTTGGCGGAAGGGCGCCGAGCTCGTTCTGTAGGTCTACGAGTCGTTTGAGCAGTTGAAAGCCGACCTGCTCTTCCTCGAGGTTCAATTCGAGGCTTGGCCGGACCTTCACGGCGACGTAAGGGGTGCGGAACCGGTTCGACTCGAAGACGACGTAGTCGGCATCCTCTGCCGTGTCACAATCATTCGGAACGCCAGGGTCGACGACCACATGACCTGCCCCGAGGCCGTCCGTTCCGTAGACGCAGGTGGGGCTGCCATCGGCTTGGATGTCCGGAATGTTGAAACCGGAGCCGCTGCCTGCTTTGAAGATCAGGAGCCGCTGCTCGAAGCTCGTGTCGTAGTACACCGGGAACTGCGCAAGCGCGAGAATCGCCGCCCAGCTTCGAAGCACCTCGTTAGTCGTTCCCTCGATCGCGGCGTCAGGATAGACTTCGCGCTGGCTGCCGCGGCAGGGGACGAACGCGTTGTTTTCAAAGCATTCGCCGAGCGCCGTTCCACGGTACCAGCTCATGTGCTGTACGACCGGCTCGCCATCTTCGATGCGAAGTCGCGGTGCGAACCAGCTCTCGTCTTGGAGAATGACGCCACCGAAGAACTCGGTCATCTCGGTTTGAAAGAGGTCGTAGAAGTTGATGAAGTAACGCTCGTCGACCGTGAAGCTCAGCCCCCAATCTCGAATCGCAAGCGCAAGGAGCGCGGTGAACTTGTCGTAGAAAACCCCGGCGCGTTCGGGCCGAAAGAACCCAAAATAGCCTTCCTGGTACTTGGTCCACATGCCAAACCCTTGCCCTGGCAGGAAGCTGAAGTCGGCGCCCGGAAGATCGACGGCCTCGCCCATCAAGCGATAGATGTTCTGACCCGCGTCGTACTGGTACGACCCTTCGTCCGGTAGGTTCACGATCTCGATGAACCAGTTCATGGCGTCGATCGAGGCCAAGAACTGATCGTCGAAGCCGAGCGGCCCGGTGTTCAGCGAAAACCCAGGCTCGAAATTGAAGCGGAAGAAGAGGTGTTGATAGATCTTGGCCGCCTGCTCGACCATGCCGACCGACTTACGACCCCGGGCGCCGCCTCGTTGGAAGCGCCTGTAGTACTCGGACGGGTAGAGCTCTTCCCAACTACGACGATAGTGATCGATCACCTCGCGGAAACTCTCTCCCGCATCGAAGCGCGTGCACCAGGAGATATCCTTGGTGCGATCGTCAGGACAGAACAGGTAACGTACTGGGGCGAAGTTTCGGTCCAGGCCGGCTTCCGGATAGCCGGCTGTGTCCGCGTAGTCGTCGACATCGGAATCGAAATTGGAACAGACACAGTCCGATTGGCCCGAGCACTCTTGTTGGGGAAATACCCTCCGGGGGTTTTGGACACATCGCTGATAGACCGGTTGCGACTCCGGAATCGCCCCCGACGCACGGGAGTACGGACATTCGGTATCGACTCCGCAGCTCTCGCCACCGAGGTAAGAGTGCCACCAGACACGGCTCACTTCGTGGGAGCGTTTCAGCCCTTGGAATGGACCGTCTTCGTCGGTCTCTACGATGTCCCTCGACCGATTGTAGACTTCCTGTTGGTCGAAGTGGTTCCAGATCGTTGCCGCCACGTCGTAGCGACCCAAGCCCTGTGCGTCCGACTGGTCACCGCTGTAGTCCATCGTCGAGCTCGACATGTAGTTGTGCGCACCCCGCTTGGCTCGTTCGTTCCGCGTTTCGCGAAGTTCACTCAAGTACTGGTCGAACTCGGGCCCCGCTACGAAGCCATCATCGTCCAAGTCGTAGTCCTCGAGCCTCGGAAGGGGCAAGTCGTCGCTGCTCGACGCGGAGTCGCCGATGACCAGGTTGAAGTAGCCGTCCCCGTAGTTGTCACGATCCAGACTTGCAGCAAAGTTGTGCCGAAGCCCAACCGAATGGCCGACCTCGTGGTATTGCACTTGCCTCGTGTAAAGCTGCTGCATGCGGATCGAGGCTTCAGCCGGAGGCCGGCCGCGAAACGCCTCGGCCCAATACTCGAGGTAGCGCCTGCGGAAAGGCGTTTCGTTACCGAAACAGATGTTGTGACTCGATAGCTCATCGTCGGCGGCCGTCCCCGCGCCGAGCGTGCGAATGAAGCTGTTTCCGCGAAACGGCGAAATCTGGTCGAGAATGTCCTGGTCGTAGATGGTGGTCTGCGGTGTGAGCCCAAAAACGAATTGTTGGCCGTGATCGAAATGTCGATTCAGGGCTTCGTATCCGTCGACACCGAGAGAGCCCATCAGCTTTTGCTCGATCGAGGTCCCAGCCAGTCGTCGCATTCGGTCGCTCAAGAGCTGCGCGCGACCCTCTTGGCCGCGAAGGCTGTCAATGCGGTCCTCTGCGCGGTACATGGCGTTGCGTAGGGCCCCGTTGACGTCCACCGGAAGCTGCGGGCGGGACGTGTCATCGATGCTGAAGCCGTCCGAGCCCGAGGCGGCGAGCCCGGCCGGATGCTCGGTTCGACCGAGGTTCGAGAAGTACCCTCGGAGGTTTTCGCCCGTCAGATAGCGCTCGGCTGCAGCTTCATCGCCCGCATCACAGCCGAGGTCTTCGTTGGCGCATCGGAGCACCGGAAAGAAGTCGAGCGCCTGCGTGGCGCGGGCCTCGACCCCCCTCGCGGAGAAATTCGCATTCGCCGTGATCAGCTCGCCGGTTGTCGGGTCAGCCAACGGGCTCGACACCCCCCCGAACGGTGTGTTCACTTGGTCGATGAAGTTGAAGAATTGGTAGCGAAGGTCGCCGAGCTGCTCCCAAACGACCGGCTCGCCTTCGAGATCGAGGACATCTTCGCAGATCTGGGATGCATCGGTTCGGTGCCAATCGCAGGTATTGGTGCGCAAGACGAAAAGACACTCGTCCCCGATGAATTGGTACCGGTACACTTGCGGGAGCGGGTAGTCATCAAAAGAGGTGGGCGAGAGCGGCTCGCTGAACTCGGTGTTCTCGATGTGGCATTGGTAGGGCTCAGTGACGCCCCGCGCGGCCCAATCGGCAGGGGTGACGAACGGGTCATAGCGCCCCCGACAAGTCCCTCCGACGTCATCGGGCGACCCGCAAAAGCAGTAGCGTGTCGGGTCTTGCGCCTGGCAATCGATCCGCACCGACTCGTATGTCGGTAGAGCCTCTCCGCGGGTGACTCGCCAGCCCCGCATGAACACCTCGTTCCAGTTCCCCATCACCTCCATCGCCGGATGAACGAGATGCTTCGGAAAGCCGGGGTTCAGGTAGTACGCTACCGACCCGGGGCCGTCCGTGAGCTGGCGAGGCACCCGCTCGCGCATCGGAATCGTGCATCGACGTGCGCGCGCATCGCAGACCGACCCCGCGGCGCTCGGCTGGTCACCAAAGCGCCCATCGCACTCCCAATCGGCAGTGCATTCTTGATCGGTCAGCGATTCGGCAAAGAAATTGTGGCGTGGTCGCAGAAACGCGAGCGAATCGGTCTCGCCGAAGTCTTCCCCAAGACCACCCTCGCAGACGTGCGTTTCTACGTTGCAAAAGCCGCCTGTTCCGCAGTCGATGTCCCGATCGCATCGACGGGTGGTACCGCCGTCCGAAGCGCCGATGTAGGTCCTTTGATAGGTCCGAAACACGCCGAACTTGTCGAACTCTTCGTGGCTTTGCGTGGCCGCAGCGTATTGGTGATCGGGCGGAACGCGCAAGAAGGCAAGCCGCGAAGGGATCGACAGGGTTTGACATGCCGCGCCGCTCGCGAAAACACAGTTCGCGTTGGGAGAGAGGTTCATGAAGGTGACGAAGCTCATGTAGTGGGTGGTGTCTTCGCTGCCGTCGGGCCACTCATTGGCGAATCGATAGCTCGGGTCTTCGGCGAGGGTCACGAATTGCGGCTCCCAAGACTTGGGAAAGCTGCACTGCTCTTCGTCGCCTTCGCCCGTGCAATGCGAGCTCGCGTCTTGAATGAAGAAGTCACCGGGCTCCATGGTCCAGCCCCCTAAGGAATCGAGCTCGGCCGGGAAAAAGAAGGATTTCACTTGGTTCTTGGACCAATCAACCCGCATGAACTGTCGCTCATACCAGCGACGGTCTTCGGTGTTCTCCTCAACGACGTTGCGCGTTTCTCCGGTGACTTCGTTGTACTGCGGTCGAACGTCGACGTGATCGATAACCTCGAAGGCCGCGAGTGGCTGCCCTCGGAACTCCTCCTGGTCGCCATTCGGGTTGGCACCCTCGACGAGCTCATACGACCTGAACGCAAAGAGAAACTTCTCGTCGATGACCCAACGGATGCGCCCCAATGAGCCTGATTGCCCCTTGTCGAGGCTGCGATCCCATCCGGCGTCGCCGGTCCACGTGGGGCCGGTCGCTTCTGCGTCTGCATCGATCACCGTCTGGGTGACCCACCACTCGCCCTGAAAGACATCCTTGTCGATCAGGTTCGGTTGGACGCGGTCGGCCGTGGGGCCTCCTTTGGTGCAACCAATGGTGATCGACACCAACAGGGTCGCCGCGAGACGAGAGATGAAGAGCTTTGGCATGGTTCTCATCTCAGAACCTCAAGTACCCAGCAATGCCGAGCTGGCGTTGAAGGTCGATCAACTGGAAGAAGAAGGATTCGAGGTTGCGCTGCCGACGATCGAGGATGTTCAGGTCGGAGATCGCCTCGACTGCATCTGCAGGAATGCGATACCCGCCGGCGGTTAGTTGATCGAGCTCACCCTGCGAGACCATCTCTCCGTTCCCGATCCGCTCGAGGACATCGATGGCGAACGCGTTGTCCGAGGCCTCTTTGACCATGTTGAAGCCTATCGACTCCTGATTGGGAACCGCGATTGCAGGCTCAATTTGAAAGGCGAGGAATGTCTTTCCGAACCTGGTCGAGCTATGCCGAACGAAGTCGATACCCTCTACCGAACCGTCACTCGGAGCAAAGCAATCCCCCTCGCCTTCGACACAAATGAAGAGCTGATTCTGGAAAGTGGTGTCGAAGAAAACCGGGAAGTCGGCAAGGGCGAAAGCAGCGGCGAGAAACTGGAGTAATACCGAGCTTCCCCCATCGACGACATCGAGGCCCGCGTATGTCTCCTCGATCGGATCGGGCCTACAGGTCTCCGGGGCCGAGCAGTCGCCGCGATAGAAGTCCATGTACACGACGCGGGGGTCGTTGCAGACGCCTCCGGGCCCTGGCGTCGCGCAAACGACGCGGGGAGAGATCGACTCGGGTTCATCTTGGATCATCCCTTGGAAGATCTGCTGCATCTCGATCGGGAAGAGGTCGTGGAAGTTCACCCAAAACGGGACGTCGCGCGTGTAGTCCATCGCGCCACCGCGATCGGTCAGCATCTGGATTGCAATCCACTTGTCGTAAAAGGAGCCGATGCGCTCGATGCGGGAGATACCGGTGAGCCCACGTTGATACGTGGAGGAGAAATACCGCCCGAGCCCGATCGAGAGGTCGAGCTCAGATCCAGGAAGGCCGGGGATGGGGCTGGCGCGCTCGAAGTTTCCGGTGACGGGGTCGAACAAATAGGAGCCGATGTCCGGTTGCCCAAGCACCCTCGCATAGAAATTCAGCACGTCGGCACTCGCCATGAACTGATCGTAGAAGCCGAAATCTTCGGTATCGTTGCGGAAAGCTGGATCGGTTTGGTAGCGGTAGATCAGGTCTCGGAAGATCGCTTGCAAGATCGTGAAGTGACGGCCGACGAGTCGGTTCGAGATGTATGGCCCGATGTCGAAGTCCGACCTATAGCGCCTGAAGTTCGTGAAGATGTACTGGCGTTCATACTGCTCGGAGAGGTTTCGTACGACCTCGCGATAGCTGTCTCCTTCGTCGAAGCGGTGGCACCAGCCTAGCGTCCCAACGCGCTCGTCCGAGCAGAAGCGGTAGCTCACGGGCAGGTAAGGCCCGCGTGGATCGCCGAGTGCAAGAGCCGCCGCGTCTTCGTCGAAGCCCGAACAGATGCTGCCATGCGTAGCGGCCCCCTGGGGGTGCGGGACACACGACTGGGTCAGCCCGGCAGCCATGTTCACGGCGCTCAACTCGGCGCTACGAGATCCGGACTCGGAGAACGGGCAATCTGCATCGGCCTCACAGACCTCACCGCCTTGGTAATACTTCGCCCACACCCTGTCGGCATTGGTCGGGTCGATGTCGCTGATGTGGAGACCTCCGCGATTGTCGTAGAGCTCCACGAGGTCGCCATACCCGAAGCTCACTGCCGCCACGTCGTATCGGCCGGCCTCCGTGGTGGTGCGACCGTACCACTGTGCGATGTATTCCATCACCGACGAGTCCATGTGGGAGTCGATCCCCGCGAGCTCGCGCTTCTCTCGCATCGCGTCGAACGCGGTTTCGAATGCGATCTGCTCGTTGGCGCTCAACCCAGCAGTGCCATCGAGGTCGTAGTCGGCGGGGTCAGGCAAAGGGAATCGCTGTGCGATTTGATAGTACTCGTCGTCGTAGTTTTCCGTGTCGGCCGACGCTCCGAAGTCGTGTCGAAGCCCGAGGCAGTGGCCAAGCTCGTGGAGCTGCGTGTGAAAATAGAGCAGTTGATTGAGCGCGATCTCGATGCGTGCTCGCGGCCAGTCTCTGTGCTGGTTGACGAAGAAGAGGACCGAGTTGTCGACGAACTCGTTCGGCATCATCACGTTGTTTCGGGAGGCGGCGGTCTCTAGATCGGCGAGCTTCCGCATCTGTTCGTGCATCGGCGCGCGGAAAGGCGACACCCGGTCGAGTAGATCGTCACTGATGTCTGCCGGACCGAACCCATCTGGGACGACTTCGATGCCCGCAAGCATCAACGTCTCGAAGCTCTCCATCACCCGGTACTCGATGTTCGTGCCTACCAGATCGGTGCGACGATCGATGAACGTGGCAGCTCGGCCCGCAGGCCCTGCAAGGGCATCGGCACGGCTCGCAAAGGCCGCCATCCGGTTGTCGATACTCTGTACGTCGATTGGGAGCGCGCTTCCGTGCTTGAGCGCCGCGTTGAAGTCGATGCGCGGTCGGGCTGGCAACTGGACCCGATCGAGATTCTCGAGGTAGAGGCGAACGTCTTCTCCGGTCAGAAACTCTTCGTCGGTCAGGTCACCGTTGATGAGATCGTACATCTGGAGCGCGGTGGTGCGGTAGCCGTCGAGAGCCGGGCCGCCAATATTGGCGTCACCGACCAGAATTTCTCCGGTTACCGGATCGCCACGAAGCGTTGCGATACCGAGAAAACCTGTGCCCGGCTGGTCGACGTAGCTCAGGAACTTGAACCGCGAGTCACCGCGCTCCTGACATTCGAGTCCCTCCATTGTGCCGTCGTTGGCCGCGATCGTGGCCTTGTTGCAGCTATTGATCCGGAGCGAAAGAACGCACTCCGAGCCCACCTGCTCCGCGTCAAACCACCCCTCGAAATGCTCGTCGCTCAGGTCGGCGCGATCGAAATCAGGCTGCGCATCGTCGGGGACATCCACATAACAGTCGTAGGGATTCGAAATCCCGCGCGCTTCGGCCTGTGCTGGAGTCTCGAACGGGTCGTATCGCCCCGGGCACGTCGGATTGAGAAGCGTGCCCGTATCCGGGTCGCGAACGCAAGCGCAGTGCTGATCGGGATTGTCGTCCTGACATGCCACATCGGGAAACACCGCATCCGCTTTTCCTCGAAGGCGCCGCACCGTCTGCATGAAGACTTCGTTCCAGCGAGCAGCGACTTCGAAGCTCGTTTGAACCAAGTGCGCGGGTAGCTCCGGCGTGGTGTAGAAAATCACCGGTCGCACACGACGTTCGGCATATGGAATGGGGTCGCCGTCCTCGTCCCACCATTCGTACCAGATGTTGTGACGATTGATGTTGTAGTTCAGGAAGTCGGTCGCGAAAAAGGCCGGATCATCTGCTCCCGTGGATCGATCGACGGTCGGGCGCTCGAGGCGAAAATAGCCGGCCCGCTCGAAACGAGAGTCGACCCAGTTCACCGGCTCGTACTGGCGCTGATCGCTGACCCGCAAGAAACTGTTTCGCACGTACATCGCCGCGCTCGTGCACAGAGGCGCGTCCGTGAAGTTCGAATCGCAGAAGTTGACGGGAACCCGCTCGAAGGGATCGATGACCGTGCCCGGTGCGAGAAGCTCTTGGGTCACGAAGTCGAAGGCATAGAGCTCGTCTCGTGGATAGTCAGATGCCCATGACCTCTCGTGCTCCTCGCATTCCTCGCTCTCATCTTCGAGCCCATCACATGCCATGAAGTGGAACCGCAGCCGCCAGGAATCCGGAAACTCCGATTCCGCTTGAATGAAGAGGTTCGCCGACTGTCTTTCGAAAAGACCGAGGAGCTCGTTGAGCTCGCTGACTTGACCGTAGTACCCGGGTAGGATGTTGTCGGCCCAGTTCACTCGCATGAACTCGCGCTCGTACCAAGGTCGGTCGGTGTCGTTCTCCTCGATGATGTTGAGCTCTTCGCCGGTGGAATCCTCGTACGCGCGACGAATATCGAAGTGCTTTTCGATTTCGAAAGCGGCCACCGGTTGACCGACGATGGTGCCTGGCTCCGGCGAGCCAGGATTGGCACCCTCGACAAGCTCATAGTCGCGGAACGCCAAGAGCGTCTTCTCCTCGATGACCCAGCGAACGCGGGGTATCGACGCGAGGTCAGAGCCCTGAAAGTCGAGCGCCGCGTCGCCGGGGAAGCTGCCGAGCTGGCCACCTTCATAGTCGACGTCGATGACGGTGCGACTGAAGTACCAGGACGAGTTCTCGAAGAAGCGCTTTTCCACCGCGTTCGTCCCGACGCGATCGACCGGTGCCCTTTGCTTTCCACAGCCCGCAGCGGCGCTAGCTAGCGTAAGAAAAACAAGCAGGGCGCATACACGCTCGCATCTCATCCACGGCCCTCCCACTTCACGGTCCTCCATACTACGCGGTATTCAAGTCAAAGGTTACCTACAAGGCACCACAATGCCGTACTCGATTGGCTTGTTCGACTGGGACTTTCTACGATTGGAGGGTGCGGATCCACACCTTGAGGGGGGCAAAGCTCGAGGAATCCGTTCTTGGGGCCTCGTGCTCTCGGGCGCGGCCTTTCGTGCGTGTGCTCGAAGAAGGGCTCGAGGCGGCGGCGCTCGGGGTGCGGGCTAGCGCTGGCGCGATCTTCATCGGCGAAGGCGCAGATGTGCTCCTTTGCGTTGCCGCGTTCGGCCCCGAGGCGAAGCACGTTCTCGAGCACGGTCAGCCTTTCAACCGTGCCCTCGCAAAGCGCGCGCTTGCGCGATTGCTGCCGCTCGTCGTTTCAGGATCGGATCCCGACCCGCAGTTTCGGTCTGGATCATCGCGGCGCACGAAACACGCCGTGATCGGCAGGCTGCACGATGGCGACCAGAACCTCGGTTTGCTTCAACTCATCAACCCCAAAGGACGGTTCAGCGAGCACGAAGCGCAACTGATCGCCGGCCTCAGCCGATACATCACAACTTCGCTCATCCAAACGATGTCGCTGCGAAAGCAAGAGCTTCTAGCGGCACACGACCCATTGACGGGCCTACGCAATATCCGCGAGCTCAACAGCGAGCTGACGAGAGCGGTGACGTCCGCGCGCCGTGCTGAAAGGGACATGGCGCTGATGTTCGTCGATGTCGATCATCTGAAGAAGGTGAACAGCAAGCTGGGACACGCCGCCGGCAGTGAGGCGCTGAAACGTACGGGTAGGGCTCTCGACGAGGCTGCGGCAGGTATCGGTTCCGTCTTTCGTTTTGGTGGTGACGAGTTCGTCGTGGTGCAGAGGCACGCCTCGAAAGAAAGCGCCCGGGCACTCGCCGACCATCTGAGGAGCCACGTCGCTGCGAGCACCGCTGGACCGATGCGCCCCGACGGCGTGCTTCCGAAGATCACCGTCTCGGTGGGCGTCGCAACCCTCAGCGGCCTGCGTCGCCGGAACGGGCGACCGCGACGCGACCTCCGTGCAAGATTGATGATGACCGCCGATCGCGCGCTTTTTCGGGCCAAAGCTGCTGGCAGAAATCGGGTCGTGCTAGCCACCGGCCGCGATGATCGCCTGTAGTGTGCGGATCTTTTCGCTTGTGACCGGCTTTCCTCCTCGTTCGCTCCCTGCGAGGTAGGCGATAGTGTGGGGGCGGTGGGGCGGGACCAATTGCCCGCCGCAGGCGGTCCGGACGTACCTCTCAGTCGCTCTCTGCGGGGGCGCTCGACCACAAACGAAAATCTCTCGCACACTACGTTCGAAAAAAAGGGACTGTCCCCTTTACGCGACTTTGCTTAGGTATTCTTCGGTGGTGGTTTCGACCCGGGCTTGGAACTGCGCGGGATCGACTTCCACGAACTGCTCGTCCGGGGTGACTTTGAACAGGGGCTGGCCCTTGGCCACGATCGTGCCGTCAGCATCGACGAGTATCTTGTCAATTGTGCCCGAGAAAGGAGCGTATACCTTGTTGAACATCTTCATGACTTCGACGACGTACAATGGGTCGCCAACTTCGAAGTGTTGGCCCTCTTCGACGAATCTCGGCATGCCTGGGGCTTCCTGTGCGTAGTACATGCCGCCGCTGACCGCGACGATTTCGTCCGCCTTGTTGACCGGAGGTGGGACTAGGACCTTCTTCATCTTTGCCTGGTGGTCCACGTCGAGAAGGCGCTCGGGGATCGTGATGGTGAGGTCATCGTTGACCCGCAGATCATAGAAGCCAACTTTCTCGGCAAGCAGGGGCAGAAGCCCGAGTAGCTCCGTCCCGAGCTGGAACCCGAGGTGGGCCTCACGAACTGGCTTCCATTCAGCCGGTTCGAAGCCCGCCGCCGGGGCCTCGCCGCGAAGCAACGCGTCGAGCTCCGGCCAGGAAATGTCACCAATTCGATCGGCGACCGCCGCGTAAAACGCCTCGCCTTCATCGAGCACGAGTTGGTCTTGCTCCCAAACTCGGTGAGCAGCCGGTGCATCGATGCTCGCCTCCATGTGTAGGAGTCGGTAGGTGTCGGCCAGAAGCAGCAGTGGATTGCGGTGCCACGTCACCCGACGATTGCTAACGTCGTAATCTCGACGATGGGTGCTGAGCCAAGCCGAAAGAAGATGCGGCTCGCGAAGCAGTCGGCGAAGTGGCCGCCCCAGCAGCGTAGCCTTCAGCTGGACGACTTCATCGGTCACCTTCGTTGCCGCAGGGTTGCCCGCCGTGACCCCGAGATACTGGCTGCATAGCCGCTTGTAGGCATAGTCGACGTCGATGTGGTTGGCCTCATCGAGGAGCTCCCCCATCAACGTCAGGTAGGGGACGACGAAACGGGTCGTGGGTTTGGCGTCCACTCCGTTCGCAAGGAACCAGCTGACGAGCCCATAATGAAATTGTAGATTCGTCTGAAGATCCGGCCCGCGAAGCACGGTCTGGCGAAGAACCTCTTGCAGTTGCTCGTAGCTCGCGCGCCGATCATCGCCTGTAGTGACCAAGAGCGCGATGTTGCTGTCGTAGGCGCCCGCGAACTTGTAGCGCATGAAAAGCCCGGTATCGGGATTCTTGAAGCAGATCCCTTGATCGTCGCGGACTTCGCCCTCGATCGGATCCGACCAAAACATGATCTCGCCTCCTGCGTGCGGAGACAAAGACTGGTCCGTCGCATTGAGCCGGGCCTCGACCGCAGACCCCGCGCGTTGAATGCGCCCCGGTCGTGGAAGCCGCCCCTTGTGCTTCGCGAGGAGCGCCATGGCCTCGACGATCGAGGTTACATCAAAGTAATCCTCGGCGTCGTTTGGGTTTCGGAAGCGCAGCGCATAGCAGAGCTCAGAGACGCGGTGCTCGACCTGGATTCGCGTATTCACTTCCATGAAATAGTGTCGAGCCCCATCGACGATGCACTCGAAAGTCGAGGCCGAGTCTAGGCCAACTTCCTGACCGAAGCGCTCTGCCTGTTCTTCCATCCGACGAAGAATCGCGAGGTCTTGACCGATCGCGGCTGCTTGCTCTTCGTTCCCCGCTTCGCGCTCCCGCTCGACCGCTTCGCCGAGTGTCTCCTGAGTGACCGAAACCTCAAGCAGCTTCTGTTCGTG
This sequence comes from Myxococcales bacterium, assembly GCA_029861865.1. GTDB lineage: Bacteria > Myxococcota_A > Polyangia > Polyangiales > Houyiibacteriaceae > SG8-38. The sequence continues at coordinate 147,141 of JAOTYL010000004.1, read as the reverse complement.
CATCTGCAACGAACAATCCCGACCGCCGAGTGAGATGCACCAGTCGCCGTTCCCAAGAAGCTGGATTTCGTTGTGCCGCGTCGTCTCGATGTTGAGCTCGACGAGAAGGTTCTTGTTGTCGCCTACCCCCAGTGCCTTCACCTCGCCGAGGATCTCGCGGACCATCGCCGGTGCCTGGTTTGCGCTACGAACGATGCGCTGGCCCTTGCCGCCACCGCCTCCGATCGCCTTGAGACGAACCCGACTTCCCGGGTGCGCTTCGAGGATCGCAGACACCTCAATTTGGATCTGCTCAGCAAGCTCGTCGACCGTGTAGAGATCGATGCCCGCATCGTAGGATGCAGCGAGAACCGCGTCGGCAACGTCTTCGATCGCCAAGGTGTCGTCGCTGAGCTCCGAAACCTCGAGCCCATGCTTGGAAGTTATGGATTTCAACGCAGCACGGTCACCGTGCTTGCGCAGCAAGAGGCGGGCGGTCGCGTTGTTGACGCCAGGGGTCACGCTCACATCGATGCGTTCTGCCGTCTGTTTGGCCTCGTCTTTAAAGCCTGCCGCTTGCACCGTGTGAGACCCAGGTCCGACGAAACAAAGGTCCGCCTCTTCGATCGAGCGGACGAACTCTTCGTCCTCCGCCATGAAGCCGTAGCCTGCAAAAATGTAGTCGTAGCCGTTTTGCTTGGCGATTTGGATGATCTCTCGAATGCGGGCAGTGCGCTCCTCTTTAGTCCCGCCAGTGTAATCGGCGACCGCATGGACGCGCGATGGATCGAGCCGGCGCAACTCGGGCGCGAGGGCGCGAGGATAGACGATCGAGTCTTTCTCCGACAGGAGGATCGCCACCTTGCTGATCCCCATCTCCGCGAAGGTGTCGAGCGCTTCCTGACGAACCGGTCCCCGACATACGATCAAGATCGACATGTCCTCGCAAGAGAACGATCGCACCCAGTCCGATTCGGACTCGCCGAGTCGACGGTCTCGATGGATCATTGGGTTGTGCAGGTAGAGATCCGACGAGCCCATCAGTGAAACTCACGCTGCACGGCCTGAAGCGGCTCGGGGGTGTAGTGGGAAAGGAAGAAGTTGAGGTTCTTCGCCAACGCTGCGCGCACGTCGGTGGGCATCACAATCTCCGAGATCGAGCCGAGGCTCAACGCTTCTTTGGGATTCATGAGCTCTTTTTCGTAGCGGGCATTGAACGCCGCATCTTGCTCTTTCATCCAAGCCGAAGCCGCTTGCTCCGCGTCTGCTCTAGTGGCACCTGCCTCGATCGCCTCCTGGATACGTGCTTTGGCGCTAGCTCGCATCGCACGAAGCTCCTTCTTGTAGACGAACTCCTTGCCCGCGGGCCCCATGACCGCAACACGGGTCGTCGGAAGCGCCATGACATGATCGGCGCCCGTCACGTAGCAGTTGAACGCCGCGTATGCGCCTCCGAAAGCGTTGCGAATGATCAAAAGGAGGCGTGGCGTCCGCAAATCGATGATCGAGTCGAGCATTGCACGTCCTGCTTGCACGATGCCACGGCTCTCCTGGTCGCGGCCAGGCAAGAAGCCCGTCGTGTCTTCCATGAAGATGACGGGAATGTTGTACAAGTTGCAGAACCGAATGAAACGCGAGTTCTTGAATGCGGCATCGACGTCGATCTGGCCCGAGGCGACTGCACTATTGTTACAAACGAACCCGACCACGTGTCCACCGAGACGCCCGAACGCCGTGACGGTGTTCCGCGCACGTTGTGGTTGAAGCTCGAAATAGTCTCCGTGATCGCAGATCTGTTGCAGAATGATGCTGACGTCGATCGGGGTATTGAACCCCGTCGGCGAGTTGAACGCCTTGCGAAGCAGGGTATCGATCTCGCCAGTCGGGCGATCGATCGGGTCCGAAGTCTCTTGGTAAGGCGCGAATTCGTGGTTGTTGCCAGGCAAATAGCTCAGCAGCCGCTGGGCGGTGCGAAGCGCGCCGACCTCGTCGTTCACGGTAAGGTCCGACACGCCACTCTGGCCGTGCACGCCGGGTCCGCCAAGCTCGTCGGCCGTGACATCCTCGCCGAGAACGGTCTTCACGACGCCTGGCCCGGTCAGCCCGAAGAACGTGTCGTCGGGCTGAATCATGAAGCTCCCTTGACGCGGGAGATACGAGCCGCCTCCAGCGTTGTAGCCAAACATGCACATGATGCTCGGCACGACGCCGCTGATCTTGCGCAAAGCCGTGAATGCTTCGGCGTACCCGTCGAGGCCGCCCACACCGGCGGGCACGAACGCACCGGCGCTGTCGTTCATCCCGATCAGAGGCAGACCCTGATCCCCCGCCAAACGAATCAAGTTGGCGAGCTTCGTACCATTGGTGGCGTCCATCGAACCGGCACGCACCGTGAAGTCGTGACCGTAGAGCGCGACGTTTCGTCCCTGAATCTGAACGATCGCGGTCACGATCGAGGCACCATCGAGATTCGGGCCCCAGTTCTGATAGAGGATCGTAGGCTCGGTCCCGCGGTCCAAAAGCACGTCGATCCGCTCCCAGACTGTCATTCGCTCTTTGGCGTGCTGTCGGCCGATCTGGACGAGGCCCGCGGCCGTGCGCGGACGCTCACGGAGCCGCTCACCCTCACGCACGCTTGCCTCGTACGGTCCGTCAGCCTCCTTCGGAGCGGCGGAACGGTGATCGCGATCCACACCGAGTGGATTGCGAAGGGTCGGCGTTACAATGTCCTTCTCGGGCATAACCACACTAGCCTACAGCAGGCCGCGCCCGAGCCGTCGGCTTCGTAGCGCACGGGCTTTTACGGGTTTTGCTGGGCAAATGCCAGCGCACACCGGCCAAGTGGTCAGATCTCGATGGCGCGGGCGGCGAAATCCGCGAAAATGCAAGGCTTCATGCGCAAGCGAGAAGAGTGCGAGCGTGCCCTGGAGGTCGCGGAACGAGTCGCTCGAGACGCTGGGTCGATGGTCCTCCGAGGCTGGCGCGGCGGCGGCGATATCTCCCACAAAGGGAGGTTCGACCTGCTCACCGAGCACGATCTTCGAAGCGAGGAGCTGATTCGCGCCGAGCTCGAGCACGCCTTTCCGGGACACCGGATCGTGGGAGAGGAAACCGCAGAGACGGGCGATGGCGAACTGGTTTGGTACGTCGATCCGATCGACGGAACGACGAACTTTGCCCACGGTCATCCGTTCTTCTGCGTATCGGTCGCCCTCTACGATGGCGCCGAGGGGTTGGTCGGAGTCGTCCACGCGCCGGCACTCGGAACGACTTGGAAGGCCGCAAAGCACTCGGGCGCGTTTCGAAACGGCGAGCGCTGCAACGTATCGACGCGTGCCGCGCTCGAAGAAGCCTTGTGTGCAACCGGATTCCCGTACGATCGCTGGACGACGCCAGACAACAATCGCGAAGAGCTAGGTTTGTTTCTACGGCGAACACGTGGCATTCGGCGCTGTGGCTCAGCTGCGATCGATCTTTGTCTCGTCGCTGACGGGACGTACGACATCTACTGGGAGCAAGGCCTCAATGCGTGGGACATGTGCGCTGGTGCTCTGATGGTGCTCGAAGCCGGTGGACGGCTCTCGACGTACGAGGGCCTCAAGGCCGACCCTCGGTCCGGAAAGCTGATCGCGTCCAATGGCCTGCTTCACGACGCAGCCCTGAGCACCGTTCGTGAGGCGCGTTACAAACTCGAGGACCAGAAACCATGAAACGATGTGGTCTACACGGTAAAGTGAACGAGTGGGGGGACTGCGGAAAGAGCCGGCAGAGTGGGGGCGTGGTGCGGCTCCTTCGGATGAAACGATCGCTGCACGGATCCGACTGAGCGAAGAGCAGCGCCGAGGAATGCTCAACTCGGTCACCGGTCACCACATTGGCACCATGACGGCTTGCGCCGGCTTTGCGTATCTCGGAATCGCCCTCGGGCAATGGTCTCAGTCCATGGATGAGGTCGCGGTTGCATTGATGTCGGTCTATGGCCTGACGGGCATCGCACTCCTCGCGTTTTCGTTGCGTGCAAGACAGCAACCCCTACCGATGGACTGGTCGGTTCACGTGGCGGGTGTCGTTTTCGTGATCGTCGCGGCAACCATGACGGTGGGGTACGTGATCAGCCGCGATCCATCGATGTTCTACTTCTTCGTCCTTCTTCAATTCGCTGCGGGTGCGCTCCTTCAGAGCCGTACATGGCTCTTGGTGACCATGGTGTGCACGGATATCGGCTGGGGCGTCACCTCGTTGTTCATCGACGGTGTGAACTGGATGCAGAGCATCGGCTATCTCCTCGGATTTTCGGTGGTCGCGATGGGCATGCACGTCGTGCGGCGACGAACTCTGGTCGAGCTTCATGAGTTGCGAGTCGCGGCTGAACGAGCATCCCAAGCCAAAAGCGAGTTCCTTGCCAACATGAGTCATGAAGTGCGGACCCCTATGACGGGCGTTCTCGGCTTGGGATCTCTGCTCCTCGAAACGAAGCTCGAGCCAAAGCAACAAAAGATGGCCTCCGCGATCCGAGACTCGGCGGAGGCATTGGTCGGCGTGGTCGACGAGATCCTCGACTTCTCGAAGCTTCAGAAGGGGCAGATCGAGCTCGAAACGGTTCCGTTCGACCTCGAGCTTCTGATCGACGGCGTGGTGGAGCTAATGCGACCCCGCGCCAAGAAGAAGGGGTTACACCTCCGGTCCGACCTCGAGGGTTTGACTGGCTCGCGCTTCGTCGGTGACGGCGGCCGCTTGCGTCAAGTGCTGCTCAACTTCGCAAGCAACGCCATCAAGTTCACCGAGTCCGGGTCGGTCATCATCGAGGCCCAAACGGTGCAACACGCCGCGCAGGTTCGCGTGCGGATCTCGGTGCGGGACACCGGCATCGGAATTCCAGACGAGGCGATCGACAAGATTTTCACTCGCTACCAACAGCAGGACCAAACCACGAGTCACCGTTTTGGTGGGACGGGGCTCGGTCTCGCGATTTCGAAGCGGCTCGTCGAGCTAATGGGAGGCAAGCTCGGGGTGCAGAGCAAAGTCGACGAAGGGACGACGTTCTGGGTCGAAGTCGACCTCGAGCCGGGCCCCGAGGATACGCTCCGCCTCGAGGGCTCACCCGGCGACGGCGACCGATTGATTCGGCGAGGACTCAAGGTGCTTCTCGCAGAGGACAACCCGACCAGCCGCATGGTGACAGAGGCACTCCTCAGGAAGCTCGCCTGCGATGTCGATATCGCAACCGATGGGCGCATGGCTCTCGAGAAGGTCCGGACCACCAGTTACGACATCATCTTCATGGATTGCTACATGCCGCAGATGAATGGCTTCCAGGCCACCCGGAGAATTCGGGAGCACCCTGCGAACCGCGAAGTCCCAATCATCGCTCTGACAGCTAGCACCACCGACGAGGACCGTCTGCGATGCGTCGAGGCCGGAATGAGCGACACGATCGGGAAACCCTTGCAATCGAGCATATTGGAGACGCTGTTCAAGCGTTGGGTGTCGCTTTCGGACGAGCCTCCGGTCGTGGTGCCTTCTATGAAGTCACCTCCAGCCTCGGCTCTCGACATGAACATGGTCCGCCAGTTGGTCTCGCTCGACGAGGAGGATGACGGCTTCATCGAAGAGGTGATGGTCAGGTACATCGAGCAACTTCGCGAATCGGTCATAACCCTTCGCGACGCACTCGAGGCGTCGGACATGGAAACGGTGCGGCTGACGGCCCACTCCATCAAGGGCGCCAGTAAGCAACTCGGAGCATCCCGTGTGGGGGAGCTGCTCGGCGCGATCGAGCGCGAGGAGGCGGTGGAGCCGGCTCGCGATCTGGTAGGCCAAGTCGCGGAGGAAGTGCCCCGCGTCGAAGAAGCGGTGCAGGCGTTGCTTCGCCGTCACGCCTTATGACTAGAGAACGCAGTGTGCGAGAGATTTTCGTTTGTGGTCGAGCGCCCCCGCAGAGAGCGACTGAGAGGTACGTCCGTACCTCGCAGGGAGTGAGCGAGGAGGTAAGCCGACCACAAGCGAAAAGATCCGCACACTAAATGTCGAGATTGGTCACGTTGAGTGCATTGCTCTCGATGAAAGCACGGCGTGGCTCGACTTGATCGCCCATCAACACACTGAAGAGCTCTTCGGCCTCGACGGCGTCCTCGACTCGAACCTGGAGAAGTGTTCGCGTTTCGGGGTCCATCGTGGTCTCCCACAGCTCGTCCGGGTTCATCTCGCCGAGCCCTTTGTAACGCTGGATGCCGAGGCCCTTGCGGGCGCGGGCTTCGATGTTCGACCAGAGCGCGTCGACGTCGCCAACCTCGGAAGGCTCGCCCGCTGGCTTGCCCGCCTTGTCGAGGACGGTGAGCAGGAATGGCGGTTCACCGAGTGCGCGAATGCCTTGATGAATCTGACGGAGCTCGGCGATGTTGCCGGCCGAAAGCAGGTCGAAATCGATCTTCGTCCGGCGGCGGGAGACGCCGTCTTCGGTCTCGATGAGCACTCGGTACCTGTCGTGCTCCTCGTCGCTCTCGATCACTGCGGTGAGCTCACCCGAGCCCTTGGTCTGGACGTAGGCCTTCAGCGCCGCTATCGCAGTCTCGACCTGCGTTCGGTCGGCGAGGTCTTCGACTTCGAGGTCGGTCGATGTGACCAAACCTTCGATGACTAGCGGGTCGAAACGGTGCCCAATGTTCTCCAGCAAGAGCCGAAACCTCGCGACCTCCTCGAGGAGGCGCTGCAGAGGCTCGCCGGTGAGCTGCGTGCTCCCCTTCTTCATGCTGAGACGGGCGTTGTCGGTACCGAGCTCGATCAAGTGGCGGCTCATCGCATCGTCGTCTTGAAGGAATCGTACCTTCTTGCCCTTGCGAACTTTGTAGAGTGGGGGCTGCGCGATGTAGAGGTAGCCCTTTTCGATCAACTGCGGCATCTGTCGGTAGAAGAACGTCAGCAGCAAGGTACGAATGTGTGACCCATCGACGTCGGCGTCGGTCATGATGATCACGTGATGGTAGCGAAGCTTGTCGATGTCGAAGTTCTCGCCGCCTTCGACACCACAGCCGAGCGCCGTGATCAACGTCCCGATCTCCGCGCTCGAAAGCATCTTTTCGAAACGGGCGCGTTCGACGTTCAGAATCTTGCCGCGTAGCGGGAGAATCGCTTGAAAGCGACGGTCGCGCCCCTGCTTTGCGCTTCCGCCCGCTGAATCGCCCTCGACGATGTAGATCTCACTCTCGGTTGGATCCTTGCTTTGACAGTCGGCGAGCTTGCCGGGCAAGGTGCTTGCATCAAGCACGCCCTTGCGCTGCACCATCTCTCGGGCGCGCCGTGCGGCTTCGCGTGCCCGTGCCGCGAGCACCGTCTTTTCGACGATCCTCTTGGCAGACTTCGGATCTTCCTCGAGGTACTGGCTCAGTTTCTCGTTGACGACGCTTTCGACGATCCCCTTGACCTCGCTCGAAACGAGCTTGTCTTTGGTCTGGGAGGAAAACGCCGGGTCCGGATGCTTCACCGAGATGACCGCCGTCAGCCCCTCCCTCACATCCTCGCCGCTGAGAGGGTTTTTCAGGTCTCTGAGGAGCTTCTCGCGCGAGCCGTACTGATTGATGACACGGGTGAGCGCCGTCCGCAGGCCGGTGAGATGCGTGCCGCCATCACGATTGAAGACGTTGTTCGTGTAGGGAAAGATCGACTCGTTGTACGAGTCGCTCCACTGCATCGCGATTTCCACGTCGACGCCGTCTTTCATGGCACGCAGATAGATCACGGCATCGTGAAGGGGGGTCTTCTTTTGGTTCAATGCCTCGACGAACTCACGAATGCCGCCCTCGAACCGGTGCGTGACACTCTTGCCCTCGCCGCGTTCGTCTTCGAGCGTCACCTCGAGGCCAGCATTGAGGAAAGAAATCTCGCGTAGCCGGTTGTTCAGCACTTCGAAACTGAAGTCGGTCATGGTGAAGATCTGGGCGTCAGGCTTGAACGTGACTTTCGTGCCTGTCTTCTTACTCGTGCCGATGGCCTTGAGCGGCGCCTTTGGAACGCCACGCTCGTATTCCTGAAACCAGAGCTTGCCTTCCCGGCGAATCTCCATCTTGAACCACTCGCTCACCGCATTGACCGCGCTGACGCCGACGCCATGCAAGCCAGCCGACACGGAGTAGCTTTCGCTGTCGAACTTCCCACCGGCGTGGAGCTGGGTCATCACGACCTCGGCAGCGCTCACACCCTTTTCGTGCATGCCGACCGGAATCCCGCGGCCGTTGTCGATGACGGTGATCGAACCCTCCGAATGCACGACCACCTGTACGTGGTTGCAATGGCCCGCCAAGTGCTCGTCGACCGCATTGTCGACGGCCTCCCAAACCAGGTGATGCAGACCCGTGCCGTCGTGCGGATCCCCGATGTACATCCCCGGGCGTTTCCGGACGGCTTCGAGGCCCTCGAGCACCTGGATGGCGCTCTGGTCATAACCTGGCGCGGCGCTAGACGCTTCCGCGGTCGGTGGATCGGCCATAGCGGTTTCTAGCCTCAAGCGGGGCCCAACGCAAGGCCCGATCTAGCCTGTAAGCCCTTGATCTGACAAATGAATTTCTGGGTCGTTGGCGCTCACTCTCCGAGGACTCGTCTGCGCGTCAAACGGGTGGACAAGACGGTGCAAGGGACGAGGAAAAGCAAGGTTGATCCGAGCAGACCGACGAGGTGCGGACCGGGATCTCCGAAGACCAAAAGACCTCGCGCAGCCTCAGCGAGTTGGTAGACGGGATTGATTTGCCATAGCGCGCGAAGCACCACGCTCTGCGGATCGATCGGGAAGAAAGTATTGCTCACGAGGCTCAACGGCCAACCGATCAGAAAGACCGGATAGTTCATGTGATCGATTGCCGGTACGATCGCCGTGAATATCAGCGCGAACGACGCAAAGGCGCAACCCGCAATGAAGCCTAGAAAGGGCATGAACACGAGGAAGGCGACCTTGACGTCGACGACGCCGATCACATCGAAGACGGCGATGACTGAGCAGACTATCGAGATGTTGACCATCCCGCGCACCGCGGCCCAGAGGATCTCGCCCCAGACCACGCTTGGGAGCTCGACTTGGGTCGCCAGAATCCCGTCCCAGGTTTTCTGATAGAACATTCGAACATACGCCGCGTAGAGGGCTTCGTAGTAGGGCGTGCCAAACCCGGTGTACGCGATGAGACCGGCCGCGACGTAAGTCGCATAGTTCATCTGAGCTCCTCGATAGTCGAGGTCCTCGATGTAACCGCTGAAACCGATGCCGAAAGCGACGAAGAAGATCACGGGCTCCATCGCAGGCGGAATGACCGCGGTCCGCCAATTTCTCAGGAAAACGAGGGCGTTTCGCCTGAATACCGCCCAAGACTGCCAGTGGAAAGCCGCGGTGAGGCTTTCGGCGGCGCTCATCGAATCCTCCCGTTCCGCCGTGCAAGGGCGATGAACAAGTCGTCGAGATTGGGGGGTCGAACCTGCCAGGTGGCGCCCTCAAATTCGGCGGACAACGCGAGCAAATCGTCCTTGCTAACCGGGACCCGCAGCTCGCCGAGCACCGTGGCCACTTGCTGGGCCCCACGACTTTGCAGCCACGTTTCGATCCGATCCCGGGCTGGCTCGTGACGTGGAATGACGACGACGTGGTCGCCTAGGAGGTCGCCGATCACGCGATGAGGCTCGCCATGCGCGACATCGCGTCCCTCGTGAACGACTAGGAGCTCGTCGCTCAGACGCTCGGCCTCATCCATGTAGTGGGTCGTCAAAACGATCGCGAGACCGTCCGACCGCATCCCGTCGATAAGCTCCCATGCATCGAGCCGAGCGCTCGGGTCCAAACCGGTGGTGGGCTCGTCGAGGAAGAGCACGCGTGGGCGATGGACGATCGACCGAGCGATCAAGAGCCGCCGTACGAAACCGCCCGACAAGACATGAGGTGAAGCGTCGGCATAGGGAGTGAGCTCGAAGCGCGCCAACAGCTCGGCGACGCGGCGATCGAGGTTCTCGACTCTTGGTCGGAAATAGCTTGCATAGATGAATAGATTTTGAGCAACCGTGAAGTCGTAATCGAGCGAGTCCTCCTGGGTACAGACGCCGATCATGCGCTTGGCCTCGGAGCGATGCTTCGAGAACTCCATCCCTTCGTATGAAATCGCGCCTTCGTCGGGGGGGACGAAGCCGTAAAGCATCCTGAGGGTCGTCGTCTTTCCCGCACCGTTTGGACCAAGAAGACCGAGCACGGATCCCGGCCGGCAGTCGAGGTTCAAGTGGTCGACTACGACCCTACCTCCGTAGCTCTTGGTGAGCCCTCGTGCCTCGAGAATCGCTGATGTCACCGTGAAATCGCCTGGGAAGATGACGAAACATGGCGGAGCATCCTACAATGGCAATGTGAACCGAACGACAGGCGATCAACCAGCGCACCGAGGCGGTGTGGGACGCGTGCTGGACAGCCGGTGGATGATGGCCGTGGCCGTCCTTGCGGTGCTGGTCGCCATCGCCTGGGCGCTACTCGAGCGAAACCCCGCGAGCAAACAGGCCGTGACGACTCCCGACCAAGGTGTCACGGCCAAGGTGGAGTTGCTCGGAGTCCCTCCGGGCGCCCACGTGATGCTCGATGGCCAGCGAATCGAGAACAACGTGTTTGGCGTAGCCCCAGGCGTGCGACATGCGCTCGAGGTTCGAGACCCCAGCGGTCGCTCCTGGCGCCAAGTCTTCTCGGCTGCAGGCTCGGTGTCGCTGGTCGTTCAGCTGCGGGAAGATTTCGTTCAGGTACCGGTTCGGCAAGCTAAGGAGTGAGCGAGGCTCCTCCGCTTACGTCGTATCCGCGGAGCCGGGCATGGACCGAAACCGAACGGTCCGACAAGTTCGAGCGCATGGTGGAATCCACCGCAACCGGTCCGACGAAAGGACAATAGACGGTTCGAACTTCGAGCTCGAGCTTTCCCCCGGTCTCGACGACTTCGAGGCAGCCGGTGAAGCTCCCGGCCTGGGTCTGGATCGCGACCTCGGTCGACACGAGACGCCCGGTCCGACCGCCGCGCGCGGGCCAACTAGCACCCTCCTCGAATGGTGCGCGAAAGAGCCAGGCTTCTTCGGATACGACGCGTATTCCATCTTCGCGAATTTCGTATTTCACGCTTACCCGACCGGTATGGACCGTCGCAATTGATCCGTTCACGGTTTCGACGCGGGTGACGGCCAGTGTGCTTTGTGGCTCACCGGTGTTCACGTCGTACGACCATGCGTTGCCAGAACGCAGTGGGTACAGATTGATCGGTAACATCGCTATCGCCGAATCCGGCACGACGGGTTTCGACGCTCCGCAGCCGCACACGACAGACCCCACCAGAAAAAGTGCTCCTATCGAGCTCCTCATCGAGGTGAGCTTAGCAGCTCCGATGTAGGCAGGAGGCGCATATTCGCGAACGCAACTCATCCTGTTACGATGCAATGGTGAGCTCGAAGGCAACCATCTTGATTCTCGACGACGACCCTTCCGTGCGCCACTTGGTGCAGGTGATGCTCCAAAAGGAGGGCTACCAGGTGGTCGCCGCCGGGGACGTGCGGTCGGCGTTAGCGCAGTGCGGGGTGCAGCTCCCAGATCTCATGGTCGTCGATTTGATGTTGCCCATCGAAGATGGCGAGATGTTCTTGCGCGAGTTCCGTCGACGGTGGAGGCATGTCGAAGTCCCGGTCATACTCCTCAGCGCAAGCACAGCCCGCAACGAAATCGCGCGCAACCTCAAGGTCGAAGCGACCCTGGCAAAGCCATTTTTCGCCGAGGATTTGCTCGACCTCGTCGTAGCTCACACGCGGGCCAAGGAACCTGCAGCCGCGGGTTGAGCCTTGCGTCGTCCGAGCCTGCATACCGTGGTATGAGCGGCGCCATGGATCAGGTGTACGCGGACCGCTTGTTTGCCGATGAAGTCGTCTTGATCACCGGCGGTGGCACGGGGATCGGGCTGGCCTGTGCAACGGAGATGGGCCGTCTAGGAGCCAAGGTCGCACTCTGCGGCAGAAGGCCGGAGCCTCTTCGTGCCGCGGTGGACGAGCTCGGATCCGACGGCATCGACGTTCTTGGGGCGCCGTGTGACATTCGTGACCCTGAGATGATCGACATCCTACTCGAGGCGGTGCTCGAGCGTTTCAGCCGCGTTGACATCCTGATCAACAATGCAGGTGGCCAGTTTCCCACGACCGCCGAGGCGCTGTCGGCCAAGGGCTTTCACGCCGTCATCCGAAACAACTTGGTGGGAACGTGGGCGATGACCCACGCCGTGGCAAACAAGGCGATGATCCCGCAAAAGCGTGGGCGCATCGTGAACGTCATCGCAAACGTTGCTCGTGGCTTCCCGGGCATGATCCATACGGGGGCCGCACGAGCAGGGGTCGACAATATGACCAAGACCCTCGCGGTCGAGTGGGCCATGCATGGCATCCGAACCAACGCGGTGGCGCCTGGCGTCATCGTGACGAGCGGCACCAAACAGTATCCACCGGAGCTTCTCGATAGCGCGGAGAAGGCCAACCCACTCCATCGCCTGGGAACCGCCGAGGAGGTCTCTCACCTGATCACTTACCTGGCCTCCCGGTACGCGGACTTCATCACCGGCCAGACGTTCTACATCGACGGGGGCGCGAGCATCTGGGGCGAGCAATGGGAAGTCCCGGAGGACGTCCCACAATATCCGCCCTACCCGGTTCCGAACCGCGGGTAGGACGCACTGATAGCCGCACGAGGACGAAGACGAATGCGAGGACTAAGAGGGAGCTAGGGCTCCACTTCTTTCTTCTGAAACAGGCTGATCAGGTACGCGCCACCGACACCTACGAAATAGAGCAGCACCAACGGGATCAACATCATCACCATGGTGTAGACATCTTGAGGCGTGAGCAGCATCGAGATGAAGGCCGCGACGATGATCCACCAGCGTGAGAACTGCAGCAACTGCCGCCACGTCACGATGCCCGCACCAGCGAGGAACGTGACGATCACGGGCACCTCGAAGACGACGCCGAACGCCAACAGCATCCTTCGAAAGAACGGCATGTAGTCCTTGACGAACAGCGTCGCGACCAGTGTTTCGTCGCTGAAGCCGAGCAACACCGTGAATGCCTCCGGGAAGACGAGCTTGTAGCCGAACACCGCACCGCCCACGAAACAGATGGTAGATGCGATGATGAACGGGACCGCCAACGCCTTTTCCTTTTTGTAGAGTCCTGGGGCGATGAACATCCACAGCTGCCAGAAGATGAAGGGCGAAGCCAACAAGAGGCCCGCGATGAGCGAGTTCTTCATGTACATCATGAATGCGTCGGCGGGCCCGGCAAAACGCAGCACCGCTTCGCCGGGGAGGTCGAGCTTCTCCCACGCAGGCTGAAGCGGCGCGATCAAGAAGTCTTTGATCTCTTTTTTGAAAAACCATGCGACCGCGACCGCCGGAATGAGAGCCAAGGTGCTTCGAAGCAAGCGCATCCGAAGCTCGCCTAGGTGTTCGAAGAAGCTCATCGCTTGATCGGCTTCGGGGGCCGAAGACGGCTCGGGGAGTGCCGGCGGCTCGGGAACGGTGGCTCGGATGGGCTCGGTCATGGATGGTTCGCCCCCGCAGACGCGTCGGGATCGGGAGGCGCATCTGCGTCGGCCGACGTCTCGGGTGTCGCGGGCTTTTGAGGCGCCTGCGCGGCGTCACGTGGAGGAGGGACCGGAGGCGGCGTCGTAGGGTGAGGTGGAGGCTGCGCTTGCGGCTTGGCGTCTTCGGATTTGACCGGCACCGGTCGTGCACGCGGCGGTCGGACCGGCGGCGCGCGGAATGGATCGCCCTCTCGCATGAGCTCGTCCAACCCGATGGCGTCTTTGAACTCGCGGCTGGCGCTCCTCAACTGGCGCAGACCCTTGCCGACCGTTCGCATGAAGGTCGGAAGCTTCTCCGGCCCCACCGCCAGCAGAAGGATCACCAAGAAGAAAATCAGCTCCGTGGGCCCAATCCCAAACATGTTCCCCTAGAATGAAGCGTAGGGACCCCGCGGGGCAACCTAAGCGCCTCAGGCATCCCGATCACGCCTCGAAACGCAACTGTCGCAATCGCTCCACCGCATGATTGACGGCACGAACCCGCCTTTCGTAGTCGCGTGTCAGCTGCTGAATGCGGGCGGCCGCTGCAAGCGTCTGCTCGGAGGTCTCAGAATGCTTGAGGTGCGACTGCTGTAGCTGAAGAACCATGTCCGAGATGTGCTCGATCGCTCCGGTCATTTGTCGACCGCCCTCGGCCTGCTCCTGACTGCTGCGCTCCATCTGCTGGGTGATCAGTCGCATGTTGTCCGCGCTCTTCATGATCAGCTCCGAACCGCGAGCCTGTTCGGCGGTGGCCGCAGCGATCTGCTGAACGGTTTCGGCAATCCGGCCGATCGCGTCAGTCACTTGCTTCGACCCTTTCGATTGCTCGACCGTCGCGAGGGCAATACCGCGCACCATCACCGTCGACTGCCTCGACGACTCGAGGATCTTCTTGAGGGCCCGCTCCGCTTCTGCGCTGACCGTGACACCTCGGTCTACTGTGCTGGCACCGCGCTCGACCGCCTCGATGGCATTCTTGGTTTCTTCTTGGATCGCTTTGATCAGATCCGCGATCTCCCTCGTGGATGTGCCTGCGCGCTCGGCGAGGTCCTTGATCTCGTCGGCGACGACGGCGAACCCCTTGCCGTGCTCACCGGCCTGCGCAGCGATGATCGCCGCATTGAGCGCCAATAGATTCGTTTGTTCGGCAACGTCATCGATCACGTTCAAGATGTCGCCAATCGCCTCGATCCGGTCTCCGAGATTCGAAATCTTGCTGACGGCCTGCAGCGAGGTCGACTTGATGTGATTGATCTCTTCGGTGATCTTCAGGATCGATTCGGCGCCGATCTCCGCGTCGGTCGCGACCTCTTCGGAGAGCCTCGCCGTTTCGTTGGCGTTCGACTGCACCTGATCGATCGAAACATCCATCTCGTTCATCGAGGAGGAGGTCTCGTCGGTGGTCAGGGCCAAGGCATCGATGTTCCGCGCCACCTCCTTGATGCTGTAGGTCATCTCCTCGATGGAGGACGCCGTCTCGCGGACGCTCGATCCGAGATTCCCCATATTCTCCGCAACTTCGTGGTTCGTCGCCGTCATTTGCAGGATGCTCGAAGAGCTTTCTTCCGTGCTGGAGGACAGCGATTCGACCCGATCGCTGATCGCCTGGAGCGAGATGGCCATCGACTTCAACGCACGTGCGGTCTCTTCGACGGCAACCATCTGCTCACCGAGCCCGCTGGTGAGCTCGCGAACGTTTTGCCCGATGACGCTCTCGATCTCTTTGACTTCGCCTTTGATCTCACGGAGCCGCGCGTCGACCTCGCTGACCTCGATCGAAGGAGGCAGACCGGAGGTGATGATCAGCATCCCGAGGACACCAAGGGCCGCCGCGAGGCCTCCTGCAGCAGCCATGCTCAGCGCTCCGGTCTCAGCCCCCAGAGGGCCGACCACGAACGCAAGCACGAAGCACAAAAACCCCGGAACGATATAACGGCTCTTGGCGATAGCCCGAAACATGACCCCCACTACCAGCGATCAGGGTATCCGTCCGCAGGAGGGCCCGGCAAGTTCCGCTTGGATCTCCGGATCTTCCGTTCAGAGCGGATTGGTGAGAAGCTGCATCGAGATCTGGAGCGCCAGCGAATAATCGCCTTCCATCTTGAGCTTCCCACCGAGGAAGAGCTCTTGGACCGTGAGCTCGCCGTGCCGGACGGCCTCGAGGTCCGAGAACTGGAGCTCGGTGGTGAATCCAGGCTCGGCTGGGACCTCCGGAACGTTGAAGGCGACCCGCAGGATCACGTCCCCGAGCTCCGGCACGTTCCTCACCGTGGCCACGAAGCTCAAAGACTGCCCAGCGAGGGCGTCCTCGAAGCGCTTGGAGGCCGTCTGAGCCGCTCCGACGGCCACTTCGTCGTCTTCCAAGGCGCCGGATCGCAGCGCCGAGCCGAGCAGGAGCTCGACCGCATCGCCTGGTATTTTCGCCGTCGCCTTGAGGGGAACGCCCTCTTCGGGCTCGTTGCCGGAGGTCAGGAGGCCGGCCTTGCCCGATAGGACGATCGGTGGATGGTCGTCGACCTCGAGGCGCACGGCCCCCGTCACCCCTTTGACGTCGGCCAGGATCCGCTGCGCACGCTCGTCCCCCCCTGCGGCGCGACTTTCGAGCACCCCCACTCCACGGATGAAAAGCTTTGGAAAGGTGTCTCGGAGGAACTCTATGGGTTGTTTGGTCATGAGCGGCGGAGTGTAGCTAAGAAGCCCACCCGCACCAAGCTGGCGAAATGGCTCAGAATCAGCCACCATTCTGATCGATGTCGGAGGAGGAGCACCGACCCACCGTATTGCTGGTGGGCCAGGGCGAACCGATGCAGACGGCGTTGGGGGAAGCGCTTCGTCGCCACGGCGTGTCTGTCGCGGCGAGCGCTACCGCTGAGCTCGAAAACGCCGTCCGCGTTTACGCACCGGATCTGGTCGTCTTGATCGGCGATGCGGCGGTGCGGGGTGGAGCAAGCGTGGTCCAGCGGATGGCGGCAAACCGAGCCACCGACGTTCTGCCGATTGCGGTCGTCTCGAACGAGGCCGTCCTCAAGCACGAAGGTCCCGACTTTCGCACCGGTGCGGTTGCGATCGTCCCGCGGGGCGCCGGAGCCGACACGATCGCCCGCCGTCTCGCAGAGCTGGCGCAGGAGGTTCCCGACCGATCTGGTATGGCGAGCGGCGAGCTCAACGAGGACAACCTGAAAGATGTCGTCTCTTTGGTTTCGAGCGACCACAAGACCGGCATTCTGAGCATCCAATCCCCGAAAGGGGTTCTCGAGGGCATGCCGATCGTCATCGAAACCGAGTCACCAAGCGCGCACAACATGGAGTTGATCCTCGAGCGGCTGCGCGAAGCGGTGGCCGAGTCCGAGCCGCTCGAATACGAGTTTCACGAAGCGAGCGGCGGGCGCCTCTCGACTCTGCCAGGTGCGATAGAAGCCGAGAAAGAAGCCGACCTGAGCGTGCTCGAGGGGTCTCGCATGGTGATCCTAGACACCGACGAGCTTCGGGCGGAGAAGCTCGCGCACGCGCTTCACGCAAAAGGGGTGCAGGTCGCTGCAGCCGATTTTTCGACCGCAGTCATCCCTCGAATTCGCGAAGTCGACCCGCAGGTCGTGGTGATGGACTCGGTCGCGGTCGGCGGCAAGGGGATCGAGTTCGTCCGCGCAATTCGCAGGGATCCGCAGCTTCGTTGGGCTTCGATGTTGGTGGTACGCTGGGATGATTTTTGGCCGAGCGCGGCTTCGGATGCCGAGCCGGATCTCGCACGGCTAGTTTCGCGGGTCACACCCCTCATCGAGCAGGACGCGGTAACCGCTCGCCGAGTCACCGACGAAGTCGATTTCGACACCAGGCTCGAGCTTATCGGTCCCGGACGCTTACTTCGCGCTCTCGGTTCGGTTGCCGGAGTGCGTCATGTCGCGATCGTCGGGAACAAACGGAGCGTCGAAGTCGATATCGCGGACAACTCCATCGTGGGGGCCTACGCGACGCTTCGGGAAGCAACGACTCTGAGCCTCCAAGGCATGCCCGCTCTCACTGCGCTCTGGGGAATGAACTCAGGCCGTGTTTCGATCCGAGAGCAAGACCTCCCGTCGGTCGCGAACATCATGATGCCGGTAGACGAAGCGCTCGGGGTCGTTGCGCGCGAGCTAGGCGTTGCGGACGGTGAAAACGCCGTCGTGGGCGACGCAGCAACGGTTCCGCCGGCTGCACCCGAGGTGCAAGACCACGCCACGATGCCTCCGAGCGCTCTGCCGAGCGATGGACTCGAGCAGCTCCGAACCATGGCACCGCCGAGGTTTCGGCATCTTCAAACCGCGGATGCCGGGGGACAGGGTTTTGTCGAAGAAGAAGCCCCGACGAACAAGAGGATGCTCGGCAAGGTCGAGACTCGACGTCGAGAAGTCGCCGCTGGGGCCGCCATACACGAGAGCAACGGCCCCGAACGACACACCGACCACGGTCTCTCGCGTCCTCCAAAGAAGACGCAAATGGGGCTTGCACCGGTGTTCGAGATGCTGCCCGACGAGACGGAGAAGACGATTCCGGTCCCGGGGAAGCCGGCTCCGCCTCCTCCGCCGCCAGCCGGCAAGAAGTCCTCGCGAGCTCCTCTGTTTGCCGACCAGGCATTCGATCATGAGCTCGCATCGACGCTCGAAGGTGCGACGATCGTCGCACCTGCCTCGGCCCACTCGACGCCGATTTGGATTCCTATCCTGCTTCTCGTCGCCCTCCTCGGAGGAGGGGGTTTCTTGACCTGGCAGCTCTGGCTCGCCGACTCCGACTCGATGGCGGCTGCGGAGGTCGAAAAGGATACCGCTCCCGACCAAACCCCGATCATCGGGCCGGTGGATGGTCTCGAAGCCTTGGATGAAGGCCTGGTGGCGGAAATCCGCTCGCCGGAAGAGGTAGTCGTGGAGCCGCAGGCCGACGAGGCAAGCGCGGACGAGCCCCTCGAAGAAGAGCCTGTGGAGCCCGAGGCGACCCCGGCCACACAAGAGGAGCCACCAGCCGCGCAGGAGCCGAAGCCGGTGATCCCAACGCAGAACCTCCCACGAGACCCAAGCAAGGCATCCGATGTCCTGGTGCATCGAGCCCTTGCCTTGATCCGAAGCGGGGATCTGGAGCGGGCAGGGGCGACGCTCGATCGAGCCTGGGAGCTCGACCCCAAAAACCCGCAGGCCATGGCCGGCTACGCGAAGCTCTACGTCACGGTCAAGGACGGCGAGGGAGCGGAAAAATGGGCACGGCGGGCCGTTGTGAAAAGGCCGCGCCGCGCGCAGTACAAAGTGCTGCTCGGAGATGCTTTCATGCTTCAGGGTAAAGTGATTCGGGCACGTGAAGCCTGGCGA
Organism: Myxococcales bacterium; assembly: GCA_029861865.1. GTDB lineage: Bacteria > Myxococcota_A > Polyangia > Polyangiales > Houyiibacteriaceae > SG8-38. Next base: position 128,235 of record JAOTYL010000004.1, on the reverse strand, counting down.
AAAGCACTCGCGCAGGACCCCGACAATCGGGCCGCGCAAGCCCGTCTCGCCAAGACAGACGCCAGAGCCGCCAATTAGTTGCCCATTGTCGGTCCTCGTGCCTAGCGTCGGCCCATGTTTGGACGATTCTGGTGGGCAGGTCTGTTGCTAGGGATGAGCGGCTGCTTGATACAAAATCTGAGTCCCGAAACCAGGCTTCGCGACTCGGTGATCGAGCTCAACGAGGGGGTGCGTTGGGGTCGAATGGACGTCGCAACCGGTCATGTTTCACCCGTGTTCCAGAACCAGTTTCGCCTGACGCACATGCGCTGGGGACGAGATATTCAGATCGCAGACAGCGAGATCCTCGCGGTGAACGCCCACACCGAGGAAGATGGCTCGGGAGCGGTCTCTCGAGTGGCGATTCGGTGGTACCACCACGAGACGATGGTCATCGCCCAGACCATCGTCCGGCAAGCATGGCAGAAGCACAAACAAACGTTTTTGCTGACCAACGAATCCGTCGAAAGCGGTCATCCCGGACTGCTCGCGATTTCCGAGGTGCAACAGCCCGCAGAGGGACCTGTCGAGAGCGAAGAGTACGAGGACTTCGACGACGCGCAGTGGAGCAGCACCGAGTAACTCAGTCGACGCCCACCGCGCTCCGCACGCGCCGCATCGTTGCGTGAGCGAGCAACCTCGCTTTGTCGGCGCCCTCATGCAAGATCGCATCGAGCTTTGGCTCGTCGGAACGAATCCCAAGGTAGGCTTCTCGCTTGGAGCCGATCTCGGCTTCGATCGCCTCATAAAGGTCCTGCTTTGCGTGACCCCAGCCGTAGCCGCCCGCCTCGAGCTTTTGCTTCATCTCGGGGGCCTGCTCGGGGGCCACGAGCGCATATAGATCGTATACGGTGGAACCTTCAGCTGGCTTCGGCTCCTCGAGCGCCTCGGAGCTGGTGGTGATGCCCATGATCACCTTCCGAAGCTTCTTCGGCGTTTCGAAGAGGGGAATTCCGTTGCCGCGGCTCTTGCTCATCTTCTCGCCGTCGGTCCCTGGAACGAGGGGCGCCTCGGTGATCAGGGCTTCCGGCACGACGAGCGTGTTCTCGCCATAGGTGTGGTTCAATCGCGACGCCACGTCGCGAGTCAGCTCTAGATGCTGCTTCTGGTCTTTGCCGATCGGCACCACATCGGTGTCGTAGAGAAGAATGTCGGCCGCCATCAGCACCGGATAGTTGAAGATTCCTGCATTGGGTGAGCCGCCGCGTGCAAGCGCGTCTTTGTAGGCATGTCCGCGCTCGAGCTGCCCCGTTGCCAGCAAGCAGCTCAACACCCATGTGAGCTCGAACACCTCGGGCACGTCGGACTGTCGGTAAAGCAAGGTGCGCTCGGGATCGAGCCCGCACGCGAGCCACGTCGCGGCAACGTCGCGAATGTAGCTTCGGAGCTTCTCTGCGTCCCGAACGCTGGTGAGCGCGTGATAGTCCGCGATGAAGTACAGAGTTCGATACTGATCGACGAGCGAGAGGGCGGGACGGATCGCACCGAGGTAGTTTCCGAGATGCGGAAGGTGCGTCGGTTTGATGCCGGTCAATGACGTCTTCACCGGGCGGAGGTTGTCCCATGTGGACATGCGCGGCAACCGGGGTATGAACGCCGAAGCATGGCAGATCGTCCGTTCAAAGTCCTCGGCATCCAGCAGATCGCGGTCGGCGCGTCCGACAAGAGCTCCCTTCGTCGGCTGTGGGTCGACACGCTCGGGCTCGAGCCCACCGGTAATTTCCGAAGCGAAACCGAAAACGTCGACGAAGACATCGTCACGATGGGCGCCGGCCCATTCACGGTCGAAGTCGACCTCATGCAACCCATCGATCCCGACAAGAAGCCGAGGGTCGACACGCCACCTCTCAATCACATCGGGTTGTGGGTCGACGACATCGACGCGGCGGTGAAGTGGCTGGGCAACCAGGGGGTCCGCTTCACACCAGGCGGAATCCGCCTCGGAGCCGCAGGCCATCGCGTGTGCTTCATCCACCCAAAGGGCAACGAGGAGCGGCCGATCGGTGGACAAGGCGTCCTCATCGAGCTCGTCGAAGCTCCTGCAGAGGTTCGCGAGGCCTTCGAGGCGCTCTAAACCCGCTTCCAGGCTAGTTTGAGGTTGGAGATCTCGATGTCTGCCTTCTTCGGGCGGACGACCACTTCTTCAATCTCCGGTGGCTCCACCTCGGCTTGAAGGGCGCGTATCTCTTCTTCGGCTTCGATCTTTAGCGCTTCTTGTTCTTCCTCGAGCGTCCGCATATCTTCTTCGGCCTGAAGGACATCCTGGCGTTCGCGTGCGGCGCGACCGGCGCCTCGTGCCGCCGTCGTCGCCCGCCCCAAACCACGGCTCCCGAAAATCGTGCCGAGAATCGTCGCACCCATCGAGATCCCGGTCTGCAGCTTTTGCTGATCGTACTGGCCCTTTTCGCGCTCGACCCGAGCCTCCGCCCGACGAACCCGGTGTTCCATCTGCTTGATCTTCTTTTCGAAGCGCGCGCGGAGGTCATCGACCTTGAGGTCTCGCTTTTCGCGAACCGCCAGCTGAACCCGCGCAGCAAACTCGGATTTCGATTCTTCGGGCTTCGAACGAAGCTTGAGGGGCTTACACTGCCAGAGGGTTTTCGGTTGGTTCTGGTAAACGTGGCTCTTGAGCTGTTTTTTGTAGCTCCGAAAGCGCATCTTTCCGAGTGAGCGAGGTGGCGGCGACGCGAACTCCGCCTGTTCGGGGGCAGTGTCGAGCAGATCGAGCGCATCGGGCTCGAACACCTCCGCTTGCTCCCATGGGTCTCCGTCTTCGAGCGGCGCGAGAAGAACCTGCTCTTTCCACTCGTCGAGACCGTAGGTGGCCCGGGAATAGTGAAGCGAGACGGCCGCGACCAGATGAGGCTCGTAGGTCCCTGGACCGTCGTCCAAAAACACTTGCTCGATCCCCACCGGAAGAACTGGAGGCGCACCCCCAGAAGCGCTCGTGCTCGCTTTCGAAGGTGTCGGCGCGGCTGTCTTCTCTGGTGCCGCGTGAATGACCGGAGTCAACTGCTTGATCTGGGTTCGGGTGAGCGGGCCGCGCAGATACGACATCGCCCATCGGGTGTGAAACAAGAGGTGCCCGTCCTCGTGGGCGTTGTTCAAGAGAAAGACACGGCTGCGGAGCCCGGCCAGAAGCCTTTCGACCTCGCCCCGTCGCAGTGGGTGACCGGCGGCCTCCGACGCGCCCGCCAGGCCATCGAGCACCCGGGCCACATCGCGTTCGGTCTGAAGCCTTCCAAGGAACCAGGTGCCGCAGTTCGAGAGCGCCTTGTAATCGATGTCGACCGGATTCTGCGTCGCCAACACGACGCCAACCCCGTACGCGCGGGCCTGTTTGAGCAACGTGAGGAGCGGCCCTTTCGAAGGCGGCTCTGCAACCGGCGGAAGAAACCCGAAGACCTCGTCCATGTACACGATCGCGCGGAGGCTCGAGGTGCCCGACTGTTTTCGCATCCAGGTCACGACACGGCTCAACAACGTGCTCACGAAGAACATCCGCTCCGCGTCGCTCAAGTGCGCAATGGAAAGGATCGAAATCCGCGGCTTTCCCTCCTCGGTCCAAAGGAGACTCTGAATGTCGAGGGGCTCCCCTTCGAGCCACGTCGAGAACCCTGGCGATGCGATCATGCCGTTGATTCGCATCGCGAGCTTCTGCCGATCGGCCGCGGGATAGAACGAATCCAGGTCCATGACTCCGATTCGGTCGATCGGGGGAGCGCCGATCCAGCGAATCAAGTCGCCGAGGCCGACGGCCTCGTCCCGGTCCCACGCGTGGGACAAGAGATTGGAGAGAAGGATGTGCTCCTTGCTATTCACCGGATCCGGCTCGATTCCGATCAAGGCGAGCAGGCTCGAAACCGCGCTCATCAGCTCCTCGCGCTTCCAATCGGTGTCGACATCGGCCCCCGATGGCGGCGTAAAGGCATCGAGCACACGGAGTGGTCGCCCCGCAGAGCTTCCGGGTGTGTAGATCGCGAGGTCGACTGCGTCTCGGAAACGGGAGATTCGGTTGCCGTCCTGGCCCCAGCTCGCGAGCCCCTCGCTCCACAGGTTCGCCACCGCCTCGGCATGCTCCGCCACCGAGCGGCCCTTTCGCTCGGCCTCGGCAGGATCGATCCAAGGCTCGAAATCGCTCGGGCGCAGCTCCGGAAAGGTGAGAAGTAGATTCCCCAAGTCTCCTTTGGGATCGATGCACAGGGCCGGGATCCCATCGATCGCGGCTTCTTCGAGGAGGGTGAGACAGAGGCCGGTCTTGCCGCTCCCCGTCATCCCGACACACACGGCGTGCGTGGTCAGGTCTTTGGCATCGTAAAGAACCGGAGTGTCGGTCGGTTTTCCCGTTTCCTGATCGAAGAGTCGGCCCAAGTAGAACGCACCCAGCTTTTCGAAGTCGATCACCGCTTGTCGACTCCCGGCTTCGACTGTGTGAGCAGAAGCTTTCGAGCCATCTCGTATTCGTAAAAGCTCACCATCTTGGTATCGAGCACCCGTCGGAACTGGGCGTTCGCTTTCGCGCGATCGCCCGACACGAAAAGCCGTGTACCCTCGTAAAACAAGGCTTCGGTCTCCTCGCCCAGGCTCGAGGCGACGGTAACGAGATCGCCGTAGCTGATCTCCCGTGCCCCAAAGCTCGCGAGCTTTCCCCACCAGTTCGCGGGTTGCCCAAGGCGGCGAAGCAGCTCGGTATGCTCGGGGCTTGGGCCTTGTTCGGCACGCGCCGCGATGAACTGGAGCCACAAAGTGAAGTACACCTTCCACTCGGGCGGAAGGTTCAGCTGAAGCTGCGCGCGGCGCCAGACCGTCGATGCGAACTCGAAGTCGGGCTCCGAAACGACGAGATGCGATAGGATGGTGGCGTACACTTCACGCCACTGGGGGGCGAGAGCCATCGCGCTATGGAACGCGTCGAGGGCTTGGTCGTGACGGCCGAGATGGTCTAGTAGGATCCCGCGACGGATCTCGACCAGTGCCGCGGTCGGCCCCTCGACGAGGCCTATCGCCTCACTCCAGGCGGCGAGCGCAGTTTCGTAGCTCAGTTGCATCTCTCGCATGCGACCTCGAGCGCCCGCCGCATTGCCGACGTGCTCTAGGATCTCGGCGCGATGGAGCGAATCGCTCAGAGTATTCGAAGGAGTCAGCGAAAGAGCCCTCTGGTAATGGGCCTCTGCGTCTTCGGGGCGTCCCGTGCGCTCGAGAAGAAGGCCGAGTTGAAGCAGGGCATTGGCGTTCTCGTCGCGCTCGATGCTCGCTTTGAATCGTTGCTCGGCCTCGTCGACTCGGCCGGCGTTCATCTCCAACATGCCGATCAGGAACTCGAGCTGGTCGGGCGCGATCGGAGGTGGGGACTCGGGCCATCGCTCGACGCGCGCCGCGAGGATCTGTTCGGCACCCCGAGCTAGTGAGCTCGACCGCTCGGGATGGGGGTCCATCAGTCGGCTTTCGATGAACTCGTCGAGCTGATTCAGCGCTTCGTCGTAGAGCTCGACCATTTCTGGGGCCAAGTCGATCGCGCTCACGTACCACGCCGTCGCGTCCGCAAATTGGCCCTCGTCAGCGGCGACCCGCGCCATACAACGTCGAAATCGGAAATCTTTTGGATAACGACCGAGCGACACGCGGCAGAGGCCAGAAGTCACGTCGGGCCGGGCCACAGAAAAACCTTCGACAAGCTCGTAGGTGGCTTGGGCACCTTCCTCTCCAGGGCTCCTCGCCAGCCGCAGAAGATCGAGCAGTCGAATCTGTAAATCTCCGCCGGGGCCCATACCCTCGACTCGCGTGATCGCAGACTCCACGTCCCCGTGAGCGAGGTATACGGCGGCGACATCGAGGGGCGCGATCCGCCAGATGCGATTGGTGATGGCCCCGTATTGGCCGCGCGCCTCCGATGACTCGGCCGACAACGCATCCCGGCGCGCGATGTAAAGCCCGGCCAGCGTATCGAGGACTTCGGGTGCTGGTGTGAGGTCCGAGTGCTTCGTCCAAACGCCGAGAAGCTGGCCGTAGCGTGGAAGGGCATCTTCGACTTGGCTGCGCGCCTCTTGGCCCCAAGCGGCAATGCGATCATAGCTCTGCTGGTATCTTTCCTCCTCGGTGAGGCGTGCGAGCAGATAGTACGCCGCGAGGACGGGTCCCTCGTCACCGAGGCGTCCACCGCGGTCCGCAAGGAATGTCGCGATGGGCTCGAGGTCTCGGGGGAGCACCCCCGTCGCGAAATCCGACGGCGTAAGGACATCGGCGAGCCTTTCGGTTTGGGCGATGACGCCTTCGTAGTCGTCGATGTCGGCAAGACTCTGAGCCTCGACGAGTATCGTGGCGATCAGTCGATCGCGAAGCATGAAACGATCGGGGTCCGAGCTCGTCATCTGCATGTATCGGCGCGACTCGGCAGGATACTCGACTCGCGGGATCGGCTCGGCGCTTCGGACGGGGGCCCGCGCTTTGGTCGCCGATCGCGAGTGCGCACACGCTGCTGCGAGGCTGAGTAAGCCAAGGATGGCGAGGGACCGAATTCTCATGCCGCTCAGCCGCTATAGCAGGGTAGGCCGAACAGGGCAGGCTCATATCTTGCCCGATACCCCTCGGTCCATGTCAGGCTACGCGAGGACGTGGGACGAGACTTCCGAGCTCTGCCGATAGCGCTGGAGACGCTGCTCATTGCGCTCGCCGTACCGGTACTCAACGCCGTCTTCCTGGCGTTGGCCGGTTTTCTCCAGTTGAAGAAGTTCTCGATGACCTGGTCCGGTTGGACCGAGGCCGTTCGGGCCGGCGCCGACGCACCGATCAATCTCGCATTGGCGCAGGCCGCCGGTGTGTGCCTGTTGTTCATCTTCGTGTTTCCACACAAGTCCCGCGAGGCGGGATTCCTCGGAGCCGTTCACGTCCGTCCTTTGGCGGGAGGCATCGTTGGTCTGTGCTTTGCGGCTGGGCTCTTTCTGCAATTTTCGTTGGCCGAGATCGGAAACGTCGCGCAGGAAATCTGGCCACTCGCGTTCGACGAGTTGGCCCGACGCTATCAAATGTTGAATCCCACCACTTGGTGGGGTGGGATGTCGGCCCTGGTCGCCTTCGTTTTGGTCGCCCCCGTGACCGAGGAGCTCGTATTTCGAGGCTGGCTCCTCCCCGCGCTGCAAGCACGTTATGGCACGCGCGTCGCGTTGGTATGGAGCTCGGTCCTCTTCGGGATCGTCCACGGCTGGCCGGGAGCAATCTACGCAACCCTCGGTGGGCTGATCCTCGGCATCGTCGCACTGCGGACGAGATCCACCTTGGCGAGCATCGCGTTACACGCTGGCATCAACGCCACGCCACTGCTGCTCCCAGTTACCTTGGTTCGAGTCGAGGGCTTCAACACCCTCTCCGATCGAGTAGAGCACATCGGTCTGTGGCTGATCTTCGTGTCGATCCTGGCGGTAGCTGGGCTCCTGACCGTGGTGTGGCGCGCTACGGAAGACGGCCCGTGATGGCTAGATGCGTTCGACGTCGATGACGCCCTGGACCTTGGCGACGCCGCGCATGATTTCCCGCAGGAGGTCTAGGTCGCCAACGCGGAAGTAAAACATGTTTTCGGCGCGACCATCCTTTGAGAGACACGAGGCTTCGTTGATGCTCACGCCATTCGACGAAAAAACGGACGAAACCGATGCGAGGATACCGGAACGGTCGTCGGTCATCACGCGGAGCGACACCGGAAGGTCGACCTTGACATCGTCGGCCCAAGTCACCTGCACGCGCCGTTCCGGATCGAGCTCGAGAACCCGCGGACAGCCTCGGCGATGGACCGATACGCCGCGACCCCGGGTGATCCAGCCGGTCACCGGATCACCGGGAACGGGACTACAGCACTGGGCAAACCGGACGAGCATGTTGTCGATGCCCTGAATGCGAATGCCGCTGGTGTCCGAGCTCTTCGAAACGCGCTGGACCGTGCGTTCGATGAAGCCTGGCCGAAGGCTGTCGCGCTCACCATCCTCGCTCGGAACGATCGCCTCCATGACGGTCGGGAGCGCGAGCTTTCCGATCCCGATTCGGGCGTAGAGCTCGTCTTCGCTACCCGTACCGAACCGCGTGAGGATCTCTTTCGCACGATTGCTCTTGAGAAAACGGGATAGCGACAGCTTGTTCTTGCGCATCTCCTTTTCGAGCAGCTCCCGGCCGAGCTCGACGGCCTGATTTCGTTCCTCCATCCGCAGGTATGCTCGAATGCGCGAGCGCGCACGGCTCGTGCTGGCAAACTCGAGCCAATCCTTGCTGGGGTGATGCTTCTTACTCGTGATGATGTCGACGACATCGCCGTTCTGAAGCTTGTGACGGAGCGGTACAATCGCGCCGTTGACCCGGGCTCCCGAGCACCGGTGCCCCACCTCGGAGTGAACCGCATAGGCGAAGTCGATGGGGGTAGCGCCTCGAGGAAACGTTTTGACGTCGCCTTTCGGAGTGAACACATAAACGTCCTCAGGGAAGAGGTCGACCCTGACGCTCTCGTAGAACTCCTCGGGATCGGCGACTTCTTTTTGGAACTCCATCAGCTGCCTGAGCCATACGAACCGCGCGGCATCCTTCGGGTCGATCCCTCCGGTGTGGTCTTTGTACACCCAGTGTGCGGCAATCCCGAACTCAGCAGTGCGATGCATCTCGTGCGTGCGTATCTGGACCTCGACGCGGCGGTTTCCGGGCCCGATCACGGTCGTATGCAGCGATTGGTACATGTTCGACTTCGGGAGCGCGACATAGTCCTTGAAACGACCCGGCACCGGCGTCCATTCGGAATGGATCACGCCGAGGGTGGCATAGCAATCGGCAACGCTCTCGGTGATGACTCGGAACGCGACGAAGTCGTGCACCTGCTCGAACCCGACTCCAGTGCTCTTCATTTTGCGGTGAAGCGAATAGAGATGCTTACGGCGGCCGCTGATCTGGACCGAGAAACCGCGCGTCAACAGCATCTTCTTCAACTGTGCCGTGACGTCCGCAATGTAGCTGTCGGTGATCTTCGCGACCCCCTCGACTTCGGCGGCGAGTAGGTCGTGCGCCTCTGGCTCGAGGTGCTTGAAGCTGAGATCTTCGAGCTCGGCTTTGAGCCACTGGATGCCGAGTCGGCCAGCGAGGGGCGCGTAAATCTCCAAAGTCTCCCGCGCGATGCGCTCTTGCGAGTCTGGCGACATGTGCTCGAGCGTGCGCATATTATCGAGCCGGTCCGCCAACTTGACGAGCAACACCCGAATGTCCCGGGCCATCGCCACCAGCATCTTTCGAAAGCTTTCGGCCTGACGATCTTCGCGTGATGCGAAATTGATCTTGCCGAGCTTCGTGACGCCATCGACCAGGAAGGCGACCTCTTCGCCAAACACCGTTTCGATGTCGGGGATGCTCGCCTCGCAATCCTCGACCACGTCGTGAAGGAGGGCGGCGCAAACGCTCGAGGAGTCCAGACGCATGTCGGCGATGACGTCGGCCACCGCCACCGGATGCGCGAAGTAGGGGTCTCCGGATTTTCGGCTCTGCCCGTCGTGCATTCGGGCGGAGTAGACGTAGGCCTTATTGATCAGATCGGTGTCCGCTCGGGGATGGTATCCCTTCACCTTTTCAAGAATGTCGGTGAGGCGGACCATAACGGCGTACTTATTGGGCAACGTTCAATTTAACACCGACTCCAATTGGTGCCAAGGTAGTGACGTTCGCACTTTCGCATCTAATCATCATAACCACGAATTGAGTGACGCAAGCCCAGTCGACTCCCTTCTTGGCCCGGAAACGGCTAGCAACCGTCATCGCGGTGGTCGGCCTGGCGGTCGTCGGAGGTCAGCTGGCTCGGGCCTGGCCGCGGGACATCCAAGTGGCTTATCAGACTGGTCCCGAAGTCCGCCGAGTGGATGTGGACATCGTTCAGGACGGAAAAGCTGTGGTGAGCGCCCGCTTTAACCGCGCTACGGGTGACGACGGTGCCATTTTTCACAAGCTCAGCCTTCAGCCAGGTCAGTACAGGGCGCGGATTACGATCTACGGGCCCGCCGGTCGCGGGATCGAGCACAGCCGACCGCTGACCGTTCCGGCCGAAGGCCTGACGCGATTCGACCTGAGGGAGTGAGCTGCAGGCCTGCTATGCTCGGCCCGGGTTGCCGAGCGCGGAGGGTCCCAGAGAATCGAAGAAGGTCACCGCGTTGGTCGTGGCCGTGCTGGCTTCCGTCGCGATGGTCCTGTGGATGGCCAAGCGCGATCCGTTCTTTCTCGGACCCTTGTGGGGAACCCTGATCGCGCTGGTCGCTTCCGCGGGATGGGTCGCGTGGCTCGTCCCGGTACCCTCGGGCGACCCGGTTCCCTGGCGTGAAACGACGCTCGGCAAGAAGCCCGGAGAGGTCATATCACCCATCGCCGCCGGGGCTTTGGCCGCGGCCGTGGTCGCGATCGGATGCTTGGTCGGCGGCTACGACGGCTTGCCGATCACGATCTGCGTCGCGCTCGCCTGCTTGGTTCCTCCTGCGCTGCGGCGGCCGGGACTCCTGGTGTTGATCATCGTCTCTGCCATCTACCTGCCGCTGCTCGGCACCTACAGCCTGTGGGATCCGTGGGAGACGCACTACGGCGAGGTCGCGCGAGAGATCTTGGCGCGCAACGACTGGATCAGCTTGTGGTGGGCGCAGGACAACTGGTTCTGGTCGAAACCGATCCTTCTCTTCTGGGCTGAGGCTTGGAGCATGGGCGTGGCCGGAGTGGACTTTTTGCCCGACGCTCATCCAGCACATCCGGAATGGGCGATTCGGATGCCGACCTTCGTCATGACGATCGCCGCGCTTGGCGTCATCTACGCAACGATACGGCGCCAATTCGGCGCCCGGGCGGGGGCCCTTGCCGTCTTGGTCACCGCGACGATGCCACAATTCTTCTTCATTTCGCGACAGGCGATCACCGACCTCCCTCTCGTCGCTGCGATCACCATCGCGGCCTGCTGCTTGCTGCTCGCAGTGGAGGAGGATCCCGAGCGAGAAGCCACGGTCTTCCGAATCGGCCCCGTCAAGCTGTCGCTCCAGCACGCGATCTTGTTCTTGGTCGTGCTCGCTGTTCTTCCGCAGGCGGCCTACCTGATCTCACGCAATGTCTCGTGGATCGACGGTTGGCACCTGGTGACCCATCCCGACCGCTTTCTCTACGGGTCTGCCGGCAACATCGACATTCCTGGAAATCCAGACCCCCGAGAGCAACTGCCTCGGGTACAGGGCTTCGGGGGCCAGCCGTTCGTCCAGGGTATTCTCTGGCTCTGCGCCCTTTGCGCGATCGCATTCATCTTTCGCAAGGAGCGTCGCCAACGGCCACTCTTGATGTACGCCTTCTATTTCTCTTGCGCGATCGCGTTCATGGCGAAGGGCCTGTTGGGGCTCGCGATCCCGGGGCTGATCGCGCTTCTCTATCTGATCGCCTCGCAGCGCTGGGCGTTGCTCGGGAACGGCGAGCTCCGAATCGCTTCAGGTACGCTCGTCGTCGTTGCCGTGAGCCTGCCCTGGTACCTCGCGATGTACGTGCGACACGGGTCGGGCTTCACGAACCGGCTACTGATTCACGATCACATCAATCGGCTCGCGAGCGGCGTCCACGGCGACAAGGGCACCATCGAGTACTTCCTCGCCCAGATCGGGTACGCCACCTTCCCATGGGTCGCTCTCATTCCGGCAGCTCTCGTGGCGTTCCTTGGGTACCGCGCCCACGCGCGTTCGATGAACGACTCCCGAAGCGACACCTTGCTCTTCTTGGGGCTTTGGTTGCTGTCGTCGTTTGTTCTCTTCAGCGCGATGGCGACCAAGTTCCATCACTACATCCTTCCTGCGATCATCCCCGCCGCGATCCTGATCGGCATCGCGATGTCGCAATGGTGGGGGCCAAGACGCCCGTTTGCCACGCTGTTGGCTGCTGCCGCTGCTGTGTTCTTCGTGTTGGGTTTCGCGTTTCTGACCGGTGACCCGCGCGGAATCATCCCGGCCCAGGCGATGGAGATCGACGACTGGATCTTGCAACAGGCCGACCCGGCCAAGGCCTACGCTTGCCTCGCGGTCGGGCTGCTGATCATCGCGGTGGCCCGCTCCGACCTCGCAAGGGCCGTGACTCGCATTCCCTCACCTCGGTGGAGCATCGCGATCGGGGTGGCTTTGATCATGGGCGCCTGTGCCGTCGCTTTCGTCGGGCGGGACTTGAGTTGGGTCACCACCGCACGACCGCAGGGAAACGAGCGGCTAATCCACCTCTTCGTCTATAACTACGGCCGTCTGTGGCCGGAGCACCTCGACTACCGGCCCATTCTGAGCGGCTTTGCGATCACCGCCACCCTTCTCACCGCCGCGGCGGGCTTTCAAGCTTGGCGACAAGTGGCGAGCCGGGGGCTCATGGGGCTCGCGATCGTGTTCTCGGCCTGGGCCCTCAATGTCTACATGGTGGATCTCGCCGATCACTGGGGCATCCGAAACTTGACCGAGCGTTACTACGCAGATCGGCAAAGCGCCGACGAGCCCCTCGTGGCCTGGCAGATGAACTGGAAGGGCGAGAACTTCTATACCGGCAATCGCGTTCACGTGTTCGCCGAGATCGACAACAAACGGATCACGAAGTGGCTCGAAGAGAATCGGGGACGGCGGGCTTACTTCGTGTTCGAGCACAAGCGGTACCCAAGCTTCAAGAAGTTGGTCCCCGACCGGCCGATCCGGGAGCTCTCCACGAAGCGGGACTGCAACAAGTTGTTGCTGATCGAGCTTGAGATCTGAGCGCCAAAATCGTATAGAATTCGATCGGTTGCCGATCGAGTTACGGTTTCAGACCCACTGAACACCAAAAACTGGACTGATTATCAGTATTGGGTATTCTGGCTCTCTGATGAAAGACAACGACGAACAACGAGGCCTATCCGCGTTGGAGGCCCTTTACGAGCTCGCCCGGGCCGATATCCCCGCCACCCTCAAGGCGCTCGCCGACTGGCTGGACACGCCCGAACCCCAACTCCGAGATCTTCTGATCCGCCTCGACGCCCAAGGCCTCGTCGACGCCCACCGCACCCGCCTCACGATGAAAGGCCTAGTCCTAGCCCTCTCCAAAGCCGGCACCAGAAAACAAGCCAAACGCGCCGCCTAAAAAGGGGACAGTCCCCTTTTAGCCGTTATTTCTAGCCTGGTGCGGAAGAGAGGACTCGTGTGGGACTGGAGGGGTGCGAGCGGAACGGACCCGAGTCCGTGGAGCCGCAGTCGTCCAGGGCCAGTACGGAGGCCCGAAGGGCCGAGTACACCGTAGGTACGAGTCCTCGCACGTACGTAATTTGCCGTTATTTCTAGCCTGGTGCGGAAGAGAGGACTCGAACCTCCACGAGTGTTACCTCACATGAACCTGAATCATGCGCGTCTGCCATTCCGCCACTTCCGCTGAAGAGAACTCGGTAGACGTTGACCCCAACCCTGTCAAGGCACACGCCAAAGCACCCTCGAAACACACGTCCACCCTGTATTTTTTTCATAGCAACCGCACGAAATGCGGGGTCGAGTGCCCAGACCGCAGGGTGAAATCGTTTAGTTTCAGCTATTTAGGTTCATTCGAGTTTCGGTACGAGGGTTGCAAGAGAGACCGGTGTGCCCGGGAACCCCAAACCTAGATTAGTTGGATTCACGCTTATAGAGCTGATGGTCGTGCTGGCGGTGATGGGCGTGCTCGTCAGTGCCGCCTTGCCGAGCATCGGCGAAGGGTTCGCCGACCGGCGGGTGGCGATGGTCGCCCGCGAGGTCGTCGGCCTGTTTCAGCGCGCACGATACATGTCGAGCGCCTACGGGCGGGCGCATCAGGTCGTCTACGACAACGACAACGGCACCGGGCTCACCGCTGAGCCCTTCGCCTTCGAAACACTCCGCGGCACGGCTGGTGGCTGCTCGGTGAGCAGCTTCGAGAACGCTTCGGGCATCACCCTCGCCGATCTCGACTGCGACAACGCCAACCATTGGCGTTGTGTCGATCATCTCTACGCGAGCACGTTCGACCCGAACACGGCCGACAACGATCTCGTTCGGGTGGACGGTTGGGGGGACACCACCTTTTGCTACGAGGCAGGCTCCAACAACCAGGTGTTCATCGACACCGTGCTCTACACGAACTGGGAAGCGCCACGGTCACAGGCCGGCTTTGGCTTCGTCGTCTATCGCGAGGTCGGTGGAACCACGACCGGCGTCGCGCGAAAAGTCTTGGTCCCATCCGGCACGGGGTCGCCGAGGATCTTGCGATGAGGCGCTCTACTCGAAATGCCCGGGGAGGCTTCACGCTGGTCGAGGTCATGATCGCGATCGGCGTCATGACCGTAGGCTCGCTCGGGATCCTCTCGATGCATCAGGCGGTCACCCGAGCCAACCGAGACGCGCGTGAAATGAACGCCGCTCTCGCAATCACCGAGACTTGGATCGAGCGTGTGGAGCGGGATGGGCTGCTCTGGACCGCGCAAGGCTTCAACACCACTGAGCTTCAGGGAACGGATTACCTCAAAGAGATCGCAGGGGTGGCCGATGAAACCGCGTGGTTCAAACCGATCCCAACCGGCGCGGGGGAGTACGCGAGCTTCGACTTTTTCGGGAACGACACCCCGAACTCTTCCGACACGAAGTTCTGCGTCAATCTCAAACTGGGTTGGCTTCGACAAGGCAGCTCGGTTCGCGTCGACGTCCGCACGTATTGGCTTCGAGAGGGGCACATGATCGGAACTCCAGCGCATGGAAAATGGGTGGCCGCGAGCGCGTTTCGTTCGGCGGATTGTATCGCAGCAACCGCGGACGGTTGGGACCTCGGTGAGGCGCCCAACGTCCACGTGATCTTCGCGTCCACTGCAGTGACTTGGCTCCGGAGGGACACGCCATGAGGCAAAGTGGATTCACCCTGATCGAGTTGATGATCGCCATGGTCGTCGGCCTGACCGCGGTCAGCTCGGTCTACGCGCTGGGCTCGGCGATGAGCGAGCAGTTCTTCGTCGAGCAACGGGTGGCTTCTTCGCAAGGCACCTCGCGCGTCGCCACTTTGGAGCTTCGGCAGGACATCTCGCGCGCAGGCCTCTTTGGCACGCCGAACGCCTCGCTCGTCGGTGGCCCCGGTGTCAATCGGTTCGAGCCTACCTGCGACCCCATCGCTCCAGAGCTTCCCAGGCTCGGTGGCGGCAATGGCCCGATGGGGGCCTTTCAGTACTACACGAACGAAGACATCGCGGTTCTCGATCCCGATAGCGTGAACGTGGGGGCGCGGGCTGACCGGCTCCGGGTGCTCACCAGCATGTATCTGACCGAGCAGCTTCTGGTGAGCTCGACCAGCATCAATGGCGAGGTCATCGTCCTCCAGACCGGCAACCAGGCCTACCGCCGGACGTTTGCCTGGGGAGGCACCGCGGGCCCCTTCACCAGTGGCTCGCCCCCCGACTACCTCTCGGGCGACCTCAACTGGGACACCGCTTGGGGCAGTGAAGCCGGGAGCTGGAAGGGCATCGGACAACGAGGCGCGCGCGCGTTCCAAAGCGGCTCGGTTCTTCACGTCGAGACCCCCGAAGGCCGCCATTTCTTTCGATCGGTGTTCGGCAAGGGCGCCAACGTAGAAAACCAAATCCGCTTGGTGCTGGCCGCGGGGGACGGCCTGCCGATCGGGACGGCTTGCCTTCCGGGAGCCGCCGAAGGCTCCACCATCGCCCCGCTTCAGTGGGTGGAATACGCCATCATCGACCCGTTTGCCCCCGCCGATACTTCCAACCCAGACGACTTTCTCAAGTTCGACGGCATTTTCTTCGGGGACCTCGCCGACGCCGACAGCCCCATCCATGATGTCCATGCATTGACCGAGGCCGACCTCCTCGAGTCTCCCAATCGGGTGTTGGTCCGGCGGATCTTGGACGCCAACGACGGTTCGGTGAAGGCAAACTCGACCCAGGTCGTTGCGGAGTTCGTCACCCACTTCGAAGTGAGCTTCATCGTCGACGCCAACTCCGGCTCGACGACCTCGGGCTCTCCACCTCTGCTCAGCCTCGAAACAGGCGCGACAGCCGAAGCGACGGTCAACGGCAACCCCGAGCAGGTGCGCTCGGTCATCATCGACCTCGGTATCCGTAGCCCGCTCGAAGATCCGTCTCTCCAATATGACGGTTCGCCAACCCGCTTCGAGGTCGACAAGGATGCCCAAGGCTCAGCCCGCGTTCGACATCTACGGATTGAAGTTCCGGTGATGAGCGTCGCCAGGAGGAACCTGGGATGAAGCGTCCTCGCAAACAGGAAGGCGCAGCCCTTTTTATCGTCCTGATGATCGTCATGGTCGGGACCGCGAGCGCCGTGTTCTCAGCCACCACCGTCTCTCATGAAGTCCGGGGCACTGGCTTTGCCCGTCAGCAAATGCAAACCCGCCATACCGCCAAAGCCGGCCTCACCGCCGCGATGGATTGGTTCGATATCTTTGGGCCCGAAACGGTCCGAAACCTGATGCTCGCCCCGGGAAGCACCGAGGGGGTCACCTTCACCTGCGCGAGCGGCGGCACCTGTTACCCGGAGATCCCGATGGCCAACGGGCGCCGCGCCTATCGGCTCTACCCGGAACACTTCTCGAAGCTGACGGCGGCTGGCGGAGGACCTGGCTTGCTCGTCAACGAGCCCTACGAACAAGCGACTTCATTTGGAGCATTCACCGCGCTGACCCCGATCGTGACGATCGACATCTACGACGAGCACATCATCAGCAAGCTCGCGCCCGGCGCTGCAGCCCAGGGCGGCTCCAAGTTCAAGTACATGCGCACCACGCTCACGGCACGAGCCCGAGCGCGGGTGGCCGCGGGTGACGTCGCCAAGGAAGCCGCTGATCAAGAGCGCGAGCGCAACGAAACCGGCGCCGACTTCCGTGCCTACATCGTGAGTGGGCCATTTGCCACAGGATCATGATGCGTACTTCACTTCACATAGCACTTGGATTTCTTCTTCTCTTCGTCGTACTCGCGCCTGGCAGGCACGCCGCCGCGCAACCGGACGTCCGCAACATCCGCCCGCACGTCATGCTGCTCGTCGACACCTCGGGTTCGATGGAGCGGAAACCAGACTGCCTGTGCACGACTGTCGCGTGCCTCGAATGCCTCCCGGTTTGTAGCGGGGTCACATTCGAGGAAAACCGGTGGTCGGTCGTCGCCCAGGCACTGACCGGCGAATTCACGCCCTACGAGTGCAGCTCCGAGAACCGAATCGGCGGCATCTACGCCGGCCAGTACGACGAGGGCTACTTCCTTCCCCACATTCTCTTGCCCCAAGAGATCGGCACCTACGCCGGCTCACAGGGCGGCAATGGCGTCCTCGATATCTACCTCGAGCGCATCAAGTTCGGTCTGATGACTTTCGACTCGGTCGGCACCTTGAGTGACCAGCCTCCGCTCGTCACGCAGGCCGTCTTCACGACTGCCCCGTTCCCCGCCGAGTCGCTTGGGACCAAGGGGATGTTTTCCTACGCGGCCGACGCGCCCTTCACGTTTCCCGGCGCAGGGGGAACACCGTACATGATCAACGCCGGCGCACGGTCGGCGATTGCCACCGAAGGCGGTCTGGTCACCGTCGGCGACGACAGCACGGCCGCGATGACCGCAACCAATGACGCGATCCAGGCAACGATTCTCGGAGATGCGGGCCTCGGAAAGAATCCCCTTCGGCCGTTTGGTGCGACCCCGACGGCGGCCATGGTGACCGACCTCCAGTTCTTCGTCCAAAACGACCCCGAATTCATCGAGAAGACCGCGGATCCGGGCCCGGGAGACGCCTATTACAACTGCCGCCAAAAGAGCGCCATCCTGATCACCGACGGTTTCCCAAACGGAGACATGCGGGGGAGCCCCGTTTTCTGCGAAGCCCTGGGTCAACCGGTCGGCCCGACGGGCTGCCCGTATGAGGAAATCCAAACGACGGTCGCCGCCATGATCGCGGCCGGCGAGCTCGATCAGTTCTACGTGATCGGGTTCGCGCTCGATGGGGACCCGGCCGAGGTGGCCGCCGTCGAAGCCCTGCTCGATGACATCGCCTCGGTGGGGGATACGACCGAAGCGTACTTGGTCGCGGATCGGGCAGAGCTCGTGACCGCGTTGAGCACGATCCTCAACGAACAGAACCCAGGCGCCACCAGCCGGACGGCGCCGGTGTTGACCGGGCTGTCGCCAGGGCTCATTCAATCCGAGTTCATCTCGGGGTTCAGGGCGTCGTTGGGTGTAACGGACCCGTGGGACGGAGTTCTCGAGCGACGCCGCGTGCTCTGCGTGGGCACCCCCCCCGTGCCGGTCGAGCAGAACGTCACCGACGCCGATCGCTTCCAGGTGGTGCTCAACAACCAGTCGACGGCTCCAGGCAATGTCGAGCCTTTTGGCTCAGGCAATGGCGTCGCCTTCACCGGTGGGTTCGATAGGAATCTCTGGACCGTGCTTCCGTCGAACCCCGCGGATGTGAACGCGCACCTCGTCGGCAACGGCAAGAGCAAGATCACGGCGCTGGGCGACGACGGGATCGACGTGCCCAATGATTCCGGCCTCGAAATCCGAAACGTGCCCGTGGGCGAGCTCAACCTTTCGGTCAACCCGGAGTACTTCTTCGGGCTCGGCAGCGTCGACACCGCCCAGCGAGACACGGTCGTGAACTATCTCCACGCAGTCGCTGGAAGCGGCAGGGAAAATGAGCGCCTGGGCGACATCTATCATTCGACCCCGGCCATCGTCGGCCCGCTCGTCGACGACGTCGAGGACGAATCCTTCAACAACTGGCGCCTCGGGCTCGGCCACCAGCTCAGCCCGGATCCCCTCGAGGATCTTTCGGCCGATGGTTGGCAGCTGAATCGACGTCCGCGGGTCATCTATGCTTCGACCAACGACGGCATCATTCACGCCTTCCTCGCGGATGACTACGCCGCAAACACCTTCACCGCAGGCAACATGCTCGACGAGTTCGAGTGCGCAGACGGAAAAGCCGCCGGCACCGAGCTCTGGGGTTTCATTCCGCCGATGTTCTTGGACGACCTCGACGATCTACTCGCAGGAGGCAGCAAGCAGTGGTTCGCCGACGGCAACATCGTGATCCGCAATCTCTACGACGTCCGCAAGTTCGCCGAAGACGACGGGATGGGCTCCACGATCGATTCCTCGGCTAGCAACACCAACGTTTGGCGCACGGTGATGTTCCTCAGCTTCCGAAACGGGGGCAACGGAATGATCGCGCTCGACGTGACCAACCCCTGCAAGCCCGAGTTCCTTTGGCAGTTCACCGAAGGCGACCTCGGCGACACCTACGGCCAGCCGACTGCCGCACAGATCTTTCTCGAGGACCAAGACCCTCTGCCGGTCTCCGGCGGGGCCGGCGGTCCGATCGTGTTCAAGCCGCGGCAGGCGCACGGCGTGGTCATTTTGCCTGGCGGACAGGGAGTCGAAGACGCCGCGGCGAGCCCTTGCACGATTGCTTCGGGCCCCCTGCTCCCCGAAGGGATGGACGAAGCCGATGGCACCACGCCGATCACGCCGAGGTCTGACCGGCGTTGTTGGCGAGGCTCGAGCTCGATGCCACCAGCGACCCCAACCGGACGCGCGCTCTACTTCATCGACCTAGCGACCGGATCAATCATCCGAAAGCTGGACGAAAACGACTTCCCGGCGCCCCTCAACGGCGCTGTCTCGGTCTTCCGCGGCGATACGGGCACGGTAGGAAGCGCCGCGTACACCGTAGACGCCGACGGCGTCCTTTGGCGCGTCGACATGGCGCCCTCGGATCCGGAAGACTGGACCGTCGAAGCGCTTCACGACATGTACTACGGAGGCGGCTACGACGATGCCGAGCCGACCTATTATCCCCCTTCGCTCACGGTCGACAGGTCAGGCAATGTCGTCATTCTGCTGGGGACCGGCAACATCGACGTGCTCGACGACGCGACCGCCAAGAACCGGGTCGTTTCGATCACGGAAGAGCTCTCTTTCGATGGTAGCGGCAATATCAGCACGCTCGAGGGACGGCTCAACTGGGAGATCGTGCTCGATGACGGCGAACAGATGACCGGACCGATCGAGCTTTTCGGAGGCCAAGTTTTCTTCGGGTCGTTCAAGGCCGCCGGTGCGAACCCGATCGACGCATGTGGCATCGGGGGCAGCCGAATCTTCGGTGTCGACTTCTTGGATGACCCAACGAGCGCAGGAGACCTGGTGCCGCTACTGGTCGATGCGATGAGCAATCCCACGACATTCCTCGATGGCACCGACATCCCCGATCTGCAGAACTCGCTGGTCGTCGGGCTACAGGTGGCCCAGCAGCCCGTATGTACGACTTTGGCCTCGGTCCCGGTGACCGATCCATTTGGCGGTCCTCTCTCCCTGATGATGCCGGTCAACACGAGCGGACGCGAGTTCAAGCTCATGGCTCACCTCAGTGGCTCCGGGACACCCGTCAGCGGCCTATCGATCGACGTTCTTGGCGAAACGATCACGGCACCCGAGATGTTTACGGTGGTCTCCGGGATGGCCGAGACGCTGGAATGATCAGCTTTGCAGTGATAACCAGGTAGGAAGCAATGCCAGAGCTCCGGCCACTCTTGTTAGCCTCTTCCTTGCTCGTGATGTCGTGCCGTTCGGAGCCGGCGGAGTTACCTCCATCCGCACCTGCGCCGCATCCCGTCGCGACCGAAGAGGCCCTCCCGAAACCCGAGGAGATCGTCTACATTTACGACGCCAGCGGGGCGCTGATCCCGTCGGACGACTTCGTCGTGGGGGTTCGGCTTCCGCGCGGTCTCAAGCTATTCCGCGAGGAAGGGGGCCTTCACGTCTATCGAATTCGTGCGCCGATCGGGAAGGTGCTCAGTTACTTCGGACCGATGCTGGTCACCGGAAAGGTAGAACGGCAAGGAAAGGGCGCCGTCTACCGAACCGCAAGCGTCCGGGGCGCCGAGGTCAGCCCCACCAAGGTCGATGTCTCGATCCTAGACATCGGCAACGGTCTGACGCGCGTGTCGATCACCGAGCTTCCACCTCCGCCAGCATATCCACCGCCCAAGACCGAAACGCTCCAACGCGCGCGACGCGACTTCAAAAGGCTCGACTAGCGGGCAATTGGTTCCGCCCCACCACCCCCACGGTACGCGGCGAATGTGCACTGAACGGTGCCCGCGCCGAGGGCGTCGGTCACCACCATTCCGGTCGACACACGGCCCGGATCGCCCATCCGTCCAAATCGTTCGACCAGGGAAGCCACCCGTCGCGCCCAGACGCGGCTGCGAAGCTCGGGAACTGCGACTTGGCAAGCGACGGGCCCGTGAGGAAACGCTTGGAGCAGGCCGTGGAAGCGCTTGACCGTCGCCGACGAAACTTGTCCCGATGCCTTGAAGAAGCGCTCAGACCGAACGATCACGCCGGTGTTGGTGCGGTCTGCAGAAAAACCCGTGACCAACGCCGTCTCGACCAGCTCGGCTGCGGCGCCAGGAAGCGGCTCTGGCCATCGTGCTCGCATGGCGCCGATCAGCGCCTCGGTTTCGAGGTGCAGCGTCTCGGCCCGTTTCGCGGATCTCGGGTACTGCCGCTCGATCGAGTCAGCGCGCTTCTCGAGTGGAAGAAGCTCGCCTTCGTTCGCGCCAAGCGCCTTCGCAAGCGCGAGATTTAGCCTGACCCGGGTGAGTAGCGCGGCCACGACCTCCTCACTCGAACCGTGATCCGAAGCAGGAGAGAGTCGTTCGGCCTCTTTGAGAGCCACCGCCCGTGCCTCGTAGCGCGAAATGTCTTGGGCCACGACCCCTGCTGCAGCCTGGTCCCGCGCCAGCTGCTTGGCCCAGCGCTCTTCTTCGGCTTGAAGCTCGATGCGGCGCCGGCCGAGCTCCACGCGCTCCGCTTCGGCGGCGGCAGCGGCCAGCCACAACCGCGCTTCGGTTCGAAAGTCATCGGCGGCTTTTGCATCTCCGCCCCGGTCCGCTTCGCGCGCTGCCGACCAAGCGGTCTGTGCACGGCGATGAAGATCCGGAGCAAGCTCTTTGGCGCGCTCGGCCGCCAATGAGGTGAAGAGGGTGTCTTCGGTGGACGGCGCTTGCTGCGCCGCACAGCCCGCCGCCATCAAGCAAACACCAATCGCCGCCCAAGTGCGCATCAAGGCGACTCCGTCGACCGTGCCAACTCGGCACGCTGGCGCATGAGTGTCTCGAGGACCCGGCGTTGTGCCTGGGCTCGCTCGCGCACGGCATTCAGTCGTCGCTTCGTCCGAAGGAGCGCAGCCTGGGATTGCCGTCGCGCAAGCTGGCGATCGGCCAACACCATCGAGGCGTCGGCGATCGCTTGAGCGCGCGTGGCGGCGGACCGGTCTTCGGCAAGACCGCTCGCCGCCTCGAGCGCGAGTCGAGCCTGCTCGAGAGCACCCTTGGCGTATTCTGCGTCCTCCAGCGCTTCGAGGTCGACCAGACGGCGCTGAAGGTCAGCCGTGCGTTCGCGAAGCCGCGAATCGATCGAGGCATCGGGCGCGCGTTCGTCGCCGAGGGCTCCTTCAGAGACGACAACAGTCACGCCGAAGGCCAAAAAGCCTACGAAAACGGCGTGCTGGGCTCGGCTACTGATACGTGAAGCGAAGCTCGTAGTCGCAGATACGGTAGACGTCGCCTTCTTCGATGCGCTTGGATTCGACACGTTGACCCGCGAATTCGATTCCATTCGTGCTGCCCAAGTCCTTCATGAAGTAGACGCCATCATGAAACACCACGGCCGCATGTCGACGCGAAATATTACCATCGCGAATCGCGAGGTCCGCGCTCTTGGCGCCCCGCCCGATGATGAACTCGTCCTTTTCGACGGGGAAGTCCTGGCCTTTGAACTCCAACACGAGCACACGGCGCGAAACCGCATCCGACGGTCGATGACCCGGTAATGGAGGTGGCGCAGTGGGACGTCTGGAGGGCGTCGGTGCTAGCAGGGGGGCTCGACGGGCTTGCGGCATGGAACGCTGTTGTTGAGCCGGGCCCGCGCCATGGTCTGCCGCAGCAGCGGCCGATGCGACCGCTTGCTGTGCTCCTAGCCGAGCTACGACTTGGTCGCGGGAGCGAGCATACTCGCGCATCGCTTCGTTGATCAGGTAATCGACCGAACATTCGAGCTCGTCACTCAGTCGATCGTAGATCTCATACAGATAGTCCCGACATTGAAACGCGCGAACGGTCTTTCTGTCGCCTTGATCAGCCATCTCGTCGATTACTCGTTGTCACCCTGTTCGCGCGTTCGCAATGCATCAAGTGCCGCCTTCGCGACGTCCCCGACTCGTTTCGCCGGAGGGTTGAGCTCAGACCAGCCTTCTCCCGCCACTGCTGTCGTGTCCGCCATCAATCGCTTCATGGCGGGGACATCCTGCTCCCCACCTCTGCGTTCAAGATAGCGCAACGCGACGACACGATTCCACCAATGTTGCGAATCGAGCAGCTCGAGGACCGTCGATGTAGGCGGAGGTGTCATCTGGCTCATCCGAGTCGCGTATCCTTCCAGCTCCTCCGGCTCGTACTGAACCCCGGAAACTGCAGGTAATTGTTGAGCAAATTTCTCTATGGTGGACGGCCCGCCCACGGAGAGGACCAGCTCACCCGCTCGCCAGCGAAGGCGCTTGTCCAATTTTGCCGATGCGGTGCAGGGGCTCGTAGTGCAGCCCGGAAGCTGGACCAGCGGCCAGAGACGGGGGAGCGCGCTCCGGCTCCGGATGTCGCCGACACGGTCGAAGGCATAGTCACGAACCTCGATCGAGTTGCCCGGGTCGAGCGCAATCGAGAGCAACCGGTTCAAATGCGTGCGCGACACGTGCCCCTCTAGAGCCCGTAGAGCGGTTGCGCGTCGGGCGTTGAGGCGCTCTGTCCAGGCTTCGGTGTCGGTCGCTCCAGGCTTGGTATCCGCGATGCGCAAGAGGCGAGTGGATACGACCTGCTGATCGGCGAGGTGCTTCATCGCTGGGAGCGCCCCATTGTTGATGTAGTTTTCGCGGTTGTAGATCGCGACCGCTGCCACCCGCGCATCGTCGACCGGCTCCCCCGCGGCTTCGAGCGACTTCCGAATCTCGCCACTCAGCCATTGTACGAAGCGCGGTCTTTCCATTTCCTTTTCGATTTGCACGAGCCGCTCCGCAGCGCGCTTCTTCGTCTGCGGATCGCCATCTTCGCCGATGATTTCGGCTATCTTGAGCATCGCCTGTGGGGCTATCTTCTCGTGCAGGGCATCGACAAGCATCCCTGCCGCTTCGGCGCCAAGAGTACGGGTCACCTGCTCGGCGCTATAGTCACCAGCGAGGCTTCTCCGCTCGAAATCGCGGGAATACCAACCGACCACCGATCGGGTGAGTGCGGCGCGTGACTCCTCGGGCGCATAGGGGATCACCATGTACGCGGCGTCTTTTGCGCGCACCTGTGCTTGAAGTGAACTCTCTTCGCTCGCCGCGGACTCCTCTGCAAGAAGCGCCTCGAGACGAGGGACCATGCCCGCGATGATCGTCTCACCGGCCTGCGGGTCTTCGCGACGAAGCTCATCGAAAGCCTGTTTGAGCAGGTTGAGGCTGCTCACGTCGCTCCGTTCCATTTCGACGATTGCCAACGCCGCTTCGGTTCGAAGGTCGTCGGAGTAGTGATCGCTCCCGACGACCGCCATCAGCCGGGTCGGGCCTTTGACGGTCCCCTTCCACGCCTCAATGTTGTCGCTATCGGCCTTGCAGCCGGCCCACATCGTGGCGACCGCAGTGCAAATCAGCACGATCTTGCTCATCCAACGCATTTGGCTCGCGAACCAATCCCCCGGGGGCATGCAACCCGTGAGGATAATAGAGGATTCAGCCAGGCAATCAAGAGGGTGTAAGACGCGTGATTTCTTGACGAATCCAGCCGGCGGCGCTTAGCCTCGGAATGTAGGAGGCCTCTTACTTGGGCGTACATGAAACCACCTCTTCGGGCGACCTGGTGGCGCCCGAGGGCAGGCGGCAGGACGTGCTCGCGATCCTGACCCTGACCGGCACCGTTTTGCTGACTCTTGCGCTGATTTCGTATGACGCCCGAAACGGGGCGGCGAATTTGGTCGGCCCAGTTGGCCACAAGCTGGCGCGCGCGGTGATGTTGGCCTTCGGGTTGGTGGCTTGGTTGCTTCCCTTCGAGGGCGCTTTGCTTACGTATCGACTGTTTCGACGTCGTGCCGCGATGCTGGGGTTGGCCACGCTGGCCTCGACGTTGGTCCTCGTGGTGATCGGTGCGGCCCTGGCGCATCTGCTCATCGAGCCCCAGGCGATGTGGGGGGCATCGCCTGGGGGGGCGGTCGGCGAGCTGCTCGGCGAGGTGCTTCGATCGTTGCTCGGCTTCGCGGGGACGGTGATCCTAGGGTTCGCGGTCCTCGGGATCGCGGTCGTGCTTCGAACGCCGTGGACCCTCGAGGAAGTGGGACAGGCCTTCGTGCGTGCCGGCCACGCGATCGGGCAAAAGGTCACGAGCATCGTCATCGCGATGCGTGAAGCGTGGGCCGAGGCTCGCGAGCTCCATGAGGAGGAGATCCGGGCGAGTCAGCCGAGGATCATGGGCACGATTTTCGACGTCGGCGATGAGCTCGAGGTCGATGACGTGGAGCCAACGGCTGCGGCGAGGCCCGCGCCAGAGTCGAAGCGGAAATCCAAAGAGGGCAGCCCTACGATCGTCGCCCCGAAAGAAACCAAACAGGAGCCACTTTCGATTTCGACTCGACCGAAGCGATCGAAGCACGAGTTCCACCTGCCGCCGGTTAGTCTGCTCGACAAGCCGGACGCGTCGATCATCCGGGTCGACGCAGAAGCGCTTCGCGACAACGCCGAGCTCCTCACCGAGAAGCTCGCCGCTTACGGCGTCCAGGGCCGTGTCGATGAAATCCATCCAGGCCCCGTCGTGACCATGTACGAATTCGAGCCGCGAAGCGGGACCAAAGTCTCGAAGATCGCCGGCCTTGCCGACGACCTCGCGATGGCGCTCGCTGCCCAAAAAGTGCGCATCGTGGCTCCGATCGCAGGCAAGGCGCGCGTTGGGTTCGAGCTTCCCAACGACGACCGCAACATGGTTTACCTGCGAGAGATCCTCGAAGACCGACGGTGGGTGAACCAAGGCGGGGCGCTTCCGATCGCACTCGGCAAGGACATCGGCGGTCAACCGGTGTATGCCGACCTCGCAAGAATGCCGCACTTGCTCGTCGCAGGCGCCACGGGTTCGGGGAAGAGCGTCGCGCTGAGTGTCATGTTGGCCTCGATTCTCGCGAAGAAGACGCCGGAAGAAGTTCGGATGCTGATGATCGACCCGAAGGTGGTCGAGCTTCAGGTCTTCGACGGGATTCCGCACATGCTTCTTCCGGTGGTCACCGACATGAAGAAGGCAGCTCTCGCGTTGCGTTGGGCGGTCGACGAAATGGAGCGGCGCTACCAGATATTCGCCGACGCCGGCACCCGGAACATCGACACCTACAACCGACGGGTCGACCGCGTGCTCCGCGGAGACCTTTCACTCGAGAAGTTCATGCCGAAGCGCAAAGGGAAGGTCAGTGCCCAGGACGCCTCGGGCAAGGAGGTGCTGCTCGACCCAGTCGATGGGGAGGCGCCCGATGCAGAAAACTACGACCCAGAGAAGCTCCCGTACGTCGTGGTGGTCGTCGACGAGTTCGCCGACTTGATGATGGTGGCGGCCAAAGACGTCGAAGCGTGCGTCGCGCGGCTCGCCCAGAAGGCACGCGCGGCCGGGATTCACGTGATCCTGGCGACCCAGCGCCCGAGCGTCGATGTCATCACCGGGATGATCAAAGCGAACTTTCCGGCGCGCGTGGCGTTCAAGGTTTCGCAACGCCAAGATTCGATGACGATCTTAGGCCGCTCGGGCGCCGAGCACCTCCTCGGCATGGGCGACATGCTGATGATCCCCCCCGGTTCGAGCGACCTCGAGCGCGTGCACGCCGCCTTCATCGGCGAGGACGAGGTCCGAAGGATGTGCGATTTCCTTCGGCAGCAAGGCGATCCCGAATACCAAAACGAAATCCTCAAGCCACGAGACGAGGATGGAAGCCTCGCCGAAAGCGACGACCCCCTGTACGACAAAGCCGTCGAGGTCGTCGCCAACGCCGGCTACTGCTCGATAAGCCACGTCCAACGCCAGTTGAGCGTCGGCTACAACAAGGCCGCCAAGCTGGTGGAACGGATGGAGCAAGATGGAGTCGTCGGCCCCCCGAGCTCAAAGGCGGGCGGTCGCCGAGAAGTCCTGGTCAGCCCGCACTAACAGCGTCAGCTTCAATCGGTGACTCGGGCCGCGGCACGGGACGGGTGTGCTCGCGGCGGGGCCCCGGTCGCCCTTTGCGATGAGTATGGATCTTGACGCGGGCTCCTCCCCACCGCTGTGCTACCCATCCCGCGCCGCGGCCCGAGTCACCTACTCCTCGAAAACAGGGTGAGCGTCGGTGCCAGTGTCGGCGGCCGTGCCACTGACAGCGTCGGCTCTACAGGGCGCCAGTGTCCGTGTTTCTGGCGAAGTGGGTGAACCGGAGTGCGGCGCGCGGCATGTCCTCGAACGCGAGTTCCGCAGGCGCCAACCCATCACTCCGACGCTCGCCACCTAGAGGGCTTCGACACCGTTTTCTAACACCCCCGCCGAGGATGTCTGAGCGGGCGAGGGCGTGCTGCGCGCCGCACCGCGGTTCACCGGTATGTAGCGTCAGTGCCACTGGCGCTTTGCGCCTTGCTGGCGCATGGTTTGGCGCATGCGGCTTTCGGATGACGAGCTTCTTGCCCTCGATCGCCGGCATCTTTGGAGGCCCTATACCTCGAGCGAGGATCACGAGAAGCGGTCGCTCTTCATTGTCGATCGTGCCGAAGGTCCCTGGCTGATCGGACCTCAAGGCCAACGGGTACTCGATGCGAGCGGCTCTTGGTGGTGCAACAACCTCGGCCATGGGCACGCCCGGCTTCGGCTGGCATTGAGTCGCCAAGCGGAGCAGCTCATGCACGTGACGTTTGGCGGGGCGACGCACGAGCCCGCTGTCCGGCTGGCATCGGAGCTCTTGGCAGTCGCGCCTCGAGGGCTGACGCGCGTCTTTTTTAGCGACAACGGCTCGACCGCGGTCGAAGTGGCCCTGAAGATCGCATTTCAGTACTGGCAGCAAAACGGCCGCGCCGATCGGGACCTCTTCCTGACGCTTCCTGGGGGCTACCATGGCGACACCCTCGGAGCGATGAGCGTCGGCGCGGTCGATGAGTTCAGCGGCGTTTTTCGACCGCTCCTGTTCGAGGCTGCGCGACCCGACGAGCCGGTAGAGCACGACTGGGAGCCGGTCTTCGAGTCCCTTTTCTCACGACTTCGAAAAGACGGGGATCGCATCGCGGGCGTGATCGTCGAGCCAATCGTGCAGGGCGCCGCTGGCATGCGAATGTATGCTCCGAAGCTACTCGCCGCCCTTCGCGAGGAGGCTGACAAGGCAGACACCTTCCTCATCGCCGACGAAGTCTTTACGGGCTTCGGACGCACGGGGCCCATGTGGGCCTCCGACCACGGAGCGATCGCCCCGGACTTGCTGTGTACGGCCAAGGGGCTGTCGGGCGGAGTCCTGCCGTTTGCGGCAACGTTGGCGACCGAACGGATTTACGAGGGTTTTCGTGGCGGAAAAGAGCGCGCGCTCATGCATGGGCACACCTTCTTCGGCAATCCTTTGGGCGCCGCGGTGGCCCTCGAAGTGCTCGCGATCT
Organism: Myxococcales bacterium; assembly: GCA_029861865.1. Classification (GTDB taxonomy): domain Bacteria; phylum Myxococcota_A; class Polyangia; order Polyangiales; family Houyiibacteriaceae; genus SG8-38. Next base: position 99,493 of record JAOTYL010000004.1, on the reverse strand, counting down.
ATCGCGAAGAGCAGATCCTCGAGCAGGCCCGACGCAAAGCCGCCAGGCTCGCCGCGGCGATCGACGACATCGGTTCTCTCCCTCGGGTGCGTCATCCACGAGCGCTCGGCATGTGCGGGGCGTTCGATGTCGGCGACACCGGCTACATGGGCAAGATCGGCTGGGAGATCTCCGATGCTGCGCTCGAGCTCGGCGCACACCTCAGACCGCTCGGCAATACGATCTATGTCGTCCCCCCGCTCAACATCGCTGACGACGACCTCGATGAGCTCCTGCACATCGTGCGTAAAGCCACCGAGCGCGTATTGGTGAAGGATTCGTGACCGACGCCGCAGAGGACAACGCAAACTCCACGGACCGCACTCGAGCATACGTGTGGGCAGTGCTCGGCGGCGTGATCTACTTCCTCGGATGGGCCGGGTTTGGGTATTGGCCGCTCGCGCTCGTCTCTCTCGTGCCCTTGTGGGTTGCGCTCGAGCTCTCAGAACGACCTTGGCGGGACGCTCTCGGCGTGGGCTGGGTCTACGGGATCGTGATGGTCGCGGGCGGCTACCACTGGCTCGTGCCATTTTTCGAGGTGTTTTCGGGCTATGGTTCGTTCGCGAGCGTCGGCTTTTGGTTGGCGTTTTCGACGTTCATCGGAGCCCAATACGGTGTCTATGGCCTGGTCTACGCGTGGCTCAGGCGACGCGGCTGGTCGGTGGCCCTCGTGGCCATCCCGCCTTTGATCGCCGCGGAGTGGCTCTACCCGAAGCTGTTTCCGGTCTACCTCGCGAACAGCTTGAATCAACTGCCGCTGCTCGTACAGACCGCCGACCTCGGCGGTCCACTTCTGGTCACCGCGGTGGCCGCTATGGTCAACCTTGCTGTCTTCGAAACCTGGCGCTGGAGGAGAGCTGTGCGCGGTGCTCCACGCGCCGTATGGGCGATCGCGATCCTATCTGTCGGTCTCACGGTCGGCTACGGCATGATCCGAATCCCGCAGGTCGAAGCGGCCATGGCCGCCGCTCCCCCGTTTCGGTTGGGGGTCGTCCAGGTCAACATGGGCATCTTCGAAAAGCGAGGCGAGGCTGCCGAGGGGCATCGGCGCCACCTCGAACAGAGCCGCGAGCTCGAACGGGAGGATGAGCTCGATCTGATCGTATGGCCGGAATCCGCCTACATCCGAAGCCTCCCGCGCAAGCTTCCGATGTCAGGCGACGCGATTCGAAAGGACGTTCGCACCCCGATCCTCTTCGGTGGCATGTCGCGAGAATACGGCGAAGGTCGTGGCAGGATGTTCAATACCGCGTTCATGATGGAGGCCGACGGCATTATTCGTTCCATGTACGACAAGACTTATCTCTTGATGTTTGGGGAGTATCTGCCGTTCGGGGAAACGTTCCCGGTGCTTTACGAGCTGTCTCCGAATAGCGGCCAGTTCACGCCCGGAAACCAAGTCAACGCACTTCAGCTGGGGGAGTGGCGGATCTCCACTCCGGTTTGCTACGAGGATGTGCTTCCCACCTTCACCCGCGCGATGGTCCGCGAGGCGAACCCGCACTTGTTGGTCAACCTCACCAACGACTCCTGGTTTGGAGACTCGCAGGAGCCCTGGATCCACCTCGTGTTAGCTCAGTTTCGGGCGATCGAGCACCGCCGCTACTTGGTGCGCTCGACCAACAGCGGCATCAGCGCGGTCATCGATCCGGTAGGTCGAATCGTGGCGCGGACCGGGGTGCTCACGAGAGAAAACCTTCGCTACGAGGTCCACATGATGCAAGGTCAAACGGTCTACACCCAGTTCGGAGACTGGCCTGGCTGGCTGAGTCTTGCCGCGATCGCGTCGATGCTCATCGCCCGTCGAGGGCCGGCGAAATGAGAAGCCGGTAGCTCCCATCATCGGCAGAAATCGTCTCGGCGACTTGGATCGGGCGCGTCTCACCGTCGTCATCTTCGAAGATGTACGCGCGGATCGGAGCCCCTCCGACGAACGCGCCGCTGGCAGCTTGAACCGTTCCACGGACCACGATCGGAGGTGGCAGAGTGTAGTCGCGCATCATGTCGCCACCCTCCCGGCTCATGACCAGCTCGGGCTCGATCAGCCAAGGGAAACCGGTCACGTCCGCGACCTTGATCAACATGTCGTACCGTCCGGCGTCGACGTTCATCCGAAACGTCCCCGACTGACTCGAGACCGTTTCTTGCGAGCGTTGGAGATCTCCGACATTTCCACGCGCCCGTGCGAGAATAGTGACGCCGCTCGCGGGATCTTCATTGAAGGTCTTGCATGACCCGAACAATGCGATCTGCGAAGGAAGAACCAGATCTTCGAGCTCGGTGATCAACTCGTCGACCACGAACGCCTCAGCAGAGACCGGAGCCCAGGCATTTTCGGAGTCCTCGGGGGGAGTCACGATCACGTTGTAGCGGCCTGGGAGGAGCTCGAGGCTGAAGCTGCCCTCCTCGTTGGTCGTCGTCGATGTGCTGAACGTGGGCGCGAGCCCGAGCTCGCATTGCTCGAAGATCTCGATGGACGAGAATCGAACGGTTGCACCCTGAACCCCTCGGCCTTCTTCGTCGCGAACTGCACCGGTGTACTGTACGGGATCGACGCGCGGCACGAGGATGCGCCGTCGTGCAGGATCGTTGATGAATACGAGGTCGAGATCGACCGATACCGAAGGGAAAGGATCGCTACCAGCACCCGCAGTTACTAGAAGCACGTAAGCCGCGGCCTGATCGCTCACACGAATGGCGAATTCTCCGAGCTGGCCTGTCTCCCCGACCGAAGAGACGACCCGGCCGGACTCCTTCTCTACTGCGCGGACCTGAAGCCCGACGGCCGGCGTGTCGTTTTGGCCGTCGCAGCTGAGGACCGTTCCTCTCAGCTCGCAACCGGAGAGCTGGTTCATTGCACACTCGAGGTCGAGCGTGTCCGGAAAGCGCACATCGAATCGGAACGCTCCGTCGATGACATCGTCGAGCTCAACTGAGGTGTAGATGGGCGGAAGCGAGCGAATCGCCGCAGCCGTCTGATCAGCGCTCTGAATGACGTCGCTGCTGGGGACGACCGCCACGTCGTACCTCTGACCCGCGACGAGCACCGTGCTGTAATCGACGTTGCTTGGGTCGTCTCCCTCGGTCGCCTCGCGAACGGTGTCCACCTCAACCGGCGGTGCCGAAAGCGCAGCGACCGACTCGCCCATCCGCCGGGTGAATCGCAGAGTGGCGGGAACCGGGGTGCCTTGCCAACGCACGGCCCCAACGACTTGCCGAATCGGAGGAAGGGTGTAGTCGCGCTCGCTCGCCCTCGAAAACGTTTCTGGCGCGAAGGTCCAGCCGGCTGGAGTCTGGCCCTGGATGTCGGCGTTCCCCCGAAGCACCTGGACGGCGATCGTGACTTCGCTCGAAGAATCATCGATGCAAATCCCGTCGTCACAGACGCCCTGCACGCAGTCACCTTCGCCGGCACAGTCATTCACCAAGGGCATGACCTCGTCCGATCCGAAATCACATCCACAGATCACGGCCAACAGCAATAGCAATGCCCCGTGAGCGAGGGGAAGCGTCGGTTTTACGGGGCTCATCGACACCCCTGCGTGATCTCTGGGTTGATGTCGTCTGTGACTTCGACCCACCAGGTCACTAGGTCGAAGTCACCTGGGTCGACGGGTCGCCGTGGCTCGACACTTCCGCTCGCGAACTCGCCCGCAACAATCAGCTCGATCTTATGACAGATCGCCGGGGCGAGCGCCTCGTAAGGAATGAAAAACGCGCTTGGACGCTCGAGGAAGCCACTGGGCTCTACAGTGCCCTGTTGAATGGGGAACTCGGCTGCAGGCGGGGGCGGAGAGTCGAGGAAGATCCTGTACTCGAGCGTTTGGTCGAAGTTCGGGTCTCGGACGATGGTTTGAAGTGGCATCTCGGCCGCTTGCCCGGGCGGCAGCGGATCATCGAGATTGATCTCCCCGATCTCGTTCAACGGAAACTCGGCCTCCGGCTGGCTGATGATCGAGGGGGGGAAGTTCTCGGTCGGCTCGAATTCGATGCGATCGGTCGCAATGCAGCCCGAGCTCGAGGCGGCGAGACCCAACGATGCGCATGAAGCAAACAGAACCATCCACGGGAATTTAGAAGCAAGGGCCATGCCGGGGCTCCCGCGCCGAAAATACGCAGTTTTCATGGATTATTCCACGAAAACCAGGGGCTTCCTATGACACAAATGTCAGCCCCCGGCAGCCCCACCGGGGTCTGGGGCGTCGGGCTCGCGTTCGAGGTAACGGAAAACCGTGCGCGGGTCGACCCCGAGATCTCGGGCCGTCCGGGTTCGGTTGCCGCCGTTTCGCTCGAGGATGTCGAGGATGTATTGCCGGGTGAAATCCTCACGCGCTTGGGCCAACGGAACGACCGTGCGTCGCTGGTCGCCTCCGAGATCGAGGTCATCGACACCGATCAGTGTCTTGTCGGCGAGGACGATCGCCTTCTTGATCCGGTTCTCGAGTTGTCGGACATTCCCAGGCCAGTCGTAGTCGCGCATCGCCGCGAGCGCCTTTGGTGTGAAGCCCTTGACCGTGGCGCCGAACTCGGTTGCGTACTTCTTGAGTAGAAACTTGGCCAGGATCACGATGTCGTCGCCCCGTTCCCGAAGTGGCGGGAGGTGGAGATTGACCACATTCAATCGGTAGTAGAGATCTTCGCGAAACGTGCCCTCCTTGATGCAGGCCTCGAGCTCACGGTTGGTCGCAGCGATGACGCGGATATCGACCGATCGCGGTTTTGTATCCCCGACCTTGACCACCTCGCGCTCCTGAAGGGCTCGAAGGAGCTTCACTTGAAGCGCAAGCGGCATTTCGCCGATCTCGTCGAGAAACAAAGTGCCGCCGTCCGCCGCTTGGAAGCTACCCTCGCGGGTTGCTATGGCCCCGGTAAACGCGCCACGAACGTGACCGAAGAGCTCCGACTCCATCAGATTCTCGGGAATCGCACCACAATTGACGACGATGAACGGCTTTTCCGATCGGTTCGACCGACGATGAAGCTCACGCGCGATCAGCTCCTTTCCCGTGCCTGTTTCGCCGGTGATCAACACATTGATGTTGGCGACCGCGACCTTCTCGACGCGATGAAACACCTGAAGAAGGCTGGGGCAACTGCCGATGATGTCGCCGAAGCGCTGCGCATCGAGCTCCTCAGCCATGCGATCGCGATCGGTGATCAGCTGATCGAGCAGGATTGCGTTCTGTAGGATCAGCGAGGCCTGGGCCGCGAAGACGGTCAAGATCTCGAGGCTCGACTGCTCGAACAGGTTCACCACGTTGTCGTTCCCGACGTAGATCAAGCCGAGGAGCTGGCCCTGTGCGATGAGCGGCGCGACCATCACCGAGCTCAACTGAAGGTTCAGGACGCTCTCGCTCGAACGGAACATCGTGTCGTTGACCGCATCGCTGACGATTAGCGGCTGCCTTGAGTCGATGCACTGCCGAAGGATGCTGTCGGAGAGCTGGGTAACCGCGTCTGGAATCGTTTCTTGATCGACATTCCGCGCTGCCGCGATCTCGGGATCGCCATCCCGAAGGAGAATCACGAAGCCTTTGTTGGCGTGAACCACATCGATCACCGCATCGAGGAGCGCCTCGATTTGGTCGGGAACCGCGCGTATCTCGAGAAGCCGACGATTGAAGTCACTGAGCTTCATCATCCCCGCGAGCTCCGAGGTCTGCGACCCTTCGGCGTCACCCCGCTCGCGTGAGGACCCCTCGTCATAAAGCGAGAAAACCAGCTCGAGGTCGCCGAGGGTCAGCTTGTCGTTGTGAAAGATCTTCGACTTCTTCTTCTTCTTGCCGTTGACGAGAATCACGCTCTCGGGGTCTACGGTGCTGAGCGAGAAGTCTCTGCCGTCGAAAACGACTTGGGCGTGGTGATCTTGCAACGAGTCCTCATCGACGGAGATGTCATTGGCGCCGGCACGACCGATCGACGTCACACGCTTGTAGATCGCAAACACGCGGGGTCGACCTCGAGGGACGATCCACTTGAGGCTCGGCATACGTGACCCACTGTAACAGACGACGCCCGGAGCGTCAGGGTCGGTGTCGGTGGCAGTGTCAGCGCCAGTGTCAGTGCCAGCGCCAGTGCCAGTGCCAGCGTCAGTGACAGCGCTCTGCGTCAACCGGTGACTCGGACCACGGCACCTACTCCTCGAGAACAGTGGAAGTGTCAGCGTGAGCGTCAGTGGGTCCTGACGGGGCTCAGGTGCGTCGATCGGCGAGCGCCCCCGCAGGAGCGGAGTGAGGAATACGAACGTATTTCGCAGCGGAGCTTCGAGGAGGTAAGCCGCCGAACGGCGTGCCTGGGCCCCGTCAGGAGCAGCCCATGGAGTTGCCGCAGTTCAGGCACTTGTAACAGGCCCCATTGCGCACCGTGATGTGCCCGCACTTGTCGCACATCGGTGCATCGCCCATCATCTCGCCGAGTTGTTGGTCGAGAGGACTGGGTTGCGCGCCGGCTTTATCGTCGAAGCCGAACGTGACCTGCTCGGCAGGCTCGATCTCCGGAGGAGGCTCACTTGGTGTGGAGCCTTCGAGGCGGTGCACCGCCGCGACGTCCGTTGGGTTCTGGAGCTCTTCTTGCTCCTCTTTCGGGGGCACCTGAGCGAAGTCGTACTGCTTCAAGTACTCGACCCCGAGCACGCGGAAGACGTAGTCGATGATCGACGTCGAGAACTTGATGTTCGGATGACCCTCGACGATCCCTTGCGGCTCGAACCGCGTGAACGTGAACTGCCTGACATACGCATCGAGCGGAACGCCGTGCTGTAGACCCATCGATACGCTGATCGCGAAACAGTTCATCAACGAACGGAAGGCCGCCCCCTCCTTGTGCATGTCGATGAAAATCTCGCCAAGAGAGCCGTCTTCGTACTCGCCTGTCCGCAAGAATACTTTGTGACCGCCGATTCGCGCTTCTTGCGTGAAGCCACGGCGCTTCTTGGGGAGCCGATGTCGGCGGGTCGGCGGGGGCGTCAGCCATTCGCGCACCGGAGCTTCGAGGGCCTGCGCCACACCCTGTGTTTCTTCTTCGCCGTTCGAGTCATCCACGGTGTTGAGGGGCTGCGATGACTTCGACCCATCGCGATAGAGCGCGATGGCCTTGAGCCCGAGCTTCCAACCTTCTTTGTAGATCTGCTCGACGTCCTCGACCGTCGAGTCTGCCGGAAGGTTGACCGTCTTGGAGATCGCACCGGAAAGGAACGGCTGCGCTGCCGCCATCATGTGGATGTGGGCCATCGGCTCGATGAACCGCTCGCCGATCTTGCCGCAACGGTTAGCGCAATCGAACACCGGCAGATGCTCGGCTCGAAGATGCGGTGCGCCCTCGACGGTCATGCGGCCGATGACCACGTCGTTGATCTCGCCGACCTCTTTGTCGGAAACGCCCCAGTATCGAAGGAGGTGAAAGCCCGGCTTGTTGTAGACGTCCGAGGGGATTGCGAGCCGGTCGTAGGCCTCGGTTCCAATGACCCAAGGCGCCAGCGCCGAACCAACATCGAACACGCCTCGAAGCGCGCTCTCCGCCTTCTCGAGCTCACGCTCGGTTACGCCCTTGTCGAGCAGCGCCTTGCGACCGAAGTGCGGTGCGCCGGTGAAGGTGTTGGTGCCCGTCACGTACGATACGATGTCTGTCACCTGCGCGGCGGTGTATCCAAGACGCTCGAGCGCGTTCGGAACGCTCTGATTGACGATCTTGAAGTAACCACCGCCAGCAAGCTTCTTGAACTTCACGAGCGCAAAGTCGGGCTCGATCCCCGTCGTGTCGCAATCCATCAGGAGCCCGATCGTTCCGGTCGGCGCGAGCACCGTCGTCTGCGAGTTCCGGTAGCCGTACATCTCCCCAAGCTTGCATGCGAGGTCCCAATCCTCGTGGGCGGCATCCATGAGCTCCGGTGGGCACGCGGTCGGTTCTCCATTGGTCATGCCTGGCCCGCCTACCTCATTGACGCGATAAGCCGCCTCGCGATGCTTTCCCATCACACGCAGCATCGGTTGCCGGTTCCGCTGGAAACCCGCAAAAGGCCCTTTTGTCGCTGCGAGCTCGGCCGACGTCGCATAGGCATGACCGCAGAGAATCGAAGTCAGAGCCGCGCAGATCGTCCGCCCTTCGTCGCTGTCATAAGGGATGCCGAGCTGCATCAAGAGCGTGCCGAGGTTTGCGTAGCCGAGCCCGAGCGGCCTGTAATCGTGGCTGTTCTTGGCGATCGGTTGAGTTGGATAGCTCGCGTAGTCGACCAGGATGTCCATCGCGATGATCAGCACCCGAATGGCCTGCCGATAGCCTTCGATATCGAATCCGCCTTCCTGATCGAGGAACTTCGAAAGATTGATCGAGGCGAGGTTACACGCTGAATTGTCGAGGAACATGTACTCCGAGCATGGATTCGAAGCGTTGATCCGGTCGGTGTTGGGACAGGTGTGCCAGTCGTTGATCGTCGTGTCGTACTGGACGCCGGGATCGGCGCAACCCCAAGCGGCTTGCGCGATCTTCCGCCAGAGCTCCCGCGCCCGGTACGTGTCGGAAACCTCCCCCGTGGTCCTGAAAGTGGTCTTCCACTCTCCGTCGGTCTCAAGCGCTTTCATGAACTCGTCGGTGACGCGAAGCGAGTTGTTCGAGTTCTGACCCGAAACGGTGTGGTAGGCATCGCCGTTGAAATCGGCGTCGTAACCAGCTTCGATGAGCGCTCGCGCCTTCTTCTCCTCGCGGACTTTCCATTCGATGAAATCGACGATCTCGGGATGGTCCATGTCGAGGCAGACCATCTTGGCTGCGCGGCGGGTCGTCCCGCCGGACTTGGTCGCTCCGGCCGCACGGTCGAGCACTTCGAGGAAGCTCATCAAACCGCTCGACGTACCGCCACCCGAGAGCTTTTCCTGCTTGCCGCGAATCTTGGAGAAGTTGGTGCCGGTGCCCGAGCCGTACTTGAAGAGGCGGGCTTCGTTCTTGATGAGGTCGTAGATCGCCATGAGGTCATCATCGACCGCCTGGATGAAGCACGCGGAGCACTGCGGATGCTCGTACGCCGTGTCGGTTTGAAAGATGACGTCTTGCTCTGGATGCCAGGCGTAGTTTCCGCCGGACCCCTCGATACCGTAGCGCTGATAGAGGCCGCAGTTGAACCAAACCGGGGAGTTGAAGGCAGCCTTTTGGTGAATCAAGAGGTGCGAGAGCTCGGCTTCGAAGGTCTCGGCCGCCTTGGCATCGGCGAAGTAACCCCCAAGGCCCTCGCCGGCCTCTCGAATCGAATGGGCCACGCGATAGACCAACTCGCGAACGCTCTTCTCGCCACGGTTCTTGTCGCCATGAATCCCGGCCTTCCGGAAATACTTGGAAACAGCGATGTCGGTGGCGAGTTGACTCCAACCCTCGGGGACTTCCGCGCCCTTGAGCTCGAAGACGACCGAGCCATCCGAGTTGGTGATCTGGCTGTCGCGGAGAACATACTCGACGGTATCGAGCGGGCTTTCGTTAGGCTCGGTGAGCTGCCGTTCGACCGATAAGCCGCCGGCCTTCTGTGACACTTCCGCCCTCCGGGCGCCTTCGATCTCCAAATTGCTCGTCATTCCCCTAGTTTCTAGTGCCACAGCATACCTCCAACCAGACGCACTTCACCACTCCACGCGAGCCACCCACCTTCCCCAGGTAGTCCACGCACCATCCACAAGCATCCCACAAGGGATTGCGCTGGCAGCCTCCTTGCCACCGCAACCGCTAGGGGACGAGCCTGGCAAGTAGCCCCCCGGGGACGACCCAGTCAAGCATAAATGTTCGACCGATTGCTCTTTCTTCATTTCATTCATGATTTCAGTCGGTTGAGAAGGGTGATCGGAGGCGATTTTCCCGGGGTCGGGACCCTCGAAAGACAGGGTCGCGCGAGAGACGCATTAGGTTACATTTTATGTATGGTCACAACCTACAGGGTACAAGATGTGGGGGTGCACTCGCAAAAAAGACGCAACATTTGGGGGCACTGTCACCTCATCGTTACAGCCCCGATCTCATTGCGACCTGCCGTGCTGCCTCTCGATGCAGGGTCGCTCGGGCCTAGAAGATCGTTTCACAAGTGTTCGAAATGCCGATCGTTCTCCCTGCCGCCCGTGCTGGAACGGCGAGTTGCGGTAAGACCGGGCCATGAAAGTGCACCTCGTCGACGGAACGTACGAGCTGTTTCGCGCTTGGTTCGGAGCGCCCGAAGCGATCTCACCGAGCGGAATGGAGGTCGGGGCGACACGCGGTTTCCTCCGGTCGATGGCGGCGCTCCTAAAAGATCCCGAGGTGACGCACGTGGGGTGCGCCTTTGATCACACGGTTGAGTCGTTTCGCAACGAGCTGTTCGACGGCTACAAGACCGGCGAGGATTTGGACCCGGACTTGGTTGCGCAATTCCCACTCGCAGAGCGAGCGAGCGAGGCACTCGGAATGGTCACTTGGCCGATGGTCGAGTTCGAGGCAGACGATGCGCTGGCGACGGCGGCGGCGAGGTTCGACGATGCACCGGGCGTCGAACGCGTTATCATCTGCTCGCCCGATAAGGACCTTTGCCAATGCGTTCGGGGTAGCCGTATCGTTACTCTCGATCGTCGGCGAAAGATCTCACTGGACGAGCGAGGGGTTCGAGACAAGTTCGGCGTGCCACCCAAATCGATCCCCGACTATCTCGCGCTCGCAGGTGACAGTGCTGACGGTATCCCCGGGATTGCGCGTTGGGGGCCAAAGAGCACGGCAGCCGTGCTTGCCAAGTTCGGTCACGTCGAGGACGTTCCGGTCGATCACGAGGCGTGGGGGATCAAGGTTAGGGGCGCCGCGGTGCTATCGAAGAATCTGAACGCGATGCTCGACGACGCAAAGCTCTATCGAGAGCTCGCCACCTTGAGACTCGACGTTCCGATCGAACAATCGTTAGACGACATGAAGTGGCGCGGTGTCGATCGCCCCGCCCTCGAAACGCTCTGCGAAAAGCTCGGCGAGACACGACTGCTAACCCGATTCGACTAACGACACTGTCGCTGACACTGGCGCTGACACTGGCACTGGCGCTGGCACTGACACTGACACTGTTATGAGAAGCGGATGTCGGGGTGGAGTGACTTCAGGTAGCGGCGTGCGCGCTCGACGTAGCCCGCGGCGCTTTTTTCGAGCCCCTCGCGCTTGCTCGGTTCGAGCTGCCGGACGATCTTGCCGGGCGAGCCCAAGACCACCGAGTAGTCGGGGATTTCTTGGCCCTGGGTCACCAGCGCATTCGCGCCGATCGTACAGTACTTGCCGATTGTGGCGTTGTTCAGGATGACCGCGTTGATGCCGATCAAGCTGTAGTCCCCAACCTGGCAACCGTGCACAACCGCGTGGTGCCCTACCGTCACACCGCGACCCAAGCTCAGCGGAATGCCGGGATCGGTGTGCAGCAGGGCACCGTCCTGCACGTTGCTCTCTTGGCCGATGATGATCTCGTCCGAGTCGCCGCGCACGACAGCGTGAAACCATACGCTCGACCTGTTCTTGAGCACGACAGAGCCGATGATGTCGGCGGAATCCGCCACGAAGACCTCGCCCTCGATGCGCACTCGCCTTTGGTCGAGCTCGTAGATCATCAGAGCGCGCTGCCCTTGAAGAGGATGGGAGAGTATATGTTGAAACCGATCGTCACCGCCCAGGTTTCGGCATTGACCTCCGAGGCCGAGCTGGTGAACCCGTAAAGCGTAGGAAACCTGAAGCTCGCAAAGACATCGATCATCGTGCTTCCGGCTTCGACCGTGTAACCACCGCCAACGCCCAACGGGAAAAAGTAAAAAGGTCCGTCGATCAGCCCCGAAGTCGCGGTGCCAATGACCTGGCTCAAGTCGAAGAAGTGCATACCCGAGTCGAGCTTCACGAAAGCCTGATCGGTCACATTCGCGACGAAACCAAACGGAATGGTCAACGACCAAACCGACGGCCCATTCGGGTTGTTGTCGACGCTGAAATCGATCCCCGTGTCGAACGCGTAGTGCTCGCTGGCGACGAAGCGCATCGGGACCCCCATCAGAAAGCCAACCTCGGTGCGGGTCGGAATTCGAACCACCGCATCGAGAGCGATCTGGGAAACGCCGTTGTTGAGCGGTTGGAAGCGTGCGTAGAACGGCATGTCGCCGAACTTCACGTCGGGCGCGACGATCATCGAGATGAGCCCCGCGCCACCAAACCCATAGTCCGGGAAGAGGCTGACCGGGGGATAGCTGCCCATGCGGTAGCGGGAGAAGCCGACCTCGAAGTCGTTCGCAATCGTGAGCGCAGCACCGAGATTTAGGGTGGAGATGGTCCCGGTGGGCCCAAATGGTTCGAACATGCCTTGGACCTCCTCTCTGCGGCCGATGACCACATCGAAAGTGCCCCGCATCATGCCACGGGGCATCGTGAGGCTCCGGTTGGCGTAGCGAATGTCATAGCTTCCCGACGCATTGTCGCGCTGGGAACCGACGGGCGGTGCTTCGTCCTCCTCGACCCAATCCGGATTTTCAGCAGACTGCTGCTCATACTCGGTTGGTGGCGCGTCGGCCCAATCTGGATTCGGCTCGGTGCGTGTCGGCTCCGTGGGCTTCGGGGCGGGCTCTCGGGTCGGCGCTGGCGTGGGCTCGGACACCGGAGCCGGTGGCGCCTTGGGTTCAAGTGGCTGCCCCCAGCCGGACTGGGCCAGCGCGCTCGACGTCATCAGCAGGCCGAACGCGGCGGCGGCGTGGAACGCAACAATTGTTCGCTTCATCACCGTGCTCGCATAAACCAAGCAAGCTTCCCTGCCAAGCGCGTACTTTCCGCCACACTGGTCCACATTGCACGGCACTCGCCCACGCCTATACTCGCGCCGCTTTGGCGATGTAGCTCAGGTGGTTAGAGCGGGCGTTTCATACGCGCTAGGTCGGTGGTTCGAGTCCACCCATCGCCACCAGACCCAGGGCTCGAGGGGTGGGTCGTCTCCCCACGCGCTTGTAAGACGCTTGACTGAACGAGTGTACTGCGTAGCGTGAATAGATGCCCGGGGCCTCCCGCCGAAGACTCGCCCGCCGTGCCGGCTTTCAAGCATCGGCGCTGTCGGTGATCTTGTCCGGTGCTGGCTGGTTCGCTTTGCGTTCAGCGGGCATCGACGTGCGCCTTCCAGTGTTCGTTTGGATTACCGCAGGTGCAACGCTTACCGCCGGCTTGCTGACTCGCTTCTACGTGGAGTTCGCGGTCAGTCGTCGCATCACACGAGTCGTTCGGGCTTTGGATGCATACGCGCGGGAGCGAAGCTTACAACGACTGCCGGATTTGGGCGGCGACGAAATCGGCGAGATCGGGCGCGCTATCAATGCGCTCCTGGCAAACCTCACCTCGCTCGAGGTTCGCATGATCGAGCAGGGCCAAGAGCTGCGGACCACGCGTGACGAGCTCACTCTCGAGAGAGACCTCGGCGAAAAAACCGCCGAGCTCGAGCAACGCCTTCGCGAGCGTGCGCTTCTCTTCGACATTGTTCGCGCGAGCGCCTCCGAGCGAGAGCTCGATTCCGTCCTGGCCGAGATCACCGCTCGGCTCGGCGAAGCGTTGAAGCTCCGGGAGTGCATGTTGTTTCTCGTCGATGCAAAGACAGAGCGGCTCACGCTGCGAGCGGCGTATGGCTTTGAGAAGCCAGGCGAGCTCCTCGAACGGATCGTGCTCTTCGACGAACAACCTCTCGGAAGGGTCGCGAAGACAGGCGAGGCGGTCGTAGTCGACGAGTTGGAAACGCTCCCGGAGAGCTCGTTGTGGGAACCGATCGAGCAGCGCGGATCGATGGCGATCCTGCCGGTCGTTCATCACGGCGCAACCACGGGTGTTCTCGCTGCCACACGATCCGAAAAGACCGCGTTTTCCGAGGTCGAAACCGGTCTTCTGGCCGCGATTTCAGACCAATTGGGTCTCGCAATTCGCCACACCCAGCTCTTCGATGAGCTCCGGCGGGGGTCACAGCACGATGACCTCACCGGGCTCGGGAACCGAAGACTGCTGCGCATTCGCCTCGAAGACGAACTGCACCGCGCCCAGCGTTTTGGCGAGGCCGTGAGCGTTCTTGCGATCGATGTCGACTACTTCAAAGCGCTCAACGACCGACATGGTCACCCGACCGGCGATGCCGCGCTTCGAAAGCTCGCTGGCCTGATGACGCGAAACCTGCGGCGCATCGACACGATCGCGCGCATCGGCGGCGAGGAGTTCGTCGTCTTGTTACCGCGCACCGATGTTGGCGTCGCGGCCAAAGTTGGCGAGAAGCTTCGTTCGATCGTGGAGACCACCGAGTTCCCAGGCGGCGAGGGTCAGCCAGGGGGTGCGCTCACGGTGAGCGTCGGTGTGGCTTCGCTTGAGCCGGATGAGACCGGCGCCGATCTCTTGGCACGTGCAGACAACGCCCTCTACGAGGCCAAAGATCTTGGACGCAACTGTGTTGTAGCGTCTCAGCCGACGGCGGGCTCCGCGCGCTCTCTGACCAGGTCGCGTATTTGATGAAGCTCGAAGGGTTTCTCGAGACAGACCAGGTGTGTCTGCTTCAAGAACTCTCGCGCCTGCGGGGTGAAAGCGCCGCCAGTCATGAAAACGAAACGTGAAGCGATGTCGGGTCGGCAATCGGCAACCTTTCCAAAGACCTCCATGCCACTCACTTCTGGCATCATCAGGTCGCAAAAGACGACATCGCAAGGCTCGGCAGAGCAAAGGGCGTCGATCGCTTCCTTGCCGCTCGAAAACACCTGGACGTCGTGGTGGCGAAGCGCACGCCGGATCGATCGTCCCACGAGCGGCTCATCATCGACGACGACGACCCTGGCACGGGCCCCGGCGTGTACCATGGGCGGGGCTTGAGGCACGAGTGGTATGTAGGAGCGCTTCGACGGCGGAAGCTTGACCCTAAATGTGGTTCCACGATCGACCTCACTGTCGGCGTCGATCGAACCGCCTGCGCTTTGAATGATGTTGCGACAGATCGAAAGACCGAGCCCGGTGCCCTCCGCAACTCCTTTGGTGGTGAAGAATGGATCGAAAATGTGTCCTCGGGTCTCCGGTGCGATCCCAGTGCCGTTGTCGATTACCTCGACGACCGCCCATCCATCCAAGTTGGTATACGTGCGCACCACGATCACGTTGGTCTTGACGGACCGTTCCGGCATAGCTTGGGAAGCGTTGATCAGCAGGTTCAGGAACACCTGGCCGAGACGCGACTCGTTGACCTCGACCAGTGGCGTTGGCTCGAAGTCGCGCTTCAGGGTCGCGCGGTGGCGGATCTGATTCCAGCACATGTTGATCGACGACTCGAGCACTCCTCTAACGTCGACGTTGCCGCGTTGCTCGTCATCGACGCGCGAGAACGTCTTGAGATCTCGGACAACGTTCTGCATGCGGACCGCCCCGTGAATGGCCTCGTCGAGCTGCTGTTTGGCTCGGTCGAGCCAGGCCCCGTCGCTCGGGGCTTCGAGCTCCTCCCGGGTCAAATGGAGGTTCGACAGGACGTACATGAGCGGGTTGTTGAGCTCGTGGGCGACGCCCGCCGCCAAAGTGCCAACCGAGGCCATCCGGTCGGCGAACACCAAACGTGACTGCATGTCCTTGCGTTCGAGGGCACGTCGAGCGCTTTCGCGGATTGCCCGCTCGGCGATCAGCAGACGGGTGCCGAGGATTTCCGAGTCGATCGGCTTGGAGAGGTAGTCCGAGGCTCCCGCGTCTAGCGCGGTGTTGAGGTCCTCGGCTCGATTGCGGCCCGTGATGACGAGGATCACGACGTCCTCGCCGCCCTCGCGCGCCCGGACGGCGCGACAGAGGTCCAACCCCGACATCCCGGGGAGGGTCCAATCGACCAGCATGAGCTCGAACGGGATGGCTTGGTGGGCGGCCAAGCCTTCTTCGGCAGTCCTCACCGCGACCACATCGTAATTTCGCTCACGCAACTGCTCGCACAGGAGCTTCCTCATGGAGCTCGAGTCTTCGACGACCAGCGTTCGGAAGTTCCCACTCACTAGCCCTAAAGTCTAATGCAACTCGCCCAAAGGTTCATGGTTTCGCGTCCGGTTTGACTCCGGCCGGTTCGTGGCTAAGGTAATCGGCGGATAACGCAGCGCGTCATCCGAAGGGGAAAGGAAATCATGTCTCACACCGATCAACTCGTGCTGAGCGGCAGACGCCTCAAGCGGCAGAGCCTGCTCTTCATAGAACAAACCCAGCACTCCGGGGGTGCGTTCGTCTCCGAAGCCCGTGCGGCAACCGTTGCTTTCGGCGCTGAGATCAGCTCTGCGACCCAAAAGCTGGTCCGCACCACCGGGCGCTCTGCTGGCACCCTGCAGCGTGCGTTCCACAAGGAGGCCCTCAACTGGCGCAACCTGGTAATCAGGACCCGAGATGCGTACCTCCAAGCCCTGAAGGACCAGGTCAGCGGCGTCCAAGATCGTGCGAGCTCGGCAAAGCAAGCACTTCGACCGGCCGCTCTCGAGACGAGCGTCCTCCGTGCGACCCACGATCTGCTGGACGGCGCGCAGGGTGTCGTCGATCAACGACTCCGGCAGGCGACCGGGGCAAGGAAGCCGGCCTCCCGGACCACGATTCCGACGAAGAGAAGGCCGACGAAGCGCAAAGGCTCGGGCGCCCCGATTCGCGACTACGACCGGCTGACCGCGAAGGATGTCGTGGGACGTATTCAGCGGCTATCCCAGCCGCAGGCCACGGCATTGCTCGATTACGAGCAGGCGGGCAAGAACCGAGCAACGGTCATTCGGGCCGCCAAGCAACGGCTTGCCGCGAGCTAGTCTGTACAGCGGCACGGGCGGAGCTACACTCCGCCCGTGACCGAAACGAAGCAAGTCCTGGTCGCAGACGACGAGGACAACCTGCGCCGAGTGCTGAAGGCGCAGCTTCAGCACGACGGATATGAGGTCCATACCGTCGCGGACGGCGAATCGGTGCTTCGTGCGCTCGACGAACACCATATCGACGTTCTGATCACCGACTTGCGAATGCCGAAGCTCGATGGCATGCGTGTGCTCGAGACGGTCAGCTCACGGTTCCCGCGGTTACCCGTGATCATGATCACAGCTCACGGCACGGTGGATACGGCGGTCGAGGCCCTGAAGCTCGGTGCGTTCGACTACGTCACGAAGCCCTTCGACCAAACGGAATTTCGAAACGTCGTTCACAAGGCCGCGCGCACTCGAGAGCTCTCGCAGGCACACGTGAGTGGCGACCCCAACGAGCGTGGGCGGTATCGCATCATCGGCCAATCGCCGCCGATGAGGGAGGTTTACGACGTCATCGAGAAGGTGGCGGACACGCCAAGCACCGTCCTGATCACCGGTGAAAGCGGCACGGGCAAGGAGCTGATCGCGCGCGCGCTGCACGAGAACAGCGCGCGAAAAGACAAGCCTTTCGTCAGCGTCAACTGTGCAGCAATCCCGCCCGATCTATTGGAAAGCGAGCTTTTTGGTTATGAGAAGGGTGCATTCACGGGGGCGGTCACGAGCAAGCCCGGGCGCTTCGAGCTCGCCAACGGCGGCACGCTTTTCCTCGACGAGATCGCGGAGATCCCGGTCAGCATGCAGGTGAAGCTTCTCCGAGCGATCCAGGAGCAGGAGTTCGAGCGCGTCGGTGGCATCAAGACGATCACCGTCGATTCTCGCCTCATCGCGGCAACCAACCGAGACTTGAAGGAGCAGATCGCCGAAGGGAGCTTCCGAGAAGACCTCTACTATCGACTCAACGTCGTCCATGTGCACTTGCCTCCCCTCCGCGAGAGGCCGAGCGACATACCGCTGCTCCTCGATCATTTCGTACAGCAGTTCAATCGGAAGCTCGATCGGTCGGTGACCGGCTTTGACGACGGCGCGCTCCGAAGTCTTCTTCGCTACGATTGGCCGGGAAACATCAGGGAGCTCGAAAACGTCGTGGAGCGTTGCATGATCTTCGCCGAGGACGGCGAGGTAGGCGCACAGTACCTGACCCAAGAAGTGCGTGAGGCGGACGGCGATGCCACGACGTCTTTGGGGACGGGACTCGACGTCACACCAGGCGAGACCGGCCTCAAGGAAGCGGTCCGAGAGGCGACGCTCAAGCTCGAGCGCGAGTTCATCTCTCGGGCTCTCGAGCGCACAGGCGGCAACGTCACCCACACCGCTCGGCTGCTGAAAATCTCGCGAAAGAGCCTTCAGAACAAGATGAAGGAGCTCGGGCTACGCGACGGGTAAGTGCGGTCAGTCTTCCTTCGCTTCTTCCTGAATCGAGGCAAGCATGTATTCGAGGTGCTCTCGCGTCACCGGCTTTTCCATCACGGGGTTTGACACGGAGGCGGCGAACTTCCGAAGTCGAGGCGTGAAGGCGCCGCCGCTCATGAACACGACGCGGTCGACCAACTCGGGGTGCCTCTGCTGAATGGTGTCGTAGAAGGACTTTCCGTCGACCTCGGGCATCATGAGGTCGCAGATGACGGCGTCGAACTCCGAGTCTTCCGCAAGACGCGCCAGGGCTTCGACCCCTCCGAGAACCGTCACGGTGTCGTATCGCCTCCGAAGACGGCGCCGAAGCGCCGAGAGCACCATGGCATCGTCGTCGATGATCAGGATCCGCGAACGGGTGGCTGGCGCCTCGGAGATCGGCCGGCTCTCGCGCTTTCGTTCGATGGGCTGAAGTCCGGTCTCAGCCGGAATGATCAGCTCGAAGCGCATACCTTGGTCGAGTAAGCGATGAGCCTCTACCCGCCCGCCGTGTTCCTCGGCAACCCGCTTGCAGAGGGAGAGTCCGAGGCCCATTCCGCCGTTTTGCGCCTTGGTCGTGAATCCGGGTGTGAAGATACGTGCCTCATCTCCCTCGTCGATCCCGGTGCCGGTGTCGCTGACACCGATGATCACGTGGTCGTCTTCGAGACGCGTGGAGACCACGATCCGATGCTTTTCATAAGCGCCGCCGTCGATCGCCTCTACTGCATTGGTGAGCATGTTGACCAGGGCCTGGGCGATTCGGCCGGGATAGGCGGCGACCATGGGAATCGGTTCGAATCGCTTCACGAGCCGTGCACGGTAGCGAATCTGGTTGAACACCATCGCGCAGGCGTCATCGACGACACGCGCCAGGTCGATCAGCTCGGCCTGGTCGTCGTCTGCCCTCGAGAAGGTTCCCAAACTACGGGCAATGTCTTGAATGCGATGCATGCCCTTGTTGCAGTCGGTCAACATTTCAGTAGCGTCGTCGATGACTTCCTCGAGGTTGACCTCTTCGGTCAGTTGTTCGAACGCCTTCGGGCTGATCTCCCCATCGTGGGCCAAGTCGACCCGGAGCTTGCGCACGAACCGCCGAATGACCTGGTGGGATTCGCGAAGGCTTTCGAGGTTGGCGAGAACGAAGGTCAGCGGATTATTTACCTCGTGAGCAAGACCTGCGGCCAGTCGTCCGATCGCACGCAGGCGATCCTCGGGCACCCGAGGGCCGAGGGGAGGCGGCACACTCGGGTTGAGCGTCGGCTGTAGTTGGACGATCGTCGCCTCCTGGCCATCCCACATGGATGCAATCGCGGTGCCGGTCACCGAAGAGGTAGCACCGTTGGCGAGCTCCACCTCGTAGACGGCCGGCTTACCGTTTTCAGGCACCTTCGCTTCGAAGATCTGATGGAAGGCGGCGGCGCTTTCGACGCCGAGCAAACCGCGCGCCGCGGGGTTCGCAAAGACCACGGCCCCGGAGGCATCGATGACGACGATCCCGTCCGTGGCGCGTGCCAAGAGCAATCGGCTTTGCGTCTCGGAGCCATGTGCGTCGCGAAGCTGCACGAGCACTCGTCGGAGCTCGTACTCGCGGTTGATCGAGCGTTGAAGCCCGACGAGGTAGGCAGTCGGTAGCGCCATGTCGTGGGACGGCTCGGTCGGTAGCTGACAGGCCTCCTCGCCAAGCAGCAGCACGCAGACGCCGCGTGCGGCGGCCGGAGGCTCAGGCCCAAGCGCGGTATCCCAGCAAATGATGTGGGGCGCGTGGCTATCGATGTGGATGACGGTGTCTTCGACGTTGACCGCTACCCGGCAGACCACTGTTTCGGGCCATGCGTGGAGGCTTTCTCGGACCAGCATGATCCGTTCCGGATTACCCGAGGCGATGAGGACTCGAATGCGCCTCCTGCTCGAAACCAATGAGATTTCTGCCTTGCCCGCTAGCACGCCAACCCTTAGGGGCGGAATCACCCTTGACGCCCCTCATAAACCATAGCACTGTAATAGAGCGTTGGTAACGTATTTTTAGCGGGTGAACTGAATGCTGGGCGACCGGGAGGAGAAGCAGGCTGAGGTCCGGGAAGTCCTCCTCGTGGAGGATAACCTCATCGACGCCCAGCTCGTCCGAAGGCTGCTGCGCAGGATCACCGACGCGTACTACCGAATCACTCACGTGCGAACCCTCAACGACGCCGTGCTTTCGGCCGAGGAGCTCGCACCGGACGTGATTCTGGCCGACCTCAACTTGCCGGACTCGCGCGGCACTCAAACCGTGTCGAGCCTGCAGACATCCTACCCCGACGTTCCGCTGGTGATCGTCAGCGCCTGGGAAGACGAGGCGATATCCCTTCGTTCGGTGAAGGCGGGCGCTCAAGACTACCTCGTCAAGGGGCACATCGACGGGGCGAATCTTCACCGAGTCATTCGTTACGCGGTCGAGCGCAAACGCACCGAGCTCGAGCTCGTGCGGCTCGCACAGTACGACCAGCTCACATCCCTGCCAAACCGTACGCTGCTTCGGGAGCGGGTCGATCGTGCGTTGAGACGAGCGACGAGGAACGGCACCGGGGTAGCGACTCTGATTCTCGACATGGACCGCTTCAAAGAGATCAACGACATGCTCGGACACGAGGTCGGCGACAAGCTTCTCGTCGAAGCCGCGAGGCGTATCCGGGCCAGTGTGCGTGATCAAGATACGGTCGCTCGTCTCGGCGGTGACGAATTTGCGGTAATCCTCGAAGGGGTCAGCGAGGCGAAGGAGGTGTTGCCGGTGGTCGAGCGGATCATCGAAAATCTCCAGACGCTCAGAAGCATCGACGGCAACGAGGTTACCAGCTCGAGCAGCATAGGAATCGCGATGTACCCGGACAACGGAAACGACTTGTCCGAGCTCTTGCGGGCTGCAGACCTCGCGATGTATCGGGCCAAGTCGTCGGGGCGTGGGTGCTATCAGTTCTTTGCAAGTGCCATGCAAGAGGAAGCGCAATCACGGCATGCGCTCGCTTGGGCCTTGCGTCGCGCCGTGGACAAGCAGGAATTTCAGCTGGTCTATCAACCGCAGCTCTGCCTGAGAACGGGGCGAGTCATCGGCGTCGAAGCGTTGATCCGCTGGATGAGCCCCACACGTGGCCTCTTGACGCCCTATCACTTCATTTCGGGTCTCGAAGAGTTCGGGTTGATCACGCAAGTCGGGGAATGGGTCCTCATGACCGCTTGTGAGCAGCTACAGCGTTGGCACAGGATGGATTTCGAGCCGATGCGGGTCGGGGTGAACGTATCGGCGCAGCAGTTCGAAGACCCGATGTTCATTGACAAGATTCGCAACGCGCTCGGCGAAACGAAGCTCCCTCCGGAGTTTCTCGAGCTCGAGGTCACGGAGAGCTCACTGATGTCCGATGCGGCCATGGCAAGCAGTCTTCTCCGCGAAATCCGGGATGTGGGGGTTCGCATCGCGATCGACGACTTTGGGACCGGTTACTCGTCACTGATGTATCTCCACGAGTTTCCACTCAATGCCCTCAAGATCGATAAGAACTTCGTACAGAGTGTCGGATCGCACGGGCGGGGTGGCCCAATCTCCAACATGATCATCGGCCTCGCGCAAAATCTGGGCTTAGAGGTCATCGCCGAGGGCGTGGAAACCGAGGAACAGCTGGAATACATGCGCCACCATGGCTGCGACATCGCGCAGGGCTATCTCTACGCGCGTCCCGAATCGACCGAAACGCTGACACCATGGCTCGGAGCCCACCAACGCGTCTCGGAGACCAAGATTCGCTCAATGCCGGTCAAGAAGCAGGGCGGCGGGACAGGCTCCTGAGCCGACGCCGCGGTGTGCTAGCGTAGCCTTATGGCGGCCGCGACGATTCTCGTCGTCGACGACGAACAGAACATCCTGACGACGGTATCTCGCGCGCTGGGGCTCGAAGGCTACGCGGTGGAAGTCGCAGGGAGCGCCGAGATCGCGCTCGAAAAGCTCACAAAGGAGAGCTTCGATGCGATTCTGCTCGATGTCCAACTGCCGGGGATGGATGGGCTCACGTTGTTGGCCGAGCTCGGAAAGCGCGGCATCCGCACGCCGGTGATCATGATGAGCGGACACGCGACCATCGAAACCGCGATGGAGGCGACCCGACGCGGCGCGGACGATTTCATCGAAAAGCCGATCGGAAGCGACCGCCTGGTTCTATCACTCAAGCGAAGTCTCGAGATCCACGAGCTTCAGCGGGAGAATCGCGAGCTTCGGCGGCGGTACGACTTCGGGGCATCACTGCTCGGACAAAGCCAGGCCATGTCGAAGCTCAGAGAACAGATCGAGCTCGCCGGCAATTCCAATGCTTCGGTCCTGATCTTCGGGGAGCGCGGGACCGGCAAAGAGCTGGTTGCGTCGGCCATACACGCCGCGTCGTCGCGGGCTAGCCGGCCACTCGAGAAGCTCAATTGCGCCGCAGTTCCTGAAGGGCTGATCGAAAGTGAGCTGTTCGGCCACGAGGCCGGGGCGTTCACCGGGGCCACCACGCAGCGTCGTGGGAAGTTCGAGCGGGCCAGCGGAGGCACACTCTTCTTGGACGAGGTGGGAGACATGCCCGCTCAAATGCAGGCAAAGCTCCTTCGGGTCTTGGAGGAGGGCGAGATCGAGCGGGTGGGGGGTGGCGCGCCGATCGAGGTCGACGTGCGTGTCGTTGCGGCGACCAACAAGTCCCTTCGAGCGGAGATCGAAGCCGGGCGGTTTCGGCCGGACCTGTATGACCGGTTGAATGTCTTGCCTTTGCAGATCCCGGCGCTCAGGGAACGCATCGCGGACGTGCCGCTGCTGACCGAGCATTTCCTTGCCCTTGCGTGTGAGGTGCACGATAGGCCCGAAAAGAGGATCGCAGAGGACGCCATGCGGGTGCTGGAAGGCTACCCGTACCCGGGCAACGTCCGTGAGCTACGCAATCTCGTCGAGCGTCTCGTCATCCTCACCCCGGACGAGATGATCACTGCGGCCCACACGCGAGCCGTGCTTCCGATCCAAACAGGGGAGTCGGGTGGCTCCTATTTTCGGCCCGAAACGGCGCTCCGCGAAATGCTGGAAGCCGCGGAGCGGGATCTGATCGAGCGAGCACTGGAGTTTCGGGACGGGCACGTGACCAAGACCGCCGCCGATCTAGGCCTCGAGCGGAGCCATCTCTACAAGAAGATGCGTGCGCTCGGGATCCGCAGGTCCGGCAACGAGTGATTGCGTTCTGGGCGCTCTCCTCATAGAGATCGAGGCCCCGTCGGGGCTGAGGCGACTTTGCTGGACAATCTTCTACCCACCGATCCCGAAGTGGCCGCGCGTGTTGACGCACTCGACCTTTCGTTCAACAAGTTCGGGGTCGATCCGTACGGCATCGCGAAGAAGGACCTGGTTCGATCCATGTCGGTATTTGCGTGGTTCTATCGGCACTACTTCAAAGTGGATGTTTACGGATTGGAGAACGTGCCACCCCGCGGGAGAGCGATTCTGGTCGGCAATCACTCGGGCGGAGTTGCAATCGACGGTGCGATGGTCACGGGCTCGATGCTCCTGGATGCAGAGACACCGCGCCTCGCGCATGCGATGCTCGACAAATTCATTCACCACTTTCCCGGTGCCTCTCGGCTCATGAGCCGAACCGGCCAGTTCACCGGAAACCCAGAACAAGCCATGCGATTGCTCCGGGACGACCGACTCCTGCTCGTGTTTCCCGAGGGCGCTCGCGGGACGGCGAAGCTCGCGAAAGACGCCGACAGCCTCGTGACCTTTGGGACGGGGTTCATGCGACTGGCGCTCGAGACCAAAAGCCCGATCATTCCTTTCGGCTTCGTCGGCGGGGGAGAGGCGCTCCCAACGGTGGCCAACCTGAAGTCCCTAGGCCGGCTGCTCGGAGTCCCCTACATCCCGGTCACGAAATGGGGCTTGCTCGTGCCAAAGCCGACCCGGTTTCAGCTTCTTTACGGAAAGCCGATGATCTTCGAGGGCTCAGGACACGAGCGCGATGAGGTTTGTGGGGCGATGGTCGAGGAAGTCAGAACGAAGATCAGGGACTTGATTCGCCAGGGACGTCAGCTGAGAGAGAAGAACATCACCGAAGCGGACCTCGTATTGTGATGAGGGTTCTGGTCACAGGGGTTGCGGGGACTTTGGGGCGGATCGTGGCAATGCGACTCGTCGAGCGTGGTTATGACGTCATCGGCATCGACCGGCGCCCCTGGCCAGGAGCTCCCGAGTCGATCGAGATGTACGAGCACGACATTCGCAAGCGAACGGCCGAAGACGTATTTCGAGCACGCCGTCCTCAAGCCGCCATCCACATGGCAACGGTCACCCACCTCGTTCACAAGAGCCCGGACAGAATGCGGGTGAACCTCTATGGGACGCGCGCGTTCATTCAGCATTGCCAAAAGTACGACGTGAAGCAGGCGATCTTCGTCGGCCGACATACGTATTACGGCGCTGCCGCCGATTCCCCGCTTTATCACACCGAGGACGAGCCTCCGATGTCGGCACATACGTTCCCGGAGCTCGCCGATCTGGTAGCCGCCGACCTGTACGCATCGTCCGCGCTATGGCGCTATCCGGAGATCACCACCTGCGTGCTTCGGATCGTATACACCCTCGGCCCAAGCAAACACGGGACGCTCGCATCGTACCTCAAGGGCTCGACGGTCCCCGTCGTGATGGGCTTTGACCCGCTGATCCATTTCATCCACGAAGAGGACGCAGCGGAGGCCATCGTCACTGCCCTCAGCCGCAAGCTGCACGGGGTTTACAACGTTTCGGGTCCGTCACCGGTCCCGATTTCCACCATCGTACGTGCAGTTGGCGGGCGCCCAGTTCCAGTGCCGGCGACCCTGATCAGCCTGGGGCTCAGCCGACTGGCCCTTCCCAACTTGCCGCCGGCTGCGATCGATCATTTGAAGTACCCGATCGTGGTCGACAGCGATGCGTTCAAGCGCGCAACCGACTACCAGCATCGCTACGACGAGCGCGAAACGATCGATGCGTTTCGTGCTGCGCGGTAGAGCCGAATCTGGAGGGGCTGCCGTCGGATTCGCACGCGCTCACCGCAGAAAGATAAGAGGAGGCAGCCCCCAATCACGGGCGGGTGGGGACTGCCTCCTAGGAGGGGGCTGATCGTGCGGCGGGCTCGGATTTAGGCGCAACTGGGATGATCCTGTCAACGATGAATCGATTGGCGTTGCATACTTGTTGCTTCGGAATCCGTCGGATTCGAATGGTGAGGTAAATTACCAAACATGGCCGCGAACGGACCCGACAGGGACAACTTCCCCGGACTTGCGCTTTTTTTGACCCCTGATCGCCCCCGACAGAAGGTGGGGTCATGTCGGTGTTGCCGGAGCGGAGCGAGCTGCGCGGGCAGATTTTGGACGGCCGCTACCGCGTGGGCAACGCGATCGGGATTGGAGGCACGGGAATCGTCTTCGAGGCCGAACGCCTGGCCACCCTCGAACGGATCGTCGTGAAGATGCTGCGTCCCGCGTACGCCGGAAATCCTGATCTGATGGCCCGGGTCCGACGAGAGGTCGAAGTCTCGCGCCGAGTGTTTCATCCTGGCATCGTCCCCGTGATCGACCACGGATCGCTCGACGACGAGTCGCCGTACGTGGTGATGAAGTACATGCGCTCGGAGAGCCTCGCGACCTATCTTCGACGCTCAGGCCCTCTCAGCCCGCCGCAAGTCTCGGTGATCATGGCGCGCCTCGCGTCGATCCTGCATAGCGTGCACCGACACGGCTACGTCCACCGCGACATCAAGCCCGAGCACATCTTGATGAATCGCGGCGCATACGGTGAGCTCGACGTGCACCTGCTCGATTTCGGGATTTGCGCCGCCGAAACGGCACCCGCCGATGAACGATCCCGGGAGCGGGGGCGCGTGTATGGCACTCCGAGTTATGCATCGCCCGAACAGGCGAGCGGGAACCCCTACGTCGATGCGCGCGCCGACCTCTTCGGGGTGGGGATCACCATGTTCGAGGCGCTCACCGGTCGGCTCCCGTTCACCGGCAACGACGTGAACACCGTTCTTCGCCGCATCATTCGCGAAGATGCTCCGCGCGCATCGTTGTTGTCGCCGAACGTGTGTCACGAGATGGACGGTGTTCTGTCGAAGCTGATGAGCCGTAATCCCGCAGCGAGACACCCATCCGCTCGTGCGCTGATGCGAGCCCTCGAGCCTTGGCTTCAGGAGCGCGTGCACACCGAACGAGCGCTAGCCGAGACCTTGCACGTCGAAGCCGAAACCTCGAGCATCCGGCCAACGGCGCAGCACGAAATGGTCGCCGCCTAGGCGCTTGTCAGCTTGTCGACCAAGCCCTCGACATCGGCGGGGGTAGCCATCGCGTGGTAGCCCTTGTCGACGTAGAGGACCGTTCCCGTGATTCCACTCGCAAGCGGGCTGCAGAGGAAGGCCGCCGCGTTTCCCACCTCATCGCCGCGGAGCGCATCCCGGAGCGGTGCGTTGAGCTCGTAGTATTTGATCATCTTGTGAATGAAGCCGATCGCCGTAGCCGCACGAGAGGCGTAGGGACCCGCCGAAATCACGTTGACGCGGTGTCCCCAACGACGTCCGGCTTCGAACGCCAACATGCGGGCATCGCTCTCGAGCGCCGCCTTCGCCGACGCCATGCCGCCTCCGTACTCGGCGACCACCCCCTGACTCGCCAGGTACGAAAGCGCCAAGAAGGAACCTTCGTCGCGCATGAGCGGCTGGAGTCGCTGCACCAACGACACGAACGAATACGCACTGGCCCCGACCGCTGCGAGGTACCCCTTGCGGCTGGTCTCGAGAAGCGGCTTGGTGACTTCGGGCCCGTTCGCGAGGCTGTGCACCACGATGTCGAGGCACGGCTCTCCGAAGTCATCGCGCAGCCTCTGCGCCAGACCGTCGATGCTGAAGTCACCGCGATCCCGGTAACGCTTCTCGGCTCGCAGCTCCGCCGGCGCGTCTTCGAGCGAGTCGTATTCGGCATCGAGGGGGTAGATCGCCTCGAGCTCGAGCATTCCACCTCCAGGAAGCCTGCGCGATTCGTCGAGCTTCCCTCGCCTAAGAAGCGTTTCGAAGATGCCCAAAGCGGGCGGCCACGTTCCGACGCACACCGAAGCCCCAGCGCTCGCGAGTGCTTTGGCAATCGCAAAGCCAAACCCGGCGTCATCGGCGACTCCCGCGACGAAAGCCCGCTTCCCGGACAGATCGATCGACAACATGCGCGGAACCTTATCCCCAGCGGCGCCTAGCCGCTACACTCCGCGCCATGCCAAGGCGGGATCAGGGCGTCGAATACGATCGAGTCGGCGAGAAGTACTTTCGAGAGCGCGGTTTGCGCCGTTATGCGGGGGTGTGGTCGCTCTGGGCGCTCGGTGTGGGCGCGGTCATCTCGGGTGACTTTTTCGGCTGGAACTTCGGGCTCGCAGCCGGGGGTTTTGGGGGGCTGCTGATCGCCACCGTCATCATCACCGTCATGTATGCCGGCCTTTGCTTCAGCATCGCCGAGATGACCGCAGCGCTACCGCACACCGGAGGCGCGTACTCGTTTGCGCGCTCGGCGATGGGCCCGTGGGGGGCATACATCACGGGCCTTGCCGAGAACATGGAGTACATCCTCACGCCAGCCGTCATCGTGGTCGGCATCGGGGGTTATCTCGGTGCGATCTTCGGAACGCCGCCTGCTGCGGAGCCGCTTTGGTGGCTGGTCAGCTATGCCCTGTTCGTCGGGCTCAACATTAAAGGGGTCGAGATCACCTTTCGGTTTACCGTCTTGATCACGGGTTTGGCGCTCGGCGTGCTCTTGGTGTTCTGGGTTTCCGCCCTCCCGCACTTCGACATGGCGTGGGCGCTCAACATCGAGCCGGAACCCGGCGGCACGCGGTGGCTGCCCCGCGGCCCGGTCGGGATTTTGTCGGCGTTGCCCTTCGCGATCTGGTTCTTTCTGGCGATCGAACAACTCCCGCTGGCCGCTGAGGAAGCGGAGGCCCCTGGGCGCGACCTCCCGCGGGGTCTTCTACTCGGACTTCTGACGTTGGTCGTGGCTGCATTCCTGACGCTGTTTCTCAACGCGGGCATCGCCCCTGGCTCCTCGGTGCTGGGCTCATCCGCCGAGCCTCTGTTCGAGGGGTTCAAGACCACCTTCGGCGCGGGCCTCGGTGCCAAGTTGCTCGCGCTGGTGGCGGTGACCGGCTTGGTCGCCAGCTTTCACAGCATCATTTTTGCCTATGGGAGGCAGATCTTCTCGCTCTCGAGGGCCGGCTACTTCCCCCGCTGGTTGTCTCGCACACACCACACTCGCCAGACCCCGCATGCCGCCCTATTGGTCGGCGCTGCACTCGGTTATGCGGTCGCTTATGGAATTCACGCGCTTGGACCCGAGCATCCCGTCGGAGCGGTGCTGTTGAATATGGCCGTGTTCGGTGCGGTGATCGCGTACGCACTCCAGATGCTGTCGTACATTCTTCTCCGCGTGCGGCTGCCCAATATCGCACGGCCCTACCGTAGCCCGTTGGGGATCCCCGGTGCTGCGGTCGCCCTGATCGTGTCCCTCGTGACGCTCATCGCGCTCTTCGTCACAGACCCGATCTATCAAAAGGTCGTGGTAGGCGCTGCGGTGTGGTACGGGCTCGGGCTCTTGTGGTTTGCGCTCTACGCACGACACAAGCTGGTCCTTGCGCCGGAAGAATCTTTCGCGCGATCCGCTCACGCCCGGCGAGACGAACCGTGACCCGCGTGCAAGGCTCCAGCCCATGCAAGTTCTTCTCGTGAGGCATGGGGCGGCCGTAGATACGACGTCGGCGCCGACCGACCATCTGCGATGGCTGACCGACCGGGGACGCACATCGATCACCGAGGTCGGGAAAGCCCTCGCCAGATTGGACCTACAGTACGCCTGCATCTACACGAGCCCACTCGTTCGTGCGATCCAGACCGCGGAGATCCTCGCCGCTACCCAAACGGAGTTCGCGGGTCCGGTCGAAGTGCACACCCCCCTTTCGAGTGACGAGGGGACTACGGCACAAGCACTCGAGCCACTCGGGCATGCGGCCAACGACGATGTCATCGTGTTGGTGACCCATATGCCCAAGATCGAGATTCTCGCTGGGAACCTGTGCCAGTTGCGGGGGTTTGGTTCGTTCAGAACCGGCTCGGCATCCTTGATACGGGTCGAGGACGGGAAGGGCTCCTTCCAGTGGATGCTCGATCCCGAGACACTCGAGCTTCGGCGAGGTTGACGACACTATCGGCGGGACGCCACTAACGCCTATACGGTGCAGACCTGATTTCGGCCGCGACTTTTCGCCTCGTAGAGCGCCTTGTCGCCCTGGGCAAAGAGAGCTTCAGCCGTGGTTGCATCGTCTGGAAAGGTCGCGACCCCGAGCGAAGCCGTAACCTTCAGCGGTCCGAGCTCGGTGGCCACCTCGGTGTTTTGTAGCTCCTCGCGAACCCGCTCGGCGAGAAGCCTTGCACCGCGCGCATCGGTCTCCTCGCAAAGAACACAAAACTCTTCTCCACCGAAACGCGCCACCAGATCGGTCTCGCGTTTGACGCGCTTGAGGACGCGGCCGAGCTCTCGCAGCACCTGGTCACCGCTGGCATGACCATAAGTGTCATTTACGGTCTTGAAATGGTCCAGATCTGTCACAATTAGAGACAATTTACGCCGAAATCGCTGGGCCGCAAGGATCCTCTGCTCCATCTCGGCGAGGAACGCGCGTTTGTTGAGGCAACCGGTGAGCCCATCGGTCGTGGCCTTTTCCTCCAGCAGGCGAACGGCGCGAGCATTGGCGATCGCAACGGCGAGTTGGTTGGCCAAGGCCTGGAGAGTCTCCCGCGCCGATGCGCCAAAGGCTTGCGCGGACTTGGCAGCCACGATCAGGGTACCAATCGGCTCCTCTCGAACGACGAGCGGCAACACGAGCAATGAACCCATCCCTTTGAGCTTGGCTTTCTTGGTGAAGAGCGTTTGTTGTTTTGCGTCGAACTCGCCCCGGTAAGGAAGGTAGTGCTTGTTCTTCACCACCATCGCGGTGAGCGAGGCATTGTCGCGGAAACGAAGTCCTTGAAAATCGAGGTTGTGCTCACCGATCGCGCGACGCACGATGTGGCGCCGCCCCTCGGACTGGTACTCGGTGATCGCTGCAAAGTCGTGCGGTGCGATCTCGGCTGCGGTAGAGAGCCCTACCTCCATCACCTCGTCTTGGTTGAGAGCAGTGCTCAAAGCGGTCGAGCCCCGGTAGAGGATCTCTTGCTGCCGCTTGGAGCTCTCGAGCTGGACGAAGACTCGCTCGTTTTCGACGCACCGAAGGATGTGCGACGTGCTGCTTCGGAAGAGCTCTTCTTCTTTCGGCGTAAAAGGCCTATCGTCGAGTCGGTCGGCGCACAGCACCGCCCGAAAGTGACCGTTGTCGAGCACCGGAACCGCGAGAAACGAGCGAACCGCCGCGGGCCCGCGATAATAACAGAGCCCGCGATAGCCGGCGCGAATCTGCTGGAGGTTCGTGGTCAGCTTGCGTCGGACCGCAGCGCCAACCGCCCCTGACCCTAGGGTAAATGGTCCATCGGCGATGTCCTCGCTGGAGGTGACCAGCTCCACGATGTGAAGCCGCTCGCCGTCCTCACCGGGCATCAAGAGCATGCACGTGTGCAAGCCGAGCGTACGATGGAGGAGCTCGATGGTGTGATAGAGGGCTTGATGCACCTCTTGGACGCTGGTCTGGTAGAGGCGATCTTCGTCGCGAAGGCCCTCTGAAGCGGGGGCGACTAGTCGAAATAGGCGTGTCTCGTCGCGCACTCTGTCCTGTTGCGCTTGGAACGCGAGCTTGGACTTCCTACGCACGCGGCTGATCTCTGCACGGGTGAAGACGAGATTCAAAACCCCGAACGACATGACGAAGAATCCATGAGCCGCCAGGACCGAAGGGTCGCTGATGTGCTCAGCGAAAAACGAAATACCGAAGTCGAGGGCAGCAGCGAAGGCGACGATGCTCGCCCCAGCCCAACCTGTTGCGAACGATGCTCCTAACGCCACGGCCACGTAGGTCAAAGGGTAGAGCTCGCTGACAACGCCCCCGCGGAGCTGAACGAGCGCATGGACACCGACGAGCAGTAGCGCGCCGAGCTCGAACGACGACCGCGGCTCTGCGCCATGCTGAACGGCGGCCCGAGCCCTGGTGCCAAACACGGTTGCCCACGTGAGAGCCCAGGCGAGATGCTGCCATCCGAGTGACCGATCGGACGGAAGGAAGAAGCCAGCGAGCAAAGCCGCGCCCAACAGAAAGGCGACGGCAACTCCCCACATCGACCGCGCTGTTCGCCTCACGCGGAGCGCTGCCTGGACGAGGGCGGTCATACCCAAGAGGTGGTACGCCGCAGCTACCCGTTCAGCAAAAAATCCGCCCGATGTATGGCGGGCGCCCACCTATTGGGACGGGAACTGAAACACGAACTCTTCGGGACGCACCATCCCGAGCTCGTCGCGGGCGATGCGTTCGACGTAGTTGGTGTCGGAGCGAAGCGAGTCGATCTCGATCTTCAAACGGGCGATTTCCTGCACCAGCTCTTCATTGGAGCCGCGGAGGTTCTCGAGCTCGGCGCGGAGCAGTCGATAGCGGGGCAACCCCTGCTCATCGAGGACCAACGTCGGCACGGTCATGATCGCCATGACCATCAGAAGGAAGGGAAGGAGCGCCACGGTGGGTTTCATCTGCCCTGAGCCTGCCTCGGGGCGCTCGGCGGGGCCAATTTCCGGACCATGGTCGCGGGCTTGACAGGACGAGCCGGGATTCTACTTTGTCGAGGCGTGGCGGTGACATTGGACGAAAGACACCGGCGGATCCTGTTCGCGGTCGTAACTGAGTACATCGCGTCGGGAAAGCCCGTGAGCTCGCGACAGATCGCGAAGCGCTACACCGTGGGCTTGTCACCGGCGACGATTCGAAACGTGCTGGCTGACCTCGAGGAAAGCGAGTTGCTCCATCAGCCCCATACGAGCGCCGGTCGCGTGCCTACGGACGCGGGGTTTCGTTTCTTCGTCGATGCGATGGCGACGGCAGGAGAGATCTCCGACGCGCATCGGACCGCTCTGATCGATCGGCTACGAGCTCTCGCGCCTGGAGACGACGCGGTGCGTGCGACCGGGCAGCTTCTGAGCCATCTCACGGGCACGGCAACGATCATCGCTCGCCCATCGGTTGCCGACGCGCGGCTCGATCAGTTGAGATTCATCCGATTGGCCGGCGACCGCACGTTGGCGGTGTTGGTCATGCGCTCGGGCTCCGTCGAAAACCGCGTCGTGGTGACGGAGCTCACGGTCGACGACCACATCCTCGAGCGCGTGAACAACTATCTGGCCGAGCTCGTCGGTGGTCGAACTCTCCGCGCGGTGCGTGACTTGCTCGCCGTTCGCTTGGCCACCGAGCAGGGACAATACCAACACCTGCGCCAGCAGGCGCAACGGATGATCGAGGCGACGGTCGAGGGTCAGGCCGAAAGCGCGAGCGTCGTCATCGAAGGGCAGGGAGCTCTCTTCGACAGACCCGAGTTCGGAGATGCCGAGAAGATCCGCAGCTACCTCAATGCCTTCGAGGAGAAGCAGAAGCTTCTCGAGCTATTGGAGCGCACCCTCGAAACCGACGGCGTCCAGGTATTTATCGGGCACGAGGCGGCACTCTCGGAGGTTCAGGACATCAGCGTCATTTCGAGCCCCTACCGACGCGATGGTTCGAGTATAGGCTCGTTTGGAATCGTCGGGCCCACTAGAATGGATTACAGGCAATACGTACCCTTGGTGGGTTTCGCGGCCGATGTGCTGAGCGATCTCCTCGACGGGCGGCTGCCGGGGACATCCAAAGACTCTTAGGGGAAAGTCGAACAGATCATGAGCGAACACGCGGGGGAAAAATCCGACGACGACCAAAGCGCGGCGAGGGAAGATGAAGATACCATCTACCCGGACGAAGAGACCGCCACGGAGAGCGAGATGGCGGCGGGCACCGAAGAAGACGGAGCCGCCCAAGAAGCGGACGAGGTCGACGAAGAGCAGTCGGCGGTCGAAAGCGCTCGCGCCGAACGAAATCGTATGCGGGAACAGCTGCTGCGGATCGCGGCGGATTTCGACAACTTCCGCAAGCGGTCCCGCAAAGAGATCGAAGAAGTCCGCAGGCGCACGATCGAAGACACGGTGCGGGAGGTGCTTCCGGTCATCGACAACCTCGAACGGGCCACGGACGCCACTGCCGGCGCCACCGACCTGGCGGCTGTCGCCGAGGGCGTCCAGATGGTCCTTCGGGGCTTCGAGGAAGTTGCGAATCGGCTGGGGCTGACGCGCGTGGAGTCTCTTGGACAGATGTTCGACCCGACGATCCACGATGCCATGCAGCAAGAGGCCACCAACGAGCACCCACCCGGCACGATCGTCGCGGAAGTGGTGCCCGGGTACAAGCTCGGAGATCGGCTCCTCCGGCCGGCGATGGTCGTCGTGGCCGTACCCGCGACCGGGACAGGTGATCAGGGCAAAAGCGACGATGACGCCCCCAACGCAGACGGCGAAGACCCAACTCCGGAATAATCGGCCCCCAAATGCCACAAGATGCGACAATCGTCGACGGCGGGGTATAAAGAAGGCTAGGGCGAGATGGGGAAGATCATCGGGATCGATCTGGGTACGACCAACTCTTGCGTGGCATTTGTCGATAATGGCGAGCCGCGGGTGATTCCGAACCCCGAAGGCAGCCGTACGACCCCTTCAGTCGTATCGTTCGCCAAGGATGGTGAGCGCCGCGTCGGAAGCGTCGCCAAGCGTCAAGGCGTGACGCATCCCGAAAGCACGGTCTTCGCGATCAAGCGGCTGATGGGCTTGTCTTTCGACTCGGAGCAAGCACAAAAGCACGCTCGCTTGGCGCCCTACCGCGTCGTCGAAAGCGAACGGGGGGACGCCTGGGTTCAAATCGAGGACAAGCGCTACTCGCCGCCGGAAATCTCCGCGATGGTGCTCGAGAAGATGCGTGAGGTTGCGGAGTCGTTCCTCGGGGAGGACGTCACAGACGCCATCGTCACGGTGCCCGCTTACTTCAATGACGCGCAACGCTCCGCCACGATCGCTGCCGGCAAGATCGCCGGGCTCGAGGTGCGCCGGATCATCAACGAGCCGACGGCCGCCGCATTGGCCTACGGGTTCGAGGAAAAAGAAGGAAAGCGCGTTGCTGTCTACGACTTGGGGGGCGGCACGTTCGATATTTCGATCCTCGAGATCGCAAATGGCGTCTTTAGCGTGAAATCGACCGCTGGCGACACGCATCTCGGCGGCGAAGACATCGACAACGCGTTGGTCGAAGAGCTCGCGAGTCGATTCCAAAAGAGTAGTGGCATCGATTTGCGGGACGACCGTGTGGCTCTTCAGCGCTTGAAAGAACAAGCGGAAAAAGCAAAGCACGAGCTGTCCTCCTCGCTCGAAACCGAGATCAACCTGCCTTTCATCGCATCGGACGAGACTGGGCCCAAGCATCTGGAAACCAAGCTCAAGCGAAGTGAGCTCGAAATACTCGTCTCCGAGATCGTCGACCGAACACTCGGACCGTGCGGGCAAGCCCTGACCGATGCGGGTATCAAGAGGGAGGAGATCGACGAAATCCTCCTGGTCGGTGGTCAGACCCGGATGCCGATGGTCCAGTCCAAAGTGTCGGACTTTTTCGGAAAAGCTCCTTACAAGCGCGTCAATCCGGACGAAGTCGTCGCGATGGGCGCTGCGTTGCAAGGGGCGGCGCTCGCGGGCGAGGTGGAAGAAATGCTTCTTCTCGACGTGACTCCGCTCAGTCTGGGTGTCGAAACCGGCGGTGGTGTCTTTCACAAGCTCATCCCACGGAACACCACGGTTCCGACTCGCGCCCGCGAAATCTTCACGACAAGCGTCGACAATCAAAGCTTCGTACCGATTCACGTGCTCCAAGGGGAGCGTGAGATGAGCGAGGACAACAAGTCGTTGGCCAAGTTCGAGCTGGCGCCGATCCTCCCAGCGCCCCGCGGAGTGCCCGAGATCGAAGTGACCTTCGACATCGACGCTGATGGAGTGGTCAACGTTTCAGCCAAGGACCTTGGGACCAGTCGCGAACAGGCGATTCGAGTCGTCGCATCGAGCGGCCTGTCCGAAGAAGACATCAAGCGGATCATCGAAGAAGCTGACGCCTACAAGACGACAGACGAAAAGCGCCGTGAGCTCGCCGAGCTGCGAAACGCGGCGGAGGCCCTGCTTTACACGAGTGAGCGCGCAGTCGCCGAATGTCGTGAGATGGTCCCCGAAGACGTGGTCGCGCAGGTCGAAGCCGACATCGAGACGCTTCATCAATGCATAGAAAACGGCGACGCGATCGCGATCAGAGACTCTCTCGAGACTTTGGAGCTGAGCGCCTACAAGATCGCCGAGGCCATGTACGGAAGCGTCGATCTCGAAGCGCAGGCCGAAGGCGAAGCTCAATCAGACTCGTAACATGGCTCGGGTGACCAACGCCCAGTGGCTTGCTCGCATGCGTTGGGGTGCGCTCGCGATTGAAGCCGCGTCGATCCTGGTCGCGGAAAGATTGCTAGGGCTCGAGCTGCCTACGGCATGGATGTGGGGGCTGCTCACGGTCGGCGCGGTTTCGAACCTTTGGCTGTCGTTGGGGTCGGTCGAGGTTCTCGGCGGATTCTTCGTGCTGGACGTGGCTCTGTTGACGGGCGTGCTCTATCTCTCGGGGGGTCCGACCAACCCGTTCAGCATCATTTATGTCGTCTACGTCGCGATGTCGGCGGTGATGCTGTCGGGGGTGTGGACGTGGACGATCGCGGCGTTGTCGATGGTGTCGTTTGCGGGGCTGTTCTATGTTCACATCCCGGCCAGCGATCTCGGTGAGCATGGTCATGGCGAAAATTTCCAGACGCATCTCTACGGAATGTTCGTGGCGTTCGATCTTCGGCAACCTCGGGCTGCCCTTTGGCGGGAACCCGGCACCTGGTAGCCAATCGTTTTTCACGGCTCGATGGCCGGAAGCAATCCCTCTGCCTCGGGTTCCCGAGGACAACCCGATGAGGCGTTCCTAGCTCGTGTGCTGCACGATGGCTCGCTTGTGACCCTGGACGACGTGATCGATCACTATGCACGCGGCGGAACAGCGGGAAGACCTGAAAGCTTTCCTCAACGCCCTGACCGACGACGACTTCCTCAATAACCCCGCCTTCAGCGACCCATTCGCCGAATAACTAGACCAAGAGCCTGGGCTCGCGCTTCAGCTGAACGCCAAAGCGGTCTGCCACGCGCGCGCGAACTTCGTCTGCGAAGGCGAGTAGCTCAGCGGTAGTGCCTCCGCCGTGGTGCACCAACGCTAGGGCGTGATTGCTCGATATCCCGACCGCTCCGCGGCGCGTGCCTTTGGCGATGCCGGACTTCTCGATCAGCCAACCGGCCGCGAGCTTCACCTCACCGGTTGGCGTGGGATAACTGGGGACCGCAGCGATGCTAGGAACTAGCCCTTCAGCCACAGCAAGCGCCGCGACATGGTCGGCTTCCGTCCTCGTGACGACCGGATTCAGGAAGAACGATCCTGCGCTCCGGTGATTCGGATCGTCGGGATCGATCACCATCGACTTTTTGCGTCGGAGGTCGAGGACGGCGTTTCGAATTTCGCCGAGCGACGCGCTTGGTCGAACTTGCTTTTCGAGCTCGCCATAGCGAACGGTTCCTGCGCCACCGGGGCGAAG
Organism: Myxococcales bacterium; assembly: GCA_029861865.1. Lineage (GTDB taxonomy): Bacteria > Myxococcota_A > Polyangia > Polyangiales > Houyiibacteriaceae > SG8-38. The sequence goes on along the minus strand of JAOTYL010000004.1, from coordinate 62,505 downwards.
CGCAAAGTGCACGCCGACGACGACATACCGCTCGGGCTCTCGCTTGAACATGCTGTCGCGGTAGCCGAACTCACAGGTTCCGGGAGCGAGCTCCCCGAGCACGAGGCTTTCCCGGTCGACCACCAGGACGCGTTCGATCACCTCGGCGACCTCTTGGCCGTACGCGCCGACGTTCTGAATCGGTGTGGCCCCGGTCGAGCCGGGAATGCCGGTCAGGCACTCGAGGCCTGCCCAGTCGCGGGTCACTGCTCCGTCGACGACGACCTCCCACGGAACGCCCGCACCAACCTCGACCCTCCCACTGTCTTCAAAATCGATGTCACCAAGGGCCATGTGGATCACGAGACCCGAGTAGCCTTCGTCGGGTACGATCAAATTCGAGCCGCCGCCGAGAATGGCCGCCCCGTGACCCTCTTCGCGAGCCCAACGAAGCGCCGCAACGAGGGTCTCCGTGCCTCCGGCACGAACGAAGAACCGTGCCGGCCCCCCGAGCTCGAAAGTGGTGAGCGGAGCCAGGGGCACGTCTCGTTGAATCTCGAAGTCGGTCATCTATGCGGCGGTGATCCTCTCGAGGCCACCCATGTACGGCCGCAGAGCCTTTGGCACCGAGACGCTTCCATCGGCCTGCTGATTTTGTTCGAGAATCGCGACGAGCGTTCGGCCAATGGCGAGGCCCGATCCATTGAGCGTATGAAGGAGCCGAGGCTTGCCCTTTTGTTCGGGCCGGAAGCGCGCCTTCATGCGGCGAGCCTGAAAGTCACCAAACCAAGAACAGCTCGAAATCTCACGGTAGGTGTCTTGAGCAGGAAGCCACACCTCGAGGTCGTAGGATTTTTGCGCAGCAAAGCCCATGTCGCCGGCACAGAGTTGGACGACTCGATAGTGGAGCTCGAGCTTTTGCAGAATCGACTCGGCGTGCCCGGTGAGGATGTCGAGCTCGCGATCGCCGTGGTCTGGATGGCAGAATCGAACCAGCTCGACCTTGTCGAACTGGTGCACACGGATCATGCCCCGCGTGTCTTTGCCATAGCTGCCCGCCTCACTTCGAAAGCATGCCGTGTACCCGGTGTAGGCGACCGGCAGGTCCGCTTCCGCGAGAATTTCGTCGGCGTGCAGATTGGTGAGGGGTACCTCGGCGGTCGGTACGAGATAGAGATCGTGCCCCTGCGCCTCGGCCTGGGCCTCCCATTCCTCTTCTTTCGCCATCCGAAACGAGTCCTTTGCAAACTTCGGGAGTTGGCCCGTTCCGAGCATCGCGCTGTCTTTCACGAGTACCGGGGGCCACACCTCTCGGTAGCCGTGCTCGGTGGTGTGAACGTCGAGCATGAACTGCAACAGGGCGCGTTCGAGCCGAGCCCCGGCTCCCATCAAGACGACGAACCGCGATCCGCTTAGCTTTGCGGCGCGCTCGAAGTCGAGGATGCCGAGGCCGACGCCGACCTCGACATGATCGCGCATCTCGAAGTCGAATGACGGCTTCTGGCCCCAGACGCGCATCTCGACGTTGTCGTCCTCGCTCAGGCCGTTCGGGGTTTCGGGGTGTGGGAGATTTGGAAGGTTCAGGAGGATCCCCTCGAGCTCTTCGGCAACCTCGGCTTGGCGGGCCTCGCCTGCTTTGATCTCGTCGCCGAGCGCCCGTAGCTCGTCGCGCTTGGCCTGAAACTCCTCGGACTTTTTGTCAGCCACCTTCGCCATCGCTTCGCTGGCGGCGTTTCGCTCTTGGCGAAGCGCTTCGACTTGCGTGATGATTTCCCGGCGCTCTTCGGCAAGGGACCCGAGCCGGTCGAGAAGCGCAACATCGTCAAACCCGCGGCGCGCCAACGCAGCTTTGACATCGGCTAGGTTCTCGCTCGCGTAGCGCAGATCGAGCATGGAAGCGTGTCTACAACACGCGGGGTCAAAGCACCAGTCGCGTGCTTCTTGGCGGCGCTCCGAAAAGCTCTTAGATTCAGAGTAGTGAGCACTCTCCCAAGCTTGAGCTTTTGCGGCGTGATCGGAGACGTCCATTGCGAATCGGAAACCCTCGAGCGAGTGCTCGATGTGCTCGAATCAATGAACGTCGAGCCGGTGTTATGCGTGGGCGATCTCGTCGACGGTCACGGCGATGCCGACGCTACCCTGAAGCTGCTCGAATCGCGACACGTACAATGCGTCGCCGGAAACCACGAGCGTTGGCTCTTGACCGGTGAGCACCGAAATCTGGAAAACGCCACCCACGTGATCAACCAGGAGTCGCGAGCATTCATCGAGGCGCTTCCGAAGATGCGTCACTACCAAACTCCGCACGGCACAGCCCTTCTCTGTCACGGCGTAGGTGACGCCGACGAAGCCTGGCTACTTCCGGATACCAAAGGCTACGCGCTCCAAGACATTCCAACCTTGCGAGAGCTGATGCTCGACGACGACCTGCAGTTCATGATCGGCGGACACACCCACGAGCGAATGGTACGCGTGTTTCCCGGCCTCACCGTCATCAACGCAGGCACGATCTACCGGAACGACGAACAGACCTTCACGGTGATCGACTTCGACCAAATGCGCGTGAGATACTATTCGGCCGCCAGCGGCAGCACGGGAAAGCTCGTCGAAGAGCTACCGCTCCCGGTTCCACCCCCCGTCGAGTACCCCTGACACTGGCACCGACGCCGGCGTTGACACTGCCGCTGACACTGGCACGGACACTGGCGCTGACGCGCCCTAGTCGCTTCGCGGGGAGGAATCTCCGCCGGACCTTCGGAGGGCGACCAGACCGAGTGTAAAGAGCATCATCGCGATCGGGGTCCGGGAGGGGGTCGACGAAGATGGGTCGATCGCGCAGCGACCTCCTTTACGGTCAGCCGTTGGGACCTCGGTCTGCACCTTTTCGTCCTCCTCGCCCAACCATTCCTCTTCGACGCTTTCCCCTGAGACCTCGTTTCGCTCTTCCAAGGCCTTTTCTTCTTCCTTGGCATCGACTTGCGCCGATACCTGCGCGGTCGACATCCACCCCAATGCCACAACAGCTACTGCGATCCATACATGCTTCACGTCACACCTCCACGTGCTGCTTGTCTACCCCAAAAGAGCCTCCGAATCTATCCGCCGGGCCAGTGCGCAAACGAGAACCCGTCCACCGACATTAACGCTGACACTGGCGCTGACACTGGCACTGCCGCTGACACTGCCGCTGACACTGGCACGGACGCTGGCACTGCCGCTGGCACTGCCGCTGGCACTGTCGCTGGCACTGCCGCTGACACTGTCGCTGGCACTGGCACTGCCGCTGACACTGGCACTGTTCTCGAGGAGTAGGTGTAGCAAAGGGCGACCACGGCCCCAGCGCGAGCACGCCCGTCCCGCGCCGCAGTCCGAGTCACCGGTTGACGCAGTTCGAGTACGCTGACGCTATTACCGCGCCTGGCGCCAGAGCTCGGCTAGCGACGGGCGCGAGCCGGTGAGCAGAAACCCGACGCGAAATAGCCTGGCGCCGATGCGAATTGCGACCCAGGTCGACAGAACCAACATCAGCATCGAGCCGATCACCTCCCACCAGGCGATTCCCGCCGAGTCCACGGCCAGTCGAAGGATGACGGTGAGCGGGGAGGTGAATGGGATCCAGGTCATCAGCTGACCGAGAAAACCATTGGGTTCGTCGAGCAAGATCACCATCACCATCAACGGCAGCACCGCAAGCATCGCCCAGCCGACGGTGAGCTTTTGGCTCTCGGCAGCGTTGGCGCCGAGCGCCGCCGTAGCGAGCATCAGACTGCCCATGAAGAGGTAGCCAAGCACGAAGAGCACGGGTGCTACCCCGATGGCCTCCCACGGAATCGCGACCACCGAGGCAAGCGCGGCCGAAGCGCTCAGCGCCACGAAGACCACCATCGAAGACCAAACCGCGAATTGAATCAGACCTGCCGCACCGAGGCCGAAGAGCTTGCCGGCGATGATTTCTTCGGACGTGACCGACGCGAGAAGCACTTCGACGATCTTGCTTTCTTTGTCGGTCGACACGGTTTGAACCAGGTAACCCGATGCGCTGAGAAGCGCCGTGAGCAACAACACGCCCAAAAAGAGCGGGATGGTGGTGCGCACCAGAAGGTCGATGGTCTCGTCGATGCTGACCACGTCATCGCCGCCGGGCGTGAGGCGCGTCCGCACGAAATTGGCTGGCGCGAGCACACGCTCCTGCACTTCCTGGTCGAGATGGTCGACCATGAGCGAACGTCGAAGAAGCGATCGCAGAACCGGCTCGACGGTTGTACCTCGCATGCTCAAGAGCGGCGTCTTCTCGGATTGGACCGCGCGTACCTCTCCCGTTTTCAAATAATCGGGCTCGACCACGTAGAGCGCACGGATGTGACCCGCTTCGAGGTCGACTTTGGCTGCATCGAGCGACGCGTAAAGCTCGACTTCGATGGCGTTGACCCTCCAGACCCGGGCGCCCTCATCGTCTTCGAACACCGATTCGTCGACCACGTTCGCTTCGTCGATGAGGCCGAATGCGGAGCTCTCGGCGCCACGCAGGGTCAAGAAGTAGGTTTGTGCGCCGAGAACCGTACCGGAAATGAGCGCGAGGAAAACCGGGAGACCGAATGTAGTGATGAGATACGACCATCGTTTGACCACCGACAAGAGCTCGAACTTCGCAACGGCGGTGACCCGATCCGGCCGCATCACTCGACTCCTCCGCTCACCAAGTTCACGAAGATGTCGTCCATTCGCGCAACCAACGGCTCGTAGCGGTCGATCGGAACACCGCTGCGAATTAGCTCGTTCAAATAGCCGGCCGCAGTTTCGGCATGGGGCAGCGAGACGCGCCAGCTTCCGTTCGCATCGCGGATCGCGTCGACTCCGAGCTCGACGAGGTCGATCGAAGTCCAGACGATCACCTCATGTGGCGAATAACGACGGCGAATCTCTTCGAGGTCGCCATACACGACTACGCGTCCACGGTGGATGAGGGCCACGCGATCACAAAGCGCCTCGACTTGATGCATGAGATGGGTCGAGAGGACGGTGGTGAGCCCGCGCGCTCGACGCTCTTCGATCAGCTCCTTCACGAGGGCCACGTTGACGGGATCCAACCCGGAAAACGGCTCGTCCAACACACAGAGCTCCGGGTCGCTCATCAGGCATGCCGCGATCTGAACCTTCTGTGTCATCCCCTTCGAGAGGCTTTCGACCCGCTGCTCGGCGACGTGCGAAAGACCCACGCGCCCTAGCCAATGCGCTGCCGACTCTCGCGCGTTGGCTGGTTTGAGACCCTTGAGCCGCCCGAGATAGGTGAGCAGCTCCCGCACTTTCGCGCGGCGATAGACCCCGCGCTCTTCGGGGAGATACGCCGTGCGGTCGAGCGTTGAACGGTTGAGCGGCGCACCAAAGAGAGAGACCTCACCTTCGTCTGCGCGGAGGATGTCGAGGCCGATCCGAATGAGCGTGGTCTTCCCCGCCCCGTTGGGCCCCATGAGCCCAAACACTTCGCCCTGCGACACCTGGAGCGTCACGCCATCGAGCGCGACCTGCCCCCCAAACCGCTTGGACACTCCGCGAAAAGCGAGAATTCCCACAAGAGGCAGTCTATCCGGGGAACCGGCGAGGGACCAGTTCGCGATCGCGGATCCGGTCGCGGTCACGCGGCGCTGACGCTGGCGCCGTCACTGGCGCTGGCACTGGCACTCGCACTGGCGCTGGCACTGACACTGTCGCTGGCACTGTCGCTGACGCTGACGCTGGCACTGGCACTGGGACTTGATGCAGAGGGCGAGAACAACACGTCTACGTGTGGACCCACGCGCCCCACCCGGCCGCCCCCACGCTAGCGCCTAGGATCTTCCGGGTGAGCGTCGAGACGCCCACCCGTTGCAGCGACGCTGAGGTGAACAGCTGCCCGTTTTTCGATTCGATGCCCTTCGCGGCTGACGCCAAGAAGACGGCGATCCGCAGACGGCGATGCGTGAGCACATGGTCGACTTGCCCAATGGGCTCGGGTCGAAGGCGTGCCTCGAGACTTGCTTCGACGAGGGCTTTGCGTGGGCTCCCTTCGGCCATCGGCACGCCCCAAAGCCCGCCAAACAACGGTTGGTCGCCTTTGATCAGCCAAACCTTTCGGTCGGTGCCTCGGCCTCGCGTCGCCACCACAGCTGCGAGCTCTACCTGCTTCGGTGCTTTGCGAGCGCGCTTCACAGGAAGCCGATCGACTTCGTCATGCCCGAGCGCTTTGCAGTCGGCCGATACCGGGCACGACTGGCAGCGAGGGTTCTTGGGCGTGCAGATCCTCGCGCCGAGCTCCATCAGCGCTTGGTTGAGATCCCCTGGACGCTCGCCAAGGACGAGACGCGCGGCTTCGTCCCAAAAACGATTGGTCGTTTTGGTAGTCCCGAGTGGGGTGTCGATTCGAAACAAGCGAGAGAGCACGCGGCTCACGTTTCCGTCGACGACCGGCTCTTCCTTGTCGAACGCGATGCTTCCGATCGCCCCGGCCGTGTAACGACCGACGCCGGGCAGCCCGCGTCTCGCCTCGGCATCTTCGGGGACCGCGCTGCCATACTCCGCGACCACCTCTCGAACCCCGCGATGCAAGAGCCGCGCACGGCGATAGTAGCCGAGCCCACTCCAATGCGAGAGAACGGCGTCTTCGTCGGCTTCCGCAAGGGCTTCGATCGTCGGAAAGCTAGACAAGAAGCGCTCGTAGTACGGGATGACGGTATCGACGCGAGTTTGTTGGAGCATCACCTCCGACACCCAAATCGCGTAAGGGTCTCGCGTTCGTCGCCATGGAAGATCGCGCCCTTCGCGATCGAACCAGACGAGAAGCTTCTCCCGAACCGACGCCATCAGAGGAACTCGGTGAACAGGCGCTCGGGCTGTTCTAGGGTTTCGATGATGTCGTACGCAAATGCGGCACCGACGTGGCCATCTACGATTCGATGATCGAACGAAAGCGAAAGCAGCATGACCTTCCCGACCACGATCTCACCGTCGCGAACGACCGGTCGTTCTTTGATCCGGTGCACGCCCAAAATACCGACCTCGGGATGGTTGAGGATCGGCGTCGCCATCAGGCCGCTGTGCTTTCCAAGCGAGGTGATCGTGAAAGTCGAGTTCCGAAGGTCTTCGGGACCAAGGGAGCCGTCCTTGGCGGCCTGCGAAAGGCGCTCGATCTCGGTCGCGAGCTCGAAAAGCCGGAGGCGGTCCGCGTGGTGCACGACCGGCACCATCAGACCAGCATCCGTCGCCGTAGCCACTCCTATGTTGTAGTACTTCTTGTAGACCAACTCGTTGGTCGTCTCATCGACGGCACTATTGAGTACCGGGTGCCGGTGAAGCGCTTCGGTGACGGCCTTGACGATGAACGGCAGATAGGTGAGCCGAACCCCGCGCCGCGCTGCCTCGGGAAGCAACCGCTCTCGCATCTCCACCAATCGTGATGCATCGCACTCCTCCACGAACGTGAAATGTGCGGCGGTCGACTTCGCGTGGGCCATGCGCTCAGCGATCTTTCGACGCATTCCGACGATCGGTGTGCGCTCTTCGAGCAAGTCGTATGGCCGGTCTTCGGCCATGTGATCCCGAAGCGCTGCCCGCACGTCATCACGAGTCACACGGCCCTTGTCTCCGGTCGGACGGACGCGGCGGAGATCCACCCCCATCTCTTTGGCGAGCCGACGGGTCGCCGGAGTGGCGAGGGGCTTGGCCTCAAAGTACGCGATTCCGCCGATCGAGGCCTCGGAGGTTCTCACCGAACGCCGATGCGCGGCGGCGGCTGGTCGAACGGAGCTATGCCGCCGACCGTCGCCATTGCCATGTCCATTGCCGACACCGGACGCAGGCGGAGGCTCGACCTCGCCTCGTTGAAAGAGACTGGCGCCGGGAAGCGAGTCTTGAATGTCACCCACTGCGCTCGCCGGAGGTCGCGATGAGCGCTGTGAGCGACTCACATTCGTCACGCCATCCGGCTCGAGCGTCAGAATCACCTGACCCACACGCGCGATCGAGCCGATCTCGAACCTGAGCTCCTCGACATGACCATCGCAGGGCGCACCGATCGTGACGGTTGCCTTGTCGGTCATGATCTCGACCATCGGATCGTCTTCCTTCACGGCGTCGCCAGCCCGCACGAACCACTCGACAATCTCGCCTTCGGTGACGCCTTCGCCGATGTCTGGAAGCTTGAATTCGAGCCGTGCCATGGTCCTCAGTACCGCGCCGTTTCGATCACCGCAGGGATGATGCGGTGCGCGAGCGGCAAATACTCCTGTTCGTGAGTTTGTGGGAAGGGTGTATCCCAACCGGTGACGCGGCAGGGCGGAGCCTCGAGGTATAGGAACGCGCGCTCGGTCACGAGCGCCACGAGCTCGCCGCCAAAGCCACAGGTTTGCGGCGCCTCGTGAACGACCACCAAACGCCCCGTCTTCTTGACACTCGAGACGATGGTCTCGACATCGAGCGGCCAAAGAGTGCGAAGGTCGATCACCTCGACGTCAATCCCCTGCTTTGCCACTTCCTCTGCCGCCGAGAACGCTTCGTAGAGCATGGCTCCCCATGCCACACAGGTCACCTGCTCGCCGGCTCGGACGATTTTGGCCTCGCTGAGCGGAACGACGTAGGGCTCTTCCGGCACCTCCATTTTGACGGCGCGATAGACCCGTTTCGGCTCGAAGAAGATGACCGGATCATCGTCGCGAATCGCCTCGATCAGGAGTCCCTTGGCGTCGTAGGGATTGGACGGGCACACCACTTTGAGCCCCGAAGTGTGTATGAAAAGCGCTTCAGGCGACTGCGAGTGATACTGCCCGCCGCGGATGCCGCCGCCGTAGGGTGTTCGAACGACCAGGGGCACTTGAAACTCCCCAGCGGTTCGATAGCGATACTTCGCGGCCTCGCTGACGAGCTGATCGAACCCTGGATAGATGAAGTCCGCAAATTGGATCTCCGAAACCGGTCGCATCCCATGAAGGGCCATGCCGATAGCCGTGCCGATGATGCCGCTTTCCGAAAGAGGCGTGTCGATCACCCGGTCGGCGCCGAACTCCTCTTGAAGGCCTTGGGTGACCCGAAACACTCCGCCGAGCCGGCCGACATCTTCGCCTAAGACGAGGACGTCGTCGTTCTCCCGCATGGCTCCGCGGAGCCCGCTATTGATCGCCTGCACTAGGTTCATCTCAGGCATGGCTAATCTTGATCCTCCTCGGGTGCGCGCGGGCCTGCAAGGCAGCGCGACTCTTGCTCGGCGAGGTGCGGAGGCTGGTCTTTGTAGACGTCGGTGAACATCTCACGAAGCTCGGGGGCCGGCTTCTCCTCAGCCCGACGCACGCAGTCTTTGACCTCGGCTTCGCATGCGCTGCGCCAGTCCGCGTCGATGTCGTCGTCCCAGACGTCGCGCTGCTCGAGATGCTTGCGCACGCGAACGAGCGGGTCGGCGCGCCGCCAAGACTCGACTTCCTCTTTGCTGCGATAGATCCGCGGGTCGTCCGAGGTCGAGTGCCCACCGAGCCTGTAGGTCATCAGCTCGACGAAGGTCGGACCGCCTCCCTCACGAGCGCGCTGCAGGGCTTCTCGAACAGCTCGCCAGACCGCAAGAACGTCGTTGCCGTCGACTCGAAGCGCAGACATGTTGTAGGCGGTGGCCTTCTCGGCGAGGGTTCGGGTGGCGGTTTGACGATCGGTCGGCAAACTGATCGCGTAACCGTTGTTGCGGCACAGGAACAACGTCGGCGTTTGGTACACGGTGGCGAAATTCATCGCTGCGTGGAAGTCGTTCGAGCTCGTCGCCCCGTCCCCGAAGAACACACCGACACACTCGTCGAGGCCTCGCTTTTTCGCGGCCCACCCGAGGCCTACCGCGTGCGGAAGCTGAGTCCCGATCGGCGCGCTCACGCAAAGATAACGGTGCTCTCGACTGAATGTGTGGTCGGGCATCTGCCTGCCGACGACGGGATCGTCGGCGTTTCCGAACATGTGATCGACGTAGCGCTGAAGCGGGTAACCCCGCCACAAGAGAGCACCCACTTCGCGGTAGCAGGGGACGATCCAATCTCGATCTCGCAAGGCCGCGGCCGAACCGATGATGGCCGCCTCCTCACCGAGCGAACCGACGTGAAAGGCGATCCTTCCCTGACGCTGCAGGCGCTGCAATCGATCATCGATGACCCGCGTCCGTGTCATCGCCTTGTAGAGGGCGACCACCTGGTCGATCGACAGCCCCGGGTCGAGGCGTGGGTCTAAGCTTCCGTCCTCACGAATGATGTGCATGCACCCCCTTACGTGACTACGGAAAGCCGCTTCCTCTTTCCGTAACGATCCATCATGGGAGGTCGGTTCGAACGATCCTCTCGAACGAGCGCCTCCTGAAGAAAAGCCTCTGCCGCGCGATAGCTCGACCGGACGAGTGGCCCGGACGCGACGAACCGGAATCCCATCTCAAGACCGGCGGCCTCGTATTCCGAGAACTCCTCGGGTTCGACGTATCGCTCGACGTCGGCATGCTTCTGGGTGGGGCGGAGGTACTGCCCGACGGTGAGAACGTCGACGTCCGCGTCTCGCAGGAGTTGCATCGCTTCGAGCATCTCGTCATGGGTCTCGCCTAGCCCCACCATCAGCGACGACTTGGTGATCGCCGAGCCCATCTTCTTGGCGGCACGCAGAACGTCGATCGAGCGATCCCAAGAGCATCGCGCGTCTCGAATGGTTCGCTGCAAGCGCGGCACGACCTCGACGTTGTGCGCGAAGACATCGGGCTTGCCCTCTTGAACGACCGTGCGGACGTCATCGTGGCGACCTAGAAAGTCCCCCACCAGAGTCTCGACGCGAAGATCTGGGCTGTGATGCTGGATCCGTCGAACCGTTTGGGCGACATGCGCGGCGCCCCCGTCCGAAAGATCATCCCGATCGACCATCGTCAGCACCACGTAAGCGAGCCCCATCTCGGCGAGCGACAGAGCGGTGTTCTCGGGCTCCTGTGGGTCGACGACGCCGCCGGGCTTGCCGGTGTTCACCGAGCAGAACCGACAGCCGCGGGTACAGGTCTCCCCGAGGATCATGATCGTGGCGGTTCCCTTGCCCCAGCACTCGAAAATGTTGGGGCAGCGGGCCTCTTCGCAGACGGTATGGAGGCCGCGAGCCCGGAACTTGGCCTTGAGGCTCTGAAATTCTTCGTGTTCTGGCCCCGCTGGAAGCCGCACGCGAAGCCAATCGGGTTTGCGAGCTCGGAGATTCATCTTCCCTCGCTGGGTCCTAACCCAAGCTCTAGGTGGGCGCGCTCGAAGTGTCAATTGCGCCTAACACTACGAATTGTGATGGTTTCTGTGGCCCGCTGCAACGTTTAGATGGACTGGAGGGCAACGGCGCAGGATTTTCGCCGATCTGCCTTTACCTCGACCCGAGTGGCCCCATATTCTGCGCCCGGGAGCGCGAACCCGGTTCAGGAGCGACGCGATGGATGAGGAAAGACGACCGCGACGAGCCGGGCCTCTAGAGCGACCAGGCGCTCGGGGCGGAAAACGTGACCTCAACCGACGCAAACGGGTGCAGGACCTGGTCGCCGCCGGGCTAGAGTTATTCTTGAAGCACGGTATCGAGGGCGTCACCATCGACGAAGTTGCCCGCCAGGCTGGGATGGCCAAAGGCAATTTCTACCGATACTTCCGGGACAAAGCAGACCTCGTCGAAGCGGTCATCGAGCCGGTTGCCAACGCCGCACGGACCGCACTGCGTGAATGCGACAACAAGCTCCGCGGGGCTGACGGGCACGAAGACACCGTCGATGCCTATCGTCATCTCGGAACGAAGCTGGTCGCAACCCTCGCGATGTATCCGGAAGCCACATGCGTCTATCTTCAGGAACGCAGGGCGCCAGCCACCGCCGCGCGACGGGCCCTCTCGGAGCTCGCAGTAGAGCTCGACGACCGTGCGATTGCGCTGAGCGAGGTAGCCGTCGAGCGCGGCTTGCTCACAGTGGATGACCCGCGAGTCAGTGCGCTTGCGGTCAGCGGCGCAGTCGAGTCCTTGGCGCTCGCTGCGTTGAGAAAGCAGTTCCCGCTGGATCCCCTCGAGACCGCAAATGCGCTGATCGGTCTCGTTCTCGATGGAATTCGCAAATAGCGCCCGAATTCCGGCCTAAACGCCTGTCCAGCGAGGAACTACCACTCGGGCTGCTTCTTCTTCACAATTGGGCCGGCATGGCCGGGAAGGCAGAGGTGGGGCGGCGGCGTGGGGGCATCATCAGCGGCGGCGTGGGGGCACTGGGCGTTTTCGCCGGGCTACCGGACGTTGCGTCTGCTGCGAGCGGCGCCGAACAAGCTGGAGGCGCAGGCGAGCTCGGAACCGTAGTGTTGCTGGTTCTAGTCATCGGCGTTGCGTACGTGCTGGCCCACAGCGTCGTCGAGCGACTGCAACATCGATTCCTCGTCGTGAGTGGAGTGGAGTACCTGCTTCTCGGAGTGATGCTGGGTCCACTCTTCCCTGCGATCGGTGCGTTCGATGACCTGACGGGCCTATTGCCGATCATCGCCCTCGCTGCCGGCTGGGTGGGTCTCTTGCGAGGAACCGACTTCGAGTTTGCAAGCTTGCAGAAGCTCGACCCAGCGACTTGGCGAGTCGTGTTCTTGCACCACCTACTGCCGGGGCTCGCCGTTGGTTTTGGCGCGTACTACTTGTTCGAGAGTGGGCTATTGCTCGAAACCACGAGGCGGGAGTCCGCGCTGTGCGCCGCCGCCCTCGCGTGCTTCGCGGCCGCCGACTCTTCGGAGCCCTTCGACCTCCTCGCGCGTCGATACGAAATCAGCGGCCGCCTGGCTCCGCTCTTGCGCAATGGGACGAGGCTCGGTGACATCGCCGTCATCCTCGTGTTCGGCCTGATTTTTTGTGTCTTTCACGAGAATGCGCCCGAGGCGACCACCTATTCGGCGTCGACTTGGGCGTGGGTCACGGTCGGCCTGGGAGCAGCACTCGGGCTGCTGTTCTCGATCTTTTTGGCCGGCGACGAGTCCGACAACTCTCGATTTCTGGCGCTCCTCGGAATCATCGCCTTCGCATCGGGCGGTGCGTACGTCCTCGAGCTGTCACCGTTGGCAGTGAACCTCTGGATGGGTTTCGTGCTGGTCAACGTAGCGCGAGGCGGGCAGCTCTTGCACTCCACCCTCGAGTCTACCGAACGGCCGATGACGATCGTCCTCTTGATCTTCGCGGGTGCGCTTTGGACCCCGTCTCCGTTGATCCCGACCCTGATTGCGTTCGCGGCTTTCGTTGCGGCGCGCACCGGCGCTAAGTGGCTTGCCAGCGTCATCGCGGGTTGGGGGACGAGCCTACGCAAGGATCTCTTTCGCGGTCTTCTCGCACACGGCGACGTCACCCTTGCGATGGCGGTGTCGTTTCGTTTGGTGTACGAGGGATCTGCCGTCGAGATCGCCTACTCGGTCATTCTGTGCTCGATCATCTTGAACGACCTCTTGGCGCCCCGTCTATTGAGAGGTTTGCTGGTCGATCAGGGCGATCTGCAACGCGAGCTGAAGGACACGGATACGTCCCTTGGAGCAACATCGAGATGAACATCGTCGTGATAGGCCTAGGGGAAGTCGGGCGCCATTTGCTGAGCGTCCTCGACAAGGAGGGGCATGACATCGTTGCCGTGGACTCGAGCCGCAAGGCCGTCCGGTACGCCGAGGAGCACTACGATGTCGCTTCGATCGTGGGCTACGGCGCCAGCGAAAAGCTGCTGAAGGTTGCGGGGGTCGCCCGTGGGGACCTGGTCGTTGCAGTCACCGACCACGATGAAATGAACTTGATCGCTGCGCTCGCAGCGAAACAACTGGGCGCCAAACACGTGGTTGCGCGCGTGCAGGGCACGGCCTGGTCCGGATGGACCGAAGGTATTCGCTACGGACTACTCGGGGTCGATGTGGTGATCAATCCGCGCGTTCTCGTCGCCCAAGAGCTCAGCCGCATCGCGAGATCACACGGCGCGTCTGATGTCGTCGACCTCGCACAAGAGAGGGTCGAGCTCGTGCAGATCGACCTCGGTGATTCGCGCGTGCTCAACAAGCCGTTGTCAGCAGTCGAGCTGCCGCCTCATACACTGGTGAGCGCGGTCGTTCGCGACGGCGATCTGTTCGTGCCAGGTGGGGCGGACGTCTTGGTAAAGGGCGACCGCGTATATCTGATCGGCCGGCCCGAAGGCGTGCTCGCGGCCGAGCGTCTGTTCAGCAAAGAGCGCGAGGCTAGGCGCGTTTGTATCGTGGGAGGCGGTGTCGTCGGCAAAGCGTTGGCCCGCGAGCTCCTTCAGCAAGAAGCCACCGTCATGATGATCGAGAGCGATCTCGCCGTTGCTGAGGAGATCAGCGGCGAGTTCCAAGGCGTACAGGTGGTGCACGGTGACGGGACCGATGGCGCACTCCTCGAGGAAGAAGAGGTCGGAACCTACGATCTCTTTGCCGCCGTCACCCGCGCCGACGAAATCAACCTGATGGCGGCGCTGCTCGCGCAACGTGCGGGATGCAAGAGGACGGCAACGATCGTCCAACGTGCCGACTACACGTCGATCTATCGACAACTCGGGATCGACATCGTCCTGTCGCCGCGAACCGTCGCATCGGACCAGATTTTGAGATTCTCGCGGGGCGGCGGCATCCATAGTTTGACAGTCCTAGAAAACGGTCAGGCCGAGGTGGTCGAGCTGACGGCAAGCCCCAAATGCCGCGCGGTCAACAAGCCGCTGCATCGGATGAACCTGCCGCGCGGCTCTCTGCTGGCCGCGATCGTCCATGGGGACGACGTGATCATCCCACGTGGCAAGGACATCGTGCACCCTGGCGACCGCGTGATCCTGATGACCACGAAAGATGCACGGGCAACCGTGGAACGACTGTTTCGACCGAGGGGCGAGTGAGCACCCAAGCGAGAGACTTTCGAGGCGTCGCGCGCCCGGTCGGAACCGTCCTGATGGGATTGGCCCTCGCTATCGCGCTTTGTGCCGGTCTCGGCTTTGCATGGGACGAGCTCGCTCCTGACCCGCGACGGCCTCAAGGCGGGGTCGCAGAGCTTCTGCAATCCGCGGCAGTCGTGCTGCTCATCGGTCTCCTTCTATTTCGCTACGGCTCCCGCTTCGTTACGGAACGTCTCTCTCGTCGCGAAGCGCTCCTGACTGTAAGTGCTATCTGGGCATCGTCGGGGCTGTGCGGCACGTTGCCGTTCATGTTGGGGGCGGACCTTCCCCCAGCAGACGCGCTGTTCGAATCGGTCAGTGGGCTCACCAGCACGGGCTCGACCGTAATCGCCGACATCGAAGTCCGACTCTCGCGTCCGATGTTGCTATGGCGGTCATTGATCCAGTGGCTCGGAGGCATGGGCATCGTCGTTTTGTTTGTCGCTGTGTTTCCGAACCTCGGAGTTGGAGCCAAACAACTTTTTCGAAGCGAAGTAGCAGGCACGCGATCCGAGGGACTCACTCCACGCATTGCGGAAACTTCATTCACTCTGTGGAAGCTCTACACAGCATTCACCCTCCTGGAAATCATCGTACTCTTCGCACTCGGTATCGACCTCTTCGACGCGGTTTGTCACGCCTTCACCACGATTGCGACCGCGGGCTTCTCAACGCTCGATTCCTCCATCGGTGGGTTCAACAGACCCGTTGTCGAGTACGTGATCGCGTGCTTCATGCTCATCGGAACCGTTGACTACGGTCTCTACTACGCTGCTATCAAGAGCCGCAGTGGCCGCGGGATCTTGCGTTCCACACAGTTTCGGGCGTTCGTCGGCATCGTCGTCACCGCGATCGTTCTTCTGACGATGCTCAATGTCTCGCTACATGGATCGCTCGCTGATTCCTTCCGCTATTCGTTCTTCATGGTCGCCACCCTTATTTCGTCGACGGGCTACGGCACACATGACTACAGCAACTACGGTTCAACCGCGATGGCGATCATGGTGATGCTCATGTTCATCGGTGGCTGCTCGGGGTCCACCGCCGGCGGTGTCAAAGTCGAACGAGTCGTCTTGATGGCCAAGTACGCCGCGGCCGAGATTCGCAAGAGTTTTCAACCTTCCGTTGTTCAACTAGTGCGCATGGGTCGCAGAGTGATCGATAACCAGGTCCTTCTCGGTGTCGCTGCCTTTCTTGCCATCTACTTCGCATGCATGGCTTTCGGCCTGTTCTTCGTGACATGGCACGAACAAGTCCCGCTCTCTACGGCTTTCGGAGCCATGTTGACAACGCTTTGCAACATGGGACCAGCGCCGTTTCATTCAGGCGCTGATAACTTTGCAAGCTACTCGCCGCTGGCCAAAGTTTTTTTCTCCGTGGCGATGCTCCTCGGACGACTCGAGTTCTTCACCTTGTTCGCGTTGATCTTACCGGGTTTCTGGAGGCGGTGACGATGAGCACCTACAGCATGCCGCCGCCGGGCGAAGAATCCCACGCACGCCGGCAGATTACAGTCATCGTGCTGCTGTTGTTCGGAATGGTCGCGCTCTATCAGTTCGAGCAACTCGCGAAACGTCCGTTTGACCCAACCGCCATGCTCGCGCTCGGGTTCGTCGTTCTTGCGAGCTACACCATCGGCGGCCTCGTGGGCCAGATTCGGCTGCCTCACATCACGGGGTACCTGATCGCCGGTTTGCTGTTCGGTCCATCCCTCGCCAAGTCGTTATCCGGACTCGCGCTTCCTCCACCGTTCGACAAAGGCGTCCTGAACGACGAGGTCATCGAGCAGCTGAGCTTGTTCGACACTCTCGCCGTCGCGTTGATCGCCATGACCGCGGGTGGAGAGCTGAAGCTAGAGAGCCTGAAGAAGGGTCTTGGCGCGATCACCGGAGTTCTAGCCGCACAACTGATTTCTGTCCTCGTGTTGGTCACGGCGTTTTTCTGGCTGATCTCGGGGGTCGTGCCGGTCGTCGCTCTGCCTGGCGTCGAGGGGCTTCCCATGACGGCAGCTCTCGCGGTCGGGGCGATGGTGGCCTCCGTGTCTCTCGCCACCTCCCCAGCGGCGACCATCGCCGTGATCATGGAAACGAGGGCCAAGGGTGCGATGACCCAAAACGTTCTATCCGTCGTCGTCCTCAAGGACGTCCTCGTGGTGGTCGCATTTGCGATTGCCGTAGTGATCGTCGGTCAGCAGCTCGGGGTCACCGCGATCGAAGGCGGTATCGGCGAATACCTGGTCAAGCACATCGGGTTTTCGATCCTATTTGGCGGAGTGGTCGTCGGCGGCTTGATGGCTCTGTACATCCGCTACGTCAATCAAGAGCTCCTGATTTTCGTGGTAGGCGTCGTCTATCTAGTCGCATACATCGCCGGGGTTCTCGAATGGGATCTGGTCCTGGTGTTCCTAGCGGCCGGCTTTGGCGTCGCCAACTTTTCGAAGACAGGCCATCGATTGATCGAGACGGTCGAACGGTTGTCACTGCCCGTCTACGTCGTCTTCTTCACGCTCGCCGGGGCCAAGCTCCATCTGGAGGAGCTTCGGGAGGTCGCTTTGTTCGCGATCGCCCTCGTCACCGTTCGTGGCTTCGCCATTTACTCGGGCACCAAGGCTGGCGCTCGGCTCGGTAAGGCAGATGAAGCGACTCGGCAGTTTGGCTGGATGGGCTTCGTATCCCAGGCAGGGGTCTCGATCCTATTGGCGGCGATCATTGGAAAGACCTTCGGCGAGCTTGGCACATCGCTCGAGACCCTGATCATCGGAGGGGTGGCGATCAACGAGCTGGTGGGCCCGGTCATGTTCAAGATGGGGCTCGGTCTAGCGGGCGAAACGATCACCGGTGGCTCTTCGATTGCGCCCACCCGACACCTGTCGGTCAGGCCGCCTTCGCTTCGACCGGAGAGTGAAGAGCCCGGCGCACCGAGACGGCTCGAGCCGTGGCCGCAACACATCGGCGAAAAGGATCTGTGGGGTCCGACCCTCGAGACTCAAAGCGACGAGCTCAACACGCGCATGCAGGATCTCGCCGGCGATTTGCAGAGCATCGTCCGAGAGGTGTCGACCGGTCCCCTTCGCGAGTTTCAAACCGATTCCGCGCAGTATCTGCGTGACCTTCGTCGCGAATTCCTACGGCATCATCGAAGATTGACGGTGCAAGCCCGAGCTGAAAACGATGCCGATCGCGAGGAGCTGGTCACGATGTTGCGATCCGCGCAGTCCGACTTGGCAGCCCATTGGCGCGGGATCGTGCTTGGCCGGTCGGTCACGTTGGCAAAGCAAACCTGGACACCAGAGAGCATGATTCAAGACCTGGACAGCATAGTCGACGCTCTGCCCGAGGTCGTGGTCGCGCCCTTCGAGCCGCAGTCGTACGGGCCAAACAAGGATGATTCGCCTTGGCGGCGGCTTCGACGTCAGATGTTACGCCTCAGGCGTGGGTGGCGGAAGGCACTCGGGCAAGGTCCACCCACGCGCGACCTCAAATTTCGTGCACTCGCTCGCTTCCGTCTTTCCTACGACGCTCCTGCTCGCCTCGAGGCTCTGGCCGCGCTCTTCGTGGAGGCGAACCGACATCTTGCAGCCCGTACCCGGAGTCTCTTTGACGGCGTGATGGCGGGTTACGACGACATCGTCGAAATCGGGCCGGATCCAGACGTCGATCTGGAAAAGCAGCTGGTGCGCTTGCGCCATGATGTCGAGGAAGAGCTTTCCCTGGCCCTCGACGAAGTGGTGCGAATCACGAACGAAGGCACACACAGAGCTGCAAGCGCCCTAAGCGGCGGGTTCGTCAAGATGAAAGAAGACCTACCGACGTTTGGCACGCTGGACCTGCCGAGAAGTGAGCGTCGCACCAGTCGCCGTTTTGCGACCCGGATGCGCGCGATGGAAACGCTGACAAAAGACGTTGCGAATCTCCGTAAGGCGAGCTCCGCCGAATACTCGTCGCTGGCTATGGAGCTCGAGCTCCTCGGTCTCGAGGCGCGTATCAAAGACAACGTGGCGGAGTACGTGTCACGACTCGCCAACACGGTGAAGCGCCGCGCAATCACGCAGGTGGAGCGGGTGAGCGAGACCCTCGAGGGTACGCTCAAAGAGCTGGAGCAGGAGCTCGAAAAGGACTATTCGGGCGAAGAGCTCGCCGCGGCGCTGAGGCAGACGACCGAGGCGACCAGCAAGGTCACCGGCGAAGCGGTGCGCATCACGACCGAGCTCTATCAAGACCTGAGCGACGATTCGAAAATCGCTTCTCTGCTCGATACGTTGGTTGATGCCTGTCGCGGCCTCACGCCTCGCTATCGCGTCACCGTCGGACAGCGCCAGACTGGTGAATGGCGACTACCGACGGCCCTGCCCGAGGTCGAGGTGCCGTTCCGCGAGGTGGTGCTCACCTACATCGACAGTCAGGTAGCGCCAAAGCTGCTCGCAAGTCGCCGCGAGCTCGCCGAGAAGGCCCAGCCTCTCGCGAACCTCCTTCAGGAGCTCGAGCGGGCGGTGGCCTTCAACGTCGAGCTCGCGACCGCTGAGCTCGAGGTCGTCCATGACGAAGTGATCCCCGAAGAGATGTACACTCTTCTTCGCGACATGGTCTATGGGCAACTCGAGCGCAGCTACAACTCGCTCGAAGAGATGCTTGCCGAAGCAAGAGGGTGGCCTTCACTGATAGAGAGCGAGATGCGTGACGCATCGCTCGGAACGCTCGCGAACCTCCGTAGCGAGCTTGCAGAGGGCACATTCAGCAAATCGCGGCTCGAGGCGATGCGTCGGGCGGCGAGTGGCCTCCGGATGATCGAGCAAGCTGAGCGTGCGCCTCCGCTCGAGCGGCTCAAGCGCCAGGTGCGGGGCGGCATGCGCGCCGTGTTTGGGGAGGACCGGCTCGAGCGCTGGGCGGAGACACTCGGGATCACGGCCGCGATACCGACCGAAGCTCTTTCTGCCGGCGCGTTTGCCGCGCCTGAAGTCTCGGTCGACTTGCCCCTGGTGTACCGACGCCTGTTCGCGGCCGACACGATGGAGGCTGGCGATGTGTTGACTGGTCGCGAAGAGGAAATCCGTCGCGCGGAGGCTGTCCTTTCTAGCGAGGTCAAGGGGCGACTGCGGTCGGTGGCGCTCATCGGCGTCGACGGGGTTGGCAAGGCCGCAGTGTCGAGCGCGATCGTCAGAAGCCGACGCTGGAGGAACGTGAAGCGCGTGGTCTTCACCGCGCCGGTGACGGTCGAAGACGTCGACGCGATCTTCCAAGACAAGCCTGAAGGTCAGCTGGTCGTCGTGGACGGGCTTCACTGGATGTTGTCGATGGCGCCCGGGGGATTTGATCCCCTGCGGCGTTTCGTCTCTGGGATCATCGAAGAAGGGGGAAGACGCCGCTGGTTGGCGCACGGCGCAGTGTTGTTCTGGAACTTTGCTTCCACGGTCGCGCCGCTGAGAGATGCATTCCCCGAAGTGATCAAGCTCGAGCCATTGAACGAGCACGAGCTGCAAGCGGCAGTCATGGCGCGACACCGTTTGAGCGGCTACGAGCATTCGTTCGACCGGAGCGACGGTTCGCCAATCGAGGGCATGTTCGCACGAGGTGCTAGCCGGATTCGACGCCCCTACGATCAGTACTTTCACGAGCTACAGAGGGCCACGGGGGGGCTGGTGCGCGACGCGCTCCGATTGTGGTTGGCTTCGATCCGTGGGATCGTAGACGACGTCGTGCACGTCGGGCCCATCCCGGCGTCGCCATACGCTCGTGTCAAGCGACTGCCAGACGACATTCTGGTGAACCTGTATCAAATTGCGCGCGAGGGTTGGATGGATGATGCCGGCCAAGCGCGCCTCTTTCGCCTGGAACGAAATGCCGCGCAGGCGCAGCTCAGTCGATTGGCTCATCTCGGCCTGCTCGAAGAACGAGACGGTTCGTTCGTCATCGCAGTCCACCTGCGCGGTGCGCTCGGCAGGGTATTCGCCGAACGAGGATGGGTGCTGTGATGGCCTTTGTTCATCGCAATATGCCGCTTGGGCTTCTTCTCGCCTTGCTCTTGGTCTCGCCTGGGACTGCACAAGAACCGCTTGAGCACGAGTCCTCGGAGCGGCCGCGGGCTGAAGAACGACTCGACACCGACCTCGGATTCGAGGGGTCTGAGCCATTCACAGACGAGATCGAAGAGGAATCGCCGTCCAAGCGTCGGCCGCTTTTGATTCTATTCTTGTCGCTCCTCGGAGTGGGCCTCGCGCTCTTCGTCTCCGAGCGAACGCGTGCGTGGATAACGGTCAACGTACCCCTGCGTCGCGTCATGGGCGCGCTGGTCATGCTCTTGCGTCTCACCGGGTTTGGGCTTGTGATCGCGATCGCTCTCGAGCTCTTGCCCTCGGGCCGCGATTGGATTCTTTGGGGGGTCGTGATTATCGCCATCGTCACGGGATGGTCGGTTCGCGATCTCTTCGCAGACGTCGTCGCAGGCGCAATTCTCGCCAGCGAGCGCCGCGTGAAAAAAGGCATGTGGGTGTCTGGAGATGGCTTCCAAGGCACCGTCGAGGGCCGTTCCCTACGGGCAACTTGGTTACGCGACGGACAGGGCCACCGGCTGACCGTTCCGAACCGGGCCATGGTCGGCGCGCCGATGGTCTACGATGCTGGCGCCGAAGCAGAGCACGAGGTCGTCGTCAGGCTCGAGGGGTATCATGACGCATCGCAGGTACGATTGGCGCTGAACGACGCGATCCTCAGTTCCCCTTGGGTGCTCGCAGGCGCCGCGCCAGTCGTTCTCAGGGATCCGGCCGACCCAGTGGTTTGGCGGGTGCGAAGCAAGCTCCTCGAACCTCGGTTCTCGGTGCACTTCGAAGGCGAACTGCTCGAACGAGTCGAGGACCTGTTGCGGTACCAACCAAGCACCCGTGAGCGGGAAACCTCGCCGACCAATCCCGAAGACACAACCAGCGAGTAGTCAGTCGATCCAGTCTTTTAGCTCGCCAGTGATGACGTGAGGGGCGCGTTGGAGTTCTTCGATCGTGCGCGCGCCACAAAGCAGCATGATCGAGCGAAGCTCGCGTTCGACGCCGGAGAGAAACGCGCGTGCGCCCTCGCTTCCACCCTCGAGAAACGCTTGATACACGTTGCGCGCGATTCCCGCGCAACCCGCCCCTAGAGCGATCGCACGGGCGACGTCCATCCCGGAGCGAATGCCACCGGTCGCGATGGTCGTCATGCCGGCACCGACACAGTAGTGAACCGAAGCTGCGGTTGGAATGCCCCAATCCCAAAGAGCCTCGCCGATGGCCTTGCCTCGACCTTCGGCGCGAAGGGTCTCCACGCCCACCCAAGAAGTGCCCCCGGCGCCAGAAGTATCGACGTGCCGAATTCCAATCGCGTGAAGCTTGTCTGCCACTTGACGGCTCACCCCGCTGCCGGTCTCCTTGGCGATGATTGGCCGATCGAGCTCTTCCCAGAGTCGCCGAAACGTGTCGAGCCCTCCACGAAAGTCGCGATCGCCTTCGGGCTGCACGAGCTCCATGGCTGGGTTCATGTGAAGGCAGAGCGCATCCGCGCCGACTTCAGCGAGCATCTTGGCGATCGCTTTGCTCGAAAGATCGCGCGCCTGCACGACGCCAACATTGCCGAGAAGCAGCACGTCCGGAGCCTGCTCCCGAACTTGGTACGTCCATGCAGTGTCGGGCCTCTTTTGCATGGCCCGTTGGCTCCCCAAGCCGAATGCGTATCCTCGCTCATCCGCGATCGACGCAAGCGCCTGATTGATCTCGGCGGCCCGTTCGTGACCACCGGTCATCGCGGCGATCAGAAGAGGCGCACGAAGCTCCTTGCCCAACAGCCGAACCCGTGTATCGACAGAATCGAAGTCTGCTTCAGGGAGGGATTGGTGCACCAGGCGAACGCACTCGAGCAGCGTGGTGCGCTGCCGGAACGAAACCTCGTCGGTTGCACAGAGATCGAGGTGATCAGCCTTTCGCTGTTTGATGTCGGAGCTCATTTGGATTGCTTGCTCGGCAGGGTTACCCCGTGTACGAAGCTCGGGATAGGGACACTCTGACCGTGGTGCAAGGGCAATTGGATCTCGAATCGTGGATGAGCGACATTCGGCAGAAGGTCGACATCATTCTCAGTCGCTTTTTCGAGCTGAAGCAAGAGGAGTCTGTCGCGCTTTCGCCCCGTGCGATCGACCTCGTTACGGAGGTGCGCGACCTCACGATGAGGGGTGGGAAGCGGCTCCGACCGATCGTCACTGCGGCGGCCTACAGGGCAGCGAGCGGCGACCCGGATCCCAGCCCGACACTCGAGGTCGGAGCATCGCTCGAGCTTCTTCAAAGCTACTTGCTGATACACGACGACTGGATGGATGAAGACGACGAGCGACGCGGGGGCCCCGCGGTGCATTTTGCGTTCGCCAAGAAGCATGGCGATGCCCACCTCGGTGCGAGCCTGGGTGTGCTGGCCGGTGACTTGGCATCCACCTTCAGTTGGGAGCTCTTTCTGGAGAGCTCGCTGCCGAAAGGCCGTCGTGACGAAGCGCTCGACCTCTTCGTCGACATTCAAAAAGAGGTCTTCGCAGGGCAACAGCTCGACTTGATGGCTGACCAAGACGTCGAGCGCATGCACCGCTTGAAGACAGGGAGTTACACGACTCGAGGCCCTGCAGAGCTGGGTGGCCTACTTGCGGACGCGTCGAAGAACGCAATGGAGTCACTGCGAAGCTGGGCGGTGCCGGTCGGGATCGCATTTCAGCTTCGTGACGATCTTCTGAGCACCTTCAGCACGACCCGAGAGACGGGCAAGCCGGGAGACGACTTGCGTCACGGCAAGCACAACGCGGTCGTCGCAGCGTTCCACGAGCTTTCGCCGAGCGAGCTCGACAGAGCTGCTCTCGCGCGAGTCTGGGGACATCCCGATGCCTCAAACGCCGAGGTCGAGGAAGCCGCGCGCGCTTTGAGCGGCGCCAGAGTGCGCGTCGAAGAGCGCCTGATCTGCTTGGGCGACGAAGCACGGAGTGCCTTGGCGGCAAGTCCTTTCGACGACGAAGGAAAACAAGTGCTTGCCAACGTGACCACGCTGCTCACGGAACGAGGAAGCTGAATGGGCTTTGGCCGGGGAAAGGTCATCCTCCTCGGGGAGCACGCAGTGGTGCACGGATACCCTGCGATCGCGGTGGGCATTGACCGAGGCGTCGTCGCCGAAGCGTCGCCCGGGGATGAAGACCTGTTGATCCTGTCCCCTTGGGACCTGGACGTGCGGCCTGATCCGGCAGGCGAGCCGCTTGAAAGAGCATTCGCCATAGCGCTGTCGGGACATTCGAAGCGGCCGCCGCTCGAGGTACGCGCAGAGATTGGGCTTCCCGGGGGCGCGGGTCTCGGCTGCTCGGCGGCGATCGGGGTCGCTGTGTTGCAGGCGATCGACGAGGCGCTCGGGCTGGAGAGGTCGCGGGAAAAGCTCGCCGAGGCGGCGTATGAGTGGGAGAAGATCTTCCATGGCAACCCATCGGGAATCGACAATACGATGTCGGCAGTTGGAGGCGTAGCGCTCTTTCGGAAAGGAGAGCCGCTTCAGCCACTTCGCTCGAACAAGCCGCTGCACTTGGTGGTCGGTTACAGTGGACAAAGCCCGAGCACCAAAGAGATGGTCTCGTCTGTTGCCCGCCAGCTGGAATCCGACCCGGTCCGGGTCAACAAGGCCTTCGAGGCGATCGACGTCCTGGTCCGGAACGCGAAGCTTGCGATAGAGGCTGGGGATCACGTCGCGCTCGGCCAACTGCTGGACCTCAACCACACCATCTTGAGCTCGCTCATGCTCTGTACGACCAAGCTGGATGAGATGTGTCAGACAGCCCGTAAGACAGGAGCGCTGGGTGCGAAGATGACCGGTGGCGGGGGCGGTGGGTGCATGATCGCGCTGGCCCCGAAGCGCGACGAGGCACTGAGGATCCGAGAGATCCTGGGCGAAAACGCGTTCGTGACGGAGGTCGGCGCATGAAGCGGGCTTTTGGAGACGTGACCGCTCGTGCGTGCGCAAACATCGCGCTGGCCAAGTACTGGGGCAAGGCCGACGTCAAGAAGAACATTCCTGCAGTTCCGAGCGTTTCCCTCACGCTGGACCAACTCGTCACCGAAACCCGCGTTCGCTTCGACAGCAAGCTCGCCGAAGACGTGGTCAGGCTCGACGGGAGGCGCGCCACTGCCGACGAGAAAGACCGTGTCGTCAAGATGCTCAACACCATTCGTCGACAAGCGGGGCTCAGAGCGCGAGCGCACGTCGCGAGCCACAATCATTTTCCCACTGCGGCTGGGCTTGCCTCGAGCGCGTCGGGTTTCGCGGCATTGGCGGCCTCGGCTTCGGCTGCCGCCGGCTTACGATCGAGCCCACGCAAGCTGAGCGCATTGGCCCGAGCATCGAGCGCTTCGGCGGCGCGATCGATTTTCGGCGGCTTCGCGGAGCTTCCGGCAGGAGTGAGAGGACAGGACGATCTTTACGCGCGTCCGATCGCGACACCGGACCATTGGAATGTTCGCCTGGTGATCGCGGTCACCGAGCGTGGTACGAAGAAAGTGGGGTCGACCGAGGGCATGGAGCGCTCGAGAAAGACGTCTCCGTTTTACGACGCCTGGGTGACCGATGCGCCGAAGTGGGCGCGGCAGATCAAGCGCGCGATCAAAACGCGCGACCTCGACACGCTTGGAGCCGCGATGGAGCGAAGCACCCTCGCGTTTCATTGCTGCGCCATGACCTCGGATCCACCGATCATCTATTGGGCGCCCGCGACCTTGGCCGCGATGGCGACGGTGCGCGGACTTCGGGAGCGCGGGACGTCGGCCTGGGCAACCATGGATGCCGGCCCGCACGTGAAGGCGCTCTGTGGGGTCGGTGATGCGATGCGTGTCCGGCAAGCTCTCGACCGAACGCCAGGGGTCACCCGCACTTGGGTCGCCAAACCGGGGCCAGCCGTCGAGGTCGAGGTTCGGCCGTGACGGCTGGGGGCGCTACCGCGCCGGGCAAGGCCCTGCTGTGCGGAGAGTACGCCGTGCTCGAAGGCGCCCCGGCAGTGGTCGCCGCGGTCGACCGTCGGGTCAAAGTCTCTTGGACGGCCGAGCCGACCGCTCTGCCCCCGGAGGTCGAAGCGACCCTTAGATTGGCACGCGAGCGCCTCGGCCCATTGCCGCGCTCGATGGTGCTCGACGTCAGCGACCTTCAGACCGAGGGCGTCAAGCTGGGGCTCGGCTCTTCGGCCGCGGCGGCCGCGGCAGCTGCAGGGGCTGCATTCGATCATTACGGCCACGAGCTCGGCGAGCTTGAAGTATTGGAAGAGGTCTTCGATTGCGCCTTTGCTGGACACGCTTCGGTGGCTCCGAAGGGCAGCGGAGTCGACGTCGCGGCGGCGACCTTTGGCGGGTTTCTCTGCTTCACGCGCAACGAAGAACAGACCTCGCATCGAGGTCTGGAGGCGCCAACCGGTCTCGTCCTGCGGCTCGTGTGGACGGGGCAGCCAGCTCGGACGAGCGACCTGGTCGAACGCGTCGATCGCTTTCGCCAGCTGGATCCGAGTGGCTATCGGACCGCCATGGCACGCTTGCATGCCGTTGCCGAGCGGTTTGTGCAGGCTTTCGAGGCAAGCTCAGCGCGAGCGGTCGTCGAAGAAGCGGCGGCCTATGCCGGAGCCATGGAGGCGCTCGGAAACGCAGCCGGGGCTCCGATCATCGAAGAAAAGCTGAAAAAGACTCAGAACCTCGCCGAGGGGTTGTCGGGGAGCGCGAAGCCCTGCGGCGCTGGCGGTGGCGACGTTGCGGTGGCGTTCTTCCTCGACGAGACGTCTGCCAGCCGATTCGAAAACGCTTGCAGAGACTCGGGCCTTCATCCTATCGAGGTGTCATGGGGTGCGCGGGGAGTGAGTCCTTGCGTGCCTTGAACCCACTCGTCGAGGGAGGCGACCCGTGCTGATTCAGCTCTACATCTTCGCGCTCGTGTTGAGCGCCATTCTCCTGGTGGCATCGCTGTTGGTAGGGGATACCTCATCCGACGTCGCGGCAGACCAGGAGGCCGGTCCCGGCTCGGCCCGGCCGAGCGACATAGGTCAGCTCGACGGAGTCCAACCCTCTCCGAAGCGGTTCTTCCTCGGCACCCTCAAGTCGGTTCGGTTCTGGACTTTTTTCGTGGCGTTCTTCGGAATGACCGGGCTCGTGCTCGACGGCTTGGACGTCATGACCCCCGCGGTGGCACTGCTCGTCGCAATCGGCACCGGGGTCATCGTAGGGGCTGGAACCAACGCCGCGGTGCGGATCTTCTCGGCCTGAGCTGGTCGGTTACGAGGGGTAGGTGCGGACTTTTTCTTCTAGGCGCTCGATCACGGGAGTGGCTAGATTCTCACCGATCAACCGCGACATCTGCTGAAGGAGAGTTGGGCTGGTGACGTTGACCTCGATCAGCTTGCCGCCGATCACGTCGAGCCCTACGAAAAACAATCGATCGGCCAACAAGCGCTCTCGCATCGTGTCGATGATCGTCCGGTCCGCCTTGCTGAGCTGCGCAGGTATCGCTGACCCTCCCACGTGAATGTTGCTCCGAAGGTCGCCTTTGCTGGGCATCCGAGCGACGACGCCCAAGAGATCGCCGTCGACGAGCAAAATCCGCTTGTCCCCTTCGTCGTAGATCTCCGGGATCAGGGCCTGCACGATCGCGTTGCGGGCGCCTTTGTGCGTGACCGCCTCGATGAGCCCGTTGAGATTGCTGTCACCGTTGGCGAGAAGAAACACGCCTTCGCCGCCGTGACCGTCGATTGGCTTGATCACGGCCTTCCCACCGATGTCGCTCAAGAACCGTAGTACCTCGTCTCGATGGCTAGTCATGATCGTGGGCGGCACGATTTCCGGGAAGTGATGGGCGTAGAGCTTTTCGTTTGCCTCGCGGAGCCCCCGGGGATCGTTGACGACGAGCGTGCTTCCATCGAGGTGATCGAGGACGAGAGTCAGCCACAAGTACTCGTCGGTGAACGGCGGGTCCTTTCGAATGAACACCGCATCGACATCGACCAAGTCGATGTCTTCGGGCTCCGCAAGCTGGATTGGCTCGGCAGCGTCGCGCCGCATGGTCGCCTTGCGAACCCGCGCCAGGACCTTCTTGCCTCGAAGCCCGACGTCTCGAGGTAGGCAATGATCGACGTGATGCCCGCGCGCCTGGGCCTCGAGCATCAGGGCGAAGCTAGTGTCCTCGTCGACGATGACCGTGGACACCGGGTCCATCACAAACACCAAGCGCATGACATTCCCCGGTAGCACCGGGGATGGTTTGGAGGCAAGGTGTGGCGCCATGACGAGATGGTTTTCGATCGCTTTGTGGTGTGTTTCGGCGCTTTTGATGGTTGGCGCAACCACGGGGGCCTCGGTCGGGCACACGAAAGTGTTCCGCGAGTATGCGGTCTCGGCCGACCACCCCGAAGCTTCCAAGGCGGGTGCGGAGGTCCTAGCTGCCGGGGGCAACGCCGCCGACGCCGCGGCTGCCACTATGCTTGCACTCGGGGTGGTCAATCCCGCGAGCAGCGGACTCGGTGGCGGGGGCTTCGCGCTTTACTACTCGGCCAAAGACGACGAGCTGACTTTTCTCGACTTCCGAGAGCGGGCGCCTGCCGCTGCGACGCCAGACATGTTCGCAGGTGCCGAAGGCGAAGCACCATCTGGGCCTTCGGCCGCCCCTTCCCAGGTCGGTGGCCTCGCCGCAGGAGTTCCGGGTGAGCCCGCGGGAATCGCCACCCTGGTCGAACGCTTCGGATCGATGTCGCTGAGCGACGTGATCGCGCCCGCGCTCCGGCTCGCTGAAGAGGGGCTCGTGGTGAGCTCGGCGCTTGCCTCGATGGGTGCCTCCTTCGCAGCCCAACTCGACCAGGACCCGGTGATGTCCAAGTGGAACCTGATGCCGGGGGCGGTGCTGCGGCGGCCGAGCCTCGCTCACGTCCTCCGCCTCTTTGCGAACGCGGGCGTGGAGGCACTCTACAATGGCCCTCTCGGCCGAGAGATGGCGGCTGTCGTTCAACAGCACGGCGGCATCATGACTTTTCAAGACCTGCGCGACTACCGCGTCGTGACCCGGAGGCCGCTAGACGCGGAGTTGTTTGGATACCGTTGGGTCACCGCGCCGCCGCCGAGCGCTGGCGGCTTCACGATGCTTCAAAGCCTGACCATCCTCGAGCGCGTTTCCGGCGCGACCCCGGTCTACGGTGCTCCTCTGCTTCACACGATGGCCGAATCCTGGAAGGGCCCGTTCATCGACCGACAACGTTACTTCGGCGATCCAGCCCAGATCATCCAGCCGCTCGATCGGATGATGAGCCCCAGCCGCATCGAAAAGCGGGCCGCTTTGGCGGCGGGCGAGAAGGCGAACCCGACCGAGGCGTACGATCTGCCTATCGTGTGGACGAGCCCTCCTCGCACAAGCTCTGACAACGCCGGGACTTCGCACCTGTGCGTCGTCGATCGAGAGGGGAACGTCGCGGCGGTGACTACCACGGTGAACCTTCCCTTCGGCGCGCGATTCACCGCAGCGGGCATCGTGATGAACGACGAGATGGACGACTTCGCGCGTGGTGTCGGGGAGCCCAACGCGTTTGGGTTGATCGGCGGCGCTTCGAACCTCCCCGGCCCCCGAAAGAGGCCCGTTTCGACGATGTCCCCGACGATAGTCTTCAAAGATGGGAAACCCGTGCTGTGCGTGGGGGCCTCCGGCGGCAGTCGCATCGTCACGGCAACCCAACAGGTGGCCATGAACGTTCTTTTCTTCGGCATGGACGCCGGCCGCGCCGTCGACGCCCCGCGGATTCACCATCAGGGTTTCCCCAACAAGCTCCGGGTCGAAACCAAGGCACCACTCGATGAGGCCCTTCAAGAAGCCCTGCGGGAGAGGGGCCACGCGATCGCGTCGATTCGAAACATCGCAAACGTCCAAGCGATCCAGATCGTCACCAAGCCCGAGCGGAGACTCCACGCGGCGAGCGATCCCCGCAAAGGCGGGAGCCCGGCAGGACGTTGACCGCCGTTTCCCGTTCACTCGGTGATGCGGACCAGGACGACAGTGATATTGTCTTCGCCACCCTTGTCGTTGGCCTCGGAGATCAAGGTTTTCGCAGCGGACTCGATGTCGGTATCCGCATCACGAACGATTCCGAGGATCCTCTCGTCGCTCACCATCCCGCTCAGGCCATCGGAGCAGAGCACGTATGTATCCCCAGGTTCGACCCGCTCGAAGTAGAGGTCGACCGCAACGCCGTCCTGCATCCCCAGGGCGCGCGTGATCACGTTGGTCGGAAGGCGACCCTTTTGCGAGTCGGTCAGGTTGGGCATCACGAGCAGATAGTCGTTGAGGAGCGAGTGGTCGCGCGTGAGCTGAATGATATCGCCGCCGCGAATCCTGTAGGCGCGACTGTCGCCCACGTGAGCGATGTGGATCTTGCGATCTTCTCGGGCGAATAGGGCTCCGACGACCGTGGTGCCCATGCCCTGCACCGCTTGATTGCGAATCGAGGCTTGAAAGATCCGTTGGTTGGCAACTTTCACGGCGGAAACCAGACGATTCTGCTCGGTCGTGAGCCGAGAATCGAGCTCGAGAGGCCAGTCCGAAGGCTCACCGTCGCGCGTTTCGGTCGCATCGAAGAACAGCGAGATCTCGGCGGTCGCCATGCGGCTTGCGACATCGCCAGCGCGGTGGCCGCCCATCCCGTCGGCCACTACGAAGAGTCGGTGCCTCGAGAGGATGCAAAAGCTGTCCTCGTTGTGCTCTCTCTGACGCCCGACATCCGAGATCCCTGCTGCGACAAAGTTCATAGAGGTCCCCACACCCGTCGAATCGCCTAGGCCTTCTTTGGCCTTCGACGCGAACGCGAGCAACCCAACCGTGTCGAAAGATCGATTGAGGGACCTCCCAGCTGCAAATCAGGGGTTAACGAAACGAGGGAGCTTCGGCCAACCGGATTCGGGATTATCGAGGTATGTGTATCGGGCGTAGTGCGTGGTGACGCGTCGCACGTAGTTGCGAGTCTCGTTGAACGGAATCCGCTCGACGAAGCGGTCGAGCTCCATGCGTCGGCTTTCACGGAGCCAACGGTTCACGCGCTTCTTTCCAGCGTTGTATGCGGCGATACTCAGCGGGTGAACATCGTCGAAGTCGGCAGCGAGCGCGGCCATCTCAGCGACGCCCAGAGGGATGTTGTGCTCGGGTGATTCGAGCATGCGTCTCGTGACCGGTTGTCCCGCGATCCGCGTCGCTACCTCCGGCATGACCTGCATCAATCCGACCGCCCCGGCATGACTCACGACCTCGGGGCGATAACCACTTTCCTGTCGCATCGTCGCGTAGATCAGAGCTCTTGGAAGCTCGCCTCGATGCTCGTCGACGATCGAAAGCCATGGCATCGGATATGCAGCGTTCCACCACCACCGCTGCTCTTCGGGATCGGTGTGCAAATAGGCCATGCGACGACGAGCGACACGAAGCGCCTCGCGATACGCGCCGACGTCGTGGTACATCGCCGCGAGAAGGGGTATCCGCTGGGCGCGCGGATAGCCCGAAACCAGCTCGTTTTCGTGCTCGATGAGCCAACGTATGCCGTCGCGGTCAAGCCCGAGCGCACGATATGCTTCAAAGGTTGGGGGGAGCGGGAACGACTGCTCGACGTCGATCGGCCCGTTGCTGGAGCTAGCACTCTCGAAGGGCCGGGGGGGCTTCACTTTGAGTCGCGCGAGCCGGGCTGCAGCCAAAACCGCGTACCAATGGAGCGGTTCGACGTCTATCGTCTCAAGGTATGCCTCGAGCGCCTTGGGCCCTCGTCGATAAGACCGACCAAGCCAGTAGAGTCCGCGTGCCTCATCCATCGAGGTGGTCGCGAGCTTCGTGTATTGCGAGAGGTAACGAACGGCCCGGGAGTATCTCTTCTTTTCGAAGGCGCGAAAGCCGAGCTCCCATAGAGCGGCGCGTCGCCACCTCCCTCGGAGTTGATGCTTCCCCTCGAGCAGCCGCTTCATGTGTTGCTCGCCGCTCGCGCGGCCCATCCGTATCTCGAGCCAAGCCGCAAGAAACCTCGCTTCGGGTGCCCGGTTGGTTCTCGGATGGCGCTGCGCGAAGTGTCGATATGCCCGAATGGCGCGCGCGTCTTGATCGGCACGAGAGAGAGCGCGGGCGGCATGGAAAGCGTCTTCGACCGCCTGCTCCCCTCCGAGCGCCGCGGATTTTCGAAGCACCCGAGCCGCGTCTGCGTAGCGAGATCGCATTCGAAAGAGGGCCATACCGTACGTGTGGTGCCAACGCTGATCGAGAGCGTTGTCATCCTTCACCTCGATCGCCTCGAGCTCTGCTACTGCTTTCGAAAACCGGCGCGCGCTGATCAAGGCTTCGGCACGCTCCACGCGATCGCCTACCGCTGGTGCGGCAAGCTCCTCGAGCTTCCGTGCAGCATCCTGCTGATGCGGCTGCACGGCAGCGATCCATGCGCGCCGGGCCGCATCACGAGCGTCGTCGGGGCGGTCGAGCCGGAGGTAGACGTTCGACAGCATGGCTAGGAGCGTGACGCGGTCCTCTCCGTTCCGGTTGCGCTGCGTCAAGCGCTCGAGCTCTCGAGCAGCGGTGTCGAGCTCGCCCAGCTGAACGGCACAGTCAGCAGCGATGACGCGATCGTGGCGTGTCACCGCGGTGTCGCCCGAAGCCAGACCGAGCAAGACCGGCCGGGCTTCGGCGCAGTGGCCGCATCGGGAGGCTGCCGTCGCCCACCGCCGAAGAGAGTCCGTGCGCATCGACGTTGGAAGGGAGGCGGGGGTCTGGGCGAGCTTGTCCATCGCATCGCAGGGGCGACCGACACCCAACAGGAGGCGACCCTGGAGATAGCGAACTGAGTCGGCATCCCGGTCTGGCTGCGGGAGCTGATCGATCTCGTGAAGCGCGGCCTGACCGTCGCCTGCACGCACCAACGAGGCGACGCGATCGAGATCGCCCGCGGCAAGCGCCACGGCGCAAGCCAGCCATGCGAACCCAGCCCCCAGCCAAAAAACCCGCAATACCAGGCGAATCTACCACTCATTGACGAGGACGCAGTGCGATTGGCAGGTGAGCGAGTCGTCCCGTATGCTCGGGCGGCTGAGAATGAGCCGTTCGTTTGTCTTATCGCTCCTGGCGCTGGTGGGATTCGTCGTAGGGGGCTGCCAACCCGGCATCGGCGACAGCTGCGGAAGCTCCACCGATTGCTCAGCCACCGGCGAGCGCCAATGTGACCGGGCGCAGCCTGGGGGCTATTGCACGGTTCTCGGCTGCAATGCCGATACCTGTCCCGGTGGGTCGGTCTGCGTCGAATGGCGTTTCATCCCGAGCCGAACGGCTGAAACCTGGTGCATGAAGCCGTGCTCGAACGATGGCGATTGCCGGACGGCCTATCTCTGCGCGCTGCCGAGCCAGATCACCCCCGAGGGCACGCGCTCGGAAGTGGAGCTGCCTGAAGACCAGCGTATTGCACGCATCATCGACCTCGAAGACAAGAAAGCGTCTGCGCTGATCTGCGCGGCGCTCGTGGATCCGCGCGGCTTGCCTGTGCAGGACGCCAGCGTAGAACCCGACAGCGGCTCGCAATAGGCGTAGTATGGTCCGGGTATGTCCCCGGGCCTGGTACGGTACCTGGCGGGCCGCCTTCTGCGCGCGCTCCTGACCGTCGTCGGACTGGTGACGATTGTTTTCCTCTTGGTTCGTTTGATACCTGGCGATCCGGTCGAAGCGATCCTCGGAGATCAGGCCGGGCCCGAAGAAAAGGCGGAGCTTCGTCGCTCGCTCAACCTCGATCGGCCCATCGCCGAGCAATACGTGTCGTTCTTCGGCGAGATGCTCGACGGGACCATGGGAACTTCCTTTCGAAAGCCCGATCGGTCGGTCTGGTCGTTGGTGCGCGAGGTGTTCCCTTACACAATCGTCCTCGCGCTTGCGGCATTGTTAGTGGCCTGGTTCGTCGCCATTCCTTTGGGGACGATCGCTGCCGCGCAGGCCAGCAGAGCCTGGGACAAGGTCGCATCGACGGTGGCGGTCGCGGGGCTCGCGATTCCGAATATCTGGCTCGGTCCTCTGTTGATCCTGGGGTTTGGAGTGAAGCTTCGTTGGCTACCGTTGCCAGGGGACGATCTCGCTGGGCCGGAGGCTCTCATTCTGCCAGCGATCACGATAGGGACGGCGCTCGCAGCCGTGCTGACGCGCCAAACGCGGGCGGCGATGATCGACGTGCTCCAGCAGCAGTACATCACGGCGGCGCGGGCGCGTGGGGTGCCATCGTTTGCGCTTCTGCTTCGGCACGCTCTTC
The DNA here is from genome assembly GCA_029861865.1 of Myxococcales bacterium. Lineage (GTDB taxonomy): Bacteria > Myxococcota_A > Polyangia > Polyangiales > Houyiibacteriaceae > SG8-38. The sequence continues at coordinate 28,316 of JAOTYL010000004.1, read as the reverse complement.
GAAACGCCCTCTTGCCGGTGATGACGATCGGCGCAGCTCAATTGGGCGCCCTTCTTTCCGGAACCGTCGTCACCGAAAAGATCTTCGAGCGCCCCGGCTTGGGCACGTTGTTCCTCGAGTCTTTCTTCGCGCGCGACATTCCCGTCGTCCAGGGATGCGTGCTGATCATCGCCGTGATCTACGTAGGGGTGAACCTCATCGTCGACTTGGCCTATGGCCTGGTCGATCCCCGAGTGAGGTTGTCATGAGTCGGTTGCGCCACCGGTTGAAGAAGACGCCGTTCGGCCTGATGATCGTGATCGCATTCTTCGTGCTCGGAGTGATCGGACCTTGGATTGCGCCATATGACCCGCTTATGATCGATCTCGCGCACGAGTACGAGTCCCCGTCTTGGACTCATCTCTTGGGGACCGGCGACAATGGCATCGACATCTTGAGCGCGCTCTTGTACGGAGCAAGGCTGGCCGCCATCGTCGGAATCGTCGTGGTGGGCATCTCGGTCGTCATCGGCACGATACTCGGCGCTTGGGCAGGCTACTTCGGCCGCCTAACGGACCACGTGATTACGGGCATCGCGGATTTGGTTCAGGCGTTCCCAGCGATCGTGCTCAACATTGCGGTCCTCGCGTTGGTCGCGAGGCCGGGGCTGATACATCTGATAGTGGCCCTCGCAGTGAATGGATGGGTCCTCTATGCGCGCTTGGCACGAGCCGAAACACTGAGCCTCCGAGAGCGCGAGTTCGTCGAAGCGGCGAGGGCGCTGGGGATTCCGACGAACCAAGTGTTGCGGCGGCACGTGATTCCGAACCTCCTCGGGCCGCTCGTGATTCAAGCGACGACTGGCCTCGGGGTGGTCATTCTCGCCGAGTCGACGCTCTCTTTCCTCGGTCTAGGCCCCGGAAAAGCGGTCTCCTGGGGAGCGCTTCTCGACCAGGGCACGAGCGTTCTCTTGCGCTTTCCTCATGTTGCGCTCTTTTCCGGAGGAGCGATCGCGTTGACCGTTCTCGGATTCAACCTGACCGGCGACTGGTTGCGAGATCGACTCGACCCGCGCCTACGATAGCCATGCCCGAGCTTCCCGACATCGAGCTCTACCTCTCCGCTCTGCGGCCGCGGGTAGTTGGCCAGGTTCTGAAGGAGGTTCGACTAGCTTCTCCTTTCTTGTTGCGGAGTGTGGACCCGCCACTCGAGGAGGTTGTCGGCAAGCGGGTCATCGACCTCAATCGACTCGGAAAGCGGCTCGTCTTCGTGCTCGAAGAAGACCTGTTCATCGTGCTGCACTTGATGATCGCCGGAAGGCTGCGTTGGAAAGCGGTTCAGGCGAAGATCCCGGGACGGGTGGGACTCGCCGCGTTCGATTTCAGCGGAGGTACCCTTATCGTCACCGAAGCCAGCAAGAAGAAGCGCGCCGCGTTGTATTTCTGTCGAGGTGCGGAGGCTTTGGACGCGCACGATTCAGGAGGCATCGAGCCGCTCGAGATCGACTTCAAAGCCTTTTGCAACGCGCTGACGGAACATAACCATACCGTCAAGCGCGGGCTAACCGACCCGCGAATCTTCAGTGGGATCGGGAACGCTTACTCGGATGAAATCCTCCATCGGGCAAAGCTCTCTCCCTTGATTTGGACGCAGCGCCTCGGTGAAGAGCAGTTACGTCGGCTCTATGACGCAACACGCGAGGTCCTCCAACAATGGGTGACCCGCCTTCAAGAACAGAACGGAGAGGAGTTTCCGGAGAAGGTAACCGCGTTCCGGCCAGAAATGGCAGCACATGGAAAATACGGCGAGCCATGTCCGGTCTGCGGCGACCCCATTCAGCGGATCGTATTCGCCGACCGGGAGACCAATTACTGCGCGACCTGCCAAACCGGCGGCAAGCTGCTCGCAGACCGTTCGCTTTCTCGACTGCTCAAGGGTGACTGGCCGCGATCCCTCGAGGAGCTCGAATCACAGGGCCCCAAGCCCTTGTAATCACTCAACTCCTCGTCTCTCTTGTAACTGATCTTTTGTTCAGTATACTGGGTGGTCCCATGACTTCTGGGACTGTCGAAGCAGAGGTGATCGAGCTCGAGGCGACTCTCATCTCCTCGTCCTCCCGCTCAGCCGGTCTACCCCTATCTAAGCTCTTGCCCCGGGCGCGGTTGGTCGAGGTTTCGGGTCAGCATGCGTGTGCACGGACGACCACTGCGGTGTCGTGCGTGATCCATGTGCAGGCACGCAACGAGCTCGTGGCTTGGGTGCAACCCAAAGACGGCGCGCTCTTTCCTCCTGACCTCGCTTCAGCCGGTGTAGACCTCGATACCTTCATCGCGATTCACGTGCCCCATGATCGAGGTCCGTTTGCGCTGGTGCGCGCAGCCGAATGGCTTGCCCGATCGGGCGCCTTTGGATTGACGGTGATCGACCTCACCGATGCGCTACCCCCAAGGTCTTCGGTCAACTGGCAAGGTCGTCTTCAGGGCGTGTTGCGGCAGTACGACGGACGGATCCTCTTACTCACCTCGAACGCCTATGAAGAACCATCATCAGGTCCTTTGGTAGGTTTGCGGATCGAGCCACGACGCGGTCCTCTACGTGCGGATCGCTTCGAAGTTCGTTCCCGAATTCTCAAAGATAAAGTCGGCCTCGCCACTGGTCTCGCATCGACGAAACCGATTGCACCGACAGGTCTGCGAGGTTTCCGATGAGGCGAATGACCTGCGTTCTTTTGCCGATGTTTCCGATGCAGATCCTGCTTCGGCAAAAACCCCATTGGCAAAATGCTTCTGTCGCCGTCGTCGATGACGAGGGGCCCCACGGCCGCATCACTCACCTCAATGGGCTCGCGCGCAAGCATCGACTTCGCATCGGCATGCGCCAAATCGTAGCGCGCGACCTGGTTCCCAATCTGCACACCGCCGTCGTGTCACCCGACGAGGCTACGGTGATCACAAAAGAGCTGATCACCTCTCTTCAAACCTTTTCGCCCAAAGTCGAAGCGATCGACCAAAAGGGTGCATTCCACGTTGATCCACAGGGACTTCGTCGCCTCTATGGTGGTTATCGCAATTGGGCTACCTGCATCCATCGTTACTTACGGGCGCGACATTGGCAGAGCTCGGTGACAGTCGGTTTTAATCGCTATCGAACGCTCGCGGTCGCCATGTCGAATGTTGGGGTCACGATCCTCGAAAGTCCCGATCAAGAACGAGAACAATCCGACAAAACTCCACTTGGCGAGTTCGATTTGCCTGGCGATGTCTGCGAAAACCTGGCGGCGTTGGGCATCGAAACTCTGGGCGACTTTTTGGGGTTGCCTGCTGGCGAGCTTCACAGTCGGTTTGGTGCGGAGGCAAGCGCGCTTCACGATCTCTTTGCCGAGGGCTTACAGCTTCCAATTCAACCTTCTGCCTTCGATGAGCCATCGCGAATCTCGTTTCAAGTCGATCCGCCCGATGACGATCAACATCGGCTGTTGTTCGCGATCAAAGGCGCTCTTCATTCGCTTCTTCATCAGGTTCGAGCACGTGGCGAGGCCGTCGAGTCGCTCGAGCTCTCGCTTCATTTAGAGCGGGCCCCGCTTCACCAGGAACACATCGAACCCGCTTCGCCAACGTTGGATTTGATGACGTTGCTCGAGCTCATTCGGCTTCGCCTCGGTGAGGTGAAGCTCGAAGGTGCCGTCGAAGAGGTGGAGATTTTGACCAGTAACGTCCGTGCACGGGCCGAGCAAGCTCGTCTGCCAGGGCACCAATCCGCGCTCGACATGGGTGCTGCACACCGGGCGCTTGCACGGATTCGTGCGGCCTATGGCGAGAAGTCGGTCACCAAAGCAACCCTGCACAATGCTCATCTGCCCGAGGCATCATTTCGTTGGGAGCCGATTCAATGTGCCGAAGGGTCCGCGAATACTTCCTCCGAAAAGCCAGCAATGATTCGCCGCGTCTTCGCCCGACCGAAGCCCCTGCCTCCTCGCGAGCCCAAAGAGCCCGAAGCGGGGCCATCACTGTCGCAAAACCAAGCTATCGAGCATTTGTACGGGCCCTACCGCGTGAGCGGCGGTTGGTGGAAGCGTTTGGTCGAGCGCGATTACTACTACGCCGAAACCAACCACGGAGACTTGCTTTGGCTCTTTTACGATCGGCCCCGCAAGCGTTGGTTCCTGCATGGAGTGCTCGATTGAGCGGGTCATGGACACGTACGTTCCGTTGTGGGTCAAGACGAACCACAGCTTTTTGGAAGGCGCGTCTTTCCCCGAAGAGCTGGTCGAGCGCGCCCATGCGCTCGGGCTTTCCGCCATCACCATCACCGATCGAGACGGCGTCTATGGCCTGGTTCGTGCGCACATGCGCGCCAAAGACCTCGGCGTACGCATCATCACCGGCGCACAGCTAACCCTCGGCATCGACGGGCATGAGCATCACGTCGTCGCTCTTGCCAAGACACGACGAGGTTATGCCGATTTGTGTAGAGGGTTGTCCCGTGGGCATGCTCGATGCGAAAAGGGGCAGTCCCTCGTTCACATCTCCGACATCGAAGAAGCGCGCGATTTGCTTTTTCTTTGCACGACGCCCGAATCCTTACGTGCATTGCGTCCGAGCCAGCAGCCTTCCTCTTTGTTTGCCCTTTGCGCCCGTCACCTCCAAGACCACGAAAGGCCGCTCGAGCGGGCCCTTCGTGATGTCGCTCGAGAGCTCGAAACGCGGGTGCTTGGCGCCAACGAGGTGCTCTATCACGAGAAGGTTCGACGCCCTCTTCAAGACGTGTTGGCCTGCATTCGCGGGGGGAAAGTGCTGTCGGAGGCAGGGCACACGATCCGCGGAAACGCCGAGCACGACCTCAAAACAGCCGAGCAGATGGCCCATGTCTTTGGCGATGATCCCGATTGTTTGCAGCTCACCCTCGACATCGCCGAGCAATGCAGCTTCAGCCTCGATGACATTCGTTATCGATACCCCGAAGAGAGCCTTCCGAACGGTCAAACCGAGCAGAGCTGGCTTCGTGAGCTCACATTTCAAGGTGCACGCAACCGCTACGGAGGCGATGTTCCTTCCGATGTTCGCGCACAGATCGAACGCGAGCTCACGATCATCCGACGTCTCGATTACGGTGGCTACTTTCTCACGATGCACGAGATCGTGCAGTACTGCCGCGAGAGCAACATCCTCTGCCAAGGGCGTGGAAGCGCGGCCAACAGCGCGGTGTGCTTCTGCCTCGGGATCACCGCAATCGACCCGGTTCGAATGGACCTTTTGTTCGAGCGGTTTCTGAGCGTCGAACGTGCGGAGCCTCCCGACATCGACCTCGACATCGAGCACGATCGGCGAGAAGAAGTCATTCAACACGTCTACGAAAAGTATGGGCGTCGCCATGCGGCCATGGTGGCCAATGTCATACGATACCGGATCCGTTCGGCGGTGCGTGATGTCGGCAAGGTGCTCGGCCTTCCGCGGACCGATCTCGAAACCGCCACACGCCTGCTCCGCCATCGCGACGATGTCCTCAACCCCCAGCTTCTCCGCGAAGCCGGGCTCGAAAAGGATGCGCCTGCGACTCATCACCTATGGTCTTTGGCGTCTCAAATCCTCGATTTTCCGAGGCACTTGTCGATTCATCCCGGCGGGTTCCTGCTCGGGCACCGGCCGGTCGACGAGATCGTTCCGATCGAGCCCGCCACGATGGAGGCACGCACGGTGATTCAATGGGACAAGTACGACGTCGAGAACCTCGCCCTCTTCAAAGTCGATCTTCTAGGCCTCGGTGCGCTGACCTGCATTCATCATGCCTTTGATCTTTTGCATGCACACAGGGGCGAGTCGATTGAAATCGCCACCGTGCCTGCCGAAGACCGGGAGACCTATGACATGGTCTCCGCAGGCGACACCGTCGGTGTGTTCCAAATCGAAAGTCGTGCGCAGATGGCGATGCTTCCGCGGCTTCGGCCGAGCACCTTCTACGACTTGGTCATCGAGGTCGCGATCGTTCGCCCGGGGCCGATTCAGGGCGACATGGTGCACCCTTATCTACGGCGTCGAAAAGGCGAGGAAGAAATCTTCTATCCTCATCCGAAGCTCGAGCGAATCCTGAAGAAAACGCTTGGAGTACCGATCTTTCAGGAGCAGGTGATGAAGCTGGCCGTCGAAGCGGCCGGCTATACGCCCGGTGAAGCCGACCAGCTTCGCCGCGACATGGCCGCCTGGCGCAGGTCTGGTCGAATCGAAAAGCACCGAACCCGAATGATCCCTCGCATGCTTGCCGAGGGCATCCCAGAAGAGTTTGCTGAGCGCGTATTCTCGCAGATTCGGGGCTTCGGCGAATATGGCTTTCCCGAAAGTCACGCCGCATCGTTTGCGCTGTTGGCTTACGTGACGGCATGGCTCAAGTGCCACCATCACGAGGCCTTCACATGCGCCATCTTAAACGCCCAACCCATGGGGTTTTACACCCCTGCCACGTTGATCGAAGACGCCAAACGCCACGGCGTCGAAGTCCTCCCCATCGACATCAACAAAAGTAGCTGGGACTGCATCCTCGAAGCCATCACTGACGCTGGCACTGACACTGTTACTGCAGTCCGAATGGGGCTTCGGTATGTGAAGGGGCTCGGGGTGGTGGAGCGGGAGCGCATCGAGAATACGACTGCGCCTTATCCAAATCTCGCGACGTTCGTACGTGACACGGGGCTCAACAAGAAGGCGCTGCATGCTCTTGCGGAGTCGGGTGCATTCGAATGTTTTGGCCTCAACCGACGTGATGCGATCTGGCAAGTCCGAAGCCTCTCTCGTTTCACCAAAGATTCACTGCCCCTCGAGCCAGCATCGAGTCAAATCTCGTTTGCGTCACTCATGAACGAAGATCAGGTCCTCTGGGACTATCGAGCGAGCCACCACAGCACACGCGGGCATCCCATGCAGGGCCTACGCGATATTTTACGATCGCGCGGCTTTCCGAAGGCCGAAAACATTCGCGCCTGCGCTCACGGTGAAAACCTGAGCTACGTCGGAATGGTGATATGCCGTCAACGCCCCGGAACCGCCTCAGGGGTCACCTTCTTCACACTCGAAGACGAGACGGGCTTCGTCAACGTCGTGGTCTGGAAGAGGGTCTTCGATCGCTACGCAGCTCTCGCAAAAACCGCTTCGCTCCTGGGGGTCACCGGCGAGATTCAAAAGGCCGATGGTGTCATTCATCTCATCGCAAAGGCGCTATGGGCCCCGGACGTCGCCATTGCCTCTGAGACCCATCGATCTCGCGACTTCCACTAGTGTACGGATCTTTTCGCACACGTAGCTCTCAGGCCCTGAGGGCGATCCGCGCGAGCTGGACCACCCACCACGCCTCGATCGCCAACTGCACCGAGAAAAACGTCACCCGAATGGTAACCGCGAGGTTGCTGGTGGATATGAGGTGAGTGACGGACTGCGCGAGCCGAGCCGCGAGCACCCACAACGCCAATGAGTCTGTAACCTCTGAGTGCCCCATGGCGATCGCCACGAGAATGATCGCCGCAAAAATCGGAAGGTTCTCGACGCAGTTCGCATGCGCTCGACAGAGCCGCACCGAGGCCTCAGACACGTCCGAGCCGTCGGGCTTGAAGCTGTAGCTCTCACGCTTCTCCACCAGCGAGATCCACGTCCGCACCGTGATGATCGTGATCACCAGGAGCAACGTCCACGCGACATAACCGATCAAAGCGAGGGCTGAAGCGGACACATGCACCTCCCCGAGGCTTACTCGAGCTGCATCTCCGGCTCGTCCCGTCGCGGATGAAGATCCTCTCGCATGATGGTCCGGGCACAAGCATTCCATCGCAAAATCGCATCGTCGACGCCCGGGGGTTTCAAGGCATCCGCTCGCTCATAGTGCAACATCGCTTCGTGGAGACCCTCATAGGCAAAGGTCCGCGCCATGCCGCCCTGTACGAGGTGGGCGCGTCCTTGACGTTCGGCAACCACCCCGGCGTAGTACTCGCGCTCATATTCGCCGCGAAGCTTCTTCACATGGTCGGTCGCTCGCCGCGCCGCGTGCGAGCCACCCCCGCCGCTGAACTGATCGGTGAGCGACAAGATCAACGTGATACGCGCGCGCGGATTGTCCTCATCTACGGCGAGAATGTCGAGACAGATGCTCTCGGCTTGCTCGGGATCGTTTAGCAAACGATAGTGCTCCGCCCGCTCTACCGCGTGTTCAACGCCATCTTTGGAAATCTTTTTCAGGGCGAAGCGTTCTGTCATCTTCTCCTCCGCTATGTCCCCAAGTGCTCCTCCTCGCGGGACTCCTTGCTAGAGCTGCCAAAGGACAAACCCTGCGAAGATGCTGCCAACGATGGCACCACCATAACAAAATACGACGATGAGAGATTCGAGATGCTTGAGCTGGAGGCCATCGTAAAGCGTGAATCGGAAGCGATGGCCCCAGTGAAGTAGTGAAAGGGAAATCAAGGCGAACAGAAACAAGCGTGCCAGCGGATGATGCACGAGACCGCTCGCGGCTTCAAAGCTAGGCGTCTCGATCCACCCTAACGGCATCGCCAAGGCGAGCAGGAATAGGAGCGCCGGAAGGCAGAGCGCCGAAAGGGCGCCGCCGGCACCAAAAAAGGCCCACCAAAGTGGTTCGTTGGATTTTTTCATGGGTCCCAGAAGCGTCTCCTCAGGCCGAAAGAATGAGCCAGGCTAGTGCCGCGGAAAAAACGGCCCAACCCGCGTAATTCATCCCCGCAATGGCAACGGGCGGAATGCGCAGCTCGCCCACGCGGATCACCAGTGCCTTCGGTGCCAGGTTGAACCACGTGATGCTGTGGAAAGCGATCATCAGGAACGCAATTGTGTTCAGAGCGAGCGCGAGAGGCGTTTGAAGCCAGGCAAGGAAGGCATCATATGCTTCCTGTCCGCGCGTCAGCGTCCGAAGTAAGAAGAGGAGCTCGATTGCGTAGAAGGCAACGAACACACTCGTCAATTCGCGCGTGATGAAGTGTATGTGCGTCCACTTGCGCACCCACCAGAAGATCGGCATGCGAGTGCGATAGAGCTTAGGATGATACTTTCTGTAGCGTGTCGGGTGTGACATGGCATGCCTGCCTTGCTCCGAGTTGACTCATTTCCCCCAGGGCATGAGCTTCGATCTCCACCAGTCGTTGGTGCTAGCGACTTTGTAGCGCTGAATTGCCCCTGCCGGATCAACCCCCTTGGGGCATACCGCGGAGCACTCGCCCACGAGCGTGCACTGCCAGATGCCATCGTCTTGTGAGAGGATCTCCATCCGCTGAGCACTACCCTCGTCGCGGCTGTCGAGATTATACCGCTGTGCCAAGGCGATCGCAGCCGGGCCAATGAAATCCGGCTCTAAACCGGATACGGGGCACGCCGAATAACACAGCATGCAATTGATGCACATGCTGTATTGTTTGAAGTCGGCAAGCTGGGTTGGCGTCTGGAGGTACTCGCCTTCCGCAACTGGTTTCTCTTTCTCGGTAATGATCCAGGGCTTGACGCGACCTAGTTTCTCCATGAAATCGCTCATCAGAATGACGAGATCGCGAACGACTGGGAAGTTGGCTAGTGGTTCGATGCGGACGGGGCCGGGCTGATACGTTTCGAGGAAGGCGGCGCAGGTGAGCACCGGTGTGCCATTGATCATCATCCCGCAACTTCCACATACGCCCATGCGGCAAGACCAGCGAAACGTAAGCGTTCCGTCGATCTCGTCCTTGATGTAATTCAGTGCATCGAGGACGACCCACTCCTTCTTGAGCGGTACCTCATACGTCTGAAATGTCGGCTCATGCTCCTCTTCGGGCCGGTAACGGAACACTTCGAGGGCGATGGTCTGTTGCGTCATTGGTTACCCGTGTTGTTCATGCCTACCGTCCGTAGACGCGCTCGCCGGGTGGCCAGCGCGTGATAGCCACGTCTTTATAGTCGATTCGGGGAGGTCCGTCCGAATGGTATGCCAGGGAGTGTTTGAGAAACTTCGCATCATCGCGTTCGGGGTGGTCGGTCCGCTGATGCGACCCCCGGCTTTCCGTTCGGGCAAGCGCGCTATGGACAACCGCCTCGGCCACGTCGAGCATGAAGTCGAGCTCGAGGGCCGCTGTAAGCTCCGTGTTGAACGTCAGGCTGCGGTCATCCAGCTGAATGTCAGAGAATCGACCGCGTAGCGTCGCAAGCTTGTCGCAGGTTGCCCGTAGGCTCGCGGCGTCTCGGTAAATGCCTGCACCGGCTTCCATGGTGTCACGCATTTCCTTGCGTAGCGCGGCGACCCGCTCGGAACCGTCGGTCTTCCCGATGAAGTCCCGGGCGATGCGTGCCTGCTCATCGACACCCTGTTTTTCGAGAGCGACCACGGCGAGGCTGCGACTCTCCTTGGCAAAGCGAGCGGCCGCTTCTCCCGCCAGCGCACCGAACACCAGCAACTCAGTCAACGAATTGGAACCTAATCGGTTGGCTCCATTGATCGAGACGCAGGCACATTCGCCGGCGGCGAACAAGCCCGGCAACGAGGTGGCGCCCTTAATGTCGGTGTCGATGCCGCCCATCATGTAATGCAGCACCGGCCGGACCGGAATCGGTTGATGAACAGGGTCGATCCCGACGTATTTTCGGGCCAGCTCGCGCACGAAGGGGATCTTCGCGTCTATTTTCTTCTCGCCCAGATGACGCACGTCGAGGTAGACCACGTCACCTTCGGGGCCGGGGATCGTACGTCCGCGCTCCCTCTCCTTCATGAAGGCTTGGCTCAGTCGGTCGCGAGGCCCGAGCTCCATGCTCTTCTTGATAGGATGTCGCGGGTCGGTGATCTCGACCGGGGTGCCGAGGTCGTAGTCCTGTAGGTAGCGATAGCCGTCCTTGTTGACCAGGATGCCACCTTCGCCGCGAGCCGCCTCGGTGATCAGTATTCCAGTTCCAGGCAGCCCGGTCGGGTGGTATTGCACGAACTCCATGTCCTTCAGCGCGACACCAGCCCGGTAGGCCATCGCCATGCCGTCGCCCGTCTTGATGGCCCCATTCGTCGTGAACGGAAAGACGCGTCCGGCTCCCCCTGTGCAAAGGATGACTGCCCGGGCGGCAAGCACCACGACGCGTCCGGTCTGCAACTCGATGGCAGTCACGCCTTGGCAACGTCCGTCTTCAATCAGCAGGCGTGTTGCAAACCACTCATCGTAGGGCGTGACATTGTCGTACTTCAGCGACGTTTGAAAGAGGGTGTGGAGCATGTGGAATCCCGTTTTGTCCGCGGCAAACCACGTACGTTCGATCTTCATCCCACCAAAGGGCCGCACGGCTACTTTGCCGCTCGGCTCCCGGCTCCACGGGCACCCCCAATGCTCTAATCGCGTCATCTCCCGAGGAGCCTCCTTCACGAAAAGCTCCACGGCATCTTGGTCGACGAGCCAATCCCCTCCGGCGATGGTATCAAGGGCATGATTGTCCAGGCTATCGCTCTCCTGGAGCACAGCGGCGGCTCCACCTTCGGCGGCGACGGTGTGGCTGCGCATGGGATAGACCTTGCTTACGAGGGCTACATCGAGCGACGGATCGACTTCCGCAACCGCAATGGCAGCGCGCAATCCTGCGCCGCCGCCCCCTACAATCACGACATCATGCTCTGGCATGGCGCCTGAGGTGCGAGGTAGTGTCGATTACCTTCAACTGTATGGTCGGCATGAGTTCGGCGGACTATACCGAAAGAGCCAGACCAAACAAAGTGTTCCTGCTCCGACCGCCGGGGTAAGGTGAAATCATGAAGACTCTCGTCCTGACGCGAGTGGATGTTGAGCACGTAGTGACCATGAAGCTGGCAGTGGCGGCCGTAGAGAGCGCTTTCGCCGCATTCGGACGCGGTGAAGCCTCGATGCCGCCCAAGGTGTACCTGCCGATCGAAGACCATCACGGTGACTTTCGCGCAATGCCGTCCCGGCTCGGCGACTCGGCTGGGATCAAATGGGTCAACGTTCACGCAAGAAATCGCCGGGACTATGGCCTCCCGACGGTGATGGGGGTGTTCGTGCTGAACGATCCTGCAAACGCGTTTCCGCTCGCGGTCATGGATGGCACCCTGCTGACTTCACTCCGCACGGGCGCCGCCGGTGCCGTCGCCTCGAAGTATCTCGTATCGGGCCGGCCAGCCACAATCAGCTTCATCGGTGCAGGGGTACAAGCTCGGACGCTCCACGGTGCACATCGCGTAGTCTACCCTTCCTTCGAGCCGCTCGTGCACGATCGAAACGAGACCGCTGCTCGTAAGCTTGCCAATGAAATCGACGGGCGGGTCGTGAGCTTGGAAGCAGCCGCCGCCGCGGACATCGCTTGCACGGCAACCCCGTCGCGAGCTCCCTTCGTGAGAGCCGAGTGGATACGGCCGGGGGCACACATCAACGCAATGGGCGCCGACGCCCCAGGCAAGCAAGAGCTCGCTTCAGAGGTCTTAAAGCACGCCGCCGTTTACATCGACGACATTCACCAGGCGACTGGAAGTGGCGAGATCAACGTGCCGTTGAGCAAAGGGGATTTCGCGGTCGAAGAGATCGTCGGCACGCTAGGAGAAGTCGTAGCGGGTAAGCTTCCGCGGCCGTCGGCCGAAACGACGACCGTGTTTGACTCGACAGGCCTCGCCATTCAAGACGTCGCCCTCGCCCGCGCGATCTATGATCTCGCCAAAGAGAGTGGGCTGGGGCTCGAGATCGATCTCTTGGGCCTCGAATCGCAATCGTTGAGAGCTGACAATGGGTCATCGCAATAGGGGAGGTCGATCTCGGGGCCGCCGCGGCTATCACCATGGGAACCTACGTGAAGCGCTGATCGACGCGGCTCTCGATCTCATCTCCGAAAAAGGGCCCGGCGGATTCACCTTTGCCGACGCAGCCCGTGGTGCGGGGGTGAGCCCTGCTGCGCCCTACCGACACTTCCGCGACCGCGATGCTCTCATGGCCGACGTGTCCAAGCGGGGTTTCGAATTGCTTGCCGAGGACCTGACACGAGCTTCGGGGGCGGGAGACACGAACCCAGTCCGGCGCCTCGAACGGATCGGCCAGGCATACATCGAGTTCGCACGCAAAGAGCCGGCTCTTTTTTCGGCGATGTTCGAGTCGGGCCAGTCCTACGAAGCCCCCGAAGTCAGGGCGGCTGAGGAGCGCGCGTTTGCCGTGCTGCTCGAGGCAAGCCAAGCCCTCACCGACACCATGATGGAGGACGAGCGCCCACCCGCTACCATGATCGCGCTTCACCTGTTGTCGCTCGCGCACGGAATCGCAGCGCTTTACACGCGAGGGGACTCGTCTCGCCGAAAGATTCCGATGGCTCCCGCCGAGCTCTTGGAGGCGGCCGTGTTGGTTTACCTGGCCGGTCTCGGAATTTCCCCTTGACGGAACGCGGACCTCGTCCCATATGTGAATGTGAAGAACATTTACATTCGAGCAAGGAGTACCAGAAATGACGCAAATGGTCGCAAAACTGGATGATTTGGGCACACCGATTTGGATCGCGCTTCTGGTCCTCAGCTTCGTCATGTTCTGGCCCGTAGGCCTCGCCTTGCTGGCGTTTTTGGTGATGAGTGGCCGTCTCGGCTCGGGGCGGGGCAGGCATTGGGGTTGTGTTGGAAGGCGACATTCGCACCGAGGCATCTCTTCTCATCGCAACTACGCCACGACCGGCAACGCCGCGTTCGACGAGTACCGCGAGCAAACGCTGGAGCGCCTCGAGGAGGAGGAGCGTGAGTTCCAGGAATTCCTGACGAAGCTTCGAATGGCCAAGGACCGCACCGAGTTTGATCGCTTCATGGCGACGCGGCGCGCGAGTCTCGAAGAAGGGCCGGGCGGCGATGACCCGCCGACTGAAACCGATTCACTCGCACCGGGCCCCGCCTAGGTTAGACGCGGAAGTGGACCACTGAGCGAGATGGTCGTCGAGCCGAACTGCACCTGATTCAACCCAAAGAACTGGCGCTCCGTCATCCCCATGGCGTGCATCAGGTTCACGAACAATCGCTCTTGCGCGAAGCCGATATCGTGGGTGTGTCCCCTCGCTGCGTCCACTCGATGGGTTTCCGCAAAGTGCACGTACCGACCTGGACGGAAATAGCCCGAGCCACCTCCCGCAATGACGACCGGCGTACGATGCAGATCATGACCTCCGGTCGCGAGCTCGGTAAGCCAAACGACGGCGGTATTGTCGAGCAACGATCCAGGGCCTTCTTGAACGGAATCGAGCTGGTCGAGGAGGTACGCGAAGTGCTCTGCGTATACACGGTTGTAGTTGACCATTCCCTCGATGCCGGCCGTGGACCCGTCGCTCTCGTCCGACTCGTGGGCGATGTCCTGGTGCATGTCGATGCCGGGATCGACGCCAAACTCTTGCGACGGGATGTTCTGCGTCACGAGCGTGACGACCCGTGTCAGGTCGCAGGCAAGTGCCATCGTCGAGATCCGCGAGAACTGATCGATGATATGGCCCTGCTCAGTAAACGTCGGTTCGCAGCCGATGATATCCGCTGGCGATGAGCTCAAGCCGAGCTCGAGGTCGCGAACCAAAGCCCGATGGCGCTCGAGCTTCTCTCGATCGGTCGAGCTGAGCCTCGGAAGCACCGTCGCGAACTCCTCGCTGGCCATGTCGAGCGCGCTCGACCGAGCCGCGCGAACGAGGTCGTCTCGGGTCGGTGGAGCGTTCGGATCGGTCGGCTCTGGAGCCAAGCCGAGGATGTCGTCGAACGCGTTCTGCGCTTTTTGCTCGCGTGGGGCCGGTTCGTTGGAACCCACGTAGTTGTAGGCGTGCTGATGATTGAACCCGTAGACGCGGCTATTCCAGCGACCGGGCTGCCCGACCACATTGCCGATCTCCTGGTCGATCGAAAGCGCACCCCCTCGGGCCGAGGAAGCCCCCTGGTAGGCCCAATTGCTGGTCAGCAAGTGTGCTTGAGCCATATGATGACGGTTGATGTCGCCGTCGTAGCCCTCTTCGGAAACCCGGTATTCCTCAGCGTAGGTGACGGCGCGCGCAAGGCCGTCGACGATCAACAGGTTGTCCCGGTGCCGGTGAAGGGGCCGGAGAATTTCGCTGAACTGACCTTCGCTCAACCCTGCAAGCGGGAAGTCGTACTCCTCCCGATCGCGCCCTGACTCTCGCATGTGCCATCGCCCCGGAACGGTGCCATGCGGGGTGATGAAGAGGAGGAGGCGCGCCGGAGCGCTGGTTTGTGCACGCGCGCCGCTGAGGCGCAGTGACGGCAGGAAGAGCGACCCGGCGCCGAGGCCGAGGCCAGCGAGAAAGCGACGCCGATCCAAAATGTAGCGGCCTCGACTCATGCGATCACTCCCCCCCCTGAATTCGAAGCCTGAACTCTGGCCGCGTGACCAGATCCACCAAGAGCTCGCTGATGTTGCCCCCGTTTTCGAGGAAAGCCGCCTGAATGGCTTCGACTTGGCAGGTGTCGGCAGGCTCCATCGTGCGCCCATAGGCATAGGTGAACCACTGTTTGACCACGCAGTTGTGAACGAGATCGCTTTGCGCGAGCAAGCCCTGAAGCTCTACCGCCCCTTCGTAGTCGGCGTCGTTGCCAATGCCGGCGGCGTATCCACTGGCATCGACCGGAAGGCCATTGTCCATGGTGCGGAAAATACCCGCGGCATCATAGTCTTCGAAGCCGTACCCAAATCCGTCGATGCGGACATGACAGCCCTGGCAGGTCGACGGGGCCACCCGCTGCTCGAAAAGGTCGCGATTGGTCATCGGGCCCTGGTTGGGATCGGCCTCGGGTACCGACACATCGGCGTCCGCTGGCGGCGACAATCGTGGCTCGCAAAGGATTCGGTCCATCACGAACACGCCGCGGAGCGGGGGTGAGCCGTTGGCCTCGTGTGCGTTGCCCGCGAGAAATGCGATGCGGCTCAGGATTCCAGCGCGCTCGGTAGGGTCGAGCTCGACGGCACCCCACGGTACGCTTGGCGCGTTGACCCCGTAAAGCTCGGCGGTCACGTCGTCTAGATAGGCCACGGTGCTGGTGAGCAAGTCCTCGAGGGTCCCGCCTTCGGTCACGGTGTTCTCTATGAACTTGAGGGACTCCTCGCGGGCGGATTGCTGCGCCTGGGTTCCCCACATCGGGTACTGCTCAGGAAGCTTGTCCTCGCCGAGAACGCGGTCGAGGTAGAGCCATTGACGGTGAAAATTGCGGATCGTTTCGCGGGCGCGGCCGTCGGTGAGCATGCGCCGCGCCTGCGCCTCGATCTGCTCGTCGGTTTGAAGCTCGTCGTTGTCGGCGGCTGCGAAGAGCTGATCGTCGGGCATGCTTTCCCAAAGGAAGTACGAGAGCCGGCTCGCAAGCTCGTGCGGGGTGAGCTCCATCTGCCCAGGCGCTCCGGCTGAGGCTTGATCTTCAAGTCGGTAGAGGAACTGCGGTGACTGAAGCATCCCTGCCACCGTCAGTTGCACGGCCGCGTCGAAGTCGATCGCAGTGCGTTGCTCTTCGAAATACGCAGCCCAGCGATCGGTCTCCTCCGCGCTGAGCGGTCGGCGAAATGCACGCCGTCCGAAGCTCTCGACGAAATCGCGGCCGCAGGCGCTCGCGTTGCCCGACGGATCACAAGGCATGATCCGCGCAAGGACCTCGCTGCTGGCGGCCGCGTGCGCTCCAAGGTCGACTGCCGCCGTTTCGTATCGCGCGATTCGGACATCCGAAGGTCCAAGCGAAATTGCGTCGTTCTCGAAGCTGCCTTCGAGCACGGCGTCACTTGGCTGCTCTGGAAGCGGGGGCATTTGCCCACCGAGGAGGTCACGCACGGTGTTTTCGTATTCGACGTTGGTGAGCCGCCGAACCGGCGATGTACCGAGGAAGATCCCCGACGGGTCGAGGCAGATGAACTCCTGTTGTGCTTGGCCGGGGCCCCCCACCCCGGCCCCGCCGATGACGCCCTCGCAACCGCATATGAAGAAAAGCGCGCACAAACACGACGCTTTTGCCCACTTCGCACGCAACCCCCAGTGCATTGGATCAGTATTGCGACAGATCCTCGGATTTCGCCAAGCCGGAAGGGTTAAGGAAGCAACCTGGATTCCGCGTAAACACCTCTGCTTTC
Organism: Myxococcales bacterium; assembly: GCA_029861865.1. Taxonomy (GTDB): domain Bacteria; phylum Myxococcota_A; class Polyangia; order Polyangiales; family Houyiibacteriaceae; genus SG8-38. The sequence goes on along the minus strand of JAOTYL010000004.1, from coordinate 11,275 downwards.
ACCCCCTTAGGCCAAAGGTAAAAAGATGTCGCAGATGGTCATGCTTTCCTTCCTGAACGAGTGTGGTCCGAAAGAGGCGGGCGACGGGCCCGACGGACTACTCTGTGCCGCGTGCCGCGCGTCGTCTTGCCCATGCTCCTGATGGTCTTGATGTGGCCCCTTCTCGGTGCCGACGCCGTCAGCTTGCCTGGGTTCTTAGGGGAGGCCGACGGTCCGAGAATCGATGCGCTGCGATCCGAGAAGATCCTGTCGACGAGAAAGGGCAAGGGGGGCCGGAGCCTGGCGTTCAAGATCACGCTCGCGGACGGCACCAAGGGCTACTTCAAACCCAAACAAAGCTTCTCGGCGGCACACTGGTACTCCGAGGTCGCCGCTTATTACCTGGATCGGGAGCTAGGTCTCGGCCGCGTTCCCCCGACGACAGGAAGAGGGTTCGCTTGGGCGGATCTCGAAAAAGCGGCCGGCGATGACAAGCGGGTCGGAGAGCTCGAGTTCGAAAAAGACGGAACCATTCAAGGTGCCTTCGTTTGGTGGATTCCCGAACCGTTGGTGCGATTGAAGCTGGGCCGCAAATGGGAGCGATGGATACGAGTCCAAGAGTCACTCCCGATCACCCCCTATCAGCGGCCCGTGGACTACCGGGCCGACCTCAATCGGAGGCCCGGCGCTCGCGAGGCGACCGATCCCAGCCGACCGCTTGCGATAGCGCCGGACACCGAGGAGCGTGCCGCAGAGCTCTCCGACATGATCGTGTTCGACTATCTCACTCAGAATGTCGATCGCTGGGGAGGTAACTTCACTAACGTTCGGACTCGTGGAAAAGGGGGTCCCCTGATCTACCTCGACAACGGTGCGGGCTTTTGGCTTGGTGACCAGCGTCTCGGTTTGATGGAAGCGCGACTCAGAGCCGTCCAGCGTTTTCGCCGTTCTACGGTCGAAGCGGTTCGAAAGCTCGACCTCGAACGCTTCGCGAAGCGCCTTGCCTCTGATCCGTTGGCGCCCGTTCTCAACGATCGGCAACTCGAAGGGCTGAAGAAGCGCCAACGAGCGTTCCTCTCTCACGTCGCTACGATGATCGATCGATTCGGTGAGCAGGAAGCTCTTGCGTGGTAAGTTTCGTCGGTGAAAGAGCGGCTGCGAATTCCGGCCGAGTGGGAGCGTCACGACTGCTGCTGGCTCGCGTTTCCTTACCTGGCAGCGGAGTGGCCCTTCAATCTCGAAGGGGCGCAACGCACGATCGCCGCCCTTTGCCGAGCGATCGCAACCGCGGGGAACGAACAGGTTCGGCTGCTCGTAAGAGACCGGGACATCGAAGCGGTGGCTCGAAATCTGATCGGAGCTTCGAACAAGATCGACTACGTTGCTGCCGACTACGGTGACTGTTGGGTTCGAGATACCCTTCCACTTCTCGGGCACACTCCGAGTGGGGCGCTCGGCGCTGTCGGTTTTCGGTTCAATGGTTGGGGCCGAAAGTTCGAAGATGCGCTCGACGTCGAGATTGGGCGATGGTTTACCGACCACCTCGGCGCGGCACGTCTCGAGCACGACCTCGTCCTCGAAGGCGGTGCGTTGGAGTTCGACGGGCGCGGAACATTCATCACTACGAAATCCTGCGTCCTCAACGACAATCGAAACCCAGGCTTTGGCCCGACCGACGTCGAGAACGCGCTTCGTTCGCTCCTCTTCGTAGAACGCGTGATCTGGCTCGAACGCGGTTTGAATCACGACCATACCGATGGGCACGTGGACATGATCGCGCGCTTCGTCGCGGCCGACACCGTGATGTGCATCCGGGCCAATACCAATGACCCCAACGCGGAAGTGATCCGCTCGATCGAGACCGTACTTCGGGACGCCGGGTTGACCGTGCGCACCGTGCCTTCGCCTGGCTTAGTGTTCGCACCTGACGGCGCTCCCATCCCCGCGAACTATTGTAACTTCTACGTCGCCAACGAAGCGGTGATGGTGCCGTTCTTCGGCGTGCCCGAGGACGGCGAAGCACATGACGAAATCGCTGCCGCGTTTCCGAGCCGGGCCGTCATCGGCCTTTCGGCGCGGGACCTGCTATGGGGTGGCGGGGCATTTCACTGCGCCACCCAACCCCAACCTACGCTACCATGACCGACGCACGACTCGAGATCGCAGTCGTCCAATGCGAGCTTCAAGCATCGCGGGACGTCAACGTTTCGAGGATCGAGGCGCTGGTCCGGGAGGCTGCCGGCCGAGGCGCCCGCGTCGTGCTCACGCCGGAGCTTTTCGAGGGCCGGTACTTCCCGCAGGCGAAAGACCAGAACGCCTTCGACCTCGCCGCGCCCGCCGAAGGCCACCCGACGATCCAACGGATGCAGCGACTCGCGAAAGAGCTCGCCGTCGTCCTTCCCGTGTCGTTCTTCGAGGAAGCGGACGGCGTTTACTACAACAGCCTCGCGGTGGTCGACGCCGATGGAGCCGCGCTCGGAGTCTACCGAAAGAGCCACATCCCCGACGGCCCAGGCTACGAAGAGAAATTCTACTTCCGGCCGGGGAATACGGGTTTTCGGGTCTGGAGCACGAGGCATGGTGAGCTCGGGATCGGCGTCTGCTGGGACCAGTGGTTTCCCGAGACGGCGCGCGCAATGGCGCTGCTAGGTGCCGAGGTTCTTCTTTATCCGACCGCGATCGGAACCGAGCCCACCACGCCCGGAGAAGACAGCAAAGACCCGTGGAGGCGCGTGATGGTCGGCCATGCGGTGGCCAACGCAGTGCCTGTAGCAGCTGCCAACCGAATCGGCACCGAAGCTGGCCTCGCCTTCTACGGGAGCTCGTTCATCTGCGATCACCGCGGGGAAATGCTCGCCGAGCTCGGTCGCAACGAGGAGGGCGTTGCCGTTGCGACCCTCGATCGAGACGCGCTCCGCAAGTATCGTTCGAACTGGGACTTTTTCCGTGACCGCCGTCCGGAGCTATACGGCGTGTTGAGCCGCAATGAACCGTTGGAGTGATCGGCTCTACGCGATCGTCGACGCGGAGACATCGAGCGATCCCGAAGAGCTCGCCCGACGAGCTCTGAGCGTCGGATGCGCGGCGTTGCAGCTGAGAGCCAAAACGCTCGATGACCAGCACTTGCTCGCCCTGGCCGAGCAGCTCAACGCCGCCTGCAAGCAGGCAAGAGTACCCTTCGTCGTGAATGATCGACCCGACATCGCCACGCTGATCGGGGCCGACGGACTGCACCTCGGTCAAGACGACATGCGAATCGCAGAGGCACGCGAGATCGTAGGCGAGATCGACATCGGAGTGTCCACTCACAACTTGCGGCAGGCACTCGAGGCCGATCGGGACGGCGCCGACCGGATCGCCTTTGGTCCCGTTTTCGAGACCACCACGAAGGAGAACCCAGACCCAGTGGTTGGCCTGAAGAACCTCGAGGAAGTGTGTCGCTCAGTGTCCTGCCCGGTCGTCGCGATCGGCGGTATTACACCAGAAAACGGGGCTCGAGTGCTCGACCATGGCGCCACTCAGCTCGCGGTCATCTCCGCGCTGCCACGGTTCTTGGTAGAGAGATAAGGGGACAGTCCCCTTTTCTTGCTACTGGTGCTCCTCGAAGTACTGAATCGCAGTTTCGATCGCGGCACCGAGCGCCTGATTGATGAGCGCAGCGGTCGCGTCTTCGCCACTTCGAAGTGCCTCGTAATAACGCTGTCGCTCCGTTGCGTGAATTACCACCGGCGGGAAGCCGGCACGCATCAAAATGAGGTTCATCACCAACCGCGCCACCTTGCCGCTGTGTCGCGGAAACGGATAGATCTGTAGCAACTGGTGATGCACCCTGCTTGCCATGCGCACCGGGTGCATCGTCTTCTTGGTCTCAGGATCTGAGAGCCACTGTACGAGTTGGCGCATACGATAGCTGATCTTGTCAGGCTGCGCGATCTCGTGGAAGTACAGTCGGTGAAGTGGCATGTCCTTACGGTATTTGGGCGGCCCTTTTCCTTCGATCTCCTCCGGCGCGAGCTGCGCGAACAACTTCTTGATCACGTCGAGGTTGATCGAAAACCGACGACGGCTGGCCATCTCGCGAATCATCTCGATCGCGCCCATGTGATTTCGAATCTCGTCGTACACGGGGATCAGGGATGCTTCGGCGACCACGTCGTCGTAGATCGCGGACTTGAGCTCGTCCATCGAATAGACGACACCTTCGAGGGCGCTATCGTGATAGATCCACGCGATGTCGAAGCGGTCTTGGTACTCTTGGCGGACCCCTTCGCCCGCCGAGTCCAGCAGCTCCTGCAGCTGGCTGACGCGCTCTTCCAAGCTCAGACCCTGAAGCGTTTGGACCAATGAATTTCCTCCCACCCGGACAAGCCGCCGGCATCGGCCTCGCGCGGCCGGCGAAACTAACAGCGTGGCCTGGAGACGTCAACCATGCGCAATTCCAGCTAGTTTACGGCCCCGGAAATCGCGCTCCGAAGGTCGGATCTGCTGGGTACCCCACTGGCGGCCCACTTCACCATCCCGTCTCGGCCAACCACGACGACAGTCGGGAGCGTACGGACGGCGTATCTCCTTTGGGCTGTCCCGGCCCGGTCGTGAAGTGTCGGAAAGTCTGTCCCAAACGAAATATGGGCGGCCTGTACTCGCTGCCTGTCGATCGGCTCGACATTGATTGCGTAGAACGCGACGTCCTCGGCTCCGAATTCGCCTTTCAGTGCGTTCAGGATCGGCGATGTGCGACGGCACGCGGTACACCAGCTGGCCCAGAAATCGAGAACGACGACCTGACCTTCGAGGGCCGACAATCTGACTTCGAGTGGACCATCGCTCGGACCCCCAGCGGCGACCGGAAGCGTGACATCCGGCGCAGCCTCACCGACCAACGGAAGCTGGCGCGCGCTCGTTGCCAAGGTGTAGACGACGAAGAATACCGCCGCACCGGCGACCCATTGGAGCCACTTCCGCGCGCCTGACCTTCCGATGCCCGTCATGAAGAGCCCATCAGCGGCAGCCTGATCCGAAAGCGCGCGCCTCCCTCGGGCGCATCATCTAGGCTGACCTCACCCCCATGCTCGAGCACGACCTTCTTCACAATGGCCAGGCCTAGACCGGTGCCTTCGACCTTGGTGGTGTAGTAAGGATCGAAGACCCTGTCCCAATCCTCTCGAGCGATGCCCGGGCCATTGTCTAGCACCTCGATGAACGCAGAGTTTTCGACCGAGTGCGCCCGAAGTAAGACCCGCCCACCGCCGGTCGGCTTCGCCCGGTAAACGGCCTGGATCGCATTGCGCAAGATGTTGTCGACTCCACGGCGGAGCATCATGGGATCCATACGCACATGCATGGGTCTCGTTGCACAGCTTACCCGAACCTCGACCGGCGCAGGCCCGTCCGCACCGATATCTTCGAGAATTGCCGGGACGGAGTCTTGGATCGATTGTATCAACTCACAGAGGTCGGCTGGCGATAGATCGGCTCGCGGAAGCTTGGCAAACGCGCTGAACTCGCCGACGAGTCTGCGTAGAGTTGCGACCTCCTCTTCGATGATGGCTCGCGCGTGCTCGAGCTTTTCACGATAGCCGTCGTCATCACCAGTATATGTCTCGTCCATTTCCTGCGCGGCGAGCTGGATGGGTGTGAGTGGGTTTTTGATCTCGTGCGCGAGTCGCCGAGCGAAGTCCTGCCAAGCGCCAATTCTTTGGAGGTACTCGATCCTGGTTCTCGAGTCGCGTAGGTCACGGACCATGTCGTTGAAGGCCTGGGTGAGCTCGGTCACTTCGTCGGTGGCACCCGTCGGCAGGCTCACCGTGAGATCGCCGGCGCCCACCCGCCGGCTCGCTTCGGCGAGCACCGTCACGCGACGGGTGACGCGACGAGAGGCGATGGCGCCGATTAAGAATGCAACGACTATCACGAGGAACACCAGCACCCCAAAAACCCAAACATACACATCCGAAACCGAAGCGCTTTCTCGCTGCAGCCGAGAGTAGACGTCCGCGACCTCGCCTGCTTCTTGGAGTCGCTGGAAGTATATTTCGGGGACGACCACCTCGACCTCGACGCGAAGGTTCTTTCCGCGCGCACTGATGTCCCGGCTCCTGACGGTTGCACGCAACGGGTCACCCTTCGGTTCGGGCTTGCGGCTCGCACCGGCGTAGAGGCGATCTCCGTCGACGACGCGTACGCCTCGCACGTCTGGGTAGCGCTCCAGGAGCTTTACGAGAAGCGCCTCCAAGGCCCGTGGCCGTAGGCTCGCCTTTTCGCTGACCTCAGCCTCAACGGCCCACCCGATCGCATCGGCGACTTGTTCGGAGCTCTCGCGAAGGGCGACCAGCTGCCCGCGGCGCGCCTCCACGCCGTGCACCAGCTCTTGCCCAAAGCGCTCGTTCACCCCAACTCGGTAGACCTCTCGAAGGGCGCCCTGGGCAAAGAAAATACTGCCCCCGAGCGTCAAGAAGACCGTGAGCCCAATCGCGAACAGGATCTTGCGCTCGAACCGGCTCATTCCGGCACCCGCGCATTCTTCCCTCGGAAACGAACTGTACGCTCCGCCTGACAAATTCGACGCCGAACGATGCTCACCGTAATCGGACCAACCGGATCATCGCTGCCAGTGGGGCGGATCAGCTCGCGGCATTGTTTCTCCGAAATCGGATTGAACTCGGCTTCGATGGAGAAGAAGATCTCTCGTCCTTTGTAGGACTCGTATCGTTTGGGTTCGCCGACGAAGAGCCCTTGCACCACGAGGCATCGGTCGAGCACCTTCTCGAGCGAAGGCAAGCGTTCCGTCTGATTCGCAATGCGAACGAGGTATCCGTCCTCCCAAAGGTCGCGCGTCACGTCGCAACCGAACTGGCGACGAACGATGGCTCGCCCTGACCCGCGCGGGTGCGCGGCCACAGTCACCACCAACCTCTTGCGAAGCGCGCTTTGTAGCTCATTCCGGACTCGCTCATCAGCGAGGTCCTTCACCGAAAAACTCACCTTCGGGGCGCCGCGTGACCACTGCACCTGTACGTCGCGCAGCGGCAAATTGGTCTGTGCGCTCGCACTTGCGCCCATCAGCCACACGCATGCAGCGAGCCAGTACCTCACAGCCGTATGAACCCCAGCAGCGTCGAAAAACCGACTTGAAAGACGCCTATTCGAGTATCGAACCGGAATCCGAAGTCGAAGGTGAGGTCCATCGGATACCTGGAAAAACCCGAGTAGCCGTCGGTTCCGAGCCGCGAATCACGAATATCAGCCAACGAGTAGAGCCCGAGCAGCATGTAGAGGTCGATCTCTCGAAGACCGCGATCTCGTACGCGCTCATAGACAGGAATGTCGTATCCGACGTCTAGGCGCCACGCGAGCTCACCGAGATAGTTGTTCTCGATCGAGGTTCCGAGAAGGTTTGGCGCCTGTCGGCGGTCGAGCTGCATCTCGAGAAAACGAGATGGAACCAGGTCGGTGAGGTCCGACACGTGGAAGAGATAGAAGAAGGGGGTGTTTCCGAACGCGACGCCCCCGAACGCGCCGAACCGAATCGTGTGGTTCCACGGGAGCCGCCACCACTTTCGGATCCACACTTCGAGCTGGAGGAAGTCGTAGTCGCTTCCGAGAAACCGGGTGCTTGCCGTGACGACGCCCCGCAGGAGCACGCCCTCTTTCGTGATGCCTGGATCGTCGCGTCTGTCCAAGATCAGGGCGAACCGAAGTGAAGATACGAAGCTGTGTCCATCTTCGATGGCGAACTCGATCGGACTGATCTCGTTTCCTCGCGTCTCGCTCGCTGCCTCGGGACGTTCGAGGACGCTCACGATGTCGCCGATCCAATCGAGCTGGTACCGAAGCGTCGACGTGATGTCCTTCTCGGTACCGAGCATGAACCCGCCGCGTCGGTACCGGACCACGGCGCTGTCGACGAGCGAGGTGCCGGGACAAGTGGGGTTGCCGCATGGGACGCTCACCAATGGTTGGTTTCCGTAGAACTCTCGACCATTGAGAAAGAACGTGCCGAAGCGAAGACCCCACTGGTCTCTGATCATTTTTGGATATCGAAGATCGAGCCGGCCGCCTTGGTTGAACCCGCTTACCAACGCCGTCGCTGACAATCGAATCCCGAGGCCTGCCAGATTGGTCTCGGTAAGCTTGAAGCCGAGCCAAGGTCGTAAATTGCGCGAGTCGGTCGTGGTCGTCACGCCTTCCGTGAGCCCGGCCACCAGCTGCTCGATGATGATCGTGTTGCGTTCCCGAACGTGGACGATCAGGACGACATAGCCAGGCTTTTCGCCGCGCTCGAGTCGAATGTCGACCCAATCGAACCACCCGGTGCCCATAAGCCGCCATTCGGTAGCAACCAAGTCCGGTGACTCAGGATCGAGAAACTGCCCAGGCGCGAGGGGGATAAACTTCCGGATTGCTCGTGATTTGGTTCGCGTGTTTCCGATGAACTCGATGCGCTCGAGGATGTACCGAACCTGTGACGAGATTTGGTCCGTTGGGCGCCCCTCGCTGGCGACACCATACGGGTCCCTAAACTCCTCATCGGAGTCCTTGGCTCGTTCGTCTTCGAGCTGCGGTGCGGGAACGACCTCGCCCGGCGTGTACGGTTCAGGCGCTCCCTCCTGCGCACTTGCCATACCGGGCCATGCGATGGACGAAACGACCAGCGCAGCGGCGATCAGGCTTTGACGCCAGCGTCTTGATCGCGAGCGCGGGCCCACGGCGCTGACACTACTCCAGCGGTGGGAGAGCTGCGAGCACCCAAAGACAGCCGAGCACCACCACGAAGACAGCGCCCACCCAGCCGAGCGTCCGCCAGAACCCAATCGATCGTCCGTCGTCTTTCGACTTCACGGGGGTAGTTGTAGCAGATTCTCTGGGAAAAGAGGGAGAATACTCGAGAGTGCTCCAGAGCTCGGGCGGCTCGTCCAAATCCTCGGTTTCCGGTCGCCGAATGATGCGGATGGTCGCATCTTCATCCCGTTCGATACGTGGGCGGAGGCCCGAGACAGGAGTGCCGTCGGGGCGGTCCGCCTCCTGACGCGGGAGCTGTGTCGGACTGCTCAAGTGTGCCGGAGTCTTGTCCTGAAGAGAGGGTGGCAGCGTTTCACGCGGAGGCGGAACCGCATCGACTCGAAACGTGCCCTCGGTCCATTCGAGCGCTTTGACGAAGTCCGCCGCCGTGCCGCCGTCGATGCTCACGTCTTCGAGCTGGCCTTTTTCGTAGTAGCCAATGGCCAGCTGACCGCGATGCTCGAGCAGCAGCCGACCCGTCAACCCGGCGTTCTCGCAGTAACGCATCAGCTCGGAGGGCGGGTGCACTGCGAGCGAGCCCCGTCGAGTGGTGTCGGTGCCGCGGGAAACCGGAAGGTGTGGAAGCTTCGGGTAGACGGCGAACTCGCCGTCCCGAAGCGCAAGGAGAGTTTCGAGAGCTCGCTCTTCGTCACCGTTCAACTCCGGCTCGGCGATCTGCCCGTGAACTAGACGGATCGCACCAGACCCGGACGTGCTGTGAAACGCGAGCACTCCCGTGGTGCCGATCTGTTCGAGACCACCAAGCAAGTCCCCGACGCCTTCGGCCGGGATCTCTCCTTCAAACACCGCTTCTGCGACCATGGCCTATGCAGGTGATTCTACGTGTGGATGTTGTCAAGGCGCCCGTTGGTCGGACGCCATACCCAAAAGATCTGCCCTAAAAACTCAGGGGAAAATTCCGCGTTCCTCATACGAGGTCGCCAGGCTTTCGAGTGCCAGGGCGTAGGCGGCGATCCGAGGATCGACCTTCTTCTCGGCCGCGTAAAACATCGTCCGCTGGTAGGCGCGCCGGATCATGTGGAGCAAACGACGCTGCACTTCTTCGAGATCCCAATGTTCGCTGTTTCGATTCTGGACCCATTCGTAGTAGCTGACCGTCACGCCGCCGGAGTTCGCGAGTACGTCGGGAATGATCGGGATCCCTCGATCCTTGAGCACTGCTTCGCCAGCGGGGTTGGTCGGACCATTCGCGCCTTCGGCGACGAGACGCACCCGAAGCGCGGTGGCCTCTTTTTCGCCAACTTGATTTTCGAGCGCAGCCGGAATGAAGAGGTCGGCAGGGGTTTCGAAGAACTCGTCTCGCGTGATCCTCTCGCCTCGCGGATAGCCTTCGATCGACCCGTTGGCCTGCACGTAGTCCTGCAGTTTGTGCGCGTTTAAGCCCTCATCGTTGCGAAGATACCCTGTGTGATCCCCCGTCGCGATCGTAGATACGCCGAGCTTCGAGAGCAACAGCGCAGCGTTCGAGCCCACGTTGCCGAAACCCTGCACGATCGCGGTCGCCCCCTCGAGGTCGAACCGCCGTTCCCGCGCCCATTCCTTGATGCAGTGAACGACGCCTTGACCCGTGGCCTTCTCACGTCCCTCCGAACCGCCGGCGTTGACGGTCTTTCCCGTGACGACGGCCCGCTGATCGTTTTTTTCGTAGGTGGGGCCCGTGTTCATGTACGTATCCATCATCCACACCATGGTCTTGGCATTCGTGCCTACGTCGGGTGCGGGGATGTCATAAGCCGGTCCTATGTTGGTGCCGAGGGCGTGCGTGAAGCGACGGGTGATCCGTCGGAGCTCGTCTTCCGAGTGGTCGCGCGGATTGAACTTGATGCCACCCTTGCCGCCGCCAAAAGGAATGCCGAGTAGCGCGCACTTCCATGTCATCTGCATCGAAAGGGCTTTCAGCTCGTCGAGAGTGACGCCCTGGTGGTATCGCATGCCGCCCTTGTAGGGACCCATCACGTTGTTGTGCTGAATCCGGTACCCTTTGAAAACGCGGTTGCGTCCGTCGTCCATGCGAACCGGGAAGTGCACGATGAGCTCGTTCTTCGGCTCTGCGAGAATCTCCCGCACATGGTCCGGCAAACCCATGACCTTGGACGCCTGCTCGAGATAGCCCTGTACGACTTCGAAGAAACCAAATTTCTCGAGCGAGGCCGACATCCTGCCAATGCTACACCGTGTCTTCGGGAGTCACCAAATGCGCGCAGAAACTGCGTTCGGGAGATTGCTCGCGAAAGAAATACGCGACGGGGTCGACAACGCTTTCAACTCACAAGGGGACCTTGTTTCCGTGAATTTCGCAACGTTACGGTCGTTGCGACCGGGTGCCCGACGGACGGCGCGACCTTTGCTTACCCACAGCGAGGAGGCAGCGATGAACGGACCGACGAGTGATCTGTGCCGCGAGTTGGAGGCGCGCGGAGTATCGCGCCGGGAGTTCCTGGGCTTCTGCTCCGCGATGGCCGTAATGATCGGTTTGCCGAAGAGCGCAGCCGCCGCG
>JAOTYL010000020.1 GCA_029861865.1 Myxococcales bacterium | reverse complement strand
GGTCGACACCGGGTTCTACGCGCACGTACGCCACCCTTTCTACGTAGGGTTCATCGCGTTTCTCGCAGGCCTCCCTCTTTGGCTGGAAAGCTACGCAGGCGTGCTTGCATTGCCCATCGTCCTCATCGCTCTCGTCGCGCGCATCTTCGTCGAGGAAAAAACCCTTCGAGACACACTGCCCGGCTATGCGGAGTACATGACCCGAGTTCGATACCGGCTCATCCCGCTCATCTGGTAGCGGCCGACGTCAAGACCGCCGAAAAGATCGCTGGCTCACCAAGGGACCAGCAGGGGCGCGATCGCCAGCGAGATCGCCCAGGTGATGAACAACAGCGGCATCCCCGCGTCTCTGTGATTCGTGTTATTGTCGCGCCGCGCTCGCCGGGTAGTTTTAGAGCGTCCGAGTTGGCGCCAAGTGACAGACCTGGAAGGAGACGATCATGACGGCTTACAACGTCGTTCGGATGCGCGTGAAAGAGGGGCGTGAGCAGGACTTCATCGACAGGAACTGGCAGGTCGACCCCGAGTTGATGAAGGGCCTCAAGAGAATCTCGATCGTCAGTACCGGTGACCGCAACTATTGCCTCATCGGCGAATGGGAAGACGCTGAGGCGATTGCCGGAGCCGGTCCGATCATGATCAGCGCGCTCGACACATTCCGTGACACGCTAGAAGATCTCGGCCTCGGCACAGGAGTGACCGAAGCCATGTCGGGCGAGGCCGTAATCGTTGGGTACGGCAAAGGAGAGTCGCCCTGATGCGGCGCTCGAATGTACTCATCACTGGCGCCACCGGTTTCGTCGGTTCGGTCGGTCCTTCACTAGATTCGGCCTCGTCGCCGTAGGTCGATGATGCGAAGGTCGGTGCGACCCCGATTTTCGGCCGGTAGCGCGGCGTCGCGATTCCCGCCCCTTTTGAAGAGGTCGCGCTTGCAGCTCAAGCCCGTGATCACCGCGCCCGGAACGAGCATTACCCACGAGACCATGGCGATCTTCTCTTTCTTGGAGAAATGACATTTCGCTGCGTCAGCGTGGTTAGGAGCGAGCCAGAGTCCCGTTGCGAGGATCCCTGCCATCAAGAGGAGTTGCCAAGCCTTACCCATGTTGCCGTCCTTTCGCCGATGCACGCGGAGGCACAGCGTCATTGAGTGGCGCGCCCGAAAAACCCCCCGCGTGACCCGCACTGTCTGCTAGCAGGATGGTGGTTGCAGAAGGCGTCGCCAGGATTTCTAGCCGATGCGTGATCTAAGTCACCGCGACAGGGCATAGAATCAAGCCCGAAGCGGCAAGATGCAGCCGACACCGACCTGGCCGAGTCGACGGCTGACGCGCACATACGCTTCGCCCTCGGGCGAAAGAAGAAACCTTCACGTCGACTCGATGAGCTCCACGATACGCCGTGCGATTTCGGGGCCCTGGTCGTCCTGAAGGAAATGACTCGCCTCGGGCAGGCGCGTGTGCTCGAGGCCTTCAGCGCCTGGAATGTTCTCGATGAGGTTGTTTTGGGTGGCGCAGCTGCCGAGATTGCCGGGGTCGTTGCTCGCCCAAATTGTGAGGAAGGGTTTTTCGAACTGCATGAGGCCCTCCCACGCCTGCTGGTTGGCGCCGCCGAGCTCGTTGACGAGCGAAGGGAACGTGCGCGGGCCTGCCATGTAGATTCGGCTTGGGAAGGGCGCGTCGTAGGCGGCCTCGTCGGCGGCCGGCATGTCGAACCATGTGAGCGCCTCGACGACCTCGGCAGGGTGAAACGCCTCGGCCTTCATCGCGTACTCCATCCATGCGCCGAAGTCCGTGCCGCCTCCGCCGATGGGGGTGCAGCCGTCGTAGAACGGAAGCTGCGGCGGCGGAATCACCTGAAAGACGAACTGCAGGTCTGGGTCGAGCTCGTCGGGGTTTTCGACCGGCGGGAACAGCTCAAACCCTTCCGGCACGACCGGCAGCGTGCCATCGCCGATGACGATGCGCGCGAACAAGTCGGGGTTCTCGCCGGCGACGTGGAGGCCCACGAGGCTGCCCCAATCTTGACCGAAGAGGATGATGTCGCGCAGGCCTAACGCTTCGATGAACTTCTCGAGCCGGTCGATGTGGCCGAGGTACGAGTAGTACTCGATGTCGATCGGCTTGTCCGACCACCCCATGCCCACGTGGTCCATTGCGATGGCCCGGTAGCCTGCGTCGACCAGAACGGGGATCATCTTACGATAGAGATACGCCCAGCTCGGCTGGCCGTGCAGCAACAGCACCACCTGGGCGCCCGCGGGCCCTTCGTCGACGTATCCTTGGCGGAGGCCGTCGATGTCGACGCTCTTCAGCTCGTAGTCGAAACCGGGCAGGCTCTCGAAGCAGCCACTTGGCGTGCGGACGAACTTCACGCCGCCGCTCGCGGTGCGAATGATGGGCTCGGCGTCGCACTCGACTTGTGTTTGAGGGCTCGGCGATGACGAGGTGCTTCCGCATCCGGCGGTGGACGCGATGATGCAAGCGAGGGTGAGGACGTGGGCTCGTGGGCGGATGCTTCGCGGCATGGCCGCGTGAGTATGGCGCGGAACGGGACGCACGGCCTGTTGTTTTTGGAAGGTCATTCGACGCCCTCGACCAAGAGCCAGAGGCCGAAGAGGCGTCGGTCTGTGGCGCCGATGGTTGCTCAAGCGGTGAGGCGCTTGACGGAGAGGCCATCGGTGAGGGCGAGCTGTTCGTAGAAGGCGCGTTCGTCTTTGTCCTGCAACTGCATCAGGACGCGGTAGTGGGCCCAGCTTAGGCCTTCGATGCGTGGGGGGCGTTTGTAGGTTTGGTAGAAGGTGACCGTGCGCTGGAGGGTGCGGAGGTCGATGCTGAGGTCGGCCGAGAGGTCGCCGAGGATGGCGTTGTGGTATTGGGCGTGGGTGTTGAGCTTTTGTTTGGCGATGCGTTGGCCGATGGACCAGTAGCTTTCGATGAGGGCCTGGGCCGCGGCACGCTCGGCTTTAGAATTCTTCGCGGAATACTCTATGCGTGGAGAGAGATGGCAAAGCAGGCTTCATCCGGGCTTGGCCCGGGCTACGGGTCGGCGGAGGACGAGGGCTTCATCGTGAAGTATCGCGCTCGCTGTCATTGCGGTGCGGTTCGGTACGAAGTCGGTGCAGACCCCGTTGATGCGAAGGTCTGCCACTGCCGCGCCTGCCGGGTGCTGCATGGCGCGCCGATGCAATGGGCTGCCATCTTCCACAAGCGCGACGTGCGGCTCGTCGCCGGAGTCGAAGATCTGCGCTTCTACAACAGCGAGCTCGGCCGCCGTGAGAGAGTCCTGCCTTGCAAGGTGAGCTGCGCGCAGTGCGGCACCCTGATCGCAGACGAAGGGCGCAGGATGTGGCTGGCCTTCCCGACGCTCTTCGACTTCGGCACGCCTCCGCAAGTGCCCGACGCCTTCCTCCCCACCTGCCACATCTTCTACGCCACGCGCGTGACGGACATGGACGACGGCCTACCGAAGTGGTCGGGCCACAAGGACGAATCGACGCTGCTTTGAACGGGAGGCCTTTACGGTCAGCCGCCTCCGTGGTGCGCTTCCGCGAACGCCCGGAACTCTGCGATTTGATCTGGAGAATCGAACGACCGCTTGGGCAAGATCACGCCGGCGCACCGGTCGGTCCACAGGAATAGGTGGTGAGGCGTCTCCTCGACAGCGATGATCCCCGCCCACCGAATGACCATGTTCGCGTTGCGCGAGATGAAGATGACGCCTTCATCGGTCAGCTCATACGACTTCGGACCTAGGATGTCACCCGATTCGAGCGGCTCTGCTTGCCGTCGGCCGTACGTGTAGTTGTAGAGAAAGCCGCCGATGATGGGGAGGAACAGCAGTCCCCCGAATAGGAAGTACGTCCCAATGGGTCCGTCGACCATGCGAGCGACAACGAGATAGAAGAGGAAGAGCCCGATCCATCCGAGCACGGACAGTGCCCGTCGTCGTCCTGGGTTCGCTTCGTGCTTGCGGGCTCGCCGCCAAACGACGGCGCACAAGGCACGGAAGTCGTCGATGCTGATGTCGGTTTCGAGTCGCATGAGCTGACCCCCCGCCCTTTGTACCAGATCAGGCTCCCGATACGCCGCTGGGACCGAGCGACTGGGGCTTCACCAAACAAAGACAGAAGTGGCGGATCGGTTTCGAGGCGTCGTGCGATGGACCCTCGGTGGCG
Source organism: Myxococcales bacterium (assembly GCA_029861865.1). Classification (GTDB taxonomy): domain Bacteria; phylum Myxococcota_A; class Polyangia; order Polyangiales; family Houyiibacteriaceae; genus SG8-38. Next base: position 23,495 of record JAOTYL010000020.1, on the reverse strand, counting down.
AGGAGCTCGCGGAGCGCACTCATGTGCGTGAGCAAGCACCGCAGACAGCGAGGGTTCAGCGTGCGGCGGATCGGAAGCGAAACGCTGCTTCTGGTGGGCCATCCTGGACTCGAACCAGGAGCCAATGGATTAAGAATCCACTGCTCTACCACTTGAGCTAATGGCCCGGTTTTTCTGTGGCACACCCGGAAGGATTCGAACCGCACGGCCGAGACCAGCCACGGGCCGCGTCAGCGGACCGTTCTCGAAGGCCGGGCATCCAGCCCTCGAGCATGCAGCAACCCCACGGATGCTTAGCACACCCGGAAGGATTCGAACCTTCGACCTACGGATTCGAAGTCCGGCGCTCTATCCAGCTGAGCTACGGGTGCTCTTTCGCGGGGATTTTTTCGCTTGAGGCCGGCTTTCCCCCTTCGCTCCCTCCCTGCGACGTACTTGAGTACGCCTCAGTCGTTCGCTACGGGGGGCGCTCGCCCTCAAACGAAAATCTCTCCCGCGAAAGATTGTCTACCTAAGTCTTTCAAAGAGCTAGTGGGGTGAGTGACGGGAATTGAACCCGCGACCACCGGAGCCACAATCCAGTGCTCTACCACTGAGCTACACCCACCGAAGGAGGCGGATTCTAGCGTTCCTTCGGCCGCAAGCAAGGCTAGACGGAGCGGCCGTTTTCGTAGTGCTGGCGGGCCCATTCGGCCATGGCGATGCCCGCGGCGACGCTGATCGGGTAGCTGTGATTGATGCCGAACATCGGGATGGCGACGACTTGTTCGGCGGCCTCCAAAATCGCGGCCGAGCAGCCTTCGTCTTCGTTGCCGAAGATCAAGACCGCCTCGTCGGGGAGATCGGTCTCCCACAAACCAACCTGCGCATGATCCTTTTCGAAGGCAACCAATCGCCACCCTTCCTTCTCGGCCGCGTCGAGAAAGGTTCGCTCGGTCGGAAGCTCGACGATGTTTTCGTAGCGCTGCATGCCCATCGCCGCGCGCTCGTACCAAGGCTCGGTGCCGATGAGGATGATCTCCTTCACGAGAAAGGAGTGCGCGGTGCGAATGATCGAGCCGATGTTGAACGGGTTCTTGGCTCGATCAATCGCGATGCGGAACGGATGTCGAATGCGCTCGAGCTCTCTTCGAATCTCGCCGCGCGGTATCTCGAATGATGGAACGCGGGCCATCTACTTCCACTTGATAGAGCAACCCATCGACGCCACGTGCTCGAAGTCGACCGTCTTCCCTTTGAGCGCCGCGTCGAGGACGACCCGGAGGTCGTGGCGTGTCACCTGGTTGGGTTTTTGCCAGTTGTCGTCGATGCGGCCATTATAGAGGAGCTTGCGATCGCGATCGAACACGAAGATGTCAGGCGTGCAGGCTGCGTCGTACGCGCGCGCAACGTCTTGACTCTCGTCGCGAAGGTAGGGAAAGTTGAAGCCCTTTTCGGCGGCTCGCACTTTCATCTGCTCGAAAGAGTCGGCTGGATAATTCTTGGCGTCGTTTGGATTGATCGCCACGACCTGCACGCCGCGAGCACCGTAATCGTTTTGAAGCTCGATCAGCCGGTCCTCGGCAGCGATCGCGTACGGACAGTGGTTGCAGGTGAACACCACCACGAGTAGCTCGGCATCCGAAAAAGACTCCAAAGAACGGATGCTGCCGTCGATGTTGGGGAGCGAGAAGGGGGGCGCCGACGTTCCAAGCGGCATCCCTTTGGAGTGCATGACTGGCATGGCTCCCCTGTAGTGCTCGGCAACCGTCGGTGCCAGTCGACGTGCTAGATTTGGAGCCGGATGGTGAGATGAACGAGTCCGAAGAACACGATCCGTTGATCGGGAGAACGCTTGGGGGACTCTACTTCGTGGAGCGCCTCATCGGGCAAGGAGGCATGGGGCGAGTGTATGAGGCCACCCATGCACACCTCGGCAGAGCCTACGCGGTGAAGGTGTTGGGTGAGGGCCGGGCCGACAAGCCCCAGGCGATCGAGCGGTTCTTGCGAGAAGCCAAGGCAGCCAACCGAATCGAGCACGAGCACATCGTTAGAGTGGTCAACTTCGACACGCACGATGAGCACGGCGTCTTCATCGTGATGGAGTTGCTCAAAGGGGAGAACCTCGCGGAGCGACTCGAACGAGGCCCCTTGCCAGTGGACGAAGCGGTCGATCTCGCGACGCAAACCGGAGATGCGCTCGAGGCGGCACACGAAACCGGGATCGTCCATAGAGACCTCAAGCCCGAGAACATCTTCATTACGGAAAGAAAGGGTCGAGATTTCGTCAAGGTGCTCGACTTTGGGATCTCCAAGATCAAGTCGCCCGATCACACCGACATCAAGTTGACTGCGACCGACCAGATCGTCGGAACGCCCCTTTACATTTCGCCCGAGCTTGCGCGCGGCGTTTCGACGATCGACCATCGCGCGGACATCTACGCGCTTGGGGTGATCCTTTACGAGATGATCACGGGCACCCCACCGTTCACGGGTCAAAATCACTTTCAGCTCCTCTACAAACACGGGAACGAAGCCCCCGACCCGCCATCGCAGCGAAGCCGTCGCGCCAACATTCCGACTCACGTCGAAGCTGCGGTTCTTCGCGCGCTCGAAAAGAAGCCCGCGGATCGATTCTCGACGATGAAGGAGTTTTGCGACGCCTTGCGACCCCCGTCGACGCCGCGCAGGCAACGAACGATCGCGCTTGCTCTGCTCGGCGCAGTCGTCGTTGGCCTCGCCGCGATGCTGTGGACAACCCGCAAGGCGCGTACGCCGATGCCTCAACCGGCGACCCCGGTCGCGCAGTCTCCGATCCTGACGCCTGTGACATCCACGCCCGAGGAGCCCGCAGAAATTGCGGAGACGACCTCTCCTGCAGCGCTCGTGCGCATCGAGCTCAACTCGACTCCGCGCGGCGCCTCGGTGGCACTAAACGGCAACAAAAAGGGCGAAACACCGCTCACCTTGGAGCTTCCAAGAGGCTCCGAAGCCACGGTACGGTTTTCGCTTGAAGGGTACCGGCCCAAAGAGCACCGTCTCATCGCAGAGGATGGGGAGACGGTGAGCGTCCGGCTCCGGAGGAAGATCCGTCGCCAGCCACCGCCGATCAAGGAAGACTTCTAGGCTCGTGCCTGCTTACCTTACTCACATCATCGTGATCGCCGTCTGTTTGGCGAGCCCAGTCGTTTCGGTTGCGCAGACCACTTCCGAAAACGCCGAGGCGCGAGTCTACTTCGAAGAAGGAAACCGCCTCTTTCAGCAAGCGAGTCGGGCCACCGGGGCCAAGCGCATCGCTCTTCTGCAGCGCTCGCTCGAAGCGTACGTCGACAGTCTCCAAATCGTGCGGAGCCGAAACGCGCTCTTCAACGCCGCAATCGTGCTCGAGGAACTCGATCGAAACAACGAGTCGTTTAATTACTACACCGAGTACCTGCGGATCGAAGGGCTCAGCCAGAAGGACCAAGAGCAAGCCTCGAAGCGAAGGGATGCGCTTCGCCCTGAGGTCGCCGTCCTTCGCGTGAACTCGGCTCCCGAGGGTGCGCAACTCTGGATCGACCGCAAGGACCTGGCACCACGAGAGACCCCGACCGAGGTGGCGGTTGCACCGGGGCAGCGTCGGGTGTTCGTCGAGAAGGAGGGGTACGTCCCTACCGAGCGAGTGATGAGCATGGTGCGTGGCGACGCGACCGTGCTCGAGCTCACCTTGGAGGCCATCCCCGCCGAACCCGTCGTAGAAGTCATTCCCGAGCAACCCCTGGCGCAACCTTCGCAACGACCCCGACTTCGAAACGCCGCCCTGGGCACCGCGGCAAGCACCCTGGCGACCGCCGCGGTCGGGCTCGGACTGTCGCTCAAGGCACGCTCGTTACGCGACGACTACAACAGCGCGGCCGCACAATACGAGATGAGCGGTGACCCACTCGATCTGCAACGGGCAGTAGACCTCGCCAACCGGACCGACCGCTTCAACATCGCGGCGGACGTGATGTGGGGAACCACGATCGCGCTTGGAGTGAGCGCGATCGTGCTCTACACACAGCATCGAAAGCGTGAGCGACGCGAGAAGGCTCAAATCGAGGTGTCGGTCTCGCGGCGCGGAGGATTCGCGGCGGTCCGGATGCCGTTCGGGGCTTCACCATGAGGGCCTTTGCCACGGTGTTCCTGCTCGGGGCGCTCAGCGGGTGCACGCTCCTGAACGCGCCGGACCGCAATTTGCAGCCCCCCGACGGCGGGGTTGAAGGGATCGAGCTCTTCTGTGATGACGGGTTGGACGACGACGAGGACTCCCTGTTCGATTGCGAAGACATGGATTGCGCGGAAGAGCCGGCGTGTTGCGAGCGGCGAAGCGCAACCCTCGACGAAGATTGGACAGCCGCCGACCTCACGCTCACGTGGAGGTTCGGGCCGACGACTGGAGACCCGTGGCTGCCGGCCCGACCGACCTTTGAAGGTGCGACCTTCGTCGGGGACTTCCAGTCCGACGTCGAGCCGCGGGCCTTGATCAGCACGGACTGCGTGTCGCTCGCGCTCGGCGGTTGGCTGATCACGACGCTCCGAAGCAACGACGCGACCGGATGCACCAACGACGCGCCCTGCGACCGGTACGCGGGGGTAGTCCTGTCGGTGGCCACCGACCTCGTGCCCGGCAACAAACTCCAAGACGAGCTTGCGGTAACCCTGCACGCAGGCGGCCTCGTTCTCGTCACCCAAGCCGACGAGGAAGTCGCGCGCACGACGACCGGCGTCGATCAAAACACCGACATCGAGATCGTCGTGCGGCCGACGCTGAACGACGAGGCGCAGCCGATCTTGACGGCAACGGTGATGGTTGGAGGCGAAGCCGTTCTCGAGGGCTTTTCGATGTCCCGCATTGAAGACCTGGTCGCCACCGGCCAATGCGAGCAAATCCCAGGCCTTCACGTGGCGGTTCAAAGCCAGGGCGACGGGGTGTTTGTAGGCCCCCTCACGACGGCCAAACAGGACTGTGCCAATCCGGGCCAGTTCGCGAAACAAGTTGCAACCTTGACCGGGGAGAGCCTTCGATTTGCCCCCTCCTGGAGGTCCGCTTATGTGGGTTCGCCGGCGTTGGCCAGCTCACGAAACGCGGTTTCGGACGTCCAGTGGGACTTGATCCTGGAAGGCAGCAACGACCCTCCCGAGCTCGAGCCGGTGGCCCACGTGGGGTACGCGATCGGGCATGCCAGGGACACCACGGACGAAGGGGATGACTGGAGTCCCGACGGGTGGATCACCAGCGGCGGACCAAAGGCTGGCGACGACCCGCCGTCGTGTGTGGGAGTGCCGGGCGGTTGTGACGACAATGTCAGCGTGCGAGAGCCGCACCTGTTGGCGGAGCTCAATGAAGACCAAACGCTTCGGGATTTGGTGCTCTCGTTTGCCCGCGAAGTCCCCCCCGATCCGCCGGACGTCTTTGGCATCCAAATAGTGCGACCGGTCGGTGGCCCGACGACACCGGCCGCGGTTCCAGCGACGCCGACCCTCTCTCCCGGCGATGTGCCCGAATGCACCAGCCTGCGCGATCCCTCGTTAATTCCAGTAGATCCGGAGGCACAGCGGGGTTACTGGCTCTTCTTTACCTGCGTGCAGGGCGCGGGCGCCACCACTGAAATCCATGCGGTCCGGATCTCGCGCGCGCTCGAAGTTGTGCTCGAGGGTGGTGGTCCATTGCGGCGAATCGTGCTCACCGCCGACGAGCTTGGGCCCTTTGCGGCAGCGGGGATCCGTTCGGCCGAGCCGCTGATCTCGTTTGCCGAAGATGGGCTTAGGTTGCGGATTTGGTTCCTCGCCCAGAGCACACCGGGCGACTGGAGCGTCGCGCTGGCGGAGGCACGGACCCATGATGTCGAGATGCTCGCCTTCGAGCTTCCGGAAGCCCTGCCCTTCCCGGTGAACCCGATCCTCAGGAGCGACTCGCCCCTGGTCCAAAGCGACTGTCTCGGCGAGGACTGCAGTATCACTGGAATCGCCGTGACGCGCCGGGCCGATGACCAGGAGGTGCTCCGGTTCCTCTTGGCACGGCGTGTGAATCTATCAGGTGGGGGTCGTACCGATCAATTGATCCCTTTGGAGCAAATGTGGAGGATGCCGTGAGCCGAAATCGACGAATTCAGCGCTGGAAGTGGCTGGGGGCCGCCGGTGCGCTCGTCGTGCTTGTTGGAGGTTGTGGCGAAGGTATCGATCCGGAACGCGACCTGGCCGCGGGACCCACGGGTGGCGTCGGCGGGACCGGTACGCCCGACGGCTCCGAAGATGCAGGCGGCGCGGGCGGCGCAGGCTCCGGTGTGACCTTCCACGGCAACATCGAGGTCGTCGATCGGAACCCCGTCGGGACGCTCGTCGCCGATCCTGGGAACAGCGGCTACGAGGCCGTTACGACGACCGACATGTCGACCCCCGAAGAGTACGCGACCCTTGCCTTAGCCTGCTATGCGACCGCAGGCGCGTGCTTGGGCGGCGGCTGCAGCGTGTTGGCCACCTGTTGTGTCGACAGCGGCACCTGCTGCAAATCGATCACGGATCCGCTGCTCCCGCCCGAGATCGACTTCGAAGCTTGCGGCGGCCCCGACTTAGGCTCGTGTGCCGCAGACGCCGGAACGACCGCGGAGGCCTTCGGCTCGAGCCTACCGGTGATCAACGACCGCGGGCTGGTTCCCGGGGGTGACGCGAGCTCGGAGGGTAGCGCCATCGTCGGTGACCCGGTCGACCTCGCGAACACACGCGTGCGGGTCGACGTCGAGTTTGCTTTGCCGATCGGTTGCGGGGCCTCGTGCCTCGAAAGCGCAGGGATCACCTTCTCGAGCACGACCCCGGGCGCGTTCGTCGATGCCGAGGTCGGCTTGCTACTGAGCGGCTCCCGCAACGAGGTGAATCTGATGATCGGCGACGCTGTCGCCGACACCTTCGATGCGGGTAGCGATCAAACCCGCTGGGCGCTGATCGTCTCTCCGGAGGGTCGGGTCGAGGTTCTTCGTAACGACATCGGCCAAGGGGCCCATGCCTTCGAGGCGAGCACGCTTCGGCAAGCGTCATTGGTCTTGTTCGGGCGCAATCTCAGCGAGGTGCAAAACAGCGCAGCGATCCGCCGCATCGAGGTCCAGACCTCATTCTGCGACATCCCGAGCTCGTGGAATGTCCGAGCTCCGGTCGTCATTACCGACGACTTAGGCGGCGCGCTCCCAAGCGAGCGATTCGGTCGGGGGCCGTCGGTCGCATCGAGCGGCACGGAGGTTCGCTTTGCCTATAGCGTCGACGGCGAGATCTTCTGGGGACGGGCGACGACCGGTGTCGGGGAGGTGCAGCTGATCAGTCCGGCTCCCGCGCTGAGCCCGAGCTTCACCCATGACGCCGGCGGGGTTGAAGACCCAGAGCTGGTCTTCGACGGCACCGATTGGCACCTGTTCTACACGGCTCGCGACGAGAACGGTGTCGGCAGCGTTGGTCACGCAGTCGCCACCCCGGCCGAGGCGTTCCTGATCGCCGGCCCGAGCCCCACGCTCCCTGCATCCGGCGACGTGGTGTCGCTCAACGCTCCCACGGTGCATCGGCGCGCCGGGCTCTGGGTCTTGATCGCGCGTGCAACCTTGACGAGCGGCGCCACCGAGCTTCGGGCGTACTACACACCCGCGCTCAACACCGCGTGGGAGCGAATCGTCGATAGTGGCCTCGAAGCCGCGACACGCGTCGAAGGTCCAGGCTCCGAAATCACCGGGCCGAGCTTGGTGGTCCACAACGGCGCTTATCAGCTCTACTTCGCGAGGCGATCCGGAACCCGCTGGGCGGTCGAACTGTTGGTTTCCGACGAGTTGCTCCTTTGGCGACCGCTCGGCGAGGTCCTCGGTCCCTCGGGCGATGGGTTCGATCGGCTGGGCGCGAGAGCCCCCGATGCGATTTCCCTCACGGATCGGATCGAGCTGGTTTACCAGGGTCAAAATGGCGTGTCGTTCGAATTGGGTTGGGCGGTCAGGCCGGCACCATCCGACACCGCCTCGGCATTTTGACACCTGAGCCCTAGCCACCGATGTTGAGAGGATGAGGTCCGTCGAAACGGAACCCCCTCCGCCCCACCCAAGCCCGAAGCATCGCCGACGAAGCGGTCTGTTCATTGGTGCGTTCATCCTGCTTCAATTCTTGGTTCCGTTGACGTATCTCACCCGCGAAGACGCGGCGGACGACCGATTCACTTGGCGGACCTTCTCACGGCCGGGCGAACCGATGTGCGAAACGAGCGCGTCGTTGGAGACATTCGATGGTCGCCGCGAGGAGTTGGCACTCCAGAAGTTGATTCACCAAGACTGGGTCGACTACGTCGGCCGCAATCGGCGAGTCGTGGTCGAAGCGTTCCTCAAGAAACAATGTGAGGCGGAAGGCGTGCTCGAAGTCGAGCTCACCAACCATTGCGAAGACGACAGTCGCATCCGTGAATACCGCCTTCGGTGTGGCGGTGAGCGCGCTCACGAAACCACGAGGACGGCGGCACGATGAAGCCGTTGACGCGCTATTGGTTTGGAGACGTCGCGCTAGCGCGCCCCTATTTGCTGGTGCGCTTCGTCTTGACGACACTCGCGTTCGACTGCTGGCTGAACCTGATGGCCCACGGGGCAAAGTATGGTGTCGGTGGTTTCAACGTCGCCCACTTTCCCTTCTTCGGCGATTTCATTCCCGGTGCGCCGTTCTACCTCGGTGTGCTCGCCTTCACGAGCGTGCTCGCGCTCAGCCAGGCGCTTTACAGGCCGCATCGCATCGCTCTCGCCTTGGTAGCGATGGGCTACACCCTCGGTTGGACATGCAGCCTTCTAGATTCGGTCCCGTATCACTACTTGATCTCTTTGTACTTGGGTTGTTTCGTTTTCTTTCCGATGCTCAGCGCGCGCGCGGCATTTTCACGATCCGAACGCGCGCCGCGCGGGAGCGCGTGGGCGTATGTTCTGTTTTGTGTGACGACGGCGATCGTCTACTTCTATGTAGCAGCCTGGGACGCAGCCGCTGGAGAGCCTTATTGGCTGCCGATGTTGTGCAGCGGAGCATACTTGGTGGCCAGCATGCAGGATCGAAGCGACTCGAACGTGGTGCCGATTATGATGCCATTTCTCGGAGTGGCACCGATCGCATTCCATTGGCTCACCCCGACGGAGAACTGGTTCCCGATCTACATGATCGGAATCGCGGTGCTGGTCTTCGCACCCACCCGGTCGATCCACGCAGCCGGTCGTACGCTCACTTTCCCGGCGCGGAGCTGGTTGCAAGATCAGTCCGAGGCCGGAATCGACGAGCGAGCATCGCAGGTGTTCTACGCTTCGCTGTTCGGGCTCGTCACCGCTCCTGTGGTCAGCGTGTTCGTCGACCTCCCTGGTGTGAAGACCGGCTGCGCCTTGACCGCGATTGCGATGCTGTTCGTCATCGGCCGACAGCTCTATCTGACGCCCAAGCGGCGCCCACTGTGGCGCGTTGCGAGCCTCTTCGCCGGATGCTTGGCGCTTTTCGTGACGGTCACCACGAGCAACGCTCGATTCGACTACTACCGAGCGGCTGCGGTCGACGCCGGCCTCCGCGGCGACCAGGACGCGGCAGCGCTCATGCGGGAAAAGGCCGATCAATATAGGCGATAGCGCGGGGGTGGGGTAGTCTCCGCCTCCATGAGTGGTGACGGCTGGATCACGATCGGCGTGATCGTCGGGATGGTGGTCGTCATGGCCGCGAACCTGGCAGGACCAGACCTCGTGCTCATCGCGGGCCTCACCTTGTTACTTCTCTTCGGCGTTCTCGAGCCCTCCGACGCATTCATCGGGTTTTCGAATCCGGCTGTCGTCACCATCGCGGCCCTCTTCGTCGTTGCAGCGGGTGTGAAGGAGACCGGCGGCCTCGACCTTGCTGCCCGAGTGGTGCTCGGCCGACCCCGCTCGCTTGCAGGGGCGCAGCTCCGCATGATGTTCCCGGCCGCTGGCCTGTCCGCTTTCCTCAACAACACCCCCGTCGTCGCAATGTTCGTCCCACTGGTGACCGGCTGGGCGCGCAGGTGTCAATTCAGCGTCTCACTGATGCTGATGCCGCTCTCGTATGCCGCAATTCTCGGGGGAACGTGCACCTTGATCGGTACGAGCACGAACTTGGTCGTGGCCGGTCTGGCGGAAACCCGTGACCCCACGGTGAAGTTCGAGATCTTCGAGATTGCACAGCTCGGCATTCCAGCACTCTGCATCGGCATGTTGTTCATCGTCATCGCGTCGCGCTGGCTACTCAAGGACCGGCAAGGCGCTTTGCAGGAGCTCGGTAAAGCCCGCGAATACACGATCGCAATGCGCGTCGAACGTGGCTCGCCGGTCATCGGACAAAGCATCGAGGACGCAGGTCTCCGGTCCCTACGAGGGGTCTACCTCTACGAGATCGAGCGTGACGGTCGGGTCCTCGCCGCCGTGCCACCCTCGACAGTCCTACGTGAAGGGGATCGCCTGCACTTCACCGGAGTTGTCGACTCGGTGGTCGATCTTCGCAAGCAACGCATCGTTCCAGACACCGACCAGGTCGACAAGATCACCGCGCGGCGCGACAGAAGCCTCGTCGAGGCGGTCATCGGCGCGCACTCTGCTTTGATCGGACAAACCATCAAACAAAGCCGATTTCGCACGATTTACGACGCCGCGATTCTGGCAGTCCACCGTCAGGGCGTCAGAGTCACCCAGACGAAAGTGGGTGATATTCGTCTCCAAGCCGGAGACGTGCTCCTGATCGAGTCCCACCCCGACTTCGCACAGAATCGGCAGCGAGACCCCAACTTCGCGCTGATCGCCGAAGTCGAAGACAGCACTCCACCCCGTCACGACCGCGCTTGGTTGGCGGCGGTCATCTTGTTCTTGATGGTTCTCGTGAACGCAACTGGCGCGATGGACTTGATGACCGCGTCGCTCGGTGCTGGCGCATTGATGCTGGTAACGAGGTGTCTGACCGGCGAGCAGGCGAGACGCTCGCTCGATTGGACGGTCTTGATCGCCATCGCCGCGGCATTTGGGATCGCCGCGGCAATCGAAGGAAGCGGAGCAGGCGCCGTCATCGCCGGACGCATCATCGACCTGGCGGAGCCCTTCGGTCGAGTCGGGGTTCTGGTCGCCTTGTATGCGATCACGGCCGTGCTCGCGGGGTTGGTTACCACCAAAGCCTCCGCGGCGCTGATGTTCCCCATCGCTGCATCGGCCGCGGAGGTACAGGGAATAGGGCTGCTTCCGATGAGCTACATGATCATGATCGCCGCCTCGACCGCCTTCTCCACCCCGATCGGTTTTCAGACCAACCTGATGGTATACGGCCCCGGCGGCTACAAATACACGGACTTCCTCCGTCTTGGGTTGCCGCTGCAGACACTTGTGGGAATAAGCACGGTCAGCATCGTTGCAGTGGCCTGGCTGTGATCTCGTGCCTCGCTTTCCCGACATCTCTCCCTACGCGCACGCTGTGTCGCACCGCGTCTACAGCACCCTCGCAGAACGCGCGAGAGCCAAGAACGACGTCATCTATCCGTTGCATGTCGGAGATACCTATCGTGACCCGATCGTGGAGGCCCGTGCGGAGCGTCAGCTGAGCAGCGAGCACACCGGGCTTCACAAGTATGCACCGGTGCAGGGCGAGCCGGCGCTCATCGAGGCGTTTCTCGAGTTCGTCGCGCGACGCCATGAAGTGTCGCTCGACCGGGATTGTGTGCAGGTGATGTCCGGGGCGACCCCGGGCCTGAATGTGGTGACGCAGGTCCTCCTCGAGCCTGGGGACGAGGTGTTGCTGCCATCCCCGTTCTGGCCGCTCAGCAGAGGCGTGATCGCGACCAAGGGCGCGGTCCCGGTGCAGATTCCGTTCTACACACGGCTCGATGAGCCGGATTTGGATGCCGAGGCCCTGCTCGAAAGCAAAGTCACCGAGCGCACCGTCGCGCTCTACATCAACACGCCCAACAACCCCACCGGCCGGGTCGTATCCGAGCAGGTAGTGGACGCGATGTTCCGTGTCGCGAAGCGTCACGACCTATGGGTGCTATGCGACGAGGCCTACGAAGAAATCTACTTCGGACCGACTGCGCCGAAAGCTGTCTGGAAGCATCCAGACGTTCGAGACCGCGCGATCGTGTTCCACACCTTGTCGAAGACCTTCGGCCTGGCCGGCGCGCGGATCGGGTTCACCCATGGGCCAAAGAGCGTAATGACCGCGATTCGCGGCATGCAGACCTTTCAAACCTATTGCGCGCCGCGACCGATGCAGTTCGGGGCGATCCAGGCCCTCCGTCATGGCGCGCCTTGGGTGGCTGAAAGCCGCGCACACTACGAAGCCGCCGGCAGGAAAGCGGCCTCGGCGCTAGGGGTTCCCGCACCGGATGGGGGGACTTTCTTGTTTGCGGACGTGAGCGCCCTCCTCAGACCCGACGATCATGACTGCATGCCTCTGCTCGAGCGATGTGCTGACCGCGGCGTGTTGATCACGCCTGGGCGCTCGTGCGGCGAGCACTATCCACGATGGGTTCGGCTCTGCTTCACCGCGGTTCCGCCGGCTCAGTTGGATGAGGCGCTCGAGAGGATCGCTCCCCTGTTTCGAGCACCTTCCTAGAGAACCATCGGTCGATCGAGGTCGACCCAGATCCGGTGAGCGTCAGCGCCGCGAAGACCGCTGCATAGAGAAGCGGAAGCTCTTTGCTCGCCCATGGGTCGTGAAAGTGATGAACGAAGGCGGCCACCATCATCGCGATGAACAGGCTTGCCGCTGCAACGCGCCCGAAGAGCCCGAGAAGCAGCAAGACCGAACAACCAAGCTCAGCAAACACGATGAGCATGGCGCTGACCTCCGTGCCGACGTTGAGTGGGTCTGGAAAGCTTTGCACCAGCTCTTCGTACCCAAGCGCCTTTGGGATGCCATGACTGAGCATCATCATGGCCACGGAAACCCTCAGCAAGAAGATCCCGTTATCGGCGAGCCTCTGTCGCATGCGAACGCGTTATACAGGGCCTGCAAGCCCCGCGCATGAGGTTTGTGTGGGGGTCGGCGAGAAGCTCGTTACACTGTTTTCGTGGGGGCTTGTCCAGCATGCGTGGCGATGCCACTCGAGGACTACGAAGCGACGCCGGGAGTCGTCGTCGGGCTTTGTCCACACTGCCGAGGTCTGTTTCTCGACCGGGACGAGATCCGAAAGCTCGTCGGTCGGGGATCGCTTGCCGACGCCACCGAGATCGTCCCGCTCATGCTCGGTGAAGAGGTGATGATGCGCTGCCCGACATGTGTCGATCCCGCGATGCAGCCGCTCAGCCTCAAGGCGCCGGAAACGGGTGAGCTCTGGCAGTGCCGCGACTGCGCCGGATTGTGGCTTCCTGAAGGCGCCTTTTTCGCGCTTGCAAACGCGCTGACAAAGCTTAGGTCCGCGGCCGAGGAGCTGGCGGCGACCTGTGTTTCTGAAACGGTGCACAGCGAGCGGACCCGACGCTTGGCTCATAGCCGGAGCAGATTCGACGTCGGCTTGGAGAACCTGATCGGGGTCCCCCTCGTGCTGCTGTTGAGTTATCTCTTCTCCGCCACTCTACTCGGACGGATGCTCGCATCCTTGGTCGGGATGCCGTTTCACGAGCTCGGTCACGCTGCAGCGTCGTGGCTGAGCAGCCGCATCGCCATTCCCCTTCCGTTCTTCACCGTTTGGTACGACGACCAGTCGATTCTCATGGGGTTGGTCGTCGCGAGTGCTCTCACCTGGCTTGGCTACCATGCACATCAAGAGCGCAATCGGTTTGGGCTCGCGACCGCAGTGCTGCTCCTGACCATCCAAGCGGTCTTCACGCTTGCCTTGCCCGCGCGGCTCACGCTCATGTGGCAGATCCTAAGCGGAGCCCTCGGCGAGCTTCTATTCGGCGCCTTCCTGCTGGTTGCATTCCACTTCCCACTGCCCGACCGGTTGCGCTGGGACTTCTGGCGCTGGGTGGCGATCATTCCAGGCGCGCTTTGCTTCACTCATGCGATGAGGCTTTGGCGAACCGTAGTGTCGGATGTCAGTCAGATGCCGTGGGGCTCCGCCATTGGCAGTGATAGTGATGGCGACATGAACCGCCTCGTGCAGCAGTTCGGCTGGGGCGCCAACGAGCTCGCCGAATTCTATTTGCGCACCGGCTACCTCTGCATGGCCGCCATTGCAGCAGCCTACGCCTACGCAATCTGGCGCCACTACGAAAAGCGGACAGTCCCCTTTTCTAAAGGGTTAAGAAGAGGTGAGGTTCAACCTGCGCCAGGTGAAAAGGGGACAGTCCCCTAGCCGCCGAAGCCCCACTTCTTCTTGTTTTCCTCTACTTGCTCGGGAGTCGGTTGCTCGATGTCGTCGTGGACGGGAACCTCGAAGTCGTCTTGGACCTCCATCATCTTCGCGTTGAGAGCCGTGTCCTCCTCGAAGACCTCAGGAACCGACGCGTCCTCGTAGATCGCTTCCCACGGGCACTCCGGCTCGCAGGCGCCACAGTCGATGCACTCTTCCGGCTGGATGTACAGCTGATTCGGAAACGTCTCGCGATCGTCACCCTTGTACTCGTAGATGCACTCCACGGGGCAGACATCTACGCAGGATTTGTCGACGCAGTCGCGGCAAAGACGGGTAATGACCCAGGTCATCGGACTCCCTTCGGGAAAAAAGTCGCTGGACGCTAGCAGGAGGCCCAGGTCCGGTCAAAGAAGACCGGATGGTCTAGTGAGCCCTCTTTTTCGCGGAGGGCCGCTTCTTTGCGGCGGACTTCTTCTTCCCCTGCGGTGCCGAGCTCGGGTGGCAACCGGCACACGTGAAATCCTCGATGCCGAGAAGCTTCCCCATGGCTGGCGTGACCGTCTCTTGCATGAACTTCACCGTCTCCGGGAAGGTGGCGAGCATCCCTTTGTGGCCGAGTGTGCCTTCGGGCGGCACTACGTACATCGAGGGCGCGGGCATTTTGAATTTGATTTCCCGCATCTCTTCGCCGTGGCAGTCGACGCAGTCAAAGCCTTCGTACTCTTCGAGGTCATGCCTTTCGAACAGCTCTTTCATGATCGGGTTCACCTTTCCGACCATGTAGAATTCCTTGTCCGCCACGCTCATCTCGGACCACGGCGAATCAGGCGGCGTGAGCCCAAACGCCTCGATTGCGCTCATCTTGCCGCTCGAGCCCGCGGTCGTTGCGCCCTTGGACCCGCCGCAAGCCGTCAAAACCAGCGCAAGGCCGACTACGATTGATTTGGTAGTTCCCGTCATGCCCGCACATGGTAATTCATGGCTCGTGACGATGCCCAAAATATCGAGCGACATGCAGTGACGCGGAGGGGCATCGTGGGCTTGGTAGCGATCGTCGCGCTCGGTGGTGTCGCCATGGGTTTGTTCTCGCAGTTTCAACGAAGCATGGTTTTCCCGGGGCCGCAGGGCGTCAGCACCGAGCTTCTAAGACGGGTCGCCGCACAAATCGGGGCGACTGAGCTGCGGATCCAGACCGAAGATGGCGAGACGCTTTACGGCTGGCATCGGGCATCAGCCGCGGCAACCCCGCGCCGAGTTCTTCTCTATTTCCACGGAAACGCATCATCGGTCCTCGGCCAGCTCGACCTCCAGGACAGACTCCTTGCCAACGGCTGGGACTTCGTCGGGATTCACTACCGCGGTTATCCGGGGAGCACCGGTGTCGCGAGTGAGGCCGGCGTGCATCTAGATGCCGCCGCCGTGTGGAAATGGATTACCGACGAGCTCGGCACGCCCGCAAGCCGAGTGGTCGTTCACGGAAGAAGCCTCGGGGGCGGCGTTGCGGTTCAACTAGCTGCCCGGGTGACGCCCGCAGGACTGGTCATGGAGTCTACGTTTACGTCTGCCGTCGATCTCGGACGCGAGCACTTCGGCTGGCTTCCGGTGGGCGTGCTGCTCGAGCACCGATTCATGACCCGCGACTTCGCCAACAAAGTACGATGCCCGGTATTGATCGCTCACGGCGGCGGCGATTCGATCATCGACGTCAGGCACGGGCGCGAGCTCGCCAAGCTCTTCGCAAACGCCGACTACATCGAAGCGCCTCGGAGGGATCACAACGACGTCTTGTTCGAAGGCATCTACGCCGACCGCTACATCGCGTTTCTCGACGCCTTGGTCCCACTAGATCGACAGACTCAGCCGTAAAACTGGCTCGCCCACTTGCGATACTCGGGAATCGGCCCATCGCCGTCACAGAGCATCGGCCGGGGCAGATATCGCTTGTGCTCCCAGATCGGGATGTCTTGGTTCATTTGCCGTACGACCTCTTTGACGACCGCGGCCGCGACCCCCGTGTGAGCATCGGCTCTGTTCTGGCTGAACGCAAAACGCGTATCGACCGTTTCGTCGTCGATCGGGGCGTGTGATAACAAGAGCACCGTCTCGCAGATGCCGGTGAATCGGGTGATCGTGCAGCCCATTCCATGTGCCTCGATCGAAATCTCTCCCTCGACGTCACCGCGTGGAGTCCTCATCTTCACGTGCTGGATGGCCCGGCGTATATGCCCATCGAGATGGAGCTCCGACTCCGGAACGTTCTTGGTTCCATGCACGTGCTGAAAGTGCGCGCGGTCGACACCGTTCTCGCCCATCTCTTGTGGATGACTGCGAACCGTCCAGCGGCGCCTCTCGAGACTCGTCCAGCTATCGTCGGAAAGCTCGGGAACTTCGGGGACCTCCCAGGTGGGCGCCTCGCCCGAACCGTGATGCCAAGCCCAGATCATCTGATTGCGCTCGACGCAGTGCCAGGGGCGAACCTTAGCTTTGGCGGGAATACGCTTGGCATAGGGGACATTTCGACACACGCCTGTCCGATCGAACTCCCATGCGTGAAACGGGCAGCGGAGGTGATCGTCTTCGACGACGCCACCGTGACCGAGGTGTGCGCCGAGGTGTGGACAGAACGCATCGAGGAGCGCAACATCGCCCCCTCGGGTTCGAAAAAGGACCAAATCCTCACTGAAGTACCGCAAAGGAAGCACTCCTTCGGCATCGAGCTCATCGCGATACGCGACTTGAAACCAGCCGTTCGGAATCGAAAGCTGCAGTCGTTCGCTCATTGGGAGGTATAGTAGCATCGTGACTCGAGCTTTGGTTGTCGTGTTTCTGCTCGCCGGTTGTCAGCGCAGCACCGAGCCGCCAGTCACCATCGCCCCGGACCCGGGCGTCTTGTTGCCCGATGTCCCGTCGGATCCATTTGGTGCACCGGGGAAGGCGTACGAGCGGTTGCGTAAGATCACCGACGATGCACGGAGCACGAGCTGGAGCGGCCAAGTCGACGAGCTAGCCGTTTGGCTCGAGGGCGAGACGGAGGCGGTCGAGAAGTCCCTCGCGATCATGAAGACACTCCGCCTCGGCGCTGGCGACGTGTACGCGGTCGCGAACGGACGGATCGCTTTGGTCTACGAGCACATCGCATCGACGCTCACGGAGGCTGAGGTCTTGGTGAAAGACAATGACCCAGATCTGGACTGGATCGGCCAGCAGGCGGTGCTCTGGGAGCGTGCGAACGGGTTTTGGGCCCGGTGCGCGCACGGCTGCAGCGTGGGCGGGCCCTATCTCGACGCGTGGGAGCTCCGGTGCCGTGCAGGCGCCGACGAAACCGCTGCAAAATTAGCGCCTTAGCGCGGCTTGAAATCGCCTCGACAGCCCAAGTGAAACATGTTCTATTTCCTTTTCCATGCCCAAAGGCAAGAAGACGTCGGCACCGAACCCAGCCGAGCCGCCGTTGGTCATCACTCCAACCAACGGCGAAAGCTGGGACGATGAAGCAGATGTCGTCATCGTCGGGTTTGGCGGGGCCGGGGCTTGCGCAGCGCTCGAAGCCCACGCCGAGAGCGCACGCGTCCTCGTGCTCGACCGCTTTCATGGCGGCGGCGCTACCGCGATCAGTGGCGGTGTCGTGTACGCTGGGGGCGGCACACACATCCAGGCGGAAGCTGGCGCCGACGACAATCCCGAGGAGATGTTTCGCTACCTCTCGCTCGAGGTAAAGGGGGTGGTATCCGACGAGATGCTTCGCGACTTCTGCGACAAGAGCGTCGACAACCTGGGCTGGCTCGAAAAGCATGGCGTCCCCTTCGAGGCGAGCCTCTGCCCGGTAAAAACGTCCTACCCGACCGACGACTATTACCTCTATTACTCGGGGAATGAGGGGTTTTCGCCCTACAAAGAGGCGGCAAAGCCCGCTCCCCGCGGCCACCGAGCCAAAGGGACCGGCATGCCCGGCGAGAGCTTTTACGAACCGCTTCGGCAGTCCGTGATGCGCGCAGGCATCAGGGTCGACTACGAAGCTCGCGTCACACGCCTGATCATTGACGGTCAAAACCAAGTTCTGGGCGTCGAATACCGCCAGATCGAGAGAGGCTTTTGGAGCAATCTTCATCGCCGGCTTCACAAAACCGGCATCGCGATCGTGAAATACAACCCGAAGCTCGCGACGAAGCTTCGAGAGCGTTGCTTCCGAATCGAAGCCAACCACTCAGTGATAAAACGGGCGCGCGCGATCAACGGTGTCGTGCTCGCGACCGGTGGTTTCATCTACAATCGACCGATGGTTAAAGAGATCGCGCCCGCCTATTGGAGGGCCATGCCGCTCGGCACAGTATCCGACAACGGAAGCGGCATCCTCCTCGGCCAGAGCGTGGGTGGCAAGACCGATCTCATGACACGAATTTCCGCTTGGCGGTTCATCAATCCGCCGGAGGGGTTCGCCAAGGGCATGATCATCAACAAGAAGGGCGAGCGTTACATCAACGAGCTGATGTACGGAGCGGCCCTCGGTGAGGCGATGGTCGAGGAGCAAGACGGCGTTGCGTTCCTGATCATCGATCGGGAGCTTCGCAAGCTCGCTCGAGAGCAGAGTAAGCGCGGCAAGGCGCAATGGTTCCAGCGCGCGCCTGCACTACTCAACCTCTGGTTTAACAGCCAAGAAGCGAAGTCGATCGAAGAGCTCGCCGGAATCATCGACGTCCCGGAAGAGACTCTCAAGCAAACGCTGGAGGACTACAATGCCGCCGCCGAAGGCAAGCGGCCGGATCGCTTCAACAAAGACCCTGAAAAAATGCATGCCATGACGGAAGGGCCCTACTACGCGATCAACTGCTCGATCGACAGTAAACGGTTCCCTTGCCCGACGTTGACGCTCGGCGGCCTCGTAGTCGACGAGAAGACTGGGCACGTGAGAAGCCAAAGCGGTGGGGTGATCCCAGGGCTCTATGCCGCCGGTCGCACGGCGGTCGGTGTGTGCTCGAGGCAGTATGTCAGCGGGTTGTCGATTGCGGACTGCGTGTACTCCGGACGTAGGGCGGGGCGCGCGGCCGCACGAGGCGAAGTCTACGTCTCCAAAGAGACTCCGACCCCGATGCAAAGCTCCCCCGCCGAGGCCAAAGCCTAGGGTTGGGTTCCGCATGGCTTGACGATGGGTGGCCATGGCCTAAGGGAGTCTTCCTGCGATGACCCAGAAACCGACTGACGAAGAAGCAATGGAATGCGTCCGAAGGCTCTTGGCCTACATGGGCGACGACCCCGAACGTGAAGGGCTGAGAGACACGCCGCAGCGAGTCCTTGGCGCGATGGAAGAACACTTTCGTGGGTACCAGGAAGACGCAACCGCCCACCTTTCACGAACCTTCACCGAGGTCGAGGGATACGACGAGCTAGTCCTGATCAGCGATATCGAGATCTACAGCCACTGCGAGCACCACGTGGTCCCGTTCGTCGGCAAGGCGCACGTGGCGTACATCCCTAACGGCAAAGTCGTAGGCCTTTCGAAAATCGCGCGGGTGGTCGATGCGTTTGCGAAGCGGCTGCAGGTCCAGGAAAAGCTCACCGCACAAATTGCCAACACGATCAACGAAACGTTGACGCCACAAGGGGTTGGGGTGATCGTGCAGTGTCAGCACTTTTGCATGTGCTATCGCGGGGTGCGCAAGCCCGGATCGTGGACGACGACCAGCCGACTGCTCGGCTGCTTCCTCAAGGACGAGGCAGCGCGACTGGAACTTCTCACGCTGATCGGCATGCCTCGGGCGATTGGCGGCGCCGGCGGTTGATCCGCCTCGATCTTCCGAGTGTTGGGGCGTAGAGTACCTCCATGACGAAGCGGCACTACGACTGGATCATCATCGGGTCCGGTTTCGGGGGAAGCGTGTCGGCGCACCGGCTGACCCAAAAAGGATACGACGTTTTGGTCATCGAAAAGGGGCGGCGCTTCGAGCTGGACGACTTCCCCAAGACGAACTGGGACTTGAAGCGATGGATGTGGAACCCGTCGATCGGCCTGAAGGGCATCTTCAAGATGTCCTTCCTGAAGCACATGACGGTGCTTCACGGCGTGGGCGTCGGAGGCGGCTCTTTGGTGTACGCGAACACCTTACCCATGCCAACGCAGGAGTTCTTCCGGTCAGAGTCTTGGAAAGACCTCGCAGACTGGGAAGCCGAGCTCGCGCCCCACTATGAGACCGCAAGGCGGATGCTCGGCGCCGCCCCCAATCCCATCATGACCAAGGGCGACCACGTCATGAAAGAGATCGCAAAGGACATAGGACGCGAGGAGCACTTTCACCCGACGGAGGTCGCGGTCTTCTTTGGGGAGCCCAACAAAAAAGTGCCTGACCCCTTTTTCGGAGGCGAGGGTCCGGACCGCGTCGGCTGCAACTTCTGTGGCGCCTGCATGACGGGCTGCCGAGTCGGCGCAAAGAATACCCTCGACAAGAACTATCTCTATCTAGCCGAGAAGCACGGCGCCGAAGTGCTTCCAGAAACGGAGGTCACTCACGTGGCTCCGCGTGACGAGGGCGGCTATCGCGTCGAGACGAAGGCATCCTTTGGCAAGCATCACAGCCAGGAGTTCACCGCAGACCGCATCATCTTTGCCGGCGGGGTGATGGGCACGATGCCCCTTCTCCTGCAGATGAAGGAAGACCCGACGGGTCTGCCTCACCTTTCCGACCGAGTGGGCGACTTCGTTCGTTCGAACAGCGAAGCGTTGTTTGGCATCATCTCGCCGGACAAGAACGAGAACTTTTCGAAGGGCGTGGCAATCACGTCCATTCTTCACACCGACGACCACAGTCACATCGAGCCCGTGCGATACGGCGAAGGGTCGGGTTTCTTCCGCACGCTACTCTCCGTGCATTCGCCTGGGCCGACCGTTATCTCCCGAATCTGGGGTGCGCTCGTCGCGTTCAGCCGCCGACCGGTCCGTTGGCTGAGAGCGCTCTTCGTGAGAGACTTCGCAAAGCAGTCGCAGGTTCTGCTTTACATGCGCACGCTCGAGGGCACGCTTCGTATGCGTCTTGGCCGAGGACTGCGGACCGGTTTTCGTCGTGGGCTGGTGACCGAGATCGATGACCCGACTCAAGCCCCGTCGGCCTTCATGGAAGAAGCCACGGAGCTAGCTGAGAGATTCGCGGACAAGGTAAACGGTGTGCCGGCAACCCTCGTTACTGAAACCTTGCTCGGTGTGCCATCGACCGCGCACATTCTCGGCGGCGCATGCATGGGCGCATCTGAAGAGACGGGCGTCATCGACCGCAACCACGAGGTTTTCAACTATTCGGGCATGTACGTCATCGATGGGTCGGCCATCTCGGCGAATCCGGGCGTCAATCCTGCGCTCACCATCACGGCCCTCGCCGAGCGCGCGATGAGCCTCATCGCCGACAAGCACACCGCCAAAGCCACCGGCCCTGAAAAAACGGAGTCTGCCCCCTTTACGGAGGGGTTAAGAGCTGAGTGAGGTCGGTGGGGGGGTCGGCGTCGGGGACAGGTGGCTCCGGCGGCTCGAGCTTGAATGTGTCGACGACTTCTGCACCGCGCTCGTCACAGTAGAGCGCCCACTCGCCCCACTGCGGGTCTTCGAGCTTCAGAAACAAGCCGAGGCATGCGTAGTACGCCTTGGCCGACAGCTCGGCGAAGGGAGTCAAGTGTTCGGTGAGCGAAGTCGTGTAGATCTCGAGTAGACCCGGATCCTCGGCGATGTTCTCAGGAACTGGCGCACCGCGAATACTGCTCGCGAGGTCTTCGTACATGTACCCGAAGAGAGCTGTGCCGATCCCGCGTTCGAAGAGAGGATGGGTGCGAAGACCATATGTCGCCGCCAGCGCGCGGTCGGTCGCCTCGCGTCGCCGACCGAGCCAATCGCGAAAAGGACCTTCCGCCCATCGTTCGATGTCCTCTTCGCTGTCGCCTTCGGGAGGCTCGGGCGGACGCACGGCAACGGCATCTTCGACCCGGCCCCAGAGCAATTGCAGGTCTGTGCTGAGTTGCTCGCGCGGATAGACGGGCTGCGGCACGGGGATCGGACTGACGACGATTTCTTGCGACGATTCTGGGGTCTGTCGGCCTGCGCAGCCGATCCCGAGAGCCAACAAAATCAAGAGCCAACGCCCCATGGCTCGACCGTAGCAAGGCCGGATCGACGGGGCGAGTTTTGGACGAAACGCGGTTGACTTGGGGGCGAAAGCGCTTTTCCATGCCGGGGTGGGTGGAAGTCTGGTCGAGCTCTCCGACGCGGCCAGTGTCGATCGCGTGGCGCGGATCCTCTTTGGAAGTGCGCTCGACTCGCGACCCTTGGTGTCGCATAGCGGCGCGGTTTGGAATGATCCCGACTCCCAGAAGCTCACCACCATTCGCATCAACGAGTACAGACCGAAGAGTGATCTCGACTTTCTTACTCTTCACATTGCGCGCGCTCGGGCAGACGCAATCGTCATCACGGGAAAGATCCTCCGCGACGAGCCATCGTTAAGCTACGACCTTCGAGCCGACGCTCGCTGGGGTGAGGCGCTCGTCGAATGGCGCGAACGTACTTGGGGGCTTTGGGAAGCCCCCTGGCTCCTGATCCTCACAGCAAGTGGTCAGCTCGATCTCTCGCACCCTGCATTGCAGGGATGGGTGAGGCCAGTGATTTTCACGAGCGATCATACTGCAGAACGCAAACTAGCGGACTCACCGTTCCCGGTCGTTGCCGACGCGGAACCCAACATTCGAAGAGCGATTCGCCATCTGCAGGTGGCCAGGGACTGTCAATGCGTTTCGATCGAAGCGGGCCCCTCGACTGCAGTCTCCCTCTATGAGCGGCCAACGGTGGTCAACGAGCTTCTGTTGTCAGTCTACCTCGATAAGACTATCGATGACCGGGCGCGAGGAGCGCCCTTGATAGAGCTCGCCCGATTGAGGAGCCGCTTCCACTCGGAGACGTCGGCCACACATCGATGTCAGGGACAGCATTGGAGCTTCCACCGATTCCGTCGGTAGCTGCGGCCTGTCCGTTCTTGGCTTTCCGCCAGGAGCTCGCGGTAGGATGATCACGGTCGCCCATGCCTAGCTTCGCACAGAGGATTCCGACCCACGCCGCCTTGCTGATCGTCCTCTTGGCACTGGTCATGATCAGCCCCCTGGTTTCCGGGGTCGGTGCTGGCTTCGTCCTCGAGCTGATGTTCGATGCGGTCCTGCTCGCCGGCGTGTACTCGGTGGGACCAAGTCACCACCGGTGGCCGTTTCT
>JAOTYL010000015.1 GCA_029861865.1 Myxococcales bacterium | reverse complement strand
GCCAGCGTCAGTGCCAGCGTCAGTGCCAGCGTCAGTGCCAGCGTCAGTGCCAGCGTCAGTGCCAGCGTCAGTGCCAGTGTCTGGGACTTCCTGAGCTAGTTAAGTGTGCAGGTCGGGTTGACGCAGTAGCTTTCGGCGGGGCCGTCACCATCGGCGTCGAAGCAGCTGAAGCCGCCGGGGCACTCCGCGTTGCCTGTGCAGAAGAGCTGGCATGTGTTGGTGTCCAGCTCGTCGCAGACGAGCGAGAGGTTGTCTCGATCGTACTGTTCGTCTAGCGATTCCGCGGAGCGCTCGCAGTCTGCGTCAATGGCGCACGGCCACCCAACGTCGACGTCTTGTGGCGGCGCGGTTTGGAGACACTCGAAGCGAATCCGAGTGCCCGACTCGGGCTCTGCGTCCTCGGTGAAGCGCACGCGTTGCTTATCGTCGTTGAAGAAGCAAGCGTCCATCGTGTCCTGCGTGAAGTCGTCGTAGAACCAACCGAGCCCTGCGGGAACACCGGTTGCCGGATTGCTCGGCAGTTGGATGACTCGGCAGACCTCACGGCCATCCTCGTTCGCGACAGCTTCGGGCTCACGCCCGGCAGCATCTGCACAGGTGGCGCCCTCGGGCTGAACCTCGCGAACTTCGCAGCCGACCAAGTCCTCGGAGTTGCGATTCAGTGGCCGTGGCAGACAGAGCCGGCGAAGTGCGTCTGCGATCCGTTCGACGATCGCGTTGAGCGCCGGCGCGTAGTCCGAAGCGCAAATCGATTCGACGACCGTACCGACGCCGTTGTTGGCTTCAGCGAGACCCTTGGCCACCTCGACGACGCGTCGGCCCGGGGCGGCTGCACCGTCCGCCGATCCAGCGCCGCATGCCGGCCGGAGCTGTTGGGTCTGGGTATCGGCGGAGGCCGGGTCTGGAATCTCTTCCATGCCTGGATGCGCGAGAATCGCATCGTAACGGTCCACGTCCGTCGGGAAGGGCCCGTCTAGGTCCGGATCCTCGGGAATGCCGGTGATCGCGGCGAACACGACCTGGCTCGGGTCGTCCTTGAGCGCCGCGATGCCCTGGACGTATCGCTCAATCGACTGCAGCGGGTCTGAGGGCCGTCCCTCTTTTGTTCCGTGCTCATAACAACGCAGATTGAATTGGACCTCGTCGTTGGTGGTAAACGGCCCCTGGAACTCGTTGCCCGGGTTCGGAACGGTGTCGAAGATGCGCGGATCGGTGGTCGAGCAGTCG
Source organism: Myxococcales bacterium (assembly GCA_029861865.1). Taxonomy (GTDB): domain Bacteria; phylum Myxococcota_A; class Polyangia; order Polyangiales; family Houyiibacteriaceae; genus SG8-38. The sequence goes on along the minus strand of JAOTYL010000015.1, from coordinate 107,471 downwards.
TCCTCATCGGTGATCAGGATCACGGCGAGCAATGCGTCCTGGCGGCTGAATCCTGCGTTGGCGCCGTTGCGATCCTGGGCGAGGATAGCCTCGAGCTGTTGTTCGAAACCGCAACCGCCGCCTACCGATATGAAGTCTGCGGGCTGGCCGGTGACGCATTCGACGTCATCGACGAATTGGACGTCGAAGCTCATGCTCGCGCCAGTCGGTCTGTCGAGGTAAAAAGTATCGGCCGGCGGAGTCTGTGCGTCGCACATCACGCGCGGTGTGCTGGGGTTGTCGTCGTCATCGATCAAACCGGCGACTTGCATGAAGCCAGCTTTGCCGTTTCCGTTATTGCGCTCGCAGAGGCTCGTCGGCGTGAAGTGGACCCCCGGCGTGAAGCCGTGTGGAGGCTCGGTCGAGTGGCCGAGGTCTGGCGTAACGATGCCGACGTGGAGGCTCTCGACCGCAGGGAACTCGCCCACGGGCGTCGACATGTTGACGTCGATACCTCCGGTGAGCAAAAGGTTCACGAGGCGCGGGACCTGCAGAGCGAGCTTGCTCTGCTCTTCCAGCATCGAGGGCGAATCGTCGATGATGAATAGAACGTCGAGCGCCCTCTGCGGATTGACCGGCACGTTCTGGACGACGCCGTTAATCGTGCACGGGTTCAGGGGATTGAGTGGTCTGTTGGAGCAACTCCCAACAGTCGCGATGAACCCCACCATCACGAGCAAAAAAGCAAAGCGAACCTTCATGTCTCCTCCCCGTACCCGACAGCGTGATCATAGCCACTTGGGCCGCACAAAGCCAATCGAGCGGGATCTTTACAGCAGGCTTCACATCGGCGTCCGTACGAATGAGGTAGGCTTAACCACATGAGATCACATCTCTTCCCGGCGTCAAACCTTTCCACGTTCGACCCCCTGGGGCCGGTTCATGCTACTTATTTCAGAGTTCCAGGTTTGCTATGCAGAAAGTATAGGGGTTCTGTCATGCGCCGCGTTCTGGTCGTCGACGATGAAGAAAACATCCGGGTGGTGCTCCGCACCCTCTTGAAGAAGCACCACTACCAGGTCGAGGCGGCCAACTCGGCGGAGACCGCCCTCGAGCAACTCGAGCGCTTCGATCCCGACTTCGTGCTCGCCGACGTTCGGATGAGCGGAATGTCCGGCCTCGAGCTCTGCGCCGAGCTCAAGGCCCGCTCATCGCTTGCGACCGTGATCTTGATGAGCGCCTACGGTTCCGTCGACTTGGCGATCGATGCGATGAAAGCCGGTGCCTACGATTACATCTCGAAGCCCTTCAAGCAGGACGAGGTCTTACTCGCGCTCACCAAGGCCGAAGAGCGTGAGACACTCCGTCGAGAAAATCGCGCGCTCAAAGAAGCGATGCGCAAGGAACGAACCTTTCACGACATTCTCGGAAAGAGTGACGCGATTGAGAAAGTGTTTTTGACGATCGGCAAAGTCGCCGACTACAAGACCACTGTGCTGATCCAAGGCGAAAGCGGCACGGGCAAGGAGCTCGTTGCGCGCGCGCTCCACCTCGGAAGCACCCGAAAAAACAAGCCCTTCATTCCCGTTAACTGCGGTGCAATTCCTGAGACCCTTCTCGAAAGCGAGCTTTTCGGACACAAGAAAGGGGCGTTCACCGACGCACACGCCGACAAGCGCGGGCTTTTCACCGAGGCGGATCAAGGCACGCTATTCCTCGACGAGATCGGCGAGCTGCCACTCGGATTGCAGGTGAAATTGCTGAGGGTGCTTCAAGAGAGTCGGGTTCGTCCCGTCGGTGCGAACCGCGATCAGGAGGTCGACGTGCGCGTCATTGCAGCCACCGTGCGCGACCTGCGGCGAGAGGTTGCAGAAGGACGCTTTCGCGAAGACCTCTACTACCGATTGAACGTGTTACAGATCAACGTGCCTCCACTCCGCGATCGACGCGACGACATCATGTTGCTCGTCGATCATTTCATCGAACGCAACAACGGCCGTCTCGGCACCAAGATCCGCGACGTCGATCAGAAGGCACGCAAGCTCCTGCTCAACTACCCTTGGCCAGGCAACGTGCGCGAGCTCGAAAACACGATTGAGCGCGCCGTCGTCCTCTCGGAAAGCGATGTGATCGGGGTAGGGGACCTGCCCGAACGCATGCGCGAACCGGCCGATCCGATCGCTGCGAGCCTTGCCACTGGGGAGCTTTCCATCAAGAAGACTGCCCGATTCATGGAGGAGACGCTGATCCGCCGCGCTCTCGAAAAGACCGGTGGAAACCGAACCGCGGCCGCGAAATTGCTGGAGATCAGCCATCGCGCTCTCCTTTACAAGATCAAAGATTATGGGATTCACTAGCGGCTGCTGGATAATCGGGAATGACGAGGTTAGAAGGAGCGTTGGTTTCGTGATGAGCTCTATGCGGAGTGGCTTAGCTTTTGCGGTGTTTTGCGCCGCGATCGTCTCGTCGACGGCGACGGGCTGTAAGAAGAACATCCCCAACACCACCGTCGAGGACACCCCCGCGAACCGGTCGATCATCACCTTCATGGAGAACTATCGCCGGGCGGTCGAGGAGCGGGATGTCGGCGCTCTGCTGGCCATGGCCCATCCCCAATACTTGGACGACAATGGCACCCCTACGGGTGATGACGACATCGACTATCGGGCGCTCCGCATCAAGCTCGCCACTTGGCGTGAGCGGGTGACCGATGTCCGTTATGAGATCAAGTACCGCACTGTCGGAGCCGAGATGGAACGAATTATGGTGGATTATCGCTACAGTGCGAGCTTTCGGATCGCCTATGATGAAGAGGATGAGCGCTGGTCCCGTCGCATTGGCGAAAACCGAATGGTGCTCACCTACGACGACGTCGAGGACCGGTACTACGTCCTCTCGGGCATGTAATCTATTGCATTCCTATTGAATAAGTACACCAATTCGCGCTACGATCCAGTCGATGCCGAGCTGGAATCGGTGCAACTGAGTGGGCTGGCCCACAATCGACGAGACCGATGAGATTCGAGTGCCATAGCTGCCACGCCAAGTACAAGATCTCCGACGCGAAGGTCGCCGGTCGGGTCGTGCGCTTTCCATGTCGTAAGTGCGATTACAAGATCGTGATCGACGGCCGACGTGACGACGTGACCGTCCCAGCCGGTAGCGCATACGGGTCCGAAGACGTGACCCGACGATCGGAGCCCGCGCCGTTTGTCCGGGAGGCTGCAACCGTGAGGCAAAGGCGTCCGTCTTCGCCGGTTCGCCGCCGACCCTCCTCGGTGCCGCCTCGGCGTCCATCCTCGGTTGCCCGACGCGTGTCTTCGTCGCCAGCAGCCGCGAGTAGCGCGCTCGTGGGTCAGCATCCTGGGCTGGCACCACCGGTGCCGACGTTATCGAAAGCCGGGGGTCCCCCACGCGCAGGGAGGGTCGACAAGGCCGAATGGCACGTCTCGGTCAACGACGTCCCGATCGGCCCGATCAGGCTTGAAGAGATGGCGCACAAAGTAGATGCTGGCGCCGTGAGCGAATACTCGCTCGTGTGGCGCGACGGTTTTGACGAGTGGCGTCCTCTTGCGACGGTCCCCGAGCTCATGTCGTTGCTCTATGAGCGTCGTAGCTCCGGTCCGCCGACGCGCAGCCGGTTTTCGTCCGCGCCGCCATTCGTCGAGGCACAAACAGCCATCAAAGAGACGCCAGAAACGTCTCGGGTGTCCGGCCCTCCGAAGCCGCCAGTTCACGCTTTGGGCAAAAAGCCGAACATAGCTGCCGAATTCTTGCCGCTTGCCGATGCGCTCCAGCCTGAGTCGGCCCTTCCGACTGCGCTAGGCGAGATGTCGCAGCCGCCTGCACCGCTGGGCCCACCGCCCATCTTCGAATCCTTCACGCCGAGTGGCGCATTTTCCGGGCTTTCGGAGCCTTCTGCCGAGTCGATCTCGGTGCCAGCGGTTCCACCGCAGCCGGCTGCCGTCGAGAAGCGAACCGGTTATTCGGCGTGGTTCTTGGCATTGCTCGTTGGTGTCGCCGTCTTTTCGGGAGTCGTCGCAACGTTGGCATTCGACAAGTACGGCGATCTGATTTTGGACAGAATCCTGGGGTCGCCCAGCGCTTCAGTCCGACAACCGAGAAGGGCCGCGCCGCCTATCGATGAGGCCGTGCCGGTCGAAGAGGTGGCGTCTGCCGAAGAGAGCGAGGGCGTCGAAAGCGAAGCGGCCGAGCTCGGCGAAGCGGCGGCAGAGGAAGTTGAAGCGACCGAAGAAGCCGGCGACATGGAGGAAGCAGGGGCAAGCGGAGGCGAAGACACCGGGCAAGCGGCTCCGGCCGAATCGACCAAATCGACGCCGGTCGTCGAACCGCCCAGGCCGACCGAAGATGGGCCCGCCATGGAACCCGCGAAACCCCGCCGGCGTGCTCGCGCGAAACGGTCCGTCGAGGAGGAGTCTTCGACAGGCATCAAGAAGCTAGGAGACGACTCGCTCAGCGCTGAGGAGCAAAAGCTCTTAGCGGACTTCGGATCAAACAGCAGCGCCGGAGTTGCGAAGATCGACGTCTCCGAATCTGGCAGCACCGCGAGTAAACGCGATCCCCTCGACAGCAAGGCGGTGAGCGCCACCGTGAATACCAACAAGCCACGACTTCAGCGCTGCTACGAGCGGGCCATCCGGGGACAGCAGTCGCCAACCGCGGTTCGCATGAACGTATCGATCAGCGTCGCGTCCTCGGGGCGCGTGTCAGGCGTGGAAGTCGCCGGCAGCGGGCCTGGCGGGCTCAAGGAGTGCATCGAGGCGTCAATTCGTCGGTGGCGCTTCCCAGCTTCATCCGAGGGTGGTCCCGCGAAGTTCCCGATCGTATTCTCGGCCAACTGAAGGTCGGTCATGGCGATCAAGCCTCTCATCGACGCGAGCACAATTGCTCAGCGTGTTACCGAGCTCGCTCACGAGATCACGAACGACTATCTCGGCAAGGAGCTGGTGATCGTCCCCGTGCTCAAGGGAAGCTACGTTTTTGCGGCCGACCTGGTACGGTACATCGAGCTCGACCTATCGGTCGACTTCCTCGGAGTGCGTAGCTACGGCGACGCCCAAGACAGCAGCGGGGTCGTACAGATCACGACAGACCTCAGTCACTCGATCGAGGATAAGCATGTCATTTTGATCGAGGACATCGTCGATACGGGTTTGACGGTATCGTACCTCTTCAAGAACCTCTCCACCCGTCGGCCGGCATCATTGAAGCTCGCGTCGCTGCTGCACAAGCCTTCTCGGACACGCGAGGCCGTGAAGATCGACTACCTCGGTTTTGCCGTGGAAGACGTTTTCGTCGTCGGCTATGGCCTCGACCACGCGCAGAAGTTCCGCAACCTCCCGTACCTCGCTGTCGTGACCGGCGAGTTACCGCCGGGGGCGTCTCAGTAACCGGACTTGGACTTGCCCTTCTCTGCGCCTACAGCAGCCGCGCCAGCGGCGGTGGCCCCCGGGTCGTACGTGACGGTCATCCGGACCTGAAAAGCCCTATCGATCTCGACTTCCTCGGTGCCTTCGACGGTCCTGACGGTCAGCATCCCGGTCGATTCACCGTTTGCGGCGGCATTCGCCTCGAGGGCGTTGAGGTTGGCGATGATCTCACCGTTCGCATACATACTGAAGGATTTGACGGTGAGCTCGATCCCCTCTTCATCGAAGGTGACCGTTTGTGGAGCCGCGGTCTGCTGAATCGCGACCCTCATCCGAAGCTCGTCGCCGACCCTCTCGGTCAAGGTGTACGTATCGACCTGGCTCACCTTGAAGCCGTAGAGGACGAGGTCTTTGCGGGCCTCCCAGCGGGCACCCGTCCCGACCGGCTCCGCCGGGAGGAGCACGCGCGATAGCGAGGTGCGCGCGTTGATGATCATCACCAGCAAGCGAATGGGAACGTCGGCGCGCTTGGCTCGCTGGTTCAACTCGCTCGCCTGAATGATGCCTCTGTCGTCGATCTCGACCCAACCGCCGATGTTGTTCAACACCGATGCGCTCTGATTGAGGTCACGCGCAAGCTCCGGGTCGGCACCTTCTGGAACGAGGGCCTCTGCCTTGATGATACGAACGTCGAAGCGCGTGCCGCGCCTCGACTGGATCGACGGCCCCGAGACGACATGCAAACGCACACCGGGGACTACACTGAGCTGTGCGCCCGCAGATGACGTTGCGAGCGAGGCCAGACCGAAGTCCATATTGGAGGTCGTGGTCGTTCCTTCGGCTACCTTGTACCGCAGCATCTGGCGTGGCTCTTGGCCTTCGTCGAGCACGAGGACTGGATCGCCCTTGGCGTCTTTGGCCGTGTTGGACTTGTCCTTGCTGCAGCCGCTCACAACGAGGAGCGCGGAAATGACAATCAGCCCGCGCGTGATCACTTGTTTCGTCATCGATACTCCTTTACGGCCCCCAAAGAATCGCCGTTCCAAGGCGGCTCTAGATCGCGGCTGCGCCGGGGTCAAGGATCAGCGCTCTTTGGCAGAGTCTTTTCGACGACACCCTCCACGCGTCGGTAGCCCGACGGCAGCGCGAAGATGTCTGGTGCCACTTTCGATCGCTTGATTTCTTCGACCAAAAACTCCACCGGCGGGCGCCCAGGTTGCCGCACTTGCATCTTCATCGAGAAGCCGGGCTCGACGCCGTATTTCTTCATCGCCTTCATACGCTCCTCGTCGGACATTTCGAGCCCGAGATTGCGGCCGCGAAACGCCTGGGTCCAGAGGTCGGGTGGATATTTCGGTGTCATCCAAAGATCGATCGTCGCGTTGTTGTCTTTGTCGAGGACACGAACGTGCTCCGTCTCCACCCCGCTCACGGTTTCGGTGCCGAGCTTCTCGATCTCGAGGCTCGGGTCTCGTCCTTTGCCCGCGACATCTCCGCTCGATGCGCGCAAGGCTTCGTAGGGCACTTCAACGATCACCTTCTGGTTGTGGGAGATCGAGTAGTAGCTCTTGCCAGCGGCCGGCATGATCGTGGACCCGCGCATCATCTGACCTTCGGTGCTCTTTCCCACTGTGTCGATTCGAACGTCTCCCGCGTTCGAGTACCAAGCATGCACCTTCATCGAGGCCCCGGGCTGGCCGGACAGCTTCGCCTTGAGTTCGCCCTCGAACGCGTGGGCGGGGTTGGCGACAAAAGTTGCCAAAAAGATCGACAGCAAGCCGACGACGGCAATACCGAGAGGCCGGGAGGGCATGAGGGGCATCAAAGGCTGGTTATATCGGATCGGACTGTTGGATCCAGGCCTCCGATAGCGGCATTTGACCGAGTTGGGTCGACGGCTACAATCGGCTCCCTCAGGCGAGGAAAGCCATGCGAGACCTGATCAAGCTCAGCTGCGAAAACTGCGGAAAAGACAACTACGTGACGGACAAGAACCGGCGAACGATGCCGGAGAAGTTTCACATCAAGAAGTTCTGTCCGAAGTGCCGCAGCCATCAGTCCCACAAAGAAGGCAAAATCAGCAAGGGCTGATCAAAAAAGGGACAGTCCCCTTTTTCAAAGGCGGTCGACGAGGCGTACGGCGAAAGCTCCCTTGCCTCCGTGACTTCGAGGCGCCGTGCAGAAGGCCAGCACGTATCTTGCCGCTGCACGTTTGCTGAGCGTGCCGACGATGTGCTCCCGGAGCGTGCCCTTGCCGTCGGGGCTGTGGAGCCCCTTGCCAACGATGATCAGAACCCACCGGTGCCCCCGCTGCTGATGGTCACGCACAAACCGCAGAACTCTGCGATCGGCTTCCGCCGCGGTCATCCCATGAAGATCGCATTCCGCCTCGATCTCGAGCCGGGGGTCCGCCAAGGTGTCGGTGATGCTCGGGTGAGTTTTCTTTCGGCGGCCGAGGACACTTCCGTCGCTGTCGCGTTCTACCAGAAGTGGCTCTGGCGGTGCGCGCGCGGCCGAGATGGGCGAGCCTCGCGAAGAGCCTTGCTCGTCCGAGGGCATCACGCGCTTCTTAGCCTCTCCGCCAAGCGGCTTGACGTCTGAGAGCGCCTCCCTCAGCGCGTCCCGGTCGGACTCGGAGCGACGGCCGCCCGCGGCCGAGCTACCCTTATCTCTCGGGCCTTTTCGCTTCGACTTGCCCACGACCCATTGATCATGAACCCCCGGCCGCCTTCGACGCAATTGGCGCACCCAGTGCAGCTTGCTCGCCTCGTGCGAAGAATCTTCGCCTGTCACCGCCAAACGACGCGATCGAGTGCCGCCTTTGTTGGATTCGAAGGTGGCACATCGCTTGCACAGTAAAGACACCGATGGACCTCAGTCGCCGGTGCTGGACGAGTGGAGTGGCTCTGTTGAGCCCGTTGGCTTCTCCTTCGTGCACGGGAGTCTGCGGCGGATCTCCCGACAAGCACATCTCGCGGTTTCAGCAAGCTTTGCACTGCGGCTAAGTTCGGGCCGAGCGACTGAAGTCCCTCGTCAACTCGCGCGTCATGCTAACTGGCCTTTGGGCCGTCCCGACGTGGGCGACGATTGCATTCGAGCGCAGCTTTGCGAACACGGACTGCGTCTGGGGTCACCTCGACGAGCTCGTCCTGGTCGATCCAGTCGAGCGCGGCTTCGATCGTGAGCTCGCGATGTGGCGTCAGAATCACATTCTCATCGCGACCGGCCGCGCGAATGTTGGTCAGCTTTTTTTCACGGGTGCAGTTCACATTGAGATCACTCGGTCGGTTGTGCTCCCCCACGATCATGCCCTCGTAGACTTTGGTGCCGGCACCGACGAAGAGCTTGCCGCGCGGTTGTAGATTGAACAGCGCATAGGGCGTGGTCGTGCCTCCACGGTCCGCGACGATCGCGCCGTTCTTGCGTCGGAGAAGCGGGCCCGCATACGGATCCCACCCCTCGAACATCGTGTTGAGAAGCCCTTCACCGCGCGTCTCGGTCATGAAAATCGAACGAAACCCGATCAATCCCCGTGACGGCACGCGGTACTCCACGCGAGCCCGATTGGCGCCGATCGGGTTCATCTTGCCCATGACTCCTCGCCGATCGCCCAGCAACTGGGTGACCGTCCCAACCTGAGATTGCGGCACATCGACCACAACGGTCTCGACGGGCTCGCACTTACGTCCATCGATGGTCCGAACGACGACCTCCGGCATTCCAAGCGCGAATTCGTAGCTTTCGCGGCGCATGGTTTCGGCGAGTATTGCGAGCATCAGCTCGCCGCGCCCGTAGACGATGAACGTGTCAGGTTCTTCGGTCTCCTCGACGCGCATGGCGATGTTGCGCTGGGCTTCTTTGAAGAGTCTCTCCCGCACTTGACGGGATGTCACGAAGTCACCGACACGCCCGGCGAATGGCGATGTGTTGATCAGGAAGCGAACCTTGATCGTCGGTTCCTCGACCGAAATGCGGTCGAGTGGAGCAGCATGACTGGGGTGTGTGATCGTGTCGCCGATGCGCACTTCTTCGATACCAGAGATCGCGACGATGTCTCCGGCTGCTGCTTTCTCGATGCGCACCCTATCGAGGTTCTCGAAGCCCCATAGGGCGCCCACTTTGCGCTCTACCGTCGCGTCGTGTCCAATGACCGCGACATTCTCGAGCGGTTTGATCGTTCCTCCACGAATGCGTCCAATCGCGATCCGGCCGACGTAGTCGTCGTGAATGGTATTGTGCACCAGCAATTGCAGCGGGAGCGTGGCTTCGCCGTCAGGCGCGGGAAGGTATTCGACGAGTGTTTCGAAGAGAGGCGTGAGGTCCGTCGAATCCTCTTCGAGCGTGCGCTTTGCGATCCCATCTTTGCCAATTGCGTACACCGTCGCGAAATCCGCTTGCTGGTCCGTCGCGCCCAGGTCGCAGAACAGATCGAATAGCTCGTTGAGAGCCTCTTCTGGCCGGGCGTCGCTGCGGTCGATCTTGTTGATGACCGCGACCACCGGAAGCCCGAGCTCGATGCACTTCGAGAGGACGAAACGTGTCTGCGGGAGCGCGCCCTCGGCCGCGTCGACCAGCAAGAGCGCTCCGTCGGCCATTTGGAGTGTTCGCTCGACCTCGCCCCCGAAGTCTGCGTGACCGGGGGTGTCGATCAGATTGATCTTGTAGTCCTTCCAGCGAATCGATGCATGCTTGGCGAGGATGGTGATCCCACGCTCGCGCTCGAGGTCGTTGGAATCGAGGACCCGCTCGCGCACGGATTCGTTGGACCGAAAAACGCCGGTCTGATGCAACATTGCGTCCACCAACGTCGTCTTGCCGTGGTCGACGTGGGCGATAATCGCCACGTTTCTGAGCTTGTCCTGCACGCGCTAACCCCCACGCCCGTCGCGTGGGGGCGCGTCTTGGCAGATCCCTGGGAACGCCGCCACCCGGCTCGATTTGGGAGGTCCAGCCGGTCTCGCTATCTTGTGCTGGGGGTGATCTTCTATGTTCCGAGCATGGCTGCAGGGTGGGGTAATCGCGGTCCTGGCGGCCGGCGTCGTCGGTTGTGGTGGTGGCCCGACCGACCCAGGAACCAACCCAAACGAGGCGCCGCCATCTGGTAACGGCGATGGCACGTGCACCGTTCCGGCGGGAGCTGGCGAGGAGGACGCATCGAACCCCGACACGGTCATCGGTGACGGGACTCCTCAGAGCTGTACCTCCGACGCCTTCGTCGAGGCTGTTTCCCGCGGTGGGGTGATTACGTTCGACTGCGGACCGGACCCGATCGTGATCACCCTCGATCGGACCGCCAAAGTGTTCAACGATCGGAACCCCGACATCGTCATCGACGGCGGCGGCAAAGTGACCCTCAGCGGCGGCGGGCGCGTGCGAATCCTCTATCAGAATACCTGCGATGAGGCGCAGGTCTGGACGACGCCGCACTGCAACGACCAAGACCATCCTCGCCTCACCGTGCAAAACCTGACGTTCGTCGACGGCAATGCAAAGTCTGAAGCGGACGGGGGCGGCGCGATCTTCGCGCGGGGAGGCAGGCTCAAGGTCGTCAACTCAAGCTTCTTCAACAACGTGTGCCATGACGTGGGGCCCGATGTTGGCGGTGGAGCGATCCGTACTTTCGATCAGTTCGAGGATCGGCCCGTCTACATAGTGAACAGCACCTTTGGGGCCGAGGGCATTGGGAATGTCTGCTCGAACGGCGGCGCGCTGAGCAGCATCGGAGTGTCGTACACGGTGATCAACAGCGTGCTGTCCTACAATGAAGCGATCGGCCATGGCGCCAACCCCGCGCAATCTGGTACGCCTGGCGGCGGAAGCGGCGGCGCGATCTACAACGACGGAAACACTTTCACCCTTTCGGTGTGCGGAACGGCGGTTTCCAACAACAGCGCAAACGAGGGCGGCGGCGCGATCTTTTTCGTGAGCAACGACCGGACCGGAACGCTGATCATCGAAGACTCCGTGTTGCGCAACAACCCGAGTGATGGTTTCGAGACTACCGGCTACCCGGGAATCTTCGTGCTCGCCAATGGCGATCCGCAAGTGAGCAACTCGGTCATCGAGTAGACCTTGCAAGCCAGTGATAGAAGAGTTTACAACGGGCTAGATGAACAAAACGCTTCGCACATGGCATCGCGTGGTCAAGGAAAAGGACATCGCTGCCCTGGACGGCCTTCTTGCAGACGACGTCGTGTTTCACTCACCCGTCGTGCACTCGCCTCAGAAGGGTAAGGCACTCACGAAGCTCTACCTCTCAGCGGCGGCGATGGTGCTGATCAACGATAGCTTCACCTATGTGAGAGAAGTGGTCGGTGAGTCGGACGCCGTGCTCGAGTTCACGGTGGATGTTCAAGGTGTCCACGTCAACGGCGTCGACATGATCCGCTGGAACGCCGACGGCCAGATCGTAGATTTCAAGGTCATGGTACGCCCCCTCAAGGCGATCAACCTGTTGCACGGACTCATGCGCCAAATGCTCGAGCAGATTTAGTGTGCGGATCTTCTCGCTTGTGGTCGGCCACCAGGGGCTACTTCAAGGTTGACAATTTGTCGCGGTGTTTGGCTTGAAGCGCGTTGTAGTCGTCTTGGGTGAGGTTCAAGGCCTTCGCGATGCGTCGGAGCTGAGTTTGCTCTTCTTGTTTGAGCACTTCATCTGCGACGCTCATCTCGACCAGCACCTCGAGGATTTCGAGCCGTAGCTCCCGGCTCGCTAGGTCGCGTAAGTCGCGCGTCCAGTCGTGATCTCCGAGCAGGGCGACGTGGCTGATTTGGTCTGCAAGCAAACCGCAAATCGCGTCTACACCCGCCGCGCTCAACCCGTGAACCCGGCCGAGCTCCGCACGAATGGTGACCTCTTCTCGTTCGGAGTAGTCGCCATCGGCGTACGCGACTTTTGCTAGCAAGCCGGCGACCGCGGTGACGATTCGCCGCGTGGCGTCGTCTGCGTCAGCGAGATATTGCTCGACGATTTTCGCAAGGCGATCACGTGCCTGCACCATGCAAGCCTCATTAGACCCCGATGCGATTCGAGACAAGCCCTAAAGCCCAGCTTTGACGCCGCCCCAAACGCCCGTGCAAATGCCCGCGGAGGCGAGCCCGAGCCAAAGCGGGTCGCGCACGAGAAACGGCAACACCAACAACAGAATACCGGCAGCCAGCTGAAGAGGCCGATGTTGCTTCTTGCCATACACCAACATCACGAACCCCACGCTGCTGGCGAGGAGGGCGACGAATAAATAGCTCGGCTCTGGCATCGTCGGGACTCCATCAAGAGATGGTTGGCGTTTGCTCGATGTCCCCGCTGGGTAGCGCGCCGTCGATGGAATGAAGCCCGCTCCGTGCTTTGGCGCGAGTGAGTATCGCGTCGCTGCCGTGGAGCAGCACGACGAACACGAGCACCGGCAGCGCGATGAGAACGCCAGAAAAACCTCGTGCTCTCACCGCAGGCACTAAGACCGTGACGAACAACGCCCACAGAAAAGCCGCCCCGAGAATCTCCAAAAGCGCATATCCGTGATACCCGAGGTAGAAATCACCGAGACCGGGAAACAACAACGAACGGAGCGCAGCTTTGCGGGGCTCTTTGAACTTTGCTCCGCAGCGTTCGCACGCGGAGGGGGTATCATCGGTTGCCGCGAAGCAGCGTGGGCACAGGTTCTGCCAACCGCCCTCCTTCGCAGGGGTAGACTCGAGCAAGCCCCGAAGGTACTTCACCTCGCCGCGTTTGACCCCGTGGAACATGAGCTGTTCACGTCCGGTCCGGATGAAGGCGTAGCTGTGCCTGCCGGTCACCCTTCGGACGCGTTCGAGCGGAAGTTGGTTGGCGAAGAACCGCGGCCGCTGCTTCGAGTCGGTGTGAATCAGCAGGATGCGCTTGTCGGTGAGCACGAAGGTCGTGCGGTTGGTGAAAGGGTTCATCGAGCCGGCCGTGATCAGGCCCCATGCGAACTGGCGGGCGCCATTGGTCACGAAGCGCACCACCTCCAACGGCCCGAGAGCGCGGCGGAGGACGGGCTCGGCCTTGCGCAGCATCTCGGCGCGCTGGCGATCGCGCCTGCGGACGCTTCGCGCGCGAATGCTCGGAAACATCTCATCGAAGCGCACCGCGACAGAGGCCGGCAAGAGCGCCTTGAGCTCCTCCTCTCCGCTAGCTCCCCCTGGCATCACCGCGGCTCAACCTAGCCCCGTAAAGCGCCGTTGTCCTCACGGGGGCTCGCGCCCATCTCTGCCCTCGTTCAGCACTGCGCAAAAAGCCAGGATGGTGCTACCATCGCCGTAACTCATCGCTCGGGGGACTTGGGAGATGGTAGTTCCGCTTCTGGTGGCCGCGATTCTGCTGCTCGTCGCCAATCTAGTCATTGCAATTATTGCCTTAAATAGGCGGTCGGCCGGGGTGGCTGCGGAGGTGCGCGCCCAAGCCGAGGCCCGCGCCGAGGCCGCGAACCTGCTCCGTTCCGAGCTCCGGGGGGCTCGCGAAGAGGCTGCCCAGGCTGCCCGCGATCTGCGCGAAGAGGTCTCTGGGACACAAAAAGGAGGGACCGAGACCCTGGTGAAGACGATCTCGGAGATCGGCCAGGCTCAGACGAGCAAGTTCCAAGCCTTCTCGGTCCAGCTCAACGCGCTCACCGAATCGAACCAGGGTGGCCTTCGACAGCTTCGCGAGACGGTGGACCAGCGGCTTCTGGAGCTTCGCCAAAACAACGAAAAGAAGCTCGACCAAATGCGTCACGTGGTCGACGAGAAGCTCCAAAGCACGCTCGAAAAGCGGCTTGGCGAGTCGTTCAAGCTCGTCGGCGACCGCCTCGAAGCCGTGCAGCAGGGCCTTGGGGAGATGCGAAGCCTTGCGAGCGGCGTCGGTGATCTGAAAAAGGTCCTCACCAACGTCAAGACGCGCGGCACCTGGGGCGAGGTCCAGCTCGGAGCGCTTCTGGAGCAGATCCTCACCCCCGAGCAGTTCGACCGAAACGTACAGCCTCGTCTCGACTCCCGCGATGCCGTCGAGTTCGCGATTCGTCTGCCTGGGCCGAGTGATGATCCGACGCAATGTGTTTGGCTACCGATCGACTCGAAGTTTCCACAAGAAGACTACCTCCGACTCGTCGAAGCCAGCGAGGACGGCGATGCGACCGCGGTGCAGCAGGCACAGGCAGCGCTCCTCCGCTCGATTCAAGACTCGGCTCGCGACATAGGCACCAAGTACCTGAACCCACCGCGAACGACCGACTTCGCGATTCTGTTTTTGCCGACCGAGGGCCTCTACGCCGAAGCGCTGCGTCACCCCGGTTTGGTCGAGCGGCTGCAGCGTGAGCACCGAATCGTCGTTGCAGGGCCGACGACCCTCGCCGCTGTCTTGAACAGCCTACGCATCGGTTTTCGGACGCTCGCGATCGAGCAGCGCTCGAGCGAAGTATGGAAGGTCCTCGCCGCCGTGAAGACCGAGTTCGGCAAGTTCGGCGGCGTTCTCACGAAGGTCAAGAGGCAACTGGAAACGGCGGGCCGAACGCTCGACGAAACCGGCGTTCGCACCCGCGCGATGGAGCGCAAGCTTCGTACGGTCGAAGAGCTCCCCGCGGATGCAGCAACGGCCATCTTAGACCTCGCCGAGGAAGAGCCGGTCGACCTGCTGGAAGCCCAAGAAGACGGAGCCGCCTAGGCACGCTTTTCCGGTCTCTCGAGTCACTTCATCGCACGAGTTTTCAGGGCTTGGGCATCGTGCTAGAGATCGCGTTCCCGATGTCGATGCGTCACTTCAGCCTCCACTTCGTACTCTTGATCTCGCTTGGTTGGGTGGCCAGCTGCTCGAGCAGCACGCAAACCGCCCAGTATCGCGACGCCGGGCCGTGGGCGGCCGGTGTGACGACGTTGAGCCTCGGGGATCGATCGGTCGAGGTCTGGTATCCCGCTGACCCCGCAAGCGTCGAGGGCCGCGAGCCCTACAGCTATTTCATCCGCGATGCGCTTCCTGAAGCGTTGGACTTGATTCTGCCCGCAGAGATCAACCCACCATTCGTCACCGATGCGTATCGTGATGTGTCGGCTAGCACCGACGGGCCCTTTCCGCTGGTCATCTTCGCGCATGGCTTCGCGAGCTACCGAAATCAGTCGACCTTCCTGACTACGCACCTCGCCTCGTGGGGCTTCGTCGTGATGTCAGTCGACTATCTCGAACGCGGCCTCGGCTCAGTTCTCGGGGAACAACCCGAAAACTCGATCGATGACGATGCATTGACGCGCATGGTGGTTGTGTTGGGAGCCGCCGAGAACGACGCCGAGGGCGGGTTGCTCGAAGGGCGGATCTCCACCGAGCGGATCGCGATCACCGGTCATTCGGCCGGTGGTGGCACGTCCATTCGTTTCGGAGGTGAGCCGGACGTCGTGACGTATATCCCTCTGTCCGCCGGCATCTCAGCCGACAGCATGATCACCTTGCCTGATAAGCCCTCCCTCTGGCTCACGGGCGATATCGATGCGGTGGCCGAGCTTGAAGGGGTCGAGCGCGCGTTCGGAAAAGCAAGCCCACCTGCTCGCCTCGTCGTCATCGATGATGTGGGGCATCTCGGTCCGAGCGACATCTGTGCCATCGGTGAATCCGGCGGGGGCGTCATCCAGATCGCCCTCGATAGAGGGCTTCCCGTCCCCGACAACCTCGTGCGCCTCGGCACCGACGGCTGCCAAGCCGACGCGCTCCCCCCCGAAGAAGGGTGGCCGCCGGTTCGGCACTTCGTCACGGCGCAACTTCGGTGGGCGTTCGGGATCGATCCCGAACCGGTGGGGCTCTCACAAGCGGTCGCCGCAGATATCCCCGAGGCGCCGTTCACCTATCAAGAAGCGCTCGAGTAGTCAGAAGACGTACGGAATGAACAAGTACGGGACTTCTTCGCAGTAGCGATCCCAGTCCTTCCCGTACTTCTTTTTGCATCGTGCGATGTCGCGGCCGGCGCGATGAAGGATCATGACCGTGAAAAAGGTCACGTACAGATACGGGAGAAAGTGATCAAATCCGCAGATCAGGCCCCATGAAAGCGCCATCAAGATGTCCGCGGTGTAGTGGATCTTTCGGGCATGCGCCCACCAGCCGTCGATGAGAAGCTTCGAGCCCGCTTCGGTTTCGAGGTAGCGTGGGTTTCTCAAAGTGCCCCAGGGTAGCTGGGGGAATGCCTTGCGCTTCACGTAGCTTCCGTTGAGCTGCATCCGGAAGCGATTGCGTTGACTCTGCGCCGTGTCCCACACGTAATAGGCGCCGATCAAGAGAGCGAACACGAAGACCGTGTAGGGGAGCGAATGCTCGAACGGCGGTCGGGACGCGATGTACATCGAGTTGAAACAGTAGACAAAGGGCACACCGGCGAGATTCCAGAAGATCAACATCCAGCCCCACTTCTCGTAGAAGATGTCCCAGGTCGTGGGGATGCATTCTTCTCCCTTCATGCACGCATTGGTGTAGAGCCAGTGGGCGAGGACCATGAAGATCATCGGGGTGGTGACCAGGCCAAAGGTTTCGTACTGGTGGGCGGCGGCGCTCGCGGTCAGCAAGAAGAGCATCAGCCAAGAGACCCGAACCTCAGCCCACATCTTGAGGTCGAGCGGCCCGATCCGTGGATTGAGCCAGGCGCCCATGAAGAAGTCGTAGAAAAAGCTTCCCGTCATCCGTTCGGCATTGCCGGTGACCTTCGCGCCGAAGTAGATCGCGAACGCTACGATATTGGCCGAGATCATCGAGACGATCATGAACGAGCCAAACTGGTCATAGAGCGTTTGCAACGGGAAGACGCCGGTGAGGTGAAGGACGGCCATCGCGGCGAGGGTGATCCACCAAGCGGAGATCGCATTGCACCGGTAGACCAACCGCTCGCCTCCGCGTGACGGAATGGGGAGGCCCTTGATTTTGATCCCCGGGAGGTACGCCGCCATCAGGCCTTCGACGAAGAGGAACGCCCAGTACATGCCGAATACGCTCCAGCTCGGGGCGGCGTAGGTCACGAGCTGCTCCCACATGCGGCCGAAGAACGGACCGACGTCGGCAAAGCCTGCCGGGTAGAAGACAGCCCCTTCGTGGAACCTCCATGCCATCCACAGGTAGAGCATCAACCCATGGGACACGGTCATGAGCAGAGCGGCACCGATGGTTCCTCCAAACTCACGGGTCGCTTCGCCTTTCTCAGCGGCCACGTTCGGTGCGGCTGTTGGAGCCTGCAGCTTCGACCTCATCGCCTTCTGCATCCACGCCTCCTACGGTTGCCGCCGTTCTACCTCACCCCCGGCGAAAAAAAAAGAGCCGTGCATTACGAAAACCCACGCCTCGCCAGTGGGCATGGACTCCCGTCGTGCGCGATGCCAGCATGCACGCGATGAACGCAGACGAATGGCAGCAGCGAGGACACAGGCACCGGGTGGGTGCTCACGAGTTGTTCTGCGTGGACACCGGTGGGGACAAACCGGTGCTTCTCATTCTCCACGGTTACCCAACGAGCAGTTACGATTACTGGCGTGCGTTGCCGATTCTGGCCGAACACTACCGGGTGATCGTCCACGATCATCTAGGATTCGGGTTCTCGGACAAGCCGCGTGACTATTCGTATTCGTTGGTGGACCAGGCGGACTACGCGATCGCCCTCTGGCGCGACCTGGGCGTTACCGAGGCCGACGTTCTTGGACATGATTACGGCTCGAGCGTCGCCACCGAGCTCCTGGCACGACGCAACTTCGGCTCTGAGCCGATCAAGCTCCGCTCCCTCACCCTATGCAATGGCAGCATGCACATCGAGCTCGCGAATCTGCGGGTCATGCAGCGCCTGCTCAAGGCGCCAGGGATTGGCCCGGTCGTCGCTCGGCTTGCCAGCGAGCCTCTGTTTCACCGCAACATCCGCAGGATATTCGCCGACCCGTCGTTTCTCGACGCCGAAGAGCTCAACGCCATGTGGAGTCAACTCATCGCCGGGGCTGGTCGCGACGTGCTCCCGGTGATCACGCGGTACATCGACGAGCGCTACAGGCTTTGGCATCGTTGGATCGGCGCGTTGCGCGAGACCGACCTACCCATCCACATCGTATGGGCGCGCCAGGACCCGGTCGCCGTCGAAAAAATGGCCCACGTGCTCCATGACGAGATCGCGAACAGTGATTTGCAGTTGCTCGATGGGGTCGGGCACTTTCCCATGATCGAAGCCGCCGAGCGTTGGTCCGCCGCCGTACTGTCTGCGTTGCGGGGCTAGTCGTCAATCGACGTCAAGCTCAATCGGGGTGCGCCGGCGTCGCGGCTCGAAGCGAGGTCGACTCGCACGGTCATCCGCCAGCTTCGGTCGTTTCGGGGGTCGCACAGCGTTTGGGTGCATGCCCACTCGGTGTCACCGCGCTCGATGTCGATCTCCTTACTGCTCCGAGCGTCGGGTCCGATCTGAATCTCATCGTACTCCGCCCAGTAGCCCGCCATCGCGGCGCGGAGTCGTTCGGCATCCCAGCTTTCGTCCCCCGAGTCGGCGAGCGCTTCGGCGGCGCGATCGTATTGCTTGAAAGCGAGCAGGCGGACGACCTTCCACACTGCATTGCGCACCATCGTCGTGAAGCCTCGGACGTCCTTGGTGATGTCGGGCGGCTCATCGCTCGGACGCTCTTCGATCGGGGTGCCGGGCTCGATCGGGGCCTGAAGCTGCTCCCATTCGGCGAGGAGGCTAGCGTCGATGTAGCGCACCGAAAGGCCGAGCCAGTCGCAGAGATCGAACAGCGCATCGGTCTTGGCAGACTCCGGAACCGTTTGAACCAGCGCCTTGTAGCTGTCGGTAAGATACCGGAGCAACACGCCTTCGGAGCGCTGGAGGCCGTACTCCTTCACATATTCGACGAAGGTCATGCCGAGCTCATACATGTCGCGGGCGATCGATTTCGGTCGGAGGATGTCGTTCCCGACCCACGGGTGCCGCTTCGCGAAGATGTCGAATGTCCCATAGAGAAACTCTTCATTGGGCTTCGGGTAATTGATCTTCTCGAGCTCCTCCATCCGTTGGTCGTACTCCATGCCTTCAGCTTTCATCGCGGCGAGAGCGCGAGACTTCAAAACATCGGTTTGCCGATAGAGCACGGCCATGGGGTCTTCGAGCGTGGCTTCGACCAAGGTCAACACATCGAGCGGGTAGGCCGCGTCGTCGGGCTCGAGCACCTCGACCGCCTCGACCACATAGAGGGAGAGCGCCTGGTTGAGCGAAAAGTCCGACTGGAAGTCTTCATGGACCCGCGGTCCACCGCGGTCGAGCTCGACGACCCCAGCGTCGCGAAGCGATCGGATCATGGCGATCGCGTTTCGCGCGTGGCGTCGCTTCGCAGTCGGGCCTTCGTGGCTCTTTCGAATCAGCGTTCGAAGCGCCAAGCATCCGTCGTCCTCGCGCTCGAAGAGGTTGAGGATCATCGCGTTGCTCACAACGAAACGCGACAGGAGCGCTTCGGGCTCCGACTCTCGGAGACGGACGAAGGTGTCGGCGTCCCAGTGGGCATAACCCCGTTCTGGGGGCGGGCGCATCTTGAGCTTTCGAAGCTTCTTCTGGTCGTCCCCTGCCTTGGCGCGAAGCTTCTTGTTCTCGATCGCGTGCTCGGGTGCCTGCGCAATCACGCTGCCGAGCGTGTCGAATCCACGGCGGCCTGCCCGACCGGCGATCTGCTTGAAATCGCGGACCGTCAACACCTTGGTGCTCTGTCCATCGTACTTGCAGAGCTTGGTGAAGAGCACCGTTCGGATCGGCACATTGACGCCGACACCGAGCGTGTCCGTGCCGCAGATCACACGGAGGGTCCCCTGCTGCGCGAGCCGTTCCACCAGGCGCCGATACCGGGGCAGCATTCCTGCGTGGTGCACCCCGATCCCGTGATGCAGAAACTTCTTGAGCTCCTTGCCGAACGGCGTGTCGAACCGCGTGTGGCGTAACTCCTCTTTCATCGCCTTCTTTTCGTCCTTCGACAGAAAGTCGATGCTCATGAAGCTCTGCGCCTGCTCGGTCGCGGCTCGTTGCGCAAAGTGCACGACATACATCGGGGCTTTCCCCTCGTCGAGCAGCTCGACGACCGTGTTGTGGAGGGGTTGCTCGCTGTAGTCGAAGTCGAGCGGAACGGGCCGGTCGGTGCTCTTGACCAAGGTCGTCTGAACATCGGTGAGATCGGTGACCGCCTCCTCGAACACACGCGTGTCCCCGAGGGTTGCGCTCATCAACAAGAACCGCGCTTGCGGAAGCGTCAGGAGAGGGACCTGCCACGCCACGCCCCGGTCTCTGTCGGAGTAGTAGTGAAACTCGTCCATGACCACGCTGTCGACCTCGGCCCGTTCGCCTTCGCGGAGCGCCAGGTTCGAGAGGATCTCCGCGGTGCAGCAGATCACGGGCGCATCGCGATTGACTGTCGCATCGCCGGTCATCATCCCAACCCGCTGCGGGCCGAGCACGCGACAAAGGTCGAAGAACTTCTCGCTCACCAACGCTTTGATCGGCGCCGTGTAAAAGGATCGCTCCCCGAGGGCGATCGACCGAAAGTGCATCGCCAACGCGACGAGTGACTTCCCGGAGCCCGTCGGCGTATTGAGAATCACGTTGTTTCCGACGAAGAGCTCCATCACCGCCTCTTCTTGGGCGGGGTAGAGCTCGATTCCTTGATCCGACACGTATTCGACGAACCGCATCAGCAGCGCATCGGGATCGACATCGGAGCCGAGCTCGTCGAGGTAGTGATCAAGCGAAGCCAACGCGAACCTTCCTGTGCGGGACTCTTAGCAGACCTGGTTTGGAGATGACCTTTTTGCACGCCCCTCAAGCGTTGATGGCCCGTTGTGGCACAGCTCCTTTGTAAGCCAGCTTGGAATTGCTTCACTTTTCTGTGCCCTTTTTGGCATTCTTGTTGCGTACTTCAAGACGCCGGGTATCCGTCAAGGAGAGGCGAATGAAGCGTTTTGGGTTTGTATGTGCCTTGGTAGTGGGCGCGGTTGGCTGCGCAGAGGGCGGTGACGTGGAGGGCCTCGAAGGCTTCGTATGCGGGGCCGATGGTCAGACATACACCGTCGAACAGGCAGCGGAGCACGATCACCAGGTCGCGCACCGCGGCAAATGCGACGACCCGATGGGGTGCCGCACCCCGAGCGACTGCTTCGCGGGTGACGAGTGCGATGCCGACGTTTGTGTCCCTGTCCCGAGCGGGTGCCCGTGCGTCGGAGTCTTCGAGCCGGTCTGCGGCACGGACGGTAGAACCTACATCAACGCCTGCGAGGCACGCTGCGTCAACGTCGAGGTCCTGTTCGATGGCATGTGCACGGACGACCCCTGTGTTTTGATCGACTGCGCACCGGGCTTCGTCTGTGAGCAAGGCCAGTGTGTGCCGATCGGGGAGTGCGACGGCAAGGAATGTGAGCCCGACGAAATCTGTGTCGACTGGCCTTTACAAGATCCCGCCCATTGTGTGTGGGTCGGTTGCGACAGTGACGAGCAATGTCGTCCCGGCGAACGCTGCGTGATCGACAATATCTGTATCGCCCCCGCTGTGGTAGGTCCCTGCGACGCCGCGATCCCGCGGTGGTTCTACAACTCCAACACCGGTCTCTGCGAGCAGTTCACGTGGGGCGGTTGCGGTGGCAATGACAACAACTTCGAGACTCGAGACGAATGCGAAGCCGCATGCCCCCGCGACGACGTCCCTAAGCTCAGCATCGCGCTTCGAGCGGGTCGCTGCGAGCCTGATGTGTTCTGTCTCGACGGGCTCCTAGCGCCGGACATCTACGCGCCGGTTTGCGGGGTAGATGGCGTCACGTACGGTAATCCATGTGAAGCCGAACGCGCAGGGGTCGACATCGCATACGACGGCGAATGCGTCGAGGAAGTCACGTGTCTCGATCGGGGCTGCCCCGAAGGCTGGACCTGCGACCTCTGTCAGATATCGGGCGGCGTCGCGCGCTACATCTGCTTGTCCCCGCTCGCCGGGGCATGCTTGCCGCCGAGCAACTAACGGCGCGCCCACGACTCAAATAAGAAAAGGACCAACACCCAGAGCTTGGCTCGCGGGCTTGGTCCTCTTAATGGGCCTTCGATTATTGTCGGAAAGTAGGGCTAGGAAACAACGGGCACCGGGTAAGAGCAAGAGCGGGCACCTTCGAGCGGAGTGCAGGGTCTCGCCTGACCGTAGGACGGGATGGTGGGCTCATCCTAGGATCTGCACCCCACACGTTAGGTGCCCGCCTTGCATCGAAGGCACCATGAGCAAACGTATCCGGGGCTCGAGCACGACTGGCGACAAAAAACGGTACTCAATACGCCACGTTTTTCTGTGATTCACCCATGCGGCTTGAAATTTCGACCTCAGTGTGGATCCATCGCTAGTCTTGCAAGGAGCACCTGAGAAGGCACAGGGGAAGCCCCCTCCCAGGGTGTCCGGGGCCTGGACAAAGGGCGTCGTGTATGCGTTTCGGCGGCTGGGGCTCGACGTCGACGCGCTCTGCGCCTCGATCGGCGTCGATATCGAGGTCTTCTTGGACACTGCCGGTCGCCCACCCCGCGATGCCGCGGGCCGCCTCTGGCGAGCAGCTCTCGCCCAGAGCGGTGATCGATTCCTCGGCCTGAGCGCTGCCGAGGTATGGGAAGCCCGAGTAGACCACCTGGTCTTTCTGCTGCTTTTGAGCGCGGAAACGTTTGGCGAAGGGCTCACCGCAGGCATTCGCTTTCAGGAGCTTCTCTCGCACGGCCGCGTCATCACTCTCGGGGAGCACCCCGAGCACCACCCCGTTCATATCAACAGGATCGAGCACGAGCTTCCGGTGCTGGCGCACGAGGTCGAGTTCCTCGCAGCGATCTTGACGAAGCTCTTTCGGTTTGCCACCGACGGTGCGTTTGTCGTGGAAGAGGTCCACTTCGAGCATCCCTATAGGGGCAGCATAGAGAAGTACAGCCGCGCGTTTCGGACGACGGTGCTCTTTGGACAGCGCCGCAACACGCTGCTGATCAGCGACGCTTCGTGGAACCTCAGTCTCGCGCATGGCAATCAGTTGCTCCACCGCGAGCTTCGCGGCATCGCTGCTGGGCTTCATGCGGGGCATCCGGACAATAGCTTCCTCGACGGCGTTCGCGACCGCATCAAGGGTCTGCTTCCTAAGGGAAACTGCGGGGTCGAGCCCGTTGCGGCGGCGCTTCACATGACTCCGCGGACGCTACAACGACGCCTCAAAGAATCAGGCACCACGTTTCGCGCTGTCGTGGACGCCACCCGAAAGTCGATCGTCCTTGACCGCTTGGAACGCCGCCAGGCTCCTGAGGAAATCGTCCGGCATGCGGGCTACACCAACCCTCGAAGCTTCCGCCGGGCGATGAAACGCTGGAATCTCTAGGCCGCGTTTTCGTTGCCTACGAGGTTATTGCGTCCCGGCTCCTGGGTGCCACGATCCACGGACCAACCCGGAGGTGCGTCATGCCAACAATCGAGTTACCTCAAGGAACCCTTCGCTACGACGACGTCGGAACCGGCCCAGCGGTCGTGTTCATTCACGGTTTGCTGGTCAACGGAAAGCTTTGGCGAAAGGTCACGCCGGAGCTTTCTCGCTCGGCGCGGTGTATCGTGCCCGATTTGCCGCTCGGTTCGCACGAATTTCCGATGAACCCTGATGCTGACCTCAGCGTCGAGGGCGTCGCGCAGTTGGTCGCCGATTTCTTGGAGGCCCTCGACCTTCGCGATGTCACCCTCGTCGGTAATGATTCCGGCGGGGCGATCTCGCAAGTGGTGGCAGCGCGTCACGCGGAGCGCGTCGGACGTCTGGTGCTGACGACCTGTGATGCGTACGAGGTCTTCCCGCCACCTCTCTTCGGCTACCTGCGTCTTCTGCCGGTGGTTCCTGGCCTGATGACCCTGCTCGCCAAGAGCATGCTTCACGTGAAGGCCCTTCGGGACCTCCCGCTCGCCTACGGATGGTTGGCCAAATCAGGAATCCCCGACGACATCGTAAAGAGCTATGTCAAACCCTGCGCCACCGACCCTCGGATTCGGCGCGATGTGAAGAAGTTCGTCCGCTCCACGTCTCCGGAATTGACTTTGCAAGTTGCCAAGGAGCTCCGGTCGTTCGACCGCCCGGCGCTGCTTCTTTGGACGCCAGAGGACCGGTTTTTCCCCATATCTCTAGCCGAGCGTCTCTGCGAGGACCTACCAAACGCGCGCCTCGTGCAGATCGAGGACTCCTACGTGTTCGTCGCCGAGGATCAGCCCGAGCATGTCGCTCGGGAGATCGCTCGTTTTGTGGCGATGGAAGCGAGGGCTGGGGTTCGGGCTACGACTAACTAGGGGGCCTGCGGTCTCCCTAAGCGTTCGCGGGTTTGATCACGCCGATCATGCCACCGAGTGGGTCACGGAAAATACCAAACCGGCCGACGCCTTCAGCGTCGACGGGCTCTGCAACGATGGTCGCGCCGTTCTTCTTGGCGCGTGCGAGCGCTGCATCGCAATCGTCGACGGTGATGTACTGCAACCACATCGTCGGGATGTCCGAGCTCGGTGCCTGCAACATTCCGCCACGCGGGTCATCACCGTCTTTGAACATGTAGTACGTGCCGTTCGGCATGGACATCTCTTCGTGGGTGTAGCCGAGCGCGCTCTTGTAGAAAGCAAGCGAGGCTTTCGGGTCTTGTGTCCAAAGCTCGTTCCAGTGGAGGGAGCCAGGGCCGTCGACGCGTGGCGGGTCTCCGTTTTCGGCCTTGAACAGACAAAACATCCCGCCGTGTGGGTCGCTCACCGGCTGCATGCGCCCGACGCCCGGCACGTCGAATGCGTCCCTGTGCGTATGGCCGCCTGCAGCCTTGATCTTCTTGGCGGTCTTGTCGACGTTGGCCACCGAAACGTAGCTCACCCACGCGGTGGGAACGTCGGCCTGCGGAGACATGAATCCCCCGATGCTTTGATCGCCAACTTTGATCGCATTGTAGGAAGACCCGTCCTGCATCTTCATGGGCTCGACGCGCCAGGGCAGGGCCTCCGGATAGAAGGATGTGGCCTTATCGATGTCTTTGGTCAGTAACTCGAACCAAACGAATCTTCCGTGTTCGTAGCTCATTGGGGCTCCTTTCGTGGTGGGGCACATGCCCCTTTTTCTCCTCAGTCGAACTGGGCCCGTAGAATTGGACACCCGTCGGCACTTTTTTTCCACCCCAATGTCGATCTCGGTGGGTGTCGCTCGACTACTCGGCGAAAGGCAGGCGATTGCCGACCCTGCGTCGTGGTTGATCTACGAAAACGAAAGCTTCAAGCCCGAGACGCCACCGACGAAGAGGTTCGCCTCTGACGTCTACCAGCGCTCGATCGCGCTCGCCAAGACCACCAGCTTGGGAGGGCGCGCGCTTCAGCGTAGACTCCGCGCGTGAGACGATTCGCGCTTCTCTTGCTCCTGCTGGCCGGGGCCTGTGACGAGGGCCAAAGCCCATTTGCGGTCGGGGCTTGCGAGCAGTTTGGGGTCGTGGAGCCCGCGCCGATCCCTTCGACCTGCGGCATCGACATTGCGGGTGAGGGCAGCACAGTCAGGGTCTTCGCAGTCGGCGCGGTGATTCGGTACGCGGAGATGGAAGACTACGCGGCGTTCTGCAGATCGTGGGACGACGTGGTGCGAACCGAGGTGCTGCCTTGCCTCGCAGACGACAAGCCGAACCTGTTGGTGTTTCCCGAAAACGCGACCTTGGCAGGCGGATTCATCGGATCACGGGGAGTCGCAGCTCGGGCGGAAACCCAAACTCTTTCGGCGTTCGTTTCGTTGTTTGGGACGTACGCCGGTCCGTTGTCGTATTACGCAGAGCGCTATCCGGCTGCTTCGCCAAACGCCTTGCTGGTCATTTCCCTGACGGACACGTTGCACCGTGCGTTTCAAACCTTTCCAGAGATGGCGCGGCAATACGGGGTCTACGTCGCAGTCTCCTCGGACTTTGCTCCAGCGGAGCTAAGCCAAGACCCGGACGACATCGCGGCACTTTCCGATCCCGATCTCGAAGAGGTCGAAAGTGTGTACGTCGCGACCGAGGGCGCTGCGTACAACTGGGGTCTGTATTTTGGCCCCGATGGCGAAGAGGTCGGCCGCGTGGCTAAGAGCTACCTCCTCCCTGCCGAAGAAGACTTGTTGAACTTGACCCACGGTGCCCTCGAGCAGGCGAGGCCGGTCGCACTTCCCTTTGCCCGCACCGGCATGGTGATCTCGAAAGACGCTTGGATGCCGGGGCTTTTGGAGCGCCTCGATGCTCTTGGCGCGAACGTCATGTTACAGCCCGAGGCGTTTTCGGGTTGGGCAGTCGAGGAGTTCGAAGGCGATTGGCTCCCTGACATCGTGACGCAATCCGGATGGGCGCACACGCAGCGGCACGCCGGCTTTCGCCACAACATCACGCCGTGCATCAAGGGCAACCTGCTCGACCTCGTGTTCGATTGCCAGTCGCACGTGACCAACGCGAGCCGGCTCGACGATGT
This sequence comes from Myxococcales bacterium, assembly GCA_029861865.1. GTDB lineage: Bacteria > Myxococcota_A > Polyangia > Polyangiales > Houyiibacteriaceae > SG8-38. The sequence continues at coordinate 80,655 of JAOTYL010000015.1, read as the reverse complement.
GCCGAGGTCCTTCATCGGGCAAGATCCGTACTTCGGCCTCGCCACCGTAGAACCCTGGACGATCGAAGACCCAGGGCCGCCCGCATCGCTCGAACAGCGCCGTGCCATCTTGCGCAACCTCGGAGAGCGCTTGCTTCCCGGAACCGGGGATCCACTGGAAGACGCGTACCATGCGGAGGTGGTCGCCGCCGATCTCGAGCTCCGAAGCGATGGTCGACTTCCAGAATCGGGCGACGGTACGCCGGGCGCGCTTGGCGCAAGCACCGTAGTTGCTGAGCCGCGCGCCCCCCAGATGCATCAACGCTTTCCCGCCCTGGCGGTCGATGACGACGCTGCACTGGTCGCTTGGATGGAGGGCGCGCCCGGAGACGAGAGCGTCCGGGCCTTCGTCGAATCAGATGATGCTTTCGCGGAAGTCACGCTTCGCACGGACGTGAACGTCGTGCAGCGGCTTCCTCGCGTTGCCATGGGTGCGGGGCGCGCGGCAGTCGTATGGGAAGAGGAGTCGAGTGATGGCACACGTATCTCCGCAGGCGTTCGGGTCGACGGAGCTTGGACCGTCATCGATCTCGACGATCCGGGGGCTCGATCCGCTTGGGCGCCAGATGTCGCCATCGATCCGGTGACAGGGCGGTTTTTCGTGACTTGGCTCGACCTCCGAGGCGGCGGGCGGGCCAAGCCTTGGATCGCGCACAGCGACGATGCTCGATTTTGGCAGCTCAACCCGGTCGACCCCAGTAACGCGATCGAGGACAACCCACGCGGGGACGCGGCTTTCGTGCGGGTGAGAGCGCGCGATGGAGCCGTCTTCGTCGCGTTTTCTGATTTTCGCGAGTTCAGTTGGGATGTGTATCTCAGTGAGAGCGACAATGGCGGCGTGACGTTTGCCCCGGCGACCCGAATCAATCCAACCGCGAAGATGGTGATGCCGGTGGGCACGAACGACTTCGTGGAATCCGAGCGCATTCACGGCGACGTGGCGCTCGCGATCGACCTCACGGGAAACCCGACCGTCGCCTGGACCGAGCGACAAGACCGCCGCTACGAGAGCCATGTGCGATTGTGGCGCGCCGACGTCACCGCGCGTGCCGACGATGCGCCCGTGGGCGTCGATGCGTGGCGCCCCGCGCTTGCGGTCGCTCCCTCCGCCGAGATCCTCACCGTTTGGCAAGACCTCCGCGGTGGCACCAACCACTTGCGCCTCGCCGGCGCGCTCGGCCCCGACCTCGGCATCGAGCCAAGCGCCGCTGTAGACGATGCGGCCGAAGGTGCCCACGTGTATGCGCCGCAGATCGGGGTCCGTGGGACCGAAGCATGGGTCGTTTGGGAGGATCCACGGCCCGGTTACGCGCGAGTCCGTCTCGCTCGAGGCGCTTACTGATCGTCGATGGGCCCGGTCACCTCGTCTCCGGTCCATCCATCCGCGCCGCGAATGGTGTGGCTCTCCCGAAACGCTTTGTCCTTCCCCCTCCACGCCTCTTTGGCCTGAGCAGCTTTGTTCGCCAACTTCGACTGCCGTGTGGCGACCCACGCCGTGCACTCATCTAGGTTTGGCCGGAATGGACTGCTCTCGCGGATCGATGCCGGAAACATTTCGAGCGGCTCGGTGCCCCGTCGCAGTATGGTGAGCTCGACTGGGTTCTTCGTATTGACGCGCGGCCGCATCTTCACGATGTACGTCTTGCCTGCCTCGGCTTTCAGTTTCAGGAGCTGGACCTGCGGTTGCGCCACACCGGCGACCACCATCAGCATTTGGGTGCCAGGCTCGACGCGCGCCACGACCTTCCAATCGTTTGCCACCGAGGCAATACACCACCCTCGCTCGTTCACGACCGAGTAGATCACCTCACTCGCCAATCGCTTTCGCGGCCGCACGAACACCACGAGTGATTTGCCCTCCGGCGCAACGTACGGAGACTCGTCTAGGGATTTCGGGGGGTCGGCCTCCACGACCGGCGCACCGGCGGCCAAGATGGCAAGCGACACGAAGACGACGCGTGCGATTCGCATGACCGAGGCGATATACCCTGAAGGCGCACTCCGCGTAAGCCACTGTGGTCGAATCGATCACACTGTGTCGGAACGACGACGCGCAGCTGCTGTGGCTTCGCCGGAATCACGACGAATACCGCTGGCACACCCCTTGCTCAATCACATGCAAGGAGGTTGCGATGCCCTTACGCTTCATCTTTTTGCTTAGCCTCGTCTCGAGCTTGGTCGGTTGCTTTGGCGACTGGAACCACAACCCCAACCCCAACGGCTCTTCTCCGTCCGCGGGCGGAGGGTCTGCTCTGTGGACCCCGCCCGATCCACCGCCCAGCCTCGACGAATGCCTACCGAGCGACGACGCTTGGGACGACATCACGCGCTTGTATGTCGATACCGAATGGTCGATTCATGAGCTGATCACGTGCGGGCAGGTGCAGGTGCGCTTGACCCAAAGCATGCTCGCCATCGTACTTGCCTCGAACCGAGATCTCTTTCGCGGTGATACCTTCGAGCGCGTTGCACAATACGCGGCGATCTTCGGTCTAGACCTCGAATCCCCGTTCGAACAGGCGGAAAATGGACGCTGGTCCATGCCGATCGATGGTGCAGACCCGTCCTCGCGCTTCTGGGTGCAGTTCTTTCGACCAGGCAGCGAGGACCCGATCCTCAATGACCCCTTCCGCCTCGATAGCTACCTTCAGGGTGTGCACGTCGAGACCGAGCTCACCCTCGACGAGATGCTCGAGGACATCGAACGTCGAAACACGTTCTGGTTCTTCTGGCAAGAGGAAGGGCCGCTCATCGACCTGCTGAACGACGGAGAGCCGCTTGCACGGATCTTCAAGGTCCAAGTGTCGATCGCCGATATTGCCGCGCTGGTCTATCCCTTCTTCGATAACGCCGGAGCCGAGTACGGCCCTCTGGTCTCTTTGGTCGACGCGGAGATGATCTCATGTATCGAGCTTCGCGACACGCGCGCCCGCACCGTCGTCGAATATCGCGCAGACGGACGGCGAGACACAATTGCCGCCATTGCAGGCGACGGCGAGGTTGCGTTCGACGTCGACGCCATCGATGCGACAGACGGCACCTATGCGATGCACGGGGACGCTACAGACTTGCGCTTTCTCGATGTGAAGAGCCTCGCCGGCGAGATCTTCTACGAGATCACGGGGCCCGATCTCGCAATCGACGTGGTCAGCGACTTCGGCTCGGGTAATCCCTGGCCGATCACCCATTGGGCCTGCGGCGACTGCAATGAGTCGCAACGCGACCTCGAGTAGTCGTGGGGCCTTGTTTTCCCACGAAAAAAGGGGTGAACTGAACGTAGCCCCCGGAGCACATTCGGCGAGCATTGCCGTGGTTTGTTAGGCATACTGATGGTCTGCTCAGTGCGTGCAGGAGCCGCGCTCGTGGGGGCCCAGCAGACGCCGCTAACCCAAAGTGACCTCCATGTCTCGCCGTTATCTGCAAGAGCTGCTCGCCCACCCAGGCGTCGAAGAGGAAGTGACTCTGCGCTCCGAGTTCGGGATCATGGCGTTCCACGGTGGGTCGCTGGAGGCGTACACCGATCACATCGCGGTCGAAACCGCGGCCTGCTGTGACGCGTCGCTCTACGTGGTCCGGCAGCCGCGCAACCTTCGGTGGCACATTCCATCGACTCGTTTCCGCCCGGAAGAATCCAGCAAACTTCGCGCGTTCTGTGACCACGTGCGCACGGTGATCACGCTTCACGGCTTTCGGCGTCGGCACATGCCCCACAGCATTCTTCTCGGCGGGCACAATCGCACCTTGGCGAGCGTGGTATCGCAGCACTTGCGACACGCCCTTCCCGAGTACGTGGTCGAAGACTCGCTCGAAGCCATTCCGACTGAGCTCCGCGGCCTAAAACCCAACAATCCGGTCAACATCCCAACCGATCGAGGCGTGCAGATCGAGCTCCCACCACAAATCCGCCATCAACACGAGTTCTGGTCCCGTCCCGCGTTCAGCTCCCCGCGACCCAAACACGAGGCAAAGCGCCCCGCACCCGTCCGCCTCGTTGATGGCTTAGCCAATGCGGTGCGTTTTTACCGGGCTGTCCCTGACATTCTAGGCTCACCGGGATAGGTTGCGCGCGTGCTCGAGCTCCAACGCCCTTCCGATATCCGGGTCATTGGCGTCGACTGCGCCACGCAGCCTCGCAATGTGGGGCTCGCGCTCTGCACCTTCACGCGCGGCCGTCCGCGGGTCGAAGAGGTCGCGGTCGGCAAGAGCTGGCCGTTGATCGACGAACAAGTGGGGCAGTGGATGAGCGCGACGACGCTCATCGCAGTCGATGCCCCGCTTGGCTGGCCCCTGCCCCTGTCGCAAGCCCTGGCTGATCATGCGGCTGGGGAGGAGCTCTGGGGCAACGCCAACCGGTTGTTCCGTCGGACGACCGACGACGTCGTCGCCGAGGCGCTCGGCAAGCGTCCGCTCGATGTCGGCGCAGACCGAATCGCGCGCACGGCCCACACTGCGCTTGGCTTCGTCGGCCGCCTGCGTGACGCGCGCCGTCTTCCCATTCCCCTCGCCTGGGAGCCCGGCTGGGTGCATGGCGTAGCGGCGATCGAAGTCTACCCGGCAGGCACCCTGGCGAGCCGCGAGCTCCCGTACTCCGGCTACAAAGGCGCAGGATCCAAGGTCACGGCCCTTCGTGAACGTCTTGTCGCCGCCGTCGCTGAAGAGATAACGCTCGGCGACGAAGTGGCCGAAGCGATGATCCAAAGCGACCACGTCCTCGACGCCGTCCTCTGCGCGCTCGCTGGCTGCGATTTCCTCCAAGGAACCGTCATGGCCCCAGACGACCTCGAGCTCGCAAAACGCGAAGGCTGGATTTGGGTGCACGGAGTAGGGCGGTAACGCGGTCTGCGGTTTACGGAAGCTCCCACCGATGCTGGAGTGCGTCGTATTCACTTCGTGGGAGGGCGACGAGGACGGCCGCGTTGGGCTTGAGCCAATGGGCGAAGGCTTCGAGTGCGTCGGCTGGCATCGCGGTGCATCCTGTCATGCCGCGGTCCGGGCCCGTCCACACGTGAATGAAAATGCAGCTCCCCGCGCCCGGCTCTGTGGGTTCGGCGTTGTGCTCGACGACGATCGCAATTGAATAGAGATCGTCTCGACGGCGCATGTGCTCCGCGCTCCGCCAATCGGGCGCCGTGCTCGCGGTCGACACGATGCGGTTGTAGTGAACCGACTTCGGGTCGTCGACGCATCGAAGCTCAGGCGTCGCCTGCACATACGGCAACGACACCCCCGGCCGCGCAGTCTCGTACCCGTAGACTGTCCCGATCTCAAAAACCCCAGCAGGCGAGCGCCCGTCGCCTTCGCGTTTCACCGGTCCCGGCCGCCCGGCCGGCGGCCCACCTCCATGAACCCCGCGCCCCCAACCGTATCCGTGACGCCCGATCACCGCGTCGATCGCCGGCCCCAGCGGGTTCCATGCCTGCCCCGACAACCGCTCGTACCGTCGAAGCGTCACCCGAAAGCGATCCCAATCCTCCGACACCACCGTCACGAGTTGAGTCTTTCGCGGGTCGATCGGCGTGTTTGCCTCGGCAGCTGGCTGCGATGCGGTGGCCGGCGGCGCTTCGCCGCGACAGCCGTTGAATGCGCAGGCCACGAGAAGCAAGAGCCAACCATACCGCAGCCCAATCGGCATTTCCGGAGTGTAGCCGACGCGCAACGTCGAGGACGAGAACCCTCCGACTTGCCTGAGTTCCCGTCGATGATACGGTCGATACCGTATACAAATGGAGGCTCGGCCGCGCGGATAACCCGGACTTTGGCGTGCCCCTGTTGAGAGGCGCTTCGTGTCCCCGGCTGGACGAAAACGAGCAGGACGATGGACTGTGGTCCTGGTCGCTTCGCTCGCGGCGCACGTCGTTGCGCTTTCGGCCCTGAGCGTCGGTTCGCGCACCGCTGCGACTTGGGAGTCGAATGCGATCGACGTCACCTTCGGCACTGCGCCCCCACCGCCACGCCCTGCGCTACTCGAGTCGCCCGTTGCAGAACCGCCAGCTGCGAAGAAGACACCACCCACAGCATCTTCAGTAGCGTCGCAGCGTTCGCGCCGGACTGCCGCACTCCCACCTGCGCCACCGAAACTCCGGGCGACCTCGCCGACGCCCTCGAAAGCTAATCCAATACTCACGCTCGACCCGACGAGCGTCGCACGCGCGTTCATCGTTTTCGAAGAGCCCGCGCCAACCGATGCTTCAGGAGCCGACCCGAACGGGCTCCCTGCAGTAGGCGCCGCCGAGGCCGAGCCACGAAACTATTTCGAAGGCGGCGGCACCAAGCGTTATCTATCCGTTCGCGAACCCCCGACTTTGCAACGGCACCAGGATGGAACCCACCGCTACCGGGGCCACGCATTCAAAGCGATCGTCGAGACGGACGGCTCGGTCACCTTCGATGACGGCTACCGTCAGGGCACCACCTTAGCCTTCGACATCACCGACGCCATGATGAGGAGGCGCGGGGAAGACCCGTACCGAGTCGAAAAGCGCTGGTTCCTCGAGGGCACCGCCGAGCTTCGTCAGGAGCTGTTCGAACGCTGGAGAACGAAGCAAATCCTGGTCGCGCTCCGCAAGCTCCGCGGCCGCCTCCTTCGCATCATCGAAGACGGAACACTGACCACTTCACAAAAAGCTGCCCGCGTGATCGCGATGTTCGAAGACACGGCCGACGACGAAGCTGGCGTCGCAGCCCGCAACGCGATCACCGAGCTCATGGCGGAGAGAATGCCGGAGATCGACTTGCCAAGCGACGTTCCTTGAGAGTGTTCTGAGGTGCTCGCCCAGAGAGCGCGCCCCGTGCCATCGTTCGCCGAAGTGATTGAAGGTACGGTAGCGGCTCGTCCCTCTGTTTTGGTAGTCGCCGAAGCGCAGGATCTTTGGTATCAGCAGAGGAGAAAGAGATAATTCCATGGCTCGAAGCTTTCCGATCGCCTGCTTGGCTGTGTCCTTCGTCATCCTCGGCTGCCCAGGCTCAAATGGAGCCGACGGTGCGGGGGGGACCGCTGGGCTCCGGGGGGATGGGTGGCAGCGCGGGAACCGGTGGCGCGGGCGGCGCCGGTGGATCGGGCGGGGCCGGCGGAACTGGCGGGCTTGGCTTCGCCTCGATCGCGGAAGTCGTCGAATCCGGCCTGAGCTACCGGCTCGCGATTTGCCAGTGTCCGGATTACCTAGCGTTTCCGTCGGAGAATGAGTGCCTTGCCAATGCCGAGAACCTGCGCTTCTCCGATCGACAAGTCGACTGCTTCAATGACGTCGCGGCCGATGACGAGACGACCCGCAACCGATTCAACTGCCTCCTCCAGGCCGATCTCGACGCCATCGATTGCGTAGAGGCGGTCGTTGCCTGCGATCTGATTTCTCTCGACACATGCGATGACGCACGGCAGGTCGCGGAAGATGCGTGCCCTAACCCGGACCCAGATGTGATCTCAGCGGCCGCCCCGTGCGCCGAGACCACTGTCGAGGATGCGGTCGACGCCTTTCTCGACGCATTCGCTGCCATATGCGATTGCCAATCCGCGTGTACCCCCGCCGACCTGCCAGACGCAGACATCGAAGCCTGCATGACGGACGCGGTGCGCGATCAAGCGGCAGCCCTCGGTGCGGATGGTTCCGACGCGCTTGCGTGCGCCGCGCGCGCATCGCGCACATCGGAAGTTTGTTTTGGCAACGAAACCAACTGTGACGGCTTCGTACTCTGCATCGCCACGCTGGCGTGCGACATCAGTCTCGGTGCGATATTCAGCGATTGCACGATGCCCTAGTGCTTCTTCGATTGGGCCAACCACTAAGAGCTGCTGTGCTGATACGTCCTCCCCCGAAACGTCCGAAAGACCCAGCTGAACATCCGCGTCTGAAGAAGCGTGACGACGAGGTCGCCGAGACGGGGGGAGATGGCCTGCGCCAGCATCAAGAGCTTGGGCTGCCAGGGGACCACGATGCGGGGCCTATTCTTCGAGAGCCCTTTGAGCGCAGCCTCGGCCACTTGGCCTGCTGGGATCGGCGATAGGCGCCGAAATGGCGGGGGCATGTCTTCCGGTCGAACGCTGGCGAGCAAGGGGGTCTGCGTCAATGCGGGATGAATGATCGAAACCTCGATGCCGGTGCCCTTCAGTTCCTGACGTAGGGCGTCGGTGTATCCGACGATCGCATGCATGATGCTCGAGTAACCTCCAAAGCGCGCAAACGCCTTGCGCCCGACGACGGAGGACATATTTAGAATCCGTCCGGCTCTCTGACGGCGCATGGCGGGAAGAACGGCCTGCGTCACGCGGACCGTCCCGAGGAAGTCGACGTCGAACATCTCTTGAACACCCTCGATGAACCAGGGCGCGTCCGTCGGCCCGACCTCCGACTTGCCGGCGTTGTTGAACAGGACGTCGATTCGGCCAAACTTGGCGAGCACGTTCGCAATGGCCGCGTCGACCTCTTGCTTTGATGACACGTCGGCCGGTGCCACGAACACGCCCTCCGAAAACGCCCCGATCTCCTCGGCTACCTTCTCGAGCTTCTCGCGCGACCGCGACAGGAGTACGGTCGTGGCGCCTTCCCGCGCAAACGCGAGCGCAGCCGCCCGCCCGATGCCGCTCGACGCCCCGGTGACCACGACGACTTGATTCTGGAATCGTTTCTTACTCATGATGTGCTCCTTTCGTGTATATACACGCATAGTCTCAAAAAAACTCACGCGCGGAAGCTTGCCCCCATCGCGTCCAACTCGGTGCGCAGAGACTTCCACCGTTTACCACCAAAGACCTGCAAGACATGCTCCTGAGCGGCGGCCCACAACGGCAACGCCGCCTGAAGCCGCCGTCTCCCTTTCCCGGTCACGACCACGGTCTTCGATCGCGCGTCGACTCCGGCGCCGAGCTTGACCAACCCATCCCGCTCCAGAACCTTAAGGTTCCGCGTCAGCGTCGTCCGCTCGATGTCCATGGCGCGTGAGAGCTCGCTGATCGAAATCGCCCCACAGCGCTTGGCGACCGCAAGCGCCGAGAACTGTGTGTTCTTGAGCCCGCACGGCTCGAGCGCCCGGTCGTAGAACTGTCCGAGCAACCGCGCGACTTTGCGGGTGTTGAAACAGGCGCAGTCCAGAGGATCGAGGTGGGATGGCATGAGATTTCTCCGAAGCGTCAGATCGCCTATACGTGTATATACACGCTTGGGTAGTGCTGTCAAGGGGCCGCAGTTCGAGGATGCGGTCGAGGTGGTTCACGGGCGCGCGAAACCCTCTTCGCCTCTACCTCGGTGGTCCGACTGGCGGCGCAGACGTCGATCCGTGGGCGCGTTGTTTGAGCTCGTTTTTGGTATTTGGCTCGTGTTCAAAGGCATCGACCTCCAGCAATGGGAGAGCTATGCACGAGCTCAAGCCTCATGAACACCGACGTTGCAAAGCCCGCCAGGGTCGCGATCATCGGCGCCAGTGGAGCCTACGGCAGAGGGATCCTCGCCCGGGCCGAGGAGATCGGTGTCGAGGCGGTGGTGGTCACGCGGTCGCCGCACAAGTTCAGAGACGTGAAGCCGACGACGACGGTGGTCGAGGCGGAGCTGCACGAAGAGGACAAGCTGAAAGAGGCGTTCACCGGTTGCGACGGCGTGATCTCGGCGCTCGGGGACGACCGAAAGACGCGTCCGAAGACCCACAACCTCCCGCACGTTTGGAACGCCATGAAGGCTGCCGGCGTGACGAAGTACGTCGGCATGGGCTCGGGCCCGATGATGATGCCGGGCGAGAAGCCGGAGCGTTTCCAGCGCACCATCCATCCCTTGCTGAGCGTTCTAAAACTCTTTGGCGTCGACCTGCTGGAACAAAACGAGTGGGAGCGCGACAGCCTGCTCATGGGCAAAAACGGCGCCGATGGCCTTATCTGGGTGCTCACCCGACCGGTGAGGCCGACCAAGACCCCCTTCGTTGGAGCCTACGTGCACAAGGACGAGCGCGGCCCGATGGACTGTTCGATCTACGACCACGGCGACTTCTGCTTGTACTGCGTCGCATCGGACGAATGGAACCAGCTTGCTCCGCATGTCAGCTCCGGGGCGCAGCCCAAGAAGAAGTAGGGTCGCCTTCGTCCAGCGTCGCTACGCGGCGCTTTCGGCCCGATAAAGCAGCGCGCGGACCGAAAGGTCTTCGTCGAGTTGCGGCCAATGGATGCCGACCCCGCCACCGATCAAGCGAAGATCTTCGCGCTCCTCCGGTGTGGCTTCCTGGAGTCGGGGAAACCAACCGAGTGGCACCTCGAGCGCTCTCCCATCCTGAAGCGCGACTCGCATGACGCCCTCGGCAAACTCGACCGAGATGGCCAAGGGGTTTTCAGGTGCCGAAGTACTCATACCAGCGCTCCAAAATGTAGTCCTGATGCTGTTCGACGAGCCTCGTCGCACGCCGAAGCTCGGGGACCGTCATGCCCCTAGAGTATGCCACGCCCACCGGCTCCAACCAGTACTTCGCGGTCCCAGCGCCTCTTTCGACGTGAAGATGGCGTGGTACTCAGCTAGCGAATACGGTCCCACGATGAAGGCACTCGTCCGCCACGAATACGGGCCGCCCGACGTTCTGAAAGTCGAGGAGGTCCAAAAGCCGACGCCTCGAGACGATGAGGTGTTGATCCGCGTCCATGCCGCATCCGTCAACTTGGGCGACTGGGAAATCCTCACGGCCGACCCGCTCTACATCACCGTGCTCGCCAGGATGTTTGGCGCGAAGTCGCGTCACGACCCATTCTCGTCGAACGACAGCGGCGCGCCGGCGCGCAAGGGCGGCCTCTTTGGACCGAAGTACAAAATTCTCGGGACCGACCTTGCGGGGCGGGTGGAAGCGGTGGGCAAGAACGTGACCCAGTTTCAGCCGGGTGATGACGTCTTCGGGGACATTTCCGTGGTCGGGCTCGGCGCCTTTGCCGAGTACGTCTGTGTGCCGGAGAAGGCTTGTTTGGTGCCGAAGCCGGCCAGCATGACGTTCGAGCAAGCGGCGGCCATACCGCAAGCGACGTTCATCGCCGTGCAAGCGATTCGCGACAAGGGGCAGGTTCAGCCCGAGCAGACGGTCCTCATCAACGGCGCGGGCGGCGGTGCCGGCACGTTTGCCGTGCAACTTGCCAAGTTCTACGGGGCCGAGGTCACCGGCATCGACGGCGGCCACAAGTTGGAGATGGTCCGTTCGATCGGTGCCGACCACGTCATCGATTACACCCAAGAAGACTTCACGCAGAACGGGAAGCGCTACGACGTCATTCTCGACCTGGCCGCAACCCGCACCGTCTTCGACAGCAGGCGTTCGTTGACCCCCAACGGCATCTACCTCATGGCCGGAGGGTCCGGCACGGCGATGTGGCAATCCCTGTTCCTTGGGCCGTTGATCTCGAGGACCGGGAACCGGCGAGTCGCCTTCCTGATGGCCGAATCGAGAAGGGACGACCTGACTCTCATGACCGAGCTCTTCGAGGCAGGGAAGGTCGTACCCGTCATCGATCGTTGCTACCCGCTCAGCGAAGCTGCCGAAGCGCTCCGCCGTATCGGCGAAAAGCAGTCGAAGGGCAAAGTCATCATCACGGCCTGAGCTCTTCCACGTCCGCGCCGTCATTACCCAAGCGGCACGGCGAGCTCGAACGCCCTATTCCAGCGCCTACCCATCCGAAGCGCCGAGAAGTCAGCATCGATGGTCAGAATGCGCCTCAGGTCGAGCCGCTCCGCCAGCGCCACAATCGAAGCATCGACGATTCCGAGCTCGAGGTCGGTGAACTTCTTGTCGACCTGCGCCGCACGCGCCACATCGTCTAAGGTGACCGGTTCATACGCGTAGGCGCCCTGTGTGAGTTCTTTCAGTAGCCGCCCCATGTCCGCGCGGCGCTTCCGGAGGTGCCAATCCACTTCGGCAAGCACGAGCCCCGGCACGATCGCAGGCCGCGCATCCTTGAGGGCGGTCGCGTACGGCTCATCCCCGGCGAGCGCATAGAGCCACCCACCGGTGTCGAGGATGAGCGGCCCCGTGCTCACCCGTCGAAGTCCCCGTACTCGTCCGCCTCGATCGCCTTCCGCTCCGCCCGGCTCAAGCTCAACCAGCCGACAGACGGCCCCCCGCGCCTCCGATGCGCCGCCGTCACCATGCGAATCCCCCGGCGAATCAGCTCGGACTGCGAGACACCCTCCCGACGGCTCGCCTCCCGCAGCGCCCGCTCATCCTCTTCGGTCAACACCACCGTCGTGCGCGATGCCATATCCTCCATATACCTATCGCGATCGCCCAACGCAAGCCCTCCACGCGTACCCATACATCGGCCCTCGGTGGCGTGAGTTGCCCAAGACCTCGGGAAAAACAACAGGCCGCGCGGCCTGTGCACATCGAAGATCGAGTCTAGCGAACGCCCTCGAACGCCTCGTCTTCCACGAGGCAACCATAGACGACGCCCTTGCCGCCCGTCTTCAGGTTCGACACTGCGCCCTTGCGCTCGTTGAGGATCACGAACCAGCCCTTGGAAACGATGCCGTCGCCGCTCTTGACCTTGCGTGTCTTCGCGCCGAACTTCTCCCGCAACGCCAAGTCAACGCGCTCATAGAGCTTGATGGGGTAGTGGATCGCCACGCAATCGGCGCTTCCTTTGTCGACGCGTCCGGCAGCCACCATGCGGACGGCCTCGAGCTCGCGTTTGTACCGATCCGTCCACAGGCAGCTCGTCGTGGCCACGTTCTTCACGTACTTGCGCTGAACAACACCCTTGAGTCCCTTCTCGCACCAGTCTTCGAACTCCTTCCGAGTGTCGAGCACGTGTTTCGTGTCGTTCACGATGCGATTCGCCGACTGCGCGCTCGCATTCGTCGAGGCGAAGCAGAGGCAGGTCGCCAGAAAAAGCCCACGTAACTCCATCTTGCCGACGAGACTACGGTGCTGGCCCACGTCGCAGCAAGCGCTTCACCCGCCAATCATCCCGCGGGAGATCGACATCGTAGGAAAGAGACCGTGCTCCATCGTCACGCCAGTGTGACTGGCATGCGCCACACCCAGTGAACCGAGCCCAATTCTCTTGGATCTTGGGATGGCACACCCATTGCACAACCCTGCATGTCTTTGCACGGAGATTCCCTCATGACTCGTGTTCGCCATCGGCTCCTCGTTCTCCTTCTTCATTCGGTGCTCTCTGTGTGTGCGGTGAGCGTGCTCTCCGGAAGCACTGCGTCCGCGCAGACGGGCTACCCGACCAAGCGCGACCTGCGGCTTCATCGCGATCTGCGGCTTCAGTACGCCCCGCCGACGCGCACGATGGAAGAGCTCCAAAGCGAGTACGATTCGATCCGCCTTTGGGGGCCTGCCCTCGGAGTTCCGGTGTCGTACTTCACGGTGGGGGCAGGTCTCACCATGATCATGGCCCCCAACCTCGACTTCTGCTTCTACTCGCCGTGCATCGACGAACCACACACACGTGGGGACAAAGCCCTGATCGCTTCGGGCAGCATCTTCATCGCGGCTGGGGTCGCAGGATTCGTCGCGAGTATCGTGCGCATCGTCCAGAAGAGAGAACGAAAGCGCAGGCTGCGCTACGAAATGGGCTACCTCCGCTTTGGCAGTTAGTGTACTCACGCCAGGTCGAGCTGCGCCAAGTGCTCAAAGTGCGCATCGCGCGTGTACAGACTCGCCCCATGCTCCGTCACCAGTGCCGCAATCCACAAGTCATTGGTGGGCACAGGCGTCTCCTGCTGCCGTAGCTGCCGGTAGAGCGCCGCGTAGTGATGCGTGGTCGCGTCCGTCGCGTACACTACCTCCACCCCACCGGTCGCCAAGAACCGCTGAAGGAACCGCTCATTCGCACGCCCGTCGGTCCCCACCGCAAACCCAGCCCGAAGCTCCCCCAACACCACATACGGAACCAACACCGTCCGCGCCCCTTCCACCCGAGCACGCACCTCCGCATCGCCCCGCATCAAATCGACGTACCGGTTGGTGTCGAGCGCGAGCTTCACCGCCACATCTCATCATCGATGCAGCGCTGCGCCCGCAGGGCCTCGTCGACCGCCACGTCCTCCACCCACGACCCCGCCAACTTCGACAGATCCCGCCGCGCCGAAACACTCCCCCGCAACCCAAACGCTTCCATCAACGCCTCGAGCACCACCGTATTGAGACTCTTCCCCTCTTCCTTGGCCCGCTTCCGAATCAACTTATCGAGTCGGGCAGGGAGGTTGCGGATCGTGTACTGCATGCATTTAGTATAGGCAATGCAGGCATTGAATGCAAGCATCGCTTCATGGCAAAGACAAAAGGCCGCGCGGCCTGTTGAGCAGGTTCCTCACCGTACGCGATATACTCCTCCTCGCGATGACCGCCGACCTCGAACGAGAGACTAAGAAGACGACGCGTCAAGAGATCGTCGAGGGAATCGCGATCGGGCTCATCGTCCTTTCCTTGTTGGCCGCTCTTAGAGTGCTCGCGGAGTTTTCCTGGCTGGAGCCCACGAATGGCGGGCGAGAACTCGAGCAGGCGGGCGTGCTCCTAGGCGGCGCCGGAGCGTTCTGGTGGGCTCTGGTCAACCAACGTAAGCCCAAGAAGAAGAGCATTCCCGCCGGAGTGCTCATCGCACTGGGCGGCGCGTTGATCGCCCTAGCCTGGTGGATGGGGTACTCGGCCTAGGACACGGCAAAAACAACAGGCTGCGCGGCCTGTTCCCACTCGCCCGTCCTCGGTGATGTTACAGTCCCGTCGGTCACTTCAGGTGGGGTTGGTATGTGCCCCGAAACGCAACCCGCATGAAAACCTCCACAACATCCGCCGTACTGCCGTGCACGCCCGAGACATTTTGGGCTGTCTTTCTCGACGAGTCGTATCTCAACGCGCTCTACCTAGAGGAGCTCGAGTGCCGCGCATTTGCCGTCATCGAGATTGGTGAGACGTCACGCAAGCTCCGCATCGTGCCAAAGATGAAGCTCCCCGCTCCGGTCGCCAAGCTAATCGGCGAGAGCTTCGCGTACGAAGACCACGGCACGCTCGATCGCGCGACCCACGAGTGGACGTGGCGAATGGTGCAGCCCGCAAACCTCGACCCCAAGAGCAAACCACGGAAGGACGCCGTCACGATGCAAGGCACAATCCGCGTCGAAGCGACCGGCGACGGACAGTGCCGCCGGACCGACGATTTCTCCATCGAAGCAAAAATGTTCGGCCTCGGCAGCCTACTCGAGTCGACCATCGAAAAAGAGCTACAGAGCGCCCGCGCAAAGGAGTACGCGTTTCTCACGCGCTGGGTCGAGAAGGGTGGCGCCTGAGCGCGCGTGCAAGCATCTTGGCTCGCTCTGCGCCCAGCTTGATGCGGCTGGTTTCGATTGCGGAGAGCGTCGACTGGGCGATGCCGGTGGGCTCGGCAAGCTCATTCTGGCTGAGCTCGTTGAGCTCGCGAGCGATTCTCAGCGACTGCCCGACGGAGAGTCGCCGAGACCGGGCGAGTGGGAACAGGCCGCGCGGCCGACCCCTTTCGGGGGTCTTGAATGCTCACGCCGCATCCACCTGCACGCTCATCTTCACCCCCGCCTTGTCGAGCTGGTCCTGAAGCGCCAACTGAACGAACACGGTATCGGGATAGCCGAGAGTCTTCGCCCAGGCCGCTGCGCGCTCCGGACTGACGACCTTGCGCCCTTTCTCGATGTCGCAGATGTGCGAGCGGCTTACTCCCAGCATCTCGGCGAAATCTGTCTGGCTCAGCTCATCGCACATTCGGATGCTCCAGAGCATGTCGCCGAAGGTGAGGGGGCCTACGAGACCTGCCAGGAATTCATTCGCGTCGACGTATCCCTCGAGGTCCTCTTCGCCAATCGTTCGTCTGCGCCTAGTAGTCATGCTTGTTCACCTCTTCGACCGAGACGACCTCCTCGCCCCGATCTTGCACAACGCGATACATCGCCCGGTACGCCCGGCTGAGTCGGATGCTACGCGAGTCCCGTCGCGGACCGACTAGAGGTTCGTCGTGCCAGCCCGGGACCTTTCGCACCTCTTCGAGGCCTAGTTTGCCGACCATTCGTGACCACGTGAGCAGCTTGCGTTGAACATGCGCAGGCAGTTTGAGGATTTGCTTCTGTACCCGCCTGGTGAGGTTCACCCGACGGATCATTGGAATTGTACACCTAATAGGTGAACACAGTCAAGCGGGGTCCGCTGGCAACAGCTGCCCATGGCCATGTCCAGTCATCGACCGTCAACGGCGCGAGTTGCCTGCGGCCGTATTGCGAGGTCCGACGAACTGCAACGGTGGCATCAAGGAAGTCGGTTTCAGGACTGTGGCTTGAGCCAGGTGTAGCTGGCGCGCAGGACTTCTTGGCCGCCTTCGAGGATGGGGTCGCCGTGGGCGAGTGCGATCTTGTCGATGGGGTGCTCGAGGATGGCATCGATGCTCTTGCGTCCCGCGCGCTTGTCTCGGAACGCGAACCGCAGAGCGCGACTCAGCCCGGGCTTGCCGAGGACCCCGTTGACTTTGAGATAGGTGCGCGTGAACCAATGGTCTGACGTTTTGAAGTTCTCGATCAGGTCGGAACAGAGGAGCGTGCCGGAAGGATGGTGTACGAACGCGGTCTCGTTCAGGATGGTGCCGTCGATCGGCATGGCTTCGAGCTCGCCGCGCCAGCTTGGGTCTGCAGAGGCGCCGAGGATCGCATCCGCGCGCAAGTCCGGGCGCTTCTTCTCGAGCCCGGGCGCAAGGTGCACCTTGGCCAAAGGATAGAGCTCGCTCGCCGGCTTTGCATACACGTGATGAAAGATATTAGGAGCGACGATATGCCCGACAGGCCCGAGGGCATCGATGTCAGCCTTCATCGTGTCGTCGATCGCGATTGGCGAATGCATGAAGAGCGTGCCGTCGCCCAAACGGACGATCGTCATACGCGCGCCAAACTGCAGGCCATAGAAACTGTTGGGAGTGTCGGCGACCCAGACGTTGTCGGTGAGTAGTTTCAGCATGGGGCGGGTATAGGGTCGTTGGGGGGCGGCTGGCTAGGCCCTGATTCGAGCTGTGAACCGGTCTACAACCGAAAAAGAGAAACCAGCTTCGCGGTGGTCCAGCTCACCGGCCCGGGCCGGTGTCCCTACTGGCATCGCAGCGGCGCTTACCTGGATCTACCTCGAGCACATTAGGTAGTGTTGGTCCTAGGGCCATATGAACGAAACACTCTTCGCGATCTATTTCCCCATTTGGTTTGCTCTCGTCATCGGAACGTGGCTCTTCTTCAGAGGACGGGATTCGGCCTTCAAGAAGCGTTGGTACCGCCGCGTATCCGCGTTCAACGTCACCGTCATCGTCGGCATGATCGTCCTAATGGCGATTCCGATGTCGCTACCGTTCGCGATTCTCGGCGCGGCAATGCTGCCCTTAATGTGGATCCCCATCTACCGGACTCGCGTCTGCCTCGCGTGCGGAAAGGTGTGCCAGCCAGAAAACCTGATCACCCCGCAGAAGTTCTGCAGCAAGTGTGGGGCGGGGTTGGATTGAGCTTGAGAGTCGTCAACGACATCGACGAAATCGTCCGTCTCGTCCGTTTCGATGGGTGGCAGAACACACATGCGGGAGAGCGCGAAGTGAAGAAGGCGCTGCGGAAGACTTTGTTCAAGTACAAGTTGCATCAGGACCAAGACCTGTTTGACAAAGCGTACGGGTACATTCGGCAGTACTACTGAGCGGTTCTAGCGTACTCGGGTCGCCAAACGGGTTATCTCTGGGCGTTCGGTACCACAATTCGGGTCCCAGAAGCGCCAAATGTTGAATTTTCGGGCACCGGGATAAGTGTCATGTGTGAGTTCGTCCCAGCCCAAGTGCTCTGCAATGTGCGCGATGAGCCGACGCTTGGGTTCAGCCGTCACCTTGCCCTGTCTGGACGCGATGACCGCACCCAGTAGGAGGTCGCTGAGCTGAATACCCGGTGTCTTCTTACTATCCACCGTAAGCAGGCTGTGTATTGTGTCGTCGCCATCCACCGATGGAACACGCTTTAGCGTGTGTTCAAGGATGATCTTGGCCGCTTCGTCGGCCTTGCTGTATCTTGATGCTATCGGGTCGACCCGAATCCGATACTCCTTGCCCGGTGCCGCGAAGCGTTTGATTTTGTTCGCGAGCAGCATCGTGAAGTGCTTTCTACGGGCTAGGTCCCAGTCTCGAGAATGGCGATTCAGGTCGACGTCAGTCCGTGCGATGACGATACAATGAAAAGTTAGCCAAGGTCTCGCGAAGAACTCGTCTACGAGTGCCATAAAGAATGGCAAGGTCTGCCTACTCACCTTCGTCCATTTCACCTCGCTTGGCGCTTTGAAATCGGCTTGTAGCATTGCCCAGATTTTCTGGAAATCGCCGCGTCGCTCCCAGGTCATCCAAAGCGTACCGAAGCCGAAGAACTTCGCACCGTGGGTACCAGACTCATCACAGAAGATCAGATGGTGGCGTTCAGGGTCACCTTTCCGTTGTCTTGCTATTGACTTCGTTGAGGTCGAAGCTGTCTGTGCCATCCACTCCAAGATAACCGGTCAATCTGCATTAGGCCGGCGCGCTTGACGATCTACCGATTCCGGCCCCCTCCAACTGGACGCCCCACCAACATAATTGACCCCGTCCACCCCTGACCCCAGCGTCCCCCCCATGAAACTGGTTCTTCCAGGCGGAAGCGGCCAAGTCGGCCAGGTGCTCGCGCGCGCGTTCCTTGCCGACGGGCACGAGGTGGTGATCCTGGGGCGGTCGGCGCAACCGGTGGCGGGGCGGCTGGTGGAATGGGACGGGCGCTCGCTCGGCGATTGGGCGACCGAGATGGACGGGGCAGACGTGGTCATCAATCTTGCGGGTCGGAGTGTGAACTGCCGGTATACGGAGAAGAACTTGCGCGAGATGTTTGATTCGCGGGTGGATTCGACGCGGGTGGTGGGGGAGGCCATTGCGGCTGCGCGAAGACCGCCGGCGACGTGGTTGCAGATGAGCACGGCGACGATCTATGCGCATCGGTTCGACGCGCCCAACGACGAAACGACGGGCATCATCGGGGGACAGGAGCCGGATGTGCCCGCGTACTGGGGTCGGAGCGTCGCGATCGCGAAGGCTTGGGAGCAAGCGCAGGCAGACGCAAACACGCCGAACACACGCCAGGTGGCGCTGCGCACGGCGATGGTGATGAGCCCGGACCGCGGCGGCATCTTCGACACGCTGCTGCGCCTCGTGCGCTTTGGGCTCGGTGGCCCAGTCGCAGGCGGACGGCAATTCGTCTCGTGGATTCACGATCAGGACTTCGTTTGCGCGGTGCGCTTTCTGGTCGAGCACGAGACCATGACGGGCCCGGTCAACCTCGCTTCGCCCAACCCGCTTCCCTATCGGGACTTCATGCAAGCGCTGCGAAAGGCATGGGGCATCCGGCTCGGGTTGCCCGCGACCAAGTGGATGCTCGAGATCGGAGCCTTCTTTTTGCGAACCGATACCGAGCTGGTCTTGAAGAGCCGCCGCGTAGTTCCGGGGCGCCTCCTCGATGCGGGGTTTCGGTTTGAAGTTCCTGGCTGGGCCGGGGCTGCGGAGGACCTCGTCGCCCGCTGGCGTTCGGCGCCTTGAGCAAGGCGACGGGGGCAACGCCCGCTAACGGGCTCGCCAATCTCCGCCAGCCGCACGTTGCCAACCCGCTGAAATCACGACGCCACTGCCCGGCACGAACCTTGCGACCTCTCCAGGTATGAACCCGGCCGGATCTCTCCGAGAACCCATAAGAGTTGACTCGTGTCACGTGACGCGTTACGTTTACCAGTGATCAAGACGTTCGCTGACAAGCACACGAGCGACTTGTTCACCAAGGGCAAATCTCGGCGACTGCCGCCCGACCTCCTGCGGAGGTCGATTCGGCGATTGGAATATGTTCACCATGCAACGCAGCTTGATGATCTCAGAGTTCCCCCCAGCAACCGACTCCATGCCTTGCGTGGAGATCGAAAGGGTCAGCACGCGATCTGCATCAACGACCAGTGGAGGGTCTGCTTTCGCTTCGAGGATGGCGATGCGTACGACGTCGAGGTAGCCGACTATCACTAGTCCGGGAAAGAGCGATGAAGAAGCGTGTAAATAAGAGAATGATCAAGCCCACGCATCCGGGTGAGATGCTGAGGGAAGACTTTCTGCCGGACTACGACCTCTCGGTGGCCGAGTTGGCGAAGGCGATCAAGGTGTCCCGTCAGACGGTCAACGAGTTGATCAATGAACAGCGTGCTTTGAGCCCAGCGATGGCCCTGCGGCTCTCCCGCTACTTTGGCAACACGCCTGAGTTTTGGCTCAACGCCCAGCGAGCTCTTGATCTCTGGGAAGCCGCCCGTGCGCACAAGGCCGACCTAGACCAAATCGATCCAGCGAACGCCGCTTGAACGCAGCAAAAACAACAGGCCGCGCGGCCTGTGCAAGATGTCATTGGGCGAGTGCGAGAAGTGCTCCGCCGAACAGCATCGCCCCGGCAACGAATGTAATGAAGTTCAGCTCGCTTCGAATCCTCGGCAGGACGTCGGCCGTCAGCGCGAGCCGCTGAAACCGACACGCCTGCAATGTTCATTGCGACTAAGTCGTATGCGAGCTAGCTGCCAGGGATGTCCTCATACGAAGCAAAGACGGTGTGGATTACCGGGGCCTCCTCCGGGATTGGCGAATCTCTGGCCCTCGAGTTAGCCAAGCGAGACGCGACGCTCGTGCTCACGGCGCGACGGTCCGCCCGGCTCGAGGAGCTTCGCTCGAAATGTCCCGACCCGGAGCGTGTGCACGTCCTTGGTGGAGACCTGCTCGACGAGACCTCGTGGACCGGGCTCGCCAACAAGGCGCAAGCCGCTGCAGGTCCCATCGACGTGCTCGTCAACAACGCCGGCGTGACTCAGCGCGCAACGGCCCAGGACACACGTCTGGCCGACGTGCGTCGACTGATGGAGCTCAACTTCTTCGCACCGATTGCACTCACCAATGCGGTGCTGCCCTCGATGTTGGCCCGCCGGAGTGGGCGCATCGTGGTCATCAGTAGTGTCGCGGGCTACGTCGGCACTCCCTTCCGCTCGAGCTACGCGGCGTCGAAACACGCGGTGCGCGGGTACTTCGACTCGCTGCGCGCAGAGCTTCACGATACCGGTGTTGGGGTCACGATCGTCTGCCCTGGTTACATCCGCACTGAGATTTCCACGCACGCCATCTCGAGCGATGGACAGGTGCACGGCAAAGCCGACGCGGCGGTCGCCTCAGGCATGGATTCGACCGACTGCGCCCGTAAGATCGCAGACGCAATCGCAAAAGGCCGCTCCGAGATCTACATCGGGGGCAAGGAAGTCTACGGCATCTACCTGAAGCGATTCTTTCCGAAGCTGGTCGAGCGCATCGTGCCCAAACACGTGCCGGAGTGACCAAGAAGGCCTGAAGCCACAAAGCACGGGTACGAGCGGGTCTTCCTTTCCGTGGATGACGAGGGTTGGCGTACCGATGGTCGATAGACGCCCCTCGCTACACGCGCGCCGCCGCGAACGCTGCTTGACGCCAACCTGAGAGGGGTTGTTGGGACCTCGACCTGGCTGGGAGCCCCTCGAGTATCGTTGCGTCGGGGGGATGTCCTTGGACGAAGCGCGCAACGGGCGTAGGCTGCGATCGATACACAGCCGATGCCATGCTCCCACACAATGACTTTTTCGTGTGCGGCGTGGCACGCGATGGCACACCCTCATACCCTCGCATACCCTGGAAATGCTGAAGTATCGCGGTTCCCGCGTTGGCATCGATGTTGCTTTAACGGTAGTTGTCTCTTGTCCAGAGAGGGCGACATGAAACGAGTTTGCCTAGCCATCATCGCTGTCACGCTTGCCCTTGGGGGTTGTGGCGGGGCGGGGGAAGCTCTCGGCACCGAGGGGTTCATCTGCAGCATCGACGGGAACACTTACACGCTCAAAGAAGCGGCTGAAGGGGGACACGAGGCCTGGCACCGCGGGCGATGCGACGATCCGATGTACTGCGAAGCGCCGACCGATTGCTTCGTCGGTGACCAGTGTATGCCGACGGTCGCCCCGGCAGACGAAGGGGGAGCAGGGTTGCTTGCGAATGAACCCGTCCCGCACTGGTGTGTTCCTGGCCCTACGCACTGCAATTGTCCCACCGTGTACCAACCGGTTTGCGGCACGGATGGCCGCAACTACGTAAGCGCGTGTGAAGCCGCCTGCGCCGGGGTCAGCATCGCGCACGAGGGGTATTGCGAGGAACCGACTGGAGGTGCCTGCGTCCGCGGTGGATGCAGCGGCCAACTCTGCGTCGAAGAGGGTATGGACATCGCCAGCACGTGCGAGTGGCGCCCCGTGTACCAGTGCTACCAAGAAGCCACTTGTGAGCGTCAGCGCAACGGACAGTGCGGATTCACGCCCACACACGAGCTGGTCGAGTGCCTCGAGCAGTTCGGCGAGTGCCAAAGCAACGACGACTGCCCGGGCCGCTTGATCTGCTACCCGCCGACCAAGACCTGCCAGCCGAGCTGCGAGATCTACTGCTTCCGTTATGACCCGGTGTGCGGGACGGACGGCGTCACCTACGGTTGCGGCGTCGTTGACGCGCACTGCCATGGCGTCGAGGTCGCGTATGAGGGGGAGTGTATCCCGGGTCCGATGTGCGGTGGCTTCAACACGGGCACATGCGCAGACCCAAGCCTGAGCTGCGAGTGCTGCCCAATCGGCGGTCCCGCACAGAGCTGTCTCTGCTCGACGCCCTGCCACAGTGATGACGACTGCACTGATTCGAGCCGGCCGACATGCAACCGGCCCGACTTCGTCGGTTCGACGGGCTTTTGCGCTCCGGCAGCGTTCCAATGCTGCTGGTTCTGTTTCTGAGCTATCCTGGTTTGGTGCCCGAAGCGCGGCTTCGTCCGAAGAGGCCGGAGAATAAGCCTTCGCCTCGGGACTTTCGAAGTAGCCACTGCGCCTTCTTGGTCAACGCCGAACCGGGGAGCGCGCCAACACGCACATCCAAGATCTCGCCGTTGTTCACGAACAGCAACGTGGGCACCGAGTGGATGTTGAAAGGCTGGGCCAGCGACGGCTGGCTTGCCGTGTTGATCTTAACGAAGCGAATCGGCTCATCTTCGAGCTCGTTGGCTACCAATTCGAAGTGCGGCGCCATTGCCATGCACGGCCCGCAGGAGGGCGACCAAAAGTCGATGATGGCGGCACCGCCGTCCTCGCTCATCAGGGCTTCGAGCTCCTGGCGCGTCGTTAAGTCTTCAATCATAGAAGCTCTGTAGCACATGCGTCGACCCACGTTGCAAAGTGGTCAGGGGTCTGGCCGTCCTTGTACACCACCGCGTTGTACTGCCGCCACCACGCGCGCGAGAGCCCCAATCCGCCTGGCAGCCCGGCCACCAGGCAGACGCGCCCGACTAACAAATGCGCCAAGGAGACGGGAGCTACCGAGCTGTACGCTCACGCCCGCGAGACCGCAGTCCGATTCTACAAAAAGGCGGGTCAGGCCGCGCGGCCTGCTTGGATGCGCTATCGACAGCGGCCGAAGGCTTAGCCCCCGTGCGCGTACTGGCACCGGTGTTCGTATTTCGCCTTGTTGTGTGCCTTGAGCTTCTTCGTCTGGGTGATGAGCACGGGAATCGACATCGGTAGCAGCCACCAAAACACGCTGCCGACGACTATGCCGCCGATCGCGCCGCCGCGTTTCCCCTCCGGGCACGGCTCCGACGGTCGAGGCTGTTCTGCCGCTGGAGGGTCAGTCGTTACCGTGGTTTGTCCGTACGCGAGCTCCGGCAGCGAAGAGAGCAAGAACAAGCCACACAGGATGATGCTGGCTGCTTTGAGTCTTTGATTCATCGGTGACCTCGGACCGAGGGTAGCCGGAAACCGGCCGCGGAGACGCCTTAAAAAGCACTTGACAGTATTAGAGATTACTCTCTAATATGCAACCATGGATGTCAATCTACACGAACGCCACTTTCCGGTTCCTCCCGAGCAGGTCGGGGCTCTGATCGAATCCTTGGCAGGTGACGAAGACAGCGTCTGGCCGTCCGAGCACTGGCCGGCCATGTGGCTCGAGAATGGTCTGCGACTGGGTTCGGCTGGAGGGCATGGGCCCATCCGCTACGCGATCGACGAGTACGTTCCCGGCCAGCGCGTGCGATTCCGATTTTCGGGTCCGCGCGGCTTCTCGGGATGGCACGAGCTGGCCGTGGTGCCGGCACATGATGGCTGCGACCTCCGCCATACCCTTTCGATCGACCCGCGCGGCCTGGCTCGAGTCTCCTGGCCCGTCGTCATTCGCCCGCTCCACGACGCCCTGGTGGAAGACGCCTTCGCCAAGGCGGCTACGACGCTCGGTCTCGACGGCACTCGCCCCCGATGGTCATGGTGGGTCCGGTTGCTGCGTCGGGCGCTTCGGGGCCATGGGTAGACCGCCTCGCTTCTCCGCCGAACAGATGTTGGACACGGCGAGGTCGCTCGTTGCATCGGGAGGCGCCCAGACGTTGACGATGACCGCGGTGGCCGACCGGCTCGGCGCACCAAGCGGCTCTGTGTACCATCGGTTTGAGAGCCGCGATCACCTGGCGGCCGAGCTTTGGCTGCGGACGGTCGAGCGCTTCCAGGACGAGTTCATCGAGCAGCTCGACACCGGAGGCGACCCGATCGAAGTTGCGGTCTCGGCCGCCCGGGGAGTGGTCGAGTGGTGCGTCGCGCATCCGGATGATGCGGTCGTCCTCACCCGATTTCGCCGACAAGAGCTGGTCTCTCGGGACGTCCCGGTCGCGCAGGCTCGACGCGCCAAGGCACTGGCCCGCCGCCTCGACAAGGCGCTCGCCCGACTCGCCGACCGACTCAACCGTCCCGTAGACCTGGTGACGCTGGCAGTCGCCGGAATTCCCTATTCGGCGGTGAGACCAGCGCTCGGAGCCGGGCGACCCGTTCCGAAATGGGCGGCCGAGGGCGTCGAGCGAGCGGTCCGTGCGCTCCTCTGCTGATCGGTCATCGAGCCTTCCTCGTCGCGCTGCCCCCGTGGTACTGTCGTGCCATGAAGGTTCAAAGCGACTCCCTCGTCCTCTTCTTTGCGAGCGCGATCGCCACGGCCTCGCTTTGTATCGGGTGTGGCGGTGACAATACGGGCGGAACGGGCGCGACGGGCGGAACGGGCAATGGCCTCACCGACGCAGAGCGTGCGTGTCAACTCACCGACGCAGCGACCGTGACCTCAATCTTCGAGGGTACCGCCAGCGAAGGGGTCCCTGACATTGCGCGAAACTGCAGGTTCGAGATTACAGATGGCGAAGCAGACTCGGTCAGTGTCTTTTACTTCGGAGCGGACTCGTCTTGGGACGGCGTTCGCCAGGGGTTTGAAGACAACCGCGGCGGCACGACCGATGTCCCGGGCATTGGCGACGAAGCGTTCTACCCGAACGACGCCGGTCCAAGCTCATTGATCGTGCGCGCAAACGGCATCATCTTCGAAGTGTCCGCCTTCATCGGCCTGACCTTCCCACCGACTCTCCCATCGGCCGCCCTCGAAGCGGCCGTAGCCGACCTCGCCCGCACGATCGCCAACGGCTAGTCGCTTGCCGGCGCCGCGCTGCTTTTCACTCTACTCAGACGCAATCGGCGGGACGAACACCCTCCATCTTAGGTCAACGCGGACCAAAGCTCGCCCGCCAATAGCGAAAGCGACGCACCTGTGTCCCTGTGCCGGTGCCAGGAGCAGCCGGCATTATGAACCGATTGAAGTTCCGCCGAGGATCAGCCGAGGACCTTCAAGAACTCCTCGTCGTCGATGACGATGGACGTTTCGATGGTAAGGACGTCTGACCACTGGTGGGACCATCGGCCCATCGCGACTGCATCGTCGGCCTCCACGAGGGAATAGCCACTGCGGTCGCTCGTGTTGTGCCACCGGCCAAGCAACTTGATGCCCTCAGGTGGTTGCCCCCCGCCCTCGAGGAAGCGTTTGATCGCTTCGTTTCTGTGCTCGGGGCGAATCGTATATTTGGAGATGAACTTCATGGCTTATTCTCCTACGGCGCGGCCGTCGTGTGTGAGGCATAAGACCGTGCCAGAGCCGTCGAAAAGCATCAAGAGGGAATCACGGCCACCATCCGGGGACAGGAGCCGAATGCGGCCGCGTACTGGTTCGCGCGCTGCCTCCTGCGCAGGTCTACTCGCCAAGCATGCGCAGGAGCGCCTCGAGGCTGTCTAGATCGCTGTCCGTCAGGTGCGGCAAGGGCACGAGCTCATGCGGCATGGCGTTCGACCGCGCTGGAGGCGTTCGGTAGAACTCCAGCACTTCGCGCAAGGTCGAAAAGCGCCCGTCGTGCATGTACGGGGGCGTCTTCGCTGCGCCCCGGATGCTCGGCACCTTGAACGCGCCTGCCAGGTGCGCGTCGGGCGCGAGGTGTTCGAGCTCGCTGCATCGTTCCCGATCGTCGGAATAGCGGCCGCGGCAATTGAACTCATCCAGGATCGCAGACTGCAGACCTGCGATGCGGCCCACGTCCAGGCTTGCCGGATCCGGCGAACCCGTTCCGATATTATGAAAACCACCGTTGGTGAACATCGGGCCGTTGTGGCACTTTAGGCATTGGTTTTTCGGATCGATGAATAGCCGAAGTCCGGCGATCTCGGAGTCGTTCAGAAGCCCCCCTTCTGCGGGTGCATCGACGTAGCGATCGAAACGCGTCGGCTCGAACTCGAGCGTCGACTCGAACGCTGCAATCGCTTTTCCGACGTTTGCAAACGCCACGTTGATCGACCGTCTCGTCCGAACGGGAACTTGCCGCCATGCGACACGGTGTGCCTCCGGACCGATGGGACCGGCGTGCGGCACCGACAACCCCTCCAGTGATGGCAGCGGGCCAAACAGGGATTCGTAGGCGCGCTCGTACTTCGCGTCCTGCCGGATGGCACGCACGACTGCCAGACGGCTGGAGCCCATTTCACGAGCGGCCTCGATCGGCACGAGTGCCTGCGCCCACAAGCTGTCACGCCGACCATCCCAATAGAACCATCGTTGCCAGGCCGCGCCGACCACACTCGGCGTATTGCGGTCGAGAACCGCGAGCCCCTTACCCGTTCTGCGTCCGTCCGTGAACGCCAAAGACTCCCGGTGACACGTCGCACATGACACCTCACCGTTGGCACTTAGCTTCTTGTCGAAGAAGAGTGCGCGACCAAGCTCAACGGCACGCGCGTCATCTTGCACGCGATTGGTGCGATCGCGGGGTCGTGGGCCCGCGGCAGACAACGACAGACTTCGCAGCAAACCCATCTCGGTTTCATTCCACACCGAACCGTGATGCCCGTGATCTCCTGCCGATTGCAGTGCAATCGTGAAGGCTGTGCGATGCCACCGACCCTGTTCGAGCACGCGAACGATCATCTCCCATTCGCCACCCATGTTGAAACGCATGCCATTCACGACGAACATGCCTTTGCCGAGATACCGCGAGACCGCAGGCTGGGTTGGCAGACCGTGTCCATGGGAGGGCATGCCACCGTTCACCACGAGTGCTTCCGGCATGAACGGTGTCAGTTTGCCGGGTCCGCGCAGCACCTGAATGCGCCACCGATGCATCACGTTGACGGGGATTGGGAGCGTATCGGTGTGAACGAGCACATGCACTCCGCCGGTTTCACTCTGAGCGTTCGCCACAAACCCCCAAGCAGGCGTCTCGACCTGCAGCGCTGCGTCCACACCGGCGTCCGCGCCCCTGATGGGTTTGGAGTTGCAACCGCTTGTCACGATGGCCATCATGACGGGGACCCAGCACCATGTCGCTCGTCGACGCATCAGCAACGCGTACCGTAGTTGCGATGGATCACGATTGCGCAGCGAGATCTCGACCACGGCGTGAGCGGTGTCGCGAACGCACCCCGGCCAGCATCAACACCGCGAACACGCTGAACGGCGCATTCTCGGTGTTTGGCGCGTTGACAGAGCAACCGCTCGAGTGGATCGGTTCATCCTCGATGGTGCGAACGTATCGCGCTATCTCATCGATGGTTTCCGTTGGAAGCTCCGAAGTCGAGTCGTGACTTTCGATCGCTTCCTCCAACGTCGCGGCAGAACCATCATGCAGGTATGGAGGAGTTGCCCACACACCCTGCAACGATGGGGTGTCGAGCCCATCGAGTGGTTCGCCGAGGCGTTGGCCGGACGTCGCAGCCAGCGTTCCGACGTCATGGCGGGCGCCAGTCCAGCTGTCCGTCATCGCCGAGCCACCGTGACAGACGTTACAGCCCGCAATTAAGAACTCGATCCTTCCGTTGTCGACAGTTGGGTCTGGGCCATCTACCGTGCGAAATGGGCTCTCCGGGACGGCCGTAAGCGAGTGCACGTATGCTGCCAATGCATCGAGGTCCGGGGAAATGCCTGCCTTCGGGTCGCCGAGTGGATCCTGGCGTGTTCCAGAGAAGAAATCCGCGTCGTCCATGAGGCCGGTGCCACCGGCAAACGCGCGGATCTGCGCTTCAAAATCCTGGATCTCGTCGAAGTTGCCACTCCAGTGAACCATGCCGTGAGCCGGTCTTCCGCGACCGACCAGCGTGATCGTGTTGCGCAACCCCTCTCCGACCGCAGCGAAATCCCACACTCGGCCGTCTTGTCCGCCTTCCTTGTGGCACGACGCGCAGCTCATGTAATCGAACGCGGCGAGGCGATCGTCTGCTGCGTCGTAGAAGAGCTGCTTGCCCACGAACACGGTGGGGTCGAGGGCTTCTGACTGGCTCGTGCCAACCACCGCGAGCTCGGAAGCGCTGGTCACTGCACCACCCTGAATGATCGCGTCGACGTCCATGATCGTGATCGTTCGATCCATGAAGTTGTGAATGTACAAACGGTTGTCCGAAGAGCGAACGAGCCCTTGGGGTGCCCGCCCAACCTGCATCCGGCCGAGCTCCATGCCAGACACCGCATCGTTCACGACGACCTGGCGATTGCCCTCGAGCGCCGTAAACAAATGAACGCCAAGCGACCCAAACACCGCGTCGGTCGCGATAGATGCATCGTCATGTTCGACCCTGGCACCGCGAACCTCGCTCAACGTCGCGAGATCGATGTGCGAGCTCACGGCGCGTACGGCCTGGTCGAATCGAAGCGCCTCGCCACTTCGCATCGCGCCTCCGAGAACGTTGTCTTGCTTCGAAGGGACATACGCCATCGAACCTGTGGGGGCGATTACCGCCGGGCCCAGATAGTTTGGAATCCCAGGACCACTGTGCTCGGTCGGCGCGACATTGCTGTGGCCCAAAATGATCGGCGTGTCCACTTGCAACGTTTGTGCGTCGACTGGTGTGACCCAACCGCCATACTCCTGGACGCCATCGTCAACCACTGGCGCGGTCCCCGCTTCGCCCGGAAGCGGTGGCGTCACGAAATGCGACACCAAGAGAAGTGCAGACTGTGGGTCAATCGATAAGTGCCGTGGACGCCGACCCACGTTGACGAGATCCACTCCGCTGTTCGTGATACGGGCGACCTGGCCGGTTGCCTCAAGTGCGACAAACACGCGGCTTTCCGAGAACACGATCCCGTGCGGCTGCGAGCCACGCGGGAGCGAAATCGTATCGATGCGCTCGAACGTGCCTGTGTCGTGAATGGAAATGGTTGCGCTCCCCTTGTTCACCACCCAGGCTTCAGGTGCCGCTGGATGCAAGGCTATCGCCCACGGCCTGTCATCCGTTGGAAGCTCACCAAGAAGGGCCCCATCTGCGTCGATCACCGTGAGGGTGTTTTGGTCGGGGTTTACGTTCCAAACACGATCCCCGCCTGCGTCAGCATCGAGCGCGATGGTCGACGAATGTCGCGGCGGCTCTGCCAAGAACGCGGCCGCATGAATGACCTGTACGAATTGCTGACTGATCTGCCGGCCGGCTTGATCCGAGGCGAGAACGATGACCGTGTACCGACCAGGCTCCGTATAGGTGTGCGCCACGGTTGAATTAGTCGTCGTGGTCGAGTTGCCGTCGCCGAACGCCCACTCGTAGTCGATCGTGCCAGCGCCCTGTGCTGGGGCTGACCACATCACGTTAACGCCGACCGGTTGTGGCTGGGTCTGGACGATTGACGTGAACTCCAACGGCACGCTGACTTCGCCCACATCTCGTCCATCGAAGGACGTCTCCGAGAAGGTGGGGCCGCTCCAGCGAATGCCGAGTTGCGCGGGTCCCCCGCCATTGAACATCTGCACCTCGACATCGTGGTATCCGGCTGTCAACGAAACCGAACCGTCTGCGCGCAAGAGCCCGTGCACCCCGTCGTTGTCGACCACCAAAGCGCTGTCGACCAGAAGCTTCGAGCCATCGTCCGATAGCGTTGCGAAATTGTAGACACCCGTTGTCTCGACAAAGAACTGCGCACGGAACCGCAGCGCGTAGTCGGTATCGCGGAGCCGAACCTGCAACGTGAAATCGTCTGTGTTGCCAGTGGCTTCTGGCGTCAACGCGTCCATGTCAGGCAGCGACGACCAAATGCCGTGAAATACCTCGTAGCTGATGGGTACGTCTGGTTGTGCGACATCACGCACCACTTGAAGTGTGTGACCGATCGACGGCACACCCTGCGCATCGACCGCGAACAGCCAGTAGTACCCCTGAACGAGCACGTTCGGGTTGTCATTGAAAAAGAGAGTGTACTCGCCTGGTGCGTCTTCAACGAAGTCGACCGGCACGAATCGCGCATCGGTGTTGATGGAGTGTGTCACGCCGGCGAGCCGGATCACATTGAACGCCTGCACTCCAGGGCTCGCAGTGACGCTATGCTCATCGCCAGCTTGCGCGCTCGGTGCACTCTGCGTGATCACGGGACGCACTGCTGGCACGCCGCCCGCGGAGAACAGATACGGCGGTGAGAAGATCTCCGCGTCTTGATGGTTTTCCGGACAATTCCCGCAGAGACCACCGCCCCCAGACAGAACGCGTCCATCCTTGAGTAGCAGCGCGACAGAGTGGTAGTTGCGCGGCACCGTGTGTGGCGCCATCAGGGTCCACTGATCGGTTTGTGGATCCCAGATCTCCGGCTCCAGAACGCTGGTTTGGTCATTGAAGATCTTTGCGTTCTCGTTGCCACCAACGACGATGAGCTGGCCC
This sequence comes from Myxococcales bacterium, assembly GCA_029861865.1. Taxonomy (GTDB): domain Bacteria; phylum Myxococcota_A; class Polyangia; order Polyangiales; family Houyiibacteriaceae; genus SG8-38. Next base: position 49,569 of record JAOTYL010000015.1, on the reverse strand, counting down.
GTCGGCAATAGGACGGCATTGTGATTGGTACGCTTGTACGCCATATCACTGGCTTGTTGCGTTAGCGGGGCAGCGCCATTGACGTCGATTTTGATCACTTCGCGCGACGAGGCTTCTGGCGCTTTTCGATCCTGCCCACCAACCACCAATACCTTGCCGACGTCATACATCGTCGCTGTCCCGAACCCGCGCGTTTGGTCTCCCCCTAGTCGTGTGCCGGCGGCTTCGATATCGCCCGAGCCGACCGCATCGTACCAATGCATGCTGGGCCATGGCCCGGAGTGGAATACACGCCCATCCGGTGCGACGTGCAGGAACGACCACCACTGCGAGTTCGTGCCGCCGTTATTCGCGCTTCCGGAGTTCGTAGCAGCTTGCTCAGCGGCCGCCGTCGTCATCTCCATCCCAGGCAAAGCCGTCCACCGATCGATGGGTGCCGAATAGCGTTCCACGACTGGGCCGGCGCCTTGTGCAAACACCGCCATCACTTCGTCGTTGGGCAGCGTTAGTTGCGTGCCATACCAACGCGGGAAACCCATGTCCGACCGTCTGGACCACACGAGACTCTGCGGATCAAACGCCGCCGTCCGTCGGTTGACTTGCCGGCCGCCCGTCACCATTACCGCACCATCCTCCATCAACGAAATGCCAGCGCAGAAGATGTCGTTGTGAGGGTTGTTCGTCGTCGTGAAGCTGGCCGAAACAGGATCGTAGACGGCCGAGTGCGTGAAAAACTCTCCGTTGTTTGGAAACGCGGTCTCCCTGCTTGCAGACCAAGTCACAATGCGCCCATCCGGAAGATTCGCCGCGGAGACGGGAATGTGCGGCCACGCGATCACCGGACTCCACGCACCAACCATTTCCGGCCCTTGTGCAGATCCACTGCTTGTGTTGAACAACAACGCTGCGGAACAACAGAAAAGGAACCCCAGCGCGCCATGCCGGAGCGAATGGAAGGTCTTGCTTGTCATGCTAGCGGAGTACGTCGAGGCGAGGACGGTGCTTGGGGGGCACCGCGCCGTCAATCATAACATCCAGAAAGGCGCGATCCTAGGGGGGTCTCGGCGAGTTGATAGGGGAGTCTTTCAACCGGGTGTAGTGGTCGCAAACGGTCTTGCCAGCGTCGCCTGCCATCACAGGCGTTGCAGGTACCGAATCGCTTCGTTTGCACTGCCGCGGAGGCAAGCGTTGGTGTTGACCCTCTTTCTTCCGAGGCCACCCCTGGGCCGGTTTCTGGCTTTGCGCAGCGCGGGGATCGCTTTCTTGCTGCCGAGGGCGCGAAGGTTTGCGACGGCTTCCTTGCGATCCGGACAGGTTTCTCCCTGCTGCAGGTCGAGCGTATAGGAATCTAGGCGGTCGATTCGATCGCTCAGGCCTACCTCTTCGGCGACCTTGACGGCTTTGTGCCGCCGACGTGGCACCTTCGACGATGAAGCGAAGTCGATGAGCTGGTCGGCCGCCGTTTGGTCGCCCGCCGTAGAGACCAACGTACCGAGGAACTCGAGCGCGGCATCGACGACATCAGGGGGAGCCTTCTTGTCCAGCATTCGCTCGACATTGGCGCGCATGCGCTTGTTGTTGGCGAGCTCGGGATCGAGAGAGAGGGCCTTTTCGTAGGCGATCAGAGCCTGCATGCTGAGCTCCTTGTTGGCCTGCGCATGACCGAGGCTCATGACCGCGTAGGGCTCTTCGGGCGCCGGGGCGTCGGGGCCCGTGCTTCCGAACGCAAGGGCAAGGCCGGCCGTCAGGACGATGACCACGATCGCAGCTGCGAGCATTCGCTTGGTTGGCCTTTTTTGGGGGACTACCCGAGCAAACCGAGTCGTCAGCAAGGCGCGAATGCGATGGATGTCGAAAGGGGGGATCTCGCGAAGCCCCGACCGGCGTCCATCCTTGCCCAGCAGGATCTTGTCGATTCGCCCGATGTACTCCTTGGCACTGCCGATACGGTCGTCCGGCTTTTTCTCGAGGCCGTGGAGGATGAGGCGCTCCACAGCGTCGGGAACGTCCACGTCCGGTGCCACGTCTGCGAACCTCGGGACTCTCTCCGAAATATGCATGCGCAGGAGCGCGCCCACATCGTGGGTGTCGAACGGAGGGACGCCCGCGATCATCTCGTACAGCATCACCGACAGGGAGTAGAGGTCGGCTCGCCCATCGATCGGGAGCCCATACGCCTGCTCGGGTGCGATGTAGGTCGGGGTGCCGATGGCGACGCCTTGCTGGGTCAGCTTGGCGTCGTTGATCAGCAGCAGCGTGTCCGATTCGGGTTTCGCTTCATCGTGCAAGAGCTTTGCGATTCCAAAATCGAGGATCTTGGCGAAATCGGGGTCGCCGTCCTCTTGGACGAGGATCACATTTTCCGGTTTGACGTCGCGGTGAATAATCCCAGCGTCGTGGGCGTAATCGAGAGCGCTGAGCACGTGACGGCCGATGTGAAGCGCGCGTTTCCAGTCGACTCGCGTCTCTTGCTCGAGCAAATCGAAAAGCAACACGCCATCCAACAGCTCGAGCACCATGTAGAAAGTGCCGTCGCTGAGCTTTCCGAAGTCCGAGACGTTCACGCAGTTCGGGTGATCCATACGCCCGATGGCAAACGCCTCTCGCTCGAAGCGCTTGATCATCTCGTCGACGTCCTCGACCTCCGGATGCAGCAGCTTCAGCGCCAATGGCCGCTGAATCGAGATGTGCTCCGCAAGATAGACGCACCCCATCCCGCCGGAGCCGAGAACCCCGGTGATACGGTAACGGGAATCCAACACGTCCCCGATCTGCGGTGTCTGAGAATCCTGGGTCGCAGTTAGCCCTTGCGCCCCAGTCCCCCTTAAAGTGCGCACTGATCCATTATTGCGAAAAAATCGAGCGACTGCCGGCGTGTTTGGCACCTACCTGCCCCAGAAGGCGATGCAGCGCGCTTTCGGTGGTGTATAGCGGCTGAGGAGAGGAGAGCATGAGTGTTGGCGGGACTGGAACCGGGAGCCTGAAGCCGTGGATTTGGCTGGCGGGGGTGAGCCTCGTGCTCGGGATGCTGCTGTTCGTCGGCGCTCGGAGCCCGAGCTCGCTCAAGCACTTGATCGGCACCTGGTTTCCCGAGGTTGCGTGGGTCGATGCGGAAACGCTCTCCGGATGGATGAACCGCGAACCGTCGGAGCGGCCGGTCATCCTCGATGTTCGCACGAAGGAAGAGTTCGACGTGAGTCATCTCGGGGGCGCCCTGCGTACGGACCCAGACCACCCGGATATCGCAGCGCTGAATCTCCGGGCGGAGTCGACGGTCGTCGTGTACTGCTCGGTGGGCGCCCGCAGTGCCGCCATCGTCGACGAGCTCGTAGCTGCAGGATTCGCAAAGGTCTACAACTTGGAAGGCGGGATTTTCGATTGGGCGAACGGGGGCCGTCCGATCTTCCGCGACGGCGAGCCCACCGACCAAGTTCATCCCTACGGCGAACCATGGGGGCTCTACTTGAAGAGCGAGCTACGCGCGCCGCTCGGCAACTAGGGTCAGATTGGCTCGACGGTTGCCTATCCGAAACCGTATCGGTGCTCGAGTGCCTCGAAACCATCGACTGCGGCCGATCCGGCTCGACCGAGTGCCTCGATCAATCGCTAGACTTCAGCGACTGCATTTCCCCTTAGTCGGCAGAGTCGACTCGCGCGAAGCCGCCGATTGTACTACTCTCCCGCGTCTATGCGCAGTCTTTCTTCATGGGGCGCGACCGCCGGCGCGGTCGTATGGGTATTCACTCTTTGCCTTGCTGGATGCGATGGCGATTCGGTTCCGACCGCTCCTGCGGATGAGCTGTTCTCGTCAGGACCGTACGAGGTCGGCTACCGCGAGATGACGATGACGTACAGCGCCGCGGCTTCCATGGAGCCGCGCGAGCTGGTGTTGCGCGTGTGGTATCCGGCGCAGGACGAATCCGGTGCGGCACCTGCGCGATACGCGGTGGCGGGCGTCGTCGATCTGCCTGCGGGGTCCGCGCTCGACGCGCCGCCGGTGACCGACGAGTCCAACCTGTCGCTCGTGATCTATTCGCACGGCAACGGCGGAGAGGGGTTGCTGGCTTATCCGTACGGTGAGCTCATGGCGTCATATGGATGGGTGCTCGTGGCGCCGAACCACACGGGCAACACAGCGTTGGATCTCGCGTTCGGTCCAGCGGACCCTCCGGCGCTGGTGGCGCTCAATCGTCCCACTGACATCACCGCCATCATCGACGAGTTCGAGTCGGGTTTGAGCGGTGATGACCTCGAGGGAAAGGCCGACGTCGATCGGGGCGTCTTCCTTTTTGGCCATAGCTTCGGCGGCTACACGTCGTTCACCGCGGGCGGCGCCGATGTCGACTACGATGCCGCTGCCGCCGCCGCCGACTGTGAAGGAATGATGAGCGAGAACTGTGACGTGCTCACCGATCCAAACGTCGAGGCGGCCTACCGTGCCGGGTTCGGGGACCCGCGTATCGTGGCGATCGCGCCGCAGGCACCGGCCTTGGTCGCTATTGCCGACGGCGAGCTCGGTGATCTCACCATTCCCACCATGCTGATGACCGGGCGTCTCGATCAGACGACTACGCAAGAAGAATCGGCGGACCCGTCATGGGCCGGCATCGACGATCCGGACGACATCTGGGTCGAAATGCCTCTGGGCGCTCACTACAGCTTCGTCACGATCTGCCACGACCTCGACCCTGACGTTCTCGCGCTGTTCATCAGCGGCGCCGATCAAGACGGTTGCAGTCCGGACTTCATCGATACGAGAGAAGCGGTTCCGGTGCTCGCCGCCTACTTGCTCGCCTTTGGCCGGCGCCACGTGCTCGGGCAAACCGAATGGGATGCCATTCTGACTGGTCCGGCCTTGGGCAATGAAGGCGACTTCGTCGTGACGCTAAAGTAGGGGCTTCGACCCCGCGGCGGCGCTTCCGCGCCAATTTCGACGAGGCCCCCGATCTTTGGTAAGTCATCCGGTTCGGGGAGGGTTGTGATGAAGCACTGGTCTTGGAAGCGGGGATGGTTGTTCAACTTTCGGTCGGAAGGCACCTGGTCGACTCAGGGGACCGCGTTGACCCTGACCTATAGGCAGGAAGGAGAGGACGAGAACAGTCTCCAACCGATCGACCCCCCGGTGACTGAGAGTGCAATGTGGAGTGTTGCCGGAAGCACACTGACCGTTTCCATAACCAGCCCGTTTCCGCCGATGATCGAGCTCATAGCCACCCTCGAGAAGCTCTAACGAGGTCACCTAGCAGCGGTTGCTTCAGGGCTACGGCGGCGCAGCCTATACCAGTGCTCATCGGGCCGAAGCAGGAGTTGCATGGGCTTGGGCAACCGGAAGTGCGAGGGCTCCACGTGGGTGATCTCCCAACCCGGGAATGCTTCCTCCACCTCGTCTCGGCTCGCGCCGCGTATCAACGGCCTTCTGCGCTTGGGCCAGACGAGCAATAGGACGGTTGCGTCCGGGGAAGCGATGGCGCTGACTCCACGGCCCATGGCCTTGCGCTGCTCCTCGTTGAAATCGTGGAAGGTCCCGGTATCGAGGACCAAGCGAAAAGAGCCGCCGATGTCCGCCCGCTCTAGCGCGGTCACATCACCGCGCACGAACCTCATGTCGACGCCCGCGTCGTGTCCGCGTTCGCGGCCGCGTCGAAGAGCCTTGTCGACGAAGTCGATCCCGGTGACCTGCCAGCCGCGCTTGGCGAGCTCGATCCCCCAAATGCCGCTCCCCGTGCCGATATCGAGCGCTGTCCCGTACGGAGGCTCGCGGCCGCGCTCCTCGCGGTCGAACATCTCCGAGATCTTCTCGGCGAACGGCGGATCATGGGCGGCGTCCTCCCAAGGGTGGAAGCCGAACGAATAGGCGAGCCGATAGTTCATGGTGCCCTCCGCTGGGCGGTTAGGATACTCTCGTTGATGGATTTCGGTCTAGGGGCCGTGCCACAGCAGAGGAGGAACCATGGACACCACGACTCACGAGATTGCGTCCGATATCTTCCGCATCAGCACGTTCGTTCCAGAGATTGGGCCGACCGGGTTCACGTTCAATCAGTTCCTGATCCGCGCCGATGAGCCGCTATTGTTTCATACGGGACCGCGCGCAATGCTTCCTGCCGCCTACGATGGCCTACTCGCCGCGGCGGCGCCGGCAGCATAGACGGTTAGTGCCTCGTTACCGACCGAGATAATCCCAAATCTCCGGTCCGTAGTGGACGCCGAAGTAGAATACGGCAGCCAGTGGCACGATGATGCTGAGGATGGCGAGAATTAGGCCGAGGACTACGATCGCGTAGTCCCATGCGCCGGGTTTTGACTCCGGGCTTTCGTGCTGGCGGATGAGCTCGAGGTTTCGGCGGTTCGATTTCCAGGCAGCGTCGAAGATGTCTCCGACGACGGGAAGTGCGCCGAGGACGACATCGACCAGGATGTTGAGAAGCATTCGTCCCAAGATCACGCGTGGCACGCCCCGACGGAGCGCGAGCGTCAAGAGCCCGATCGAGCCTACCCCCGTGACTGCGTCGCCGATGCCCGGAAAGAGCAGCCCGATGATCGGGTCGATCCCAAAACGAAAGTCGGTGCCAGGGATGCGAAACCGGTCGTCGAGCAACGAGACCAATACGTCTGCCCACTTCCTGAGCTTGGACACCGAGCGCTGAGCGTCAGCCATGGCGCAGATATGACCGCGCATGGACGTTGCGTCTACTTGCGCACGCGAACGACCAAGATGCCTAGCGCGACCAGGATTGCGAGCGCGAGTCCTTGGCCCACGAGACCCGTGGGGTATGCGGATGCGGCCTCGGTCGATAGGCTTGGTGCGAGCGTCTCGAGGCGGCTGGTGAGCTCCGTACGCAATGCCGTCATCGCCTCGGTTCCCTGGCGCGCCGGTGGGAGCGCGTCGATCGCGGCGAGGGCTTTGCGGTATTCGTCCTCCGCGCGTGAAGCTTGTCCCAGTTGGTGAGCGAGGTTTCCCGCGATCGCGCGCCAGCGTGGCGAGTGTCGAAGGGTGGGGCTGAGTAGATCGGCCCAACGGAGCGCCTCCTCGTAATGCCCTCGTTTCTCTTCCTCTTCGACGGCAAGCTCGACGAGCGATGGAAGCGGACCGAGATCGGCCACAGCCTCTCGAAGGGCCGCGAGCGCCTCGTCTACCCGCCCTGCATCGATCAGCGCTCGTGCGCGCTCGAGATAATAGCGGGGTGCGGGCCGTTCGAAGAGGGCGATGGCGCGAGTGTAGTCATCGGTCCCCTCGTCGATGTGACCCAGAGCGACGTGCGCCCGCGCCCGAATCAAGTAGCCATCCGCATGCTCCGGCTCCTGCGACAACACCGAATCGAGAAGCGCTACGGCGCGTTCGTTCTCTTCGAGCTCGACCAGGACCTTGGCTTTGAGGAAATCGATGTTGGGTGCGCTCGGCTCGACTCGACCTGCCGATTCATAGTCCAGAAGTGCCTGCGCCCAGCTTTCGTCGAGCGCGTAGAGTGACCCCCGACGGACATAGAGTGCTGCGTCGCCCGGTTGTTGCTCGATCTCTTCGGTCAGCGCCGCGATGCGCTCGTGAACGTCCCCGTGGCCGAGCGCGATCGAGGTCGGGACCAGGACCGCGATGACCACCGTTACGCCGATCTGCCAACGCTTGCGCATCTCCGTCCCCTCAGTCCTTTTGGATGGTGAAGCTATCCTGCGCGCTCCCCGCATCGTCGAGGAAGGTCGCTTCCAAGCGTGTGTCATCGACATCGAGCACCACGGAGCCTAGCTCGAGCAAAGAGATGTACATGGCGGGATGATCAAGAGACGCGCTGCTGGTCTTGCCCGAGCTTCCGGCCACAATGTACACGGCCCCCTCGGTCGTCGCGCCAGGCTTGCGGTAGGCACCGTCACCGCCTTCGCGTCCGTCTCCGCTGTCGATCATCATCGAGCCGGTCAAGGTGCCGGACGGGCCATAGTGACCGTTGAGCAGCATCGATCGCTCATAGGAATGACTGTGCCCAGAAAGGACGAGGTCGACCCCGTACGCTTCCAAGATCGGCAAGGCAAACTCGCGCATGTCCTCCAAGCTGCCTTCCGAGTCCGAGTCGTGGGATCCCTTCGAGTAGGGCGGGTGATGCCAGAACGCGACGATCCACGGCTGAGTCGTGGCGGCGAGGTCGTTTTCCATCCAGGTCATCATGGGCCCGTCGGGATCGGGATCCGAATCGTACGAGTCGAGACAGACGAAGTGCACGTTGGCGTAGTCGAATGCGTAATAGGCCTCTGTGCCAGACGGCACCCCGCCCGCTTCCGCGGCCGTCGGGAGGGTAAAGATGTCGTAGTAGGGGCCGGTCTGCGTCGCGGAGTCGGCGCTATGCCCGTCGTGGTTGCCGAGTGTTGGCCAAAGCACCGCGTTTCGTAGCGTGTCGGGATACATGTCGAAGACGGCTTCCTGATACTCGTTATCGGTTCCGTCCGAATAGGCGTTGTCGCCGAGCATCAACCACAGGTCGGTTCCTCGCGATCCAGTGAAGGATTCATAGGCGTCGCGAACCGACCGCGCATTGTCGTTGGCGGTACCGGAGTCGCCGAGCACCCAAATCCGGGTCGGCCGTGCGGTGCCGGGCTGCGGGGCGGTCGTGAAAAAGTGGTCGTCATCGGCGCCGACGAGCGGTGCGGTGGAGGACCCGATCGCATAATAGTAACGCGTGTCGGCTGCGAGGCCCTCGATGCGAACCGCATGCTCTGCGGTCGGCGCCGAAGACGCAGCAACGTTGGTGAGGGAAGTCGGATCAGCCCCGTAGGCCACGACGGAATCGGTATCCTCGTCAGTGCGCCACCGGATCACCACGCCGTCGCTCGACCCGCTCTGAAGATACGGACCACGCGTGACGGTGGCTGGAGCGTCGGAGCAGGTCCCACAATCGGCGTCACACGTGCTGCAATGCTCGGAGGCATCGCAGGTGCCGTCGCCACAAAGATCCGGACATAAACCGCAATCGGTCGCGCAAGAAGTGCAGGTCTCGTCCCCGGCGCACACCTCGTCACCGCAACCGATGGGACATGCACCGCAATCGCTCGCGCACGAGGAGCACGTCTCCTCCGCGCTGCAAACCGAGTCACCACAGGAAGCGCTAGGCCCCCCAACATCGGTGGCGTCACCCTGGCAGGACGCGAGCAGGAACGAGAGCATCAGCGTGGCGCTCGCGACGACCAGGTGCCGCGCCTGCCGCTGCTTTCCCAAAGCACGACTCTGACCCATAGGGATTAAAATAGCAAGATCGCTGGGTGGCGTCGAGGTTTTCCAAAGTCGCGGGCATAGTACGGCTAGAGGGAGCCGGTATGCCCGCGATTGAAACAGACAACCTTCGATTTGAAGTCGAAGAGAACCCGCCTCGGGGGCGCTTCAAATTGGTGAACGACGAGGGTCAGGTGCTTGGGGAGATGATCTTCAGCCGCGAGGCGGACGATTCGATCACCATCGAGCACACCGAGGTCGATGATGCACTTCGCGGCAAGAAAGGAGGGCTTCGGCTCTTTCAAGGAATGGTCGCCTGGGCCCGAGAGACTGGGACCGGCATCCGGTCGACCTGCCCGTTCGTCAGCAGAATGTTCGACCGCGACCCATCGAGCAGCGACGTGCTGGAGCTCTGATGACCGAAATGTCGAGTCGGTACGTCGAGGTGGATGGGCTAAACATTCACTACCTGTCGGCCGGAGAAGGTGTTCCCGTTTTGTTGATTCACGGGTTTCCGACGTCGTCGCATCTATGGCGCAACGTGATGCCAGCGATTGCCAAGAGTCACCGCGCGATCGCGATCGATCTTCCGGGCTATGGCCTCTCCGACAAGCCGTTGGACATCAAGTACAACTTCTTCTTCTTCGAAAGAGTGCTCGATGGTTTTCTCGACGCACTTGGAATCACCAAGACCGCTCTTGCGGTACACGACCTTGGAGGGCCGGTCGGCTTGTTTTGGGCGGTTCACCATCCCGAGCGGCTCTCGCAGCTCGTCATTCTGAACACGTTGGTCTACCCCGAAACTTCGTGGGCGGTGAAGCTCTTCTTGATCGCCCTTAAATTGCCAGGGGTGCGCGACTACCTGGTGAGCCAGAAGGGGCTCGTCGCCTCCATGAAGTTTGGCGTCGTTCACAAGGATCGCCTCAACCGAGAAGCGCTCACTCCTTACACGGTGCCTTTCGTCGATTCCGCGGCGCGCCAAGCATTGATCAAAGCGGGTTCGGGCCTCGGCATCAAGGGCCTTGCCGAGATCGCGCAGAAGCTTCCAAGCCTCAAGGCACCGGTCCGCATCATCTATGGCGAAAACGACCGCGTCTTGCCCGACATCGCCAAGACCATGCGACGCGTGAAGGGCGACCTCCCGCAGGCGCAGATCACGTCGCTACCCAATTGCGGCCACTTCTTGCAGGAAGACGAGCCTCAACGCGTGGGCCAACTGATCCACGAGTTTCTCGTTTCATGAGCCGACCAACTCCCGCAGCTTCGCCTTCGCCCCTTCCAAAATCGGAACCCCATCTCCGACGATCAGCGCATCAAACTCGAGCTCGGCCAACTCGCGCACGCTCGCCCGCAACTGAGCCGGGTCATCGACTACGCGATCGGGCAAGAAAGAGAGCGCTCCCGGCGGATTCCCGATCACCACATCGCCGACGACCAGGATCCCCCGCGCTGGGTCATGCAACGCGATTTCGCCTGGAGACTTTCCGGGCACGCCGATGACGGTGAAAGGGCCGACGCGTTGTCCCACCTCGAGTGCTGCGTCGATGTGCGTGCCCTGTTCCCGCGCGTGGGCTGCATCGGCCGGGTGAATGGCCACTTGTGCGCCGGTTTGCTCGGCGACCTGGTTGGACGCGCGGGTGTGGTTGCGGTTGGTGATCAGAATCTGCGCGACGCCCTGCTCCTCGAGTCGATCGAGCACCTCATCGCTCGGTGGGACCGGATCGACACAGAGGTTTCCTGCCTCGTGCACGAACAGCGTTCCATTGAAATCATAGCCATGCGGCTCGGAAAACCACGACCAAGTGAGAACACCAGGCAGCAGTTGGCGCATGGGCAGAGGGTATCGAGTCGCCTGCCAGTCCGCTACACCGCCGGTGCCGCCTAGCCGCTCTCACCACCGAGGTCGTCCCAGTACGCGTCCATTGTAACCTTGGTTTCGGCGCGTTCATGGGCGTGGACCCTTGGCCTTTGGAAGAGGCAGTTTTCGGGGTAGGGTCTCCTGATGGCAAGGGAGCGGCACGCAGTTCCAATGGATCACGGGATGATCCTCGAGGCAGGCGTTGGGACTCTCGCGGATGGGAGTCCGGCGATCCCGACGCGAATCGAAAGCATCGGTTGGAAGATCCCCGAGCGCATCCTGACGACGCGGGAGCTGATGGAGAGCACCGCGCACAATACCCACATCGAGCTCGAACGGCTGACCGGGATCCACCAGCGACACGTCTGCTCGGAAGGTGAAGACTCGTATACTCTGGCCGTTGGGGCGGCCAGGGATTGCCTCGACCACTCGCATCACGGCCCCGAGGACATGGAGATGCTGATCAACTGCAGCATCAGTCGGTACAAGGGGGGGCTTCGGCATCAGTGGGAGGCGCCGCTGAGCTTGAGCATCAAGGATGCCATCGGCGCGCACCGAGCGATCAGCTTCGACATTTCGAATGCGTGCGCAGGGATGATGACCGGCGTCTTCATTCTGCACGATTTCATCCGACGGGGTGTCATCCAGCGGGGCATGGCCGTGAGTGGCGAATGCATCTCGAACCTAGGCCAGAACGCCGCGAAGCAGGTCCGCTGGGTACTCAGCGATCAACTCGCCTCCCTTACCCTCGGCGACGCAGGGACGGCCGTGATCGTCGAGCGCACAAAGAGCGAGACCGATCACATCGCCGTAGCAGGCTTCACCACGCTTTCCGAACATAGTCGCCTATGCCTCGGGGCACCCAGCAAGGTGGGCCCCGGCGCTTCGATGTTCACCAAGGCACGGCAAATTCACCAGGTCGCCATCTCCGAGTCCCCCCAACTGCTGAAAGAGGCGCTGGACGCCGCCGGCTACAGCTTTGGCGACATCGATTACATCATCCCTCACCAGACCTCGGCACGGGCCATCGAGCGTGGTGCAAGAGAGATCGGGGAGCGTCTCGGTGTGCAGCCAAAGCGCGTGGTGGTCACGGTCAATGAGTTTGGCAACACGTCGTCGACCACTCATTTCGTAGCGCTGCGGAAGTACCTCGGTGAAAAGCGCTTCAAGAAGGGCGATACCATCATGCTGATCTCGTTTGCATCGGGGCTCGAGGTAGGTGTCATGATCTTCCCCGTCGAAGAGATTCTGGATCGCTATGGGAACGAAGATTGAGGCCGCCAGCACGGCTCGCCCCCGTAGACGCCTAGGGGGGACCGGTGCGATCAAGCTTGCCGACGCCGCCGCCCAAGCGTGCCTCGAGCGTGCGGGTCGCACTGCAGCCGACATCGACTTTTTGATCAACGCCGGCATCTATCGGGATAACAACATCGGTGAGCCGGCGGTGGCCTCGATCATCCAAGAGGACATCGGCGCTAACCCAGACCCCCCTCTAGAGGGTGGTCACGGGACCTTCTCGTTCGACGTCGTCAATGGTGCGGTGGGCGTTCTGACAGGCATCCACATCCTCGATGGGTTCCTGACCTCGGGTGCGATCGACGTGGGCATCGTCGTGACCTCCGATGCGGACCCGGAACGCGGCAGCAACTGGGACTTCCCCTTTGGTCTAGTCGGCAGCTCCGGTCGTATATCGCGAAGCGGGACCTCTAGGTTTCCGTTTGCCGCGTTTGGCGGCGCGGTGCTGCTCTCGCGGAGCGACGACGAAAACCAGGGCTTCTCGCGGTTCGCCTTTGCGACCTTCTCCGAGTTCAAGCATCTGCTCAAAGCCGAGATGAGTTGGGAAGAAAGGCCGATTCCGCGCGTGGTTGCCGACGTGGTTCCCGGGTTGGAGCCCGGCAGAAATGTCTTGCAGGTCGACCAAGGGGAGGGCTATGCGGCGCGGTGTGCAGAGTGTGCGCTGACTTCCACCGGCCCGTTCCTCGAGAGCGCCGGGCTCAATGTGAAGGACATCGACCTCGTCGTTCCGAGCCCGACGCCCGCAGGCTTTGCCGACACCTTCAGTCAGGCGCTCGGGGTGCCAGCCGATCGCGTCGCGCAGGTGGACGAGAGTTTCGCCCGGGTGCACACGGCCGGCCCGATCGCTGCGCTCGAAGGGACCATGCGAACCGGTCAGTTTGGCGACGCTCGCAACGTGCTCTTCGTCATGGTGGGAGCGGGCATCACGGTCGGGCTTGCCCTGTACCATCCGTAGGCGCGACTCCGGCCGTCTTGAAGCGATGCTCTGCAACGTCTTTGAGAGCACGATTGAAGGTGTCGAACACGGGGACTTGATCGCGGAACAGGAAGCTCATGGGCCCCGCCAATAGCCCGCGGAACACCTCGCCGTGTACGAAATGCGTCCCCGATCCCTCCGCCATCAATAGAAAGTAGTGCTCGCCGCTGACGCCGAGCCGCGAGCCGACCCACCGAAGCTCCCGCTCGGGGTCGGAACGCATGATGCGGACACGAAAACGAAGATGGAGACCGATGTTCGATCGGTAATGAAGCTTTGCTGTGCTTCCCTCGGTCGCCGGCCCCTCGGCAGCAACGACCATCGGGTTCCATTCGTGGAAACCGGAAAAGTCAGTCAGCACCGCCCACACCACCGAAGGCGGGGCGTCGATGTTGATCTCGGTGCGGATGTGCGTCTCGCCCATGGCTTTGGACGGTAGTCCTTTCGAGGTGCGGCGTCCATACGTAGTGGTCTGCTTCGACGCGTCGGGTGCGGGCGCGATAGCGAAACGAAAAGCCGGGCCAAATCGCGATGTTTTTGCCGTCTTCCTGCGTGTACCAGCTCTTGCAACCCGAGGTCCAAACCGTGTTCTCGAGCCTTTGCTCGAGCTCTTCGTTGTAGCGCCGAAGCGCGGGGGTGCGGACGTTCATGTACTTGGCCTTCTTCTCTCGCAAGAGCTTCAAGCATTGAACGATGTAGTGCACCTGCGACTCGATCATGAACAGCAAGGAGTTGTGCCCAAGACCCGTATTCGGTCCGACGAGCTCGAACATGTTCGGAAAACCCGCCACCGTGATCCCGAGGTAGGCCTCCGCGCCATGTTCCCAGCGTGTGAGCAGGTCACGCCCTCCAAGGCCCTTGATCGTCAGCTTGTCCAAGTAGTTTCTGGGGTCGGCCTCGAAGCCGGTGCCGAGGATGATCGCATCGACCGGCCGCTCCACGCCGTCGCTCGTCACCACACTGTTCTCTTTGATCTCGGTGAGGGCATCGGTGACCAGCTCGACGTTCGGGCGATTGAACGTCTGGTAGTAGTTGTTGGAGAGGAGCACCCGCTTGCAGCCGATCGTGTAATCGGGTGTGAGCCGTTCGACGATCGCCGGGTCGTCGACGCAGTGCTTGATGTAGAGCGCGGCAAGTTTCTCGAGAGGCCTCGCGAGCCTGGGGTTCATGATCGGCAAGACACGAAGCTCGTTTCGAACGTAGAGCCATCCACGATGCAGCTTTCGGAGCTTGGGTGAGAGGCGGAACAGGAGCTTCTCGACCTTGGTGTACTCGCGATCGGGCTTCGGTAGAATCCAGGGTGCGGTCCGCTGAAAGACATGGAGATGCTTCACTCGAGGGGCGATCTCGGGCACATATTGAATTGCGCTTCCACCCGTCCCAATCGAGGCGACGGTCTTGCCTTCGAATTCGAAATCGTGGTCCCATTGCGACGAATGAAAGACCTTCCCTTGGAAAGTTTCGAGCCCAGGCACGTTTGGGCTCAACGGGACGTGTAGCGGCCCAGTGCCCAGGACGAAGGCATGAGCGGTGACCGTGCTGCCGTTCTTTGCCCGGATGCGCCAGAGCCCCGGGCCTGCATCGAAAACCGCTTGATCGACTTCGTGGCCGAATCGAATGTGCCTTCGGAGCTCGTGCTCGTCCGTGCACCGGAGGATGTAGTCGTAGATCTCCTTCCATGGTGCGAACTTGCGTGACCAGTTGGGGTTTCCATCGAACGAATACGAGTAAAGGTGCGATTGCACGTCGCATGCACACCCAGGATAGGTATTCACTCTCCAGGTTCCGCCCACCTCTTCGGCTTTCTCGAGCACGACGAATGAATCGATCCCAGCCTGTTTCAGCTTGATCGCCATGCACAAGCCAGAGAAACCCGCCCCAACGATGGCGACCTCGAAATCTGCTTCGCTATGTCTCGCGGGCGCACCCATAACTACCCTAATAACCACTAGAGCATGCTTGCGCCCGATGCCCCGCCGCAATTCGGGACTTGCGCAAAGAATGCGCGGAACGTCGTCCCGGAAACGGTGCATCTCGTGCGTCGCGCAGCTCTTGCGTCTGCTAAGGTTGCCGTCGGTACGATCGATCGGACGAGTGGAGGGCGAGTCATGGCCGACAAAGTTGCGTTCATCACCGGCGGCGCTTCCGGAATAGGCGCCGCGTTCGCCAGGCAGCTCGGAAGCCGAGGCGTCGAAGTGGTCCTAGCCGACCGCCAGATCGGTCTCGCCGAAGAGATCGCGACGGCGATTCGGCAGGGCGGCGGCCAGGCGACCGCAGTAGAGCTCGATGTGCGCGACGCCTCGCAGTTTGAACGCGTCGTCGACGACACCGTCGCGCGCGCCGGGCGCATCGACTATCTGTTCAACAACGCGGGCATCGGGGTCGGGGGCGCCATTCTCGGCTATACGCTTCCCGATTGGTACGACGTGTTCGACGTCAATCTCCGCGGCGTCGCGCATGGCATTCAGTCGGTGTATCCAATCATGTGTCGGCAGGGCTCGGGGCACATCATCAATACGGCGTCGGTAGCCGGGCTTTTGCCGACAGGGGAGGCCGCGAGTTACGCGGCGACCAAACACGCAGTCGTCGGGCTCAGCAAGACGCTTCGGATCGAAGCCAAAGAGCACGGTGTGAAGGTGTCCGCGCTCTGTCCAGGCGCGATTCGCACGCCGATCCTCACCACGGGGAAGTACGGACGGCTGAACCTCAAGGAAGGCGCCGAGACCAAGGTGATGGAGCTTTGGGAGAAGTTGCGGCCGATGAACGTAGACGTGTTTGCGGGCAAAGCGCTGCGGGAGATCGAGCGTAACAAGCCGATCATCATCGTGCCCTCGTTTTGGAAAGCACTCTGGTGGTTCGAGCGCTTTTCTCCAAGCCTCAGCCTGTGGTTTTGGGGCAAGCTGTACGGCCACTTCCGCGACGAGCTGGAGCCGTACCGGTTGCCGTGATCACTGATCTCGCCGCCTGAACTACTCCCGGGCGCGTCAGTCGAGCTTGAGGCCGCAGAGCGGGTCATCGGGGGCGCACGTCTCGCTCTTTTTCCTGGTCGAAGATCGCGTCGACCCGGCCTTGGCTCGCTCCTTTTGACGAGCCTCCCGCTCCTTTTGACGTTGCTCCCGCGCCTCGAGGGTCTGTTCGAGCTGCGCCGTCGCCTGCTCGGCCTCCTCGGCACGCCGCTGCGCGTCGATCAGCCCTTCTTGGGCGCGCTCTTTGTCCTCGAGCGCAAGTTGTTGGGCTTGGCGTGCTCGTTCGGCTTCGAGTGCCTTGTTTTCGAGCGCTGGCTTGACTCCGAACAAGTAACCCGCGGCGCTGCCGACGATTACAACAGCCAGACCGCCGACCAGAATACGTCGATTGCGGATCTTCCGTCTTTCCACCGTTTGGATAGCGGCCATCTCTCGCTCGTGTGCGTGTAGGCGCTCTTGCTCCTCCGCGCGGGCCTTGGCCTCTTCTTGGAGTTGGACACGGAGCTCGGCTTCCTTTTCGGCTTGCAGTCGACGTGCTTCTTCCTCGCGGCGCGCCTGCTCTTCGGCCATCCGGGCTTCTTCCTCGGCGCGACGCTGCGCTTCTTCTTCTTCGAGCCGGCGTCGAGTCGCTTCTTCCTGGCGACGACGGGCTTCCTCGGCCGCTTGGATTCGGGCTTCCTCTTCCTCGCGCACTCGAGTCTCCTGAAGACTGTCGAGCTCCCGCAATTGTGTCGTGAGGGAATCAGACCTCGTCGGTTCCGGCATAGTTGTTTCCCGCCTCCTCACTGATTCTGGCAAATCCGGAGGACCGCTGCCCATGGGTTTTGTCCGCATTTCATCAAAGACGCGCGACACCTCACGAGGATCTGCGGTGGGCTCCCACAAAGTTGTGAGCTGGGACACGAACTCGCAGGATTTCCGGGCTCGTCAGTAGCGGAACTCGATATCGACTTGGATTTGGGAGTCGTTGCGGAAGAATTCGAGGACGTTGTCACCTTGGGGGATATAACCCCGGCCCTCGAGCAAGATTTTCCAGTTTTCCCCGAAGCGACGTGCAGCTTCGGCAGCGATGAAAACCGTGCCGTCTTCGGTGTCGATGAAGGCGCCGATCAAGAATTCGGTGCTTCCCACGTCGTTGAGCGTGAGACGCATACCTGTGAAGAAGTCGTTGTTGAACAGGATGAAGGTGTTGTTGTCGCGGCCGTCGTAGTTGTACTCGAGGATCACGCCGACATCGACGACGCTCCCGTTGGCCTGAAAGAACGTGTATTCAAAACCTCCGGTGATCGCGCCGAACGTAGGGCCTTGGCCGCCTCGCACGATCGACTCCACCTTGAGCAGCCAGCCTTCGATCGTGTACTGCGCGTCCAGGCCACCCTGGTGGATCAGGGCGTAAACGGGTTGGAAGACCGGTACTCCCGCGCCGGTCGTAGTCAGGAAGAGCTGGGGGTCGCGCGCGGTACCGAAGAAATAACTCAAGCCCAAGTCGAGACCGGCGACAGCGTACGACCATCGGAACGCGGTGCTGATCTGGCCTTGTTTGAGGCGCGATTCGTAGATGCGGATGTCGTTGTCGACTGGGATTGGAAGGGTGGGGCGGCCGAACGGCCCCGGGAAGACCAACGGGCGCTCCCAGCTCATCACGAAGAGGCTGAAGGTGCCGGCCTTCTCACTCGTATATGACGTGGTGATCATCGCCTGGCCGAGCTTGATGTCGGTGTCGAAGTCTTCGACCAAATCGGTCTGGTTGATGATGTCGACCAGGTGGCGCGACTCGGTAACACCCCAGAAAACTTTGTGCACCCCGAACCCGAACGTCCACTCGTTGAAGAAGAGCTCGAAGAACGCCTCGCGGATGTCGCCATGGGTGCGGTTCCGATCGTGTTGGTCGACTCGGCCAAACAAGATCAGCTCGAAGTTCATGTAGTCGGTTACGTTCATGAAAAACCCCGGCTCCCAGGCGAGCGAGCCATTGAACCAGTAGTCGTTCAGCACGGGAGCTCCGGGCGCCGGGGGAAGCGCTGGCTGTGGGAAGAACCGCCCTTGGACGTCGAAGAAGCCGAAGAGGTCTCCGCGCTTGAAGCGGTCGCCAAAGGTCTCGCGTTCTTCCTCCGGCTCCTCTTCGGCTGGGGCTTCTTCCGCCGCCGGTTCTTCCGCGTCCTTCCATTCGGCTTCGTCCTTGGTCGTTTCGGGGCTCGTGAGCTCGAGCTCGACGCCTTCGGGAGCCGGCTCTTGGAGCTCGCGCACCTTCTCGTCGGCTTCTTCCATGCGCTCCGCCGGCGTTTCCTGAGCACTCGCACGCGTTGCACCCCCGAGGCAAAGGAGGGCCGTCAGCAACCACGAGGCCAGTGAAGCAGGCATGCGTTTTTCGTCGCGCCCGCTCGAGCTAAAGCACCTGCGTCAAGCGCGTGCGGGTAAAGTCGCTATCTTTGAGGCCGTTCTTGAACTTGAAGTTACTCCAAATGAGCTCGGTGCTCTTTCCGTTTTGATGATTCACCATCATCATTTTGTGCGCGCGCCAGTATTTGCCGAGAAACTGTTTGTACTCGGTCGGTGTGAACGTCTTGAGCAGCTGTCCCTTGCGGTCGTAGTAGTCGATCTTTCGGGCGCGATATTCGTCTTTGTCGAGCCACACTTGTTGTTTGGTGTAGCCGGAGTCCTTGTCGACCGGATAGCGCTCGATGAGGAAACACGCGACGTCCGCGATCTCGTCATCCTTGATGTACTTGTATTTGTACTTCTCGACCTCTTGCGAGGAGAGGTCTTCGTAGGCGAACTCCGAGCCCATGAACGGGCCCGACTTGTTGTTCGAGGCGATGCGTTTGACACGCCGAAGAGCAGGAAGGTAGAGCCACTGATCATCGGGCGCTACGCCGTGTGAGTAGGTCAGCAGCGCCGTGCCACGAACGTCGCGAGGGCTGTGGAACACGGTCAATGACTTGTCACCGTCCCCTTTGACCTCGAGGGTTCGGATCTCGATCTCGCGCTTGCTTTCCTGACCTCTCTTGTTGCGCAGGATCATGATCATGTCAGCTGTGGTGTCGCCGAAGCCAGTGTCGCGCCGGTCTGCCTCCTTGGCGATCTCCAACCCTTTGTCTTCGGCGGGGCCGGCCACGGCCAAGGCCGGGACGAGCGCAGCGACCAGCGCTAGTGGAACGAAACGATTCATCGGTTGTCTCCTTGTCGTCATTGGGCGGCTGCCTCGGCAGGCGAGGGCAGTTGTGACTCGGACGGTAAGCGTGGAGCCTTGTCGATTTGCATCAACAACGGCGGAAGGAACAAGAGGTCTGCGCCGAGCGCGACCAAGAGCACGATGGCCGTCAAGAGCCCCATGCCGGCGTTGAGACCGAATGGTGAAAGCGTGAGCACGAGGAAGCCAGCCACCAAAATGAACGAAGTCACGATCAGGGCGGAACCAACGGTGGAGAATGCATAGCGAACGGCTCCCTGTGTAGCCATGCCTCCCTCACGCCGCGCGCGGAGGTACTTGCTCAAGAAGTGGACGCTGTCATCGACGATGATGCCAAGCGCCATGGTGGTCACGATCGCGTTCCCGACGTCGATTCTACCGGCCGTCATTCCCCAGATACCAAACGCCATCATGGCGGGCGCGAGGTTTGGCAAGAGACTGATCGCCCCAAACTTCACGCTGCGGAAAGCGATCCCGAGAATCACCGCGATCAGGGCAAGGGCAATGAATGCCCCGAGCAACGAGCTCTTGATATTGCGCTCGGAGATGTGAGAAAACATGAGATTGGTCGAGGCAGGGACGGTCCACATGTGCTCGGGTGTGTTGGCGCGGAGCCAGGCCTCGGACTGCGCCTGAAGCTCGCGCATGCGGACGGCGGTGACGTTGTCGCAGGTGACGATCAACCGAGTTGACGACTTTTCGATGTTGATCGTGTCGTTGAGGTCGAGCCCGTACGGGAGAGACATCTCGTACAACAACAGGTACTGCGCGGCGAGCTCACGTTCCTTGGGGAGGGCGTACCACTCGGGGTCGTCCGCGTGCATGTTCTTGTTCAAACGCTTGAACGTGTCGGTGAGCGTGAAGACATGGTGCACATCGGGCTGCTCTCTCAGCCATACGGCGAAGGCGTCCACGTCCTCGAGAAAGCTCGGGTTCGAGATCCCACCTTCTTCACCGGAATCTAGAGAGAATTCCATCGTGTAGATGCCCGACAGATTCTCGCTTGCAAAGTCCGTGTCGGTGCGAAAGGCAAAGCTTTCATCGAAGTACTTGACGAACTCGTCGTTGAGCTCGTTGCGGGCGACCATCGCGCTCAGAAAAACGATCGCTGCGGCGCCGAACCACAAGAGGCCTTTTCGTCTGTAGATGACGAACTCGCCGAGGGTCACGACTGCATTGGAGCGCTCGCTTGCCGACTTCTTTCCGGCGCGAATGGGGAAGATCGCGACCAACGGAGGCAACACGACGACCGTGTAGACAAAGGCCGCGGTCACACCGATGGTTGAGATGTTTCCGAGATCGTTGAACGGCCGAACATCGCTCAGATTGAGCGCCAAGAGGCCGATCGCGGTCGTGAGGCTCGTGAGAAATACCGGCCCCAAATTGATGCGGAGACTCTCGGTCATCGCTTCCTTTTTGGACATGCCTCTGCGCATGGATTGAAAAAGCGTGACGAGCAGGTGAATGCTGTCCGCGACAGCGAGGGTCATGATGACCGTCGGCGCAGATGAGCTCGGTGGGGTGATCGGAATCCCGGTCCAGCCGGCGATCCCCATCGCAGTAGACGCCGAAAGCACGATGATCACCAACGTGATCAACATCCCCCAAAACGATCTCAGAAACAGCACCGCTGTCACCAAGAGCACCCCGTACATGAGCGGTACGAGTCTCGAAAGATCTTGAACCGAAGCTTCGAAGAAGGAATTCGAAAGCATCACGCTGCCTGTCAGGTGAACCTCATGACCCGGGTACTTGTTCTCGATGTCTGCTGCGAGCTCGCGGACGGCCAGTGCAGCCTTGGTCGCTTCGTCGGAGCGCTTTCGGGGGAGGGTGTGTCGGACGTAGACGGCGCTGACGTGGGCTTCGTCTGAGATCAGCCGGCGTTTCAGAAGCGGCTCTGTGAGCGCGATCGCTCTCAGCGCATCCAGCTCGTCGCGAGTGTAGTCTCGCTCGAGATCGACCAAGTCGTCGACGATCAGGTCGTCCTCCTCGGCGTGCGAGTATTGGAAGTTGGTGATCGAGTCGACCCGTGTTGCAAACGGTAGCTGCCATGCGCGGTCGGTGAGTTCACCGATGGCGGCGAGCGTGTCGGGCTCGAAAACCTTGCCAGATTCCGGCGCGACCACGATCAGGGTGTTGTCGTTCTTGGTATAGATCTCCTGCAAGTCTTCGAAGGCTCGCAGTTGTGGATTGTCCTCGCGGAAGAAGTATTGATAATCGTTCTTGAACTCGATGAACCTGCCCCCGCTTGCCGCGACTGCCGCGATGCCGAGCGTGCCGACGAGGACCAGCCATCGCCACTTGAAGAGAAAGTCTACATAAGTGCGGACACGGCGGCCGTTGCTCGGCACAGTCGGTTCGGTCATGGCGATCTCTCGAGTTGGGGTTGGTGCTGCATGGTTTTTGAATCAGCTCGCGTCGGCGTAGTGGGCATGGGGCTCCCTGAAGCTCGCCTTGATGTTTCGCACGCCCTCAAGGATGTCGCGGGCAAAGTCGGTGTCGGTGTCCTCTTCGAAGCCGAGCTCGACGGTGTCCGATACGCCGCCAAAGCGCGCCTCGATCGCCTTGGGAAGTCCATCATACGTCGTGTAGACGCCGAACTCGTCGAGCACTTCGTCCGGGACTTCCGCCGCCATCTTTTTCCACTGACCGGTCTTAGACATTTGGTGGAGCTTGGCGGCGAGGTCGTTCCAGCCATGGAGCGCCATGACAGGCTCGTAGGTGCGGGTCGATCCGTAAAAAGCGACCCGATAGCGGACCCATTCGCGATTCTTGGCAACGGCCTCTTCGTCGGGGCCGGTCATGATGAAGCCGCCGCCACAGATGTCGATCTCGCTTCGGGACCGCCCGCTCGCCTCGAGGCCGCGGTCGATCGCTGGCATGACCACTTCCTGCAGGTACTTCTTGGTGCAAAAGCCGTGTAGCCGTAGTCCGTCAGCGATGCTGGCCGCCGACTCGATCATCTTCGGCCGAACTGCCGCAACGTAAACCGGTGTCATCGGGAGGTGGGACTTCGGAGGCGTGAACTCGGGGGTCATGAGGGTGAAGTGGTAGTGATCACCGCGATGGTCGAGTGGCTCGCCGAGCTCCCAGCAGCGCCAAATCGCGCGGAGAGCTTTCACGTATTCGACCATGCGGCTGCGCGGAGCCTTCCACGGTGTGCTGAATCGACGCTCGTTGTGACCTTTGACCTGCGTGCCCAGGCCCACGGCAAATCGCCCGCCCGAGTTGACCTGAATCGCCCAAGACTGACTCGCGACGACCATCGGGCTTCGCGGGAACGCCACTGCGATCGCCGTGCGCGCCTGGATGCGCTCGGTGGCATTGCAGGCCATCGCTGCATGAATGAACGGATCGCCTGTGATCTCGGGAATGGCGAACCCATCAAAGCCGATCGCCTCGGCGCGCTCTGCGTGCGCGGCCAGCTTCTTCCAGTTGGTCTCTCCACAAAAGGTGTCGATCCTCATTTGCGGCGAACCTGTTGTTCTTCGGTTTCCACATGAGACATACCGGTTTCGTACCACGTGGGAACCGTTGACGGAATGCCAGAGTCCAATCTTGGGCGTCCGCGAACCTGGACATTTCCGCTTCCTTTACCTTCGCCCGCTGAAGTGGGATCATCCCCGTAAGCCATCCGTGTTGGCCCGCGAAAGGGGGTAGACATTCGGTACGTGCTTTTTCTTCTCGTTCTCGCACTCGTCGGGCTGAGCACTGACCTCGGAACGGGTGAGCGTGCTGACGATACGCAGCTCCAACCTGTGATTTTCGCAGCGGCGTTTGGGTCGCACTGAGCCACGAGGGCGCCTTTTTCGGAACGGCCTTCCTGGTGACGTACTCTCGTCCGGATGCAGGACCTCATCGACCGGGACGTGCCGCTGCGCGTTGTCGCCGATCGCGAGCACTACGAGCAGGTGATGAGCGCGGTGCTCGAGGCGCAGCAAAGCGTGTGGATCGCGACGGCGAATCTGAAAGACGTGATGGTCGAGGACCCGCGCGCGATCCCCGGGCGCCGTCGCGGGCGTCGCGGCAACTACAGGAGCGTGCTGGACATGCTTGCCGAGCTGGCGTCGCAAGGGGTCGAGCTCCGGCTCTTGCATGCAGCGCCTCCGTCGCGAGCATTTCGCCGAAGCTTCGACGCCCGACCCGAGCTCGTCGAAGGCGGCCTCGAAATGCGAAAGTGTCCGCGCGTGCATCTGAAGACCGTCATCGTCGACGCTCGTCTCGTTTATCTGGGAAGCGCGAACTGGACCGGCGCAGGCCTCGGCGCAAAAGGCGACGGCCGCCGAAACTTCGAAATGGGAATCCTCACGTCGGACGAGCGCACGATCGACCAGGTGCAAGATCGCTACGACCGCATCTGGCGCGGCGCCGAATGCAAAGACTGTCGCCTCCGCGACGAATGCGAGATGCCCCTCGATCAGATTTGAGCACTCCCATTTTCGGGCTCAACTCCCGAGCACCGTGTAGAGTTCGCCCCATGTGGGTGAAACGGTGAAGACGCGCATCGTCGTCTATTCGGTCTTGGCGCTGATCGTCGCGTTCGGGTGGACATTCACGAAGCGTCCCCTCGCGGTGCCCGACACTCCGGGTGTGCCGCTGCCGCCTTTGCCCAATGTGCAAGGGGTCTCCGTGTCGGTCGTCTCGACCGCCGAGATCGCGAGCCTCGAAGCGTTCAGCGTCAGGGGTGGATCGTTTCTGAATGGGTTCACGAGCGCGATCGCTGCGTTTCTCCTCGAACACCCTCGCGGGAAGGTGCTCATCGACGCCGGCGCGGCCAGAGAGATCGATGCGCACATGAAGACGATTTCGTTCTTGATGCGAGCCGTGTCTGAGCTGACATTGCACCAACCGACCGTCGATGCGCTGAAGGCGGGTGGGCTCGACCCACGTCGGCTTTCTGCGGTGTGGTTGACCCACAGTCATTGGGACCACGTTAGCGGCCTGGCAGATCTCGCCGACGAGGTCCCGGTGTGGCTCACCGACCAAGAGATCGAGTACGCGTGGCGAGACGAAGGCGGCGGGCGTCTCTTCCGCGAGCTCCAAGCGCAGGCCAAGCCGCGGCTCCGGGAGCACCGATTCACCGACGGCGCGTACGGTCCGTTCCCTTGGAGCCGGGACTACTTTGGTGACGGCAGCGTCGTGTTGGTCCCGTTGGAAGGACACACTCCCGGCTCTTTGGGCATCTTGGTCAATCTCGCGTCGGGCAAGCGTTATCTCTTCATCGGAGACACCGCATGGGCCCGAGAAGGGGTCGAGTGGCCGGCCGAAAAACCTTTCGTCACCCGTAACATGGTCGACGACGACGCGGCGATGGTGCGTGACCAACTCGTCTTTCTCCACAAACTTCAGACGACGAATCCCGAGCTCGTGATCGTTCCCGCCCACGACGCTCGCGTGCACGAACGAATGGCGCAGTTTCCGAATCGGGAGAGGTAGGACCATGCTTCACGGCTCACGCCTCGTCGACGAAATCGTCGATGCGCTTCCACCATTCGAACAACCATTGCCGCCTCTCTTCCCCCTTG
This sequence comes from Myxococcales bacterium, assembly GCA_029861865.1. Lineage (GTDB taxonomy): Bacteria > Myxococcota_A > Polyangia > Polyangiales > Houyiibacteriaceae > SG8-38. Next base: position 24,565 of record JAOTYL010000015.1, on the reverse strand, counting down.
GGAATCTCGGCGGCGGGCACTCGCCAGATCTGAATCTGCACTTTCTTGCCGACCACATCGCCGCTCAAGAGGTCGTTGATTTCAGCGAGACCTTCGAGGCCACGGTGGGCCACGAATAGGATATCGGCTTCGGGAGCGGCATCCATGAGTGTCAGTGCGCCTCCTGGCTTTGGGGGAAGGCAGTGCTTGAACGACTCGGCGATCGGGACGAGATCGGGGTGCGTGCGTGCCAGCCTTTCGATGGCGATCGCCTTTTTGCGCTCGGTGAAGCGGGTGCCCTCGGGGTAGAGCAGCACGCCTTCGTCGCCAAGGTCCTCGGCGAGCTTTCGAACTCCGGCCAGCTCCTCTTGCGGGTCGCCGCCGCGGTCGATGAAGTAGTTGGGCCACACATGGCCGGCAACGTCAATGCAAGGATCGACCAAGAGCTCTCGCTTGAAGACGTAGCGAAGGCGCAAGCCCTTGGCGTCTGAGAGAAACACCAACGGCAATGCGGTGTCGATGATGCTCGCATGGCGAATGAACACCAGAACGTGCCCGGGCAGCACCAACTCTTGACCTTTGACTTCCACCGACAGGGACAGCACCCGGGCGATCGCCGAGAAAAGCGCGGTGCCCCACCAGCAATAAAGCGGGAAGAAGAGTTCCTGCCTCTTGGCGATGTTCCCCGGCGTCACGAGGTAGATCGCCGCCGCCACAGTGAGGCCCATCAACTCAATCGTCAGGTACGACCAAAGAAAGAGAGACAACCGGAGCGCGATGAATGAGCGCTTTCGAAACAGACCCACTAATCCCATTATCGGAAGCCATACCGGAACGAGCAAAGTCACCAGCACCCAGGCGATGAAATACGTGGTGACGGTCATCATCCTTCGGAGCGTCGAAGTCGTCGAGACCGAATGCGAAAAGGCAACCGCCTGCACGAGGCGTGAGCGCCTACGAAGGTCGGTGGGTCGCACCGTGTCGCGTTGGCGCTTGGTCTCGGCCGTGGTCATGGAACGAACCTACACCGAAGCGGTGCGCCTTGCGACCGCCCGCCGAGCAACCTAGGGATCGTCCCTGGAGGTGACCCATGGCCGATTCCCCCCCTCGCGTTGCGATCGTTGCCGGTGCGCGTACGCCTTTCGCAAAAGCCGGAACCACGCTAAAAGAGCACTCGGCGCTCGATCTCGCTTGCCATGCCGTAGACGGCCTGCTCGACAGACAAAGCCTTGTTCCGTCCACGATCGACGAGATGGTGTTTGGAATCGTGGTCCTCGACCCGCGCCGGCCCCAGTTCGCGCGAGAAGTCGCTTTCGCGAGCCGACTGCCTTCGAGCACCGTCGCATGGACCGTGACCGATAACTGCATCACCGGTACCACGGCGATCATGGCCATTGCCGACTCGATCCGAGCCGGCCGCGCCGAGGTGGGGATCGCCGGTGGCGTCGAGTCGATGTCGAATCCGGCCGTCCTTTTCTCTCCGGCCGCGAGTCGCATCTTCGTCGACCTTTCCAACGCACGCACGCTCAAGGACCGCATCGAAATTCTGTCCTCGCTTCGTCCTAGAGACCTGATGCCCAATGCACCGGGCATCGTCGAGCCCTCGACCGGGCTTTCGATGGGCGAGCATACTGAGATTACCGTCAAGGAATGGGACATCGCCCGCGAGGCCCAAGATGAGCTCGCCCTCGCGAGCCACAAGAACGCGGCCGCTGCAACAGACGACGGTCGACTCAAGGCCGAGATCATCCCGCTCGGCGACATCGATCACGACACGATCATTCGGCCGGATACCACACTCGAAAAACTCGCCTCGCTCAAGCCCGCCTTCGATAAGTCGGGAAGCGGCACCATCACGGCAGGCAGCTCCAGCCCACTGACCGACGGCGCAGCAGCGATCGCGTTGATGAGCGAAGGACGCGCGAGAAAGGAAGGGCGGGAACCCCTGGCCTTCATTCGTGGCTACAAGAAAGTCGCGATCGATCCCGGCGACGGGTTGCTGATGGGCCCGGGGATCGCCGTGCCCGACTTGCTCGCCGAGACGGGGCTGACCCTGGACGACATGGATCTGATCGAAATGCATGAAGCCTTCGCCGGTCAGGTGCTGAGCAACATCGCAGCGTGGGAGCGCGGCTGGAAGCGCGATCCGATCGGCACGGTCGACCGGTCGAAGTTGAATCAGCTCGGGAGCTCGGTCGCTATCGGCCATCCATTTTCCGCCACCGGCATCCGGATCGCCACCACCCTGGCGAACGAAATGAAGCGTCGAAACTCCCGTTATGGATTGATCAGTATCTGTGCCGCGGGCGCCACGGCGCAGGCGATGATCCTCGAACGGGATCAGTAGGGCTAAGGTGTCGGCTTGATCGACGCGATCATGTCGTCGAAAGCCTTGCGGTTCTCGGCGACGGTGGCGTCCGGGCCGAGGAGCTTGATGTAGTAGGGACCCTGTGGCGTTCCAACGATGGCCGCGATCAAACGCTGGTCGGACGAGGCCTGACCGGGTTGGCCGCGCGGAGTCATACCTCCGCTGTAGTCGCCTGCGACCTCGATCTGCGTCACGTCGAACCCGGACACCTTCTTTTCAACCGGTTTCACGTCGACTATGCGACTGCCGTCTTTGTGGCTGAAATGAGCGATCCAGCGATCGATGTTGGCTTGCTCGGAGCCGGCGCCTGCGGTGCCCATGAAGAACACAATCGACTCAGCCTCACCGCTGGATCCCGGCACCTTGAACTGTGCGCGTCGCATGAGTGCGCGCGGCTTCTGAAATGTCCAGGCCTCTGGAACCTGCACGGTGACGGAACCGAGGTCGATTTTTCCAGAGGCATCCGGCTCGGGTCTTGGAATCTCGTCGACGGCGGTTTGCTGCTGGGGTGTCAGGTCGAGGCCAGCGTGGGGATCGGCCGTGGGCTTCTGTGCTTCAGTCGCCGCGGCAGCGCCTTCGTTGGGAGTGGGACCCTTGCTTTGGCACGCCGTCAGTAGCAGCGCGCCGACTATGATCGCTTTGCGATTGAGCATTCTGTTCACCGGCACTGGGGTAGCACACATCCATGCCCCCGACAGCCAACGCGCCCTAAGTGTGATTATCTGTTACCGTCGGCCCATGAGACGGGCTAGGGGATTCATCGATTTGGTGTTCGACGTGGTCGAAGAAACCACCAACCTCGTCGAGCGCATCCACGATGCCGCGGTCCAACGAACGGTCCGCCGCTTTGCACCGGTGGAGCCCGCCAAGACGACCGCCAAGCTCGTCACGAACATTCAGACTGCGATCTCTTCGGGCGTCTTCGAGTCCATTCGCGTCGTCAACGAGATTGTGCGTCTTGGTGTCAATACCGCAGCCGACGCAGCGGAGACCGAGCTTGGGCGGGCCGTCGATCTCGAAGTATCCGAGCTCGTGACACCGATCGACGCGACCGCCGCGGGCACCGCCAGTTGGGTCATCGATCACGCGCAGTCCTCTATCAACGGCTTTTGGGGTGACCACTTGAGGCGACGCAACCACAAGCTCGCCATCGACATGACCTTTCGCCACGATGGGAGGCGACTACCCGCGACCCGCGAGGCCTTCATGGCCGCGTTCCCCAACCCAACGCCGAGGGTTTGCGTTTTCGTGCACGGTCTCGCTGCAACCGAGTGGCTTTGGAGCCTCGCCTCGGATCGACACTACGACGCGCCCAACGTCACGTTTGGCACCCGTCTTCGGGAGGATCTCCAATACACTCCGGTCTACATTCGTTACAACAGCGGTCGCCACGTTTCGGAGAACGGGCGCTTGCTCGCAGAGCGCCTCACCGAATTGCTCGACGCGTACCCGGTGCCGGTCGAAGAGATCGCGTTGGTGGGCCACAGCATGGGAGGTCTCGTCGCACGAAGCGCCGCCCACTACGCGCGGGAGCACGACGAATCGTGGGTTGGGCTTCTTCGTCATGTTGCCTGCATTGGTTCTCCGCACCTCGGCGCGCCGCTTGAGAAAGCGGTCAATCTGTTGACGGGATTCTTGCGAAAGGTCGACGCCGCGGGCGCCGATGTGCCGGCGGACCTCCTCAATGCACGGAGCTCCGGCATCAAAGATCTGCGCCACGGTTATACTCTCGACGAAGAATGGACAGGCAAGGATCCGGATGCGGTGTTTGCCGACGCGCGCCGCAACGTGCCTTTGGTCGACGGCGTCGGGTACTACTTCGTGGCTGCGACGATCTCACGTGACCTGGAGCACCCGGTTGGTGAGCTTCTGGGCGACTTGTTGGTGCGTCTTCCGAGCGCCTCCGGGCACGCCCCCGAGCCGGCCCAACGGATCCCGTTTCGAGGCGGCGCGTTCGTTCCCGGCATGAATCACGTCCACTTGGCCAATCATCCCGACGTGTACGCCGCGCTCCGTGGCCTCCTCGGCGCCCAGCCCGCCCGACGACCTACCGACGCACCATTTCGTTGAGTACTCGGGCGTCGGATGCCAAGCTGAGGTCGATGGCGTCCGATCGACCCTCCGACACCGCCGACGAAGTCCGCTCGGCGATTCGACCGACCCTAGAACGGTTTGGCCCCGACTATTGGCGGGAACAAGACGCAAAAAAGACTTTCCCGACCGAGTTTTTCGAGACGATCGGGGGCGCCGGGTATTTCGGCACCTTCATCCCAGAGGCCCACGGCGGCGCAGATGCCGGCCCCGTCATCGCGAGCGTGCTCGTCGAAGAGGTCAACAGGGCGGGTGGCGATGCTGCTTGCGTCAACGCGCAGATGGCGATTTGCCGAACGCTCGTTCTTCATGGAACCGACGAGCAGAAGGCGCGCTATCTTCCCGGCGTGGCAAGTGGCGCCATTCGGTTCTTGACGGTTGCAGCCACCGAGCCCGACAGCGGCGCCAACATGACTGAGCTGGCAAGCACAGCGCGTCGCGACGGCGACGACTGGGTGATCAATGCTCAAAAAGTGCTGATCTCATTCGCCCAGGAAACCCGTTTGATGATCCTCCTGGCGCGGGCTGAGCAGGGAACCACGTTGTTCTTGCTAGACCTCGACCAGGTCGGCGACAAGGTCGAAAGACATCCGATCGACCTGGTCGCCAACCGCATGACTGCGACGCTCTTCATCGACGAGTTGCGGCTCCCGGACTCGACTCGACTCGGCCCTGCGGGCGAAGGGCTTGCTTGCCTGATGAAAGGGTTCGCCATTCGGCGCGTGCTTGCCGCCTCCGAGGCGATCGGGAACGCCCGGTTCTTGCTCGACCGAAGCGTCGAGTACGCGAAGACCCGCGAGACCAACGATCGGCTGATCGGCGAGCACCAAGGCATCCAGTACCCGCTCGTCCAGGCGTACTCCAAAGTCGAGGCCGCCGACCTGATGCGTTGGGACGCCCTCGGCCTCATCGAGCGCGGCGAAGAAGCGAACGCCCGGTCTGCGCTGGCGAAAGTGCTCGCCTCCGAGGCTGCGTGGGAAACCACCCGTGCGGCCCTCACCACCTTCGGCGGCTGGGGCTTGGCCGGTGACTATCACGTCGAGCGCAAGCTTCGGGAGAGCACCGTGTACGTCTTCAATAATCTATTGATGAACCTCATCGCCGACCGCGTCCTCGGCCTCCCCACGGGGTAAGTCGGGGGGCCCGACGGCCGGTTGATAGGCGCAGAGCGGATCCTCCCCGAGAGCGTCTCCGGTCATCGCGTACGCGCGAGCACGAGATCCACCGCACACCCACTTGAAGTCACAACGCCCGCAGCGCCCCCGGTAATTGCCCGGGTCGCGAAGCGCTCGAAGTTCGGGTGAGTTGCGATAGATGTCGACCAACGACCGGTTGCGCACGTTTCCGAGGAGCGGGTGGGGAAGGAAACCGGCTGGGTAGACCTCCCCGCGATGGGAGACGAAGATCACGCCGTTCCCGTCGCGGATCCCGAACGCCATCTGCCGTGCGCGGGCTTGCACGTCTTCGAGGGCCATACCTCCGAGGAGTTTTTGCTGGATCCAAAACCGTCGATAGTGCGGGGCCTCAGTGGTGCCTACGCGAAATGGAGCTTCCTCCGAGATCCCATAGACCCATTCGAAAAGCTTTTCGACGTCGTCTGCGCTCGGCGTGTCGAGCTCGCTTCCACGGCCGACAGGCACCAAGAGAAACAGGCTCCAGCGACGGACCGGTGGCGCTGCAGTGTCACGAAGAAGCTCGTACATCGCCGCCACGTGCGGAAGGGTGTGCGCCGTCACCGTCGTATTGACCTGCACCGGGATGCGGAACTCGCGAGCCCACTCGAGAGCTTGCATCGAGTAGTCGAAGGTCCCTGGAACGTTGCGAAACCCATCGTGGATTTCTGCGGTCGGTCCGTCGAGGCTCACTCCCATGGCGGTGACCCCGAGCTCGTGGAACTTCGCCACGGTATCGCGTTGAAGCATCGGGGTCGTGCTTGGCGTAATCGACACATGAATCGGAAGACCTCGCCCGTACTCGATCAACTCCCGGATGTCCGGGCGCTTGAGCGGATCGCCTCCGGTGAGCACGAGCATGCTTCCGAGCTCTTGCACCTGACGCATCAGCGCCTTGCCCTCCTCGGTGGTGAGCTCGGCAGCATCGCGATGTGGGATGGCGCTCGCGCGGCAGTGTTGGCAAGCCAGATCACAGGCAATCGTCGTCTCCCAGTACACATTGCGGGGCGCACGATCGTAGATGAACCCCTGATACTTGGAGCCGACCGTGCGGAGCTCCATCACGCACGCTCCTCGTCGCGGACGACACCACCCAAACGGTCCGCCCACTTTTCGGGATAACCGTCGTAGTACCGGGTCCACTCTCGTCCGGTGATCTCGCGATACGCCAACGCATAGATCGCTCGCGAGATCGACGGAACCCCGATAATCGGCAAGTAGAGCGGCCCGAAGAGGCGTGACTGCTTGGTGTGCCCCAGCTCATGAGCACGGTTTCGATCATCGAGCTCGTGCCAACGACTGCTCTCACGACTCCAAAACACGACATGCCCGAGCGATATCCCGGTGCCGCGCGATTCGACGACCATTCGCCCGTTCACGACTTCGATGTTTCGGATTCGCTTGCACGCCGCTTCGACGCCCAAGATGGCGACCCCAAGCGCGGTTTGCGGCGCCTCCCACAAGAGCGATAGGCCCGTGCGGAGCAAGGACATACCGAGAGCCTAGCATCTGGGCACGCAAAGGTTAGACGCGAACGTTTTTGTCTCAGTTCTTCAAGGCGATGCCCCGATACAAGCTCGAAATCAGGCGGGGGCCTTTGCCGACGAACTCGTCGAGGACGGTCAACTCGAAGCCACCTTCCTTCACCATTCGGTCGACTGGACGGTTGATGTTGCACCCGTCGGTGAAGCGTCGCCACACAGGATTGATGCGGTCCTGCCAACGCATCGTGCCCTGGTCTCGACTTCGTCCATGCTCGATGAACAGATAGCGGCCTCCCGGCTTGAGCACGCGACGCATTTCGGCAAGCGCCGCCTCCGCGTCCGGGATCGAGCAAAGCGTCCAGGTCGTGACCACACAATCGAACCGACCCGCATCGAACGGAAGCTGACCATCGGCGCGCAGCGCCATCCGCTCCACAGGGAAAGGCGCTCTTTCGATCCGTCTTTCGACCTTTGGGACTCCTAGCGTATTCATCGGATCGAGCCCCCAAAGGCCGCGGACGTTTTCACCGTAGTGCTTCAAGTTGAGCCCAGTGCCGAAACCGATCTCGAGAACGTCACCGCTAGCTTCAATCACAGCCTCGGGTCTCAGGTCGTCCATGAACCGCATGGCCCAGTCTTGTGCCCGCGGTTTGATCCATTCGCGAACCCCCATCACTCCGCCGCTTTGTTCTCGAAAAGCACCAGGTACTCGCCGTAGCCTTCCTTTTCGAGGTCTTCTTTCGCAATGAAACGAAGAGATGCGCTGTTGATGCAGTATCGAAGACCGGTTGGCGCGGGGCCGTCTTTGAAGACGTGTCCGAGGTGACTGTCACCGTGCTTGCTACGAACCTCGGTGCGCGGCATCAGCAACTTGTAGTCGACGTCGCGCGTGATGTTCTCATCTTCGAGAGGCTTGCTGAAGCTCGGCCAACCCGTTCCACTCTTGTACTTGTCTAGGGAGCTGAATAGAGGCTCGCCACTGACGACATCGACATAGATCCCCTCCCTGTCGTTGTCCCAATACTCATTGCGGAATGGCGGCTCCGTGCCTTCCTCTTGCGTGACCGTGTATTGCAACGGAGTCAGCTCCTTTCGAAGCTCGGCTTCGGGTGGCTTGTCGTAGTGCTTGCTTTTGTCGGACATCGATTTCCCCTTCGTGTCTGCCTTTCGAGCTTCGGGCTTCTTGGGTGGTTCGAGCGGCCTGTTGCCCCAAACGCTTTCGAGGAAACCCTCGCGGCCCGAACCGCGACGGTATCGCTTGTAGTGAGATGGATTCTTTTTGTAGTAGTCCTGGTGATACTCTTCGGCTGGGTAGAAGGCCCCTGCTGAGATAATCTGCGTCACGATCGGCTTTTTGAAAACACCACTCTTCTCGAGCCCTCGTTTTGAGTCCTCGGCGAGCTTCCTCTGCTCGCGGCCGTGCACGTAAATACCGGTGCGATACTGCTTCCCGCGGTCGGCAAACTGACCGCCGTCGTCGGTCGGGTCGATCTGTCGCCAGAAGACCTCCAACAAATAGTCGTAAGAAACCTTCGCGGGGTCGTACTTGACCTGAACCGCTTCGACGTGCCCGGTACGGCCGGAGCTCACCTCCTTGTACGAGGGCCCGGTCTCCTTGCCGCCCGTGTACCCCGACGTGACGCTCACGACACCATCGAGCTTTTCAAACGGCGGCTCCATGCACCAAAAGCAGCCCCCCGCGAACGTCGCCTTGGCTAATCCGTCGGTCTTGGTCGTAGGCTTAGCGGCGTCGTCGCCTTGCGTCTCGGGTGGAGCATGGGTGCCGGATGTTGCGACGCCAATCGCGATCAGGATTGCGACAGCAAGGATCGGGAGGCCCAAAAGAATCGTCCGTAAACTACTCATACCGTCCCCTCTCATCTAAGGCTCTCCCCCACTAACGCCAACGGGCCTAAGAAGTTTCCAAAAAAAAGGCGACGCCGTCCTGGCAATGCGGGGGAGGGCCACGCAGGTGCTGCGCGAGGCTTCCGTTCCTGAGGTCAGGGCCCTAAACTCAGGGCTCCGCCGGAAAGGATACACATGTCGCAAGATGTTGCCGTCCTCGACAGGGAGCTCAACGCGATGATCGCGTCGGGCCAGGCGATGGAGGCGTTTGAGAAATTCTATGCCGATGACTGCATCATGCAGGAGAACCGCAAGAGGCCCCGCGAAGGCAAGTCGGCATGCCGGCAGTACCAGATCGACTTTTTCGAGCGTGTGGCGGAGTTCCACGAGGGCACACTGCTCGGCAGTGCCGTGGAGGGAGACCGCTCATTTTCCGAATGGGTGTTCGACGTGACCTTCAAGAATGGGAGCCGCATGCAAAACCACGAAATCTCCGCCCGTCGCTGGGCCGATGGCAAGGTGGTCTTCGAGCAATTCTTCTACGAACCCAACATCACCCCCGCCGATTAGGGGACAGTCCCCTTTTTCGCGCGACTCAGCGTGGCTCGAGAATCGCCGGAAAGGTCTTCAGGCCGCGAATGAAGGATGACGAAATGTATTCGAGCTCTTTGCCTTCGGGAATCCGGATGCGCTTGACACGCTTCGTCATCTCCTCGAGAGACAGTCGGATTTCCAACCGCGCGAGCGATGCACCCAGACAGAAGTGGGGCCCGAGACCGAAGGCGAGATGCTTCGCCTCTTTCGTGAAATCCCTGAAAACGTCGAACTTGTGGGGATCGCTGTACTTGCGTGGGTCTCGATTGGCGGCCGGATAGGTGAGACCGACCTGCTGGCCGGCTTTGATCACTTTGCCATGCAGTTCGTAATCGCGGGCCGCGGTGCGGTACATGTTGATGAACGGCGTCACCCAGCGAAGGATCTCTTCGACAGCATTCGGAATCAGATCGGGGTTGTCATAAAGCGCGTCGTACTGTTCCGGCGCGTTGGCCAAGCGCTCGAACCCACCTGCGATTGCGTTCCGCGTCGTCTCCGCGCCGCCCGTATTCAACAGCAAGTGCTCGAACAACAGCTGTGACTCGTCGAGCTTCTCGCCGTCGATTTCGGCGTTCATCCAGATCGTGAGGATGTCGCTACCCGTGCAGCCGGCCTCGAGTCGAGCCGTATGCATCTCCTCGTGGAGCACGATGAACTGGTCAAACGAATCGTTGACCTCATCCGTGACGTAGTCGGGACCGTTTCCGCCTTGGATCATGGTGCTGATCCATTGACGAACCGACTCGCGCTTCTCTTCTGGAGTGCCGAGCATGTCCGAGATGAGGCGCAACGGGAGAGGGGCAGCGAGATCCCGTACGATGTCGACCTCACTCATCTGCAGCATGGTGTCGACCAGCTCGACGGCGATCTCCCTGGCACGATGCTCCATCTTGCGCATCTGGCGCGGGGTGAAGCCGGAGGACACGAGCGCTCGCTGCTTGTTGTGCTGCTCGCCGTCTTGGTAGATCATTGCAGGATCGCCGGGGATGTTTGGTCGAACCCCCTCGCTGTTGATGAACGTTTCGGTGTCGCGCTCGATGGCGACGACGTCGTCGTAACGAAATACCTCCCAGACGTCATTCTTCTCGTCGAAGTAGATCGGCTCGTGCTCGAGGAAGTAGTCGTACATCTCGTGTGGATTGTCGTGCGTCGAGGGCGCACAAAAATCGACGTTTTGAAACTGTACTGGGCACCTGTTTTTCACTCGTCCCTCCAAGAGTCCGGCCACATAAGTTTACACGTTGTAAAGTACTTCCAGTCTAGAAGATGTTTGATCAGGGTCAAGGGCAATCGTCGTCCGACACCCGGACAAGACCGTCATCGCCGACCCACCCCGCCGGCAAACCGGGCCTAATCCCCTAGCCAGACGATCACCATGGCGATCCCCGCCAGGAGGATCAGCAAGACGATCAGCGTGACCCAAAGGCGCCTCTCGATCGCATCCTTCGGCCTACGGGGCATCGAGCTCAGTCCGTGCCGTCGTCGGTGCTCAAGAACACCTCGTGAATCTCGAGCACGTTCGGGCCACGAAACATGTCCTTAGGGGGGCGATTCCTGTGCGCCTCGGCGAATGCGGGGCTCATCGTCCATGCCGTGAAGTCATCGAAGGTCTTCCACCACGTCTTCACCTCGTAGTAACCCTCTTTGTCGGGGTCCGGTGACCAGGTACCGGTTTGGTGGTCGAGCTTCATCGGTCGAGGGCGATGCACTTCGTTCCGAATGAAGCCCGGGGCCTGGTCGACGAGGTGAACGCGTTTTCGAAATCGATCCTCGAAGTCGATTTCGTAGCCTTCGGCGACAGGAATGCGATTGGTGACGACGATCATGCGGCAAGCATACGCCAGAGCCACGCCAGTGTCAGGATCAAGCCGCTGTGCTAGGAAGGGGCGTGACCGATTGGAAGCTGAAGCGGGATCCGACCTTTGCCGGGGTTGAGGGTCCTGTCCTGATCGTCGTGATGGATGGCGTCGGTTGCGGCGCCTCGAACGAAGGCGATGCGGTTTGGCTCGCCCGAACGCCAACGCTCCACCATTTGGCCCAGGTTGCGCTGACGACACGATTGAGGGCGCATGGGACTGCCGTGGGGCTTCCAAGTGACGACGACATGGGCAATAGCGAAGTCGGACACAACGCTTTCGGTGCAGGCCGGGTGTTCGATCAGGGGGCCAAGCGGGTCCAGATGGCGATCGAAAGCGGCGAGATCTTCGAAGGGGAAGCGTGGAAGAAGCTCGTGCGGCGGGTGAAGACCAGTGGTGAGCCGATGCACTTCATGGGGCTGCTGTCGGATGGCAACGTGCACAGCCACATCGAGCACCTTTTCGCGATGCTTCGCCGTTGCAACGAGGAAGATGTGCAACGCGTCCGTGTACACGTTTTGCTCGACGGTCGTGATGTGCCGGAGACCAGCGCGCTCGAGTACGTCGATGCACTCGAGAAGTTGCTGCACGAGCTGAATGAAGGTGGCGGCCGTGACTACCGCATCGCGTCGGGCGGCGGACGGATGTTCATCACGATGGACAGATACAACGCCAATTGGGAGATGGTCGACCGCGGCTGGAAGCACCACGTGCTCGGTGAGGGCATGGGCTTCAGGAGCGCGACCGAGGCGATTCAGACGATCCGCGAGGAGAACCCTGGCATGATCGATCAGGATCTCCTCGGTTTCGTGATCGTCGATGATCACGGCAAGCCGGTCGGGCCCATCCGCGATGGCGCTGCCGTGGTCCTCTACAATTTTCGCGGTGACCGCGCGCTCGAGCTCACGCGCGCCTTCACCGAACCCGACCTCACGGAGTTCGATCGTGGTCCCATCCCGGACGTCGAGTTCGTCGGAATGATGGAGTACGATGGCGATCTCAAGCTTCCCCGGCAGTACCTCGTGCAGCCCCCTGCGATCGACCGCACTCTCGGGGAATACCTAGCCCGCAACCGCGTCACTCAATTCGCGTGCAGCGAGACGCAGAAGTTCGGGCACGTGACTTATTTTTGGAATGGGAACCGTACAGGGAAGTTCGACGAAACCTACGAGGAGTACGTCGAAATCCCGAGCGACCGCGTTCCCTTCGAGCAGCGTCCCTGGATGAAGGCGGCCGAGATCACCGACGCGACCATCAAGGCCCTCCAACGGGGCGAGTTCCGGCATGCCCGGATCAACTACGCGAACGGGGACATGGTGGGCCACACGGGTGACCTGGAAGCGGCCGTCATCGCGGTGGAAGCGGTCGATCTGTCGCTCGGCCGAATCATCCCCGTGATCGAGAAGCTCAATGGTGCCATCATCGTGACCGCAGACCACGGCAACTGCGACGAGATGTTCGAAGTCGACGAGAAGTCTCGGGACTTCAAGCGGGACGAAGCCGGGCACTTGCAGAGCAAGACGAGTCACACGTTAAACCCGGTGCCCTGTTACATCTACGTCCCGGGCAACCGGACTCTCCAACTCGACCCTTCCGTGGCCAACCCAGGCCTTGCGAATATCTCGGCCACGACGCTCGAGCTACTCGGCTTCGAACGGCCCGAGGGTTACGAACCCTCACTCCTGCAATGACGAGAATCACCCATGCAAAAAGGGGACTGTCCCCTTTTCTGGTGGCGGCGGTGCCTGGGATTTGGGGTGTCGTCGGGAGTGTTTCGGTCACTGCCGACGTCGATCAGGCGCTCGCTGGGGACCAAGCGGAGCAGGAGGCACGCGTTGAGGGGTTACTCGCCAATGCGAAGAAAGCGATCGGCGGCGTCCGTGACTATCAAGGTGTGTTGTTCAAGCAGGAGCTGTTCGGAGACGAGCTCGTCCCGCAGTGGATCCGATTCAAGTTCTCCAAACCGTTCAAGGTGTACATCAAGTACCTCAAGCCGCTTTCGGGTCAAGAGGCGATCTACGTGCGGGGTTGGAACAACAACAAACTTCGCGGGCACAAAGGCTCGTTTCCCGACATACCAGTCAACCTGAATCCGATCGGTCGCCGAGCGATGGAGAACAACCATCATCCGATCACTTCGTTCGGGATCGAGACGATCCTACGCCTCACTACGCGCAACATTCGAAAAGGGATCAAACGCGGACACACCACCGTCGCCGTGTCGGATGGTGGGCTCGTGCATGGCGAGCCCGTCTGGCGGATCGACACTAAGTTCGGCAAAGGTGGTAGGACGTTCACCGTCAAGAAAGGCGAGAACCTTTGGCGCTTCGCGGATCGCGTCGGTCAGAACATGTACGTCATCCTACACCACAACGATGATATCGATTCGCCAAGGGACGTCAGGCAAGGAGACGAGGTATTCGTCCCCCACTACTACGGTAGTCGCGGTGAACACTACTTCAGCAAGTCGACCCACATGCTGGTTAAGGCCAAGTCTTGGGACCATAAGGGGCGCCTCTATGAGTCGTACGAATACCCCGAGCTCGAGCTCAACCCGGGGCTCGACAAGTGGGACTTCAACCCGAGAAACAAGGAGTATGAGTTCTCGAATCAGCGGTAGCGAAGTCGCAGCTTGATTCCTAGGAAGTCGGCGATCTGCTGGCCGTACGAACGCGGAATCAAGTTCAAGCGCCCTTCCACCACAGCGCGTGCGCGGGCGTGTGGCTCGCCCTTCAGAGCGGGAAGCACGATTTGGGTCCAGGCAAGCAGAGTCTTTCCATCGGCGCCATTGAGCGCGAGTGTCAGCACTGGTTCGAGGCGCTTTTGATAAGCAACCGAAGCGGTGCAGAGTGCGGCAAACGTCTTGACCAACCCATCTTTGCCAACGTCGCTCGCGCCTTCGAAAGAAGTCTTGAGGACGTCGAGTTGGCGCGCCACTCGAGCTGGAGCAATGCGTGCGATCGCAGGTAGCGCTTCGGCAGAGGTTTGCACGACGCGCTTGTTTGACGACGAGATCCCCTTCGCAAACTTGGCGACGAGGGGCACGACCAACTCGGGCTTTTCGGCGAGCACTTCGCTGAGCACACGGGCTGATTGCGTCGCGGCGGTTCTCGGTCCGTCCATCATCGTTTCGCCGTGCTCGGCAAGTTTGGACTGTGGGTTTTCGTCGACGAGAATCCTCCGTGCGACGGCACCGGCCCCGCCGGATGTCTTCGCGGCAGACGACCGTGTCGAGTCAGCCTTCGTCCCCGACTTCGTGCTCTTCTTCTTGGTGGTCATTCGGATCCTCGGATCGGGCGACGGAGCGTCGGCAAGATAGGCGAAGCGTCGAGCAGCATTCAATCATTCCTTCCCAAGTGCTTGAATGATGTGCGGCAGCGACGTCTCGTACCGCCATGAGGTACCACGGTGGCCCCCTTCAAATTCATCGTAGTGTACGCGAAGTTGATGCACGGAAAGCGCCTCTTCGAGCATCCGGGCGGCAAAGTGTAGCCCGTGCTCGTCCCGGTTGCCCGCATCCAAATAGATGAGCGACATCGTTTTCAACGCGGCGACCGAGCCATCGATGCGCGAAAGGGGGTCCTCGGCGAGCCAATCGCGCCACACATCTTCTCGAAGAGCTCCGGTCCGGGGCTCGAAGGGCAGCGTTGCATGCGGAAAGGCTTCAGGATCGGGCGAGTACGCACCACTTGCGGCCAGCACGAAAATTGCGTCGAACTGCGAGGCGTTTTGAGGGCCAGCGGCCGGAACTTCCCGCGCGAACGCTTCGAGGCCACCTGCCTGCTCGAACGCGATCGCCGCAGAGGTGAGCATGGGTCGCATGCTGATCTCGAAAGCAGCGTCACCCGCGTGGCTCCCGATGACCGACACCACCTCAGGGCGATCCATCCCCAATCGAAGCGCCCCAAAGCCACCGGAAGAACGGCCGGCCACGGCACGCGCCTCCCGGTCGGGGATCGTCTTGAACTCAGCGTCGACGAACGGAATGACCTCATCGGCGAGATAGGTTTGGTAAAGTCCGGTCCCCCGCGAATCGAGGAACTGCGAACCACCCCACCTGTTGAAGCAGTCGGGCAACACGAGGATCGCAGGAGCGCACTGTTTTTCGAAGACGAGCTGGTCGAAGCACTGGATGGTGTTGGGTTTCCAAGGGCTCCAGGCGACGATCGAGTGGTTGGTCGACCCAAATCCCGCCAACAGGATCACGATTGGAAACCGCTGCTTGCCGTCGTACTCGGGTGGCAGATAGACGTAGAGATCGCGCATGTACGGATCGCCCAGCGGATTGTCCCGTAGGCAACGACTCTCATGCGATGTGCGAACGACCTCACCCAGCATCGGCGCGCTTCGCATAGCACATTCGCGCCTTGGCTGAGGAAACCCCCATGATTGCAGCTACATTCGGTCGACGACGCCGATCCCTACGAGCCCGAGCCCTCGTCGGATCTGTCGCGCAGTGAGCGCCGTGAGTCCGAGCCGACTTCGTCGCATGACCCCTTCGGAGTCGAGCACGGGGCATTCGGTGTAGAAACCGCTGAACGCGCGCGCGAGCTCGTAGACGTGCTCACAAATCAGATGGGGTTGGCTCGTCGCACCCGCCTGGTAGACGACGTCGGCAAAACGCATCAGGCGTTTTCCGAGCACCTCTTCTGCTGGTGCTTCCAGCACGATTTCAGCGTCTGGGCCGATGACTTCCATGTCGAGGCCGCCCTTGGCGAAGATCGATGCACAGCGGGCATACGCGTACTGGAGATATGGTGCCGCATTCCCTTGGAAGGAGATCATTTTGTCCCAGTCGAACTGGTAATCGCTCAGTCGATTCTGCCGAAGGTCTGCGTACTTGACCGAGCCTATCCCGACGACCCTAGATACCTCGTCGATCTCTTCGGGTTGGACGCGGAGTCGGCCTTCGGCAATCCCCTCTTCGATACGTTGGCGCGCGCGTTGTTTCGATTCTTCGAGGAGAGAGGTGAGGGTGGTCACCTTCCCGCTCGCGTCTCGAGTGCGGAGCGGCTTCCCGTCTTTGCCGAGCACCGTCCCAAAGCCGATGTGCTCGAGCTCCATCGCCACCCCGAGCAGCTTCATCAAGGCGAAGAGTTGTTGAAAATGCAGCCCTTGCCGGCTGTCGACTATATAGAGGGCGCGATCCGCCGCGAAATAATCGCGACGATAGAGGACCGTGGCAATGTCCGTCGTCGAGTACAAAAAAGCACCGTCGTTT
Source organism: Myxococcales bacterium (assembly GCA_029861865.1). Lineage (GTDB taxonomy): Bacteria > Myxococcota_A > Polyangia > Polyangiales > Houyiibacteriaceae > SG8-38. Next base: position 7,955 of record JAOTYL010000015.1, on the reverse strand, counting down.
TTGCGCACGATGAACGGTGTCTTTTGTTTGCGGAGAGCTTTGGGCGCGCCATCGATCTCGTTCCAAAAAACGCATACGGCGCCGTCGTCTTCGCGTCCGATTCCCCGTACGAGCAGATCATCGACCACGCCTGGAAGAGCGTCGTGGTATGCGCTCTCCCCGAGCCACGCATCGAACTCGACACCGAGCTCCGCATACACGGCATCGAGCGCGCGCCGGCTGACCTCGACGAAATGCTCCCAAAGCGAGCGATTGTCGGGATCCCCCGCTTGAAGCTTCACGAGCTCGGCTCGCGCCTGTTCGGCGAAGGCCTCTTCGATTTTAGCGCGCTCGGAGGCGAGCTTGTAAACTCGCTCTAGCTCTGCGATCGGCTCGCGCTCGAGGGCCTCCTCCGAGCCCCACTCCCGCATGCCGACGATGAGAAGTCCGAATTGGGTCCCCCAGTCGCCGAGGTGATTGTCGCGGATCACCGAGTGGCCCATGAAGGCCAAGATGCGTGAGATCGCGTCGCCGATGATCGTCGAGCGAAGATGTCCGACATGCATCTGCTTGGCGATGTTGGGGCCAGAAAAGTCGACGACGGTCTTCAGAGGACGTTCGACCACGGGAACGCCTTCGCGTTCCGTGTCGCGAAGCGTGGTGGTGAGACGTGCGGCGAGCCACTGCGGCGCGAGATGGATGTTGACGAAGCCCGGGCCGGCAACTTCCGCCCGTTCGACAGCATCTAGCTGGCGAAGAGCGTTTGCGATCGGCTCAGCGATCTCACGCGGAGGCTTGTTGAGCTCTTTGGCGAGTGGCATCGCTCCGTTGAGCTGAAAATCGCCAAACTTCGGGTCTTGCGTCGGACGCACGATCGCCGGGCGAGGCTCCCCAAGATGCAGGGCGGTTTCGATGGCCTGCGAGCCAAGTGACTCCAGGTAGCGCTCGACGAGCATGGCGCAGCAATACGCCAAGCGCAGCGACAGCGCCAGTGTCAGAGTTAGCGTCGATGTCAACGTCGCCGCAGGCCTTGTGCGGCCTAGGCCTTCTTCGACTGGCACTCAGGGCAAATGCCGTACAGCTCGAGCTTGTGTCGAACGAGCTTGAAGCCGTACTTGCTCGCCACCTTCCGCTGGAGTTGCTCGATGTTGTCTTCCTCGAACTCGATGATCTTTTCGCACTCGGCGCAGATCAAATGGTCGTGGTGCTCGTCTTCCCAGGCTACTTCGTAGCGCGAAACCCCGTCCCCAAAGTGCCGTTCGTAGGCCAGCCCGCACTCTTTGAGCAGCTTGAGAGTACGGTAGACAGTGGCGTAGCCGATCTTCGGCTCTTCGAGGCGTACTTGCTCGAGCAAGTCTTCGATCGACAAGTGACCCCGACTCGAGAAGAACATCTCGGTCACGACACGCCGCTGCTCGGTCGACCGTAACCCGTGACGGGCCATGTAGTCGTTCAAACGAGCCCGGAGTTGCTCGACATCCTGTTCCGCGTGGGCTTCCATACGCGCTCTGGTTCCCAGACAGTCCTAAGGTACCATCCGGGTCTTGTCCATCCCCACTGAAAGACAACGCCGTGATTTCCTGCGTTTCGCGTGGCCCGTGCGCATCGCGCCGTCGGTCGTTGCAGCGATCCTCGCCGTGCTTTGGTTGAGCGAAGGCCCGGATCCTACGGTCGGTTTTTCACTCACCGGTCCAAGCCTCGTCGCGCCAGGAACGACGGTCGGGCTTCGTGCGTGGCACTTGACAGATCATGACATCGATGCGCCGCCGACGATAGTCGAGCTCTGGGACGGAAGCGGTGGTTTGATCTCGACCACCACCCTGACGACCTCTCTCGTGCAGGGCTTGGAAGGCGAAGTTTCGTTGCCGGAGGACTTCGAAGGAACGGCATTCCTGATGGCGCGCACCGAGATCGAAGGAAACGACGTGTCGGTGAAGTACGGCGTTTCCGTCGAGTCTGACGACGCTCTTGGCGCCTACCAACCGGGACGCGAAACGAGCCCTTTTCAGGTCTACGAGCTCGGCCCGCTGCGGGTCGCGGACTCGGCAGGCGCACCTCAGCAGCTCGACCCCCGAATTGAAGGTGGCGCTTGTGTTCCCGAGCTTCAATGTTGGCTTTCGGTTTGGGTCGGCGAAGAGGTGACCCGCGTGCGTGTCGTTTCGATCGCGGGGGTGCGTTTCGAGAAAACCCACCTCGGTCCGGCCAAGGGGTTCCTGCGATTTCCGTTGGTGGTCGTCGGCAACGAAGCGCGCATCGAGGTGCAAGCGCTGGGTGAGCGCGATCGAGTCGTGGCCTCCCGCGAAGTGCGGCTTCCAGTGGTTCCCGGTGGCATCAACGCGCGCGCCTCGGTCGACAGAGGGCGGGTGCGTGTCGAGTGGGACGAGCTCGGAGGCAGCGGGGCCGCGCTGGTCGATGTGTACCGCGGCAACCAGTGGAGTTACGCGTTCTCGGTGACGCCGGCTGAGCCGTGGTTGCCGGTTCCGTTAGACCCCGGCGTCTGGCGGCTTCAGGTGCGCGGTGACCTCTTTTCCACGAATACGACAGGGGTTAGCCACGTGGTGATTTCCGACGACTCCAGCGATACCGCCCTCGAGGTCGCAGCCCGGGCGGTGCTTGCCGATGCACAGCGCGAAGGTCTCGATCCGATCGCGATGGCAATCGTCGATGGCCAGGTGCCCTCGGATCAGACCCAAGATGCGATCCGTGCGCTTTTCGGCCCACGGAACTTCGGGGTCGTGTCCCTCGCTACGGTGGTGTCTCATCTGGAGTCCGACTCGGGCTCGAGTCGGCGCGGGATCCTGCGGTGGATCGCCGCTGCGATCATCCTTGCCATTGGCGTGTTGGTCAGCCTCGCGCTCTTGCGTCTGGAGCTTCTCGCTCAGGCGCGCGCCCAACAGTTGCTGGAAAGCTTCGAGGATGCGGAGCCGCTCCCGGAGCCTGCACCGTCGTTGGAGCGCTGGCTGTGGGTATTCGTGTTCTTGGTGTTCGCGCTCATCGCCACGCTGGCCCTGTCGAAAGGCTGGTTTTGACCCTTGTTTGCGCGCTTCGTCGGGCCGACTTAGATTGCAGCGAGTGATCAAGTCGGCCCTGAAAAAGATTGTCGGTACCAAACACCAGCGTGAGGTGAAGCGGATGCGGCCGATCGTGGCCGCGATCACGGCTCTCGAGCCGGAGATGAAGGCGCTTTCCGACGACGAGCTACGCGGCAAGACGGCCGAATTCAGGCAGCAGATCGACAACGGCGCATCGCTGGAAGAGCTGATGGTGCCGGCCTATGCGGTTGCGCGTGAAGCCGGTCGTCGCGTCCTCGGGATGCGACACTACGACGTCCAGCTGGTCGGGGGAGTCGTCCTGCACCAGGGCAAGATCGCCGAAATGAAGACCGGAGAGGGCAAGACGTTGGTTGCGACGCTTCCTTGTTATCTCAACGGCCTCGAAGGCAAAGGCGTACACGTCGTTACCGTAAACGACTACCTAGCCCGACGAGATGCGGAGTGGATGGGCAAGCTCTATGGCTTCCTCGGATTGAGCACGGGCGTCGTCGTTCCGGGTCAACCGAATGCCGCAAAGAAGCGCGCGTACAACTGTGACATCACGTATGGGCAGAACAACGAGTTCGGCTTCGACTACATGCGCGACAACATGAAGTTCAGTATCTACGACTATGTTCAGCGTGATCTCAATTTCGCGATCGTCGACGAGGTCGATTCGATTCTGATCGACGAAGCGAGGACGCCGCTCATCATCAGCGGCCCCGGAGAAACCGCGAGCGAGAAGTACCAACAGATCAACGAAATCATCCCGAGGCTTCGCAAAGACGAGCATTATGACCTCGATGAGAAGAGCCGCAGCGTCACCCTGACCGAAGACGGGATGGAGACGTCGCAGGAGATGTTGAGCGCGCGCGGCCTTCTCGGTGGCGATACCGCGAACCTCTACGATCCGGTCAACCTCGAGACGCTCCACATCTTGCAGCAGTGTCTGCGCGCCCATGCGCTCTATCACCGAGACCAGCACTACATGGTGAGCCAAGAAGGCAAGGTGATGATCATCGACGAGTTCACCGGCCGTGTTCTCGCTGGTAGGCGGTGGTCTGACGGCCTTCATCAGGCGGTCGAGGCCAAAGAGCGCGTTCCCATTCAAAGCGAAAACCTCACCCTCGCGACGATCTCGTTCCAGAATCTATTCCGTCTGTACAAGAAGCTCGCCGGAATGACGGGCACGGCGGACACCGAGGCGACGGAGTTCCACAACATCTACGAGCTCGATGTCGTCGTGATTCCGACCAACGAACCGATCGCGCGCGCGGACTACGAAGACCTGATCTACAAGACTGAGCGCGAGAAGTTCAAGGCGATCTGCCAAGAGATCGAGGAGTCGCACAAGGCCGGCCAACCGGTTCTCGTCGGTACGACCAGTGTCGAGAAATCAGACGCGGTTTCGCGTGTACTAGATCGTCGGTCGGTGCCCCATCACGTCCTGAACGCCAAGCAGCACGAACGAGAGGCATATGTCGTTGCACAGGCTGGCACCCCGGGCGCGGTGACGGTCGCGACCAACATGGCCGGACGGGGTACCGACATCGTCCTTGGAGGCAACGCCGAAATGCTCGCCCGGATCGAAGTGCTCGAGAACGCGCCTGAAGAGGTTCTTTCCGATCCCGAACGCCGAGACGCCGCCATCGCGAAGGCAACCGAGCATTTCGTCGCCAAGTGCAGGGAAGACGCGAAGCGCGTCAAGGCTGCAGGAGGCCTCCGGATCGTCGGGACTGAGCGTCACGAGTCGAGGCGGATCGACAACCAACTCCGTGGGCGCTCTGGCCGCCAAGGCGATGCTGGTGCGTCGCGCTTCTTCCTTTCTCTCGAAGACGATCTCATGCGCATCTTCGCTGGAGAGCGCGTGCAGGCGATGATGGACCGGCTCGGGATGGAGGAAGACGTCCCGATCGAGCATCGCTGGGTGACGCGTGCCGTGGAGAACGCGCAGAAGAAAGTCGAGGAGCGAAACTTCGACATTCGAAAGCACCTCCTCGAATACGACGACGTCATGAACCAGCAACGCAAGAGCATGTATGCCCTCCGCAAGCAGGTTCTTCGCGGCGAGTACCGCACCGTGCCGTCTGATGATGAGCGTAAGGCCGGTGTCGAGTCTGAGCCTCTGGTCGATGACGTCGACGCCGAGTTGCTGTCACGAGTCGAGACGGTGCTCGAGAACATGGTGAAATTTCATTCCTACCCACTTCCCGAGGAAGGACTGACCGAAGCCGACGTTCCTGCGCATCGAAAGAAGGCAATCGAGTCCGAGCTCTCTTCGTTGACCGACCTCCGCGTCAAGCTTCTCGAAAAGGATATCTATCTCTGGTTCGGTTGCGTGGTGCCGCTCGAAGAGTTTCGAAACGACCCGGCAGGTGCTTACGAGCAGCTCCGACAAGCGGTTGGCATGTCTTTGACCGAGCAGAAAGAGCGCCTGCTCGACTTGGTCGACGAGATCATCGTCACCATGACCAACCACGCCTGTCCTCCCGGAAAACACTATGAAGACTGGGAACTCGTGGGGCTCGAGCGCGCATACAAAGAGCAGTTCGCCCTTCCGGCAACCGGGATCGTCGACATCGCCGACCGCGACGAGCTGTTGCAAAAGCTCTACAAAGATGCCGCGTCCGTGCTGGAGCGAAAAGAGCGAGAGTTCGGCACGGAGAACTTCCTACGCCTCTTCAGAGACTTGTATCTGCAGGAGATCGACAAGCAATGGATCGATCATCTTCAGGCCATGGACCACCTTCGCGATGGTATTGGTCTCCGCGGGTACGGTCAGCGGGACCCGAAAAAAGAATACAAGCGCGAGGGCTTCGACATGTATCTCGAGATGGTGCAGAGCGTGAAGTCATCGGTTACGCTCGGCATGTTTAGCGTCGAGCGTGCGCGCGAAGAAGACTTGCAGCGCCTCGAAGAACAGCGTCGCCGCGCGACGGAGCAACGGCAACGAGGGATCCGTGCCAGTCATCAGGACGGAGACGGAGGCGGTGCTCGCGGGGGCGAGCCGCGAGTCGGCCCCAGCCGTCGTGCGCGACGTGCCGCCGCTCGAAGGGGTCGTCGCGCGGGCGGCGTTCAAGCTGCTGCGCCTGCCCCTGGCGCCGAAGCCGCTCAATCGACCGTCAAGCGGGAGCGACCCAAGCTCGGTCGTAACGATCCCTGCTATTGCGGAAGCGGCAAGAAGTACAAGAACTGTCATTACCGGGACGATCAGGCTGCGGCCTCGCCGCAGTAGCCCAGATTTGCTAATAGGGGCGCGATGAGCCGGCCAGTGAAGGGGTTTCGCTTCTCGGGCGTCCACGCGGGGATCAAACCCGACGACAGGCTCGACCTCGGGCTACTCGTGGCAGACGAGCCTGCGGTGGCGGCTGGGGTCTTCACCCGAAATCGAGTGCGGGCCGCCCCCGTCGTCGTCAGCGAGCGCCGGTTGAGGGCAGGGCGCTGTCAGGCGATTCTCGTCAATAGCGGCAACGCCAACGCATGCACGGGCAAGGAGGGGCAAGAGTCGGCCGTTGCATTGACCCGCGCAACTGCAAGCGCTCTCGGGACCGCAGCCAAGCTGGTGGTGCCCGCTTCGACCGGCGTCATCGGGGTTCAGCTTCCCCGAAAGGCGATCGAAGCTGCCATCCCGTCTTTGGTGTCAGGCTTGTCGCCCCGTGGAGCAAGTCTCTTTTCGCGTGCGATCATGACTACGGATCGCAGTCCCAAGATCGCCGAGACAAAGGTCGGAGTGGGTAGGACGAGCTGCCGCGTGCTCGGAATCGCCAAGGGCGCTGGAATGATTCACCCCAACATGGCGACCACGCTCGCGTTCGTAACCACGGACGCGGCCATCGGGCAACGCACACTTCAGCGCTTCCTTGGGCAGGCGACTGAGCAGACTTTCAATCGCGCGACCGTCGATGGAGACACCAGCACCAACGACTCGATTTACGCGCTGGCTTCGGGGTCAGCGACCGCTCGGCGAATCGACGCGCGCGACGCCGCTGCAAAGCGCTTTGGCGCTGCGCTCGAGGAGGTTCTCGAGTCGCTCGCGAAGATGATCGTCGCTGACGGAGAGGGGGCCGAGCACTTGGTTCGGATCGACGTCGAGGGGGCACGAACCCACACGGACGCAGTTCAAATCGCCCGCACCGTCGCCTGTTCTCAATTGGTGAAGACCGCAATCCATGGATGTGACCCGAACTGGGGCCGAATCCTCGCGGCAGCGGGCCGCTCTGGGGCTCGTCTCAACCCTGATCACGTCTCCGTGCGGATCGGGAAGGTGGAGATTTTCCGGGAGGGTCGCCCCACGATGACTGCAAAATACGAGGCCGAGGCCACGGCTACGATGGGCCGGAACGAGTACGTGATCTCGATCCGCGTCGGGAAGGGACGGGGGATTGGACATTATTGGACCTGCGACCTAGGTCACGAGTACGTTCGGATCAACGCCGATTACCGGACGTAATTCAGACGATGAAGCGCCATTCGATTCTAATATGCGCCGTGTTGTTCACGCTCCACGCAACCGCCGTTGCTGAAGAAGACGAAAAGAGCGACACGCCTGCCCCTGCCGGGGAGGCGGCCGTGGCTCCAAAGCCGAACGCGGTTTGTCGGAGGGACGCAAAGCTGGTCGTCGTCGCCCAGCAACTGGCCGAACGCCAAACCATTCCGCCATCGCCGGAGCTGATTCGAGCCGCGCGAGAGGCCGGAGTCGATGCGAATCCAGTGTACGCGAAGTTCGGTGTCGTCGGTGAGGTCGAAAGCTTCAAGTCGTGGCTCCAAGACCTCGATGAGGCCGCCGACGCGCCCCTGATCTGTGGCCGCGCGCGTGTCGGGGAGCGAGTGGTTTTGGTTGCTGCCGTGCGGGCAGGTAGTCTGTCGGTGAACGGAAAGCATGCCCTTCACGCCGAAGTGATCGCGGACTTCCGCCATCCGTATCTCGTCGTCCGTGATTCCAGA
>JAOTYL010000019.1 GCA_029861865.1 Myxococcales bacterium | reverse complement strand
GAAGCGGTTCTCGACCTTGCCCCACGGCTTGAGGTGCACGGTCCCCGCGAACCAGCCGTCGAAGTAGACGCCGCGGTTGCCGAACATCTCGAAGTACTGGATCTGGTGCCGGCCCGGCGCACGGGGCTCGTCCCAATTGTAGACCATGCTCACGCCCTCGATGGGTCGCTGCGGGACGCCGTTGACGATCCGCGGCTGCGGCAGCCCGGCGGCCTCGAGGATGGTCGGGACCACGTCGATCACGTGGTGCCACTGCGTGCGAAGCTCCCCCTTGCCCTTGATCCGGTCCGGCCAGTGGATGACCATTGCGTTGCGGGTGCCGCCGTAGTTGGAGGCCACCTGCTTGGTCCAGGTGAAAGGTGAGTCGAAGGCGACTGCCCAACCGGCCGCCATGTGCGGATAGGTCGTCGGGTCGCCCCAGTTGTCGTAGTGCTTCAGCATGAAGTCGACGTCCGAGCCCTTGGGCTCGTTGTTGAAGTAGGTCATCTCGTTGTAGAGCCCATTCATCAGGCCCTCGGCGCTGGTGCCGTTGTCGCCGGCAATGTAGAAGATCAACGTGTTGTCGAGCTCGCCGATGTCCTCGATCGCCTGGATAACCCGGCCCGTCTCGTGGTCGGTCATGTCGAGGTAGGCGGCGAAGACCTCGGCTTGGCGCGCGAAGAGCTTCTTTTCTTTCGCCGAGAGGCGCTTCCAGTCCTTGATGTCTTTCGGCTTATTCGCGAGCTTCGTGCCGCGCGGGATGACGCCGAGCTTCTTTTGCTGCTCGAAGATCCGTTTGCGGATCACGTCCCAGCCCGCATCAAAGCGCCCCTTCTGCTTGTCGATGTAGGACTGCGGCACGTGGTGCGGGGCGTGCACCGCGCCGGGGGCGAAGTAAACGAAGAAGGGCTTGTCGGGCGTGAGCGACTGTTGAAAGCGAATCCAGTTGATGGACTGCGTCGCCATGTCGTTCATGAAGTGGTAGCTCGGGTCGTCCGGGGTCTCGACGCGATTGAGGTTGTGATACACGGCGGGCGCCCACTGGTTGGTCTCGCCGCCGAGGAACCCGTAGAACTCATCGAAGCCCTGAAAGTTCGGCCAGCGGGCCAGGGGACCGGACGGGCTGATCTCCCATACCGCGGTTTCGTGCCACTTCCCGAACGCGGCGGTGCTGTAGCCGTTGAGCCGTAGCATTTCGCCGATGCTGGCCACGTCGTTCGGGAGCATTCCCGTAGCCCCGGGGAACGATGTCGCCACCTCGGTGATTTTCGCTTGGTTGGCCGAGTGATGATTGCGGCCGGTCTTGAGCGCTTGCCGCGTCGGCGAGCAGAGCGCCGTGGTGTGAAAATGGTTGTACATCAATCCCTGGCTGGCCAGCTTGTCGATGTGGGGCGTCTCGATCACGCCGCCAAACGCGCTCGTGCCGCCGAAGCCGATATCGTCGAGCAGGATGATCACGACATTGGGCGCGCCCACGGGCGCCTCGACTTCAAATACCGGGGGCGCCTTGGCGTCGCGCGCATCGAGTGTCGTGATCGGCGGGTACCACGGTCCTTTCACTGGCAGCTCGGTACGGTCGACTTCTGCCTTCTGCGCCCAAGCGGTTGCGGGCAGCAATATGGTGAACAGAACAATGAAAATCGGGCGTGTGGTCTTGAATAGCTTCATCCAGGGCCCGGTGTACATCACGTGCGGGGCCAGAGCACGGTCAAAGAGGGTGAAAAATGGGGCAGGCAAACCTTTGATCGGTCCGGCATCCCCCATTTTTGCCCCTTGCTCTCGCATGCTTCTGAACCTCTAGTCGTGTAGGTCTCACGTTACCTGGGACAGACCGGCGCGAAAGGCGAAGTGATCGATGCCTACACGTCGTGGGAGTGGTCAACGCTATGCGACGAGGTGTCCAAGCTCGAGGTCGAGCTACACCCGGTCAGTCTGATCGTTTTGCCGGTGGCAAAAAGTGAAACAACCACAGTTTCCCACCAGGTTTTTGCCAGTGATTTTGCCACCCGAGATCAAAGCGAAATGATTCCAAGTGCTTATCGGTGGAGGCGGTGGGAATCGAACAGCCGGCTCTTCACCCGACTCCGACGATTCTCGAACGGTTTCGCGGACAGGTATCGATGAGAACACATCCAAAGAACACGAACAAAACGCGTTTCCGGACATTCTTATGACAATGTCACAAATCCCCGATGTGAATCGGGAGCTTGTGGAGGTCGGCGCGATGTTCGCGGTGTTTGATGTGCTGCGGCGAACGCGCGGTAGCTAACAGGCGCGAATTGGTACGAGGACCGCGTTCGCCTTCAAAACGAGGGGAGGAGTGACTTGCTAAAACCTGCCGCTCAGCTGAACCCGCCAGGCGAACTGGCTGCCCGCGTCGTTGGGCTGGATCGAGTTTAGAGGGGAGGTCGGCACGAGGCTTCCACGCTCCCGGCCGAGGAAGTAGTTGAAGTCGCTCGATACCTTCACGTTGTCGCGCCGAGGGAGGATGAAGTACGAAAAGCCGAAGCCGAATGACTGGAAATTGCTCGGTAGGCCAATGATCTCGTCCGGTAACCCCGGAGGAAGCACGCCTTGAATCCTTGGCTTTATCACGATCGCATATCGGCCAAACACCTGAACGCGTTCTGAGACGAAGGCGCCACCCGTCAGCGAGACGGCTCCCGAGAGAATCTCACCGGATTCATCGGTCGCGCTTGCGTCGACCGCATCCTGACCAACGTTCCCCGATAGCAATACGCTCCAACCGCTTCCACGCATCGAGAGGTCGACGGTCCCGAGGCCGATCCTTACAGGAAGGCTTCCCTGGGTACGTCCCCCTTGCTGATAATGAAGTGCGCCACCGAGGCGGATGCCGAACGGCTCGCCACGGCGCGTGGTGAGCCGGTTGAAGCCCGCTAGCCCCGCTTCCCCCCAAGCGTATTGTGCGCGCACGGTGAAGGCGAAGTCCGCATTGATGGGAGCCCGGATTTCGGAGAAACCCGTTCGCAGGCCGTCCGAGTAGCCGAGATTGATCGAGAAACGATCGCGCAGATAGGTGAACATCGCGCCCTTGGAGCTACCTGGTGAATAGACATTTTCGACGATCGAGTAATCGAGGAAGTAGAGGTCGGTAGGACCCAACAAATCCTCAGCAATGAAATCGACCATGAAGACCCCGGCGCGTACGCGGAAGTACTTCCACTTCAGGTCGATGAACGCCTTTTGGAAGCTGAAGCTGCCGCCGGCGACCACACCGATGCGCATGTACAAAGCCACGAATTCGGTCAGCCCGATGCCCAGTTGAAACCGAGCACGCGCGACATCAAACCCTTGTGCGACTTGCTTTTCGCGCTCCAGCGTCACGATATCGGTCGGCGGCTCCGTTCGATAGTTGAGGGTGTAGCGAGCCTGCACCAGACCGCCGAGGGTCAGAGTGAACCAGTCGTTGACGCTGAGGAGAAAGGCCTCGTCGTAGACGACCTTGACGTCAGGCCCCTCGTCCTCGTGAGGAGCAGGGGATTCGGCGGCTTCCGTGTCTAGCTTCTCGGGCTCGATCGGCGCCCTTCCAGGCTCGTCCGCCTCCTGCGCCAGCTCGGCGTCCGGCGTCTGTTCGATCTGCAGATCCTCGTCTCGCGGGGGCTCAATGGTGGGATCGTCGAAGGGAAGCGCCCCCGTGGTCGGCGGCGGCCGTTCGGGCTTGTCCTCTTCCTGCGCCCCTGCGGAAACGCCAAAGCCAAGCAAGGCAGCCACTGCCAGTGTCGATAGCGCGCGCGCTTTCATGGACACTCCTCGCCGCCAGCTTCGTCGATGGCGCTGCCCCAGAGCTTCCAAATCGTCAGCGAGAGCGCTCCGATGAGGGGCCCAATGACGATGCCCGAAGCGCCAAAGGCCGCCAAACCACCGAGTGTGGTCAGCATCACGAGCAAGTCCGGCATTTCGGTATCCTTCCCTATCAACACCGGCCGCAGGACGTTGTCCGCGGTGCCGACGATGATCGCGCACCACAGCCCAACACCGACGGCGGCTCCGGTCTGCCCGTCCAGCGCCAAGAAGATCACGACTGGCACCCACACCAGCGCAGCGCCGATGCCTGGGATGATCGACAGCAGAGCCATCACCGCGCCCCAAAACACCGCTCCTTCGATACCCGCCACCCAGAACGAGAGTCCTGCGAGCGCGCCCTGCACGATGCCGATCGTCAAGGTGCCCCTCAGTGTCGCGCGACCGACGGAGGTAAATGTACCAAGCACACGAGCCTTGTCATCGTCCGAGAGCGGCGTAAACCGCAGCACCGAATCCACGATTGCTCGACCATCGGTCAGGAAGAAGAACATCGCGTAGAGCGTGATGAAGAGCATCAGGAAGAACTCCGCAGTGCCCCTTGCACTGTCGGCCAGCTTTCCCGCAACAAAGGACCCCGCGTCGGACGCCAGTTCGCTGACCTTCTCTACGATTTCGTCCTGGTAGGGCAGCAAACGCTTGAGAGTGGGATCTTGCTCAATCTGATGTTGCAGGGTTTCCGACGCTTGAGCGTGCGTGGTCATCCACTGTGCCGCCGACTGGCTGAGGTTGATGGCTTCACCGACGACAATTCCCAGAAATAGGACCAATGGAACGATGACGAGAAACAGGCTTAGCAAGACAGTGACGGCGGAGGCAAGCGACTCATGGTCACCCAGCTGTCCTCGGACTTTGCGATAGAACGGGTGAACAAGCGCAGCGAGGACCGCCGCCATCACGACCGCCACGACGAACGGTTCTACCACCCACAAGAGCAGCAGCGTGATGCCAAGCGACAGCACCAGGAGAAATGCGATACGCGGCTTCGTTAGGGGGGAGCTACTGGTCACCAGTCAGCACCAGGGTTTCGTAGGGTGCGAGGTGAAGGCGCCCTTGGGAAGCGTTGAGGTGAGTTCCTGGAGCGAGAAGGTTACGAACGGGGTCGGTGAGGCCGCTGTTCGCGATAATCCCTGCATCCGCCGACTGCCAGCTTTCGGCAAAATTTGCGAGGAACAGGGCGGTCCCTTCCGGCCGCCGGCGGCAAACAGCCCAGACGTGTTCGTTGTCGGTCCAGATCGGCGAGACTGCGGCAAAGCTGTGTAGCAGCGAGCAGGACTTGCGAGCCCGGAGGAGGTCCTTCAGGCCCTTGTGGATTCGGCCTTCGACGCTCGTCGGGTCATGGCGTCGCTCGGCTTTGTTCCAGTCCATGGGCGGCCTTTGGAGCCAGCGGCTATCGCTCGCCTTGTTGAAATCCTCGGTGTACGCGTAGTAGTTCAGCAGGCCGATCTCGTCGCCCATGTAGACGAGAGGAATGCCGGTGCTGAACGCGATTGCACTGTGCAGGAGAAGGATTCGCCGAACCGCCAAGTCGATTGCCCCTTCGTCGTCAAGCTCGAGCGCAGACTCCAACCCCGTCAAAGAGGCGGTCGTCCCACAGAGTCGGGCATCGCCTGTCACAGGATTGAACTGGAACAGCTCCCCTTTGGCGAAGGAGCCGGGGAATGTTCCGACGTAAGAGTCATTCAGAAATCTTCGGTGTTGCGTGGGATCTTCCCCAATGTCGGAGAGGTCTTCATTGGACATGGCCCAACCAATGTCGTCGTGATTACGTATGTAGGCCACGACGCTCGAATCGATGAGCACGGGTGGGGCGCGCTTCTGAAGCACGTGAGACAAGAGGGTGGCCTTCCGGGTCGCTAGCGCGCTCCAAAGCAACACCATCAACTGATTGTTGTACGCAAGCTCGCATTGCTTCCCCGTGGTCGTTTTCACACCGATGTATTGCTGGAGCTGATCGGGCGGCACGATCGCCTCGGCCTTGAAAACCAACCCCGGTGCCACGACTCGCATCAACCCCCGAAAGACCTGGATCAAATCGAAGACTTCCGGTTGGTTCTGGCAGTCGGTGCCAAGCCGCTTCCAGATGAACGGCGCGGCATCGAGCCGCAAGACATCGATCCCCTGGTTGGCCAGGAAGAACATGATGTCCAACATCTCCCGAAAAACAGTGGGATTCGCATAGTTGAGATCCCACTGGTAGTCCATGAACGTCGTCCAAACCCAACGGCCTGTTCCTGCCATCTCGGGGCACCAGGTAAAGCTACCGGGCGCGTCATCCGGGAAGATCTCTGGTAGCGTTCTCTCGTAGTCGTCCGGCAACGTGCGATCGGAGAAGGTGTAGTAGTAGTCCAAGTACTTCGTTTCACCGGAGACGGCTCGTTGCGCCCAGTCGTGCTCTTTTGCCGTGTGGTTCACGACCAGGTCGACGCAAAGGGAGATGCCCCGCTCACGCAAGTCCGTCGCCAACGTCCGGAGATCGTCCATCGTGCCCAGCTCGGGTTTCACCGCGCGGTAGTCCATCACGGCATAGCCACCGTCGTTGGGTGCCGGCCCGGGATGGAGCAGTGGCATTAGGTGCAGGTAGGTGACGCCGAGCTCCTCGAGGTAGCCGATTTTGCTCCTGACCCCTTCCAGCGTCTCAGCGAAGAGATCCGGATAACAGACGTAGCCCACCATGTTGGAGCGCTCGAACCAGTCCGGCGTGAACTGACGTTCGAGATCCAGCAGGCGCAGGGGCTCAGGACGTGCGGCGTAAGCCTCCACCATGACCTCGAAGAGCGATTCGACCTGCGCCTCGAAGTCGGGTCGAGTCCCGTAAAGCTCGACCAAAGGGTAGTAGATGTCCTCGAAGTACCGCTCGAAGCGCAGCCAAAAGATGTCAGCATCCCGCGGCTGACACCGTCTGGCGAGCTTCGAGGCGTGTCGCTCCTTGAATGACAGGAATTCGGAGCGCGTATTGTCGGCCATTTGAATTACGTTGTGCATCGTCTTGGTGACGAGCGGGTGGGCCTCGGTGTGGCGCTCCCAACCGCTCGACGTTGAAGGTGCACCCGCTGCAAACCGCGTGCCGGACCTCGCGTAAGAACCGATCCAAACTCAAACGCACGGAATCGCGCTCTCAGCCAACCAGAGATGATCCGCAACGGGTCGAGATATCGCACCCAGATCGACCGGGGGGCAGGATCTCGCCCTCCGTAATCAGGTTCCATCCTCGTGTTTCCAGGGAGATGTTGCGCCTTCGCCGCCAGCCATCGGGCCGCCGCGTCCTGGGCTCCCGCAAGGCGTTTTCGGCGGCTATTTCTTCTTCGCCGGGGCCTTTTTCGTGGTGCGCTTCTTGGCGGGGGCCCGTTTCTTGGTCGTGCGTTTCTTCGTGGCGCGCTTCTTCTTCGGCTTCAGCGCGGCTTTCAGCTTCTTCTCCGCGGCCGCGAGCTTCTTCTTGTTCGCGGCGCGCTTCTTCTCGGCTTTCTTCTTGAGCGCGGCAAGGTCTGCCTTGACCTTCTTGTCGTGTGCCGCGGCATCCTTCTTGAGTTTCGCGTACTCAGCGCGTATCCGTGCGGCCAACGTCGGCTTCTTCTTGGCCGCGCGCTTCTTCGCAGGTGCTTTTCTCTTCTTTGCAGTCGCCATCAGCGTCTCCTCGGGACCATGTCCCCTTGATGTGTGGGCGCACTGTAGACGCACTGACCGAGTTAGTTCAACAACGTTCATGCATCGGTTCTCCAATTCGTCCTTGCAATTTGTCTTGCGCGGGGCTTCGATGTCCGACTTGGAGGCAAACTATGACGAACGGAATCGAAGAAGTGGATCAGGATATGCTCAGCACCATCAAGCGGCATGCTGGCCTTGGCATGGCGCTTGGGATCGGCATCGCGATCGCAGGCGTGTTGGCGGTCATCTCGCCCTTGGTTGCGGGGCTCTCGGTGACGATCGCCGTGGGCGCGCTGCTGATCGTGTCGGGTATCTCGAGGCTGTTTCTCGCCTTCAAGATGGGCTCGTTTGGACGGGGTTTGCTCATGTTCGCCCTCGGCGCTCTGACGCTGGTTGCGGGAGGCTACCTGATCGCCCGACCTGGGATGGGACTAGCCACGCTAACCCTGTTCTTGGCGGCGTACCTCTTCGTCGACGGCGTCTTTGAAATCATTTACGCGTTTCGACTCCGGCCGATCAAGGGTTGGGGCTGGACGTTCTTCAGCGGCATCGCCGCGTTGGTCCTCGGGGTCATGATCTGGCGGCAGTTCCCCGTTTCAGGAATGTGGGCCGTCGGCACGATCGCAGGCGTTCACATGATCTTCGCCGGCTCGTCGATGGCATCGCTCAGCCGGGCTGCACGCGGTGCCGCGAACGAGGCCCTGGCCGCCTAGGACACGACCGAGCTTGCCGCTAGCGCGGTTCCGCGGGGCCGGTGCTAGGCTCCGTTTCGTCCGGAGTGGGGACTTCCTCCTCGACCTCTTTCTTCTCGCTCCGCGCCTTGATTCGGCGTGCAGCCTTGTCGCCAAGTTCCTCGACGACCCGCGTCGCGCCGGTTAAATGCAGGTAGACGATTCGCGATCGGGCTTCGGTGCGTGTGTACTCGAGAAGCAGGTTGTTCGCGTCGACGACGACGCCCGCGGCGTCTCCCTTGCCGTAGATGAAAGTCGAACCCACCGCGAGAGCAATGCCCGATGCGTTGATGCGCAACGAAAGGGTGCCGCCGTAGCGATGGATCCGGGGATTGTAATACTGATCGGGATTTTCGGGGATCTTACGCGCGGATGAGAAATCGGTGAAAAACCCTGTCTCGATCATCACCCTCCTGCCGATGGAAAAGTCGCTGGCAATCGCGACGTTACCGATGGCTCGCCGCTTCGTATCGGAGTCGAAAAGCAGGCCTCCCACCGGAACTGGATCTGAGATCTCGACGCGCTGCCTGGAGCGGACCGGGCCGTGAAACGACACGTCCAGGGCCAGCATCACTTTCTCGGCGGGCCAGTACTCGAGGCCGGCCTCGATCTCCGCAGGAAGGGGGAGTTTCGCGTCGACCTTCTCGTCCGAAAAGTACGCCTGGGTCGTCCCGGGCATCGTGGGATCGCGATTGTCGTTCACGAACCCCTGCGAGAGCGCATTGACGGTTTGTTTCAGAGGAATTCCTGGAGGTTGGACCATGAGCCCGAATTGAACTTGCGGCTTGATGCGGAACAGCCAACCAAACCGTAGAACGAAGTGGAAAGCCTTGAACCCCAAGGCCTGAGTGTTTACCGCCGAGCTCGTTCCGACGAACCTATCCGGATCGCTGGGAACGGGCGTCCCACCGTCCAGTGCAAGCCCGGTCTCGCCATGATTGAGCTTGCGTACACTCAAGTAGATCGAGCCGCCGATCGACTGCTTCAAGTTGAGACGGCTAGCAAAGGAAAAACCGTACCAGGTCGCCCGATCGGTTTCCAGGACTTCATACGTGTCCGACAGGGCCAAGGGCTCTGACGTCGACCTCAGGAAGACGCCTCCGCTGAAGAAGATCGGCTCCAGCACGCTGACCGCCAAGGTGAACTTCTTCTGGCCAGAGGCATCCTTGGGCCCGAGCTTGATCGCGGCGCCGACGAAGATTGGGACTGTACGGCCCCGCTTGGTCGTGGCGTCCACGGTGCCGTCGGGCTGATCGAATGCCCTTCGCAGATCAAAGCGTTCCCACGCATTGATCGTGAGGCCACCGGCGATGCCTACTGTGGGCCCCAGCGCGAGGCCAGCGGCGTTAAAGTAGGCGGCCGAGGCGTCGTCTGCGACGCCGGTAAAGGCGCCCCCAAGTGCGATTGCGTGAGCGCCAATGGGTATAGAGCGATAGTGTGTGTCGTCCGCGCTGACCCCGCCTGCGACAAGTAGCAAAGCCATCGAGCCGGCAACCAATCCCCACGGCCGGATCATCCTAAGATTAGGGGACATATGCCATGCCGCCGCAAGTTATCGGCACGCTGCCGCTAGCTCTCCACTCACTGATCTTCTCCGCGTACCGCGATGAGCTCGGCACCGAACAACAGGACGCGCGCCGAGAAGTAGAGCCACAAAAGAAGCACGATCACGGAGGCCAGTGACCCGTAGACGGCCTCGAGGCTACCCACGTTCTCCAGATAGAGAACGAACAGCGCCTTGCCCAACTCGAACAACAGGGCTGCGACGAGAGCTCCCGGAAAGACTTCTCGCCATTGGGGCCGCTGATAGGGAACCAGCTTGTAGAGCAAGCAGACGATAGCAAAGATGAAAACGAAGCTGGCGACGTGTCCGCCGAGCGACGCAAACACCGTGCCGGCGAGACCGAATCGCGTCAGGTCGACCTGAGTCACGACGTCAAGCGCCATGGAGACCCCCACCGCGATCAACAGCAAGAGCGACACGGCGATGGTCATTCCGAAGTATCGAAGCTTGGAAACATAGAAAGGGTGCCCTTTGGGGATGCCCAACGCGAGGTTGATGCCCCGGCTGAGGGCGCCAAACATCTTGCTGGCTGACCACAAGAGCCCGAGTACGCTGGCCACGCCTGCCGCTCCCCGCAATTCGATCAGCGCTTCGATATTGGTTCTCAGGAACTCGGCGCTGCCCGGAAATTCGTCGGCCAGCATTCGATCGAGGCGCGACTGGATTTCGACGCGGTCCAGGAACAGGCTTGCGCCCGCAACCACTCCTACCAAGAGCGGGAAGAGAGAGAAGAAGCTGAAGTAGGCGATGCTTGCCGCCATGTCCTTGGGATGATCTTGATTGCTTTTCTCGACCGCGCGCAGGAGTACGGCAGCTCCGGGAATCCGCGCGATAACATCCTTCCAAGATCTGGGCGTTTCGTTCATCTGTCGACCGACGAAAGGTCTATCGCTTCAGGGCACGCAACTTGCCGCTACTCCGGAGCGGCCTCTTCGGCTGGCTCATCTTGCGGCAGGCTTTGTTGAAACGCCTTCCAACGCGACGGGTCAGCCGGCTCGGTGCTGCAGCCGAGGCGCTTGGCCTCGCCTTGGATCGCGCTAACACGCGAGCCGGTGTCGGGATGATCGCTCAGCATCTCCGGAATTCCGACATCATCACCTGCTTCTCGGAGCTTGATGAAAAACCCCGCGGTGCCATCGCATGCGTAGTCGCTCGTTGCCAGGTAGCGAACAGAGTATTCGTCGGCTTGAGCCTCTTGATCGCGACTATACGAGAGGCCCAAGAGCTCTTTGAGAATCGATGCGTTGATGTAGTCACTGGGCGAGATCGGGAGGGTCAGAAGCAGGAACCCGGTGAGGCCCTTCACCCCGAATTCTTTTTGAAGGCGAGTGCTGCCGTGCCTCTTCTCGGCGTGGGCAATCTCGTGCCCCAAGACACCCGCCAGATGATCCTCCTGGTCGAGGTACTTGATGAGCCCGGTGTACACGTAGATGTATCCGCCCGGAGTACAGAAGGCGTTCAGTACGTCGTCGCGGTTGATGATCTTCATCTGGTCGTACGCGAAGACATCCCGATACTGAATCTCCGGCGAGCCGATGACGCCACCCACGATTCGACGCAGGTGGCTGTACGCCTCCGGGTATTCGCTTTCGGGCAAGATCGGATACTCCTTCGGGTCTTCGGCGATGGACTGCGCCGACATCTTGCCGAGCTCCACGTCTTCTTTGGGGCCAAACACGGGGTCTTTGGCGATGAAGGCAAAGTAAACGTAGAGCGGCACACCGATCGCGAGAACGGCGACGATCAGCCATCGAACCGCGTACAGAAAACCTCCGATCAGTTGAAGTAGCTTCATCGTGATATCCAGTTCTCAGAGTTGAAGTCTGGTGCTCAGGCCCTGCCGCCGTGTGAAATCAACGGCGTCGATTCCGGAAGGTGTAGCTTTAGCCGCTGCGATTCAACCTCGAATCGATGATGGGTGGCGTGGGTCGGTTCGCCATCGAGGTTGACATAGATTCCCTTGGGGGCCTCGATCTCGATCCAGGGCACCCGCCAGTAGAGCGCAGCGTCTTTGACCGCTTGCATGCCGTGCGTCATCAGCGCAGAGATGGCTTCGGACTGCTGATCCTCCGCAACGTCCGGCAGCACGCCGATGTCCAACAGACCGTCATCGAGCACCGCGTCGGGGCAAAGGACGTGACCGCCACCTGCCTGGCGAGCGTTGCCGACGGCCAAGACGAGGAGCTTGCCTTCCCAGTCCAGATCCGGCCCGCGCAGCCGAACTGGCACCGGTTCGAGCTCGGAGAAGCGTCCGAGACCCGTGATGAAATACGCGGCGCCGCCGAGCAGACGCTTGAGCTTGGGGTTGGTGTTGACCGTCACCTCCGTACCGAAGCCTCCGGTAGCCACGTTCATGAAGGCGCGATCGCCGGAGCGACCGACGTCGACGGCCACCGGCTCTGTTTCGACCGCGACGCGAAGGGCCCCTTCGAGCTGCAGAGGAATCCCTGCGCTCCGCGCGAAGTCATTGGCGGTGCCAAGTGGAATCACCCCCAGCGCGCTCGAGTTCCCCTCGACCTGGACGAGGCCGTTCAAGACCTCGTTCACCGTGCCATCGCCTCCGCCGGCAATGACGGTGTCGATGCCTTCCTTAGCAGCTTCGGCGGCGAAGAGACTCGAGTCTCCGGCTTCCCAGGTGACACGGACCTCGATCTGGTGACCGTCCTTCCGGACCGCTGCCACCGCATCGCGAAGCTCCTGGTTGGCGGCTTGTTTGCCGTGAAGAATGATTCGAGATCGTCGCGGCATCACTTGCTCTCGTGTCGGTGCTTGAGCGCGTGGGTTGCGAGCTCGACCACTGGGCCCAGGCTCGAGAGCTTAGACAGCGACGACCCCGACCCCGTGAGGGCGGAAACGGAGCTCTCGATCTTCCGCACGCGATCCGCAATTCGCTCGTATTCCGCCTTGATCTCGTCGGCGTCCGCCTGAAGCTCGGTCAGGGCCATTTCTCGAACTTCGGCGACCATCTCCTCTTCAAGCCCTGGCTTACTTCGCTGAGCAACAACCACGACTATGGCCGCCAACAGGCCGTTGCCGCCCGCGAGGTAAAAGGCGCCTTTGATTCTGCCGTAGCTTTCGGCCAACAGCTCGAAGATCCCGATGTTGATCATCCCGACGGCAAGGACAGCCAGGCCCAATGCAATCGCGAGCGCCGTGAACCGTTGACCCGTCCGTCGCGCGTTGATCTTCAAGAGCGCCGTTTCGGCGTGAACCCAGATGCGAAGCTTCAGCATTACTGCACTCATGACGTTTTCCTCACCGTAAGAACCGGCCGACTAGAATACCGATCGAGAAGATCACCAGACCGCTGACCACCGGTGTCTCCCGGAGCTCGTTTTCGAGGAGCTCGACCAGCTCCTGAACTTGGCCTACGAAGCCCTCGTGCTCCGCGTCCGATGGAGCTTCCGCACCGGTCGACGTAGAGAGTGTTGACGCTTCGCGCGGAGGCTCGGGCTCTGCGGCTTTCTCGCGGGCTTCCGCGAGCGCGACGACCTCTGCACGCAGCGCCGACAGCTCGGATTTGATTTCCTCGTTTCTCATCACGGACTCCTTCGCGGTTGGACGGCGAGCCTACCCAAGCGCGGCCTAGTTCTTCAAGACTTGCCTGAAGCAATTCGCGTGCCGACTCCTAGGCTTCCTGAAGGGAGCCCCGAAGAACCCCAAAAGCAGTATTTTGTCGGCGCTTCGAGTGCTGGTCCAAGGGGCGAGATGTCGCCCCAGCATGTGAACGATTTCGCCCCCTTGTCGCGGTGCGGTTGCATGCTCAGAATCGAAAATATGCTGCGAAGTCGATCACGGGGCCGGTTTCTAGATAGACGAAACCGAGCTCGGGAATGATGAATCGTCCGTAACCGGCGCCGACTCGAAGGCGGAATAGCTTTGAGTAGAACGCCATGCCGGCGA
This sequence comes from Myxococcales bacterium, assembly GCA_029861865.1. Classification (GTDB taxonomy): domain Bacteria; phylum Myxococcota_A; class Polyangia; order Polyangiales; family Houyiibacteriaceae; genus SG8-38. The sequence goes on along the minus strand of JAOTYL010000019.1, from coordinate 18,600 downwards.
TCACGTTGTAGCTTCCGACGACGTCTTCGGCGGTTAGTGTACCGCGGATGCGGATCTGGTTGAACTCGTCGACGATGGCGGTCACCTCGAACTCTGAATCCGGAACGAAAGCGATGACGCGGCCCGATAGCGTCAAGGCAAACGATCGGGCAACCGGATACTCGAGCGCCACGGCGAATTGCAGACCAGAGGTGGCGATGCCGCCGTTGAAGTCATCGATGACCGCGCCGTCCTGCAAGGTGGACCCCGTCGCCACATAGGTCGCTTCGAGCGTGCTGAGAAGCAGAGATGTTGCTCGATTGGTCACCCGAAAGCCTAAGGGCACGACCAGCACATTGACCGTTTGTTGCGTAGTGCCAATGAGGTTCGCGTCCTTGATCCGAAGCCACGACGCTCCTGTGTTCAAGGCGAGCGACCAGCGATGCACATCGAAAAAGCGGTATCGGAACTGGAGATTGGGGGCGAAAACGTCGGTGAACGCCGGCAGGACCCAACCTGCCAAAAGGGTCGCCATCGTCACTCGATCGACGAGCCCATAGGCCTGGGACCCGATGCCGAGCTGAAACTCTCGCGCCTCGAGTGTGTAAGCGGTCCCAATGATGGGTTTCGCCGTACGAGCCTGGGCCAGCGCGTCGATCGAGCTCGCAGCCACGCCCAGGGCGAGCACGACTACCAAATAACTTCGGTGCCGTCGCTGCTTAAACATCGTTGGAGCGAAAGATCGCATTCCCAGGTTTCAGAAAGTGTTCTGAGCTCGATTGCGTTTGGGTTGTCGATGGGCTGAAAGAGGAACACTTGGCCGCCAGTTTCGTCCTCAACTCTGACGAAGGTGCCGACGTCCTGTTGCACCAAAAAGTCGAAGGGGCCGTCGAGAACGAGCACGGCGTTGACAATGACGAGACCTTCAAACGCGAATAGATAGTCTCGCTCGGTATCGAAGCCCAGTGGATCGAGAAACAGGAACCCCGCAGGCCCGTCGGCGATCACTTCGTTGAAGTCGAAGCCGAGGTCGACATCGTCGTTGCGGAACCGACAGGTATCGAACTCGCCCCAGAACGCACCGTCGAAGCCGGATTCGGTGAGCCTCAGGTTGACGTTCAAGGTCCCATTCGCTTCAGGATCCGGCGCCATCACCTCTGGGTCATGGCCCTCGCATACATGTGTGACCTCGACGAAGAGATCGACAAGGAACCGCCCGTCGAGAATCTCAACGCCCTCCCTGACATTCTCGGTGGGTTCGAGGTCTCCTAGATCGCGGTTTCCGAGTCCGATCGCCGTCGACACCTGTTCGATGATGATTCCCGAGCTTCGAAGCTCATCGGCGAGCCCCGTTCGATCGAGCCAATCCGCCACAAGGTCGGCCACGTCCTGGATCGGCACATCGACCGTCGGGCCTTCCTCGTACGCCTGCAGTGTCTCGGTCAGTTCGGGGGGCTCGGGAAGCGGCTCCGTACATGCGAGAAGCGAAATGACAAGGACGGATGGAAAGACGGCTCGCAAGGCTAGCCGCCCTCCGGAGGCCTGAGCTCTCGGAGGTCGTCGCCCGTCGGCTCCTGGAAGAGGCGCAGGTCGAATTCCGGGAGCACGGCTAGCACCCGATCGAAGATGTCGGCCTGGACGTGCTCGTAGTCCACCAAGCCTGTGCCGCGACTAAACGCGTAAATCTCCACGGGGATTCCTCGCCCGTCTTGGGGAAGCAGGCGAACCAGCTGCATCATATCGTGGCGAATCTCCGGGTTCTCCTTCAACCGGCCTTCGAGCCAGGTTCGAAAGCAGGTGAGGTTGGTGGGCCGCAGGTCGCGTGCCTCGACCCCGGGTTCCAGCAATCCGTTCTTCTTGAGTCGCCCGAGCAGCGCATCGTCACAGACCCGAAGGCTTCGCGCATCGATTGAGAAGGACCGTCGGATTCGTCGACCTCCAGATTCTTGCATGAAGCGGAAGTTGCGGAAGCCCTCACTGACCAGTGTGTACGTGGGGATGCTGCTGATCGTCTTGTCCCAGTTGTTCACCTTGATCGTCGTCAACCCGATCTCGGCAACCTGTCCGTCCGCGTCGCGCTCCGGGACGATAATCCAGTCTCCGATCCGCACTAGATCGTTCGCCGCGATCTGCACGCCGGCCGTCCAGCCCAGGATCGGATCACGAAACACGTAGACTAGGACCGCGCCGATGGCGGTAAGCCCCGTCAGCAGGGTCGTGACATCTCGATGGGTCATCGCCGAAAGGAAGACCACCGTGGCGTAAGTCCAGAGGGTCAGCTGCAGGGCCTGCCCGAGGGCTTTGACTGGAAGCCGCTGGTTCGTCGCGTCTTGCGACTCGAGTGTGTCGACGACCGCTGCAATCAGCTTGCTGAGCAAGACAGTGACGGCGATGACCAGAGCACCCTCGAGCACGGTCTCGGCGAGCTTCGAGACCTTTGGCCACGATTCCAGCAGCGGTGTGATTAGTGAGTCGGTGACGATGATGCTCAAGATCCACGCCGCGCTTCGGAAGATGCGACGCTTCTCGAAGGCCGCGACCCAGGCTCTCTTGGTGGGCCGTGCGATCTTGTTGGCCAGAGCAGGGCCCACCGCTCGAGCGAGTTCTCCAAACAACACGGCGGCCACCAGCGCAACCACGATCGCGCCGGTGACGGCCCAGCCTTCTGTCCAACCGTGCCCAAGAAACCAATCGCGGAGAGTGATCATGGGGAGTCCGCTACCGCTCCGATGCCGGTCGGGTCAAGGGCAGTGGTGGGTTGCGAGAATTTCCCGCCAAAACCTCGGGAAGCCTCCGACCGGACGTGCCTGATGGAGGCTTGCAGCCGACGACGGCAGATAGAGTCGGCGCCAGATCGACCGTATGAATCCGGCGGTGCACCGTCCTGGACGCAATCCCCGCTCCGACGAAGATCACCGGAACGTAGCTGTCGTAGGTCCATGGCGATCCGTGGGTCGTTGCGACCGAGAGCCCATCCATATCGTTGATGAACGAATGTGACTCGAAGACGACGTAGATATCTCCCGATCTCTTGGGATTGAAGTTGCGTAGCACTTTGTCGGTCAACGGGGTATCCGGGAGCTCCCCTCGCGTGAGCCGGCTCGACGGGACCGCGAGCGCAATTCCGTTCATTTTCGTCATCTCCGCCGCGATCAGACTTTCGATCAAGGTCGGGTCGAGCCCCTTCTTCGAGAGCAGCTCTCTATCGAGATACACGTAGGGATGGTGGTAGCTCTCGACGATCTCCTCGCCGATCCCAAACTGAGTTTTCAACGCTTGGATTGCCGGTTCGCGATCGAGCGCATTGAGGTCGATGTATTGGGCCCGGTTCAAGCCCTGCTCGTTCAGGTATCCTGGCGCTTCCGCCCCACCATGATCGGCCGAAAGCACGATGACGGTCTTGTCGAGGCCGACCTTCTGATCGACGAACCGAAGGAGATCGGCGATCGTTCGGTCGAGTCGCAGCAGATTGTCCTCGCTCTCCAAGCTCGAAGGGCCGAACAGGTGACCGACATAGTCGGTGGATGAGAAACTGACCGATAGATAGTCGGTGACCGAGTCGCTGCCGACGTCTTCTCGTTCCAATAACTCCTTCGCAAATTCTAGGGTCAGCTCATCTCCCGCGGGGCTGACCGTCAAGAGTGTGTTGTAGTACTTGCTCTCGTCTGCGTTGCCGTACGGATGCGGAAAGGTTCGCCCGAATCCGGCGAGATCCGTCTCATACGGGCGATCGTCCCGCTCGCCAAAGAGGTAGGTCTCCTGTGGGTGCGTCAGTTTCCAGTCCGCTCCGCTCCAGCGGGTCGAAGGTCGCTTCTCGTTCCAGTCGGCGACCCACGCGGGGTACTCGTCGTAGTAGTACGAACTGGTCACGAACTCGCCGGATTTTTTGGAGAACCAGAACGCCTTTCCGGCATGGCCCGCCATCGCAACCGCGCCGCGATCCTTGACCGAAACGCCGAAGACCTTGGCGGCTCCCGCAGTGAACATGAAGAGCTCGTCGCCGAAGGTGGAGACCAGAATCCGTGAAGGGGACCGTCCATCGGAGCGCGCGGCCCTCTGGGTCGGATCGATCTCTGTCTTCGTGTCGACGTCCGCGTCTGCGGAGAGCAGGTGGTAGTCAGGATCTTCGATGTTGTAGGTCAGGACACCCGAGGAACGATCCAACCAGATGTTGCCGACCATGCCGTGAGCCGAAGGGTCGGCTCCGGTGGACAGCGTTGCGTGACCGACGATCGTCTCGGTATTGGCGTGTCGATGATGCGCGTCTTCAAATACGGTGCCGTGTTCGAGCAGGTAGCGAAATCCGCCTTGTCCAAACTGGTCGGCATGGCGGCGAAGCAGGTCGCCCCGAAGCTGGTCCACCGTGATCTGCAGGACGAGCCTCGGCGGTTCACGGCGACTCTCGGTCACCGTACAGCCGACGCATGTCAGCGCCAACAAGAGAACGCTGGCGGGCCCAAATGGGCCGCACCTTTCCATGATTCGCTTCACCGCCAGTCCTTCGAGAACGAGATCAGGCTCGCGCTCTGTTTGCCTTGACCGCTTCTTTGAGGGCCTTGATGTCGTGCTCGTTGAGCTCGGTTTCAATGAAACTGCCTTCGAAGGGCTCGAACACCCGGCCGAATTCGTCCACCGCCACCGAGTCAGATACCAGGACCACCGCAGACGTGTCGTCCTTGAGGCTTGCGGCGAAATCCGAAAGGATCGGATCTTCGACGGCAAGATCGGTGCCGGCGCCGAAAAGGGCGCCGAGAGACCCTCCGCCGATTGCGCCCGCTCCGATGGCCGCGCCGATCGCACCCGCTGGCGCGATCATGGCGCCTAGCAGCCCACCGGTGATGGCACCCCAGCCCGCGCTTCCTTTGACGATGCTGTCGTCCTGCGCCCAGGTGCTGTGTACCCGGAGGTAGCCGTGCTTGCTGCGCGAAACGACCGCGATGTCATCGAGCCAGAGATGATCGTTGGACTCCTCGACTGCGTCGAGAGCCTTGGAAGCGGTCTTTCGACCTCGGAATGTGATTGCCATGAATTGGGTCATGGTCGTTTGCCTTTCGCTTTGGGGTACTGGAGCGACGCTCCGGACCCGAAGACAAAGCAAACTCCGTGCCGGTTTCGCACGCTATGCTGCGCCCGCCAGGAAGACAGCGATCCGTAACGGTTCGCTCGGGTCGAGCGCGGGGCCGCGGGCGCGAGATATCGCGCCCTTTGGGAGCGACGCGCGCGATCTCGCCCCCGCGAAACTAAACCCGCTCGATGCCGAGCCGCTTCATCCGGGAGCGCAGCGTGCTTGGTTTCAGACCGAGGCGGTCCGCTGCGTTTCCGTCGCCCTTGATTCTCCAATGGCTGGTCTCGAGCGCATCCAGAATCTGCTTCCGCTCCAATTCCTCGAGATCTTTACGGAGCACCCCACTGGCCATCTGCGGTCTCGCTTCGCGGGGTTCCAAGGGTTCGGCTAACAGAAGCTCGGGTCCGGAGGAGAGGATGATGGCGCGTTCGATGACGTTCTGAAGCTCTCGAACATTCCCCGGCCAGGCGTACGCGATCAGCATCTCCATCGTTTGGGCCGGAATTCGCTCCACCTGCTTGCCGAGTGCCTTGCCTCGCTGCGCGAGGAAAAACATGGCGAGCGTCGGGATGTCGTCGGGCCGGTTGCGCAGCGGCGGGATCTCAACAGGGAATACGTTCAGCCGGTAATAGAGGTCTTCGCGAAATCGTCCCGCGCGGACTTCGTCGCGAAGGTTTCGATTCGTGGCCGCGATCACGCGGACGTCGACCTTCTTGACGCCTTTGCCTCCCAACCGCTCGAGCTCGCCATCTTGGATCACTCGAAGTAGCTTCGATTGCAGCTCTAGGGGCAGCTCCCCCACTTCGTCGAGGAAGATCGTCCCGCGATGCGCCAGCTCGAATCGACCGATCTTCGATTCATGCGCACCCGTAAAGGCGCCTTTTTCATGCCCGAAGAGCTCGCTTTCGACCAATCCCGACGGCAGCGTGGTGCAGTCGACCTTGATCAAGGGCCGTTTGCTGCGCTTGCTTTTCGCATGGGTGGCGCGAGCCAAGAGCTCCTTCCCCGTGCCCGTCTCACCGAGCAGCAACACGGTGGCGTTGGTGTCGGCCACCCGCTCGAGCTTCTGAAGCGTGGTCAGGACCTCCGGGCTGCTGCCCACAATCTCGTCGAAGTTGTGGCTGCCCTTGATCTCCTGCCTCAAGTATTCGCCCTCGGCCTCGAGCCGGGCTTTCAACCTACGAATTTCGGCGAGCGCCTGCTCCAGCTCCTGCCGGGCCTTGAGCTCGTGGGTCTGATCGACGATGGCGCCGATCCCTTCATTGGCCCGCCCATCGACAAAGCCGGTGACGGTACCTCGGTCGAGCCAATGCTGGTAAGAGCCGTCCTTCGCGCGTATTCGATAATGCAGATTCCACCCGGGCTCGCCGTTCTCCACGATGCACTCGACTTCTGCCTTGATCCGGTCGATGTCATCGGGGTGAATGTGCTCGAGCCAGCCGTCGAACGTACGGGGAAACTCGCCGGGCTCGTAGCCTAACAGGCCATCGATATCGCCGAACCACATGTAGCGGTTGTCTTCCACGTTGATGTGCTGAAGCACGTCTGCCGTCTGCGCCGCTGCGATGCGAAAGCGCTGCTCGCTGTCGCGCAGCTCTTCACTCAACTGTGTTGCGGCCGTGGTGTCGCGCAAAACCACGACCGCCTGCTCGCCTCCAGCCATCGGCCCGATGGCGATCTCCAAAGGAAATTCCTCGCCATCGCGCGTCACGGCTCGGAAGTCTGACCTTGTATCGATGGGGCGCGCAGCAGGCTCCTCAAAAGACCGCTGCATGAGCTTCCTGTATTCCTCCCGATACCTCGTGGGAAGTAGCGATTCGGCCATCCGCGGAGCCAACTCTTGCGGCTCGTATCCGAGCAGACGGGCGGCGCGACTGTTTGCGTGAACGATCGAACCATTCCGTCTCAAGACTAGGACGGCGTCTGGGATCGCCTCGATCTCGAGTTTCAGCTCGGTCCTTGCCAGGTCTCTGGTGGTGGAGATTTTCCGCAACGGGTGAGTCATGAAAGCCGACTCTCCCACGGCTCCTACCCGCAATACGACCCCCATCGGTATCCGAATTGCGTCGGCGACGCGGAATTCGATATCCGAATTGCGTCAGCCGCCCCGTGACGCCTGGTTAATGAACGGATACGGGGAGGGGCAGGCGCACTTCATTCAACGTTTGCGAAGGCGTCTCCCCGAACTGCCGGCGATATTCGACGCTAAACCGGCCCATATGGGTAAAGCCGTGGTCGATAGCGATGCGCTTGATGACGCCGCGTCCTGGGCCGCTGGAGACGAGAACTCGCCGGACGGTACTGAGGCGGCGCGCCAGTAAATAGCGGCTCGGGGACAGGTTTAGCTCGTGCTGAAAAACACGCTCTAAGGTGCGGAGCCCGACACCCGCATACGCGCACACGTGGGTCATCTTGACGGCGTGCTGAAAGTTGACGTCCATATACTCTCTCGCGAGTGACAGCTGTTTTCGATGCGCAACTGACCGATACGCTTGCTCGAACTCGGAATCGCATTCGTTTTCCAAAGTCAGAGCAGCGACCTTCAACGCGAAGTTCGAAGCGCGCACCTGATGCGCTAGATCGTCCGTCGAGTCCGCTCCGCCGAGCCACATCCCCAACTCACGCCGCAACGCATCGACTCTTTGCGGCGCCGCACGCAGGCTGAGCGCTTCGCTAGGTCGCCTATCGTGCCACGACGGGTCGACGCAGCGCGCGGCCTCCTGAAAGACGGACTCTGGCAGGTATATGGAATACGCCTCCAACTCTCCCAGAACGAACGCGTCTATCGCGGCGCCTGGTGGCACGAGGAAGAGTCGGCCCTCCGTGACTTCTGCCCCGTTCAAAGTCACCCTGGCGCAAGGTTTCCCGGGGATGATGATCGCTGTCATGTCGCTCGGAGGCTCGCCGCGAACCTCCAAACTGCTCACGAAGGACTCACGCATCACCAAGGAGTCCGCCCAAGCACGACAAGCAAAGCCTGAAAAGAACGGACCAGGCATGAGTTGGTGGTACTCAAGGTTCCATCCCGCTTCGCGGTTCGCTTGCTCGAGCTCCTCGGCGGACGAAAACAGGCCAGTCTCGGTTACGTTGCTCATTTCTGCCCGACTCGTTTGGACGTTATCACAAAGGGGCGAGACTTGGTCCCCTGCACGTTTGGGAGGTGCGAAATGTCGCACTCGGGGGCCGCGTTTCGCGCGGGTAAGGCCGGCCAATCAAGCAGTTGGAGGCGTTTTCAGCGGATGGAGCACGGGCACGCAACTTGCTTCTATGCCGCAACTTCAACCCCCCACCCCGAAGAAGGCAGGTAATCATGGGCACGAAGATTGATGAATTTTGCAACGACCTCCGTAACGATCTCACCGCCGCCGACAACCGGCTCCAGGACCTCAAAGGTCAGATCGAAACCGCCAATCAGGAGACGCGCCAAGCCATTCAGTCGAAGCTCGACAAGGCGAAGGCCGACCTCGAAGAGCAGAAGCGCAAGGCCGAGGGCCGGCGGCACGAGGTCAAGAGCTATCTCGAAGAGAAGCGCGCCGAGGCTCAGCACGACATCGACGACTGGAAAACGAAGCGCGAGATCAAGAAGCTCGAAAAGCGCGCTGAACGACGTGAGACGTATGCAGCCGATGCCGTTCTTTTTGCAAATGCTGCCATCGACGAGGCCAACGTAGCCATTCTCGAGGCCCTGGACGCACGAATGGACGTCGACGATGCCGAAGCGGCGAGCGCCTGAAGAGCTTCTCAGCAAGCGAAAGATCAAAACATGAAAGAATCAAGACAGTCGCTCATTGGCACCGCCATCCTGGGAGCTCTGATCGCCGCCATCGCCGTACCCGCGGCGGCCCAAGACAAGGCCAGCAAACCCAACATCCTCGTCATCTGGGGCGACGACATCGGCCGATCGAATATCAGCGCCTACACCATGGGGATGATGGGCTACCGTACGCCCAACATCGATCGGGTTGCCAGCGAAGGCATGATCTTCACCGACTACTACGGTGAGCAGAGTTGCACCGCCGGTCGGGCTGCGTTCATGACGGGGCAGAGCGTGTTTCGAACCGGCCTGAGCAAAGTCGGGATGCCAGGGGCCGACCAGGGTTTGAGCGACAAAGACCCTACCATTGCGCAGCTCCTCAAGCCGCACGGTTACGCGACGGGCCAGTTCGGCAAAAACCACTTTGGCGACAAGGACAAGTATCTGCCCACCAACCACGGGTTCGATGAATTTCTCGGGAACCTCTATCACCTCAACGCCGAGGAAGAGCCCGAAAACGAGGACTACCCGAAGAATCCGGAGTTCGCGAAGCGTTTCGGGCCGCGCGGGGTCATCCACAGCTACGCCGACGGCCGCATCGAGGACACTGGGCCGCTCACAAGAAAGCGGATGGAGACGATCGACGACGAAACCGTCGCCGCTGCCATTCGGTTCATCGAGCAGGCGAACAAAGCCGGAACACCGTTCTTCGTGTGGTGGAACGGCACCCGCATGCACTTCCGCACCCACGTGAAGCCCGAGCACCGAGGCATTTCCGGTCAGGATGAGTACTCGGACGGCATGGTCGAGCACGACATGCACGTCGGCCAGCTACTCGCTCTACTCGACAAGCTTGGCATCGCCGACAACACCATCGTCTTCTACAGCACCGACAACGGCCCGCATTACAACACCTGGCCTGATGCGGCCGCGACGCCGTTCCGTGGGGAAAAGAACACCAACTGGGAGGGCGGCTGGCGCGTGCCTTCGATGGTGCGCTGGCCCGGGAAGATCAAAACCGGCTCGGTGTCCAACGAGATCATGAGCCACATGGACTGGCTGCCGACGTTCCTCGCGGCGGCGGGCGACCCGAATATCAAAGAGAACCTCCTCAAGAAGAAGAAGCGACGTCAGAAAGGCTTCAGGGTCCACTTGGACGGCTACAACTTCCTGCCCTACCTGACAGGGAAAGAGGACAAGGGCCCGCGCAAGGAAATCTTCTATTTCTCGGACGACGGCGATCTCACGGCGCTACGTTTCAACGACTGGAAGGCCATCTTCATGGAGCAGAAGTCCGAGGCTACGTTGCGAGCGTGGATCGACCCGTTCATTCCGCTGCGCATCCCCTTGATGTTCAACCTGCGCCGCGATCCGTATGAGCGCGCCGAAGAAACGTCCAACACCTACTACGATTGGCTCATCGATCACGCCTACATCATCTATGGGGCGCAAGCGATCGTCGGACAATTCTTGACGACCTTCCAGGAGTTCCCGCCCAGGCAAAAGGCCGCGAGCTTCACGATCGACCAGGCGATGGAAAAGTTGAAGCCAGGCGCACACTAACGCACGAAGGGTCGACTTGAATGACGAAACAAATCGCTTGCTGGGTTCTGGTCGTGCTCGGCGTGCCCATCGCCGTTCAAGGCTGTAACACCCTGCCTGAGCCTCAAGTCGCGGCGGCCCCCCCGAGCTCAGGGGTCTTTCTCCTGGACGCGGGCGCCGAGCCGCGATCACTCCTCCGCTACGCGATCGAGGAAGGCACGACGACGAAGGCGACCACGACGGTTCGGGTTCGCTCGACGGGCGACAAGGTCCCCGACCGGTATCTCTCGGGCTTGCGGAGTGTCGAGCTCGACGTCGTGTACGGACCTGCGGAGCCCGAAGGCAATCGGATCAAGTATCCGCTTCAGATCGTCGGGGCCAAGGCGGTCAGCGAGCCGAATGCGAGCAGAGCTACGAAGAAGGAGCTCCAGGATCAGGCTGCCCTTCTTCGGGGTGCAGGCGGCGTGGTCGAAATGGACGATCGCGGCCACCTCCGGGGTAGCGAAATGAACGCCGTGGCAGCGGGGGTCCCGGTACGCGTTCTTTGGGATCTGCTGATGACCCTTTTCAGCGTGTCCGAGGTCTGGCTTCCCGAAGAGCCGGTTGGGCTTGGCGCGCGATGGCAATATCGAGGCATGATCGCGGTGTACGGATTGCGGATCGAGCAAGCCATTACCTATACGCTGTCGGAGCGCGTCAACGACAAGCCCGTGCTCGAGATGGATTTCGAGCAAATCGGAGGAGACCAAGTCGTCAGCGTGCCTGGGAGCGAGGCTCCAATCGAGGTCGTGTCGGCCCGCATGACCGCCACAGGTCGAACCGTTCTCGACTTGACGTCCGTGGTGTCCAGCGGGTCGGTGAGCGGGCTTGTGAGGGACGTTCTCGTCGTCAGCGAGGACGGAAAGGAAAAAAGCGCTCTCGTCGAGGAGGCCTTTGAGGTGCAGGTTCGGACCGGGCGATGAACGAGATTTTGCGAAACTGAAACCGGAAGGTAGGTAGGAGACGACGTGTCGTGGAAAGGACTCACTCACTTTCTCGCGTACGGCCTCGGTGCGGGACTCGTTCCCTTCGCGCCCGGTACCGTGGGCTCCTTGTTGGGGGTCGCGCTCTTCCGGGCAATGGCGTCGCTCAGGGCGGTCTACTACTCGGCCATCACTTTGGCCATGGGAGTCGCCGGAGTCTTCATCTGCGGGCAGACAGCGCGCGACCTCGTCTTGCGCGATCCCGGGAGCATCGTCTGGGACGAGATTGTGGGATACTTGGTGGCGATGTTCCGCTTGCCGTCCGACTGGCGATGGATCTCGGGCGGGTTTGTTCTCTATCGACTGTTCGACATTTGGAAACCCTATCCAATGAGCCTGATCGAAGACGGGCTGGAAATAGGCGTCGCCATCATGGCGGACGACATCGTTGCGGGTATCTATGCTGGTGCCTTGCTGCACCTTCTCCATTGGAGAATGAGGAGTTGAGCCATGGGATCTGAAGTCTGTCTAGTTCTGCATCGCAAATCTGCGAACGAGCCCGCGATCAAAGAGGCGGTGAAGCACGTCCGAGCCCAAGGAGTCGACCTTCGAGTCCGGATCCCTTGGAACAAGAAGGCCAAGCCCAAGGTCGTGAAGGAAGCGATCGCAGATGGGGCAAAGCGAGTCATCGCCGGCGGCGGAGACGGAACGATCAATGCCGTCGTCAACGCGCTCGTCGGCAAAGGAAAGAAGCTTCCGAAGGTCGAGATGGGGGTGCTCCCGCTCGGGACGGCCAACGACTTTGCGCACGGCTTGGGACTTCCGTGCGACGACCTCAACAAGTGTCTCGAGATCGCGTGTACCGCACCAGCCAAGGCGATCGATGTCGGCCGCGCGAACAAGCGCTCGTTCATCAATGTCACCAGCGGTGGCTTCGGCGCGGAGATCACCGCGACGACACCGGTCGCAATGAAGAAGGCGCTCGGCGGCGGCGCCTACACCCTCATGGGGCTGGTCAAGGCGTTCGGCTTGGAGCCTTACAAAGGCCGGCTGGTGATTCCCGGCCAAGATCCGATCGAGGGCAGCATGCTGTTCATGGCGGTCGGCAACAGTCGCCTGGCAGGCGGCGGTTTTGAAGTCGCCCCGATGGCCAAGCTCGACGATGGCTTGCTCGATCTGGCGGTCATCAATCACGCGACGGGGGCGGACCTGATGCGGCTTAGCCAAGAGCTGGAAACGCCCGACAATCCGGACAACAAGGTTCTCCGCTACTGGCAACTCCCCGAGTTCACGATCGAGGCCGAACGCGAAGTGCACTTCAACCTCGATGGCGAGCCCACGACGGAGCACAAGCTGCATTTCTCGGTCTTGCCCAAACATCTCAAGGTAGCCTTCTAGAGAGGCTGGGTGCCATCAGATTCTTGTGAGTTCACAGCGTCTGCATCACGAACACCTTTGAACATGGCGTGGTCGTTCTCGGGAAAAAGGTGAAAGTGGCATAGGGGCCAAGATGCGGCTCATGAAAACGTGCCGCGAATCGTCGGTATCTCAGAAAGGAACCCAGATGAAGTTCGTCATTACGTTCTTGTTGGCACTGGCTCTGGCCAGCACCACGCTTGCCGGTCCGCAGTCTACGATCGGTGGAGCGCGGCTCGATTCCGACATGGCGCATCAAGTACGGAGCGGCTGGCCGAGTACCTCCTATGAATGGTGGAACAAGGGTAAGCGCAGCCTCGACTGGGCGCTTGGCGGCGAGCTCGTGTACGGGCCTTGGTCGGGCGCATGGGACGATCCTCGAATCGCCTTTGCGCTCTACGCGCCGCTTCGCTTCCATCTTTGGAATCGCAAGCGGCCTGCGTCGAAGACCGACCTCGGTATCCGATTCACGCCTGGCCTCATGGCAGGCTCCGCCGCCAGAAAAACCGCCACGGTCGTAGCGAGAGCCGAGCTGGCGGTGCCGGTCACTGTCGATGTGAACCCCAAGCTGAGCGTGGTCACTGGCGCAGCGGTGCCGGTAGATCTGGGCTGGATCGAAGGGACAGGTTTCACTGGCGCAATTCCCCTTCTGGTGCGTCTGGGAGTGGAGATCAAAGGCGGTCCCAAGGTAGCGCCATTCATCTTGATGGAGGTGGGCCCCGGCTTCGGATTCGGGCAAGGTTCCTTCGACGTGGGGCTCGCGGCACGCCTGTGGGCCGGGACAACGTTCTGGTCGATCCGGGGAAAGTGAACGAACGCGTTCGGACGCAGCAGGCAGCTATCGAAGGGAATCATGAAGAAGCCGGTCAAAACGACGCTCATTGCCATAGGGGCATCCCTTTTGCTGCTGCTGGCCGCGCTCGCGCTCGTCCCGTTCCTCTTGAAGGACCGCGTCGTCGAGCTCGTTCGCAGGCAGGTCAACGAGCAACTCGAGGCCACCGTCGATTTCGAAGACGTCGAGCTCTCGCTACTCTCGACCTTTCCCGCGCTCACCATCGAGGTCGTCGGTCTCGAGGTAGCGGGCGCCGGCGAATACGAGGGGGTCACGCTTGCATCGGTGCAGTCGTTACGTGCAGGGGTGGACCTCCGTCGGCTGGTTCGCGACGACCAGCTCCTCATTGAGTCGGCCACCGTCGACCAGCCGGAGATCTATCTGATCGTCAACGAAGACGGAGAGGCGAACTACGACATCGTCAAAGCGGCAGACGAGGAAGAAGAAACCGAGGCGGAAGACGAGCCCGGAGCGCTCAGGCTTCGTCTTCAGCAGTTTCAAGTCACCCGCGGACGCATCGAGTACGACGCACCTGGCGCCGAGGTTTCGCTCGAAGGATTCGAGCACCAAGGCTCCGCGTTCGTCGACGGCGCCACTTATACGGTCTCGTCGACGACGACAGTCGAATCGTTGACGGTTCGAATCGGGAACGTCCGATACATCAGGAAGGCCAAAGCGAGGTTTGACCTCAGTGCGGTCTTGCACGCCGATGACGAGCGCCTGGATGTCGAGCGCCTCGAGGTCGCGCTCAACGAGCTCACCGGAGAGGCTAAGGGGACGATCGAATGGCGGGATGGGCAACTGGATCTCGACCTCGGGCTTGCTTCGGGTAGGGGGCAGTCGATCCGCGCGCTGGTGTCGGCGATTCCCGCCGCATACGCGGGCGACCTCGAGGGGCTTCGAGCGACTGGCACGTATTCCCTGAGCGCCAAGGTCAAGGGACGCATGTCGAGCCAGGAGGGCCACGCGCCGTCGTTTTCCGCGTCCCTGCACGTGAGGAACGGGAAGCTCCAGCGCGCAGATCCTCCCCTTCCGCTTCATGGCATCGAGGTCGCCGCGACGCTCAGACATCCAGGCGGTCACCTGGACAAGATGGCCGTCGACATCCGCCGCCTCTCGTTTCGTGCGGGACAAGGCCATGTCGAAGGCCAGCTCTCGATCACCAAGCCGCTGTCGAACCCCTTCCTCGAGGCCGCACTGCACGGCCACGTGGACCTGGAGGAGCTCAATCAGGCATATCCTTTGTCGGACGACGCCGAGCTACAAGGAAACGTGGGGTTTGAGCTCGATTTCGCAGCGAAGGGCGATCGGGTTCATAGACTAACCGGGTGGATGACCGCGACGGCCCTGGCTTACCTTGCCGAGAATGCGCCACACGTCCGCGTTAGCGCCGCGTCATTGAGCTTTGCGCCGAGAGCGACGAAGGTGGATTCCCTCTTCGCAACGTACGGGCGCAGTGATCTCCGAGTGACGGGAACGCTTTCGCCATTGACGACCATGCTCCGGCGAGACCGCCCCGTGGTCGGCAACCTAGCGCTCGACTCGCGGTTCTTCGACCTCGATGAGTTCCTCGAAGGAGAATCTGTGGAGATCCCTCCGAACCTCGACATTACCATCCCCGCGAAAGCCAAGAAGCTCCGGTACAAGAAGCTCGTGTTTCCGGACATGAGAGCCGTGGTCCTCATCAAGGCCGGTGAGGTCTCTTTGACCGAGGTTCGATCCGGTGCAGGACGAAAGCACGCAGAGGCTCTTCTTTCAGCGCTCAAAGGTGACGCGATTCTTGCCCCGCCCGCGGGTCGACCCGACCCATTTCTCCCGCTGAAGATGAGATGAAGCCCGGACAGACTCGTTCTCGTAGCGAATTGGGAAGTCAGACCATTCCCTGTCAGCGCTCACGCTCTTGAGCGATTTCTAGGCCTCGCTCGAGCGCGATGTCTGCCAATCGCCTCTGAACATCCTTTCGTGCCAGTAGCCTGACGCGACTCGTGCCGAACCGCTGCCTGCCCATCTCCACGAGCAGCTGGAGCGCCTCATCGCTGGTACTGCCAAGTAGCTCGATCGTGGAAGCAGACTCTCGAAGTCGAATCCCCTTCGGGAGGTTGTGAACGATGCTCCCCCGACTCGTCCGCGAACTGCGGGATAAGAGGGCCCGAACGTGCCGGCCATCGCTGACAATCGCCGCATCCCGGGGCCGGTCGGCAAGTCGTCGGATAGCCCGCCGGTCTCCGCGCGCGGCCTGTGTGGCCAAGAACTGCTTCCAGGAGCCTGGATGGGCGCCGACGCTGATAACGCGCCAGTCCCGGATTTTCGTCCGGAGCTTTCGCTCCGCCACCTTCTTCTCAAAAGAGAGCGCCTTGTAGTGCTTGCGCTTCTCCCGGGGAGGTATGGGCATTGCTGCGATGGCGTGGTGCCGCAGCTTGAACTGCTGTCGCTGCGCAGCCCGGGCTCCTTCGACCCTGCGCGCCAAAGCTTCGCGTTGCTCGGCTCGCCTCGTGCGCGCGGCGCGGAGGGCGTCCTGGTATTCACTCCAAAGGTCATCATCCCGTGACTGAATCGGACGCTCCACGTAGGGATGCACCTGCTCGCGCGCCACCTCGGCGGGGCTCGGACCAGGAACGAACTCGCCATATCGCTCGCAGAGCCGCTGCTTCGACCAACGCCGCCCCAAGGATGACGCTTTGCACGCCAGGTTCGGTCTCGTCGCGTCGACGATGGCAAGCCCGTTCCCGCGGGGCACGAGCCGCACCCCGAAACGCCCGAGCTCTTCGTGAAGAGCCGGCCAGGATCCGATGCGATCGAGTTCTGCGGCGCCGCCGATGGTTCGGCGGGCCCAGCGCGCAAAACTCTCGACACTTTGGTGCGCCTCGAAGTCGCGTGCCCTGTGGCTTTGCTCGCGTACTCTCGATCGGTCGACTCTGTGCAGGCCGAGCTCTTCCTCGAGCATGCGCGCAAGTACTTGGTACGCGTGGATGGCCTTGTAGGGATGGTGGATCTTGAGCGTCTCCGGATGAATCCTGTTCACCGCGACGTGAAGATGCTCGTGGTCTTGCTCGCTGTGGCGCACGGCGATGTATTGATGTTCCTCCAAGCCCGCCGCCCGCAAGGTCCGGGCAACGACGTCAGCGAGCTCGGCGGGGGTCAGGCGTCTGTCCATTGGATGGAACGAGATGACCAGGTGGTACGTCTTGCTTCCCTTCGCCCTCTGATTGCCGTCCTGCAGCAGCTCCATGACGTCGACGGCAAGCTCCGCGTCCTCGCGACGATCGAGGCCCGGGAGATTCCCGGCCACGTACCAGGTGCAGCGCTCCTCGCCCTTGCCCCGAAGCATGTATGGGACGAGCCTAGATAGACGAGAGTGGGTCTTGTCGTTTCGCGGCTGCTTCGGCGTGATGATCATCGGGAACGAACAAGATGCGCGACCACGCGTCTGAGCTCAGCCCCATTGCGCTCAATTTCGACAAGGGTGTGGCGAAGCTCGCTCTTTTCGGCACGCTCGGCAAGTGCTTTCTTCAGCAAGCCGCCGAGCCGATTTTGCTCGCGTTGAATCCGGAGGATGTCTTGGACTTCCTGCCGAGCGCGGGCGCTCGGAATGTCAGCGGTCAGAAGCAGACGACGTAGGATTTCTCCACGGGTGAGCCCGGACGCCTCCTCGAGGGCTTTGAGGTGGGCGAGGTGCTCATCGCCGACCCGTACCCCGACGAAATGCCGAAGACTCCCCACTCGTAAAGCATAGGAAGTGTTCGACGCTTGTCTAGAGCGGATCTCGTCTCGCGTGTGCGAATAAGCCGAAGGCGTTGAGCACATCGATCAAGCGCGGAGCAGCGAACGACGAAGAGTTCGACCGCAGCGCTTGCAGTTTTGTTAAACAAAACTCCACCTTGCCCGAACAGAGTCCGGTTCCTTTTGATGCACGATGAACAATCTTGGATCCTTCTGCGCAAGTCTGAAGCAAAGTGAATCCTTCTGACGCGAACTGAAGCAAAGCTTTCCATTCTGAGTCAGACCGAGTCACTTCTTGGCAAAAGAACGCAAGGTGCAGCAATGCGAACCACTTCGCGCCACTTCGTGACAGAAAACGCCAAGGAGGGCGCTGGGTGGCTCGCGCAACTTTTTGGGGGGCAAAACCGATAACAGGGAGTGACCGCCAAGAGTGAAGACAAGCAACCGTTCCAGGTGGACCCGCGGCTCGTTCATGCGTACCCGTACTTCCGCGTGCACCTCGAGGAGATCAGGGCTTGCATCGAATGCGGCTGCTCCGTGAGGAGTGTGTGGCGGGCGTACGCGACACGGGCTGCGCATCCCTTTCCAGGCTCCTACAGCTCGTTTCTTCGCTACTGCAACGCCCACGCACTCGGACGCCGCCGAGCGAAGGAAGGCACGCAATCCGACCTCCATCGCAGAGGTCAGGGGTTGCCATCGCAGCGACCCAACGAGACCCCGTCAAAACGGGGACCGTTGAGGGGTCCCAAGCCTGTGGGCAGTGTGCTCGGCCGCCTGAAGCTCTACCCGCCGCCGCTCGACCGGCCGCCAGGGTTCACGCCAGAACAAATTGACCGGATGATGGACCTTGACCGTGACCTGGAGCCCGCTCGATGAGCGACTCTGTCAATCTGATCGTCACGACCAGAACCGACCTGCGGGAGATCATTCGTGATGCCGTCAGCGAGGCGGTGGCGCGGTACGAGCGGATCCCCGAGCTGCTTTCTACGAAGGAGCTGGCGGCACGGCTTGACGTCAGCGCCGACACCGTGCGCAAATGGGTGTCTCGCGACGATTGTCCGTGTGTACGTGCGGGGCGTGCACTTCGGTTTCGGGAGGACGCGGTGATCGCGTGGTTGGAGGATCGTGGTGGCTAGGAAATCACTCCCAAGGGGCGTGACGTATGACGACGGCGCTCAGCGTTACCGAGTCCAGTACAAGGACTCCGAAGGAAGATGGCGCGTCGAGCACGCGGGCACGAATAGGCAAGCAGCGGTCCGACTCCTCGCGCGTCGAAAGCGTGAGGCCGCCAAAGGCGTTCAGGTGACTCGCGATGCAAGCCCGCGCACGC
>JAOTYL010000014.1 GCA_029861865.1 Myxococcales bacterium | reverse complement strand
TGGTGCAGGTGGTGTCTGCGGCTGCTGCGCCGCGATGGGGCTCGTGGCATGACGCGCAGTCACGGTGACCCTCGGGGCTGTTTGTGAGTTGCTCCTCGTGACAGCTCGCGCATGCCAAGGGAGGGGACAGCTGATGCACAGACCCACCATGACACGACTCGCAGCTAGAATGGCCCTCATTTCGGCTAGTTAGGCGTACCTGTTTCGCATGGCATCGCACGCATAGAGCGCGCTCTTCGAGGCCGCTCAAGTCGAAGCGGTGGGGTCGGTGGCAGTCCGTGCACTCGGTCTTGGGCGAGTGGAATGCTCTTTCGGATCGCGCCTCATCGTGGCAGTCGGTGCACCGGTGGGCCAGCTGAGCGACGCGTTTGGGGTGAGGATCATGGCACGAAACGCATTCGGTCTTGGCACCGACGGCGGGATGCGTCGATGAAACGTCCGAGTGACACTTTGCACATGAGCGCTCCGCCGGAGCTCGCACAGCGTGAGGCTGATGGCAGCTTGCGCAATCGCGATGTGCTCGAGCCTTGTTTTGTGCGAGGACTTGCGTTTTCTTGTGGCATGTCGCGCACCGCAGGGCCGTCGACGACGAGAACGAGTGCGCTTGATGGCAGGTCGCACACGATTCGTGACCACCGGCAAAAGTCGCCGCTGTCGAAACTATGGGCTCACGTGTCTCGTGGCACTGCATGCAGGCTGCCGCCTCTGAGGCGAGCTGGTGGCCCCCATGGCAGTCGGCGCAAGTACCACTGAGTCGAGGCCGCCCGTGCTGGACGTTCACCTTCTGGTGGCATTCGTCGCACGACAGAACCGTTTCTTCGATCAGCTTGTGGGGGTTGTGGCACGTTTCGCAAGTCACCGACGTATGGGTCGCAAGCCCCGGAAGGCCCTCGGTCTCGAAAGGCCCATGGCAGCGCGTGCAGTGCCAGCGTCCAAGGACATCGGGCTCCGCCTTGAAGACATGGCACGTGTAACAGTCCATCGGCATGCCATCGAGATCCACATGCGCAAGAGAAGCCTGTTCGTCGTGGCACTTCGTGCAGATCCCGATATCGGCAGCCTCGAAGGTGGGTTTGCTCGGCTCGTGGCATTCGTCGCACTTCACGTCTTGGTTGACCACGTGTGTCAAATGTCCCGGTGAACGACGGACTTGTTGCCAACTTTCAGGCACGGTCCGCGGCGGAGGTGCGCCTCGCGTCGTTTTGATCTCTTCAACGTCGCCTCTGAACTCAACGGCCAAGAACCCAGCGATGAATCCAATTACCGCGAATACGATGATTGCGATCAGGGCGCGTTTCATAAGTTACCCAGGTGACACAACCGACACGGGAGGTCGTTGATGATGTCGAGTCGGCTACTGAAGTTCGCCGGATGTGGGTTGCCTCCAGGGCCGCCGACCCGGTGGCAACCTACGCAAAGCATTTCACCTGCGCCACCGTGACAGCTCGCGCATCCCACGGGGTCTAGCCGGGCGGCTGGCCCGTGATCGTTCGAAGTACCCGGCGGCCCCGACCACCCCGCAGGATGAGGATTCCCCCGTGCCGCGTCCAGGCCGGCGATACCTTCGCGCGTGTGACAGTCGACACAGAAGATTGCGCTGTGACAAATCACGCACGCACCCGGATCGGCCGCTGCCTGCATGTCGTGTACCGCGAAGAAATTGGCACGATGCATGGACTGGCGCATTGGCGCATCAAAGGCGAGCCGCGACGGAATCGTGGGAACCGTGATTCCATGGCAGGCGGCGCACTGGCGCTGCGTGTGGCAGGTCGTGCAAAGGTCGGCTTGAGCCGCCGCTTGCACTCCATGTTCACGGAGGAAGTCGCCGTCGTGAACGACATGGCTTTCGGGAAAGGCGACCTCGGCTTGGAGCTCTACATGGCAACCATCGCAATCGCGCGTGTCCCACTGGCCCTTGTGTGCATGACAGCTGAAGCAAGTTGGGTGCTTGGTCCGGGCGTAGTCGTCGTCGGTAGTGACGTTGACGTGGCAGCGAACGCAGTCGCCGGCGCCGGCTTCGGAGTGTTGCGCGTGCGAGAAACGCATGTGTTTCTTGGCCGTTGCTGCAGCCGCCCGCGTCCTCGCACGTCCGTGGCAGTCACCGCACTCGTTGGGATCGTGTGGGTCCTGGTGACATTCGACGCAGTCGGCAGTCGTAGGTAGGTGGAGGTCCCCGGTTTCACCAGCGTCTTCAATGCCAGCATGGCACTCGAGGCAATTGATCCCTTCGAGGACGTGTGCGCGGTGCTCGAAAGCCCAGTCCTGGCTTTCCTGCTCCAGCCCGAGAATCTTCGCGCAAGCCCCGACCGAACCGGCAAGGGCTACGAAGGCGATGACGGCGATGAGCCTGCGGGTCATTTCTTCGGCCACTCCGCTTGATAAGAGACTCGCGCCAATGCGCGAACCTCGTATCTCTGAACCTGGTTGGCGCTGGCTTCGCAAGCAGCAGCTATCGCCCAGCTCTTGCTTGGCTGCCACCGAAGCGCAAGCCGTCCCCAAGGCCAGACCGAGCCTTGGCCCGGGTCTGGGTCGTCGGGGAAAATGATCTCGAACTCGGGCATCAGGCCCAGCGTCGTATCGATGTCCTCGTAAAGGGGAATGACCGCGGCAAGTCGGATCCCGGTCCACTGAGAGACCGAGACCGATTGCCGGCGGAGCTCGCCGAGGATGCTTCCCTTGCCCTCGTCGTCGGTGCGAAGCACGCCGCGGAGATAGCCGCCCCAACCATACTGGTCTTCAGCGTTCATCATTGCGCCGTTCACCCACAAGTCGAGCCTTGGAGCCGCCCTCCATCGCAGATTTGCGCCGGTCTGCAAAGTCCCTGGGTCGCCGAGAACGGTGAAGAGCGAGGTCGCTTGGAGCATGCGAATCGGCGAACGTTTGGTCACGAAGAGCTCCCCGCGAATCACGCGATCCTTGGTCTGCGCCGAGAGGGTGCCGAGCACTTCGGCGAGGCCTGGGTTTACGAGCTCCCATGAAACCTTGGCTGCCATGTCGAGCCAGTGCGCGACCCGCAGCGAGAAATCCCCGCCGACCTCTTCATCCGACCGCTGGCCGGCGTTGAAGCGATTGTAATACGAGGTGCCAACTACCCCGCGCTTTCCAAGCCCCTGCGAAAGGCGCCCACCCACCATCCAGTCGTACTTGCGACCCTCGATGTCGCCGTCGACAGGCACACCGCCGAACACCTCGAAATGCGTCTTCGAGCGCGCGCGCAGGGTGATGTGACCGCCGTCGATGTGCATCGCGCGGACCGATCCGGTTGCCAGAATGAAGCGTCCAAGGCGCGTATCGCTGATCCCTCGCGGGTCCCGAACCTTGATCGCGATCACGAGGGCCTGGACCTCCGCGCTGTCGTCGAACCCATACTGCGGCGCTCCGATGCCGCCCCAGATCATCGCCTCGGCGTCGACGTAGGGATATTTGCGCGTCGAGCCCTCCAAGATGATCAGCCCGTAGTTCGGGTTCGCCTGTCCCCAAAGCTCGGCCCCGACCCGATGCGGTTGCGCACTAGCGCTCGTGGCGAAAATGCATGACAACGCAAAAATTGCAGCGAGGGCGAGACCCGCGCGGCCGGCGATCGAACAGATCTTCTGGCTTGCGCGAGTCCCTGATCTTGGCCCATGTTCCCTCTGCTTCGACCGCTCTGATGGCGGCGAGCTCAGCACCCCATGCATATATCGCCACTGTCTTGGATCGCTCTCACCTGCGCCGTCGTCGCCGCAGTCATCATGGTGTTGTACCTGGTGTACCGGCCGCCGCTCGACTGGAAGACGAAGGGTCTTCTCGCGCTTGGCCTCGGCGTGTTGCCGATCATGACTGCCCTGATCGGCAACATGGAAGGCCTCAATGCCACTGAGCAGCAGGCCTTCTGCGGGAGCTGCCACACGATGGACCTCCACATCGCCGATGCGAACGATCCCGACAGCATGGGGCTCGCGGCGATCCACTCGCGCACCAAGATGTTCGGAAACCGAAGCTGTTACGTCTGTCACAAGGACTACGGGATGTACGGCTACGCGCTGACCAAGCTCGGAGGCATGGGGCACGTCTACTACTACCTGACGGATTATGCCTGGGAGGACGCTCACGAAACGCTTTCCAGAGTCCACATCGCCAGACCGTTTCGCAACGACAACTGCATGCAGTGTCACAGCACGACCGGCAGGATTTGGAACGGCGTCCCGGACCATGAAGGGCTTCTCGACGACCTTCGCGCTGATCAGACCAGTTGCGCCAGCGTCGGCTGTCATGGGTACGCACATCCCTTCAGCAAACCGCCCGAAGACGAAACCGCACCGGTCGAAGCGCGCTTGGGTCCGGACACGATGTCACCGGAGGGCACATGAACCGATGGCTCGAGAAACTGCTCGATAGGGGTTCCCGCTCGCGGCTGCTGCTGGTGGCGTGCGCGCTCGGGCTCATCGCGATCGCACTCATGAGCTGGTCGCTTTTCGACCAAGGTTGGATCCCCGTCATGATGGCCATGTCGATCGGACAACTTATTGGAACGCTATCATTCGGGTTGTTCTTGTTGGTAGTGATTATCGACCTTCGAAGGGCAACTTTTCGGCCGTCGATACCCACCCAAGCGTCGAACAAAGAAGACCGCTAGCTGCTCGACCGTTTTCTCCTCCAAACCAAACCCAAGCCTAAGGCGACAATCACCGCTGCAGTGAGGAGCGATGCCGCGGGGACGAACGGCATCAAGCCGAGGCAGGTCACCGCGCCGAGCACTGGCACGGCGGGCGGTGCGCAAAATGTGCGCTTGGGAGGGCCGTCTCGGCGCTTGATCGTCATCAGCGATACGTTGAGGGTGAAGAAGACGAGCAGGAGCAGCAGGCTAGTGCTTCCCGCGAGATAGGTCAGCGAACCGGAAAGGGCGAGAGTGAGCGCGACCACAAGCACCGTTAGGATCGCCCAATGCGGTGTACGGCGTCCTTCGTGCACCTCGCCGAGCCAAGATGGCAGCAGGCCCTGCCGCGACATGCCGTAGAGGAGCCGCGAGCCCATGATGAAGTTGAGCAAGCCCGTATTGGCCACGGCAAAGAGCGCGATCAACGTGAACACGCGGTCCGAGACGCGTGCCTCGGACTGCTGAACCACCGATAGAAGCGGCGCTTCCGAATCCGCCAGAATGGTTGGTGACAACACGCTCGTGGAGACGATGACGACGAGGAGGTAGACGAAGCCGGTCACCACGAGCGCGGTCAGAATTCCGCGAGGTAGATTTCGCTCTGGGTCTTTCACCTCCTCGGCGACGTTGACCATGTCCTCGAAGCCGATGAAGGCAAAAAAGGCAAGGGCGCTTCCGCGGGCAATGCTCGTCCAATCGGTTTCGCGTCCAGCCTCGATGGTCTGCGCGATACTCGAAGCGTCTTCCCGCCCGAGAAACAGGGCACCTGCCACGATGACTATCAAGAGCCCCGTGAGCTCGATCATGGTGGCAACGATGTTGGTGGCCGAAGACTCGCGCATGCCGCGAAAGTTGATCGCGGCGAGGAGCAACAAGATACCGACGACGGTGACTGGAACGGGCAGCTCTGGTACGAGGCCGGTCATGTAGCCTCCGAAGGCGACCGACACGGTTGCGAGTGACAAAACCCCCGAGCAAAGGACGACCCAGCCCACCACGAGGGCCAGCCCCTTGCTCCGAAACGCCTGCTCTGCGAAGAAGGACTCCCCCGCGCTCTTGGGGAAGCGACCGCCGAGCTCCGCGTAAGTCACAGCCGTCAATGCTGCGACCGAGAGGGCGATGGCAAAGGAGAGCCAGCTCGCGCTCCCCGCGATGCCGGCTACCTTGCCGACGAGGGCGTAAATGCCGGCGCCGAGGATGTCGCCGATCCCGTAGATGGCGAGCGCCCAAAACCCTAGGGATCGACGCAGTTGAGGGCGGTTCGAGTCGGTCATCTATGCGCGGAAAGTCGCATGCCTCGGTGGGGGTCGTCTACGACGCAAACCGCTGGTAGTCTCCTCGTCTCGATGAAGCAAACCAAGATCACACTCGAAGAAAGAGAAATCCCGGAGTGCTGGTACAACATCGTCGCAGACATGCCCAACCGCCCGTTGCCCCCGCTCAATCCAGCCACTCGAGAGCCGATCGGCCCCGAAGCGCTTGCGCCACTCTTCCCGATGGCGCTGATCCAGCAAGAGGTGAGCGAAGAGCGGTGGATTCCGATTCCGGAAGAGGTTCGGGACATTTACACGCGATGGCGACCGACTCCGCTCTATCGTGCGTACGGGCTCGAGAAGGCGCTCGATACGCCCGCGCACATTTATTACAAGTACGAGGGCGTCAGCCCGGCTGGGTCGCACAAGCCCAACACCGCCGTCGCTCAAGCCTTCTACAACAAGGAAGAAGGGGTCAAGAAGATCGCGACCGAAACCGGTGCGGGCCAGTGGGGGAGTGCGCTCGCCTTCGCGTGCCAGCTCTTTGGCCTCGGGTGCGAGGTCTACATGGTCCGCATCAGTTACGATCAAAAGCCGTATCGCAAGATGATGATGAACACGTGGGGCGCCGAGGTGATCCCGTCGCCAAGCAAGCTGACCGAAGCCGGGCGAAAGATCCTCGCCGAAGATCCCGAGTCACCCGGGAGCCTCGGGATTGCGATTTCGGAAGCCGTCGAGCGTGCGGCGACCGATCCGGATACCAAGTACTCACTTGGAAGCGTGCTCAATCACGTGCTCACGCACCAGACCGTCGTCGGGCAGGAGGCGCTCTTGCAAATGGAAAAGGCCGGCGAGCTTCCGGACGTGGTGATCGCGCCGTTCGGGGGCGGGTCGAACTTTGCTGGGCTGAGCTTTCCGTTCCTGCGCTTGAACCTCGTGGAGGGTCAAAGCATCCGGTGTCTGGCGAGTGAGCCGACGTCGTGCCCAAAGCTCACGCGGGGCGTTTTCCGTTACGACTTTGGCGATACGGTGGGCATGACTCCGCTTCTCCCGATGTACACCCTCGGCCACGACTTTGTTCCGGCGAAGATTCATGCGGGCGGGTTGCGGTATCACGGGGCAGGGGCGCTGGTGAGCCAGCTCCTTCACGACGACCTGATCGCTGCGGAGGCGGTTGACCAGCTCGAGAGCTTCGAGGCGGGCGTGACGTTCGCGCGCGCCGAAGGCATCATCCCTGCTCCCGAGGCCAACCACGCCATTGCGTCGGCCATTCGTGAAGCCAATCTCGCCAAAGAACGCGGGAGTAAGCGGGTGATCCTCTTCAACCTTTGCGGTCATGGCCATTTCGACATGTCCGCCTACGAGGCGTACTTCTCGGGTCAGCTCGAGCGACACGAGCTCAGCCAGCAAGAGGTCGACGCAGCGATCGCAAAGATCGACACCCCCGAGATTCCGGCGGTCGCACAATAGCCGCAAGAGCGCACGGATCTTGTTGCAAGCGCCGTAGTCGTCCTCGCCCTTCGTCCTCGTGCACGTGCACGACGACGTGCACGAGTACGTGCACGAGGACAATCACGAGACGAAGGATTACGGGCAGCTACGCGGCCGCCTTTTGTTTCTTCCGCTTCGCCCGGTGTTCTGCGTAACCCTCGCACAAGGTGCCGAAGGCGGCGTCGGTCCATGGGAAGAAGCCGGCGTAGTTGCCTTTGACCTTCGCGTGGTGGAAGTCGTGATGGGTCGCACCGTCGCTGAATGGGATGAGGTGCGTCGGGCTCCATGGGAAGTCGTAACCCGCGTGGCCCTCGGCTGCTTCCCACTGCCGGAAGACGATCCAAAGGTACAGCGTGACGACGTGAGCTCCGACGAGGAGCGGACCGATGAGCATGACCGTGCCGGTCAGGACATATTCGACCGGGTGCATGTAGTGCCCCGTGATCGACCATGGGGTCATGATGCGGTGATGGATGCTGTGCACTCTCCTGAACAGCCAGCGACTTTCGTGGAGGCCTCGGTGCATCCAGTAGAACAAGAAGTCGTCCAGCAGGATGAAGAAAACCAGCTGGAGGACGATGATGTACCAAGCGGGAAGCGGACCTGCGTGCACGTTGGATAGTCGAAGCAACGGCCAGGCGGCGATCGTCGCGACCCCCATCACGAGGTTGTTGACGACGTGCCTCCCGAATGCGGGCCACACCACCGAGCGGCGGCCGGTGGCTCGTGCCTGAATGCGATATGGCTCCGCCCACGCCGGCTGCTTCCATGCCAGAAAAGTGAGCGGACCGGCGAAGAGCAAGAACGCAACGATGCCGATGACCCAACCGGCCACGGGAAACAGCCAGAATAACGGCTCAGTGTAGATTTCGCGAAGCCATTCCTGCATTCGCGCCTAGTCTAGCATCAACCGACGCCGCGTCTTCCTGCCGTCCCTGCGCCGTACCAGCTCTCGACAGTTCGCCATTGTGGCCACGGAAACACCGCGGCAGAAATCAAACCGGCCGCCGCCCATGCACCGAGCACTAGCCACGCGCCGAGGGGGGACGAGTCCATGCGCAAGAGCACGGCGAGCCCAGCGAGGCAGGCCATCGTCTTGTAGATGACCAGATACTGAAAGAACACTAAGTACCGAACCGGCCAGATCGTGCCAAGCGCGAACATCGTGCCTTCACCCCAAATCGCGCCACCGTAGAGCGCCTGGACAAAAGGGTCGCCGCCCACTCCGAGGAGCGCCGAGAACGACGATGGGGCGATCATCATCCAACCCCCGAGCACGAACGAGCTCAGGGCAAAGGACAGGCAGGTCAACCGAATCACGAAGATCCGCGTGTGGGAAAGAGCTTGAGAGGCCATGCCCGGACCTTAGCAGGCTGTTTAGAGGCCGAGGAGCTTCGGAAGAATGTCGACCACGCCCCTCTCTGCATCTTCTTGATCGCTTCCAATCGAGATGACATCGAATTTTCCGTGGCCATCGAGCGGCCCGAGGTTGTAGAAAATGAAGCGCCCGCGACCGGTTTCAGTTCTGAACAGCTCATCGCCAATCAGCTCGAGCAAATCGCGAAGCCTTGCGCCAATGAGCTTTGGAAACACCACGTCTTGCGCGCGATAAGGAGGTCTCGGTCCCCGGAGCAAGCGGTCGAGAAGGCTCATCGGAGTGCTGGTGCCTCCCCAGCGTCCGTTGCATTCGGTGAACACGACCGCGAAGTCGTCCGTTGGATCGCCGGTCACCAAGTGGTCGAACGAGCACCGGCCTACGTAGCCGAGCTCCTGTAGCGCCGCAGCGACTCGTATCGCGTCTTCGGCAAGCGCTCGATTGACCGCGGCAGGAAGAGACGATGGCCGACTCCCAACGAAGACCCTCTCCTCGCCGATCAGGATTTGCTCATAGATGCCGTCGAGCCGTGGCTCCCCGAGCCCGAGCGGAGGGATCCAAAGCTGCGTCGACGGCGAGAGATCGGTCTCGAGCCACGCCACCGTGAGGACATCTTCGCCTTTGGGCCAATCGGTTCGTTCGAGGAATTCGTCGACTGCCTGCGCTGCCGACTCCTGGGTTTGCACATCGCGCGAGACAAAGACCGCGTTGCCCATGGCTGATGCGCAGCGTGTTCGTTTGAGCCCCACGCGGTCATGACGCGCCGCCGTCGCTCGTAGGTCTGCCTGGATGTTGGCCGTGTCTCTCGAGATCCGAGTTTCGACCAGCGCATCGCGACCGAGGACCCTGGTCACGAGCTCGCCGAACATCGCTTTGTCGTTCGCGATCCAAGTCACGGGAGGTGGCGGGCTCAAAACACGAACTTCCCCCTGACTGTCGACCCCAAGCATCGTGGCCAGCTCCCAGACGTCTTCTATTCCCATGTAGGGATGAATCGTCATGCCGCCCGCGGCTCTCGCAATCTCCACCAGGCGCTCGTGAGTTCTTCCCGATGTACATGCCTTGGCCACGGCAATCGGCGGGCCGACCGGGTCGGCGACGAGGTGTTCGGGCGCACCCAACCGAAGGGTCTCACGACAGTACGTCTCGTAGCCCGTCATCTCGGGGGTGACGGTCACGTAGACGTCGTGATCACCTGCACGGAGCCGCCCTCGGTGTTGGTATTCTTCGACGCCTGCGATGTCTATGAGGAACGGAATCGCCGACACGTCGTCGAGCTGCAAGGTAGGGTGGGTCGAATCTCCCGAACGCCATGCCACGGGATCGTAGGCCTCAGTTTTCGAACGTAGGTCGAGGTCGACCGCGAACGTACGCCCGGCAAGACGCGCTGCCTCCAAGTCCGGGGTGTCTGGATCGGGTGCGAAGCTCACACTTCCGTGTAGCGCACTTCCGAGCGACTCTCCCAGTTTTGCATTTAGTTGGGCGGATCAGGCGACGCGTATTCTCGCAAGAAAGCGTTGACGGCTGCCCAGTACACGTCGTTGTCTTTCCACTTTTGCCAGAGCGCACGCGAGCCGTGCTGCCCGAGCGAAGCGGGGGTGAAGAGGATCTTTTTTTCTGCGGGAACGGCGTCGAAGATCGGTTTGGCCTTTTCCCGTTCGGCTTTGGCGGACGTGACGAACACCGGGCACTTTACGTTCTTGGCGAACCCTCGAATGTACTCCTTCCCGTGCTTCTTTTGGAAGTACTCACCGGGCGAGAACGCGAGCAGCGCTGCCACTTTGTCTGGGCGCTCGGCCGCCAACCTGAACACCAGCGATGCCGAATAGGAGCTTCCCCAGACGATGACCCGTCGCGCTTTCAGCCTCTCGGTCGCGTATTTCAGCGCAGCTTGCAGATCGGCGTACGCGTCGAGGTAGCTGGTGCCGGCCTTCTTCTTGGCGGCCCGGCGATGGGTTTTGTTGGGGACGCCGTTTACCCCATCCCCCGAACGTTGGTCTACTGCCAGCACTTGGTACCCCAGTGTGACGAGCTTGGGAGCGATCTCTCGATACTCTCCCCGGCTCCATCCCGCCTGGTGAAAGAGAATGATCAAGGTCGGGACCTTCCCCTCATGTGCATAGAGATCGGCATGGGCCTGAATCCCTCCTGCGCTCGGGAAATCGACCTCTTTGAAGGCATTTTCCGCTGATGCGCCCCCTTGTCCGGCAAACAGAGCTGCAACGACGACGAGACTTCGGCTGACCCTTCGCATGTCTTCCTCCTCAGTCGACTTCCAACACGACTTTGCCGCGCGCACGCTTGGTCTCCATGTATCGATGCGCGTCCGCGACGTCGCGCAGAGGGAAGGAGCGGTCGAGGACGACCCGAAGGCGACCGCTGTCGATCTGTTGCCGGAGCCAGTCGAGCTGAGAGCGACGCGACCTGACGATGACCAGCTTGGCCCGCTGCTTGCGGACGAAAGTGCGAGCGACATCCTTGAAGATGCGCGCGCTCGGGATGGTATGGACATAAGTGCCGTGTGGTTTGAGGAGGTGCTTGAGCTTGTCGAAGCGGTAGTTCCCAAACACGTCGAAGATGGCGTCGAAACGCTGATCGAGGCTGACCAACTCGGTCTTGCCATAATCGATGACCTGGTCGGCACCGAGCTCGCGGACGAGCTCGATGTTTCGATGGCTGCACACGGCCGTCACATTCGCGCCCAAGATCTTGGCGATCTGTACTGCGAAGACGCCGACGCCTCCTGATGCGCCGTTGATGAGCACTTCGTGGCCCTGTGCGACGTGTCCATCGTCGCGCAGCGCTTGGAGCGCGGTCTGTGCAGCGAGGGGAACGGCGGCGGCGACGCGCAAATCGATCGAGGTCGGTGCTCGACCGAGCTGATCCGCATCGACGGCCGCGTATTCGGCGTACCCCCGCCCGGCGAAGTCGTTAATCATCCCATAGACGGCCTCTCCGACGGCGAGATCGGCATCGACCCCTGCTTCGACCACTTCGCCAGCGATGTCGTGGCCGATGATGATGGGAAAACGCCTCCCGGTGGCGACTTGAAACTTCCCTTTTCGGACGATGATGTCCTTCGGATTCACCCCGATGAACCGGGTCCTTACGAGAACCTGGTCTCGCGTCGGGACGGGCCTTGGAACGCTCGCCTCGCGCAGAACGTCGGGGCCGCCGTACTTCTCGATGACGATAGCCCGCATCTTTTCGTGCGGATGAAGGTGCTTCCGATACTGTGGAAGCGCGCTCATCGTGACTCACCCTTTCGCGTGCGATACAGAAACAAACCCGAAAGGATCTTCGGCGCGAAGAACGTGCTCTTTTCGGGCATGACGATATCGGGATCTTGAAGGCCGGCATCGGCCACCGCCATCAACTCATCGAGGCTCACGGGGTGAAGGGCGACAGCAATGTCGTATTCGCCTCGATCGACGACGGCTTTCATCTCGTCCAATGCGGCCTCGGAGTAGTAGTCGAAGTGATTTGGATCTGCGATCATATCGTGCGTCAGTCCGAGCTTTGGGTAGAGCTCACGCTCCAAGATCGCGCAGTCGAGCCGTCCCACGACGTCGCCGGGGATGTGTTGTGCGGCCAGCTCGTAGCAGCCGTCTTTGGTGTAAATGGAGAAACGGTGCTTGTCGGGGGTCTGGAAGGTGTCGACCGACTGTAGGGGGAGGTCAGCCATGATCTCCGCAAATGAGCGAACCCCGTTGATGACGCGGTTGTACGCCTGGATCACCGCATCTTGGGTCACATACGTCAGAAAGTGCGTTTGGCCGTTGAGCAGGCTCGCGTGATACCGGTGGTGACCATCTGCGATGTAGAGCGGCTCCGTGCCGAGCGCTGCTTGAATTGCGCGGCCGATGTCTCCGGCTTCGGGTATGCGCCAAACCTTGTTTTCGATGTCCTCCAGCTCGCTGAACCCGCCGAAGCTGCTCGTGAACTCGTAGAGCGGAGCCAACTCTTTGGCCGCATTCAGGGCTTTTTTGATCGGGGCCCTGGTGAGCGCAAAGACCGGACCGATATGAAGGCCGGTAGCCCGCCGCACCGCAAGCCTCCCCTTGACCTTGTCGTCGAACGTCTTTTCATGACGGATGATCTGCTTGTCCGCGTAGGGCGAGACCTCGGCCGCCGCGAATACACCGGTACGTTGCCCGCCGGACCAAGTTTGCTCGTACACGTAGTAAGCGGGTTCGTCGTCCTCGATCAGCAGGCCCTCCGAAACGAGTCGCTCCATCGCCTCCTTGGGCTCGTCACCGAGAGTGATGTGGAAGAGCGACTTCGGCTCGTCGCTGAGGAATTTTTCGAGCGGCGTTCCCGACTTGATCACGTCGTAGGGTGGGCACGTGATCTTCGACGCCTGGGGGGGGGCAGGACGGAGTCCGGTGAGTCCGATCGTGGCGACCATGCTGAGCTCCTCGTGGCGACTGGCGATCGCATATCACTTCGAGAAGTCAAGAGCCTTCGCGGCGCGACGCCCCTATTCGCGCTCGGCCAGTGCGAGCGTGCCGCGATCCCCATCGAGAATGACGTGGTCGCCGGTCCGAAACCGAGAAGTGGCGACCCTTAGATCGACGACGGCTGGAAGACCGTATTCTCGCGCCACGACCGCGCCGTGAGAGACCGCACTCCCAACGTCGGTCGCCAAGCCCGCAATGAGGCTGAAATACGGTGTCCAACCCACGTCGGTGATCGGCACGATGAGGATTTCACCGGCTTCGAGCGCGGCGGCCTGCTCGAGGGTGTCGACGACGCGAGCCCGCCCCGCCACAACCCCGCGACTCACCGGTTTACCGACCAGCGTGCCGTCGTCGTTCGTGATGTGCTCATGCTTCAAGGGTTCGGGACGCCCAGTGAACACCTGCGGAAAGTGGAGCGGCATTTGGTAGTCGATCACCTTGCGACGCGCGATCGCGACCTCTGTCAGCGCGTCTCGGCCGTTCACGAGCTCGCCAAGCTCCTCGTGCGTCAAGAAGAAGACCGCATCTTCGTCGGGAAGGGAGCCCTCTCGAGCCATGCGTGACCCGAGGGCCCGATAGGCATGCTTGAAGTGGGTCGTCACCGCGACCAAGCCGGACTTCGTATGCTCGCGACAACGAACCGCGCCATGAGCCAAGGGCATCAGTCGCTCGAGGATCGGATGCTTGCCCCCGCTGTCGATGGCGGTGTCGGTTTGGGGTGTACGCCGAGTCGGCGTCGTCTGATTGAGCCTGGCTCGGAGACCCGACTGCAACGAGGTGATCACCGGGGTTGGATCGACTGCCCACTCGTTTTGTCGGAGCTCGAGCTCGCGTACGGCCCGATGACCGTGGCGCTCGAGGTACCGTGCGAATTCTGCGCCGGCCTCCCCGGAATCCGGCGACTGCAACCATTCACGGGCCCTGTCGGTGTCAGCCATGGCAAATCGACTGTTTGCGCGTGGGTCGTCATGGAGGCGGTCGAGAACGCGCTCGGCCCCAGCGGCGATATCTGCGCTCTCGACATTGGTGGCACCCGCGAGCATGCGGGCGAGTTCGGCATGGTGAGCGGCAGTCGGCTCTTCGCCTTTGGCGACGATGCCAAGCAAGATCGGGCTGAGCGCTCCCGAAGACGCGGAGGACATCAGGTGTAGCTCGTAGGCCTCCCAAACGACTGGAAGCGCTTCGTCGATCGCGCGATAGTACTCTCGCGCGCTCTCGGCGGTTGGAAGCGATAGCGTGGCCTTCAACGCGTCGAGTGCCCTTCCATACTTGCGAGCCGACACCAGGACGCCGAAGTATCGCGTACCGTTAGCTGCTCGTCGGATCGCCGATGCCGGTTTGGGCTCGTCGAGCTCTTCGATGTCTCGGCCGCAAAGGGCAAGGCACATCTGGGTCTTGGTGGACCCCGCGACGTCTGCCGCCAGCGCCGCCATCGTCTCGAGGTTGAGAAACAGATGGCCAAAGAACATCGCCACGTAGCGCATGTCGTCGCCTTTGGGCACCTGCGAGCCGATGCGCCGGTACCAGCGCTGCATTCCAATGTCGATGCCGCGGCCGGTGACCGAATACGTCAACGGAGTGACGGCGCCGGGCATCATCTCACCGATGTTGGCCCATGTGTAGACCGCGTCGGCGCTCGGTGTGCTGTCGAGCTCGTTCGGATTGGAGGGCAGCTCCGTGATCGGCCGCGCTTGAAGCCAGTAAAGCTTGCCACGCTGGTCGATCGCCCACTCCATGTCGAGCGGCGCTCCGTATTGCGCCTCTGCTCGAAGTGCCCCTTTCAGTAGCGTCTCGATCGCGTCCTCGGTCAAGGTCGGCTCAGCGCCCTGCAGCTCTCGGTCGAGCACGCGACCGTCTTTCGAAAGCAACCAGTGGTCCGGCGTTGTCTGCCCGCTGACCAGCGATTCACCGAGCCCCGACACCGCGTCGATGACGATTTGGTCACGACGAGCATTCACGGGGTTGACGGTGAAGAGCACTCCGGCCGCGCGGGCATCGACCATTCTTTGCACGACGACGTTCATCGAGACCGACGCCTGGCCGATCTTTTCATTGCGATAGACGAGAGCTCTCGTCGCTTCAACCGAGCGAAGGCAGCTCTCGATAGCAGCTCGGAGCTCTTCTGTGCCTTCGACGTTCAGCGCCGTTTCGTATTGGCCCGCGAAGGAAGCCTCGCTCGAGTCTTCCCCCGACGCCGAAGACCGCACCGCGACCCTGCCCCCGCCAAGTCGCTGGTAGTGAGCATCGAGGTCTCCTGGAAGCGATTCGGATGATCCGCCGACGATCACGAAGCCCTCTGGCACGTCGAAACCATCCCGGAGCAGCCGTGCGAGCCCTTCGGCCTTTCCGCCAACCGCCTCGTCAGCGATCGCGTCGAGCGGGATGCAAAGCGGGGACATCATAGGTCGGTGGAGCCGGCGCGAAGCTCGCCAATGATCTCGGCCGCACATTCGGAGTCGATCGGGAAGGGTGACGCAAACGCGAGTCGGGAAGCGAATGCGCCGTACCGCCGAAGCAGGACCTCGGCCACTTCTTTCGGCGTGCCCACTGCCGCGATCTTGTCCAGCAACTCGCTGTCGATCTTGGTTGCCATCTCGTGCCAACGGCCCTCTTTGGTCATCTGCCTCAACTCGGGCTGAAGCTCAGACCGGCCTTCGGACTCCAATACGCTTCGATAGGCAGGGGTGGAGGCGTAGAACGCGATCTGATTTCGCGCCATCGTGCGTGCGTTCTCTTGTTCGGCATCGCTTCTGCCGGTCACGATGATGACCTGCGCGCAGAGCGCGAAATTGGCGAGTGTTCGGCCGGATGTCTTCAGCCCACGCGTGATTGAAGGCATCATGATTTCCTTCAGCGAACGCTCCGTGTGAAACGGATGGAGCAGCATGCCGTCAGCCACTTCGCCGGCCGCCTCGGTCATCTTTGGCCCGACGCCTCCCAGGTAGATCGGCGGCGCCCCACCCCTGGCAGGCCCCGGGTTGAAGATCGGCGGCATCAGGGTGTGTGTGTAGAACTCGCCCCGGAAGTCGAGTTTCTCGTTCTCGTTCCAACATGCCCAAATCGCCCGCAGCGCTCGAACGAATTCTTTCATGCGCGTTACCGGTTTCGACCACGGCATGCTGTAGCGTGCTTCGATGTGTGGCTTGATCTGAGAGCCAAGCCCGAGCCAAAACCGCCCACCCGAAAAGTGCTGAAGATCGTGTGCGAGGTTAGCCACCGTCATCGGCGTTCGCGCGAATGCGATCGCGAGCCCAGTCCCGATTTCGAGATTCGAATGTTCTGCGGCTAGCGCGAGCCTCGTGAATGGCTCGTGCGGCCCCTCGAAGGTGAAGCACCCGTCGAAACCAGCGTCCTCGAGCTCGCGGGCCCGAGCGGCCACCCGATCCATGTCGGTGGCGAGCAGTCCAGCGTCGATCTTCATCGGGTTTTGCACCGCGAAAGAGAGGCTCCTGTCACGGATGACGGCCGACTGTCAAGCAGCGCTCCAGGCGTTGCTGCAGCACGCCCAAGCCTTGTGTGCAGCACCCGATCGGTCTAACTCCACGCTTGGAGGTTTCGATGACCGAACGAACTGGGCTGCTTGCTTTCTGGAAGAACTACGACCGCCAGCTCTATCTCAAGGCTGCGATCCTGGCCGACGAGCTCGGCTACGACTCGTTTTGGATACCGGAGGCTTGGGGATACGAGATCTTCTCGCTCCTCAGCGAAATGGCGGTGCACACGAAACAAGTCAAGCTCGGCACGGGCATCGTCAACGTCTTCAGCCGCACGCCCGGGCTCATTGCCATGAACGCAGCGACCGTCGACGAGATCAGCGAGGGCCGGTTGATTCTCGGGATCGGAACTAGCGGCAAGCGTGTCATCGAGGGTTTTCATGGGCGCCCGTTCACGAAGCCTCTCACCCAAGTGCGGGACGTCATTCGCGTGACCCGGACGCTCTTGAGCGGGAAGCGGTTGAACGAGAGTGACGCCAAGCTGCACGATTATCGTCCCTTTGACCTCGCGATGAAGCCCGTCCGAACCGACATTCCGATCTACGTCGCCGCGCTCAAGCAAAAGTCGATCACGTCGATCGGGGAGATGGCGGACGGGTGGATCCCCACCTTCTGGCCATACACGGAGCTGAAGCGTGGCCACGCCTGGATCGCCGAAGGAGCCGCCAAGGCGGGACGTGACCCGGCGGAGATCGCCACCGCCCCATTCACGACCGTCATCCCTCTCGGCGATGCGGGGATCAAAGAGTCGCGCCAGATCATTTCGTTCTACATCGGCGGGATGGGCGACTACTACAAGGAGCTCTTGAGCAGCTTTGGGTACGCCGACGAGTGCAAGCGCGTCGAAGATCTCTATCGCGACAAGGCCACCCGGTCGCAAGCGGCCGATGCCGTCACCGATGCCATGATCGAGTCCCTGACGATCGCAGGCGATCCCGAACACTGCATCTCCGAGCTACGCCGCCGAAGGGAGTACGGGATCACCTTTCCGATCGTGAATTTGCCGTCGAATCTCCCGTGGGAAATGCTGGAAATGTTCATCCGCACGCTGGCCCCCGCGCGCTAGAGGGATTTTTTGCCCTGCCGTGTGGTCTGTTACCCTGTGGATGGGGGGATGGGTGCATGCGGTTGCTTCATTGGACTTGCTATACCTTTGGCGCGCTGGTGTGGATCGCGGTCTCAGGTTGCGATGTCTACGACGCTCGGCTGATCGAGGACAGCGTCGCTGGTGCTCCACCGAGGCCGCCAGCCCACACCAGCTCGCCGGCTGATGCCGAAACTCTGGTGTTTGCGCTAAAAGACGTCTACATCGAGCAGTCCGCGGAGAACGCGGCACGCATAGGCATCGACCTCGATTCAGCGGTGACCACGGGCCAAGACGACGCGTCTTGCCAGCCGCGCAAGGTCGATGGGGAAGTCGTGGGTCAGGCAGTCGTCGATGGCAACAAGGGGATCGACAACTCGCTTGGGGCGAGCCTTCTTCCTACTGTGGGCGCGGTGCTTCCCTGCCTTCAGGACAACCTCGCGCTTACGCAGGGTCGCGGCATCGGGACCATCATCTTGTGGATTCGCGGGTGGAATGGGCAACGCGACGACGCCAGCGTGTCGGCGATGCTGACCACGGCGATCGATGGGACGACTGAAGATCCCTCCGTGGTCGGATATGGACGCAACAGCGACGTGGATTTGGTCTATATACAGGGCGCGCAGACCGAAAGTGCACCGGATCCGGGATGGGACGCGGAGGACTGGTGGTACCTCGACCCGAGCGACTTCGACGAAGACGAAACTGGTGAGCCGAGCCTCGATCTCCCCAACGCCATGCAGACCGATGCCTACGTGACCTTTGGGCGCGTCGTTCTGCCCCTTCCCGACGGCACTGCGTTCAAGTTGATCGCAGGTGATGGAAGCATACCAAGCGATGGAGCGATGAATGTAGTCGTGAGCGGCGGCTTCATGATGGGCGACCTCACCGAGGACCTAGAAGAATTGGGGCACGGGCTGTTCACCGGGCGGTTCAGCATCGAGAAGCTCGGCGAGGCGACACCCGACATCGGCGTGTGCTCGATCAACGCAACCGTCATCGAAAGCCTTTTTGGGCAATACGCCGATATCCAGTCATCGCCTGAAATGGACGGGACCGGTGCGGAGTGTGATGCATTCAGCCTAGGTGTGACCTTCACCGGCGTGGCCGGCCGCATAGCCGGTCTAGCCCCCGCCTCGCGTCCGAAGCTAGAGCCATGCGCCCAGGGTTCCGCTGCGCCGGTCGATCGATGCTGTCCGAGTCAGTGGCTCGACGGGAGGACACGAGAAGACACATGCGATACACCCGAAATGATGTCGAAGGCCGCCGCGTTCGATCGCCTGCCGAATACCGTGCAAGTACCCGTCCCCGCGCCCGACTTTCTCTAGTTTATCTCAGGCCCCCGCGTTGCGTCGCGAGCGAACGGAAGCAGCGAGCTTTTCGACGACCGGAACGGTGACCTCCCAGCTCATGCAGGCGTCGGTAATGCTTTGTCCGTATGCGAGCTCTTCGCCGTCTTTCTTGTCCTGCCGACCGCCGACGAGGAAGCTCTCGAGCATCACCCCGAATATCCCAGAGCCTCCCTCGGCGACTTGCTGGGCGACCGCGCTTGCCACGCCCGCTTGCTTTTCGTGGTTCTTGCCGCTGTTGGCGTGACTGCAGTCGACCATCAGGCGAGGTTCCAAGCCAGAGGCTTCGAGCATCTTCACGGTTTCGGCGATCGCCTCGGGGTGGTAGTTGGGCTTTCCGGTCCCCCCGCGGAGGATAACGTGGCAATCCAGGTTTCCTTTCGTGGCCACGATCGCCGTCAGCCCTTGCTTGGTCACGGAGAGGAAATGGTGGGGGTTGCGTGCGGCTTTGACCGCCTCGACCGCGATTTTGACTGTGCCCCGGGTGCCGTTCTTGAACCCTACCGGCATCGACAAACCGCTGGCGAGCTCGCGATGAACCTGGCTTTCGGTCGTGCGGGCCCCAATGGCGCCCCACGACACCAGGTCAGCCACGAACTGCGGCGAAATCGGGTCCAAAAACTCGCTACCCGCCGGCAAGCCGAGCTCGGCGAGAGCGCTCAATAGGCCTCGCGCGATTCGAAGGCCGTGGTTGATATCGAAGCTTCCGTCGAGATTGGGATCGTTGATGAGACCCTTCCAGCCAACCGTGGTGCGCGGTTTTTCGAAGTACGTTCGCATCGCGATGAGGAGGTCGTCGACGTGCTGGTCGGCGAGCCCCTTTAGTCGCTTGGCGTATTCCATCGCTGCATTTGGGTCGTGGATCGAGCAGGGCCCCACGACGACTACGAGCCGGTCGTCTTTTCCGTGGACGATGTTGCTGATCTGTTGACGCGCTTCCGCGATCCGTGTGATCGCCTCCTCCCCTGGATGGATCTCCTCCATCAAAATGGCAGGCGGGATCAGCGGGCGGAGACCGTCAATCCTGACGTCGTCGGTAGCTGGGCGGAACATGAGCTCGCTTTCGTAGCACGGATGCACATCTGCGTCCCGCAGGGGCCCTTCTCTGTGCTACATGGCGGCGTCGTGAGCGCCATCGTTCGCCTCTTTCCTTTGTGGGTCACCGTCGCGGGCGTTGCGGCACTCGTCTATCCGCCCGCGTTTACCTGGTTCCTAGACTACGGGCTGATCACCCCGGGGTTGCAGATCATCATGCTCGGAATGGGGGTGACGCTGGAGCTCTCCGATTTCGCCCGCGTCGCCCGAACGCCTGGGCCGATTCTGTGGGGTGTGCTCCTTCAATACACCGTGATGCCCTTGGTCGGATGGAGCTCAGGCTACCTGTTTAGCTTGCCTACCCCGTTCGCGGTGGGCCTGATCCTGGTCTGCTGCTGTCCTGGTGGGACGGCGTCCAATGTCATCGCCTACCTGGCCAAAGCCGATGTCGCGCTCTCGGTTTCGATGACCGCCTTTTCAACCATGCTCGCGGCGGCCTGTACCCCGCTGTTGACCACCTGGCTCGTCGGAAGCCGAGTCGACGTGGATGCGCGGGGGTTGCTGATCAGCACGGCCGAGGTGGTGCTATTGCCGGTCCTGATCGGGCTCATCCTGCGTCGCTACCTGCACAGCGTGACCGAGAGAATCCTGCCCGTGGCGCCAGTGGCGGCGGTCGTCATGATCGTGCTGATCGTGGCGGCGATCCTCGGCGACCAAAAAGATGCAGTGTTCGAGAGCGGCGCACGGCTACTGGCGGCCGTCGTGACGGCACATTCGGCGGGGTTCCTGCTCGGGTATGTGCTCGGTAGCCGGACCGGTGGCTTCGGCAATGCGGCTCGCACTATTTCGATCGAGGTCGGCATGCAGAACTCCGGGCTTGGAGCCGTGTTGGCGCAGGCGCACTTCGCGAATCCGCTGACAGCCATTCCAAGCGCGCTGTCCGCGATCACTCATTGCATTCTCGGGAGTGCCGCAGCCGCCCTGTGGTCACGCCGACCACCAACGGAAGTTTCGCCGAAGTTCGGGCGTTGATACCTGGCAGACACGATGAGACCCCAAGATACACGCATGCTCCTCTCGACAATGTTCCGGCTGGCTGCCCATCGGGTGCTCGACTTGATCGAGCTGCTCGTCGTCCGGGAGTCACCCCCTACCGACGAGAAGCCGGCTCTTCCAGCCGACCGGCGACAAAACTAGAGCCTCCGCCCTGCACAGATTTAGTGAGGTATCTTACAATCGGTAGCATCTGCTGTAGCGGTATTGTTATAGTGCTGCAAGATTCGAGTAGTTGGTCTCGCTAGCTCTTAGTTCGATGAAAACCTCGCTTGCATGTTTGCTTACGGCTCTCGTCCTGAATGTGTCGGGATGCAGTGTCTACGACGCGACCCTGGTCGAGCAGGGCTCGGCAGGCGTTCCCGACAGACCACCCGAGAGCACGAGCTCGCCCGACGATAACGTCGAAGCGGTGTTCGCCCTTCGCAATGTGTCTCTGGATCAGTCGGGTGACCGCTGGCGCGGGGTCGGATTGGATCTCGACGGAATGAACACGGCGTCGATCGAGGATCCGGCAGAGTGCGTGGCGGCCAATGGCAATCCGTCGCTCGACGGTGACAAGGGCATCGACAACTCATTCGGTCAGCACGTTCTACCAACCGTCGCAAGTCTCATCGCATGCTTGGAGGATAACATCGCGCTGAACCAAGGCCTCGGCTTTGGCACGGTGCTCGTGCGCTTGAGGGAATGGAATGGGACGCGCAACGACGCCAAGGTCGACGTCTCGGTTCTTTCCGCCGTGGACGGCACTTCGCTCGACGATCTGTCAGGCCTTGAATGGGGCGGGACCAGCGGTGCCACCCTCATGGAGCAGGGGGGGTCGGTCGAGGCTCCGCCTCCCGATTGGGACGGCGAGGACTTCTTTTTCGCGGACCCAGCGAGTCTCGTGGCTGGAGACATCGATCGCCCCAACGTCTGGACGACCGACGCCTACGTGTCCAAGGGTCGCGTCGTTCTTCCAGTCGACACTTCGGCGACGTTCACGTTTCTGACGGGCCCTGGGAGCTTTTCGATTTCCGTCGAGGGCTTCTTGGTGGGAGACATCAGCGAAGACGGTCAGACCTTTACCAAAGGTCTTCTCGCGGGGCGCTTCTCCGCGGGACGATTGGTGGCTACGATGCTCCCGTTGGGGATCTGCGATGAGAGCCTTCGCGAGAGCGTCGTAGGGCTGCTCACCGATAACCTCGATCTTCGCATCGACAAGGAGCTTGGCGGTCCTGGCGATCCGTGTACGGCAACGGGCGTAGCCTTCGCCTTTCAGGCGATTCGCGCGAGGCTCGCCCCGACGATTGCCCCCGTCGCTCTTCCGGTGCCCGATCCATGTGCCGACGGAGGCTCGCCCGGTGTACAGCCTGCGTTCGACCGCTGTTGCCGATCGGTCGAGGTCAATACTCCGGAGCTGCTCCCTGCGGAATGCTCGCCGGCCGACCTCGCGCCCTATGCGAACCTTCCCAATCCGATCCCAGTGCCCCCGGTGGATGGGTTCTAGCCGACGTCGAACGACTCTCCGCAGCCGCAGTCGCCGGACGCGTTGGGGTTCTTCCACTTGAACCCGTAGTTCATCAGACCTTGCTCCCAATCGAGAACGGCACCTTTCAGAAACTCGATGCTCCTGTTGTCAACGACCACCTTGAGCCCATCGAAGTCGAAGACGAGGTCTTTTTGAGGCCTGATCTTCTTGGCAAAATCGTAGACGTAGTAGTAGCCAGAGCAGCCCCCACCCTTGACGCCCAAGCGCAGGCCTTCGACCGGCGCATCGGCATCGGCGACCTTTTGCTTAGCCATCTCCACCGCTTTGGGCGTGAGGGTGATGCTCTCAGCTTCGCTCATCCCCTCCTATGTAAGGCGGGATCGCCCTCTCCGCCAGGCTGTCAGCCCAGGCCCGAGGCAACCCCCAGCCTTTACCGCTCCTGACACTGGCGCTGGCACTGACACTGACACTGGCACTGACGCTGGCACTGACACTGGCGCTGGCACTGACACTGGACGCAGGGCGCGCGATCAGCACGGAGGACCTCTCGACCGGGCCGTGCGTGCCTGGGCCAGCGGCGGCCCGGATCACCGGTTGACGCAGACTGCACACGGGTTACCAGTCCAGCGGTTTGCCCTGCGACCTCCGTTTCCACAGGGGAGAACGCTCTCGAAGCCGATTTACCGTGTTGATCACGACATCCCCCACGGTGGCGATTTGTTCTTTGGTGGTCGATCGCCCTAGGCCGAAGCGCACCGAGGCAGCTGCCCAGTCCTTTGGAACACCCATCGCTTCGAGC
The DNA here is from genome assembly GCA_029861865.1 of Myxococcales bacterium. GTDB lineage: Bacteria > Myxococcota_A > Polyangia > Polyangiales > Houyiibacteriaceae > SG8-38. Next base: position 99,944 of record JAOTYL010000014.1, on the reverse strand, counting down.
ACGTAGCTCGGCCCGAGCTCGGCGCTGCTACAGGCTGCCCCACTCGATACGGCCACGTGCTCACAGAGCTCGAGGAGTAATCGAGCACCGTCCACGTACCCAAACGACAGGTTGAGATTTCCCGGATGGCGACGGTCAGCGGAGCCGTTGAGTCGGACTTCGTCGAGCCCATCGAGCAGTCGGTCACGAAGCGCGTCTCGAAGGCCTGCAATCTGCGTCGCCTCCGCGGGGCCTTCCCCCTTCATGATTTGGGCGGCCATTCCAAAGCCGACGATCCCTGCGACGTTGAGGGTTCCCGAACGAAAGCCGAGCTCGTGTCCACCGCCCATCATCTGCGGCACGGGAACGCCGCGCGCTCGGACCGCTTTACGCACATAGAGCGCGCCGACACCCTTTGGCCCGTACATCTTGTGCGCTGACACGCTGACGAGATCGACGTCTAGGTCTCGAACCGAGAAGGGAAGATAGCCGAGCCCCTGCGCTGCATCGCAATGAAAGAGCACGTCGCGCTTGCGGGCAAGCGCACCGATCGCAGCGATATCTTGAAGGACGCCGACTTCGTTGTTCGCGAGCATGACGCTCACCAGCACTGTGTCTTTGGTGATGGCGGCGGCCACCGCTTCGACGGGCACGATCCCCGATTCGTCGACGTCGAGGAAGGTAACCCGCCACCCCTGCTTGATGAGCGCCTCACAGGTGTCGAGCACCGCCTTGTGTTCCGTCCGCACGGTCACGATGTGGTTTCCGCTGGCCTGCCTCGCTCTCGCCGTGCCCACGATGGCCAAGTTGTCGCTCTCGGTCGCGCCGGAGGTGAAAGTCAGCTCTTCTGGTTTGCAGTCGAGCAGGGCAGCGACCCGGGCCCGCCCCTCCTCGACGGCGTGGCGAGCCGCGGTTCCATACGCATGCGCGTTGCTGGCCGCGTTGCCAAAGCGCTCTTGAAAGTAGGGCATCATTGCCGCGAGCACCCGGTCGTCTACCGGCGTGGTCGCATGATGGTCCAAATATATCGGCAGCGCGGCCATCGTGTGGAAAGCCTAGCGCCGACTCTGTGCGACTCCAACGGCTTGATCTATGCTCCGCCTCATGGCTAAAGCGAGCATTCTGTGCGCGACCGATTTGACCGAACACAGCCATCGCGCCGCGGACCTCGGTGTAGCGGCAGCCAAGGCTTTTGCTGCACGTCTCGATCTGGTTCACGTCATCGATGATGCCGATTCCTGGTGGCCCGAGTCGCCAGGGCTCGAGGACGTGACCGATCAGGCCCGTGCGCACAGGACCCGGTACGAAGCCGTCCTCGAAGCCCAGCTTCGGGATGAGCAAGAGCGCTGTACCGCCGCCGGGGTCGAATGCGAGGCCTTCGTCGTGCGGGGTCGGCCGTGGCGGCTCATTCCAGAGATCGCACAGGAACGGTTGAGCTTCTTGATCGTCATCGGCGCTTACGGGAAAGGCGGCAAGCGGGCAGTCGATCGCGGGGGCGTAAGCGAGCGTATCATCGGCTCTACCGCAGAACGCGTAATTCGAGTGGCCGACAGGCCAGTGTTCGTTTCGACGGGTGAACATGACATTCCAGATGGTCTCGCCGGTACGAAGTGGCTCGTCGGCACCGACTTCTCCAAGTCGTCGACGGCGGCACTCTCGTGGGCGAAGCGTGCAGTAGCCCGCGTCGGCGGTGAGCTTCACGTCGCCAACGTGGTTATTCCGGCGGGCGGTGAAGAGAAGCCGGACGAAGAGCGCTCGTGGCGCCAAGTTCTCCGCGACCAATCGAAGCTCGAAGCGGGTCAGAAGCTTGCCGATTATATCGCGGAGCATGCCCCTGGGGCCGAACACCATCAGGTCGTTTCACCGGACTATGCATCTCATGCGCTTTGCGAGGCGGCCGTCATCGTCGAGGCCGACGTGCTGGTGCTCGGGACGCAACATCACAGCGTGTTGGGTCGGTTGCTCGTCGGGAGCACGGCATCGCGCTGTCTTCGGATCGCACCGATGCCGGTCCTCATGGTCCCCGAGGGAGCTCGATAGGCGTCTACGCGCTGCGCTCGCGCCAGGAGCCAACCTTGACACCTCTCGGTCGATACCCTAGATCACATATAGGACTGGTTCAGTCCTGTATTCAAGTGCCTGAAAATGCTGCGAATTTCGAAAATGACCGATTATGCAGTCGTGTTGGCTACCCATCTGGCCGCCACGAAAGAGCCCCATGCGGCCCGCGACCTGGCGCTCGAGACCCAGATTCCGGAGCCGACCACCAGCAAGGTTCTCAAGCAGCTGAGTAGGGCTGGGGTCGTCGCATCGCAGCGCGGGGCCAAGGGCGGATACACGTTGGCCCGGCCCGCGCACGAGATCGGCATCGAGGAGGTCATCCAAGCGATCGAGGGGCCGATCGCGGTGACCGAGTGTTCCGACGAGTCCACCGATTCGCTTTGCGAGTATGAACCGAACTGTGGCGTTCGCGCGAACTGGCAGCGCATCAACCACGCGGTTCATCAAGCCCTTTCCCAGATCACCCTCGCGGACATGGCGTTTCCTTTCGTCGACACCCTGATCACCATCGCCCGTTCCGGCAAAGAGGCCGAGCGGGCGCGGCTCGGAGAGTCTCCGCAGGGCGACGCGCATTGAGTTGGAGTGAGTGATGGCTACAGCGACCGAACCTATCGATGAGATTCTCAAGCGGGGCTACGACGCCGGCTTCATCACCGACATCGAGCAAGAGTACGCTCCACCTGGGCTGAACGAGCAAATCGTCGCGTTCATCTCCAACAAGAAGAACGAACCGGAGTGGCTTCTCGAGTGGAGGCTCAAGGCCTACCGCCACTGGCTCAAGATGAAAGAGCCGCGCTGGGCCAAGGTGAGCTACCCGGAAATCGACTACCAAGACATTTGCTACTACGCGGCCCCGAAGTCCAAGGACGACGCTCCCAAGAGCCTCGATGAGGTCGACCCGGAGCTGCTCGCGACCTACGAGAAGCTCGGGATTCCGCTGCACGAGCGCGAAATATTGGCGGGTGTGGCGGTCGATGCCGTGTTCGACAGCGTTTCGGTGGCGACGACGTTTCGTGAGAAGCTCGCTGAAGTCGGCGTCATCTTCATGTCGTTCTCCGAGGCGGTGCAGGAGCACCCCGAGCTCGTGAAGAAGTACCTTGGGTCCGTCGTGCCTATCGCCGACAACTTCTTTTCCGCGCTCAATAGCGCGGTCTTCAGTGACGGTTCGTTCGTTTACATTCCAAAGGGGGTGCGCTGCCCGATGGAGCTGTCGACGTACTTCCGCATCAACGCTGCGAAGACGGGCCAGTTCGAACGAACTCTGATCGTGGCCGAGGAGGGGAGCTACGTCAGCTACCTCGAAGGGTGCACCGCGCCGATGCGCGACGAGAATCAGCTTCACGCGGCGGTCGTCGAGCTGGTGGCGCACAAAGACGCCCAGATCAAATACTCGACCGTCCAGAACTGGTACCCAGGCGATGAGAACGGCAAGGGTGGGATCTTCAACTTCGTCACCAAGCGCGGGCTTTGCGAAGGGGAGCGCTCGAAGATCAGTTGGACCCAGGTCGAGACCGGCTCTGCGATCACCTGGAAGTATCCGAGCTGCATTCTCAAGGGCGACAACTCGATCGGCGAGTTTTACTCGGTGGCGCTCAGCAATCATCGGCAGCAGGCGGACACCGGCACCAAGATGATTCACCTCGGCAAGAACACCCGGTCGACCATCATTTCGAAGGGGATCAGCGCGGGCCACGGGCAGCAGACCTATCGCGGTGGAGTGAAGATCATGCGCGGCGCTACCAACGCGAGGAATTACACCCAGTGCGACTCGCTCCTGATCGGTGACCAATGTGGCGCCCACACCGTGCCGTATGTCGATGTACGTAACAGTACGGCGCAGCTCGAGCACGAGGCGACGACCTCTCGCATCGGTGAGGATCAACTTTTCTATTGTCGACAGCGCGGGCTTTCCGAGGAAGACGCGGTGAGCCTGATCGTCAACGGCTTTGCCAAGCAAGTGTTGAAGGAGCTGCCGATGGAATTTGCGGTCGAGGCGCAGAAGCTCCTCGGCGTCAGCTTGGAAGGAGCGGTCGGTTGATGCTGAAGATCGAGGACCTGCACGTTGAAGTCGACGGAAAGCTGATCCTCAAGGGGATCGATCTCGAGATTCAGGCCGGTGAGGTGCATGCCATCATGGGCCCAAACGGCTCTGGCAAGAGCACCCTTGCGTACGTTCTCGCCGGTCGCGAGGGATACGAGGTCACCAAAGGGTCAGTGACCTACAAGGGGCGGGACTTACTCGAAATGTCGCCGGAGGCGCGTGCGGCCGAAGGTGTCTTTCTCGGCTTTCAGTATCCAGTGGCGATTCCGGGAGTGAGCAACGTCTACTTCCTCAAGGCCGCTCTCAACGCGCTTCGAAAGCATCGCGGTAAAGACCCGCTCGACGCGATCGACTTCATGAAGCTATCGAAAGAGAAGGCCGCGCTCGTGCAGCTTCCCGACGAGCTGACGAAGCGGTCGGTGAATGATGGCTTCAGCGGTGGCGAGAAGAAGCGAAACGAGATCTACCAAATGGCGATGCTCGAGCCGTCCTTGGCGGTGCTGGATGAGACCGACTCCGGTCTCGACATCGACGCGCTCAAGGTGATCGCGGACGGCTTGAACACGCTTCGGAGCCCGGAGCGCGCCATGCTCATCATTACACACTATCAGCGACTTCTCGATTACATCGTGCCCGACGTGGTGCACGTTTTGATCGACGGCCAGATCGTTCGAACCGGAGACAAGGACCTCGCGAAACGTCTGGAAGCGGAGGGTTACGCCGAGGTTCGGGACGCCATACAGCCGTGACGCATGAACGTCAGACACTACTAGACAGCCTTCCCTCCTCGTTCGATACGGGGCCGCAATGGCTGCGTTCGGTTCGCAAGAGTGCAGCCGAAGCGCTTCGGGAGCGCGGGCTGCCCAACAAGAAGACCGAAGAGTGGAGGTTCACGCCGGTTCGTCCGCTCGTCGATACCGAGTTTGCACGTGCCGATGCAGAGGCTTTGAAGCTCGTCTCTTCCGCGCGCGAGGGCGTTACCGTCCGGAGCCTGCGTCAGGTGCTCGAGCAGGAGCCTGCCCGGCTCGAAGGCCGGCTTGCACTGGGTGAATCGGAGCATTTCGCTGCGCTCAACACGGCGCTCTTCACCGACGGCTTGTGGATCCACGTAGCGGCTGGCGTGACGATCGAGGAGCCGCTTCAGCTCACCCACGGGTTTTCGAAGACGACGGAGCCTGGCGTAAGCTACCCGCGCGTTCTCGTGACCGTAGAGGCCGGAAGCGAGGCGAGGCTGATCGAGACGTACGCCGGTGAGGCATCGGAGCAGCTTACCAACTCGGTCGTCGAGATAGAGCTCGGCCCGAACGCTAAGCTCGACCACATTCGCATTCACGAAAACCTCGGTCTTCAGGTGGGCCGGGTCGAGGCGCGTCAGGAGGCGGACAGCTCTTATCGGTCGGTCGTGGTCACCCTCGGTGGAGCGCTCCTTCGCTTCGATATCAGAGCGCTTCTCCAAGGCCAGGGTGCGGAGTGCCGGCTCGATGGCGCCTATGTCGTCGACGGGAGCGATCATGTCGACCACCACACCCTCGTGGAGCACCAGGCACCGCATTGCCGCAGCGACCAGACCTATCGGGGGATTGCCTCGGGCCACGGGACTGCAGTCTTCGATGGCGTTGTTCTCGTTCACAGGGGCGCCTCGAAGACCGAGGCGCATCAAGAGAACCGCAACCTTCTGCTCTCGGATACGGCGACGGTCCACACGAAGCCGCACCTCGAGATCGACACCGATGACGTCATTTGCAGCCATGGAGCCACCGTGGGATCTCTCGACGAGAGCCAGCTGTTCTACCTTCGCACCCGTGGCATTCCCGAAGAGCTGGCTCGGGCGATGCTCACCTACGCGTTCATCGAGGAGGTGGTCGACCGCGTCTCCCATAAGCCGACTCGAGACCGATTGCGGGAGACGGTTCTGGCGCGTATTCCGGCAGGCGAAGCGATTCGGGGGGTGCCATGACGCGACCCTCGGCAATTGCAAAAGCGACAGACGCCGGTTTCGACGTCAGGCGCGTGCGCGACGATTTTCCGGCTCTCCATCAGGAGGTGCATGGCAAGCCGTTGGTGTATCTCGACAGTGCTGCGACCACGCTCAAGCCTCGAGTGGTCATCGACGCCGTCGCCGACGTCTATGCGCGCGACTGCGCCAACATTCATCGAGCAGTTCATCTTCTTTCGCAGCGGGCCACGGCTCGCTTCGAAGATGCACGCGAAAAGGTCCGCGCGTTTCTCAATGCCAACGACACCAACGAGGTGATATTCACCCGCGGGACGACCGAATCGGTCAACCTGGTTGCGCAAAGCTGGGCTCGCACGTTCCTTCGCGAAGGGGATGAAGTGCTCATCACCGAGCTCGAGCACCATTCGAACATCGTTCCATGGCAGATCGTCTGCCAGCAGGTTGGCGCAGAGCTGGTCGTCGTGCCGATGACCGATCGCGGCGAGATCACTCGAGAGGCTTTCGAAGAACAGCTCAGCCCGCGGACCCGGCTCGTGGCGATGGCGCACGTCTCGAATGCGCTCGGTACCGTGCTCCCCGTCGAACCGTTGATTGGGCTGGCGCACGAGCAGGGGGCCGTCGTGTTGCTCGATGGGGCGCAGGCCGTCTCGCACGTTCCGGTCGATGTGCAGGCGCTTGACTGCGACTTCTACGCGTTTAGCGGCCACAAGCTCTACGGGCCGACCGGGATCGGCGTGCTCTATGGGCGCGAGCGGCTGCTCGAAGGGATGCCTCCCTATCAAGGTGGTGGCGACATGATCCGTTCAGTCACCTTCGCGGAAACGATCTACAACGATCTGCCATACAAGTTCGAGGCTGGGACTCCCGACATCGCTGGGGCGATCGGGCTCGGCGCGGCGATCGACTATCTCAGGTCATTTGATCAGGAGGCCGTGCACGCCCACGAAAACGCAGTCCTGCGCTACGCGACCAAGGCGTTCGGATCGGTCGACGGCTTGCGGCTCATCGGCACCGCGCCCGGCAAAGTGGCCTCGGTTTCGTTTCTGATGGACGCAGCGCACCCGCACGACATCGGGACCATTGTCGACTCCGAGGGGGTCGCAATTCGAACCGGGCATCACTGCGCCCAACCGGTGATGGAGCACTTTGGCATCGCGGCCACCGCGCGCGCGTCGCTCGGCATGTACAACACTACCGAGGACGTCGACGCCCTGGTCCGGGCGCTTCAGAAAGTGAAGGAGCTATTCGGGTGATGGATCTTCGTGAGCTCTATCAAGAGGTCATCCTCGATCACGGCAAGAACCCGCGGAACCACCGCTTCCCCGAGCCTCACAATAGGGAAGGGCGAGGCTATAACCCGCTTTGCGGGGATAAGGTCACCCTCCGTTTGCAGCTTGATGGCGACAAGATCACCGACGTCGGTTTCATGGGGCAGGGTTGCGCCATCTCTCAGGCCTCGTGCTCGACGATGACCCAGGCGATCAAAGGCAAGACTGTCGGGGAGGCCGACGCGCTTTTCTCGAAGTTCCACGCGATGGTGATGGGTGAGGCCGGCGCCGACGACGATTTCGACTCTCTTGGCAAGCTTGCGGTGTTCGCGGGCGTTCGCGAGTTCCCGATGCGAGTCAAGTGCGCCACATTGGGGTGGCACACGCTCAATCAAGCCCTTCGCAACGAGGGTGGCGAGGCGAAGACGGAGTAAGACGGTGGGCGACGACATCGAACATCTGAAGGTTCACAAGATCCCGCCGAGGTCGACTTCGGACCACGTGTTCCTGCCCCAAGCTGATGGACACCCTGGGACCACCGATCCGATCAGCGAAGCCTACGGTGGGTCGGGCGAAAAGCCTCTGGCTCCCATCGAGCCAGAGGCGGTCAAGGCCGCGATCGTCGAGGCGCTTCGATCGATCTTCGATCCCGAGATTCCGGTGAACATTTACGAGCTAGGCTTGATCTACGACGTCAACGTCGCCGAAGACGGCCGCGCCGAAGTGCGCATGACCCTGACAGCCCCGGCGTGCCCGGTTGCGGGCGCGCTCGTCGAAGAGGTCGCGCAAAAGACCGGCCTTGTCGAGGGCGTCTCGACGTCCCACGTCGAGCTCGTCTGGGATCCCCCTTGGACCCCCGACCGTATGACCGAGGCCGCCAAGCTCGAGCTCGGTTTGATCTGACGGGGGCCGGAGCGTGTTCGCCAAATGACCCGAGACCTTTCAGGCCGGTGTGGGACTTGTGGCTGGTACATTGCCAAGCGTGAGGAGCCCGATGGCTCTTGGGTTGGCGACTGCAGGCTCGGTCAGGGGCAATGGCCGCTCAAGGACACGGCGACCTGCTCGAGCCACAAATCGAAAGAGACGCCTTGGGACGAAGCGCTCAAGCGAAAGCCCGCTGCAGGGGCGCCCCGTCACTATCGGGAGGCGCCAGTCAGACCGCCCAAGCCACCCATTCCCTCAGAGATAGGAATCGACATGGACCAAGACACCTTTCGACAAGTGCTCCGCGAAGTCCTCCTCGACGAGCTCGGCGTTCGTGACGTCGAGATAGGAGATCGCTGGAATGGGGGAGAGCTCATATTGATCCCCGGTCGGGAAGGCACCCAAGAAAAGCGTATGCCCCTCGATGTGTTCTTCAAGAAGATCGTGATGGTCCGGGACAAGCTCCGCGTCCTCGAACAAAAGATCAACGGACACAAAGGCCTCAACGACGACGAAAAAGTCCAGCTCCAACAGTACATCACCGGCTGCTACGGCTCCCTCACCACCTTCAACGTCCTCTTCCGCAGCAAAGACGATCACTTCACGGGCCAGAAGACGTAGCCGCGTAGACACTAACGCTGGCACTGTCGCTGACACTGCCACTGACGCTGGCACTGACGCTGGCACTGACACTGACACGGAGACTGTCGCTGACACTGCCACTGTTCTCGAGGAGTAGGTGACCCGGGCCGCGGCGCGGGATGGGTAGCACAGCGGTGGGGAGGAGCCCGCGTAAGGATCTGTACTTATCGAAAAGGGCGACCGGGGCCCCGCCGCGAGCACACCCGTCCCGTGCCGTGGTCCGAGTCACCGGTTGACGCTGCCGCTGCTACACTACGTCGTGCTCTACTTCGCCTACGGCTCCAATCTCGACGCTGACAGTTGGGTGCAGTGGTGTGAGGCCAAGGGCTACGATCCTGACTCGATCGAGCCCCTCGGTCGTGCATGGCTTCCCGACTACGAGCCCGTCTTTCACTACCAGTCGAGCCTTCGGAAAAGCGGTGCACTCGACGTCCGTCCGCGCAAAGGGTCAGCAACGCCAGGAGCGCTGTTTCGCGTTCACGATTGGTCTGGGCTGGACGCAAAAGAGGGGCTCTCGGGCCGGTACTACCGGCGTATCGAGGTCGTGACTCTCACCGACGATGGGCAAGCGCACCCCGCGGTCACTTACAGCGTGTGTGACGAACGACTGGGGAGCTTCGTGCCGCCGGCTCCCGAGTACCAACGAATCGTGACGCGCGGGCTCTCGCGATTTGGCCATGGGCACGATCAGTTTTTGGCTGCGGCGCGTGGCGAATCCTCTGCGTCGACTACGACGGCAATCTTCGCGTACGGAACGTTGATGCGCGGGGAACGTAGCCACGATCGGGTCGCTCGGCGTCTCCGGCGCACCCACCATCCCGCCCGCGTTAGCGGCGCGTCTTTGGTCCGGATCGACTGGTATCCTGGCCTGGTGTTGAACGCGCAAGGCGTCGTGCACGGGGAGGTCTTCGAGGTCGACGACATCGGGGCCGCCCTCGACGAGCTCGACCCCTATGAGGACTTCGCAGGCTACGGGCACGATGACTCGCTTTACCGACGCTCGCTTGTGAGGACGCACACCAACGGTGGGGCGTTGTTGGCCTGGACCTATGTTTTTCTTGGAGATGCGGCCGGCCTTCCGGTGATCGCGTCGGGGCGGTGGTCGAACGCTTGACCTCGCCGGTGGCGAGCTTTAGGCTCAAGCTTCATGAGCAAACACCACGACATACTGCGCAATTACTTTTTTTGGTTCACCGACTGAGGTGGCCTGCGCGTATTGTCGTTCAAAGGCCGCCTCTCAGGGCGGCCTTTTTGCTTAATGGATGAGGTCGTCGTGGGAGGGGCAGGGAGCCCGACCCATGGCCCGCAACGACCGAAATCAAGCCCAACATCGACAAACTAGCGCCTCCACGACCGGCCGAAAGGCGACCGTCGTGCACGACGGCTCTGCATTCGAGCTCGCTACCGAGCTGAGGCACTTTGGCTTCGAGGTGATCGAGGGCCCACTTCTGTCGTTTGCGGCGGGCTACCAGCAACCCGGGCAGCTCGCGATCATCGCGATGCGGGCTGGTGCCGCGAGGCGCGAGAGACTCCAGGCGTGGGCCCGCGAGATCTGTGCGCAAGGAGCAACCTTGCTTGCGATCGGCTCATCGGTCGCGCCGGTAGCCGAGTTCTTCGGCTCAACAGCCCTCGATTCGATCAATACCCTGCCGACCGGAAGACTGGCCGCTGTGACTGCGGCCCACGGCGGTCTCTTTTCCGGCTTGCCCAAGGAGTTTCGGCTCGCCCTTCCCGCCGGCGATCGAGTCGAGTGCGATGACTTGAACGCGGAGTTTGGTGTGACCGCGTGGACGAAAGACGGCGAGCTCGTCGGGGCGTCCCACGTGTTCAGGCCGGTCCATTTGCTTCATACCGGCGCGCTTGAAAGTCGCGAGCTCCGCCCGGTCATCCTCGGCAATCTGCTTCGCCTACATCGCGAACGCGGCGGCCGCGCCTTCTAACCCTCGAAAAAAGGGGACTGTCCCCTTTTGTTGGGGGTTGAGTGGGGGGTTGGTTACTCTTGTGAGTTGGGGGGAATGCGTGGGGAAGTCGGGTTCTTGGCGCCGTTGGGGGGCGATCGTTCTGGCGTCGGCCGTGTCGGTCGGGCTGTTGGTGCTGCTCTTCAAGGATGTCGACCCGAAACAGGTGCTCTTGGAGGCCAAGAAGGTCGATCTGCGCGCGTTCGCATGGATATATCTGCTTCGCGCGATCGCTTTCTTCGCGCTGATCTGGAGGACGCGGGCGATTGCAGCGCCGCTCCACACCTATCGCTGGCCGCAAGCGACCCGCGCCGTGTTCGCTGGCTATTTCGGCAATGCCGTGCTCCCCGCCCGGATCGGCGAGCTCATGAAGGCTGGGTATCTCTCGCGGGTCGGCTCTCCCACGCCCACCGCGTGTGTTGCGTTCATCGCAGTCGAGCGCGTCTTGGACCTGGTGGTGATCGCAATCGTGGCGCTCTGGGTCTCGTTCGTCGTACTCAACCAACAAGCCGGCGATAGCGTCGTACTGTTCTCGCTGGCGGCGGGGACGAGCGCGGTGGTCCTGTTCGTCTTGGCACGCAGTCCCCAACGCGTGGTCGAGATTGCAAGAGTAGCGGTTCGTCTTTTGGGTGCACGCGCCGACGCTCTCATCAGCCCCCACATCGAGACTTTTGTAGAGGGCCTTTCGGCGCTTGACACCGCGCGCCGAGTCTTCCCCGTGATCCTTTCGACTCTCCTCTATTGGGGCGCCACCGTCGCGACGATCGCGATCTGGCCACTTGCATTTGGGCTTAGCCTGCCTTGGTACACGCCCCTCGTCATCATGGTGTTCTTGTCGCTCGGGACGGCCCTCCCGTCGACTTCGGCGTTCGTCGGCACGTATCACTACGCTGCCGCCGCGGCTCTCCATCTGATGGGTGTCTCCCGCGAGACAGCAGTGGCGATGGCGGTCTTCGTGCACGCCGCAACGTTCATTCCGTGGACGATCGCTGCTGGCCTCATCATCGTGATGCCGCTCCTCAAGGGGCAATTCTCGACGAGGCAGGGGTCATTGCGACCTTCGACCGCACCCGAGCCGACCACGTAGAGTTTTCTTGGTCTCGCCCGGGCCCCGGAATACAAGGGTCTCATGGGACAGCTGCTCGACATCGTGACGCCACTTCACAAGGCGACGAAGCGGGACTTCTTGGGTCGCATGCAGGACGAGAAGATCGCTTGCATGCAGGTCGCTCGTGAGTACGGCAAAGACTTCTGGGACGGAGACCGGCGATACGGATACGGCGGCTATCGCTACGACGGAAGGTGGGCGCCTGTGGCGGAGCGTCTCATCGAGCACTACGGCCTCCGGCCGAACGCTTCGATCCTCGATGTCGGATGCGGGAAGGGCTTTCTCCTATATGAGCTGAAGAAGCTTCTCCCCAATGCACGGGTCGCCGGGTTCGACATCTCGGCTTACGCCATCGACAACGCGAAAGAAGAGCTACGCGGTGATTTGTTCGTGCATCGGGCGCAGGACCCCTACCCATTCGAGGACGACGAATTCGATCTCGTCATCTCGCTCGCGACCCTGCACAATCTCGCGGTGCAGGACTTGAAGGTGGCGCTCCAAGAAATCGATCGCGTCGGCAAGAACGCCTACCTCGTAGTCGAGAGCTTTCGCAGTGAGGCAGAGTTGTTTAACCTTCAATGTTGGGCGCTCACCTGTGAAGCGTTCCACCGCCCGGAGAGCTGGGTATGGCTGTTCGACGAATGGGGATACCGGGGGGACTATGAGTTCATCTACTTCGAGTGACTGGGCGCTGCGTGCGACGGAGCGATACGACTCGGACTTTCTCGACCGCGAAGAGTTGCGCCTCATCGAGGACTTTGAAGAGCGCGGATACCACATTTTCGACATCGAGGATCGCAACGGCCTAGAGCGGATCCGCCGTGCAGTCGCCAATCAACTGAGCAAAGAGACCGGAACGCGGTTCGAGGATGTTTCGGAGCTTCTGAACCGAGCCGGCGAGCTGGTGTCGGTCGCTGATCTCAACTCCATTCGTCTCGCGGTCTTCAATGCGATGAATCGGGAGCCGTGGTTTCGTCCGGCTTATTACAAGCTTGCTCGTGGCGTGCTTGCGACGCTCGTGGGGAATGAGCTCGCGATGCAGCGACGTATCAATCTGAGCATCCAGCTGCCCGGCGACGAGAGCTCGTTGCTACCGGTTCACTCCGATGTCTGGTCTGGAGATTCCGCTTTCGAAGTCGTCGTATGGGTCCCTTTGGTCGATTGCTACCGGACTAAGAGCATGTTCATCCTCCCGCGGAAGCTCAACGACGAGCATTCGAAGCATCTCGCGGAGTTTCGAGGGAAAGATACCGAGGAGCTCTTTCGGGCGATCGAGCCCGACGTCCAGTGGCTGACCGTTTCCGTCGGTCAGGGGGTCATTTTCACTCATACGCTCATGCATGGGAACCGGCGCAACGAGGAAGACGAAGCGCGTTGGTCGATGAACTGCAGGTTCAAGAGCTTGCTTTCGCCGTACGACACCAAGCGCCTCGGCGAATTCTTCGAGCCGATCACCCTTCGCGCGGCCACGCGTCTTGGCATGACCTATACCTTGCCCGAGGGATTCGAGCGTTGAGCGCGGGATACCGCGGTTACATTGCAAGTCGGCCCGTCCGGGACGAGATGACGCCGCAGCACGTCCAAAACCTCGTCGTGCGCGACTACGCTACCCGCAACGGGCTCACATTCCTTCTGAGCGCTACCGAATACGCGATGCCGGGCTGCTTCATGATGCTCGATAGCGCTGTAGCGAGCCTCGACGACATCGACGGTATCATTTTCTTTAGTCTCTTCATGATGCCTCCCGATGAGGCCTCGCGTCGTCGCATCTATCGCCGCACGCTCGAGCTCGGTCGATCGCTACACTTCGCGCTCGAGAATCTCGCATTCGACAGCGAAAGAGATATCGACCGGTTGGAAGACATGTTCCAGGTCGACCATTTCGCAAGGAGCGAGCTCCGTGCAGACGACTTCGATTCAGAAGTCACGTGCCCCATTTGCGGGCGACTCCCGGCGTCCGAGACCCCGGTCGGCTTCTCGGGTGTGACGTCCGACGTCAAGCCTTGGCCACGTGTTTCGAATCTCCTGGTGTGCAGTGGGTGCGGGCTCTTGCACAAGCGAACGACGGCGGAGTGGTTTCAGGACATCGATGTAATTTATCGAGACTACGAGGCTTACCATCAGGGGCAGGGCGCCGAGCAATCGGTTCGCCAAGAAGAAGCGAGCGAGCTTTCTCCGCGGTCGGCGCTCTTGGTGCGGTTCGCGAAAGACGCGCTCGCCCTCCCGTCATCGGGAAGGCTCCTCGACGTCGGGTGTGGTAACGGTGCGCTCCTTCGTTCGTTTGCGGCCGAGTTTCCGAGCTGGGAGCTCATCGGCGTCGATCGAAGTGAAAGTGGCGCAGATGCCGTTCGCACGATTCCGGGAGTCGAGCGCTTCGTGGTGGGCGGGCCCGCAGACGCGCCCGGACACTACGACCTCGTCAGTCTCGTCCACGTGCTGGAGCACGTCCCCGAACCGCTCGTGTTCCTTTCCGAGGTCGCAGCCAAGCTCAACCCAGGGGGGGCTGTTCTGATCGACGCCCCGAGCTTTGCGACGAATCCATTTGATCTGGCGGTCGTCGATCACGTCATGCATTTTTCGCTCGCGACCCTACGTGAGCTCACACGCCAAGCCGGTTATGCGCTTCGGGCATACTCTTCGAGCCTCATTCGGAAGGAGCACGCTGCGCTCCTCACGCTGGCGGACGGCACTGCATCGACGGATAGCCGCGCTTCGATCGCACCGGATGGCGCCACGGCTGCAATATCCCTGCTGCAGGGTCTTGCGACTTGGTTGCCCCGGCATTTCGCCGCTCAGCAAGTCGGAATCCTCGGCACCGGCATCGCTGCGACTTGGGTCTGTGAGCAGCTGCCGAACGGCGCCGCGTTTTTCGTCGATGAAGATCCCCATCGCTTCGGCAAACCCTACATGGGAGCCCCCGTCATCGCCCCAGCCGACGTGCCCGATGATCTGACGGTGTTCGTTGCCCAGCCTCCAGTGATGGCGCGTGAGATCGCCGAGCGACTGGCCAAGGAGTTCCCTGGGCCGTCATGGATGGCGTGCCCGTCCTTCCACGAGCTCGAGCTATGACCGACTTGTCCAAAGGCGCGCTGGTCGTAGGCGCCACGAGCTCGGTCGGAAAGGCGATCTGCCGCGAGCTTTCGCAACGTCAAGAAGTCGTCGGCACACACCACAAGAACCCGGGGCCCACCACGGTTGCATTCGATCTCGAGGGAGACGACCCAGGCTCACTCCCGATCGATTGGGGCAATCTCGGCAGCGTCGTCGTCGCCGGGGGCCTCACCAAGCTCGATGTCTGCGCGCAGGACCCCGAAGCGAGTGCACGAGTCAATGTCGAAGGCACGCTGCGCGTGATCCGACGTGCGCAACAGTTCGGCATCGCGCCCATTTTTCTGTCCTCCGACGCGGTCTTTTCAGGTGCGCTATCGAACGGGGAGCCGCGGCCAAAGACCGAGACCGACCCGGCCGATCCGATTACGGTGTACGGACGCCAAAAGCGGGCGGTAGAGGATGTAGTCCTAGGCTCGACCGGTACGGTGCTCCGTCTGTCGAAGCTCGTGTCGACCTGGCCCGAGGATGGTGGCTTTCTCCCCGACCTCGCAGCCCGGCTCCTACACAGCGAACCGGTGCGTGCTGCCACCGACCAGTTCTTGAACCTGACGTGGACCGAGGACGTTGCTCGGGTAATCGGTTTTGCGATCGCGGAAAACCTGTCCGGGCTCTGGCACGTCGCAGCCGAGCCCGTGCGAAGCCGCTACGACTGGAGCATTGGCCTCGCCCGTGAGCTTGGCGTGAGCGAAGGCCTCGTTCGGCCTTGCTCACTCTCGGATTTCGAGCTCGACGAGCCAAGACCCAAAGACTGCTCGCTCGACGGCTCGAGGCTCCAACAACGATTGCCGTGGACCCTTCGTACGGGCGACCAATTGATTTCAGATATCGTGCGACGCGGTTAGGTCGGTTCTGGGATCCCGAGAGGTTGGGCCCGAACCAGGCTGAGGTACTGCTGACCCTGTCCAAACCAGGAGGCGAAGTCCCCCCAGTCGACATCTGTCTCGCCGGCCCGAAGCTGGGCCGCCACTGCCAGGAAGTCATCGAACGAGCGGACGGTCAGCGGATCGAGCCCAGCGATTTCGCGACGGAGGCCCTCGAGGGCTTGTGTGACCCGCGCCGTCGCTTTGGAATCCCGAGCTTCACTGTGGCTCACGATCGCCTCATAGGCCTGATTGCAGGCCGCTAAGAGAGATCGATTTTCCTCTGGCTCTCGGACACTGTGTGCGGTGCGTGCGTCGATGAAGTTGTGAAGCTCCGACAGGTACACCTGTTTCGCGACCGCGTTGAAGTCGCTGGCAGGTCCCGTAATTCGTTTGTACCAACGGCGGTCGACGAGAAAGCTCGGCGATGTGCCCTGAACGCTGAATTCCGGATGAAGGGTGTCGATTGCCTCCTCGAGCCCCATCAACGAGCGCCCCTGGAACGGCTGGATCACGTTGTCGAGGATCCAGTCTTCATGTGAACGTCCCATCCCCTCGATCGTGTCCAGATGAGGCCCAAACAGTGGGACCAAGACGGCGAGCTTTTCTTGGGTCGAGGCTTCCTTGTCGGTCGCAAGAGCCGCGGCGAACCGTCGCAGTTGCTCAGCCAGATAACTGGCCGCGTCGATACAGGTGATCAAGATCATCCCGCCAGGTCTCACGAACCGCGCGATGTGCCCCAGCAACTCGGTCGGCGCTTCCTGTGTAGGGAGGACCCCTTCGCAGAGCACCAAATCGAACCGCTCCGAAGCCTCGAAGTCTTCGATATAGCTCTGGACGATCGAGATATCGGTGTGCACTGCCCCCGCGAACCGCAGGAGCAGATCCCTCGTGTGCTCGAGGCCCACCGGGTTGGCGTCGACGAGCACATACCGCGCCGGATGCATGGCTATGGTGACGATACTGTTGTGACCAGATCCGGGCCCGAATTCGAGAATGCTTCGTCCCGAAAGGAGACCCGGCACAATCCCGACGTGCCGGTAGAGCGCATGCCTGCGATGAAAGTGCCGCTCGAGGTCCTCGATGTCTTGCGCCACCGGGGAGATCCCTTCCTTCGTGTAGAAGTCCACAAAAGCTTTCATCGAGAGGCACCCTCCTAGCGGCGCGGTTTTTGGCTCCCCTTGGTCGTTATTGGTACCTTGCCGCAGGGGAGACCGCAAAAAAGGCCTGAGAAAGCCGACGACCGTGACGTCTCGAGATTCTACACAACGCCTGCGGATTTACGCGCTTCTCCTCCTTTCTTTCGTCACCCTGATCGGCGCGTACGTCCTCGTCGACCGGCTCGGTTTCGACCCGATCCCGCTGGGCTCTCCCTTCTTCCCGAGGCAAGGATACGCCTACTTTCTCACGGTGTGGACCTTCCTAGGTGGCATCGCATCGCTTGCCCTGGCGTTGGCATTGGCGCGGCTTTCGCAAACGCGTACCGCGCAGCGTCTTCGTCAGAGACTGCACCTGTCCGAGACGACCGATGCAACGTGGATCGTCGTTTTTTCGATCGCTGGGTTCGTCATTCCCACGCTCATCCGTATCTTCGTTCTCCAGTTCACCGCGCTGACCGATGACGAAGCGATCTATCGATTTACCGCCGACTTGATCGCCTCGGGGTCGATCGCCGCGCCACGCCCGCCGGACCACCTCTTTTGGGATCGTGCGTTCATGGTGATCGACGATAAGATGTACGGCCAGTACTTCCTAGGCTGGCCTGCCGTGCTCGCGGCTTTCAAGACGTTGGGCCTCGAGGAGCTCGCCGGGTGCGTTTGCGCGGCCCTGACCGTCCCGCCTCTCTACCTCTCGTCACGTCGGCTCGGCGGGCCGTTTGCGGCCCGAGTCACGGCTACGCTTTTCGTGTTTTCTCCGATGCTGATGATCGGTAGTGCGACCTTGATGAGCCACGCGTCATGCTTGTGCGCAAATGCCTGGGCGTTCTGGTTTTTCCTACGCGCCAGAGAGCCCGAGAGTAAGGCCTGGGAGAGCGGCGCCTTTGCGCTGCTCGTATCGATCGCGTTCTTCATCCGTCCGTTCACCACGGTCGCGCTCTGCGCCGGTCTGGTCGTCATCTGGCTTGCCGGCGCCACGAGCGGTCACGCGAAGCTTCAGAAACTGACCCTCTTTGGACTGATCTCGGGCGCCATGGCCACGCTCTTTCTGTTGGCCAACTACGAGCTCACGGGTCATCCATTGTACGTCCCCTATCAGCGGGCGATGCACTACGTTCTCGAGAACCAATACCGATTCGGTTACTTCGGACCTCAAACCGATCTCGAAGTGGTGGGCCTCGCCCTTCACGAAGACACGTTCGCGAAATGGCTCGCGTCGTTACTTCGCTATAGCTACGCAGTGGGCGGCTGGCCGATCGGCTTCTTGTTTCTTCCGTTCGCTCGTGGCCGCAACATGTCCGTCGTATGGATGATGCTCGTTTCGTACATCGGTTTTCACGTGCTGACGACGGACGGGGGTGTGGACCCATTCGGGCCGCCTCATTTTTACGAGCTCAGCCTTCCCTTCCTCATGCTGAGCGGCAACGGCGTCAGTCAGCTGCATGGTTGGGCCACATCGCACCGCGGCGCCTTCCCACAGGACTGGATCGCGTCGCTTCCCTTGGCTTCCGTCGCCGCACTCGTCATCATCTCCACGCTCGGCTTCACTGCCATGCGCATGGGCACTGTGCACAAATTGACCGATTCGGTTCGCCGGCCGCTCCTCGCCATCGAAGGCGCTGGGATACACAACGCCATCCTCTTTCGAAGCGGACCCCACGCAACGTTCTGCGACTCAGCCCCCGCCCGGCATTTCGTGTTCTGGCCACCGCACAACGATCCGAACCTCGAGGGTGACGTGCTCTGGGCAAATCACCTCAGCGTCGAGTGGGACAAAGCGCTCATCGCCGAGCATTTCCCCGGGCGCAAGGGCTACATCTATTTTTGGGAGAACCCATGTCGCCTGACGTTGGTCGACCTCGACCGAGTGCGTCCTGGCACGATCGAAGACGCTGCAGAGCTCTCCTTCAAGCAGCCACTTGCGGGGCCAGACGACTAGTTATGGGCAAGCGGCCGCAACCTGGTAGCCTTTCGAGCACACGATGACCGAGAAGAAGAAACTCTGGGAAGAAGCCAAGTCGAGTGTCGTCAAGGGCGAAACACTTTCCCTCGGCCCGTACTTCAGTCAGCAAGTCAAGCACCAGACCCGTCATCTGCTCTTCGTCTTGGCCCGCTACAAGTTCGCAGCTCGGCTCCTTCCCGAAGCGCGTCCATTGAAGGTGCTCGAGCTCGGCTGCAACGAAGGCCTCGGCGCCCTGATGCTGATCGAACGTGGCCACCAGCTCACCGCCGTCGACTTCGACGATGCGGCAATCGACTCCGCAAAGCGGGCTTTCGGGGACAGCGGCATCGATTGGGTCTGCGACGACTTCCTCGGAAAGACGTATGGCGAGCATGATGCGGTCGTGAGCATCGACGTGATCGAGCACATCGACGGCTCCGAGGAGGACCGATACATGCGAACGGTCGTTCAAAACCTCGGCCCGCACGGCTTTGCGGTCATCGGCACCCCGAACGACTCAGCATCACAATACGCATCGAAGGCAAGCCAGATCGGGCATATCAACCTCTATAGCCATGAGCGTTTGTCGGAGCTCATGAATCGCTACTTCCATCAATCGTTCCTGTTTGGAGTCAACGACGAAGTGGTGCACACGGGATTTTATCCAATGTGTCACTACCTCATGGCGTTAGGGTGCTCGCCCCGCGAAAATCCTCTCCCCAATGACTGAAGGCGGGGTCACTCTCATTTGCCCGGCGAAGGAAGAGGGGACGCACATCGCGCAAACCCTCACCGACATCTACGACGCGATCGCCGCCGAGGATTATCCCTTCGAGATGATCTGCATCGATGACGGGAGCGACGACGACACCTACGAACGCATTCAGGCTTTCGCTTCAGGTCGCCCGGAGGTCCGGGTCGAGCGATTCGATACGAATCATGGGTTGGGCTACGCCTGTCGTCACGGCTATGCCACAGCAAGGATGCCGTATGCGATGTTCGTTCCGACCAATGGGATGATCGACCCGCGCTCTATGTTCGACAGGCTAGACGCTCGCGCGCCGGACAAAGTCATCATGTTCGACGTGGAGAACCTGGCTGAGCGACCCCTGTACCGAAAGCTTCCGTCGGCTGTCTATCACTTCCTCATGACGCGATACTTCGGGATTCGCTGCTCTTACGTGCACTCGATGTTGCTAATCCCGACGCGTGCCGTGATGCT
Source organism: Myxococcales bacterium (assembly GCA_029861865.1). Classification (GTDB taxonomy): domain Bacteria; phylum Myxococcota_A; class Polyangia; order Polyangiales; family Houyiibacteriaceae; genus SG8-38. The sequence continues at coordinate 79,714 of JAOTYL010000014.1, read as the reverse complement.
GGACGACCTTCACGCGGAGCGGAGCTTCCACGTCGCCGAGATCCTGATCCTCGCGCTTCGTAAGTGGAACCTCCAGCCGGTAGTCCGAACCAACCGAGTTCAGCGCAGCACTGGCGTCGCGGAGACCAAGTCCTTCGCCTGGAAGAACCTCTACGAAATCGTCAGACAAGTTCGCCACCTCAAGCGGCGCCTGCCGAAGCGGATCGGCCCGCCTGTTGGGCCCGATTCAGGCAGCCGCGCGACGTAGAAGGCTTCGAACCTCGGTGGCTACCCGTTCGGACGTGATCCCGAAGTATGACAACTGGTCGTTTTGCGACCCGTAGATGTCGGGAAACTGGTCCGGAATGCCGATCATCCGGAAGCTCGGTGGGCTCGCAAGCTCCTCGAGCAATAGGGAAGCCACCGCGCTTCCAAGGCCGCCGATGACACTGTGCTCTTCGACGACCACCACCGCTCGGCTGTTCGAAGCGCGCGACAAAATCGCGTCCGTGTCGAGCGGCTTCACGGTGGGCATGTGCAGCAAACCAACGTCGAGCCCCTCGGCACGGAGCTCGTCGAGGGCGGGGCGTGCGACCCGCAGGGTGATGCCGGTCGTGATGATCAGGGCGTCCGAGCCTTCGATCAGCGGCCTTGCTTTACCGATCTCGAACGGCGGAAGCTCTTTGGTGACGATGGGGTCATGGCCTTTGGCCAGCCGAATGTAGATCGGGTGCGGCCAGTCCAACGACTGAGGCATGAACTCGCGCATCTCTTCGGCGTCAGCGGCGGCGAAGATCGTCATGTTCGGGATGGCACGCATCAGCGCGAAGTCGTCGATCGCCTCGTGGGTCGGCCCAAGCGGCGCATATACGAGGCCGCCTCCATTGCAGATGAACCGCACCGGGAGGTCGGCGTGCCCGACATCGAGACAGACCTGTTCGTATGCGCGGCGGGCTATGAAAGTGGCAATCGTATTCGTGTAGACGATGTGACCTTCGGTTGCGAGGCCGGCGCACATGCCGATCATGTTCGCTTCGCTGACCCCTTCCATGAAGAAGCGGTCGGGAAGCTCCCAACGCATCTCATCGAGAGTGCCTACTCCGAGATCAGAGCCCACGAAGACGACTCGATCGTCGTGCTTCGCAAGCTCGTGGACCATGTCGATACAGGTTTTTCTCATGGCTCAGTACGCTTCGATGGCGTCGATCATGGCCTGGGCTTTGGCCTCGTCGATCGCGCGCAAGTGGTGCCATTTGTTGTTGCCTTCGGCTTCTGGGATGCCCTTTCCCTTCACGGTGTGGCAGATCAGTGTGCTCGGTCGGTCTTTTTCATAGGGCAGCCTCGCAAAGGCGTCTCGTAGCGCGTCGGTGTCGTGTCCATCCACCTCGTGCACCCCGAACCCGAATGCTCGCCACTTATCGGCAAAGGGCTCGAGGTCGAGCACTTCGTCGGTGGAGCCGTACGACTGTCGCTTGTTGTTGTCGACGATGACCGTCAGGTTTTCGAGGCCGTGGTTGCCCGCGGCAAGAGCACCCTCCCAGATCGAGCCTTCGTTGCATTCGCCGTCGCCAAGGGTGACGAAGACACGCCAGTCCGCCCTACGCACGCGACCGGCGAGTGCGCGGCCGATGCCGATCGACAGGCCATGGCCGAGGCTACCAGTCGACGCCTCGATCCCCGGAACCTTCACGTGGTCGGGATGACCGCCGAGGATTCCATCGGGATGGCAGAACCTATCGAGCTCGGCATCGGGGAAGAATCCTTTTTCGGCGAGCAGCACGTAAAGCGCGATGCAGCCGTGCCCCTTACTCAGAATGAAGCGGTCGCGCCCTTCCCAGCTCGGGTTGGCCGGGTCGTACTTCAGCACGTCGTCGTAGAGAACCCGGAGGATCTCGATCAGCGAGAACGTCGACCCGACATGTCCCCGCGAGCCCCCGAGGAGGCAGCGAACGCACTGTTTTCTGAGCTCTTTCGACCGTTGATCGAGAGGCCCTGGCTCCAAACCGCTCGGCACGACGTCCCCCTTCAAAGCAGCCTGTGTCATCTGCTGCAGGCTAGCATTTCTGGCCCTCGCGGACGAAATCATAGGCCGGCAAGCGGTTCGAAAGCGTCCGCTCGGACCAGCATCTGGCGTGCTTTGTCGATTTGGCCGAGAAGACGGGATTCGTCTCCACGGGTGTCGGCGCGGGCAAAGCTTCTTCTGGCCGCGGCCGCGGGGACAAACTCGTTCAATAGAATGGTCGCCCACTTCACGGCATATAGAGGACCGAGCAGGCGCGTGCGTTCGCCGAGACCTGGGTCGAAGCCGGAGAAGCGGTCTAGCATTCCCTTAGCGAAAGCAGCGCGCAGTTCCGCTGCGATGCCCATTCCAGGATGGAGCACGAAATCCGCGATTGTCTTGGCCGGGTCGTCCCAACCGAAGTGCTCGAAGTCGACAAACGCCAAACCGACCTTCGTGCGGAGCGCGTTGTGAAAACCAAAATCCGATGGGCTCAGCGTGCGCGCCTCGACCCCTAGCGTCTGGTCGCCCAGGAGACCCTTCGCGTGATGCGATGCCTCAGCGAACTTAACGGGAAGTGCGCCTTCGAGTAGTTCCCGAAGGGGTGCTTCGAGGTTCTCAGGCGCTTCCCCTTCACGGACGAGCCGGTCGATGCGTTTTTCGATCCCATGCGTCAAGTCTACGAGACAAAACGCCGCGTCCGTAGCGTCGTCGAGGTCACGGGCGCCCGGCCTCCGAGCCGTTTCGCGAAGGGTGACCAGGAAGTCCGTCGCCGCATCGATGTCCCCCGGCGAGATCGACGTGGTGGCAGCCGGCGTGCCTTCGATGAAAGAGAGCACGAGCACGCCTTGCTGGAAGTCGTTCCACAAGGGCTCAGGAATCGCGCGAACACCGCTCTCCCATAGAAATCGAAGCCCTCGATACTCTCTGCGCTGGCGTGCGCTCGGCTCTGGCCCTTCGAGGAAGTACTGCTTCACCACCACGCAGCGGCTGCCTCCCTCGAGACGGTGCACCCGGCTGTTGCGCCCCGCAACCAAGCGCTCGGCGCGTTCGACGGGCGGAAATCCGAGCGGGCGAACGATCCTGTCCCAATCAGTCGAAAACATGCTTCGTAATGCCTGCCCAACTCGAGAAGCGGCGCTCTGGCAGCGACTCCGAGTAGACGTTGAGAGGGTCGAAAAGGAGCCGCTCCGTCGTCCGCGGAAATTCGGGCTCGCGAAACGTTTCGAGCAGGTCGTCGACGAACGTAGCGCAGCACAGGGTTTCGACGCGGCGGCACTTCCCCTGCCTAGTGTCGGCGAAGAACACGTCCGCTTCCTGGTCGCGAAGGCAATGGAGCAATCCCTCCGCCCGCAGAAATTCGACAGCAGCCTCGCGGAGTGAAACCTGCGGGTCGCCATACGAGGCGTGGTGCGTCTTGTGGCTCACGATGAACGTGCGCACTCCGCGCATGCTCGCGGTTTCGAAGAAATCGCGCACACCTGGGAACACGCTGGCTTCACCGATTCGCGGCCCGTACGCTTCGGCTTGTAGCTTCTGCCATTCGACCTCACCGTCGGGCAGCTCTCGGATCTGATCACGAATCAGTTTCTTGCTGGGCTGGAAATCGAGCGGAACCAATCTCCGTTCCACAGCCAAGCGATGGAAAAGACCGTCGTAGCAGATGATTGTGTTATCGAGATCGACCCCGACGACCTGACCCTCCATCGTGCCTCAAAGTATCCCTTGGCTGGCACTGGGGTCAATTGAGGCGGGCAAGCGCCGGGGCGACTTGTTCGCCCCTGTTTGAGCCGAATGGTATCCTGGAAACATGGGGAGCTCGGCTAAGCGCTGCATCGTCACGGGGGGCGCGGGCTTCATTGGCAGTCATCTCGTCGACCGATTGCTCAGCGACGGCCACTGCGTTTCGGTGATCGACAATTTTAGCTCCGGGCATCGCGGCAACCTCCAGCACCACGACGAGCACCCAAACCTCCAGGTGATCGAGGCCGACATCGGCTCTGCTTCACTTACGAAGCCCTTCGAAGGGGTCGATTGGGTCTTTCATCTCGCCGCCCTGGCCGACATCGTGCCTTCCGTCGAGAACCCGACCGCCTATCACCAGGCCAACGTCACAGGTACTTTCCGCGTACTAGAGGCTGCCAGACACGCAGGTGTTCGGCGATTCGTTTATGCAGCGTCCTCCTCTTGCTACGGTATTCCCGATCGGTATCCGACCGCCGAGGAAAGCCCTCCACGACCTCAGTATCCGTACGCCCTGACCAAGTGGGTGGGTGAGCAGTACGTCCTTCACTGGGCGCAGCTCTACGGCCTGCCCGCGGTTTCGCTTCGCTTCTTCAACGTGTACGGCCCTCGCTCTCGAACCTCGGGCACCTACGGAGCCGTTTTCGGGGTGTTCCTCGCTCAAAAGCTCGCCGGCGAGCCCTTCACGGTGGTGGGCGATGGGACTCAGACCCGCGATTTCACCTACGTCACCGATGTGACCAGCGCCTGCGTATCCGCCGCGGCTTCCGATGTACAAGGAGAATCGATGAACGTCGGGAGCGGCGATCCGCAGAGCATCAACCGGCTCGTCGAGCTGCTGGGTGGCGACGTGGTCCACATTCCGAAGCGGCCCGGCGAGCCAGACTGCACACAGGCCGACACGGGCAAGATCGAAGCTCTCCTCGGATGGAAGGCGCGCGTGCCGTTCGACGAAGGTGTGCGTATCATGCTGCAGAACATCGACTACTGGCGCGAGGCACCGGTCTGGACGCCTCGGACGATCGAGAAAGCCACCGAAGCGTGGTTTAGGAGCTTGGGATGACAGGTGGGGGAAAACAGGCCGACGAGCGAACCGCCTTTGCTAGAGGCTACGTCGAGCAGTTGAAGAGCGTGCTCGATGGCATGCCCTGGAATGAGCTCAGCACGGTCATCGAAGCGCTCGAAAAGGCGCACGCCGACGACCGCCAGGTGTTCATCGCGGGCAACGGTGGAAGCGCTGCTACCGCGAGCCACATGGCTTGCGACCTCATGCTCACGACGCCAAAGACCGGAGGGAAGGGCTTTCGCGTGATCGCGCTCACCGACAACGTCGCGGCCATTACCGCCGCCGGCAATGACGAGAGCTACGCCGATGTGTTCGTTGCACAGATGCGAACGCTCGCCAACGAAGGTGACGTCATCATTCTGATCAGCGGAAGCGGAAACTCCGCAAACGCGGTTCGCGCGGCCGAGTTTGCCAAGGCACGGGGTATGAAGGTCTTTGGCTTCCTCGGGATGGGGGGAGGTGCGTTGGCTCCATTGTGTGACCGTGCCGTGATCGTCCCATCTAACGACTACGGTCCCATCGAGGATGCGCATATGATCTTCGATCACCTGATCACGGCGTATTTCCACAAGTGGCTCAATCCGAACAACGCGTAAAGAGCGAACGCGCCTTCTTTCTCGATCGGGACGGCGTCCTCGTACAAGACGTCGATCTGCTCACCGACACGAGCCAGATCCGAATTCTTCCCGGCGTCGTCGAGGGACTTCAGGCGATTCATGAGCACGGTTATCTCAGCATCGTCATCACCAACCAGACCGTGATCGCCCGGGGACTCATCGACGAAGCAGAGCTCGACAGGCTGCACGACCATCTACGAGAGCAGCTCGTTCAGGCGGGCGCTCCGAATGTGTCGGCATTCTACGTGTGCCCGCACCACCCGCATGCTGACGTGGTCCGTTATCGAGTCGAGTGTACTTGTCGCAAACCGAAACCGGGGCTGCTCGAGCGCGCCTCCGACGAAATGGGCATCGATTTGTCGATGAGCTTCATGATCGGAGACAGGCTATCCGACGTCGCTGCTGGGAAGCGCGCTGGGTGCACCACCGCTTTGGTCGAGTCTGGAGCTCATCGTGCTCCTCCTATCGTGGGCATGTCCGCCGAGGCGCCGCCACCCGATCATCGCTTCGCCGACCTCCGCGAGGCCGTCGATAGCCTCTTGCGAGGACAGCGATGACCTTGAAGGCACTTGTGCTTTGCGCAGGACGTGGCACCCGACTCGAGGAGCTCACACAGGATTGCCCTAAGCCGCTCCTTCCGATCGAAGGCAAACCGCTCGTCGGCTACACGCTGGATCTTCTGGCCCGTCATGGGATCACCGATGTCGCGGTCAACTTGCATTTCCTAGCTGACAGGGTCGAAACTGAGCTCGGAAACGGCAGTCGCTACGGCCTTCGGATCCATTACGAGCGCGAGGATGAGCTGCTCGGTACGGCGGGGGCAGCGGCGAACCTCCTCGACTACTTCGCCGACGCGTCCGATGTTCTCGTCATCTATGGCGATCTCGTTTTCGATGAAGACCTCACGGCGCTCTACGAGCTTCATCGCGCCAACGAGGCAGATGCCACGCTTCTCGTGCACCAGCGAACGACGCCTTCGAACAGCATCATCGACATCGACGGCACCGGCCGGATCATCCGCTTTCGAGAGCGGCCGGTGAGTTGGTCCACCACAGCTCCGGTGTGGGTGAACTCGGGGTGCCAGATCCTGCGGCGCGAGTTGATCGAGCGTTTTCCTTCGAAGAGACCGCTCGACCTCCCGCAGGACATCTACATGCCTATGGCGGCCGACCTTCGTCTTTTTGGCGTTCCGGTCCAAGGGTATCGAATCGCGGTCGACTCTCCTGAACGGTACCACCAAGCGATCCGTGATGTGAAAGCCGGTAAGCTACGCGGCTAGTTAGGCCGCTCAGGAGCCCAGCTGAAACTCGACCGCGGCGAGCAGGTCGTCGGCCGTGACCGGAACATTGCCCATGTGACCCACCTCGATCGCCGAAGCGCAATTGCCGAGGTAGGCGGCCTCCATCATGGACGCACCTCCAGAAAGCGCGCTCGCAAAGGCCGATAGCATCGCGTCGCCAGCGCCCATCGCGTCGACGACGTTGCCGCCGAATGCAGGGAGATACTCGATCTTCAGCTTCTTCTTGATCGCGTGCATCTGAGGGGGATTGGCGATCTCCTCCCAGTCGCGACCTTCGGTGTCGAGGATCATGAGCCCCCGCGAGCCGAGGGTCAGCACCAACGATCGGTGACGGGTCTCGTCGAGCAATTTGACGCCGAGATCTGACAGGCCGCTTTCGCGATCCCACAACGCGAGGCGTGCTTCACGCTCGGACGGTGTTGCCGCCGTGAGACCCTTGAGCCGGGTAACCTGTCCGATCTGAGAGCTGCACTGCACGTCGCCCACGATGGGAATGCCTCTTTCCTTGGCGAGCTTGGTGACCGTGTCGATCACCGGCTCAGACAGCACGCCATAGCTGAAGTCGGAAATGATGACGGCCGAAACGCCGGCTTCGCGCGATCTGATCGCATCGCACAGGCGAGCTGCGGTCTTCGCGTCGATGTCCTGGTCCCGAAACGAGTTGACGTTCAAGAGCTTTTTGCCGCCCGACAGGAAGCGCTTCTTGTGAATCGTCGGTCGAGACTCGTCGACGACGAGCCTGTAGTCGATGTCCCTCCGCTCGAGCTCCGCCCGGGCGAAGTCTGCGTGCACGTCTTGCCCAACGACGGAAAAGAAGATCGGTTTGGCGCCCATCGACGCGACGTGCTGTGCCACGATGCCGGCGCCGCCGAGGAAGAGGTCGGTCTCGCTAGGTCTCACCACTACCGTTGCCGAGTCGGAGCTCATTCCGAGCGGGTCACAGTGAACGTACTCGTCCACGATGGTCTCCCCTACGACGAGGATCTGCTTGCCTTTCATCGCCTTGATGACCCTGCGGACACGGCGGTTGGTGATCCCGTGACGCGCACAAAACGCCCGCGCAGAAGGATCCAGAGGGGCGATGTGCTCCGCGGTCTGCGACTGGATCGGCTCGTAGACGACATCCCCCGAGCTGAATCGGATCTCGCCGCCATACGCCTCGACCGCAGCCCGCTCATCGGCGAACGCTTCTTCCGCGTCCCTGTACTCGCTGCCTTTGACGTAGATGTCGGGCTCCAGCTCCGAAAGAAGCTCGGGCACTTCCCCGTCGTAGATCAGGACGTAGTCGACGAACTCGAGATGGGCGAGGTTTTCCGCTCGGAGTGCCGCTGGAACGTGATTGGGGCCGCTTTTTTGATCCGGCGGATCAGCGGTTACGCCAACACTCAGAAGTCTTCCCTGCGACTTTGCCCATTTGAGATGACGAATGTGACCAGGATGCAAGATGTGGAAGCCGCCATGGCAGTGAACCGCTATCTGCCCGTGCGACTGAAGCTCACGGATCTCGGATATCAATGCGTCGACGTCGATGATCTTGGGGCTTGCTTCGGTGGTCACCGCAATGAAATCCGCTTCATGAGCCTCACGTTGTAGTAGCGATCATCGTCGAGCGGGTTGGGGATCTTTCCCTTTTCGAGCGCGTCCACGAGCTCCGCCACCGCGTCCTCGATCTCGAGCTCCGGGTAGAGCCCGAGCTCCTCTCGAATCTTGTCGGAGGAGATGTGGTACGAGCGCGGGTCGTTCGTGGGCGTGGTTTCGATGTCGACAGCCTTGCCGAGCTTCTCCTCGACGACGCTCCGCGCGATCTCCGCGAGCTCGGATACCGGATTGTTTTGATACCCCGCATTGAAGATCTTTCCCGCGATCTTTTTGGCGTCCATCTCGATCAACTCGCAGTAGAAGCGACAAAGATCGCGCAGATGGATGTGCGGCCGAAGCTGCTTGCCTCCGAACACGGTGATCTTGCCGCGTTCGTGCGCATGCGTGGTGAGGATGTTCACGGTGAGATCCAGTCGCTGACGGGGCGAGTAGCCGCAAACCGTCGCGGGTCGGATCACGAGTGTGGTGAAGTCGGGCGATTGCTGCTCTAGGAGAATCGGCTCGCACATCGCTTTGTACTTGCTGTAATCGGTGAGCGGGTTGAGCGGTTCCTCTTCGGTGACGTCCGGGGCGTCGCTCACTCCGTAGACGCTCGAGCTCGACACGAAGATGAAACGGCTGACACCGGCCGTTTTGCAGGCTTCGACCAGCGGCGCGAAAGCATCGAAATTGATCGATTTCCCGAGGTCGGGATTCAGCTCGAAGCTCGGATCATTCGAGATGCACGCGAGATGGAGCACCACATCGACATCCTCCACCGCCTTTGCCACGGCCTTCGGATCTCGAATGTCCCCGACGATCTCCTCGAGATCTGGATTTCCTTGGAGGTCTTCGAAGACCTCGGATCCGTAGAGGTAGAGATCCAGCACTCGTACTCGATAGCCACGATCCAGTAGCTGAGGGACCAAGACCGCCCCGACATAGCCGGCGCCGCCGGTCACCAACACACGCAATTGTTCCCCGCTCACTCGCAAGATTAGACCGTGACGAAGGTGTGAGTGTCCAAGTTCCCGCAACCCCCTGAGCGCTTCCAGCATGCGCCCGCGAGGAACGAAATCCAGCCGAGCTACACAAAATGACAATTGCCGATCGGGCTTCATCGGCTATCTCAAATGCTGCCACGGTGGGTTCCCTGGGCCCTCCGATCGCTCATAGCGCCCGATTTGTCTCGCTTTTTCGAGGCAGTCCGGGCGGTTGTCCATTGGCTCGCCCGCGCCGGGGGTCGTCGAGGTCAGTCGACCGCGTTTCGCATCGTGTTTGACGTGATCTCCGCAACCCGCTAACCCCAACACCGAACGCCGGGGATGTGGGTAGATAGGTGTCCCCAGACGACCAACGGAGAGAATCATCATGACCAAGAACGTTTTGCGACTGGGCCTGGTCCTTGCGATGTGTGGGGCCCTCATGGCATGCGAGAAGAAGGCTGAGGAAGCGGCCGAAGCAGCTGATAAAGCAGCGGAAGCCGCTGAAGAAGCTGCCGGCGAGGCCGCAGATGAGGCCGCAGAAGCTGTCGAGGCTGTAGGCGAGGCCGCCGAGGAAGCCGCCGACGAAGCTGCAGAATAGGCAACGCACTTACCACCAGCGCCGCCGACTGTTAGGGAGAACCACATGATCAAGAACATCCTGCGATTGGGACTCGTCCTCGCGCTCGTTGGCGCGATGACCTCCTGCAAGAAAGCCGAGGAGGCCGCAGAAGCCGCTGGCGAGGCGGCCGATGAAGCTGCGCACGCCGCACACGAGGCTGCCGAAGATGCCAAGCAAGCGGCCGAGGCAGCTGGCGACGCTGTCGAGGAGGCTGCCGACAAAGCGGCAGCAGCTGCCGACGAAGCTGCCGAAGAAGCCATGGAGGCAGGCGAAAAAGCGGTAGAAGGCACCAAGGAAGCCGCTGAGAAGGCCGCCGAAGGCGCCGAGGAAGCCGCCGACGAAGCCGCTGCAGACATCAAGCAAGCCGCCGACGACGCCAAGGACAAGGTCAAAGCGGGCGCCGAGGACGTGAAGAAGGGCTACTAGCCGCAAGAGAGGGTCACTCGTTGAGAGCGTCGGGCGGCGGGTTCGAGACAACCCGCGGCTGCTGGCCTGCTCACTGAAGCCCGAGTGCTTGCTCCAAAAAGAAAGCCGGCCGTTGGTCGGCTTTTTTTGCGTTGGACGGTGCGCTCGGTCGGCTTGCATTGAGCGACCGGGAAAGTAGAACACGTTTCACTCCGAGTCCGGAGCTTGCGGCCATGTATTTTGACTACACCCCCGAGCAGAAGGCGCTGCGCGACGAGCTTCGCGCCTATTTCGAAGACCTGATCACCGAGGAGCTCCTCGCCGAGCTCGACGAGGTCGAAGGCGGCGGCCCTCTTTACCACCAGGCTATCCAACAGCTCGGCGCCGACGGCTGGCTCGGCATTGGCTGGCCCAAGGAGCATGGCGGACAGGGCCGCGGGCCCATCGAGCAGTTCATCTTCTTCGATGAGGTGCAGCGGGCGGGCTTCCCCGTGCCCATCCTGACGCTCAACACCGTCGGCCCGACCTTGCTCAAATTCGGCACCGATGCACAGAAGGCGAAGTACCCGCCGAAGATCCTCGAGGGCCGGTGTCACTTCTCGATTGGCTACACCGAGCCAGGCTCCGGGACCGACCTCGCGTCGCTCAAGACCAGCGCAGTGCGCGATGGGGATGAGTACGTGATCAACGGTCAGAAGATCTGGACGAGCCTCGCCGACCATGCCGACTACATGTGGCTCGCATGTCGGACCGATGCGGATGCCCCAGCGCACAAGGGGATTTCCATCATCATCGTGCCAGCCGATGCCGAGGGGGTTCAGATCACGCCAATGCACGCGCTCGGCGAGAACAACGTGCATGCGGTGTACTACGACAATGTCCGCGTCCCCACCGAGAACGTCGTGGGCGGCGAGAACAACGGCTGGCACCTGATCACCACGCAGCTCAACCACGAGCGCGTGGCACTGTGCTCGGTCGGTCCCCTCGAGCGAATCTTCACCGACACGGTCGAGTGGGCGAAGACGGCCCCGAACGGCGATGGCGGTACGGTGATCGACCTGCCCTGGGTGCAGAGCAATCTCGCCCGTGTGTACGCGAAGCTCGAGGTGCTGAAGCTCCTCAATTGGCAGCAGGCCTGGGGGATCGCGAAGGACACGCTTTCACCCGCGGACGCGTCGGCGATCAAAGTGTATAGCTCCGAGTTCTACGTCGAAGGGTCGCGCCTCTTGATGGAAGTCCACGGAGCGGCAGGCACTCTTCACCACAGCTCCGAAGGGGCGCTCCTTCGCGGGCGTCTCGAAAAATATTATCGGATGTCTCTGGTCCTCACGTTCGGGGGAGGCACGAACGAAATCCAAAGAGACATCATCTGTCAGGCTGGGCTTCGCATGCCTCGGCTCGGGCGACGTTGAGGCACGATCATGGATTTTTCGTTTTCGGACGACCAGGACAGCATTCGCGACCTCGTGAAGCAGGTGTTGGGCGACATCGTCACCGATGACTCCCTCAAGGCTCTCGCCAAAGACGGCAAGTGGTTTCACCAGCGTGCTTGGCAGCAGCTCGCAGATTCCGAGATGCTCGGTCTCGCGATTCCAGAAGAGCATGGCGGGGCGGGGATGGGGCTCACCGAGCTCTGTTTGCTCCTCCACCAGGTCGGACGCACCGTCGCGCCGATCCCTGCGCTCAGCACGCTGGTCGCCGCAGCGCTTCCGCTAGCCGAGTTCGGCACCTCCGAGCAGAAGAATCGCTTCCTCGGGGGGATCGCACAGGGACGCGTGATCATCGGAGCGGCCCTGGTCGATCTCGGTAGCCGCAATCCAATGAAGCCATCGGCGGTCGCAACGCTTGTCGGTGATCGATGGTCAGTGACCGGGCGATTCAGCAATGTGGCCTATGCCGACCTCGCCGACAGGATCGTCGTCCCAGCCCGAACCGACGACGGTGCAGCCATGGTCCTTCTGGTCGATCCCAAAACCAAGGGTGTGAGGTTGGGGGAACAGCGGGGCACCAATGGAGAGCCTCTTTGGTTGCTCGAGCTCGACGATGCAGCCGTCTCATCAGACGATGTGTTGGGCACGACCGACAATGGCATGCAAGTCCTCCGGTACCTCGTGGATCGAACCAGCCTCGGGATCTGCGCGATCGAGCTCGGCATCGCTGAACAGGCCCTCTTCATGACCGCCCAATACGCGGGTGAGCGAAAGCAGTTTGGCGTGCCGATCGCGACCTTTCAGGGCGTGACCCAGCGTGTTGGCGACGCGTACATCGACGTGCAGGCGATGAAGTCATCGATGTGGCAGGCCTGTTGGCGCCTCGATCGAGGGCTGGACGCGGACAAGGAGCTCTCGGTCGCGAAGTTTTGGGCGTCCGAGGCCGGCGCTCGGGTCGTTGCGGCAGCCCAACACGTCCATGGCGGAATGGGGTTTGACCGAGACTATCCGCTTTACCGCTACTTCATGACGTCGAAGCTCCTCGAGTTCACCCTCGGCGGCGCACACGAGAGCCTCGCCCGTCTTGCCAAGCTGATCACGGCATAGGGTGGCGCTACGTTGGCAGTGGACAAAAAAAGGCCCTACCTGATACCGGGGGTCGTAAAGGCCTCTGGCATCAGGTAGGGGGGATGAAATGAAGGAGAGGTTATCGATCACTACGGCGCTCCTGCTGGTTTGTTACGGGTGCGCTGACCAGGAACCCTCCGGGGTGTCCTCGGCCGCCGCGTCGGCGGGAAACGCAGTGGTTTCGACAGCGCGCCTCGACACTCTGATCGAAAATCCCAGCGATCCCGACGCGCTCATCGCGATGACCCGGATCTATTCCGAGCTCAGTGCGGTGGCGAATGCAGGTCAGGATGGGGCCGGCGTGTTCATCGAATTCCTGCGTCAGAAGGCGTCCCTCGAGGAGTGTGTCGCCGAGGAAGGCTCCCTGATCACCTACGATAATTGCAGCGTCAGCAACGGGACGATCGACGGCACTTTGTCCTCGAGTGGGGACGACATCGACTTCGACCTCTCGATCGGCGTGATCGGGTCCGGCGGCACCGGAAGCCTGACGGTTCACATGCATCGAGGAATCACCCTGAGCGAAGCTTTACTGACGGGCTCAATCACCTACGACACGACCATTGAGGGGGTCGCCCGGTATCCCGATGGGCTCTTGTTCACGATTCACGCCGACTACGTCGACATCACATTGGATGACGTCCAGTGCCCCCTGTCGGGCACCCTGCGCGTTGAGCAGGTGATTCGAGAAGAGAGCACGGGCGCTCTCGAGGCGGTTTTCGGCCCTTCCTGCGGGGACGTTCGCCTTTCTGAGTGAATTCTGCAAGGGCACCCCGCAACCATGCATGTTGGCGTTCGTTCCGCGCCTTCGTAGGCTACCGGTATGGCACTCACGACTTTCCTCAACGCCAAGGCCCTCACCACCGAGTCCCCGACCAATGTGGTCCGCACGATGTGGAAGAAGCTCAGCCCGCTACCGGGAGGGAATGTGGTTTTCAGCCGGCTCGTGGGAAGGATGGCGCCTTATACGGGTACGATGCGCGCCAACATCGAAGAGCTCGGAGAGGGATACTCCCGTGTCACGGTGACCGATCGGCATTCGGTGCGAAACCACCTTGCCTCGATTCACGCGATCGCGCTCGCCAATCTGGCTGAGCTGACGGGCAACATCGCAGTGGCCTACACCCTTCCAGACGATGCTCGCTTCATCGTGGCGGGAATCGGGGTCGACTACCTCAAGAAAGCGCGCGGGACGATCACCGGCGAGTGCCACTGTCCGCCGATCGACACCAGCGCCAAGCAGGAATACCAGGTTCGGGTGGTATTGAAGGACGAGGGTGGCGACGTCGTGGCCGAGGCGACGCTGCGAACGCTGGTGGGCCCGAAGGAAATGCGATAGCTCCTTCAGTGCCAGTGCCAGTGCCAGTGCCAGTGCCAGTGCCAGCGTCAACGTTGCGCGTCGGTGTCCTGCTCGCAGGACAGCTCCGCGCATGCTAGACGAGGCCGCATGGAGCGCACCACCAACACGCATAGCCTGGCCATCGGCTATGTCCTTTGGATCTTCGGCTTCATGGGTGCGCATCGGTTCTACTACGGCAAACCGATCTCGGGCACGATCTGGTTCTTCACCGGGGGTCTGCTCCTCATCGGCTGGATCGTCGATCTATTCTTGATGCCGTCACTCGAGCGCTCGGCGGACGTTCGATACGAGGAGGGCCAGTACAGTTACAACGTCGCCTGGGTCCTTCTCACGTTCCTCGGCGCGCTCGGCCTCCACCGTCTCTACATCGGGAAGATCTGGACGGCCGTCCTCTACTTCTTCACCGGCGGCCTTCTATTCATCGGCGTCCTCTACGACTTCTGGACGCTGAACGACCAGATCGACGAGGCAAATCTCGGCCGGCGGTAGCGTTACTGGCTCTGAATCAGGCGTTTGCGCCTTGGATCAACTGCTCCGCGGCGGCCCTCGCCTGCTCGGTCACCTGAACGCCGCCCAACATCCGCGCAATCTCCTCCAACCGCTCGGTGTCGGAGAGCAATCGGATGTCGCTCTTCGTTCTTTCGCCCACCACCTCTTTGTGCACGCGATAGTGAGCGTCGGCGTAGACCGAGATCTGGGGCAAATGGGTGATACAGAGTACCTGGCTGTGCTGGGCCACGTCGTGGATCTTGCGTCCGATGACTTCGGCGACGGCGCCGCCGACCCCGGCATCGACCTCGTCGAAGACGTAGAGGCTTGCGGGCCCGAGGCCGGCGAGCACGCGTTTGATCGCCAACATCGATCGAGAGAGCTCGCCGCCGCTCGCGATCTTGCGGAGCGGCTTGGCCTCCTCGCCTCGGTTCGGTGCGATCAACAACTCGGCGCGGTCGATCCCGCTCGGCGAAAGACGGGCACCTTCGACTTGGAGCTCTCGGGGGCCGCCTTCGAGCGCAGCGAGCTCGACGGTGACCTTGGCCTCGCCCATGCCGAGCGACGCCAGCTCTTGGCTGATCGCTTTGCTCAGCCGTTTTGCCGCCACCTGCCGGTTCTTCCGTAGAGAGAGGGCCGCCGTGGTCGCACGCGCCAATGCTTCGTCGTACTCGCGCTGGGCGCCGTCGACACGCTCCTCGTAACGCTCGAGGGAATCGAGCTCCGTGCTGGCCTGGTCGCGGTGAGCGATGACCTCGGCTCGGTGTCCGCCATACTTGCGCTTGATACGCTGTAGCTGGTCGAGCTGCTCTTCGAGCTGGGCCAAGCGCTGCGGGTCGAAGGAGAGGTCGCGCGCGTAACGACCGAGCTCCGACGCGGCGTCCTCGAGCTGCACTAGTGCATCCTTGATCTGGTCGGCGACCGCAGCGAGCGCCGAATCAAACCGCGAGGCTTGGTCCACCGATGTCGCAATCCGGGAGAGCGACCCGCAAATGGCATCGTCCTCGGCGTAGAGTTGCGCTTCGGCTTCCCCTGCGGCGCTCCCGAGATGTTCCGCGTGTCGAAGCCGCTCGCGCTCGGCGAGGAGCGCATCTTCGTTGTCGAGCACGTCGGCAATCGCGTCGATCTCACCGATCTGAAACCGAAGCAGGTCCTCTCTGTCGGCGCGGCCGCGTTCTTCGGAGACGACTTCTTCGAGCCGGCCTGCCACCTCGACCAACAGGGCATGAGCGGCGCCGACCTCTTCGACCAACCGCCCGTGATCGCCAAAGGCGTCGAGATACGTGAGATGTTGTCGCGGGTCCGCGAGCGAGTGGAACTCGTGCTGCGAGGAAATGTCTGCGAGGCCTTTCGTGACCTCTCGAAGCTGGCCAAGGGTCGCGAGCCTGCCGTTGATGTAAGCGCGTGTTCGACCCGACGCATTGACCACCCGCCGGACGATCAGCTCACCCTCGGTTCCGAGGCCCTGTTCTCGGAGCGTGTTGAGCGCGCCGAGGTCATCGGAGATGTCGAAGAGAGCCTCGACCTCGGCCGCCTCTGCGTCGGTTCGGACCACCTCTGGGCGCCCTCGAGCCCCGAGCACCAGCTGCAAGGCATCGACCAGGATCGACTTTCCGGCGCCGGTCTCTCCAGTGACGATATTGAGCCCGGCGTCTAGGTTCACTTCGAGCTCCTCGATGATCGCGAAGTTCCGGACGCGCAGACACGTCAACACGGGCAGGTCTCTAGCACAGGCGTTGCATGGGCGCTGCACAAGCGCTAGCAAACGAAGCGAATGGCGTCGTCGACCGAAATTCGCGAATCCTTTCTGCGTTTCTTTGAGGACCGCGAGCACGAACGAGTGGCTTCGGGCCCTCTGGTGCCGCCAAACGACCCAACGCTCATGTTTGCCAACGCTGGCATGGTGCCGTTCAAGGACGTATTCACCGGCAAAGACGAACGTGCTTACAGCCGTGCAACATCCTCGCAGAAGTGCATTCGTATCAGCGGAAAGCACAACGACCTCGAAAACGTCGGCGTAACGGCGAGGCATCACACGTTCTTCGAGATGCTCGGCAACTTCTCGTTTGGCGACTACTTCAAGCGCGAGGCCATTCAATACGCCTGGGACTACTTCACGAACACGCTGGCGTTCGAGCCGGAACGGATGGTGGTCACGGTTTTCGGCGGGGAGAAAGACCTTGCCCCCGCCGACGATGAGGCGGCCAAGATCTGGGCCGATGTGACCGGCTTCTCGGACGACCGGATCATTCGCTGCGGCGCGAAGGACAACTTCTGGCAGATGGGGGATACGGGTCCTTGCGGTCCCTGCTCGGAGATCCACTACTGCCTCGGTCTCGACGACGTCGATCCACGGACCTTTGGCGAGGAGCCGACTCCCGACGGCCGAGGCTGGTTCGAGCTTTGGAACTTGGTCTTCATGCAGTTCGAGCGACATCAAGACGGCAAGATGGTCTCGCTCCCCGCGCCGTCCATCGACACGGGGGCCGGCCTCGAGCGCATTGCGGTCGTGTCGCAGGGCGTGCTCAGCAACTACGACACCGATCTGCTCCGGCCGGTGGTGGACCTAGCCGCGGAACTCTCTGGCAAACGCTATCGGTCGGGCCAATCGGAAGACGACATCAGCATGCGCGTCATCGCCGACCACGCGCGAACCACCGCCTTCTTGATTTCTGAGGGTGTTTTTCCCGACAAGGACGGTCGAGCGTACGTTCTTCGACGCGTCATGCGGCGCGCGATTCGGCACGGTCATCGGTTGGGCATCGGCGAGCCGTTTCTCCATCACTGCGCACTTCGCGTCGTCGACAACATGGGGACCATTTATCCACAGCTCGTCGAGCGTCGCGCGCTCATCGAGGAGATAGCCCTACAAGAGGAACAGAGGTTTCGCCATACCCTCGACAGGGGTCTCCAGCTCATCGACAGCAACGACGAATGGATGGAAACGAGGGGGACGCGCTCGCTACCTGGCGAAGTGGCCTTTCGTCTTTACGACACCTATGGTTTCCCCGTCGATCTGCAAGAGGTCATCGGTCGAGAGCAAGGCTTCGAGGTCGACCACGACGGCTTCACAGAGGAGCTCGAGAAGGCGCGCGCGCGAAGTCAGGGCTCCAAGGTAGGGAGCAGTGCGGTGGCCGATGTGTACCCGACCGTGGCCGCGCAGATCGGAACGGTCGAGTTTCAAGGCTATGACGCCGAGAGCGAACGGAGCGAGTTGCTTGCGATCATTTCCGACGAGGGCATCGTTTCGAAGCTCGAATCCGGCCAAGTCGGCGAAGTGATCACTCGAGTGACGCCCTTCTACCCGGAGCAGGGAGGCCAGGTCGGAGATCGAGGCTCGATCGAGCTCGATGGATCGCTCTTCGAGGTCGAGGACACGCAGAAGCCTGTGGATGGCCTCATCGTTCATCGTGGCCGGGTGGCGTCCGGATCGTTCACGCCCAACGTCGAGGTCGACATGCGTGTCGATCACGCCGCTCGGAGCGCGACGCGGCGGAACCACAGCGCCACGCATCTGCTTCACTGGGCCCTTCGCCAGGTGATCGGCCCCACCGCCACGCAAAAGGGCTCGCTCGTTGGCCCCGACCGACTTCGCTTCGACTACAGCGGAACCCGGCCGTTGGAGCCCACCGAGATCGAGGCGATCGAAGACCTCGTGAACCGCGAAATCCTAGAGAACACCGAGATCACGACCGAAGTGCTACCGATGGACGAGGCCAAAGCGCGGGGTGCAATCGGCATCTTCGAGGAGAAATATGGGGATGTGGTCCGGATGCTGCGCATAGGGCCGTCGCTCGAACTTTGTGGTGGAACGCATGCCT
The DNA here is from genome assembly GCA_029861865.1 of Myxococcales bacterium. Classification (GTDB taxonomy): domain Bacteria; phylum Myxococcota_A; class Polyangia; order Polyangiales; family Houyiibacteriaceae; genus SG8-38. The sequence continues at coordinate 61,194 of JAOTYL010000014.1, read as the reverse complement.
CCCGCACCGGAGACATCGGGCTCTTCAAGATCCTATCCGAGACCGGACTTGCGGCTGGTGTCCGACGGCTTGAGGCAACGACGGGGCTCAACGCGCTTACTCACCTTCGCGAGGTCGAATCCGAGCTCACAGGTGCAGCTTCGTTACTCAAAGCGCCGGCGCAACAGCTCCGCGATCGTGTTGGGCGACTCATCGAGCAACAGAAAGATGCGCAGCGTGAGATCGATCGCCTCAACCGATCGATCATGTCGGGGGGGAGCGGGGATCTCTCGGCGGCAGCGCGAAAGGTAGACGATGCTAGCGTTCTCGGAGCGATCGTCGAAATCGGTGATGCCGGAACGCTTCGCGAGATGGCCGACCAGCTGCGCGACAAGCTTGCGCCGGCAGTCGTTCTATTGGGCTCGCCCAGCAAGGATGGCAAGAAAGCTCTGCTCGTGTGTAGCGTGTCCAAGGGCCTCACCGATCGCTTTCCTGCAGGTGACATCGTGAAGGCGGCGGCCGCGGTCGTCGGCGGCAACGGGGGAGGGCGCCCAGACTTCGCGCAGGCGGGTGGTCCCGATCCGAGCCGCCTCAACGAGGCTGTCGCGAAGGTCTACGAGCTCGTGGGGCTCTCTAAGTGACGGCACAAACTCCAAACTGGCCCTAATTCGTGCGGCGCTCGCAGGATCTTAGCCGACATGTAGGTCTCTTTCTCGGTGAAAGACTTTACGAGGCGTCGATTTCCTGTGACATTTATTGCGTGGCGGTCTCCGAAGAGAAGCTCTCTGAGCTTGAAGACGCCCTTGCCGAGTTAGGGAAGGACGAGGACGAAGTTTCGGCGGTTCTTCGCCGTTTTGAAGGCGGCGAGCCAGCGGACTTGGCGGCGGTCGATGACGAGCTAAACGCTCTAGCGGACGGCGCCAGCATCTTGCCAATCGAGGCGAAGGCATCGACGGTCGAGGCCGAAGACCTGCAGCATCCGGGGCTCGCGCAAGACCTATGGGAGGGTGAGAACACGGAGGTCGAGATCATCGATCCCTCCGATGATTTCGTGTTGCTGGTGGACGAGGACGATCTCGAGGAGCTCGAAAAGGCGTCGGATCAGATTCCCGCGGTCACGGTGCCACCACCGCTACCAGGGAAAAAGGCGACTCAACAGGAAGACGACGGTGACGAGGAAGAAGACGAGGGCTTCTTCAAGAAGCTCTTCGGTTCGCGTCGAAGCAGCAACCGTCCCTAGGCGATAGCGTGGGAGCGGTGGGGTGGGACCAATTGACGGGCGGCAGGCCCGACCGGCATCATCCACGCGGCCTAACTAAAAGTAAAACGTTCCACCAAATGTGAGGAGCGCGCCGCCGGAGGTGTCGGTAGAGCGCGTCCCGTCGATGAACTCGGGTCGCGGGTCATTGTCGATCCGGTGTCGCAACACACCCCGAACGTCTGCGTTTAGCGCGAACCCAGGAGCGAGGCGGAACTCGAGCCCCGCGCCTGCTTGGCCACCCGCGTGTATCATGTTGCGAACCTCGGCAAAGGTTTCCTTCTTACCGAAAGACAGTCCGGGCCCGAGCAGCACGTAGAACTGTACCTTGCTCTTCGGATTGACGAAGAACAGGAAGTTCATCGTAATGGGGACTTCGGAGCGGAAGTCTCCTTCATAGTCGTTGCCCGCAAAATAACCGGAGCCGAGGTCGATTCCGAAGTGAGAGGCGGGTCGAAAGCGAAGGGCGCCATTGAAGCCGCCCATTCGAACGTCCGGCCCGAACGTGCCTGCAACGTCGAAGTGGAGCCCGACCTTTCGTTCACGATCCTTGGGTGGCGCTTCGTTCACGACCGGTGCGGGTGCGGCGGCTTTCTGCCGGACGACGACTACGGTCGGCGGCTTGGTCCTGACAACGACTTGCGACGATGAATCGGCTGGTCGAGAAACGATGACGTCCGCCTGCGCCGTCGTAACGATGCTCAGGACGGTGGCGAACGCGAGTGCGGGGAGAAGGACGAGTCGGTGCATGGCTACCTCTTTGGGTTTCTACGAGGCAGGCACCGCAAACATTCACCCGGCAAAGCGACTTCGGCGCCACGGGGCGAAGCCCTCCTGGACCGCTGGCTTGGGAATTCTGGTGATTTGGGCCCTGCGCGGCTCGATTACAGTGACCGGCGGTCTTCGAGCGCTCGGCCGAGGGTCACCTGATCGGTGAACTCCAGCTCGCCCCCGTGGGGGACTCCAGCAGCGATTCGCGAGACGCGAACGGGCGATGATCCGAGCGTATCCGCGACATAGAGAGCCGTAGCCTCACCCTCCACATTGAGCGGGGTGGCGACGATGATCTCTTTCACCCCATCTTCGCGGATACGCCGCTCGAGCGCATCGAGCGGCAGTTGGTCGGGGCCTACGCCGTCGAGCGGCGCGAGCAAGCCATGCAAAACGTGATACCGGCCGCGAAAGCTGCCGAGCGCTTCGAGGGCAATGAGGTCGGGAACCTTGGCCACGACGCAAATGATCGACTCGTCCCGCCTCGGGTCTTTACATATCGCGCACTGCGACTCGGCGCCGTAGTTGCCGCACATCTCGCATCGGGTAACGTCGTCGTGGATCGTGCTCAGCGCCTTGCCCAGCGATTGCGCATACTGTGCGTCACCCTCGAGCACGTGAAAAGCGAGACGAGCGGCTGTCCGTTCGCCGACGCCCGGGAGCCTCGAGAGAAGTGCGATCAAGGTGGCGATGGGGTCGTTTGGAGCCATCAATCTGCTTCGACGTGCACGTCGAGCTTCCCGGCCGCCTCGGGGAACACGTCCATCGCATCGCGCACACGCGGGTGATTGAGTGCTTCCTTGCGCTTAGCGTCGACTTCGGCTTCTTTACGCTGTGCCGCAACCGCAGCCACGGTCTTGGTTGCGCCCTCGTGCGGAGCGTCGAACCGTATCTCGATTTCCGGGCGACCGCCGAGTTGTTCCTCGGCCACTCGTTTGATCGCCTCGATCGAGTCGGGGGACTCTGCCTGTCGCCCGTAGAAGGAGCCATCTTGAAAAGACAAGACGATGCGATCGGGGCCCACGGCCTTAGGCACCCCATGTTCGAGCACGGCTGCTAGCGCGGGCTGCTTCCTTTGCAGGTTGCTCACCAAGCCTTCCCACTCCTGAAGCGCAGCACGACGAATCGGGGTCAGCACATCGCCGCTGCTCGTTTGGAACCCTCCTGAGTGACGCGTGGCCGGCTTGATCGGCTGGCTCGGATCGGGCGTCGCCGTTTGGGGTTCGGGCTCAGGCTCGGGAGGTTGCTCCGGCGTCTTGGCCTTGACCGAGGGCTCCTTGCGCGGCTTCGGTGCGGGCTTCCGTGGTGGCGGCTTGCGCGCGCCGCCGCCACCCGGGCCGGATTGGCCTCGAAGCCCGTCGAGTCGCGCGAGAAGCTCGGCCACCGACTGAAGAGGGGGTCTAGTGGCGACGCGCACCAATCCCATCTCGAGCATGAGCTTGGGGTTCGGGCTTTGCGCCATCTCATCCATCACCGTGGAGGTCGCCCGAAACACGCGCTGCAGCTCGAGGATGTCGACGTCGTCGATGAGCGCTTGTGCCGCATCGTGTTCTTCCGGAACCCATTCCGCGGGATCGCCCGCATCGAGCTTCAGCACCACGAGGTCGCGGACCAGCTGGAGCAGTTGCCGCGCGAAATGCTGCATGTCGACGCTGCGGTTCGCAAGACCATCCACGGAGGCGACCACGGCGGCCCCATCACCTCGAAGAACTGCCCCTGCCACGCCGTAGAGGGCTTCGCGGTCTGCGATCCCGAGGCTGGTTGCCACCGTGTTCGCCGTGATGCGCTCATGAGAGATGGCTACCAGCTGGTCGAGAAGGGTGAGGGCGTCGCGCATCGAGCCCGCCGCTTCTCGCGCCACTACCGAGATGGCCTCTTCGTCGGCAGAGAGGTCTTCCGCGGCGAGGATCTCCGAGACCCGACCTGCGATCAGGCGATGGGGGATCAATCGAAAATCGTACTGTTGACATCGCGATCGGATCGTGACCGGCACCTTGTGGCTTTCGGTGGTCGCGAAGATGAACTTCACGTGGTCCGGCGGCTCTTCGAGGGTCTTCAAGAAGGCATTGAAGGCGCCAGCCGACAGCATGTGCACCTCGTCGACGATCACGATCTTGTAGCGATCGCGCTGAGGCCGATACGGAAGCGACTCCTGCAAGCGCCTCACGTCCTCGACGCTGTTGTTCGAGGCTCCGTCGATCTCCTGCACGTCGACGTCGACCCCCGCGGTGATGTCGCGGCACGGGTCGCACGCGTTGCACGGAGTCGGCGTTGGGCCTTCTTCGCAGTTGAGGGCTTTGGCGAGGAGGCGGGCAGTGGTCGTCTTGCCGACCCCCCGCACCCCGGTGAAGAGAAACGCGTGCGCGACCCGATTCGACTCGATGGCGTTCTCGAGCGTGCGCGCGACGTGCTCCTGACCCACCAGATCTTCGAAGCTTTGCGGGCGATACTTTCTTGCAAGAACGGTGTACGCCATCGAGCAAGCGAGCCTATCACGGGGACGGAGGGTGCGCAGCCGGGCTACTGCTCTTGGTCTTCTTCGTCCTCGGCGCCTTCCAGCTCGTCGTCTTCGAGCTCGTCGTCTTCGAAATCGTCCGCATCTTCTTCTTCGTCTTCGCTGTCCTCGTCGAGCCCCTGCGCCTCGCGCATCATCTCTTCCATGGTGGGCATGCCAGTGCCGGCTTCGCCTTCCTCGTCGCCTTCCAGCATCATGCCGCCTTCGCCGCCCATGATCGCGTTCCCGAGGCCGATCGAAAGCTGTGGGTACCACGTGATGAGGCCGAGGCCGATCAGCATCAGGCCGACGAAGGGCGCGACCGCGCGTATGATGTGGCCAATGCCCCGCTCCCAAAGAGCGCTCGCCACGAAAAGGTTGAGCCCGACCGGTGGGGTCAGATACCCGATCTCGAGGTTGACGATGAAGATGATGCCGAAGTGCATGGGATCGACGCCCATCGATTCGGCGATCGGGGCCAACAGAGGCACGAAGACGAACATCGCGCTCAAGATGTCCATCATCATGCCAACCGCGATAAGCATGGCGTTGAGCAGCAAGAGGAATTGCCACCGAGTCAGTTCCTTAGCTTGAATCCAATGGACCATCTGGTCAGGGATTTCCTCTTTCTCGAGGAACTCGCCGAGGGCGAGGGCCATGATCAAGATCACCAGGAAGGAGCCGAGAAAAACGCCTGTCTCGCCAAAGATGGTGGGGACGTTCTTGAGTGTAAGCGCGCGGTGTAACCAGACCTCGACCACGACCGCGTACACGACGCTGATCGCCGCAGCTTCGACGGCGTTGAAGATGCCGCCATAGATGCCACCGAGGATCAACAGGGGGAACATCAATGCCCAGAACCCGTCCCGCGTCGCTTCCACCAATTTCTTGAACTTGAACGGCGAGGTGGGGACTTTGTCGACGATTCCCTGGTAGAACGAGTATCCGATCAGGATCGAGCCCATGACGAGGCCCGGACCGAAACCCGACGCGAACAGACGCTCGACTTCGATCACGGCGCCCTGGTTGACGATCGGGTATACGATCATCGGGATCGACGGCGGGATCAGGATCCCGAGCGAGCCGGCGGAGGTGAGCAAGCCGTGTGAGAATCGCTCTTGGTAGCCCGCCGCGACGAGGGCAGGTCCCATCATCGATCCGATGGCGACCACCGTGGCCGGGCTCGAACCACTGATCGCCGCAAACAACATGCAGGCGATGACGGCGCTCATGGCCATACCACCCGGTACCCAGCCGATGAACGCCTGCGCAAAGTCGACCAGACGCTGACTGATCTGCCCCTTGCTCATGACCGCGCCGCTCATGATGAAGAAGGGAATCGCGAGCAGCGTGGGACTGTCGGCTAGGCTTCGAATGCCCTCGATGAGGATCGTGAACTCTTGGGGTTCACGGAAGCCGCTCCAGAGGAAGAGGGCCCCTAGAGTGCCGACTCCGATCAGGACGAAGAGCGGCGAGCCAACGATTGCGGCCGCCAAAATGGCCGATGCGAGAATGCCTCCCTTGCCCAAGAAGGGCAGAAACAGGATCAGCCCGACGAAGATCAGAAAGGGCAACCTGCGCTTCTTGACGTCGGTCATTCCTGCGCTCCCTGGGTCGTCGCCTTCTTCTGCGTTGCCGCCACGAGCGCCTCTTCTTGGGGCGCAGCGCCATAGCTACCACCGAGCACCGCGCTGACTGCGGCCCCGATGTAGCGCAGCATGGTCATGGCGAACGCTGCGGGCACCGCGATCGTGGCTATCCAGTCGGGGATGTTGGTCTGCTCAAAACGACCTTCGAGCGTCAGAGCTTCCTTGGCGTAGATGTAGCCTAGGAGCGCGATGAAGAAGCAGAATGCGGCAGTGAACAAGAACCCGATCGCCTCGCTCCAGCGCGCCAACGACGGCGGCACGATGCGTTTGAGCGCTCCCATTTGGATGTGTTTGCCTTCGTGCGCGCACACGCTGGCGCCGATAAACCCAACCCAGAGGAGCATGATCAGCGAGAGCTCTTTCGACCAGCTATAGCCGTCGGGGAAATAGTTGATTGCGATGATGACAAACAACGCCGTGGTGACGGCGAACGCGAAAATCTTTCGCGGCCAATGGGGATCACGGTTCCGGATCAACCCGTAAAGCCAAGGTGCCGAACAAAGACCGTACAGCAACATGTAGAACCAGCGCGATTCGAAACTGCGCTGGATCATGATCCACCCGAGCGCGCCGAGCGCCGCGGCTGAAAGGATGGTGTAGATCACGGGCTTGCTCTTGGACGTTTCGCCGCCAGCGGCCGCGTGTTGCTCGGCGGTCCAGAACGCAAAGTAGAGTAGCCCAACCCCGATCACCACGCTGGCGATCGGCGCAGCTATGGTGAGTCGTTCGATCCCCTCCGGACTATCGATGCCGAGAATGCGTGAGGTGAGGTCTGCGACCTTGCTGTCCGGCGCGGCGAGCCGCCGATACACGACGTCGAGAAACACCATGGCGCAGGAAACTCCGAGGAACGTCCAGAGGATTCCCATCTCCAAGGCGAAGATCCAGTCGTCGATTCGCCTCAAGACTCCAAACGGCCCTCGATAGGGGCTCTCACCGCTGGGCGCTGCCATGGGGCCAGACGGTACGGGTGATCGCGCTGACGATCAAGACTTGATGCGGTAGGGTCCCGAACGGCGCATGCGTACAGTCATCCACTTCGACATGGACGCCTTTTTCGCGTCGGTCGAGCAGCTCGACGCCCCGGAGCTCCTGGGAAAGCCGGTGCTGGTCGGGGCCCGATCGAGGCGGGGGGTGGTCACCGCGGCCTCTTATGAGGCTAGGCCCTCGGGGGTTCGGTCCGCCATGTCGATGGTCGAGGCGCTTCGGCGTTGTCCTGAGGCGGTCGTCGTCCCCCCGCGTCGGTCGCGCTACGTCGAGTTGAGTCGCCAGGTGTTTTCAGTCTTTCGAAGATACACTCCTCTGGTGGAGGGCCTATCGGTCGACGAAGCATTTCTAGACGTTTCCGAAAGCAGAGCCCTCTTCGGCGATGGCGAAACCATCGCGCGACGCGTCAAGCGCGACATTCATGAAGAGATCGGTCTCACCGGCTCGGCAGGCGTGGCTCCCAACAAATTCGTCGCAAAGATCGCCAGCGATCTCGATAAACCCGACGGGCTGGTTTTGGTTCCGACCGACGGGGCGGCGAAATTCTTAGCACCCCTCCCTCTCGAACGGATGTGGCGTGTCGGACCCAAGGCCCGCGTGAGGCTCCGTGCGGCAGGTTTCCAGACGATCGGTGACCTGGCGCGCGCGGACGCCAACACGCTCGAGCAACTACTCGGGAGCTGGGGACCCGTCGCTCGCGACCTGGCTCGAGGGATCGATGATCGCCCGGTCGTCGTCGGTGCCCCGCCCAAAAGCCTCGGCAGTGAAGAGACGTTCGAAGACGATCTCCGCACGCGAGACGCATTGCTCAAACCGATCTTGCGTCAGTCGATGCGCGTGGCCGATCGCCTCGTCGACCAAGGACTTTGGGCCAGGGTGGTCACCTTGAAGATCAAGTATCGCGACCACCGCATTCGGTCCAGACAGATGAAACTCCCGCGGGCGGTCTCCGACACCGACGCGATCTTCGAGGCGGCAGGAGAGCTGCTCGGAAGGTTTGACGATTTGGCCTACGGCGTGCGACTCACAGGCGTCGCGGTCTCCGGTATTACCAACGCACCAGGCGAAGAGCTCTTTCCAGACGCCGAGCGTGAACGGCGGGAGCGTCTAGCGGCCACCAGCCATGTGTTGCGAGAGCGATTTGGAACGGCTGGGCTCACGCGTGCGTCGCTGATCCGAGAACCGAGCGTCAAGCGCGATTCGCATACCTAGAAAACGCGTCTAACAGCGAAGAACAGCGCGTCGCGTTGACACACCGGTGTCGGCCCCTTAAGGTCCAGTTGTTACGTGAGCGGGACGCAATAGTGCAGGAGCCTCCACGGATGAACGCGCGTCATACCAAGTTCATCTTCGTCACAGGCGGTGTTGTCAGCTCTATAGGAAAAGGTCTCGCAGCTGCCTCGATGGGCGCTCTGCTCGAGGCGCGTGGTTTGCGCGTCACCAACATCAAGCTCGACCCTTACATCAACGTCGACCCCGGCACGATGTCGCCTTATCAGCACGGCGAGGTGTTCGTCACCGACGACGGGGCTGAAGCCGATCTAGATCTCGGTCATTACGAGCGCTTCACCAAGGCCACCATGACCAAGGCCAACAATTTCACCACGGGGCGGATCTACGACTCAGTGATTTCGAAAGAGCGTCGTGGCGAGTATCTGGGTGCGACAATTCAGGTGATTCCCCACATCACCGACGAGATCAAAGCCAGGGTCAAGGAGGCGACCCGCGATGTCGATGTGGCGATCGTCGAGATCGGCGGGACTGTAGGTGATATCGAGTCGCTGCCATTTCTCGAGGCCGTTCGTCAGCTGCGGGTCGAGCTGGGGCCTCAAAACAGTGTCTCGGTGCACGTGACCCTCGTGCCCCACATCGCCGCCACGGGCGAGCTCAAGACCAAGCCCACGCAACACTCGGTGAAGGAGCTTCTCGGCCTCGGGATCCAGCCCGAATTGCTGCTCTGCCGGGTCGATCGAGAGCTTCCACGGGCGTTGCGCGAGAAGATCGCTCACTTCTGCAACGTGCCGGTCAATGCGGTCATCGCGGCCCCCGATGTTCGTGTCATTTACGAGTTGCCCTTGACGCTCCACGCACAGGGCCTCGACCGTCTGCTCGCCGAGCGACTCAATATCTGGGCGCGCGACCCAGACCTTTCGGTTTGGCGATGGACCGTGGACCGCTACCTGTCCCCCGGTCGCGGACACGTCTCGATCGCGCTCGTCGGCAAGTACGTCCACCTTCGGGATTCCTACAAGTCTCTTCACGAAGCACTCGTTCATGCTGCGCTCGAGTGTGACGTGAAGCTCGAGCTCGACTATGTCGATAGTGAAGAGCTAGAGCGCGGCGATCTACAAACCTTGCTGGGGCACCACGATGCGATCTTGGTGCCCGGCGGATTCGGAGATCGTGGTGCTGAGGGGAAGATCCGCGCAATCCAGTATGCACGGGAGAACAACATTCCTTTCTTTGGGATCTGCCTCGGGATGCAAATGGCCGTCGTGGACTACGCGCGAAACGTGTGTGGCCTGAGCGGCGCGAACAGTGCCGAGTTCGATCGCGACGCAAAGGACCTCGTGGTCGACATCATGCCGGATCAGCGAGGCGTGCAGGACAAGGGCGCGACGATGCGGCTCGGCGCATATCCGTGCACGATCAAGCCCGACTCGCTTGCGGCGAAGATCTATGGCGCAACACAGGTCAGCGAACGTCACCGTCACCGTTACGAGGTGAACAATGCGTACCGTGAACAGCTCGAGCGGGGTGGTTTGGTGCTTTGTGGCGTTTCGCCAGACGACCGCCTCGTCGAGATGGTGGAGCTGCCTGGTCACCCGCACTTCATCGGGTGCCAGTTCCACCCTGAGTTCAAGAGCAAGCCCCACCAGCCGCATCCGCTGTTCACGAGCTTCGTGCGAGCTGCCGTCGAGCAGCGCGCCCAGCGCAAGCGGCCGGTCAGCGAGGCGACTGAAGCCCAAATGAACTGAGCCCGCGCCTGCCCATGGCGGGTAGATGGACTGGCCAGGCGCGCAGGTCTAGGATCAGCTCGTGACCAGCCGGCGCCGGAAATGGTTGACGATACCGACCCGAATCGTCCTCGGGTACATGGTGGTCCTCGTCGCGTTTGGCGTCGTCGGTGGCTTGAGCTTCTTCCAGCACCATCGGACTTCGCAGACGCTCGGGCTTCTTCAAGATGGCTATCTGCCCCTCGCCCTCACACTCGGGCAAGCGAAGGCTACGCAGAGCGTCTATGCCAACCTGATCGAGCGCGCGCTCGAATCCGAACGGACCGAGCCTACCAAAGCATGGCTGCGGGCCGCATTGCGGATCCGACCGTCCACCCTTCGCCGCGCGTACGAAGGTGTCGAGCAGGCCGAGGCGCTAGCCACCGATTTAGGGACACCAGCTCCGCTTCGCTCCGTCCGACGGGAGCTCGATGCCATTGCGGCCGCCTACGAGCGGATCGACGGGCAGTACGACCAGCTCTTCAACGTGGTCGACGACGACCCCGAGGCCGTCGAAGCGCTCCTCACCAAGCTTCGAGGCACCGAACAACGGATCGAGCGAAACTATGACCGCGCGTCGCAAAGCGTCCAGCAGCGGATCTCGCGAACGAGCGCGCTTGCAGCCGAGCAAGAGAAGCAAGCCACTTTTCTGTTGGGCATTCTCGGACTCTTGGCTTTGATCGTGGGCATTGCGGTCACGTTTCTTTCGCAGCGACTTCTTCGTCCGATCCCGCTGCTGCACGAACGTGTCGCTGCGGTGGCGCGCGGTGACCTTTCAAGCGCGGTCGACGTCAGGCGCAACGACGAGCTAGGTCAGTTAGTCGCCGAGTTCGAGCGCATGGTGCAGGCGCTCGCAGCACGTGACCAACGGCTGCGAGAAGCCGCGCTAGCCGAGCAGCGACTCCAACGAATGCAGGTACAGATCGTCGAGGCGCTGCGAGCAGCTGTCGTCGTGATCGACCGCGACCGCGTCATTCGAACGACCAACCCGGCGGCCGAGGAGATTCTCGGCGTCAGCGCCCGTGAAGTAGGGTCCGCCATCGACGACACTTCGCTTCTAAGGCGATTTCCGGCGCTTGCTGCGGCCATCGAACAGGTCGCTGTCGGAAGCGCTGCGCTCACCCTCGAAGGTGAGCGTATTTCGGGCTTCTCTGAGCGTCTGGTCGATGTGCTGGTGACCCCTTTCGGCGACGAGGCGGGTCCCGAAGGCATGCGTGGTGTGCTCGTAGTTGCAGACGACGTGTCGGATGCGGTGGCTACCAAGTTGCGTCTCATTCAAACTGAGCGCCTCGCGGCGATCGGGCGGATGGCTGCACATGTTACACACGAAGTACGGAATCCTCTCTCCAGCATCGGACTAAACGTCGACATGCTAGGCGATGAGCTCTCGGATGCGGATGCCGAGAGCACGAAGCTTATGGAGTCCATCCAGCAGGAGCTCGAACGGCTGGAGAGCATTACCGAGGAATACCTGCGGCTCGCGCGCCTTCCCGAGCCATCGCTCACACCCGACGACCCAACGATCTTGCTTCGTGATACGGCGGACTTCGTACAGCGCGAAATGGATGCTGCAGGGGTGGAGCTCACCGTGGACCTGGCGACCCAGCTTCCGGAGGTCGCGATGGACGAGCCCCAGCTGCGACAGGCGCTCCTCAATCTTCTTCGCAACGCGCGGGAGGCCATGCCAGAGGGTGGCACGGCCAAGCTCGAGGCGACGAGATACGAGAGCGGAGTCCGGGTGCAGGTGCATGATGAGGGTGCCGGGATCAGCGAAGAGGACCGCGAGCACGTGTTCGATCTGTTCTATACGACGAAAGAACGGGGTACCGGGTTAGGCCTCCCACTGACGCAACAGATCGTAGTTGCCCACGGCGGGAAAATTGCCTGCAAGCCGCGCCATCCGCACGGGACGACATTCGAAGTTTGGTTGCCCCCAGCCGCGCAAACGACTACTGGTTCGCCCGTGCGGAGGGTCGGATGACCAGAGCAGACGGGCGCGGCCATGACGTGCTGCGGCCCGTGTCGATCGAGCCCAACGTGCAGCGTAACCCCGAGGGATCGGTCCTCTACCGTTGTGGCGATACGACCGTCTTGATTGCTGCGTCGGTGGCCGAGGGAGTTCCCGACTGGATGCGGGGGTCGGGGCAGGGATGGCTCACTGCGGAGTATGCGATGCACCCGCGCGCAAACCCCGATCGCAAGCGACGGGACGGGCGCAATGGTCGGATCGACGGGCGCACCTCCGAAATTCAGCGCTTGGTGGGGCGCGCGCTTCGGGCCGCGATCGACTTCGACAAGCTCGGAGAGCGCACGATCACCGTCGACTGTGACGTTCTCGATGCCGATGGAGGCACGAGGACCGCATCAATCACCGGCGGAATGGTGGCGACAGCCATCGCGCTCGACAAGCTTCGGGCCACGGGTTTGGTGAGAAAGGGCGTTCTTCGCGGATCGATTTCTGCGATCAGCGTCGGGCTTCTGGAAGGACGACCGATGCTCGACCTCTGCTACGTCGAGGACCGAGACGCTGCAGTCGATCTAAACGTCGTAGGCACGCCCAACGGCGGAGTCGTCGAAGTGCAGGGGACAGCGGAGGGCGCGCCGATCGCCCGTGAGCAACTCGACCAGATGATCGACCTCGCACTCGGCTCACTGCCAGCTCTTGCCGAGCAACAGGTACACGCGCTTCGTGCACTCGAGATCGACATCGATCGCCTGCTTCCGTGATGCGAATCATCCTGGCCACCAGCAATGCCGGGAAGTTGGCGGAATACAAGCGCCTTCTCTCTGGCGTTCCCAACCTCGAGCTCGAGTCCCTCGCGAATCCCATGCACGTGGTGGAAGACCGGGATACATTCTACGAGAATGCGCTCAAGAAAGCGCGTGCCGTCGCTGCGGTGACTGGGGTACCGAGCATGGCGGACGACAGCGGACTCGCGGTCGACGCCCTCGAAGGACGGCCTGGGGTGCATTCGGCCCGTTATGCGGGAAGCGATCCGACTGCCGCGCAAAACAACGAGAAGCTGCTCCAGGAGTTGAGCGGTGTGCCGGGCGACGAACGGACCGCCCGGTTTCGATGCACGATCGTTCTCGTCGACGGCAAAGGACGTGAGCTCTTGGTGGCCGAGGGAGCGTGCGAGGGCCGCATTGCCGCTTCTTCGCGCGGGACTCACGGGTTTGGGTACGACCCGTTGTTCATCGCGGACGGGTACCGAGAAACGATGGGCGAGCTTCCGCCCGAAGAGAAGAACCAAATCAGCCACCGGGCCAAAGCAGCCGCAAAGCTGGTCGCCGGCCTACGCGAGTTGCAGACGCGCTAGCCATCGGCTACCAACTTCGCCCAAGCTCGAGCGACATCGACTTGGCCTCGGGGTGTAGCACAGCCTGGTAGTGCGCATGCTTTGGGAGCATGAGGTCGCTGGTTCGAATCCAGTCGCCCCGACCAAGGGTTTCAAAGGGTTGCCAGGTTAGCAAGCGATCTTTGTGCAGTAGAACTTTCGGCAGCTATAATCAGTCTCCAACTTGACTAGGCTCCTCACTATCTGCGCCGGGATCGTCATCCTCTTGTCTTCGGGCGTTGCAATCTTTGCTGCAGGGGGACTCGTCGCAAAGTACGGCTGGCAGCCGTACGCTAGCGTCCACCTGTTCGCCGACAAACAGCTGCGGGCCATCAAAGCGAAGGTCAAGGGCGCCCCATCCAACGAGTCCATAGTCACGACTAATCTTTACCCGGTCCGCGTCTCAACCAGCCAAACCTCACTGGAGAAGGTGGGTGACCACGTAGCTTTTGCGCAGCTTGGGTCCGGTTATCTGGTCGCGAAGCGAGGTGGGGAGCTGTTTTCGGTTGAGCACTCACTCGAACCGATTCTCGAGCGTCAAGCGATCGAAACTCGCGTCCCGACCAACAAAGAGCGGTTCAGCGGAGACAACTCCGAGCGCGATCCGTTGGCTGTTGTGCAGTTCGGCGTGAAGGATATCTTGATTCGCGAACGCCCGGACGGGGTCGACCTGTACGCAAGCCATAGTTCTTGGGATGCGGAGCGCCGCTGCGCCACATTGAGGCTGTCCAAGCTCTCGACCCAGATGGGGAAATTGCGGAGCGGATCGGCGGACACCAACTGGACGACGGTCTTCGAGACAGAGCCTTGCCTTGAGCTCAACGAGGAGCTCGACGGCCTAGGTGGAGACTTCACCTTTTTGCAGGCGGGCGGTCGTCTCGCATTCATCAGTGAAAACGAGCTTCTCCTGACGGTCGGAGACCACTATCAAGATGGCCTGGCCGGGCCCGATCTTCCGCAAGACCCCGAATCGCACATCGGCAAGACGGTCTGGATCGATCTGGAATCAGGAGGCTCCCGTGTTTACAGTCTGGGTCATCGCAACCCGCAAGGCTTGTACGTCGACCATGAGGGGACCGTCTGGTCGACCGAACACGGTCCACGAGGCGGCGATGAGCTCAATATCATCGTCGATGGCGCGAACTATGGCTGGCCGAAGGTTAGTTATGGGCTGCAGTACCCCGGCTTGAGCTGGCCGGCACCGCACTGGGGCAACCACGATGCCTTTACCTTGCCTCTGTATGCCTGGGTCCCTTCCATCGCGACCTGCAATGTCATTCGTCTAGAGGGCTTTTCAAAGTTTCCCCAATGGACTGGAGACCTGATCGTCGGAACACTCGCCAACCGCGCTGTTTTTCGCGTCCGGGTCAGGGATAACCGCGTCGTGCTCACCGAGCGCATCGAGATTGGAAATCGCATTCGGGACCTCGACCAAGCAAAGGACGGGAGCCTGCTCTTGCTAACCGACGACGGGGACCTAATTACACTTCGGCCGCTCGACTCGGACGACCCAGGGTTGATCGATGACCCCGTGCTGCGCGGTCAGCTCTTATGGGCGCAGTGCGCCCAGTGCCATGTGCTCGAACATGGATCCGGCCACGGAAAAGGTCCCAATCTCAGTGGCATCCTCGGCAGCCGGGTCGCACGGTTTGACGACTTCAACTACTCATCGGCGCTCAAGTCGCTCGACACACGTTGGACTGAGGAGAACCTGGATGCTTTCCTACGGTCTCCCCAGGAGTTCGCTCCTGGCAACCAAATGCAGTTCGTCGGAAGCCAAAACCCCGAGGACCGAGCCGCGATCATTGCATACCTAAGGTCCCAGTAATGCGGATACGCGTTCTCGGCTCCGCGGCGGGCGGTGGGTTTCCGCAATGGAACTGCAACTGTCGAAACTGCGACGGGCTGCGCAAAGGGTCGATAAAGGCACGGTCACGAACCCAGTCCTCGATCGCAGTAAGTGCTGATGGTGAAAGCTGGATTCTCTTCAATGCGTCGCCGGATATACGTCAGCAACTCGAGGCCTTTCCGCGGATGCAGCCGGGTCGCACGGTTCGCGACACGGCCATCGCCGGTGTCGTGCTCATCGACGGGCACATCGATCATACGACTGGACTTCTGATTCTCCGGGAGGGCGCACCGCTCCGAATCTATTGCACCGACGCCGTGTTTGAGGATCTCAGCACCGGCCATCCGATTCTCAATGTGCTTCACCATTTCTGCGGAGTGCGCCGCACCCGGATTCCCGTCGGCCGCCCAAGTGACTTTCGTGTCGAAGATGCGCCCAAACTCCGTCTCAGTGCCATCCCTTTGGCAAGTAAACCCCCGCCGTTCTCGCCGCATCGGAACGATCCCCGTCCGGGCGACAACATCGGAATACGCGTCGAAGACGAAGAGACCGGCGCGGTTCTCTTCTACGCGCCAGGGCTGGGCAGCGTCGGTGAGCGCGTAGTGCAATGCATGTCCGAGTCCGACTGCATTCTTGTCGATGGGACTTTCTGGAGTGAAGACGAGCTTCTGGAGGAGGGCATTGCGGGCAAGCGAGCCAGCGAGATGGGTCACCTGCCGCAGAGTGGCGACCACGGAATGATCAGTGTTTTGAGGCCTTTCGCGCATGCAAGACGCGTCCTGATCCACATCAACAACACGAATCCGATCCTCAACGAAGAATCAGAGGAGCGCTCCATTGTCGAGGCCGCGGGGATCGAGGTTGCCTACGACGGCATGGAGATCACCCTATGATGATGTCGTTGTCTCGGAGCATGCGATGAACACCGGGCCCGATTCAGACCTGCGATGGAGTGAAGAAGAATTCTTGTCGCGTTTACGCGCGAAAGGTTCGGGATATCATCTGAACCACCCGTTCGAACGAGCGCTAAGAGAGGGGCGGCTCACAAAAAAGCAAATCCGCGGTTGGGTAGCGAATCGTTACTTTTACCAGAAGAGCATTCCGCTCAAGGACGCAGCGATTCTCTCCAACTGCCCCGATCGCGATGTCAGGCGGAAATGGATCGTTCGTATTCAGGAGCAGGATGGCGCCGATGGGAAGCAAGGGGGCAACGAGGCCTGGCTCCGACTTGGCGAAGCGTGTGGCCTCACGCGCGAAGAGATTCTGAACGAAGAGCACGTAGCGCCTGGCGTGCGCTTCGCGGTCGAAGCCTATGTGAACTTTGCTCGGACGCGCCCTTGGCAAGAGGCCGTCTGCGCTTCTCTCACCGAGATCTTTGCGCGAGATGCCCATCGTGCACGCCTGGAAGCTTTTCCGACTCACTATCCATGGGTGGACGATGCCGGCCTCGAGTACTTCCGGCGGCGACTCTCACAGGCTTCGAGAGACGTGGAGCACGGTCTCCAAATCACACTCGACTATTGCAATTCTCGCGCAAGACAAGAGCGGGCCCTCGAGATCATGCAGTTCAAACTCGACGTGCTTTGGTCGCTGCTCGACTCGATTTACCAACGATACGTCATTCAAGAAGAGCGTGAATCGTGACCGGCTTGATCCAGGCTGGAGACATCATCGAAATGGCTCCACACTACCGATTGCGATGGGAGGACGCGCAGCAGTCGTATGTGTTGCTCTACCCAGAAGGCATTGTACAGCTCAACGGCCCGGCCGCTGAGATCATGAAGCAATGCACGAACCGAACTTCTTTCGAGCAGGTCCTTGGCGAGGTGGGGGACCTATATCCCACGGACGACGTCGAGTCCGACGTTAGAGAGTTTCTCGAGGAGGCGGCCTCAAATGGTTGGATCATCATCCAAAGAGCCTAACCGGCCGTTGTGGGTTCTCGCGGAGCTGACGTACCGATGCCCGCTGCAGTGTTTCTACTGCTCGAACCCGATTGGGTTCGCCCAGACGCGGCGCGAACTGAGCACAACCGACTGGCTTAGGGTACTGCGCGAAGCGCGAGAGCTCGGAGCCGTGCAGCTGGGGTTTTCGGGCGGCGAGCCTCTGTTGCGAAGCGACCTGGAGGTGCTGATCGAGGAGGCGGCGCGGCTCGAGTACTACACCAACCTCATTACCTCGGGGATCGGGATGAACGAGCAGCGCTTGAGTGTGCTCAAGAGCGCCGGCCTCGACCACATCCAGCTCAGCTTCCAGGCGAGCACGGCCGAGCTCAATAATTATATCGGGGGCGCCGCAAGCTTTGAGCACAAGCGAGACGTCGCACGACTCATCAAGAAGCAGGGTTACCCCATGGTGCTCAACGTCGTTCTCCACAGAGGTAATATCGACACAGTCGACCACATTCTGGACTTCGCAGAGGAGCTCGAAGCCGACTACGTCGAGTTGGCTAACGCTCAATACGGAGGATGGGCGCGCCTGAACCGGAATCTATTGCTACCCAGCCGGTCCCAGCTTGACCGAGCTGAAGCGAAGGTCGCCACCTTTAGGAGACGACTCCAAAGTCAGATGCGCATTTTCTACGTCGTTTCCGACTATTTCGAGGGACGCCCGAAGCCCTGCACTGCGGGTTGGGGCCGTACTTTCATGCAGATCACGCCGGATGGGACGGCGCTCCCCTGCCATGGCGCTCGCGAATTGCCCGGGATGCGATTTCCGCGTGTGAATGAGACCAGTATTGCGGAGATTTGGAAGTCGCCGGAGTTCAATCGGTTTCGTGGTGAAGGGTGGATGAAGGAGCCGTGCCAAACGTGCCCTGAGCGGCATCAAGACTTTGGAGGCTGCCGGTGCCAGGCCTATCTGCTCACCGGCGATCCGGAGAACACTGACCCCGCTTGTGCGCTGTCTCCTGATCACGACCTGATCCAAAACGCGATCGAGACTGCTCGGCGAACCGCTTCGGCGATGCAGCCGCCGAAGTTCCGCAACGTTCACAACTCCAGGATCCATGGTGACAAGCTCGGCCTCCGACAGGTCTGAGGCCGACTACGACGGTCCGGCGCTTGCAATTCGAGCGGAGGCACTGTCGAAGGTATACGGTCGAACGACGGCACTTCACGAGCTGAGCCTCGAGATCCCAGAGGGTCAGTTCTTTGGCCTCTTGGGTCCGAACGGATCCGGAAAGACGACTGCGATCCATCTGCTCACGACCCTGATTCGGCCAACGAGCGGACAGGCCCGGGTAGCCGGTTACGACATTCTGCGAAAAGGCGTAGCGGTTCGAGGCGAGATAGGTCTCGTGTTTCAGGAGCCAGCGCTCGACCCCAATTTGTCCGTCGAAGAGACTCTAGAGTTTGCGGGCGCGCTCAGGAGTCTTCCAAAGCAACTCTGCCGGCAGCGCAGCGACGAGCTGTTAGAGCTTTTCGAGATTGGTCACAAACGCGCAGAGCGCGTAGCGATCCTTTCGGGCGGCATGAAGCGGGCTCTGGATCTTGCACGAAGCGTGCTCCATAGGCCCCGCATACTGTTCCTCGACGAACCGACACTCGGCCTCGATTTGCCGAATCGCAGAAAGATCTGGGACTACATTGGTAGACTCCGGCGTGAGCGAGGAACGACGGTGCTGCTCAGCACCCACTACCTGGAAGAGGCAGAGGACTGTGATCGGGTTTCGTTCTTGGCCAACGGAAAGATGATTGGAAGCGGCCGCCCGTATGAGCTCGTCGCTGGATTGGGGAACCAAATCGTAGAGCTCGAGGGGGAAAACCTCGATCGGGCGCTGGCGTTGCTCTCGCCTCGGCTGGGACCGTGCCTTCGAGCGGGCGAGCGTGCGCTCTTTCGCCTTCCAGATGAGCCTCTCGACGTGGAAGGCTTTCTCGGCGAAGCGGTGGATGGACTCCGGAGTGTGCGGAAGCGTCGTTCGACATTAAGTGACGTCTTTCTCTGGGCGACTCATCCCGACCTGGGTGAGGACATCCTTCGATGATGCTTCTTCCGGTTTGGGCGGTGATCCGACGCGATCTGGTACGCATGGTACGGCAGCGCGGGCGGCTACTTAGTGCCTTCGTTCGGCCGCTGATCTGGTTTGTAGTCATTGGCTCGGGCATAGGTGTGCTTCTCGAGCCAGCCGGGCCCGGTGCCTACCACCGCTACCTCGTTCCTGGCGTCGTCGCGATGACCATCCTCTTCGGGTCGATGCTGGTGGCTCTATCCGTAGTCTACGACAAAGAATTCGGGGTGATGCGTCTGCTGATCACCGCGCCTCTGCCGCACTATTGGATCGTGCTGGCGAAGATCGTGAGCGGCGTGGTGACCGCACTGGTTCAAGCAGGGGTGCTCCTCTTGTTCTTCTTCATTTTCGGATTCGTCACTGAACAGACATCGGTATCGCTGTTGCTCGCAGGGCTCGTCGGCACCGCGCTGACATGCGCAACTCTCGGAATGCTCGTGGCTGTGTGGACCTCGACACTCGACAACTTCGCTGTGGTGATGAACTTCGTGATCTTTCCGGTCTTCTTTCTGAGCGGGGCGCTCTACCCGGTCAAGGGACTCCCAGACGCGCTTCGGCTGGTCGCGATGATCAACCCGTTCACGTACGGCGTGGATCTACTCAAGCATGCCATCTTGGGGGTCGAGGCTCCGATCGCCGGGGCGGATTTCGGAGTTGCGACCGATATCGCCGTGCTTTGCGGTTTCACGCTTCTCGCCGGGTTCATCGCTTGCCTACGCTTCTCTCATGAAGAGCGCGCTGGGCTCCATGAATTCCTGCGAGGTCGCAAATGAGCGAGGCGAGCGCCGCGAATCCGACCTACCGGGTCATGGCGTAGAGCGTGTACTCGAAGCCAAGGCGGATGTCTTTGTACGCAGGCTTGACCCACTTTCGCTTCGCCTTCTTCGCAACACAATCTTTCACGCTCATATGGTTAACTGCTAGCACTCGCCGTGAGCTGGTGTCAATAGCGCTAAATGAACTCGTGGAAGGGCAGCATAGCCTAGGCCAAGCAGGCACCCTCGCCGCAGCGCCACATGGTCCTTCGCAGCGGTCACTTGCCGTCGTTCAGGAACAGCGTTTGCGTCGGGAACGCGAACTCGATGCCTTCGTCAGCGAAGCGCTGGTAGACCTCAAGATTGATGGCCTGCTGGATATCCATATACAGGTTGTAGTCCGAATCCATGACAAAGTAGACCGTTTCGAAATTGAGCGAGAAGTCTCCGTATGACGAAAAATGCGAGCGATCGAACTTCGCCTTCTCCTGTGCCTTGATAGCTTCGCGAACGATTCCGGGAATTTTCTCGAGCTTGTCCTTGGCGGTGCCATAGGTGACGCCAAGCGTGAACACGACGCGGCGCTTGTACAGGCGCCCGTAGTTCCGAATTCGGCTGTCGAGCAAATCGGAATTCGAAAATACGAGCTGCTCGCCGGAAATGCTCCGCACCCGCGTGGTCTTGATGCCGATGCTTTCGACGCTGCCCATCAGATCATCGACGATGATGAAGTCGCCAAGAACAAATGGTTTGTCCAGCACGATCGATAGCGACGCAAACAGATCGCCGAGAATGTTCTGGACTGCCAGACCGATCGCGATACCGCCTATGCCGAGCCCAGCCACCAGTGCGGTGATGTCCACGCCGAGGTTATCGAGAATCAAGAGAACCACGAGCGACCAAAGCGCGAGGCGACCGAGAAAGCCCAGTGCGTTCATGGTCATCACGCTCGCGGGATCTTCCTGGTCCTCCCGATAGCTTCGCAGCCAGTACATGAGGCCCGAGCTCACCCAATTACCCACCTGCAAGAGGAAGGCGATCATGACGACCTGCCAAACAATGGTGCGAACGTCGTCCGAGAGCTCTAGGACGACTGCGCCCGCGAAGATTGACACAACCGCGAGGAACAGCAGTTTCGTGTTTCGAAGCGAGTGGATGAAGATGTCATCCCACTTGGTTTTAGTCCTTTTGGTGAGCCGCCCGACCCAGATGACCAAGAACTGTTCGAAGAGGCGCAGCAAGACGAACACCGCCACCGCAGCGCCCAAAGCAACGAGCCATGTCTTACCGGGGTTTCCGAAAAAGGTCTGGTTCAGGTATTGCACGCGTACGCTCCCGACGAGGTTGGCCATGCTACTGGTCAACCGCTATGGCGTCTACCGAGCCGAGAGTAGCTCGAACGTCCCCTCGCTTTGGAGCCGAGCGCCGATGCGGCAAGGCCGGGTCATGTTTGGGTTTCTGTCGAGTCTTGTGAGTTTTGGTTGTGTTGCGTGCGGTCACCTGTGATGCTCCGCGAACGGCTCGACGAGTCGTATCCGAGGGAGGCACAGCATGGCACGCGTGACGCACTCGATATTCCTGTTCGCGACGGTGATCGGCGCATTGGCCTGGACGGGTCACGGCCTGGCGCAGGAGGTTGGTGAATCCGTGGTAGTGCGCGAGGCCACTGACGACTTGTATGCCGCCGGGGGTCAAGTCGAGGTGCTGGCGCCCGTCAATGGCGATGCAGTGCTGGCCGGCGGCACCGTTTCGGTGGCGGGAGAAGTGCGCGACGACCTGATCGCGGCGGGCGGGAACGTGAATTTCAGCGGGAGTGTCGGCGATGATGCCCGACTGGCCGGAGGTTCGGTGAATGTGACCGGCACCGTGGCCGGCCACGCGGTCATGTCCGGCGGTGAGGTGCGTATCGGCGCGGGCAGCAGCGTTGGTGAGTTTGCCTGGCTGGCGGGAGGCCAGGTGATCATGGCAGGCAGCATTGGTGGCGACCTGAAAGCGATGGCCGGCAGTGTCGAACTGCGCGGGCAGGTGAACGGCGATGCGGAACTGGCCGGGGAGGAAATCCAGATCGCCGACGGCGCAGTAGTCAACGGCGATCTTATCTGGCGCAGCAACAGCGAACCGGAAATCAGCGAAGGCGCAGTGATCAAGGGCGACGTTCGCCAGGGCGAGCCCTTACCCGAATTCCGCAGCGAACCCGGTTTCCTCGCACGCCTGTTCATGATGCTCAGCCTGATCGTGGCCGCCGGCGTGCTGTACACCTTGATGCGGCCAGCCTGCGAGGCCTGCGTTGCTGTGTTTCAGGCTCAGCCGTGGGTCGCACTGCTTACTGGCTTGACCGTCTTCGCGGTGACACCGGTGGTGATCGTGCTGCTGTTCGTGACCGGCAT
This sequence comes from Myxococcales bacterium, assembly GCA_029861865.1. Lineage (GTDB taxonomy): Bacteria > Myxococcota_A > Polyangia > Polyangiales > Houyiibacteriaceae > SG8-38. The sequence goes on along the minus strand of JAOTYL010000014.1, from coordinate 38,722 downwards.
TGGCTGGCTGCTGGCGTTGGTGCTGATGGCCGCCTATGGGCTGGCGCTGTTGCTCGGAGGCCTGGCTGGCGTGGTCGTGGTTGCCCGACGGGGTCTGGCCCGGGTCAGCCCGGATCCGGCGCCGTCCCTGGGCAAAACCTGGCTGGCGATTGCGGCGGTGGCATTCGTACTGTCATTGCTGTACCTGATTCCGCCGATTGGGATGCTGGCCGCGACGCTGGTGCTGTTCCTGGGCCTCGGCACCATGGCGCGGGAGGCCTATGCGCGTGTGCGGGCGTAATCAGCGCAGCGACTAGCGCGCGGGGCGGCCAACGGGCACGAGATAGAGCGGCTGATGGGTTTGGGGGAGCGCCAGCACCTGCCGGACCTGATCGTCTTCGAACGCGCCGATGGGGACCGCGCCCAAACCTAACGCGATTGCTTGTAAGAGAATGTTTTGTGCTGCGTGTCCTGCTTCGAGGTGCACGTAGCGCTTCGCGCGAGCTGGGCCGTACTTCTTTGCAGTTCGCTCGTAGACGCCCGCCAACACCAAAATCGAGGGCGCGTCGCCCACCGACTCCTGTCGCAGCGCTGCGTTGGAAAGCGCGTTGCGTACGTCAGCCGACATGGTCTTTTCGAGCTGGTGTGCACGCGGCTCGTAGTGATAGACTCCTTCATTAGTGACTAGATACATCTCCAGCGGGTAGAGCGCTCCGGCGGAGGGAGCCGTTCGCAATCCCATCGTGCGATGTGTAATCCCTTGTGCCGCCCAGAGGAGCTGGCTGTGCTCGGCGTCGCCGAGAGCGACATCGTCAAACTCCCGCACAGACCTGCGCCGCGCTAGCGTCTCCTCGACGGAGACTCGACCGGTTTGTTTCGGCGGTGGTAGTTTCACGAGGGAACCGACTCCTTTCTTCTTGGCAACCGACGTGCTCGATGCTGGCACATCGGTACGGTCCGCGCGGCCCTGCGTGCACCACGTCAGACCAAGCACGACAATCAACAAAGAAAGCCTTGGAAAGACTCCTCCCCATCTTGGCCAACCGTCCACGGCTCAACTCTACATCGAATAGGCTACTATGCTGTTCCCCAGTTTGGGCAAACCATGCTGACCATCGATGGCTCATTTGGCGAAGGCGGTGGGCAGGTCCTTCGCTCGTCGTTGGCCTTGTCGTTGGTGACCGGAAATCCGTTTCGCATCGTCGATATCCGTCGGCGGCGCAGCCGTCCCGGGCTTCGCAAGCAGCACCTGACCGCAGTCGGGGCTGCGGCAGCGGTCGGCGGTGCAACGGTGACAGAAGTAGAGGTCGGCTCACTGGAGCTGACCTTCGCACCTAGACTAACTGCCGGTGGCAACTACACGTTCTCGATCGGCACCGCAGGCAGCACGACCCTCGTTTTACAGACCATTCTGCCCGCGCTCATGCTGGCCCCCGAAGCCTCGACGGTGATTCTCGAGGGAGGTACCCATAACCCTCAATCTCCGACGTTCGAGTTCCTGGAGCGCGCCTATTTGCCCCTGGTTCGGCGGATGGGGCCAAACGTTTCGGCCACGTTGGAGCGGCCTGGTTTCTATCCTGCCGGCGGCGGACGAATGGTCGTATCGATCAAGCCCAATCCTACCCTTCGACCGCTGAACTTGCTGGATCGCGGTCCGATTCGTGAGCACCGGGCTAAGGCGTCCGTCGCGAATCTCCCACGACACATCGCCGAGCGGGAAATCGAAACGTTGCTCCGGAAGCTTCGCTGGGACCGGTCTTGCTTTGCGATCGAAGAGCTGACCGATGTCGACGGCCCGGGAAACGTGGTCATCGTGGAGCTGATCGCCGAGCACGTCACCGAGGTATTCGCAGGCTTCGGACAAAAAGGTGTTCCCGCCGAAGCGGTCGCAAGGCACCTAGGAGCCGAGGTGAAAGAATACCTACGAGCCGATGTGCCGGTGGGTCGATATCTTGGCGACCAGTTGGTGCTCCTAAATGCGGTCGCGGGAGGCGGCACCTTTCGCACGCTCTCACCCACGACCCATCTGACCACGCAACTCGCGGTCATTCGGGAGTTTCTGGGGTTCGAAGTGGGTTTGACTGAGGAGCGCGCGGGGGCATGGCTCGTAGAAGTTCCAACAGGCGCGGCGAGGGTGGAATCCTAGGGTTTACGGGCCATGATGGCCCAGGTGCTCGAGGGCATGAAGACGCCTTCGGCTCGGAGGTACGGCTCCATCAGCTCGCGCAGGTCTTGGCGGATCGCGGGGAGCTTCCGTTGGCCTTCCGCGCCGGCCTCGCGGACGATTTCGCCCGAAGGTCCAACCAGGATTTGGTAGTCGATTGCCTCTTCGATGTTTCGGCCGATGCACACGTCGGCGTCGATGCGCTTGAAGAGCTCGACTTCCGGGAACCCCGCGGCCTCGAGCATGGCGCGATCGGTTTCTTCACTCGCCATCGAGAAGGGGCCGGGACCGCACGTCGCAGCGTTGTCTCCGGGAGGCGGCAAGTGGCGAAGCGCGATCTCCTTGGCGGCACCCCAACAAGGGTTGTCGGCCAGGCTTCGCCATACGATCAAACAAACCCGGCCGCCTGGCTTGAGCGTGCGGTTGGCGTTTCGAAGCGCACGGACCGCGCTCTCGAAGAACATTACGCCGAAGCGCGAATACACCACGTCAAAATAGTTTTCGGGAAGGTCGCAAACCTGGGCGTCCCCGATCTCGTAGCGAACGTTGGTCATGCCGGCGAGGTCACGCTCTTGGTTGGCGATCTCTAGGAAAGCATCGGTGCAGTCAATTCCGACGACCTCGCCGGTGGGGCCCACCATCTGGCCGATTTCAAGCGCCGTCTCCCCAAACCCGCAGCCGATGTCGAGCACCTTGTCGCCTGGTCGAATGTCGAAATCAGCATAAGCGATGTCGCTATGGATTTTGCCGTTGCCGGAAAGGAGGTGCCGAAACCGAATCCATTTCGGCGTCAGGATCTCGTTCCAGCACTCGACGAAGCCTAGGTTGTCAGCGGCGATTTCGGTCATGTTTCGGCTAGATACGATTGTGCGCCTTCGACGTGTCGGCTGTCTACCACATCGGGTTTCCGACGGATCTACGCGGCTTTAGCACGCAAAAATTTCACTTTCGGCCTGGGAAAGCGCGGGTGTAGATTCGTGATTCGGCGTCGGTGCCGCCAAAGGCTGGCGGCCGTCGGACGCAGGAAGGATCGCCATGACCCAAATGGTAGGAGGAGACGTGCTGGCGCGCATGTTGGCCGCTGAGGGCGTCGAGGTCGTTTTCGGCATCGTCGACGGCACGTATATGGGCTTCTTCGGGAGCTTCGAGAAGCACGGCATCCGGCTGATCTCGCCGCGGCACGAGACGAGCGCCGCGCACATGGCTGGAGCGTACGCGCGACTCACCGGCAAGCTCGGTGTGTGCATGGCATCGAACGGGCCTGGCGTTGCAAACATCCTTCCCGGCGTCGCCGTAGAGAACGGGGAGGGCAATCGAGTCTTGCTGATCACGTCGAGTCGGCGCACGCCGATCGCGTATCCGGATCGCGGGGGTACGTATCAGTATTTCGATCAAGCCGGAGTGACTCGTGCGATGACCAAGTGGAGCGGAGCCGTGCCTTCTTTCGAGCGCCTTCCTGAGCTCTTTCGGCGTGCGGCCCGCATCAGCTGGCGCGGACGCCCGGGGGTGGTCCACCTCGACGTTCCAGAGACGGTGATGAACGGTGTCTTTGACGCGGATGGGATAGACCTTCGACCGCCGCAGGCGTACCGACGCACCGAAGCCATCGAGTCTTCGGCAAGCCAAGTCGCTCGGACTGCGGAGCTGCTCCGAAACGCGGAGCGGCCACACATCCACGCCGGAAGCGGGGTCCTGCACGCGCACGCCTCCGACGCGCTCAAAGACGTGGCAGAAGCCGTGGGCTCGCCGGTCACCACGAGTTGGGCCGGACGCGGCGCTTTACCTGACAGCCACGAGCAGGTGCTCCCGATCTGGGGGATGGAGCCCATCAACAAGGCCCGTAGCGAAGCCGATGTCGTCCTGGTGCTCGGCTCCCGCCTCGGCGAAACCGATTGGTGGGGGAAGCCACCGTACTGGGGCAAACCCGACGAACAAAAGATGATCCAGGTCGACATCGATGAAGAGATTCTCGGCCTCAACAAGGCCACCGAGCTCGCCGTTGTCGGGGACGCTGGCGTCTTTCTTTCGGCCCTCGCGGGCGAGCTTCGACAATCACCGCTCAATGAAGCGCACTTGCAGGCGAATCGGGCACGAACCGCCGGCCTCGCGGAAGGTCAGGCGAAGGTTCGGGCCCAGCTCGACGCGGCCCTGCAGAACACGGCGAGCCCGATGCACAGCTCTCAAGTGCCAGCGGCATGCCAGCGATTCTTCGGTGCCGACACGATCTACGTGTTCGACGGCGGCAATGCGACCGTATGGGCGAGCTTCTTTTCGGAGATCAAGCAGCCGAACACGCTCTTATCGACCTTCAAGTTCGGAATGTTGGGCGCGGGTGTCGCGCAGGCGCTTGCCGGACAAGTCGCCAAGCCCGACGCCAAAGTGGTGTGCATCACGGGCGATGGCGCGATGGGCTTTCACATCCAAGAGCTCGAATCTGCAGTGCGTCACGAGCTTCCGGTCATCTACCTCGTCCTCTGCGACAAACAGTGGGGGATGGTGAAGCTCACGCAATCGATCGGGCTCGGCATGCTGCGCCCCGTCATCGGGACAGAGCAGCAAGGCACGATCAATGCCGACTTCGAAGAGATCGCCTTCGACAAGGTGGCCGAAGCGATGGGTTGCCACGGCGAGCGGGTGTCCGACCCAGCTGAGCTAGAAGCCGCCCTTCAGCGGTGCGTGGATTCCGGCAAGCCGTCGGTCGTGCACGTCGACGTCGATCCGAACATGCATTTGTTCGCGCCGGGGCTTCAGGAGTTCAAGGCGATGCACCAGGAGCCTGGGGCCTGATGGGTGCGGGCCCCGCGGTCTTGGTGACCGGGGCGGCCGGCTACGTCGGTCGCCTCTGCGTTGCGGCCCTCGCCAAGCGTTTGGATGAGCTCTCAGCGCTGGTCGCGTTGGACTGGACCGAGGTCGACCCTTTCGAGCGGCTCGAGGGGGTCGTCTACGAACACGGCGACATCTGCGACCCCGCGCTCAAAGACCTGTTTCGCCAGTACGGGATCGACACGGTCGTACATCTGGCGTCGATCGTTCGTGCGCCCAAACACGCGCCCGCGGACCTCGCGTACCGGGTCGACGTCCTCGGCACGAAAAACGTCCTCGACGCGTGCGAGAGCTCGGGCGCCAACAGGCTGATCGTCACCTCGAGCGGCGCGGCCTACGGCTACCACCCCGACAATCCCGACTGGCTCGATGAGGACGACCCACTGCGGGGCAACGACGAGTTCGAGTATTCGAAGAACAAGCGCCTCGTCGAAGGCATGCTGGCTCGCTGGCGCGAAGAGCATCCCGAGCTTCGGCAGATCGTCTTTCGACCGGGCACGGTCGTCGGGGAAGAGGTGCACAGCCCGGTTACGGATCTCTTCGAGAAACCGGTGATCCTGGGTATTGCGGGCTCGGACTCGCCGTTCGTCTTCATCTGGGATCAGGACTTGGTCGCGTGTCTGGTCGATGCCGTCTTCTCCGACAAAGTCGGGATCTACAACCAGGCCGGCGATGGGGCGCTCACTCCCCGCGAGATCGCACGGATGCTCAACAAGCCTTATGTGCCGCTTCCGGCTTCAGTGGTGAAGGCGATCCTGATGGCACTGAAGAAGTTGGGCTTGACCGAGAACGGACCCGAGCGTGTCGCGTTCCTGCGCTACCGGCCCGTGCTCTCGAACCGTCGCCTCAAGGAGGAGTACGGCTACATTCCTCAGCTCACCAGCCGTGAGGCTTTCGAGCTCTATGCCCGCGCGCGGGGTCTTCTTGCCTCGGCGTGACTTCCGAGGACGCACGGTCGTCATCACAGGCGGCGCGGGCGGCATCGGACGCGCGCTTGGCCGAAGCTTTGGAGGCGCGGGTGCCAAGATCGCCATCGTCGACTTACCATCGAGTCCGTTGAGCGCGGCCCGCGAGGAGCTGGAGAGCTTGGCTATCGAGTCTTTGGCCGTGCCCTGCGACATCACCGACAGAGGGGAAGTAGAGACCGCGATAACGGCCGTTCGTGAAGCGCTCGGAAGCATCGATGTTCTGATCAACAATGCCGGCATCGTGCATCGAAGCGCCTTCGCAGACACCCGCCCCGAAGTCTTTCGCCGCGTGATGGAGGTGAACCTGTTCGGCGCGATACATTGCACCCAAGCCTGCATGTCCGACTTGGTCACGAACGAAGGGCTGATCATCGCGATTTCGAGCATCGCAGGGCTGGCACCGCTCTACGGACGCAGTGGATACGCTGCCTCGAAGCACGCGATGCACGGTCTCTTCGAGAGCCTCGGCGCCGAGGTCGCCAGCGAGGGCGTCGGCGTGTTGATGGCATGTCCTTCGTTTGTAGAGACGGGCCTAGAAGCATCGACGCTCGGCGGAGACGGACAACGCATCAACAGACCACGCTCCAAGATCGGGCGACTCAGCGATCCGGACGATGTGGCTAGAGAAGTGTTGAAGGCCGCGCAGGCGGGACGGAGGCGCCTCGTTCTCACCCCGGTCGGCAAAACCAGCGCGCTCCTGTCGCGCGTCGCGCCTGGCCTCTACGAGCGCTTGATGATCCGAAGCTTGCGCTCGGAGCTCGACGAGGCCTGACCGCTACTTCGCCGAGCTGCGTGGCGGTTCCATGCCCTTGACCGGATGCGCGCGGTACGGTTCTTCGAGAATGGCGACTTCATCGGCGCTCAGCTCGATTGCGGTCGCCGCAGTAGCGTCGTCGAGATGCTCGAGCTTGGTGGCACCCACAATTGGGGCGGTCACTCCGGGCTTATGGAGGAGCCAAGCTAGCGCGACACGAGCCGGCGGATCACCCCGTTCGGCCGCTACCTTCTTGACCGCGTCGACGACGTCCCAGTCGGAAGGCTGGTCGTATAAGATCTTGTCGAGCCCATCGCTCGATGACCGGCTGGTGGAGCCGTCACCCAACTTGCTCCGCGTCCCTGCAAGCATCCCGCGGGCCAGCGGCGACCACGGAATCACACCGATCCCCTCAGCCTCGCAGAGCGGCATCATCTCGCGCTCCTCTTCCCGATAGATCAGATTGTAGTGGTTCTGCATCGTAGCGAACCGCGCCCAACCGTTGAGCTCCGACATCGAGAGCAGCCTTTGAAACTGCCATGCGTACATCGAGCTCGCGCCGATGTACCGAACTTTGCCCTGCGTGACCAGCTGATCGAGGGCAGCAAGCATCTCTTCCATGGGCGTGTTCGGATCGAGGCGATGGATCTGGTAGAGGTCGATCGTCTCGACTCCCAACCGTCGCAGGCTCTGCTCACATGCTTGCTGGATGTGCTTCCGCGAAAGCCCACCCATGTTGGGACGGTCGTTCATCGGGAAGAAGACCTTGGTTCCGATCACGATCTCGTCGAGAACGCCGTACTCGCGAAGCCACCGGCCGGTCACCTCCTCGCTCACCCCGAGGGAATACATGTCGGCCGTATCGAAAAAATTGATGCCAGCCTCAATCGCTCGCTTGAAGAAAGGCGCCGAAGCGTCGGCATCGTGCACCCACGGCCGCCACTTCGGCGTGCCGTAACTCATACACCCGAGACAGATCCGCGAAACGCTAACCCCCGTCCGCCCTAAATGCGTGTACCTCACCCCCGGATACTAAAGGGAACAGTCCCCTTTTTCAAAGGGTGAGAGTGAGCCCATCCTTCGCCATCGGAAGCTCGACCTCGGAGGCGCGCGCCAACACATCCTCGCTCATGTGTGTGAGCATGATTCGCTTGCACGTGAGGCGCGAGCGATGCTCCATGATGTTGCGGTAACTATTGTGGAGCGCGACTTCTTTTTCGAACACATAGGACTCGCATACGAACAGGTCCGCCTCAGCTGATGCCTCGATCAAGGTGTCCGTCCACTGAGTGTCGCCCGAGTATACGAACACCTTTCCTTTAGTCTCTACGCGCAGGCTGTACGACGGGGCACCGCTGAAGTGAGCCGCGGGAAACGCGGTCACCTCGATGCTGTCGACCGCCGTGGGGGTCCGTGCTTTGAGCTCGACGAAGCGAACATCGAAGTTGGGCTCGACTTTGGACGACCCTGCAAAGAGCACCTCCATCGCCTCGATGAGCCGCTTCTCGAGACCGGGCGGCCCCACGATCGTAAGTGGCGCGGTGCGCTTCGAAACCAGCTGTGCTTCGAGCAGAAAGAACGGAAGCCCACCAAAGTGGTCTCCGTGTAAGTGTGTGATGAGGATCTTACTCACGTCGCGCGGCTCAATTTTCTGCTGCCGCATGGCGATCAGCGAAGATGCCCCGCAATCGACCAGAAAGAGATCGTCCGAGCTGCGGATCGCGATGCAGGTCTGAAACCGACCGCCGCTGCCAAACGCATCGCCACTACCCACAAAATGCACTTCTACGGGCCCCATGCGCGCCTCCGCCACGAGGCTACCATACGAGGACAGCCCGCACCTGAGATCGATTTGACGCCACCAAGTGGCGGACCAAGGTTCATGGTCATGAGCCGTTGTCTCGTCATTCTGTCAGGTCTGATGCTGCTGCCTCTCGGAGCTTGCGACGACCAAGACGAACGAGGACCGGTTGCTTCACGGGTGGCGACCGGGTCGTCTTCACTGATGTTGCCGAGCCCGGAAAGCTTTTCCGAACAACACCCGACGTTCGACTCGTACTGGTATCGAGGAAAAGCCGAGCTGACCCGCTACGCGCTGCGCCAGGCCCGTTACGGGGACTTGCACGACGGCGAAGCGGTTTTGGTGTTCGTCACCGAAGATTTCCTGCCCAAGTTGCAGGTCAAGCAGGAGCACGGCGAGTCGCCCGATGCGATCTCGGTGCTCAAGCTCAACGCGTATCGTCGCTTTTACACGGGCATCTACCCCTACACCCTGATGACATCATCTTTTACTCCGACGCGCCCTCCTGGCTCCGAAACACTCAAGGTCAGTAGCACGATTCAGGAGTGGTGTGGTCAGGTCTACAGTCAGATCAATCGTCGGAAGGATGGGCTCCGCACGCTGATGCATTCTTACTTTCAGGACGACGGGGACCAGCAAACGACGATGCCCAACGCGATCTTGGAGGACGGGATCTGGGCGCAGATCCGGATCGACCCTTCAGGCATTCGGCAGGGCGCCCAAGAGATCATCCCCGCGCTCGACTACATTAGGCTACGTCACAAGGCGTTGCGCGCTTACCCAGCGATCGTCACCCAAAGGCCGAACGCGGAAACCGATTTGGTCGATCATCCGCTCGGGGCGTTGGAGGTCAGATACCAGGCGCTCGCTCGCCATTTGATCATCTATTACGAGCCCGATTTCCCACACGTCATTCAGGCCTGGGAGGAGAACGTTGGGCCGCAGCGCACCACCGCGGTGCGCACCCACGCGATCATCGACGACTACTGGAATCACAACGCAGCGAGTGATGGTGCATATCGAGACGCGCTGGGCCTGACGCGCTAGGCTGTTACTGGATGAAGGCTAGCTGGACCCCAGATAAGCACGGAATCGCTCGCAAGCCGCCGGGCTCGGGAGCAGCGTCTTGACAGTGCTGACGTACGCGATTGGGACGCTGGCGCTGATCGTCCTGGTGCCTTCGCTCGTGTTCCTCGTCGAGTGCGTTGCGAGCCTCTTTCCACTTCGTCCCCGCGTCGAGGAGCTACCCCCGAGCGCTACCACCGTCGTCCTCGTACCGGCACATGACGAAAGCGCGTCGATCGGTGGGACCGTTGCGGCGCTGAAAGGCGAGTTAGGAAAAGGCGATCGCCTCGTCGTCGTTGCTGACAACTGTACCGACGACACGGCTGAACGAGCAACCGCCGCCGGTGCGACGGCGATCAGACGCCAAGACCCTAAGCATCGAGGAAAGGGCTATGCGCTCCGCTTTGGCGTGGAATGGCTCGAGTCGAACCCGCCAACCGTGGTCGTCGTCGTCGATGCGGACTGTCGCCTGCAACCGGGTTCGATCCACCTTCTCGCCGCACAGGCGTTGGCGCTCGGCCGACCGGTGCAAGCGGAATACACGTTCGTGCCTCCCACGCGAACGCCTTTATCGATGGTTTCGATGTTGGCGCTCTTGGTTCGCAATCGAGTGCGTCCTCGTGGGCTTCGGCGTCTAGGGCTTCCATGTCAGCTCACCGGAAGCGGCATGGCATTCCCCTGGGTCCTGCTGCGGGATGCGCCGCCCCTTCGTTCGCACCTCGTCGAAGATCTGCTCCTCGGTATCGAGCTTGCGCGAGCCGGGGCGCCACCGTTTCACAGTATCGAAGCGCAAGTGACGAGCGAGTTGCCGACGAGTACCAGCGCCGCGATGCAACAGCGCAAGCGTTGGGAGCACGGACAGCTAGGGACGCTCTTGCGACAGGGGCCGCGTTTGGTGCTGGCGGGCTTCAGCCGGTTGGATTTGGGGCTCGTGGCGTTGGGAGCAGACCTGATGGTTCCGCCACTCGCGTTGCTGGTTGGGCTGTCGGTTCTGACGACCGGAGCGGCGGCAGCACTCGTGATGGCGGAAGGCTCAGTGCTTCCGCTATGGTTTGCTAGTGCCGCGCTCACGGCGGTGGCGATTGCGGTCGGGCTTGCCTGGGTGCGTTACGGTCGGAAGTCGGTACCCTTTCGATACCTGCTGGTGGCCCCCCTCTATCTCTTGTGGAAAATCCCGCTCTACTTGTCGTTCTCGCTCGGTCGCAGGGAGCGCCGGTGGCGCCGGACCGAGCGATAATCCAGCAAATCTGCTGGTTGACACGGTGCGTCAACGACCCCAGGCTAAGGCCGCGTCGACGGGCCCGGTGTGGCTCGGTCGGGTCGCGTCACTTTATTGCCACCATTTTTGAGGACTGCTTTCTTGGAAAAAGGTTTGCGTAAAGACATCCAAATCCACGGGGACTACGACCCTCGCTTCGAGCCGGTCGCCACCGTCCTCCGAAAACAGGTCGCCTACTACGGAGGTGGTGGTGCTGCTTCGGTCTACCTCGAGGGGAAGTGCGTGGTCGACATTTGGGCCGGCCAGGCCCGGCACGATGGTGCGCCCTGGGAACGCGATACGATGTCGATCTGCTTTTCGGCAACCAAGGGCGTGGCGGCGACGGCCGTCCACATCCTCGCATCCGAAGGTTTGCTCGAGTACGACGCTCCCGTTGCCCGCTACTGGCCTGAGTTTGGTCGCAACGGCAAAGAAAAAATCACCGTTCGACACGTACTGGCCCACCAGGCGGGGCTTCACCGGGTCGTGCCCCTGGTCGATCAGCTCACCGACATCCTCGACTGGGATCTGATCGTCGATCGACTCGCAGACACCGAGCCCGATTTCCATCCCGGAACGGCCAACGCATATCACGCGATCACCTTCGGATGGCTGGTGGGCGAGCTGATTCACCGCGTGTCGGGAATGCCCTTCCCAGAGTTCATCCAGAAGCGCATCGTCGAGCCACTCGCACTCGACGGCCTCTATATTGGGGAGGCGGACGGGCAGATCGATCGGCTCGCCGATTTGGTGGGCGTGCCTGCCCTTCGGCGCCATGGCGCAGCACCGTTGCCGACCGAGTACAGCGCGCCTTCGTGGATGCCTCCTGGTCCACTCCGCAGTCTAGTGCGTCGAGGCATCACACCTGGGCACGTGAAAGAGCTCTTTACTCATCCCGCGTTTTGGAAGGCATGCCTTCCCGCGATGAACGGCGTCTTCACGGCACGGTCGCTCGCAAAGATGTACTCGGCGCTTTCCCTTGGTGGAGAGCTCGATGGCGTACGGCTCATTCGGGAAGCGATCGTCGCCGAGTCGGCGGAGGTTCAGTCAAAGCGCGCCGACAAAGTCATTATCTATCCGCTGCATTGGCGCCTTGGCTACCACCGTGCCGACGCGCTGCTCATGGATGTTCCGAGCGCGTTTGGCCACTATGGCACGGGCGGAACCGGTGGATGGGCCAACCCTGAGCTCGGGCTCTCTGCGGCGCTCAGTCACAACGGCTTCCCGCTTTCAGTCACCGGCCAGGCGCGCACGACGACGATCACCGCCGCTGTCTACGAGTCTCTCGGTTTTTATCGGGGAATCTGCCACACGCTTCGGCACGGACCGGTGATCGAGCTACTGCCCGCGCGAGCGGCTTAACACGAGCGTCCGCAATCGCTTCGCGCCAATCAGAAGCCGAACGCTTTCAAAAGCGCACGATCCCGGAGACGATCCGGTAGCATCCTGAGGAACTTTCGCTGGCCTGCGCCCGTACCCATCACGTAACGCGTCTTCGGCCTCGGAGACTCCAGCGCATGGATGACGGCGTCGAGAACGACTTTGGGATCGGCAGCGGTGGACTTGCCCTCCTCTGCGAACTTTCGGATCCCACTGACGAAGCGGCCGTAGCGCTCGTCGAAGGCTGGCGGGGCATGGCTAATCATTTCCTCGGCACCGTCTCGGCCCTTGTCCCAAATCGGCGTTGCGATCGAGGCGGGTTGGAGCAGCACCACGTGAACGCCTTGAGGCGCCAGCTCGACCCGGAGCGCATCGCTGAATGCTTCAATCGCGTACTTGGACATGCAATAGGGACCCAGCATCGGAGTCGTCACGAAACCCCCGACCGAACCGGTCGTGATGATCCTACCCTTCGACTCGAGGATCATCGGTAGGAACGCTTGGGTCACCGCGAGCTGTCCCACGCAGTTGACCTCCAATTGCCAACGCAAGTCTTCCGGCTTTATGAACTCGAGAGGCCCATTGACCGAGATTCCGGCATTGTTGAAGAGCCCTCGAAGTGGCCGTCCCTGCCGCTCCCGTTGGACGCGCTCTGCCGCGGCATCGATCGTCGTTTGATCGGTGACGTCGATGGTGAGCGGGATGAGATTGTCGCCGCCGTCGGCTCGCAGCCGGCTTCCGTCTTCTCGCTTGCGAACCCCCGCAAAGACGGTGTAACCGCGCTTCGCCAACCCTATGGCACACGCCGCTCCGATTCCGGTCGACGCGCCAGTGATAACCAGGATTCCTCTGTCTGTCATGAGCGCCTGCTCTCCCGAATGGCCCCTAGAGTCCTCTTATTCGGCGTGCCCTGCAAGACGCTATGCGTGGAGCCAGCGCGCTCACTGGCCTTTGAAGCTTGGTTTTCGTCCGTCGAGAAACGCTTCGACGCCTTCTTTGGCATCGTGCGATCGAATGTTCTGTCGGAACATGCGGGCCTCTTCCTTCATCCCGCGTCTGAACCCTTCACGAAGCCCGATGTTCACGGCGCTCTTAATGCTTGCAAGCGCGCCGGTCGCCTGACGCGCGAGCCGAGCTGCATAGTCCAGGGAACGCTCATAGAGCTCTTCCGATGGGAACACCGCGGTGACGAGACCGGCTTGCAGCGCGTCTTCCGGCTCGAGCTGAAGCCCCTTGAACATGAGCTCGAGCGCCTTGGCCTTGCCGACCAGTTGAGTCAGACGTTGGGTGCCACCGAACGCCGGGATCATTCCCAAACGGACTTCGGGAAGCCCAACGAGACCGGAACCGGTCGCCATGAATCGGAAGTCACAAGTCAACGCGAGCTCGAAACCGCCACCGAGGGCATGTCCGTTGATCGCTGCGACGGTCGGCATCGGGAGCGCCTCGAACGCGTCGAATGTCGCAACCGCTCTTGGATGTAGCTCGAGGAGGCTGTCGTCGATCTCCCTGAGTTGGCTCACGTCGTCCCCGGCTGAAAATAGACCAGGGATTGCGCTGGTGATCAGCACGGCGCGCGCTTCCCCGCGCTTGCCCAAGCGTTCGAGCACCTTTTCGAAGTCCTCGAGAAACGCCGGTCCAAACGCGTTGACCGGCGGGTGGCTCATGCGGATCACAGCAACCCGATCGACGACTTCGTATTGCAATACGGACAGGTCCATAGCCTCAGCCTCCGTGGACCCGTCTTATGACGACCTAGATTCTATGTCAATAATCTAAGTGACACCCAGAATTATAGTTGACAATCTAGGTATTCCTTTGTATTTCTCAGGACTCCTGAGGTGTGGATATGGCGAGCCTCCGAGAGAACGGGTCCCCGAGCTCCTCGAAAAACAAGAAAAAGCGCAATCGAGAGAAGGAGGTTGCGATCCTCGAGGGGGCCCTGAGGGTCTTCGGCGAGAAGGGTTTCGAGGATGCAACCGTGGCCGCCATCTGCGCCGAGGCGGGGATCTCCGAGCCCACCCTCTACGAGTACTTCGACTCCAAGGAGGACGTCCTGTTCTCGATCTCGGAGCTCTACACCCGCAGAGAGATCGAGCGTCTCAGCGAGCTCGCCCACTACATCGACGACCCGCGGGCGCGGGTGCGGGCGATCATCCAGGCGTACCTCGAGTTCTACGAGAACAACCCGCTCTACACATCGGTCGCCCTCCTCACACTCAAAGGGAACCGCCGCTATGTCGCATCGCCGGCATATCAAAGCGTTCGGGAGGCGGCACGCCCATTGATCGAGGCGTTTCAGGACGGAGCTCGGCGCGGTGTCTTCCGTGACGATCTCGATCTGTATCTGGTCCGCAATATGGTTCTCGGCTTCATCGAGCACCTCACGATTCAGTGGCTGCTCGTGGGGCGCCCCAAGAAAATCGCCGAGCACACGGGCGCGATCTTTCAGATGGTCATGAGGGCAATCGAACGAGAGGACGAAGACACGATCGAGGTAAAGCTAAGAATGAACCGGCAATTGCTACGCAACTTCTTCGATCACGCTGTTCACTTGCGTGAAAGTGATACTCACGCTGTTCACTTGCGTGAAAGTGATACTCACGCTGTTCACTTGCGTGAAAGTGATGATAAATGACGATGGCCACACCCAGTAGAGACCAGAAGATCCTGATTACGGGAGCCGCGGGCTTTGCGGGCCATCATGCCGTGATGGAAGCCGTGAAGGCCGGTTTCTCCGTTCGCGCAACAGACGTCTCGAGCCGGTACTACAGTGCGATGTTCGAGGGGCTTGGCGTCGAGTTCATGAGGTTCGATCTCACCAAGCGCGAGGGGCTCGAGACGCTTCTCGACGGCGTCGATGGGGTTTTTCACGCGGCCGGGATTCACGACTACTCGACACCGCGCGAGCTCATGGTCGCGGTCAACGTCGATGCGGTCGAAAACATTTGCGATGCATGTATTTCAGCGGGTACCGAGCGCTTCATCCATCTCTCGTCGGCAGGGGTCTATGGTTACGATTGGCACGACAAGATTCCGGTCAAAGAGGACGCGCCCAAGGTCACTCCACCATTGAATGCTTACAATGAAACGAAGTGGGCCGGCGAGCAGGTCGTCCATCGCTTTGCCTCCGAGAAGGGTCTAAAGGCAACCATCTTACGACCTGGCGCGATCTATGGTGTGCGGTCGGACTATGGCATCCACAACGCGGTCAAACACGTCTACTCCGAGCGCGACAAAGCCCGAATCATGATGCTTGGAACTGGTGACCACGTCGAAGGCTTCGTCCATGTAGAGGACGTGTGCCGTGCGATGATCTACGCCTTCGATCACGACGCAATGATCGGCGAAGCCTACAACATCGCTGACGACTCACGGTTGACGACGGCTGAGTTCTTCAACTTCATTTCGAGAGAGCTGTTCGGCGCCGAAAAGCCCTTCTTCAACGTGCCGATCGGTGTGCTGATTCCGGTAGCTGCCGTGTCGCAGTTTTTTGCAAAGAGGTTGGGCAAAAAGTCCAAGCTCGAAAAAGACACGCTTCACTACATGTCGTGCGATCGCATTTGGGACAACACCAAGATCAAAGAAGCTGGCTTCGAGCTGAAGCACCCCGATGTGTTGCCTGGGATGAAGGAAACCCTCGATTGGTACAAGGACAACGGTTGGCTCCAAATGTAGGTATTCGCCATGAGCACAGAAATCCTCACACTCAAAGACCTGGTCATTCGTAACGCAGCCGAGCGTGGCGACAGCCCATTCATCCTTTTCTACGACGAGGTCGTGACGTACCGGGACCTCGATGAGCGCAGTGATGCCTTTGCGCGCTACCTGCTGAGCAAGGGAATCGTCAAGGGGGACATCGTGGCATTCATGATGGCCAACTCGCCTTCGTTCTTCTACGTCTTGCTGGGGGCCCAGAAGATCGGCGCGATCGCAGGCCCTGTGAGCTGCTGGTGGCAAGACAAAGAGCTTCAGCACCTCGTCGACGATGCCGAGCCGCCCATCCTCATCGTCGACGACGAGTTCGCTCCCATCGTCTCCAAGATCAAAGAGGCAATCACGTCGGTGAAGACCATCGTGGTCAACTCCCCGTCGAAGCTGAGCTTGGACTTCGAGCACGAGTACCTACCGGACATCCTCGAAGGGCATGCTGGGAAGCTCAGGCACGATGATCCGCCCACACCGGACGATGTCGCGACTGCGATGTACACGTCGGGCACCACGGGCAAGCCCAAAGGCGTCTTGCACACCCATCGCAACATCCTCAGCGGCGCGCACTCGAAAGTGCAGGTAGCCCCGATCGATCCGGGGGACCGCTCGCTCTGTGTTCTTCCGCTCTTTCACTCGGGTGGGCTGAATGACCTCGCCTATCCATGCATGTATCGCGCGCTGACCATCGTCCTACGAACAGAGTTCTCGGCGTCGGAGTTCTGGGAGTGCGTCGAGCGTTACAAGGTGAATGGCTTCTACATCGTGCCTACGATGTGGAACATCCTGCTCAGGGTTCCGGAAGCATCCGAGGTCGACACCAGCAGCTTGCGCTTCGGGCTATCAGGGGCCGCTCCCATTCCGCCCGAACAGCTCGAGGAGTGCGAGCGGCGCTTCAATGTTCCGATTCTGGAAGCGTATGGGTCGACCGAAAACACCGGCGGGATCACGGCGAACACTTTCGATGCCCGTAAGTTCGGCTCGATCGGCAAGGCACTGCCGGGCATGGAAGTTCGCATTTTCGACGAGCAAGACAACGAAGTCGCTCCAGGAGAGATAGGTGAGATCGTGACTCGAAGCGAAGCCGTGATGAAGGGCTATCACAAGGCACCGGAGGCCACCGCAGAGGCGATCAAGGACGGCTGGTTGCACACGGGTGACATGGGTTACGTCGACGATGAGGGCTTCTTCTTCATCGTCGACCGCAAGAAAGACCTCATCATCCGCGGGGGCGTCAACGTCTACCCGAAAGAGCTCGAGACCGTGATCGGCGCGCACCCGGCGGTCGAAGAGGTAGCCGTGATTCCCGAGCCGCACGACAAATACGGTCAAGTCGCCAAGGCATGCGTGGTGCTCGAGCAAGGCAAGTCCCTCACAGAAAAGGAGCTGCGCGCATACTGTGCGTCAGAGCTCGCGCCCTACAAAGTTCCGGAGAAGTTCCTATTTCGCGATCGTTTGCCGAGGAATGCGATCGGGAAGGTGATCAAGAAGGAGCTCATTCGGGAGATCGCCGAAGAGGCCACCGCCGAGGCGGTCCCGGTGGCGCATCTCTTCGAGGGCATGTCTGCGAGGTTCATTCCCAAAAAGGCGAAGGGCGTGGACGCGGTCATCAGCTATCACATCACCGGTGGCGGCGGCGGCGATTGGACGGTCACCATTCGCGATGGCCAGATCAGTGTAACCGAGGGCCTTGCAGAGAACCCTCGTTGTTACGTCGTCGCACGCGATAGCGACTACTACGACGTCACCGTCGGCAAGATGTCCGGCATCACCGCCGTGATCACCGGAAAGCTGTCGATCAAGGGCGACACCGGCTTCATGCGCAAGCTCCGCAAAATGTTTAGCCCCGTCGAAACCAAGTAGACGGCCCGAACCCCACGCACGAGAGGTAGAGACGATGGCGCTACGAACCGCTGAAGAATACAAGGCAGGACTGCGGGACGACCGAAAGGTCTACATTTTGGGAAAGAAGGTTCCGGACGTCACAGTCGATCCCTACATCAAGGTGGGCGTCGAAACTGCCGCTTTTGACTTCTTGCTGGCAGACCATCCTGGCATGCACGACCTCGCCGTCATGGAGGACCCGGGCACGGGCGAGCCAATCAGCCGGTATTTCGAGCTCCCCGATTACCCGGAGGTCGTCGCCAAGCGGCATGAGCTCGTCAAGGGAGCCTGCAACGTGGCGGACGGCGCCCTCCCGTTCGTGAAAGACGTCGGCACTGACATCATCAATGCGCTCACGGCGGTGGCTCGGGTTGCCGGCAATAAGAAGTACCTGGACCGCATCACCGAGTATCGCCGCTATTGTGCAGTCAACGATGTCGCGCTAGCGGGCGCCGTCACCGACGTGAAGGGCGACCGTTCCAAGAAGCCGAGCGAGCAAAGCAGTCCCGACTACTACCTTCGGGTCGTCGACGAGACCGAGGACGAAATCGTCGTATCCGGTGCGAAAGCGCACATCACTGCGTCGGCCTATGCGGACGAGATCCTCGTCATCCCGCCCCGCAACATGTCGGAAGAGGATGCCGACTACGCGGTCGCATTTGCCGTGCCGGTGAATACCCCGGGTATCACGCAGATCTGTCGGCCGAGCTTCCGCTACGAGGACACCGCCCACTTCCCGACGCCGAGCCCCCGCCGAGGTCACGTCGAAGCCCTCGTGATCTTCGACAACGTGCGCGTACCCAAAGAGCGCGTCTTCATGCTTCGTGAGTGGCCGGCAGCTCAAGGCCTCGCGTATGCATTCTCGGCATTCCATCGTTACACGGCCGTGACCTACAAGATCCCGATTCTCGAATACATGACGGGTTTGGGAATGCTCGCAGCCGAAGCGAATGGCGTTCACAAAGCCTCGAACATCCGAGAGCGCTTCGTCAACATGATCCGCTACACGGAGACCACCAAGGCGCTAGCCAAAGCAGCCGCGCTCGATCCGCAAGACTTCGCTGGGTCAGGTCTGTATGTAGCGAATCCGCTCACGTCGAACATGGCGAAGCTGCACTTCGCATCACAGTTCCATGATTTCGTGCGCGACATTCAGGATATCGCTGGTGGTTTGCTGGTGACCCAGCCCACCTACAAGGACTGGCAGAACGAGGACACTCGGCCGTATCTGGAGCAGTACATGGGCGGCGCCGGCGAATACAACGCGGAGCAGCGCCTCAAATTGATGAGCACGTTGCACCACGTGGTTGCAAGCGACTTTGCGGGGTGGCATGAGGTATGCTCGATCCATGCAGAAGGGTCGTTCGCGACGCAAAAGATGATGCTCCTCGCCGAGGCGCCATCGAAGTACTACAAGAGCAAGGCTCGGGCCATGGTAGGGCTCGACGGCTAAGCCTGTTGCGTGGCGCAACAGATGCGGAGGCGGTGATGTTGCAACAAGTCGAAGAGGCAAGGGCTCCTCAAATGTTGGAGTCGTTCAATCCGAGCAACGGCGAGAAGCTCGGCGAGGTGCGAATCTCCACCTCGGCCGACGTCAAAGCTACAGTCGAGCGTGCTCGGAAGGCGCAGATCGGATGGGCAGCGATGGGGGTCGACGGGCGAAACCGAATCCTCGACGCGCTTCGTGGTGTCCTCATCGACCGTGCTTCGGAGATCGCGAGGCTCGTGTCGTCGGAGAACGGCAAACCACCTGTCGAGCCATTGGGCCTCACCAGTCCGTTGTGTGAAACGATCAAGTTGCACACGCGCCTTGCCAAACGCCTCGAACCCGGCGTCAAGGTCAGCCCAACTTTCTTCCTCGGCTCCAAGGCCCGCGTTTTCTACGAACCTCTCGGTGTTGCGGGCTTCATTCTCCCTTGGAATTTCCCGTTCGAGCTCGGGGTGAAGCACATGATCCCGGCGCTCTGCGCGGGCAATGCCGTCGTGCAAAAGCCTTCCGAGGCCAACCCATTGATCGGTGAAATGATCGCGGACCTGTTCCGTGACGCTGGAGTTCCCGATGGCGTCGTGCAGATGGTTCACGGACATGGCGAAACGGGTGCCGCGCTCATCGACGAGGTGGACGTCATCTGCTTCGTCGGCTCGCCGAGAACCGGACGCCGGGTCATGGAGCGTGCCGCCCAGACATTGACTCCGGTCGTGCTCGAGCTCGGTGGCAACGACGCTGCGATCGTCCGCGAGGACGCGGACTTGGACTTCACGGCCCATGGGCTCGTCTACGGCACCTGTTACAATACCGGTCAGGTCTGCAACGGCATCGAACGCATTTACGCCCCTACTCAGCTCGTCGAGCCGCTCACGGAGAAGATCATCACGATCGTGAAGGGGATGCGCCAGGGCGACCCAAGCGGTCAGGGCGAATACGATCTCGGGCCGATTACATGGGCCCCGCAGCTCAAGATTTACGAGGAACACACGGCAGACGCCGTAGAAAAAGGCGCGGAGGTGCGCTACGGTGGCGAGGTTCTTCGACAAGATGGTGGGCTTTACTGGCAACCGACCGTTTTGACGGGCATGACACACGACATGCTCATGATGCAGGAAGAGACCTTCGGGCCCTTCTTGCCGATCATGGCGGTGTCGAGCGACGAAGAGGCGATTCGCTTGGCCAACGACTCCAAGTACGGCCTCGGTGGAAGCATCTGGACGCGCGATGTCGCCAAAGGAGAGGCGATGGCACGAAAGATCCGCGCGGGCTCCGTCATGGTGAACAACGCGGTACAATCAGGCGGATGCGTCACCCTGCCTTTCGGAGGCGAGGGCGAGTCCGGTGTCGGGCGTGTGCAAGGTGAGCAGGCCTTTTACACGTACGTCGCCACCAAGAGCGTGATGACCAGTCCGAAGAGCGTCGCGAATCTATGGATGCCTTACGCCGCAGGCACCGAGACCCTCGCCAAGGGCCTCGCCAAGGTCTTCAGCGGGCGTCGCGTCGGTGAGCGCATCTCGGGCCTGGTCGACGTCATCCGCAACTGGCCACGTCGCTGATGAAAGACCTGCGCGGGAAGAACG
The DNA here is from genome assembly GCA_029861865.1 of Myxococcales bacterium. Classification (GTDB taxonomy): domain Bacteria; phylum Myxococcota_A; class Polyangia; order Polyangiales; family Houyiibacteriaceae; genus SG8-38. The sequence goes on along the minus strand of JAOTYL010000014.1, from coordinate 17,869 downwards.
CGCTGCTAACCGGTGCTTCGAGAGGGCTCGGGCCGTACATCGCGCGCGCTTTGGCGAAGAAGGGGGTCAACCTGGCACTGACCGCCCGGACGGCTGACGCGCTACAAGTGACGGCGAAAGAAGTCTCCGCGTTAGGGGTCAAGGCGGTCGCGATTCCGGTGGACGTCACCGATCAAGTCGGTCGCCAACGGCTATTGGAAGGGGCCACGGCCGCCAACGGCGCGATCGACATCCTCATCAACAACGCTGGCATCGAATGGGTCTGCGAGTACACGAAGCTGTCGCCCGAGCTGATCGAGCAAATGATTCAGACCAACCTGGTTGCGCCGCTCATCCTTTCGCGCCTTGCGCTGCCCGAGATGATCGCACGTCGGATCGGTCACGTCGTGATGATGTCTTCGCTCGGCGGAAAGAAGGGCTCACCTTACTCTGCGACCTATGCCGCGACCAAGGCAGGCCTCATCGAGTGGACGAGCGGTGTCCGCGAAGAACTACGCGGAACCGGTGTGAGCGCCTCCGTGATCTGCCCGGGCTTCGTCTCGGACGCCGGGATGTTCGCTGAGTACGGCAAGCACGCGCCGCGGCTCGCGGGGGAGAGTCCGCCGGACAAAGTGGCCGATGCCGTCGTGCACGCGATCGAGTCTGACGTTGCCGAGATCACCGTCAACCCTGGGCCCAAACGGTTGCTGTCCATTGCGAACGCCATCAGCCCTGGAACCGTCACGTGGCTGCTCCGACGATTCGGCGTCTACGAGTTCTATCGTCAACAAGCCGAAGACAACCAAACTTAGAAAGGACCCCCATGATTTTCTGGAAGACTACATCGCTTCTCATGTTGGCTGCTCTTGTTGGCTGTAGTGTTGACGAAGGCCCGTATTTCATTCCGGGGTCCGCGACCCTACCGAACTGCACCGAGCCCCCGGAGTTTGATTTGACCGGCGGCTGGAGCGACAACCCCGGCAGCATCGTTTCGATTCGAACGGCGGGATGCGACGATGCGCAGGCGGGGAGTGAGATCGAGTCTTGCCCGTTGGGTTGGCAGATGACGCAGACCGGAAGTGAGGTGCAGATCCTCGTCGACGACGAATACGAGATGTTGGGCCGACTCTGTGGCGCGGAGCTTCACCTCGAAGGGGGCTGGTGGTTGCCGGTCGAGGATGCCGGGCAGTGCACCTACGACGAGGACTCGGCCGCCGAGGTTGGAATTCAAATGGGGGGCAGCACGCTCATCGTTACCGAGCGTGATCAAAGTCTCGTCGCGACAGGAGTCCTCGAGGTTCGCGGACCTTGCGAAGCCAGCTACGATGTCGAGCTTTTCAAGTTCCAGTGAGCGCTCATCCAAGCCGGCAACATGCCCAAAGAAACCTTTGATTTCATCGTCGTTGGAGCCGGGTCGGCCGGTTGTTGTGTCGCGAACCGACTTTCTGCAAATCCCGACAACCGTGTCTTGCTGATCGAGGCGGGCGGCAAAGACAATAACCCGCTGATCAAGATGCCGATCGGCTACACGCGGCTGATGTACGACGAGAAGACCACGAATCTCTACAAGACCGAGCCCGAGCCGCATCTCAATGGCCGTCAGGTTAGCGTCGTGCGAGGCCGCGTCCTCGGGGGCTGCAGCTCGATCAACGGCATGGTGTACATGCGGGGCCAGAAGCAAGACTACGACGACTGGGGCGCGCTTCGGGGTTGTGGCGGCTGGTCGTACGCCAACGTGCTGCCCTACTTCAAACGTTCGGAGCACTACGAGCCCGGCCTGGCGAACGATTATCACGCGAAGGGGGGCGAGCTGAACGTCACCTACGTCGAGACGAAGTATCCCATCACCGACGTCTACATTGAGGCCGCGGTGAGCGTTGGCATTCCCCGCAATGACGACGTCAACGGCGAGGCCCAAGAAGGCATTGGGTACATTCAGGTCAACATGAAGAACGGTCGTCGGTGGAGCTCGGCCGATGCGTTTCTCAGCCCTGACGTGCGCCGGCGGCCGAACCTAGAGATCGTCCTTCACGCCACTGCGAAGCGCCTCCTGCTCGAAGGCCGAAGGGCAGTGGCGGTCGAGTACGCGGATCGCAAGGACAACACACGCATCGTCAGAGCCAATCGCGAAGTCATCGTGTGTGCCGGGACGTACAACTCACCGCCCCTCCTCGAGCTCTCGGGTATCGGAAACCGCAAGGCGCTCAACGAGCTCGGCGTCGAAGTAAAACACGAGCTCCGGGGGATAGGCGAAAACCTCCAAGACCACTACCAGTGTTGGGTGCAGCATGGAGTGAAGACCAAGAGCGTCATGTCGGAGGATGGAAAGTTTCCTCGGGTCGTGTGGAGCACGCTCAAGTATCTTCTCACCAAGAAGGGCGCTCTTGCGATGCCTGCGTGCAACGTGGGCGGCTTCATCCCGAACGAAGGCGCACAACGGCCGATCTTTCAGATTCACTTTACACCGGGCGCCGGCGCCATGGACGAGGACGGCAACATGGTTGCGTCACCGGTGCCAGGGGTGAACTCGACGGTTTGCATCGTCCGGCCCACCTCGCGCGGAAGCGTGCATGCGCGCAGCACCGATCCCAAGGCCTTTCCCAGAATCGTTCACAACTATCTTTCGACCGAGCACGACCGAAAGCTTGCGATCGAGGGCTTCAAGCTCCAGCGGAGGATCTATGGATCGGACGTGTTCCAGGAGCATGCCACTCAGGAGCTCAGACCTGGCGACCACGTGCAGAGCGACGACGAAATCCTTGATTTCTGGAAGGTCGAGGGCATGAGCCTCTACCACCCAGTCGGCTCGATGAAGATGGGACCTGCCGACGACCCGGCCGCCGTCGTCGACAACGAGCTACGCGTGCACGGGATCGAGGGGCTGCGGATCGTAGACGCCTCGATTTTCCCATTGCTTCCTTCGGGAAACACACACGCACCAACCGTCGCAGTTGCAGAGAGAGCGTCGGATTTGATTTTGGGGAAGAATGCGCGAGATGCTTAACATGCTAGACAGCGCGCAACGCGCCTGTAGCTCAGTTGGATAGAGCAGCGGCCTTCTAAGCCGACGGTCGGGGGTTCGAATCCTCCCAGGCGCGCCGCATTCTACCAGATTGAATTTGCGGCCTATTTCATCTCGCCGGAGGGTGTGGTATCGAACCCCCGGCTGGTCTTACGGAGGGCCTATGTTCAAGAACATCCTGGTTGGCGTCGGTGTCCTCGTAGCATTGCTTGTCGTTGTTGTTGCTGCGCAACCATCCGAGTACCACGTCGAGCGTTCTCTAGAGATGAACGCGCCGACCGAGGTCGTGTGGGAGCAGCTATCCGATTTCAATGCTTGGAAGGCGTGGAACCCTTGGCACAAGATGGACCCCGACCAGAAGACCAGCATCACGGGTGACGCTGGCGCGGTCGGCCACACCAACACCTGGGATGGTGAGAAGACCGGCAAGGGCTCACAAGAAATCGTTGCTGCGGACAAACCCAAACACCTGGCCATGAAGCTCGTGATGCTAGAACCCATGCCCGATGAAGCGAAGACCGGCTTCAAACTTGAGGAAGCGGGGGATGCCACCAAGGTGACCTGGTTCATCGATGGCAACAACAGCTTCGTCAAGAAGTTCTTCGCTTTGGTCATGGGCATGGAAGACATGCTCGGAACCATGTTTGAGCAGGGGCTGGCCGACCTGAAACCCATTGTCGAAGAGAAGGCCAAGGAGCAGGTAGTTGCTCCAGCGGTGGTCGAGGGGGACGCGGCGTCGGAGTGACGCGGCTACATGGCCGTTTTTTGAAGCGAACTGATCTCCCTACTCCGGATACACGAAATCCTTGAAGCTCACGCGGTAGAACAACGAGTACATCAACGGCACGAAGCCGAGGGTCAGCATCGTCGAGAAGGCGAGGCCGAACATGATCGCGACCGCTAGGGGCTGCCACATCGCCTCGCCGCCTGCGTAGAGTGGGATCAAGCTGGCGATGGTAGTCGCGGTGGTGAGCATGATCGGCCGGAACCTCTGTTGGGCAGCCTGGATGACGGCGTGAGGTGGGCTGAGGCCGTTCTCGGTTTTCTCGATTTCGATGCGGTCGATCAGGACGATGCCGTTGTTGATCACGATTCCCGCGAGCGATACAACTCCGAGCAAAGTCATGAACCCGAAATACGACCGCATGACGATGAGGCCAATCGCAACACCCACCAAAGCAAAGAGAATCGTCGCCAACACGATCACGGGTTTGCGAAGCGAGTTGAACTGCCAGACCAACAACATGATGATGACCATGCCTGCAATTGGAAGCTTGGCCGCGATCGACGCATTGGCCTTACCCGAGCCTTCGACTTCGCCACCAAACTCGTAGCGGTAGCCGATACCCCATTGCTCTTTCTGCTGATCTAGCCACGGCTCGAGCTCTGCGATCACATCGAACGCGGTCACTCCCTCCACTGTTTCACTGTCGACGGTGACGGTGGCGTACCGGTCTCTTCTCAGAATCTCCGCCGACTCCCATTCCAGCTCGGCCGAGGCCACTTGGGTCAGGGGTACCGAGCTTCCGTCTTGGGAGAAGACGCTCAAAGTGGCTAGTCGATCGATGTTACGGCGGCCCTCGGCGACAGACCTCAAGACCACGGGGATCGTCTTGTCGTCTTCTCGGTACTGCGTCGTTTCGTAGCCGCTCAGGAAGGTCTGAACCGATGTGGCCACGTCTTCGTTGGTGATCCCCGCGCGGCGGGCGCGGTCTTCGCTGACCTCGATCACCAGCTTCTTCACTTTGGGCCCCCAGTTGTCGCCGACATTGCGGGTGTCGTCGCGATCGTGGAGCCACTGTTTGACGGTGTCGGCGATTTCAAACACCCGGTCGACGTCTTTCCCCGAAACTCGTACTTCGATCGGCTTGGTGACCGGAGGCCCGTTTCCAAGTGGCCGCACGTGGGGTCGCACATCGGGGTATCTTTCGGTGACGTATCGCTCGAGCTTGTTCATCATCTCGGGCACGATGTCCACCGTGGTGGTGTGAACCATCGTCTCCGAGTACCTAGGGCGCGGTGCGTCCGGGTTGTAGGTCAGCGTGAATCGCGGCGGTGTGGTGCTGATGAACGAAGCCCAATGCGTGATGCCGTCTTTGTCTTCGCCGGCGCTCAGCTCTTCTCGAATGTACGAACCCATGTCTTCGATCATGGCGTCTGTCGTTCGAATCGAAGCACCCGGCGGTAAACTGAACTCAGCGACGAAGAAGTTGTTCGCCTGCGTGGGAAAAAAGATCTGAGGGACGAACTTGTAGAGCTGCATCCCCGCGAAGAAGCCTACGACCGCCACGACGATGCTGATGATCGGGTGCCGTAGGATTGCCATGATGCCGCGGCGGTAGAGTCGATAGAACCGTGAATCAAACGGCTCCTCGATCGACTTGGGCTTTAGGAAGGTGACGCAAAGGAGCGGAATCATGGTGAGCGCCAGGACCCACGAAACCAGCAAGGTGATCGTCACCACCGAGAAAAGGACGCCCGTGTATTCGCCGACCGACGACTCGGCTAGACGAATGGGTAGGAACGCCGCCGCGGTCGTCAACGATGCGATCAGCAAGGGCACCCGCAGCTCTTTGGTGGCGGCAAGCGCGGCAGGAACGCCTCCTTCGCCGGCGGCCATCCGCACCATGATCGACTCGGAGACGACGATCGCATTGTCGACGAGTAGGCCGAGCGCGATGATCAACGCCGCGAGCGACATCTGGTCGATTTGGATGTCGAAAATGCTCATCCCCCACATGGCGATGATCATCGTGGTAGGCACGAGCGTGGCGACCACCAGTCCCGTACGTAGGCCCAGGGTCAACAGCATGACCACCAAGACGATCCCTACGGCTTGAAAGACGCTCTCGACGAAATCGCTGACCTTCTTGTCGACAGCTGTCGGTTGGAAATACGTTCGGTAGAAGTCGATGCCGTGGGGGTATTGCTCTTGGATGTACTGAAAGAACCCCTCTAGCCGCTCGCCGAGCGCGATCAGATTCCCGCCCTCGGCCATCGATACGGCAAGGGTGAGCCCCGGGCGTCCATCGAGCCGCACGAGGCCTTCGGGCGGGTCGACGTACCCGCGATAGATGTCGACGATATCCTCGAGGTACACGAGCTCGTCGGTCTTGGGCAGTCGAACGACGTTTCGCCGAAGCTCCTCCACTGAGCTGAAATTTCCACTTGGCTCGAGGGCGATCGATTCGTTCTCGATGTCGATTTCGCCGCCCGGTTGGATGATATTGCGTTGCTGAAGGCTGTCTTTCAGGAACTTTGGAGTCATCCCGAGCTTGCTCAGCACCGCGTTGTTGTATTCGACAAACAGACGCTCTTCTTGAGCACCGATGATGTCGACCTTTGCGACCGATTCGACGCGTAGGAGCTCGTCGCGAATATCATCGGCAATGTCTTTGAGCTCCATGTACGAGAAGCCGTCGCCGGTCATGCTGAACATGATCGGGTACACGTCTCCAAACTCGTCGTTCACGATTGGCCCGGTGATGTCCTCCGGTAAGTTGGGCGCAACGCTGTCGACCTTGCGCCTCAGGTCGTCCCAAATCGGGCGCATCTCTTTGAATTCCTCGCGGATGTTCACGTAGATGACTGACACGCCGGTCCGGCTCTCGCTGTTGACCCAGTCGAGCTCTGGGATCTCCTGAACGACCTTCTCGATCGGATCAGTGATCAGTTGCTCGACACGCTCGGGGCTAGCGCCGGGGAAATAGGTCGTGATCATCGCGGTTCGAATGATGAAGCCGGGGTCCATCTGTCGAGGCGCGTCGAGGTACGCGCCGATCCCGGCAAACAACAGGACGACGATCAACGTTCCGGTGACCGTGCGTCTCTCGAGCGCGAATGAGGTCAAGCTCATGGCGTTTCAGCAGGTTCGGTGGGGGCTTCGGCCGGTGGGGCTTCGACCGGTGGGGCCACGTTTTCGGGCTCGGATCCAGGCCTTGCGGGGACACGCACCTGCAGGCCGTCATAAATGCGGCTTACCCCTGCCGTCACCACCAGGTCTCCAGGAACTACACCGCCGCGGATCTCGATGCCGTCGGAGAGGATCTCACCCACATCGACCGGGCTCCGATGCACGGTGCCCAACCCATCAGAAGTCTTCTCCAGCTTGAAGACGAATCGGCCCTTTTGGTCTTCTCCGACGGCGCTGGTCGGCAGCGCATACTTCGGCCCGTTCTCTTCGGACGCGAACGAGAAGGTGACGTCGGCGGCCATGCCTGCCCTCACGAGATTCTCGCCTTCGGTGAGACGTACGGTGATTGGAAATGTCGTCGCACCGCTGACGCTCGACACGCCAACCTCGGTGACCTCGCCAGGGAGCACCTTCCCGCCGAGCACGTCGAACCGCACCTGCGCTGCGTCCCCCTGCCGAATGCTTCGAATGACCGATGCGGACACCGAGACGCCCACCTCGATCTGCTCCCCCGCGAGAAGGGTGGCGACCAGCTCACCCGCCCGGACGTACTCGTTGACCTCGATGTCGACCGTGGCAATCGTGCCGGCTTCGGGGGCTTTCAGATGGGTGTACCCTAACTGGCGTTGTCGGAGACGCGCTTGCTGATTGGCCGACGCAAGGCCTGCCCTTGCCGACTCATACGCGGTGCGGTCGGCGTCCAGGTCTTGCGCTGACGCATTCTGGTTCTCGTAGAGAGCGCGGGTCCGTTCGTAGGTCGCCTTGGCGTTGCGCTCTTGGGCACGGGATTGGGCAGCCGATGATTGAGCGTTCTGGAGCTGAAGCGAGTAGTCTGCGGGGTCCATTCGAGCGATGCTCTGACCCTTCTCGACCGTGTCGCCGACGTTGATCGGGACCTCGAGCACCTGCCCGGAGACCTGGAAGCTCAGTCGACTCTCTTGCCCGGCTTTCGCCACGCCCGAGAATGTGCTTTGCCTCGCTGCATCGCTGCCCTCGACCATCACGTAGCGCACTGGCCGGATGACCTCGGGCTCTTCGGCTTTGTTCTCGCAACCGGTGAGCGTCAGCAATGCCGCAGCCGCGACGAAGATCGGTTTCTTGGGCATCAGTTGGGCTCCGGTGGATTGAGTTGCATCGGTTCGTTCCCGGTCAGCGCCGGTCGGCGGCGGTTCTTTCTTTGAGCGGCAAAGGCGTCGAGGCGTTCGAGAAAATCGTCTCGCTCCTCCTCGGTGCCTTCAAGCGAGAAGTTCCCTGCAGCCCGCTGCACTCGAAGGCCGTCGATCAAAAAATCATAGCGCGCGTTGGCCGCTGCAAGGGCAGCGCCGAGTGCCTGGTTCTGTGCGTCGACGAGCTGAATGATGTCTGCAGCGCCCCGTTGATAGAGATCGGTCACCAGCTCGAGGTTGCGTGCGGATGCTTCCGCTGCGTCAGCGCTTAGCTCGATGTTGGCGAACGAGGCGCCTGCTTGGTGCAATGTCGAGCGGACGTCGGCCTCGAACCGCTGGGCGATGATCGCGCGATCGGTTTCGAAGCGGTCGATTTCTCGAAATGTTCGCCCAATCCTCGCGTAGTTCGAGCCACCGTCGAGAAGGACGAGCGATGCCACCCCACCGACACTCCACGTGAAAGTCTGGCGTCCCGGAAACCCCGTCATGCTCGAGTCGATCTGTTCACTGCCTATGCCACCGGCGTAGGGGATGTGAGTGAAGCCGCCGACCACCGCGACGTCCGGAATTCCGAGAGTGCGCCGTTCTGCCTTCAAGATCTCGGTCCGCGCCGCGATGGTTTTGTCGATGCTTTGGATTTCCGGTGAGTTGCGAACCGCCTCGAGCGCCATGAACTCACGAAAGACCTTGAACGACCACGGATCTTCGAAGTACTTCGCCACTCTGGGATCGCTTCCGGGAAGAACGCTTCGTACTTCAGCTTCCGGTGGCGTTTGGAACGGCCCCTCGAGAGGGCGATTCAACACCCGATTGAGCTCGATCTCGGCTTGGTTGCGGGTCGCGCTTGCTTGAATGACGCTCGAGCGACTTTCGGCGATTTGGGTTTGCCATCGGAACACCTCTTCGCGTCCGGCCACGCCGATGGCGTTTCGGGTTTCGGCAAGCGAGAGGTTCTTTCGGGTGAGCTTGAGGTTGTCCCGCTGGACGCGTTCGTTATTCTTGGCGCGAAGGACATTCAAATACGATTCCCCGCCCGCGAGCATCGTATCGAGACGAGCCGAGTTGTAGTCCCACTCGATACTCCGGTACCGATCACGCGTGGAGCGCAAGGCTCCTTGCGCTCCGGCGGAGTACAGGAGTTGCTGCCCGGTGATCCCCCAGGTGAACTGGCGTTGGGCGTTCTGAAAGGATGTCGCGACGTCAGGATCGATGACGGTGAAGTCGCCTTCGGCCGTGGCGGCAGGCAGCCATCTTCCGCGCTGCACCTTGACCTCTTCGTGACTGGCTTCGATCTCGATGCCCGCCGCCATCAGGTCGAGGTTGGCGCGGACCGAGTCCGCCATGGCGGTTTCGAGTGTGATCAACGGGCCGCGCGTTCCGGTTTGGTCGTTGATCACGCGCGCCTCTGCCATGACGGCAAAGCGCGGCCACGTTCCGATCGCCCGCGCCGTGCCCATGTTGATAACCAGTTGGGGCCGAAGCTCGAATGAGATCGGGAACGTGCTCGCCTGCTCTCTCAAAAGAATGCGCTGCGCAAAGATCGCGACACGACGGAACCGGCGGATCTCGTCTTCCGGCGTTTCCATCGTCGCGAGAGCTCCGCGTTCCACCCATTTCACGCCATCTCCGGCGTATGAAGGAAGGCTCTGCTGGTTGATACCGTCGATGAACGTCTGCATCTCGGCGTCTGACCAGCGAAAGAGCGGCCCGATGTACACCGCGTCGCTGTCCTCGGGGATCGCGTTCAGGGCTTCCTCGGGACCGCCCTCGACTACGATGAGCCTCGTCTCGACACCGACGGCACGACTGGCGGCTTGGACGGGAGCCTCGGGATGATCGAGGTGGGCGACGACTTCTTCGCCAACGATCAACGCTAGCCGATCATACCGGACGATGTCCCGCAGCTGACGAAGCTCCTTCTCGAAGTTGAGAAGCCCGGTGATGTAGGCGAGATTTCTTCGACCGCTACTGTCGCCTCTTTGGGGAAGCCCTTGGAGCTTGGGGGCTGCGTAAGGAATGATAACCGGTCTGCTCAGCTTCTCGATGCGGCCAACCGCCACGCCCGACATAGGCCCAAAGATGATCACCACGTCGACCGAGCGATCCCCGAGCGCTTCTTTGACGGCAGCTTCGGCGCGTTCGTAAGTCCAGTTGGTCTCGGTCCGAGGCGTTGCAAAGACGACGTCGGCGTCTTCTTTTAGGACCTCGAGGATCTCTTCTTTGAGCAGCCGCTCACGGTAGGCGAATAGCTCGGACTCGCCATCTGCCACAATCATGATGCGAAATGTACGCTTCGCGGGTCGCTGTGCCTCTGCGGGAGCATCGGCGAGGGTGATCATCCCCACCACTAGGATCAAGACTGCACGCACCAACATCATCGACACCTCGTCCGCGGAACAGAAGAAGGACCCTAAAGCGCCTGGATCGAGATGTCTATGGGGCGCCGACGGCTGCCGGAGAAACCGACTGCGCGGTCAGGACGAACTCGTTGAGTCGCCTAGAGAAATCCTGTTTGGCTTCAGGGGTGTCCAGATTGCGGAAGTGTCCGGCCTCACGACTTACGAACAGGAGCGCCAAGACGTAGTCGTACACCGCGTTGGCGGCGGCGAGATCAGCAACGAGGTTCTGTGTCTGCGCGTCGGTCAAGGTAATGATATCGACCTTGCCGCGGCGATAGAGGTCGGTCACCAAGAGCAGATTGCTGGCGGCGGCCACGGCGGCGTTGCGCGTGAGCCCGACCGAGGCCAGGGCTGCGCCAGCGTTGTAGAGCTCCGTCCGGACACCGGTATCGATATCCTGTTCGATCCTCGCGAACTCCCCCGTCAGTCTTTCGATGAGAATTCCGGCTTGTCGCATCTCCGCAACCTTGGAGCCGCCGCGCGAAAGTGGGATCGCCAGGAAGAGCCCTACGTCCCAGCCAAACTTGTCAGGCTCCGGAATCAGTCCGGTCAATCCCGACGTTAAGTCCGTTCCTTCGCCGTCTCTCCAGAAGTCGTTCTGGACGCCGCCCTCGACGAAGAACTCGGGTAACCAAAGCTCGCGGCTCCGACCGGCCTTGATGCGCTCTTGCGCTTCCCTTCGCTTTTCGATTTGCCGAGCCTCTGGCGAATTGCGCAAGCCCTCACGCACCATGAACGCGCGAAGCACCTTGAAAGAGAACGGGTCGTTCATGTACTTGCCGATCGGATCGTCGGGCGGTTCGGTCCGGCCATCGGCATTGCGGGGAAGGTCGATCGGGGTGATCGGCTGCTCCGAAGGTCGGTTGAGCACACGGTTGAGCGCGATCTTGCTCTGGCTCACCAACGCCCGGGCATCGACGACCGAACGCTGGTTCTCGGCGAGCGTCACCTGCCAACGGTAGAGCTCGCTCGCATTCGCCACACCCACTTCGAGGCGGAGGCGCGCGAGCTCGAGGTACTCGCGGGTGAGTTGGATGTTCTTGCGTTGAATGCGCTCTTGCGCCCCGGCCCTCAGCACGCCGACATAGGCCGCGCCCGCCTCGAGCATGATGTCGAGCACGTCGGTGAAGTAGCCGTACTCGCGGCCCGATTGGCGCAGCCGTCTCGATTTGTACCGCGTCCAAGCTGTCTCGGAATAGATGACTTGGCTTGCGCGGGCGGTCCATGACGCTTGGCGCTCGGCGACCTGGCCTCCGGGAAAGATCCGGTCCGGGTCCTGCTGAACCACGCCCGCATTCAAGGCCCCTTGCGGAAGCAGTGGACCACGGTCGCGTTTGACGCCCTCTTCACCGGCCTCGACGAACTTTTCCGAAACCAACAGGTCGAGGTTCGCGTCGATAGAGTCGCGCATCGCCGTCGACATCTTGATCCGGCCCTCCTCGCTCTCAGCCTCGTCCACCAAATCTGCTTCGAGAAGAACCTCGAAGGTAGGGCGAACCCCGATCGCCGTGGCCGTAGCCATGTTGATGATCAACTCATGCCGGTCTTCGAAATCCACGTGGATCTCGCTCGATGGTCGACCTTCGAGGATCAGATCTAGGTTGAGCGCTGCGCGTTGAACACGGCGGCGCACGTTGTTCGGAGAGCGGATCGACATCATGGCCCCCTGGTCGACCCAGCTTGGGCCCACCGCGATATTCGGGAGACGTCTTTGGATCAAGCCATCGGTCAGGCGTTTGCGCTGTTCGGTGCCGAGCCTGGGCATGGGACTGATGACCACGCCGTCGGCAGTGTTGGGGATGGCGTTCAAGAGGGCGGCAACATCCGGATCAGCCACGACCATTCTAATTTGGCCTTCGGTGATCTCGGGTAAGATCTGTGCTTCCGACTCCTCCGCGAGGAAGACGATGTTCTTGGAGCCCGCCACGTCGCGAAGCCGGTCGGACTCGTCCGAGATGTCGAACTTCTCGCTGATGTAGCTCAGATTCCTGCGACCACTGACATCGTCCTTTCGCGGAAGGCCTTGGCGCGAGGCCTCAGTGACGAACGGCAGAATCGTCGGTTTCGGCAGCCGTTTTCGAGACGCAACTTCGGTGACGACCAGGTGGCCAAGACCGAACACGGCGACCACCTCGGGCTCGGAAAATGCGGCATCGAGCTGCCGTCGGACGCCCTTGCCGGACCAATCTCCATGCAACGTGGGCGCGAGCTCCACCTCATAGCGATCGGAAAGCTGGGTTTCGATCTCGGTTGCTAGCTGGTTCAGTACCACGTCGAACGCGGGTGACGGTCCGTCCGTCACTGCGACGACCCTGACTTTGGGTCTACTGCTCTGCGCGACGAGCACCGTGGGTGCAACGAGAAGCGCAACTAGAAAGGGCCACAAAACTCGCATCGATTCCTCCTACGCGACGACGTCAAGAACGTCAGACGCAGCGGGCGAAGCATAGTCGAGGTCGGCCGGGCTCCCCAGGTGGTCCCGCTGCTTTGCGTCGTAACGTTGGTTCTCAGGGATCATTTTGACCTTGGCAACCGAAGGCACGCTTTCTATGCTCTGCAGACCCCCGATCCTATCGAGAATACTTGAACATGGAGTCGTTGATGCTCTCAAGGATGCCTTCAGGAGCCTTCGTGCGCGTCGCCTCGTTAGCCGCGTTGGTGACGCTCACTTCCTGCAAGAAGGAAGAGGTGGTCGAGGTCGAGCCGCCGCCGCGCTTGGTGAAGATCTACCGACTGGAGGGTCAGGTGGGCAATGCGCGTCCCGACTATCCCGGCCGAATCAAGTCTAAGAAAGTCGTCGAGCTCGCCTTCGAGGTCGAGGGGCGCATCACCGATTGGAACGTCGAAGAGGGCCAGCAGGTCAAGAGGGGTCAGATCCTCTCGCGTCTGGATCCGCGTGACTATCAAGCGGAGGCAGAGGCAGCGCGAGCGCGGCTGCGACTCGCAGAGGCCGAGTATCGTCGAGAGAGCAAGCTTTTTGCCTCGGGGTCCGGGACGCAGCGGGACCTCGACGTGGCGACCCGTTCGCGCGACGTGAGCCGTGCTGAGCTTCGGATCACACAAAAGGCACTCGAGGACACGAAGCTTCGCGCGATCTTCGACGGGGTGATCGCGCGCAAGCTCGTGACTGATTTTCGCAATGTTGCGGCGCGTGAGCCTGTGCTCCTTCTGCAAGACGAGTCGGTCATGGAAGTGGTGGTCGACGTTCCCGAGCGCGATTTGGCCGGCAAAAAGACCGAGAGCTTGAAATTCGACGAATGGAACGAGAGAGCGAAGCCGATGGTGGAGCTTTCCGCGCTTCCCGGACGCCAGTTTCCGGTCAGGCTCACCGAGCTTGCGACCGCTGCAGACCCCAACACCAGGACGTTTCGCGCTACCTTCGTCATGAAGAAGCCCGAGAACGTCGGCGTGCTCTCCGGGATGACCGCGAAGCTCATCCTCACAGGCCTGCTCACGACTGCGCCCGATGATTTCCTCGTCCCGGCCCAAGCCGTCCTGGCCGATGCGGAAGACAAGCCGTTCGTCTGGCTCGTCGACGACGAGTCGATGACCGTGTCCAAACGGCCGATCGAGGTGGGCAAAGTCACCAGCGATCAAATTGTCGTCACCGAGGGCCTCGAAGGCGGTGAAGCGATCGCAATGACCGGGGTGCATCTCCTGACCGAGGGTCGCGTCGTGACCGAGATGGAGAAATCGGACGAGACGCGGCAATGAATCTCACCGACTTCTCGCTGAGAAACAGGACGCTCATCATCGTCCTGACGCTGGTGACGCTTTACGCGGGGTTGAAAGCGTTCAACGGTTTGCCCCGCCTCGAAGATCCCGAGTTCACCATCAAGGAAGCCCTCGTCATCACGCCATATCCCGGTGCGACGTCGTATGAAGTCGAAGAAGAGGTGAGCGACGAGCTCGAGCTGGCCATCCAGAAGCTCGGCAAGATCAAGAGAATCGAATCGCGCAACATCCCCGGAAGTAGCACGATCACGGTAGAGATGCGGTCGACCGTGCCTGGCGAAGCGCTGCCGCAGGTGTGGGACGAGCTCCGCCGTAAAGTCGGCGATGCACAGTCGCAGCTGCCTCCGGGCGCAGGCCCCTCGTTGGTCATCGATGATTATTCCGATGTCTACGGTGTGTTCCTGGCCCTCCACGGAGACGAATACAGTTATCGCGAGCTTTATGACTACGCCAAGCTTCTGCGGCGCGAGCTGGTGCTCGTGAAAGATGTCGCCAAGGTCGAGCTGTTCGGGGTCGTCAAAGAGGTCGTCTACGTGGAGTTCGACCGTGAGCGCGTCTCTCAAATCGGCATTTCGAGCGTTGACATTGCCGAGCAGTTGGTCGCCGAAGGCATCGTCGCTGACGCGGGTCGCGTCGACGTGGGCACCGAGTACATCAAGCTCCAGCCCGATTCTCTGATCCATTCGTCGCGGGAGCTCGGGGACATCCTGATTAGCAAGGGCGACCAGTCGCAGGTCCGCCTCCGTGACATCGCCGAGATCAAGCGCGGGTACCAAGAGCCGGCCTCGAACAAGCTCCACATGGACGGTCACCGGGCGATCGGCATCGGCGTCTCCACCGAGTCAGGCGGCAACGTCGTCAACATGGGAGACGGCATCAAGAGTCGGTTGGGGGAGCTCGAGGCGCAGACGCCTCTCGGCATGAAGCTCGACGTCATCTACATGCAGTCCGACATGGTGACGACCGCGATCGATGGGTTCTTGGTGAACCTGATCGAAGCCGTGCTGATCGTCATCGTCGTGCTTTTACTCTTCATGGGGTTGCGGAGCGGCTTGATCATCGGCTTCGTGCTCGTGCTGACGATTTGCGGAACGTTCATTTTCATGGGGCCGGCCGGGTTGGCTCTAGAACGGATCTCGCTCGGCGCCCTGATCATCGCGCTCGGAATGCTGGTCGACAATGCCATCGTGATCATCGATGGCATGCTGGTACGGATCAATGGCGGGATGGAGGCCGAAGAAGCGGCGAAGGAGGTCGCAGGTCAGACCGCGACGCCACTCCTCGGCGCAACCGTGGTCGCCATCATCGCATTTGCCGCAATCGGCCTGTCGCCGGATAGCACCGGTGAGTTTTGTCGGTCGCTCTTCACCGTGATCGCCATCTCGCTTTCGCTCAGCTGGGTGACGGCGATGACGATCACCCCGTTGCTCGGGATTTGGTTCCTCAAGCCCCCGAAGCCCAGCGAGGTGGGTGAAGAGAAGGACCCCTACGACAATGCGTTCTACCGAACGTACAAACGATTCCTCGCCCTTTGCATTCGATTTCGTTGGGTCACGGTCGCGGCGGTCTTGATCATCTTCGGCGTTTCCCTGTACGGATTTCAGTTCACTGGGAAAACCTTCTTTCCCGCTTCGACGACGCCCAAGTTCCGTGTCGACGTGTTCTGGCCGCTAGGCACGCACATCGATGAGACCGAGAGACGGGTGTCGATCTTGGAAAAAGGACTGGCAGAGCTCGAGGGAGTGACGCACGTGGCCACTGCCATCGGCCAGGGTCCGCTCCGCTTCATCCTGACGTTTACCCCCGAAAAGGCCCACAGCGGGTTCGCCCAGTTTCTGGTCGACATCGAGGACTACAAGACTCTCTCCCGCGACATCGAGAGGGCCGAAGCGTACCTTCGTGAGGCCGCGCCGGATGCCATTTCGTTTGGCCGCACCTTTGATCTCGGACCCAGCAAACCCGGCAAGATCGAAGCCCGGCTGGTCGGCCCAGACCCCAACGTCCTCCGCGACCTCGAACAGCAGACGCTGGCGATTTTCAAAGCCGACCACGACAGCAAGGGCTCCCGCGGCCGATGGTATGAACGCGTCAAGGTGGTGCATCCCAAACTTTCCGAAGAGCAGGCGGACGCGCACGGCATCACCACCCGGACGGTAGCAGAAGCGATTCAAGCGGGATTCGAGGGCAAGGCGGCCGGGGTGTACCGAGAGGAAGATGAAGTGATCCCCGTCCTGTTCCGGGCGCCGGCGCCCGAGCGGTTGACCGTCGACAGTTTGCGACAGATCCCGATCTGGAGTCCCGTCGCGCAGCGTTACATCCCACTGGCCAATGTGGTGACGGGGCTCGAAACGACCTGGGCGGACGAGGTCGTTGAGCGGCGCAACCGAAAACGCACGCTCACCGTCGTGACCGATCCCGACGAAGGCTCAGCCACCGCGCTTCTGGACCGGCTTCGGCCTCAGGTCGAAGCGCTTCCTTTCCCGGTGGGTTACCACATCGAATGGGGGGGGGAGTACGAAAGCACGGTCCAGGCACAAGAGGCGTTGTTCGCGCCGATCCCGATCTTCGTCGGCGTCATGGTCCTGATCGTGATTGCGCTCTTCAACGCCATACGCCAACCGTTGGTCATTTGGCTCACGGTGCCGCTTGCGATCATCGGCGTCACGGCGGGGCTGCTGATGACCGACCAGCCGTTCGGCTTCATGGCTCTACTGGGATTCCTGGCCTTGTCCGGAATGCTCATCAAGAACGCGATCGTCCTCGTGGACCAGATCGACCTCGAGATCCGAGAGGGAAAGCCGACTTACGATGCAATTCTCGACAGTGGGGTGAGCCGTTTGCGCCCCGTTGCGATGGCCGCAGCGACCACCATGCTCGGCATGATCCCGTTGTTCACCGATGCGTTTTACATCGCCATGGCGGTGACGATCGTCGGCGGCTTGGCGGTTGCGACGGTGCTCACGATGATCGTGGTTCCGGTGTTTTACGCGATCTTCTTCAAAGCCAAGAAGAGCGACGCGGCCTCTCCGGCCTGACCCCAGCGGTCACTCTCTGGCGCGACTTTCATGGGCGATGTGTAGGCCGACGAGCCTGGCGATCATCACGGCTAGGTAGAGCTGACCGAACACCCCTTCGAGGACCGCGAGTGGGCGGGCGAGATTGGATACGGGAACGATGTCGCCAAACCCCATCGTCGTCAGGCAGACCAAGCTGAAATACATCAATGACTGGTCGAGCTTTTTGCGGGTTTCGAAGGCTTCGACGACGACGCCGGAGAACGAGCCCTGGTGTTGCAGCTCGAGAATCTGGAAGACCAATGCGAACGCGACGGCGATCAGAAGATAGGTTACTACGGCGCCGAAAATCATGTTCACCGTAACTTCGCGCTGCTGAAAGAGGTGCGCGACGAGGATCCAGATTGCGTACCCAAGCCAGACCACAGTGATGCCTAGCGCACTCAGATCGAGCAATCCCCCCCCGCTGAGCTGTTCGCCCCAACGGACGCCCAAGGTGACCACCGTCAGGACCAGAAACGGCCACCGGTGGTGACTTGGTCCCACCGAGTACACGCCGGCGAGCAGGACCGCATCGAACATCAGCTCGAGGACGAAGCCAGCACCGACCCCGGAAACCAGGGGGCTGATCATGACCAGTG
>JAOTYL010000003.1 GCA_029861865.1 Myxococcales bacterium | reverse complement strand
GCTTCGTTGATGTGGTTGATCATCATCGGTGTCGCGCTCTTCGAGGCTTGGAAAGTGAACCAAGGCAACGGAGCGCGGGTGGTCGAGGGGCCGGTTGAGCCGCCCTCACTCCCCACGACCTGATCTGGGTTCGCAGCGAACCCTCCCACGTCGACGTGCGATCCGACCGACGTTCGTCGATACGATGCGGGCAGGGTCGGATTGCGCCGTGGTTTCGCGCTGTGGCGGCCGCCGGCGGGAGCTCAGCAAAGCGCAAGAAGCACAACGCAGTCGCCTACGATCTCAGCCCGCGCAGGTTGAATCTGCCGTCGGCAATGCGGCTCGCGGAGGCTCAGGTCGATCGCGGCTGCGCGGTGCTTCAGAAGAGCTTAGCTCATCAGTAGAGGGGTCAAGTGCGCCCGATCAATTTCTTAACGATCCGCTTCGCCGAGGGAACGAGCTTTCTGCGGGCTTTTTCAAATGGCATCAAGACGTGACCCCGAATACGTTCCTCGGGGCGAGCCTTGAACACAGTCGAGTGCTTGGTCCCGTCCCACTCGGCCGGCGCCTCCCTGGTGTAGTAATACGCCGCGAAGGAAATCCTTTGCGTCCCTTCGGGGCAGGTGACGGGCTCGACGCCGTGGAAGCTGATGTCACTCGTCGCGAAAACGACGCACCGATTGAGCAGCGGCCTGAACGAGTGTGCACAGGTGCGCACTTCCTCGTCCCACAGCTCGACGGCGCCACCCCATTCATCCTTCCAGCCCTCATTGAGATAGATGAGGATGTTGAGGCGCCGATGAAGCTTGCGAGCCTCTACGTAGTTGAAATCGATGTGCACATCGAGACGCCCGCGCGGCCCAGTGAGGTGCATCCCGCCGCCTTCGAGCTGCGGATCCCAGAGTAAGTTGTCGATGCCGGTGATGTACTCGAGGTCCTCGATGAAGCTGGGAGCAGAGAGGAGCCCGTTGAGCTTCTTCACGGGCTCGGGAAAGGCTGCGGCGTCGGTGATTTGAACCTTCTTCTTCTCGTTGACCGCGCTGAACTCTCGCCCGCGGCCTCTGGCCTCTGCATACGCCGGATACGAAGCAGCCACCTCCCGAGCGAAGTCCGGGTCGAGGAACTCGTCTATGGCCATAAACGGAAACGGTTTCGCTTCCTGAAATTGACGCCGAAGCGCTTCGCGATCGAAGGGTCGGATCATGGGCGGTGACATATCGGCAGAGACAACCTAGCCCAGGAAGAAGCAGGCGCCCAGTAGGCAAGGACGAAAAAGAGATCCGACCGACGTTCGTCGATACGCTGCGGGCGGGGTCGGATTGCGTTGTGGTTTCGTGCGGTGGCGGCCGCCGGCGGGAGCTTCGGGTGGTGGTTTCGTGCGGTGGCGGCCGCCGGGGGGAGCTTCGCAAACCGCCCGAGTGTATACGCCAAGTCCTCGAGACCACATGGGTCCGTTGTCGGCATGATTCTCGCTCGTCTCGAGCACCATGACACGACGACGCATCATCGAGCCCGGAACTATTTGGGCGCTGTCGCGCCGCACGACGCGGCGCCACTTCCTCCTCAACCCGGATGAAGCCCGGCAGATGGAACAGGCCTATTGGTACTGCCTCGGCCACGCGGCCAAGGCCCACGGGGTGCTGGTGCACGCCGGGTGCTTGATGTCGACGCACTGTCACGAAGTCGTTACCTAGAGCCCAGAAAGAAACCCCAGGATCGCCTGTCCAACCTCGGCCGCCCGCTCCATCGGGAACATGTGTCCCGCCCCTTCGAGGATCAAAAGCTCACTCCGAGGAATGTGCGTGTGCAGGTACTCGGCGTATTTCGGTGGAGTGAGGGCGTCGGCGGTGCCGGTGATGATCAGTGCGGGTACCGTGATGTCGGCGACCTGTTGCATGCGGTCGAAGGCGTTGGCGGCGGTCCAGTCGGCCAAGCCGGTCGCGGGCGGGGTCATGTGGAGAACCTCGGTCGCTTCGGCGATCAGGGCAGGGTCGGCATCGGGTTGGAAGAGGCCGGGGGTCGGGCCCGGCGGGGTGCCCGATGCGGTGAGCTCTTCGAACAACTGCAAGATTGCCGGGTGGACGCGGAGCCGTGCGCCGGTGGCGAGAAGAACGAGGCCCTTGAGGCGCGCTGAAGAATTAGTGAGCGTGTGCTCGATTGCGACTGCGCCTCCAACCGAGTGTCCGACGACGACATAGTCTCCTTCGACTTCGGCTTCGATGAACCTCGAGACGAACGCCGCAAACGTGGGCACGCTTTCGATCGGCGGGCCGTCGCTACCCAGTCGGCCCGGTGAGTCGACCGCAATTCGTGCGACCCCGGTCAGCTCCGAGAACAACCGGTCGTAGAAATGATGATTGTCGGCGGACCCGTGAATGCACACCAGGGTCGGCGCATCCCCGGGTTCGCGTCGGAAGCTCACCTTGCGCCCGTCGATCTCGGTGCCCTCTACCATGCGAGCCCCTCGTCGCTTGCGCTCGCAAGGCCGATCGCTTGAAAGCGGAAGAAACGTTTGCGCTCGTAGGTGCCGGTGTACTGGAGGGCAAGCTCGTCGAAGGAGACCGTTCGCAACAAGCGATAGCCCGACTCGAACATCAAGGGAGTCGGATCGTCGATCCCGTAGCGCATCGGCTCGCCGAGCTCCTCGATGATGCCTTTCATCGCGCGGTCCTCGTCTCGAAGGCGATCACTCGACTTGGCCATGTTGCTGCTGAGGTAGTCAAACACCAAGAGCGACCGTGAGTCGAGCTCGGTTGCCACGCGTTGAAAGGTCGACCGGGCTGCTTCCTCGGCCAGGTAGTACACGACGCCCTCCCACACCAAACAAGCTGGCGCTGCACGGTCGAGCCCCGCGTCGCACAAGAGCGCCACAAAGTCGTCGTGCTCGAAGTCACACGGGACGAAGGTCGCGGCATCAACAGGATAGCCGTCGAGCTTCGAGAGCCTGTCGCGCTTGTCGGCCTGGCTGGCGGGCTGATCGACTTCGAAAAACCGGACGCCAGGGCGCGCGAGCCTGGCGGCTCTGGTGTCCAGCCCTGCCCCAAGCATCACGACCTGCCGAATCCCAGCGTCGATGGCGCGAACGACGCAGTCATCGATGTAACGGGTGCGAAGCCCCACCCAAAGCTCCATGTCCGGCGCATGCTCGTCCCAGCGATGCGTGAGGGCAACGCCTGCATCACCCGCCAATCCTTGGGCCCAAGGGTCGTTGCACACCGGATTAGTCGCGGCCGATGCTCGCGCGCGGTACGCCGCAACCAGGACCGCCGTTTGGCTGGCTCCGCGTGCTTGGCTCACGCCTAGTGCCCGCGCTCGCGGTCGATACCCGGATGCGAGGGGTCACCCGGCTCGTGCCGTGGGTTCGCCGTCAGGTACGTCCCGTCCTTGCCCGGAATCGAAAGGAGGGTCTCTTTGTCGTAGAGGAAATGATCGCGGCTCGTCGAGGGCGGCATGTGCATGCCGGTGTCCATCCGAATGGCATCGCAGGGGCAGGCCTCGACGCAGTAGCCGCAGAAGATGCATCGAAGCTCGTCGATCATGAACACCGCCGGATAACGCTCGTAGCCATACCGGGGGTCATCGGGCTCGTACTCGGCCGCCTCGATGTAAATGCACTGCGCCGGGCACGCCGTGCTGCAACACAAACAGGCCACGCAACGGGGCGAGCCGTCGAAACGCTGGGTCAGCCTGTGGATGCCTCGGAAACGCTCTGGGTACTCGCGCTTCTCCTCCGGGTACTTCACCGTGTCGATTTCCTTTTTGGCGGTCGGGCCGAAGGTGTTCTTGAAGAACCGACGAGCCGCGAAGCTGATCCCCTTGGCCACCTCGGGCACGTAGGCCTGCTCCGCGATCGTGCGTCGTGGCTTTTTGATGACTTTGACCGTGGCTGGCATGCGTGACCTCAGAGCCTATCGAGCAGACCGACATATTTGTCGAGCACACCCGAAAGAATGAAAACTCCCATGAGCAAGATGTTGAGCAGGGAAAGCGGCAAGAGCCCCTTCCAGCAGAGCTTCATCAATTGGTCGTACCGAAAGCGCGGCAGCGACCAGCGAATCATGAGCTGGAACCAGATGAAGACGACGATCTTGAGAAGGAAGAAGAGGACCTGGATCGCGATCACAATCCAATGGGCGAGGGGCACGACGATGCCCGAAGCCATGAAGGGGAGCCTGAAATCAAACCCATCGCGATAGAGAAACGGCACATCCCAGGCACCGAAGAACAAGATCGCCGCAATGGCCCCAAGCGCAACGACCTCGACGAATTCGCCCATGAAGAACATGCCGAACTTCATCCCCGAGTACTCGGTCAGATAGCCTCCAACGAGCTCGCTCTCCCCTTCAGGAAGGTCGAACGGAACGCGCTTGGTTTCGGCGATGGCGGCGGTGAAGAACATGATGAAACCGAGCGCCAACAACGGGTTAAAGATCCCCCAGCTGTGCTCGTGCTGCCACATCGCCATATCTTCGAGGCGAAGCGAGCGATACACCATGAACGCCGGGACCAACGTCAACCCGAGGACGACCTCGTAGCTCACCATTTGGCTGGCGGCGCGGATGCCCCCGAGGAGCGAGAACTTGTTGTCGGAGGCATAGCCTGAGATCGCCGCCCCGATGATCCCGGTGCTGGCGACGGCGAAGATGAACAGAATACCGACGTCGAGGCTCGCCACTTGCATCGGGATGATGGTGCCGGCCACCTCCCCGGTGCGCGGAAGGACCTGGTTCCAATGATCGAGATGCAGGGTGCTGGCGAAGGGAATGACCGCAAAAGCCGCGATTGCGGGGATCAGCGCAATGATCGGGCCGGCGGCGAAAAGAAACTTGTCGGATTTCGGCGGAACGAAGTCTTCTTTGAAGATGAACTTGAGCGCGTCGGCGAGTGGGTGAAGGAGCCCAAGGACCATGACCTTCCCCTGGTTGCGGACGATCATGCCGTGCACGCCGTACCCGATGCGAAGGAGCACCGACGCGGCTCCGAAGCCGATCAATGCCTTGGTGAGCGTCGCCGTTGGTATGGGCAACGGGTTCGTTCCGCGAACGGCGACCCAGGTGACCGCCACCAACGCGACGATCGCCACGATGCCGGTCAACGCAAACCCCCGCCACATCGGAAGCCGCGCCTTGTCGATGAATGCCACCGCCGACGGCGGAAGCACGATCGCCGCTCGGCTCGGACCCAGGCGGTCTTGAATCATCGCGCTCTGCCGTCGCTCAGCCCAGATCAACACGGGCGCGAACGCGCCGACAGTGACCACCAAGACGAAGACGATCTTGAGGATCGACGAGAGCAGCAGCACCTCGGTCGTCATTGCGCCGCCTCCACGTCGGTCGTGAGGCCTTGCCGGAGCGCCTGAAGGTCCTGGAAGCCGAGGTCGTGACCGAGCTGGCTCGCGAGCGCCGCAATCGCTTTCCAACCGGGCTCGACTCCGACCGGCGCCGGGAGCACGGGCTTGAACGCCTGCGCCATTCCCTTGTCGTTCACGAAGCTGCCTTCGATCTCGTAGATGTCCGCCACGGGGATGGCGACGGACGCGACTGCAGGAAGCGCTCCGACATGACTCGTCAGCGACACCACGGAGTCCAAGGCAACCAAAGGCGCCAGCTCTTCGAGCCGTTCGGCCGTTGCCCACCCAAGCGCGAGCACTCCCTGGATCACGCCCGCCTGTACTTCGTCGAGCAAGTCGGCCACCGTTTTGAGCGGACCGCCCCCCGCTGCTTGGATCGCGCCCGCACGGTTTGGGTTGTTGTCGTCGCTTCGAAGGATGTCGTCGCCTTCCCAGCCGCCGAGCGCTGCGAGGTAGAGGTGCCCTGTCCCGAGCGCCTGCGCGAGCGTCACCAACGCGAGGTTGTCCTCAGTAGTGCTCTGAGCGCTCAAGACGACCGCAAGCTTCGACCCTTCGACCTTGCGGAGCTGCTCGGCCGCCAACCAGAACGCCTCATCGTCGAGCACTGGCTCGCGCTCGTCGCCACGGCCAGCGGTCGGCATCAGCAAGCGATCGGTGTCGTGGCGGGTATAGGTCATCATGCCGTCGTCGCACATCCAGAACTTGTTGACGTCGGGATTGTCGCGGGGCCGCAGCCGATAGACCTTTCCATACCGGGGGTCGTAGTCGGCGTGGCTGTTGCAACCCGTCGCGCAGCCGGTGCACACGCTCGGCGCGGACTTCAAAAACCACACCCTGGCCTTGAACCTGAAGTCCGAGCTCGTCAGGGCACCAACGGGACACACGTGCTCGGTCATCAAGGTGTATCGGTGATCGAGTTCCCGGCCGGGGGCGAGGATGATTTCGTTCTCGTTGCCGCGCTCTCGCATGTCGAGGACGTGGTCTTTGGCGACCTCGTCGCAGACGCGAATGCAGCGGGTGCACATGATGCAGCGCTCGGCGTCGTACACGATCGTTGGCCCGAATCGAACGCCTTTGGGCTTGTGCACCGGCTCGGTGAGCTTGCGCTTGAGCGTCGCCTGGTGCGAGTAGTAGTAGTCCTGGAGCTTGCACTCGCCGGCCTGGTCGCAGATAGGGCAGTCGACCGGATGATTCAGGAGCAAGAACTCTTGCACTGAGGCCTGCGCCTCTTTCACCACATCGCTGGTCGACGACACCTCCATGTTTTCCTCAGCGGCCAGTTGGCACGCAGGCTGGAGCTTCGGCTTGGTCGTCGGGACGTATTCACCGGTCTCGTCGTCCCACTCGAGCTGCGGCATCGCCATCTGACGCCCGCTGGTGATGTGCACCAGGCACATCCGGCAGTTGGCCGCCACGGACAATCCCGGGTGCCAGCAGTAATGCGGAATCTCGATCCCGACCCGCCACGCCGCTTGGATGACGGTCTCGCCGGGCTCGAAGGAAATCTCACGTCCGTCTAGCTTGAAGGTCGGCATTATCGGTCACACTCGCCGCCGATCATATTGATCGAGCCAAAGGTTGGGATGATGTCCGCGATCATCTCGCCGATGAGCATCTCGCGACACGCGGCAAGGTTGAACCAACACGGGGGCCGAACACGAACCCTGTAGGGTGTCCCGCTCCCGTCGGAAACGATGTAGAAGCCGAGCTCGCCGTTGCCTCCCTCGGTGAAGCTGTAGACCTCGCCCTTGGGCGTTTGAAGGCCTTCCATGACGAGCTTGAAGTGGGCGATGGTGGCTTCGATGGTCGTATAGACGTCGGTCTTTTCGGGAAGCACGATGCGCGGGTCGTCCACGTTGACGGGGCCGTCGTCGGGCATCTGGTCGATCGCTTGCTCGATGATTCGAACCGATTGCCGGATTTCTTCGAGGCGCACCATGAAGCGATCCCAGTTGTCGCCGTCTTCGCCGATCGGGACGTCGAAATCGAAACGGTCGTAGACCATATAGGGGTAGTCTTTGCGCACGTCGTAAGGCAAGCCCGACGCACGAGCGACCGGGCCGGTGCACCCATAGCCCAGCGCGTTTTCTCTGGTCAGGATGCCGACACCCTGCATGCGGTCGAGGAAGATGCGGTTGCGGATGAGCATGATCTCCGCCTCTTTCACTACTTTGTGCACCTCGGGGATCAGCGCGCGAAGGTCATCCTTGAAATCTGCGGTGGGGGGCGCGGCCATGCCGCCGATGCGCCCGAAGCTGTGCGTCATCCGCGCGCCGGTCTCTTTTTCGAGGATGTCCCAGATCCAATCGCGCACTTTGAGAAGCCAGAGGAACGGCGTGAATGCACCGAGCTCCATCGCCGAAGCGCCATTGCACGTGAAGTGATCAGCGATGCGGGAGAGCTCGCCCAGAATCACGCGGTAGTATTGACAGCGCTCGGGAACCTCGATGTCGAGGAGCTTTTCGACCGCCAATGACCAGCCGACGTTATTGAGCATCGGGGACACGTAGTTGAGTCGGTCGGCGTACGGGAAGACCTGCGCCCACGTGCCCCGCTCGCACGACTTTTCGAACCCGCGGTGCAGATAGCCAGGCTGAATATCGAGGTTGACAATCGTTTCGCCGTCGAGGTCGAGGACCATGCGAACGGTGCCGTGCATCGCGGGATGCGACGGGCCCATGTTCAGACGCATGGGTTCAGCCTGGAGCTCGAGCGCCGATTCTTCTTGGAGTAGCTCGTCGGCCGGTTCCATTCAGTCTCCTTGGCCTTCTTTCGTTGCCTCGGTCGAGGTTGCCTCGGCTGCTGCAGCCTTCGCCTTGGCGGCGAGCCGTTTCTGAATCTGAAGCGCTGCCTCGGAGTCGCTCAAGGCTCGCCGCTGACCCTGCTGCAACCCGATGGCCGGCGACACCTGGTTGTCCCCTCCGGCAAGCCGGGCTTCCCAGTCGATGCGGGCAAACGGCTGACCCTCTTCGATGCCGAACGGAGGAAGCTTGTCGATCTCTTCGACCTCGCGGTACGGCACTAGGGGTTGCGCCCGATCGATCGGATAGTCCTTGCGCAATGGGTACCCGATGAACTCTTCGTAGAGAAGGATGCGCCGAAGGTCGGGGTGGCCGCTGAAGCCGATCCCAAACATGTCCCAAACCTCGCGTTCCGCCCAGTTGGCCCCGGGCCACACGCCGCTGACCGTGCCGAGCTCCTTGCCCTCGTCGACCCGCGTGTGAACCCGGATGCGAGCGCCACTCACCGACGAACGCAGGAGCAGCAACACATCGAAGCGAGCCGAGGACCGCTCGGGATGATCGACCGCCGTGAGGTCGATGAAGTGATCCATCTGGATCTCACGGTCCTCTTTAAGGAATTGCGCGACCTCGACCCAGTCTTTATCGGCCACGACGACTTCGTGGTCACCGAACGCATCGCTCGTCTCGAGCAGCCGTTCGCCAAAGTGCGTGCGGAGCCGGTCGACGACCGCTTGGCTCATGAGCCACCTTCTCCCGTTCGTCCCGGCGCCTGCTCTGGCACCAGCCTCGGCGGAACGATGACCGGCTCGCGGTCGTTCTTTTGAATCTTCTCTTGGAGCAGCATGAGCGCGTCGAGCACGGCCTCCGGACGCGGCGGGCAGCCCGGGATGTAGACGTCGACCGGGATCACCTTATCGACACCGGGGATGGTGGTGTAGTTGTCGTAGAAGCCGCCACATGCCGCGCACGTGCCAAAGGCGATGACCCACTTGGGGTCGGCCATCTGGCTCCAGATCCGCTTGACGACCGGACCCTGACGCTGGCTGATCGTCCCGACCACCCAGAGCACGTCGGACTGCCGCGGGCTAAACCGGGGCGCCTCTGCGCCGAAGCGTGCGATGTCGTAGCGCGGCGCCGCGGTCGCCATGAACTCCATGCCGCAACACGCCGTCACGAACGGATACTGGAAGAGCGACCACTTGCGCGCCCACTGCAAAAGGTCGCTGAAGCGGGTGGTCACCGCTACCTCGCCGCCGCCACCGATGACCTTCAGGTCTCCCATTCGAGCGCACCCTTTTTCCAGGCGTACACCAGGGTCACGCCGAGAACGATGAGGAACAATGTCATCTCGACGAAGCCGAACCAGCCGAGCTCCTCGAACAGGCTGGCCCACGGGTACAGGAATACCGCTTCGATGTCGAAGACCACGAACAGGATCGCCGTGAGGTAAAACTTGACGCTTAACCGGAGGTGGCGCGCGCCCGTCGTCTCCGAGCCGGACTCGTAGGGAATGGCCTTTTCGGGGGTCATGTTCTTCGGGCCGAGGACCGTCGTGAGACCGAAAACCGAAAGTGCCACCATAGCGGCGATGCCAAGCATCAGGAACATCGGTAAATAGGCGGAGAACATGCGGGTATCAGCTCCGAAAACGCCCGTCAGCGCGGCGTCCCTGGATGCTTAGTATCAGCCCCACAGGGTGTCAATGAATGCGGCGGTGCAAGGATCAGGCCGAGCGAGAGCGCCGTCGATGAACGAGGCACGAGACGGCAAGAAGTAGCCAAAGCGGCGAGGGTTGATTGCGGCTGAATCGAACGGCGCACCCAGCGGCCGATCCGAGCGAGGTAAATGCAGAACCATCGGGCGGGAGCCCCGGATCGACCGGCGGCGCCACGACGCTGCCCTCCGGCAGTGACTTCAAACGAAGGGCCGGGTCGCCGAGCAGGACGTAAACGGCCAGTGCATCCGGATTATACGCCGGCGCGGGTTCCTGGTGCAGCGCAACGACCAGATCGCCAAGACGAGGTGTTGCACCGTCGTCGCTGAAGAGCTTGGTAGCGAAGGCTTCACCGAGCATGGCTGCGTCGTGAGACATCGTGAGCCCGGACGGGCCCCACGAGGCGATCGCGAACGCGTTGGCCGGGTCGACCATGTGCTCAGCCAGCGAATCTGTGCCCGGCAACTCGAAGCGAGAAGTCGCGCAGGTCATGCCGGTCACGATGGGCGGCAAGAGGGGTCGCAGCGTCGGAATGTCTTCCGACTTCAGCACGCCTTGATCGTCGAAGCGATCGAGCCCGCCGTGGCCGGTGTAATGCATCCAGAACGGCGCGCGCTGCAGGTCGATCGCGAGGTCGTCTCGGGCCTGCTCGACGCCGACGGTATCGACGCGGATCGATCGCGTTTCGAGCGCAGGTGGAAACATCTGCTGCAGATCATCGATCGCGCCAGCGAAGTTCGCGCCTCGATTCATCCCAGAAATCATCAACGCCGCCAAACCAAAGTCGTCAAACTCGAGCTCTTGATAAGTCTGCACCGCTTCGAAGGCGGCCACCGCTTCATCGAGGGTCTGAGCGGGAATTCGTCCGACCGCCACGTCGGCGAGGCCATCATCATCGAGGTCGCCGAGCAAGGCATCGGATGCGTAGAGGCCCCCTTTGGTCTGAACCATCCGCGGGGCGATGGCGCCGGGGCCGATCCCCATGAGGTTTCGATAGTCGAGCGTGCCGTCACCAAGCAGCAACACAAAGCGAGGCTTGTCAGCCCACTGCGCGTCGGCGTCGACCAGGAAGTCATGGATGGCATGTGGCGTCGCGACGGAATTCCCATAGGCGTCGTAGAGGCTTTCGATCGACACCACTGCGGTCGATAGGCCTTCGGCTGCGTGCAGCGCGGCAAAGCGCTCGGCGGCGTCGGTCCACGCGGCGGGCGTGATCACCACGTAGCTGGCTCCGCTCGGTGGCGCGTTGAAATCGACCGCTCCACGCATCGCGCTCGGCGCCCTTGGTTCTTCGAAAACGAGGTAACTGTGATCCTGCTCCGCTTCGAAGCTGACCAACGCGATGCCGAATTCGGTGTCAGTTACCACTGTGGCCTCGACTTTCTTGTGGCCGGTGGTGTCGAGCACATGCGCCGAGGTAGCGGCGACCTCGACGGTCAGCGGGCCGGTCTCGAGGGCGGTGAACTCGAGCTCTGCTTGCGCCGTTGCAAGCACCCGGTCGACCTCGAGCTCGAAGCGATCGACATACAAGCCCGACACGGCCGCCGGCACCTCGGACTCAGCCACCAGCAACAGACGATTGTTGCCGGCGTACAAAACGGTCGGATCGATCGCCATCTCGAAGACGTGGGGTCCGATCGCCGTGACTTCGACGGTGTCGACCGGGACGCCGTTCACATGGATCACGACGCGTTGTGCGGTTTCGTCGCTGAGGTTCCAACCGCCGTAGAGGTGCACTCGTAGCACGGCGGCTTCGACGGCCGCATCGGGAAGACTGATGTCTGTCTCGTATTGCCCGAAGCCGGAGGCCCGCGCACTCAACGACGCAGCAAACCAGTAATCCGACTCGGGGTCGGGGGAGACGACGAGCGCCGGAAAAACGTTGGAGTCCACGACATGTCGCGTGGTGCCCGTACCGACCGGAGTTGCCGGGGTTTCGCGTGACTCGACGAGCATCTGGCGGCCCGTGGCGTTTCGCAGCACGTACTTTCGCCCTGCATCATAGACGCTCGTCGGGGACCGCCCGACGACGACGAGACTGTCGCGCGCTTCGTCGAACCACCACGGCACCTGGTAAGCCTGGTCGGTGATCCGCACGTCTCCCGCGATCGCCCAGCCGCGGACTTCCCCAGGGCTTTTCGCAAAGAGCTCGGCTAGGGTCGTGACGGACACTTCGACGGCGCCGTCTTGCGCGACGTCGAGCACCGCGCGAGTGGCCGGCACCGAAGTATGGCTCTTCCGGGCAAAGCCCGCGGATGCGTCGACACGCCGCGGCACCAGCGCGTGAGGCACAGCCTCATAATCGCTTTCCCAGAGCACAGGCGCGCTTGCGGGGCGTGCGACCAACTGCCACTCACCGATCGGCTTTCGTGCGCCGTCGATTTCGATCTCTTCGAGTCGATAGCTCACAGGTCGGCGGATGGACGCACCGGTGTCCTGCAGGCTGTAGACGCCTCCCTGAGGTGCACCGGGAAGCGCCAAGAGAATCCCCTCGTGAAGCGGCTTCCATCCATGCCGGACTTGCCGCGACACAACAAAGCCGAGCGTGCCACTTTGTGATGTCGTTTCCCATTGCAGCACTGGCCTTCCGCGCACCTCGAGGAGCTCGACGCGCCCAACCACCACATCGGCCGAGATCTGGCAGACGCTCGGCGTCCCCAGGTCATCTGGCAAGAAGCATTCGTAGCTCGACTCGACGGTGCAGCTCGAGCTACAGCCATCGCCATCCATGGTATTGCCGTCGTCACAGAGCTCTGGCATCGCCACCGCGCCATTTCCGCAGATCGGCTGACCCTCGCACACGTACTGGCGCGTACTGGTGCATGAGATGTCGGTCCAGCCGCCCGAGCTTTGCATTTCGGCGCAGTCTTGGGTGCCGTTCCAGTTGTTCGGCTGACCACTATTCCAGTTGTTGTAGAGGCCTCCGACGGGTGAACCGTTTTCGTCGCCTTGCCAAAACTGCGCACCATCGGGCCAAACCCACACTCCCTCGGTACCTTGGTCGTTGGCGCCGATCCACTTCGCAGAGCCCGAAAAGCCCGCGACGTAGGTATTTTCATCGACATCGTCGATGCGGGTCAGCGACCAGCCCGGGCCAAGTCCCTCGCAAATCGTCTCTGCAGCACTCGCGGTATGCGATTGCTCGCAGAGGAAATACTCGGTCGTCGTCGAGCCCATCCGGCTGCGCCACTCGAAGTTGCCGGTGCAAATAGGCGTGCAGGTCGACGGCTCTCCGGTGCACGTATAGCCTGGCTCGACCTGACACGTAGAGCTGCATCCGTCGCCACCGAGGGCGTCCCCGTCGTCACACTCTTCTCCGAGCCAAATCCGACCGTCCCCGCACGGTGCTGGGCCCTCGAGGGTGCAGGTCGCGCTACAGCCATCACCATCGGCCGTATTGCCGTCGTCGCATTCTTCTGGGGTCGTTGTCACGCCGTTTCCGCAGATCGGCGGACCCTCACAGACGAACCGGTTGGTATCGGTGCAGTCTCGGTCTTGCCATAAACCGCCGTCCTCTTGTCGTGCGCAGTTTTCGTCGGTGCCGCCGTCGGGCTCCTGGCCCGGGTCCCAGTTGGTGTAGAGCCCACCGACCGGAGAGCCATTCTCGTCACCCGACCAGAACTGATCCCCATCGCGCCAGCGCCATGCGCTTTCGACGGCCTCATCCTGTCCACCGATCCAAAGGTGTTCTCCGATGAGTCCGTCGATGTAGGTGTTTTCGGTCGCGTCGTCGATCCGCGTGAGCGTCCACCCCGAACCAAGCCCCTCGCAAATCGTCTCGGCCTCAACTGCAGTAATCGATTCTTCGCACAGAAAATACTCGGTCGTCGTAGAGCCCATCTGGCTGCGCCAGTCGAAGCTGCCGCTGCAGACGGGCGTGCAGGTCGATGGCTCTCCGGTGCAGGTGTACCCGGGCTCGATCTGACAGGTGGAGCTGCATCCGTCGCCACCGAGGCCGTCCCCGTCGTCGCACTCCTCGCCGAGCCAAATCCGACCGTCCCCGCACGGCGGGGGGGCCTCGAGCGTGCACGTCGCGCTGCAACCATCACCATCGGCCGTATTGCCGTCGTCGCACTCCTCGGGCGTGGCCACCACGCCATTTCCGCAGATGGGGGGGCCCTCACACACGTACCGGCGGGTACTGGTGCATGAGATGTCGGTCCAGCCACCCGAGCTCTGCATCTCGGCGCAGTCCTGATTGCTAATGTTGTTCGGCTGACCGCTGTTCCAGTTGTTGTAGAGGCCTCCGACGGGTGAGCCGTTTTCGTCGCCTTGCCAAAACTGCTCGCCATCGGGCCACACCCAGGTGTCTTCAACCGCGCCATCGTTGGCGCCGATCCACTTTGCCGAGCCCGAAAAGCCTGTGACATAGGTGTTTTCATCGACATCGTCGATGCGGGTCAGCGACCAGCCAGGACCTATGCCGTCGCAGGCCTCCCGCGCGGACGCACCGTTGGTGGTGAGATTGCAATAGAGGTACTCGGTCGTCGTCAGGCCTCTTTTCCACGTGAGTCCCCCGCTGCAGATCGCGGTGCACTGGGAGGGCTGACCGGTACATGTGAAGCCAACCTCGACTTCGCAGGTGCTGCTGCATCCGTCGCCGCTGGCGGTGTTATCGTCATCGCACGCTTCGCCCTCCCAAATGAATCCGTCACCGCACACGGGAGGCCCTTCAAGCGTGCACGTGGCGCTGCAGCCATCGCCATCCGCGGTATTGCCATCGTCGCATTCTTCGCCGGCGCCTCGGACGCCGTTACCGCAGACCGGAGGCCCCTCGCAAATGTAGGCGTACGGGTTACTGCAACCGCGGGCATCCCAAGTGCTGGCAGTGTCCATGCGGCCACAGTCGCCCGAGCCGGGCTCTTCGTTATTGGTGTCCCAGTTGTTGTAGAGCCCACCCACCGCTGAGCCCCCGTCGTCTCCTTGCCAGAACTGCGCGCCATCCGGCCACACCCATTGCCCCTCGGTGACCTGGTCGCTCGCGCCCATCCAGGCGTTACCGGCCCCAAGCCCTCGCGCGAAATTGTTTTCGTACGCGTGATCGATCCGGGTGAGACTCCAGTCGGTCCCACCGGTTTCGCAGTCGACTTTGGCCGCGTTCCAGTCGGTCCCGATCTGGCAGAAAATGTACTCTGAGCTGCCAAACGCACCGCGCGTGCCGCCCCCGCTACATTGGGCAGACGCATCCGCATGCCACGACACGGCAAATGCACACAAAGCGCTGGCAACCCATCCAGCCCTCATCGCGGGTCCTTATATGCGAGGCTCCTCATATATGGAGTGTAAACAATTCTACTTATACTGTGCAAATGAAATATAAACGGAAAAATGGATATCCGGATGGCCTGGGGTGCCAAGCGGTAGGTGTCGGCTTTCACGAAGGTTCTCGCCTGCCGGATTCCCTAGAAACCTAGGACAATCGCTCTCTCCCGCATTCGCGGGATCCTCTGTGTCTAGAGTATCGCAATTCTAGTGCCAGGGTGCAAATCCGTTGTTGATGTAAAAAAGCCGCTCGAGGAGGCTACCTTTGCGCAGCGCGGGGCTGACGACGGCGCGATGAGACCCACAGACCGGCGACCAAGACGAGGACCCCAAACCACGGGTCGGCCCCTCGTTCGGGCCCGATTTGGCAGCCGGAGCTCCCCCAACTTGCCTCATCTCCTTGGCCCGCGACCGGCTCACCGCTCGCGCTCGGATCGTTCAAGTCCCGATCGGCTGTGGGTGCGCGGAGGCGGAGCGCTGGATCGCCGAGTAGCGCATACACCCGATGCAACTGAACGGGGGCGTCCGAGGCGGCGCGGTGGGCGCGAAGGATCGCTTCGCCGATCGTTTCGGCATCCGAGACGAAGGCGGCCTTGGTGAGCTCGGCTCGAAGCGTCTCGGTATCGTGGTGGTTGGACCAGCCGGTGGCGCTGAAGACCGCGGGGCTCATTCCCTGAACGAGCAAGGCGTGGCCTAATGCGAGGAATCCAGGGATGTCGAAGCGAGCGATGTTGCACGTCCAGCCGAGCAGGACAGGATTGCTGTTCGCGCTCAGGCTCGGCAAGTCGGTGGTCATGAGCAGGCCCTCGTTCCCTAGCCGATCGAGGCCTCCGTGCCCGACGAAGCTCACCCAACTGAGCGAGTTCTCCCACAAGGCGAAGAGCCGAGCGCGGGCGTCTTCGAGCGCCTCTTTGTTGAGGTCGACCTCGTGGGTCCGCTCGAAGGGCAGCCATGTGCGGAGGAGTCGAGTCGCGTGCGCAAACTCGCGCATCTCCGAGTCATCGGACGCGACGAGCACATCCATCTCGGCGTGCTCGGCTTCGAACCGCCGCGTGGCTTCGAGCACTTGCGCAAGCTCGTCGCCATCAGCAACCGGCAGTCGTCCGATCGCGATCTCGGGCACGCCGTCGTCACCAACGACATCACCCAGCATCGAATCCGAGCCAACGAGACCGCCGTCGGCCTGGGCGAGCATGGGCGGCACCCAGTTGCCGCCGAGACCGCCCAAGTCCCGGTAGTCGAACGTGCCGACGCCCACCAACGCGGCATAGCGTGGCGGGCTCGACCACGTCTCCCATGCATGAACGAAGAACGACCGAATCGCGGCGGGGTCTGGGACTCCGCCTGCGAACGCCCAGTAGATCTCGTCGATGTCGACGAGCAACACGCGATAACCGTCGGCCTCGCGGAGGTCAGCTAACGCTCGCGCCTCGTCGACGAGGTGGGAGGCCGCTACGATGATGTAGTTTTCATCGTGATCGGCTTCTCGAAGCGTCGAAGCGAAATGCGGGCGCATCTCGGTCGGAGAGGCCACGGCCTCAAGGCCGGCTGCCAAGAACCGAGCTGTCGCGTTGGCCTCGGTAAAGCTCAAGCGATACGTCTCGCCGTCGGCGACGAGCGCGGTCTCTCCATAGGCCACTGGAGAGCCCGCATCGGTGACGTCGTAAAGATCGACGGAACCCTCAGTGAGCCCGTTGATCGTGTGCATGCCGTCGGCGCTCCCGCCAAACCGAAACGAAGGCCCTTCGGCTCGTGCTTCTCGCAGGTAGTCGACCTCGACCGCGTCGACGTACACCACCGGAAGCGCCACACCGAGGACGTGCTGCGCGATCACGAGCTCGTTGTCAGCCGTCGCGGCCACACCGTCGAAGGGCAACTCCAACACATGGGACCTGCGCCCGAGCAGGTCGAAGGTGCCGAGGCTTTGACCGTTCCACCGAAGCTCGACTTGATGGGCTTGCTCGGGATGGTCGGTGGCGCCGTGCACGAATACGCGAAGCGCCACCGCAGACGGGGTCGCCAGCGACGGAAGCGCGACGGAAATCGTGACCTCGGCCGCTGGGGTCAGCGCATGCCAGAAGTAAAAGTCCTTGCGCGGGTCGGGATTGCCGGTGAGCCCCGGGAATGCGTTCTCCTCGAACCGCGCGGTTTCGACAAACGAGTGCGGCGCTTCCTGGCTGGCGGGCACGAGCTCACGCGTCTCCATGCGCACCCCAGGACCGACCGACAACAGATATCGTTTGAGGAGCGTGAACGGCGAGCGGGAGTCGTCGGCCACGAAGCGGATGCCCGCGCCCTCCCCGACCGACCGCCAGGGCACCGGCGTGCCGGCGAGACGAAGGTCGAGGCCACCCTCGTCGATCAACGCTTCGATCTCCGTGACTGAAAGCCCAAGCACCTCCGAGATCTCCTCGGCGCTGACCTCGATCACGCCCGGAGCATCGACGACGAGCTCGACGGCATCCGGGGAGTCTTCGCTCTTCGTCTGGAATGCAGCCCTCGATTCGGCCGGCCACTCGCGGCGAAGCCGTCGGAGCGGGACTGTCCGGGCAATGCGGCCCGAGCGCCCCACCCAAAGTCGAGACGGATGACTCGCCGGTGCTGGATCCAGCGAGCGGACGAACGGCCCGTGACGGACGCTTCCTCCTGCCATGGTGCGCTCCTCGAGCAGGTACGTGATCTCAGCGTCCGGCGCTGACTCATCGCGCACGAAATAGGTGCCGCCGTGCAGGTCGCCCCCGGGCGCTGCAGCGAGCTCCTCAATAAACCGCGGCGTTCCGTCGGCTTCGATCCGCCACAGCCGAAACGCAACCACCCCGACCTCGGTCGTGGTCTCCCAGGTGACCATGGCCCCTCGACCACTTTCGACAACATCGAACCGACCGACCGACGCGTAGGTCACGGTCTCGCAGCTCGTCAGCCGCTCGGATGTCCCCGGGACCTCCTCGACGCAGCTATCGGTGCCGCCACCTCCGTCCAAAGTGTCCGCGCCATCGCCGCCGCTCAGTGAATCATTGCCGCCACTTCCAATGAGAACGTCATCGCCGTCTTCACCAGTCAGGGAATCCGAGCCACCACCGCCGTCGATCGTGTCGTTCCCGGCGCCGCCATTGAGGCTGTCCGCGCCCGACGAGCCGTCAACTATATCGTCGCCGTCTCCACCCTCGACGAAATCGTCCGCCTGGCCGCCATCGAGCTCATCGTTGCCAGCCTCACCGTAGATCGTGTCGTTGCCGCCGCCGGCGCTGACGATGTCGGCGCCAGTCCCGGCACAAATGTAGTCGTCGCCGTTGCGACCGGTAATGTCGTCGTCGCCCCCAAGCCCGAAGATACAGTCCGCACCGTTGGTGCCGCGGAGGGTCTCCCCAGCGGCGGTCCCTTCGATGTAGTTCGCCCCCGCGGGACACACATCGGGCACTCCGTTCATGTCGAGGTCCGCGGTCGAGCATTGGGCCGAGGCCCCCCCGTGCCAAGACAGAGCAAGTGCCCAAAAGAGCAGGGCAATTGATCTATCCCTCACTTACGGGATCCCCCATCTCTAGAGCATCGCAATTCTAGTAGCAGTGCGCAAATCCGTGATTAACGGAAATACAAGGACCGTTGCTTTCCCTACGGATGCCCCCTACGGACACGCTATCCAGACGGGTCTAGGCGCTTGGCGGAGTCTACTGACCCTTAGACCCGCGACGAGAGTCATCGCGCGGATCGCCTTGCTCGCGGTCTGAGGCGGTGCGGGCGGACGCCTCGCCTCCGCTGAAAGGGCATCCCGGGGGCTGGGCTACACTGGAACGACGGGCACCACGGGGGATGCTCGAAATCGGCGCCGGTCGGGATGAGCCGGATCGCGCCCGCACGGCCGGGACACGAACTGCGGCGTGCGGCGACGAGCGAAAGGGTCTGCGCATTCCAGATCGACGAGTGGCCCGCATGTGGACACGGGCGTACACCTCGTGCGCCGGGCGCAGGGTCGCCGACACGCCGAGGCGAATCGGTGCCTGGGAAACAAGCTCGAAGCGGCAGCGTTGAAGCAACGTCGCGAGGATCAAGCCAAGCTTCGTCATCGCGAAGTGGTTTCCAATACAGGCCCGCGGGCCTGCTCCAAACGGAAAAAAAGCAAACTTCGGTATGTTCGCGGCGCGTTCGGGCGACCACCGATCCGGGTCGAACGTTTCGGGATTCGGAAAGACATGTGGATCGCGATGCGTGACCCATGGAGAGAACATCAGCGCAGAGCCCTCGGGCAGCGAATAGCCGCCGATCTCGGTCTCTTCGATGAGCACGCGCGCTGTCATCCAAGCAGGTGGATAGAGCCGCAAAGCCTCCTTGATAACCTGCATCGTCAGAGTAAGTGAGTCGAGATCGGAGGCGGTCGCGCGCCGTCCGCCGAGGACCTGGTCGATCTCCTCACGCACTCTCGTCTCGATCTCTGGGTGGCGTGCGAGAAGGTCGATCGCGTACATGAGGGTCAGACCCGTCGTTTCATGACCGGCAATGAGCATGGTCATGCATTCATCGCGAACCTGCTTCTCGGACATGTGCTCGCCGTTTTCGTGCACGCCGAGAAGCAGTGCGCTCAAGAGGTCTCCGCGGTCGTGGTTGTCTTTACGCCGTTCCTCGATGATCCCTTCGACGACGGAGTCCATCTCCCGGCATGCACGAATGAACCGGAAATTTCTCGGAGACGGCCACCAATGGGGGAGCGCAATCGGGCTTGCAAACGCCTCGACGAAAAAGTCTCCGATCGCGTGCATCGAACGGAACACGTTGTGGGCCTGACGGCGCAACGATAGATCGAACAGCGCATTCGAAACCGCTTCTAGCGCGATCTCTGCCATCTCTTCGTGAAGCTCGACGGACTGGCCCTCGGACCATTGGCTCAGCGTTCCGAGCGCCGCATCGACCATCTTGTCGGCATACTGCTCCACTCGCGCTGGCGTGAATGCATGCGCCATGAACTTTCGTTGACGACGCCACAGAGGGTCCTCGCTCGTCACGAGACCATTGCCGAGAGCGCGACGTATGAGATCGAACAAACCATCGTCCTTGCGCATGCTACGGCTTCGATGAACGAGGCCCTGTTGGACCAACACCGGCGACGACACCAAGTAGAAAGGTCGGGAAAAGAGCCGCAACGTCGCAAGCGGTCCATGCGAGGCAGCCTCGAGCAAGAAGCCGTGAGGATCGCGCCCAAACGCCACGCAGTCCCCGAGCAGTGGGAGCTTCGCCGGCCCAGGTGGCCGGTGTGGCTTGACCCTCATAACTATCATTCCCCCCTGGAACCGGCCTTCTTGGCCCTCTCCACCGATCACCTTAGCCAGGCGGAAGGCGGCTAGGTACTCCCTCGTTCGAGGGAGGGTGTGAAAGCGCCAGAGCGCGTCGAGCTGCTCAGAACCGGGATCTTCGTGGTAACGTGGCCCGACAAGAGGTAATGCCGGCAAGCCCGTTAGTCCCCACCGACAGACATCCCCCGATCAGTCCACCGCAAGAGGCGCACCTGTCCGAGGTGTTCCGAGGGCTCAACTACGAGGTTTCCGAAGAGCTCGGCCGAGGCCGCGAAGGGACCGTATACCGAGCGCTACACATCCCGACGAAGATGGAGGTGGCCCTCAAGACATTGCGGGGATTCGACCCGGACGGCCTCTACGATCTGAAGCGCGAGTTTCGAGCGCTTTGTGAGATCGATCACAAAAACCTCGCTCACATGTATGAGCTCGTGATCGAGGGCGAGCATTGCTTCTTCACGATGGAGTTGGTCGACGGGCCGCATCTCGCGGAGTGGGTACGACAGGGTGCTCCCCGAGGAGCGTGGCAACCCGCGATCTGCGATCGCGTTTGTCAGGCTCTTGCACAGTTGGCCGGGCTGCTGGAGGTCATGCACGGTCGCGGCTGGATCCATCGAGACGTCAAACCGAGCAACGTCCGTCTGTCGCCGAGTGGGCGGGTCGTGCTCCTCGACTTTGGTCTCATGGCGATCATTCGTGGCAAGCGCAATCGCGAAGAGGCAACGGCGGGAACCCTCGCCTACATGCCCCCTGAGGCCGTCTGGACCACGGAGACCACCGCCGCCGCAGATGTTTACTCTCTCGGCGTATTGGCGTACGAATGCATGACGGGCTCCCGGCCGTTCGCAGGCACGGATTTGATTGAGCTCGATCGGTTGAAGCGCCAAGGCTTGCCGACTTTCCCAGTGGGAACACCGGATTGGCTCGAAAAACTGATTCGCTCCATGACCGACCCGGACCCGAAAGCGCGCCCTACTGCCGGCATGATATCGCAGGAGTTGAAAGCCCACTCCAGCGCCCGGATCGCGCGATCGCGCATCGGTTTGCCCATGGTCGGCAGAGAACGAAACGTGGAGGCGTTGATGCGGACGTTTCGGCTTCAGAGTCCGTCGGAGCCCACCGTCGTCCGAGTGTCGGGTCCCTCTGGAATCGGCAAGACGCACTTCGTACGAAGCGTGCTCGAGCGCATTGATGAGCAGGCGGACACCATCGTTCTACAAGGCAGGTGTTCGCCGATCGCTACCCTCCCCCTGCCCGGGATCGACGGAATCGCCGATGCGCTAACCCAAGAGCTTCGACGGCTCTCCGGCGAGAAGGTCAAAGGGCTCATACCGCGTAGAGCCGCCGACCTGCTCCAACTCTTTCCCGTCTTCGCCCGGGTGGAGGGCTTTAGAACGGCAGCTTCCCTCGAATCCGCTGCGATCGACCTTCGCGAACGAAGGAGACACGGCTTAGAAGCTCTCAGCTCGGTGTTGATAGAGCTCTCGCGGTTTCGCAGAGTCGTAGTTTGGATCGATGACTTCCAATGGTGCGATCCCGACAGCGCCGAGTTCTGGCGAAGCCTGCTTCATGAACCGGTGCCGTTGCTTTTCGTCACGACCGCACGCGAAAACGAATCGTATCATGAGCTACTCGATGCGAATCGGGTTCCCGCACTGGACCTGCACCTTGGACCCCTCGCTGACGCCGACATGGCGCGATTGATTCGCGACGTCATGAAAGAGGCCTCCACCGAGGAAACTTCCAAGATCACTAGGGAGAGCCGGGGCAACCCATTCCTCGCTTTGCAGATCGCACAGCACCTGCAAGATCAAACGCACAAGTGGGTACCGCACCAGTCGATGTCATTGGCGAACGTGCTCCACGAAAGGCTCGCAGACATCGGCGAGGATGCACGTCGCATGCTCGAAGTGTGTTGCATCGCGACGAAGCCCGTCACGCTAGCGACCCTTGCAGCTGCAACGCGAGTGACAGCGCCTGCACGAGCGGCACAAGAGCTCCTCGAGGCTGGTCGACTCATCGAACAGGTTCCGCTTGGTCCAATGATGCCCCTGGTGCCGTATCACGATGGGATCCGCGAAGCTCTCGTGTCCAATCTTGATCCGCAAGCCCGGCGTGACCTGCATCTGGCTCTGGCCCAAACTCTGAGCGCGGACGCGAATGCAGACCCCGTCGCGACGTTTTGGCACTGGCACGGCGCGGGCGACGAAGACATGGCCAGAAAGTACGCCGTGCGCGCCGGCGATCGCCTCATGGCTGCCATGGCGTTCAACCAAGCGATCCAAGTCTACCTGTTGGGTCTGGAGCTGCAGGATGGCTCGGGCGACCAGTCACCGATCCACGAGCGGCTCGGGGCCGCTTACGAAGCGTCAGGGCAAGGCCAATTGGCTGGAAACGCATACGCTACCGCTGCTAGACACGTGGAGACCGCCGACGGCGAGCCTCTCAGGGCGCGCGAGTTGCGGCGCCGATCGGCAGAAGCGCTCCTGCGCAGCGGCTTTATCGACGAAGGCTATCGCAAGCTGACGCTTCTATTACCCGTTCCCGAGCTGCGGCTTCCTTACTCCGTCCCGCGCCTGCTCGGGTTCTGTCTCAAACAGAAGCTCCTGGCCGGCCTTCGATGGCTGGTTCGCTTGAAGCCGCTCCCGGCCGATCAGGACGTCGTGGAGCGGTTGGACATCCTCTGGTCCGCGACGGTCGGGATGGTGTGGGCCGACATCGCGCGCTCCGCCTATTATCAGGCGTTTCACACTCGATTTGCATTCATGACGGATGATCAGCTCCACCGAGCAAGAGCGATCGCCACCGAGAGTTGCTATCTAGCGGCGATTGGGCCCAGGCTCTTTCGTCCCATCTTCGAGTGGCGGGCAACACAGGCCCTGCGCGAAGCTAAGGCCATCGGTGACCCTCATCTTCTGGCGCTCACTCTCACGACATCAGCCACCGCCAAGTTCATCACCGGAGAGTGGAACGAAGCAGTCGAGATGTGTCGAGAGGCCGCTGAGCTCATCGAGCGCAAGTGCACGGTCGGAGGTTGGGAGCTCTCCACTGCCTACATCGTTAGCTCCCTGAGTCTAGGGATGCAGGGCAAGATCGACGAGGTCGAATCGTTGAAAGCTCGAGCGCTCGAGCAGGCTCGCATTCGCGACGATCGACTTGCTTCCACTTGGGTGAGCGTCGGTCTTACGAACTTCACATTTCTCGCGCGCGGAGAGCCCGAGGCGGCAAGAACCACTTCACACGCGGCCCTCTTGCGGTGGCCCTCGAGTTTCGACTTTTCGCTTCTCGAGTTCTGGGGGCTATTGGGAGACATCCAGGCGGATCTGTATGAAGCGCGCGTGATCGAAGCACGTCGACGTTTCGAGCGTGCGCTACCGCGAATTCGAGCGTCCCTCGTTCTCTACAACCGGCCGGTGCGAGGCATTTTTCATTATCTCGACGGAAGCACTGCCCTCGCTGCCAGCAGGGAATCAACTGACCCCGGGGACCGCGCTTTACTTTTGAAAGCGGTGCGAAACGCCAGTCGACGCCTCGGTCGCGACAGCCTCCTTTGGGCCAGGGCGATGGGATGCGGGCTTCACGCGGGATACTGTCTCGAGAAACGCGAGCTCGGAGCCGCACGAAAGGCACTGATCGACGCGGAGCGATCGTTCGACCGCGCCGACATGTCCCTGTTCCGAGCAGCGATCATTCACTACCGCAATCAGCTCGAGGGTTCCTATCGTCCAGCGTTCGGCCCGGAAGTCGCGGACCCAAATGCCTTTGCGCGTTGTCTACTACCGCTGACTCGCGGCGAGTAGCAGGGGGCTGCACACGATTTCAGATCGCTGGCGGTAGCTCCGACGGCGACGGGGCGGCGCGTGGTGCCCCTTCGCGGGCAGGGATCGGAGGGCTTCGACGGCGGGTAGGCATCGTGAAGGTCCGCCTGCTAGCAAGGAATTCGGCTCTCGACACCGAGCTTACCACCTGACGGAAGGCAGACTGCGCGCGCACGACGGATCGAGGGGCCGACCCACGCACTCGAGACCGCGAGCTCATTTGGCGCACGAAGGCACGCATGCGAGGCAGGGACACCTTTTGCGATACCCGTTCAGCCTGAGCGAGTAGCTCGGAGAGCTCTACCTCTCCGAGATCGAACATGTGGTCCAAACCGAGGTCCTGCGACATCAACCACGCATCGAAGCGACGAAAGGGTCGGAACACCATCGGCTCGGAAAGCGCGCGTATGCGCGGCAACCTGGCGACACATCCCTCGCGTCTCAGGATGCTCTTGACCGCGTGACGCGCCGCTTCGTTGGCACCCTCCATGGTCGCCAGATTCGTATGTGTCGCGACGTAATCGGAGGCCAGTAGCAAGTTTTCGATCTCGGTCTGCGCCGCTGGTCTGTATTGATAAGTCCCGGGCTCGTGGACGAACAGCGGCGTGTCATTGCTCATGGCCCGGTTCTCGGGGCCCCCGAACTTGATGTTGTCGTCCAAATGGCGATAGGCGACGTCATCCCAGCCGAGGACATCGTTTTCTCTTCGGTTGAGCCCGTCCATGATCTGCCGGAAGGTCTCGTCGAGAACTTCCTCTCGAGTACAATCCTTGGCGGCGCGGCCCAGCCGGGGCGCAACGGCGTCCCAGTCCGAGATATCGACCGAAAGAACGCCATGGATCCCATCGCCGCCGTGCTTCTCGGCGAACGAAGCGTCTTTATCGTCCCAGAATTGCGCTTGCGAGATCGAAGTGAGTGCCCAGGGCGAGTCGGAATAGATCACATGGCCACTTGCTATCTGAATGTCCTGGCGCAGGAAGTATTGCGCTCCGACCATCCACGCATTCAGATGGGAAAGACGCGTTCGTACTCGGTCTAAGCTTGGCGAGGCGTGCGCAAGGGCGTCGTCTACGAGCGAAGCCATTCGATCGACGGGCATCGCACATACGTGATAGTCCGCATCAACGCTACGGCCATTGCTGAGCCGCCCAGCCTCGACCTCGTGTCCGGTTTCGGTGACTTTGAGCTCGAGATGCTCCAACGCGGCATCGAAATGAAACTGCACTCCACGCGCGCGTAGATGATCATACCAAGGGAGAAGCCATGCTTCGTCGGTCGGCGCATTGAGCACCCGATCCGCGCTCGAATGGGACCGCAAAGGGTCTAGGAAGAGCACCTGCAAGCACACCTTTCCCAACGTATATGCGCTTCCGCGCCGTCCATCCATCGCCACCATGGTGCGGGGCAGCGTATTCGCGACGACCCGGTAGTTGTCGGAGAGCAGCTGCGAGT
Organism: Myxococcales bacterium; assembly: GCA_029861865.1. GTDB lineage: Bacteria > Myxococcota_A > Polyangia > Polyangiales > Houyiibacteriaceae > SG8-38. The sequence goes on along the minus strand of JAOTYL010000003.1, from coordinate 310,313 downwards.
CGCCGTTGGTGAAGTCATACCAACTCATGTGATCGAACTGCTGCGCGCGACGACTCTCGGCGGACATCATGAACTTCGTGAAGGCATAGACCATGTTGGCGAGGTCCGGCGATGAGAGACCGAGCGCGTCTTGTGAAAACCAGGTGGAAAGAAGCTGCACCGCATCGGTCAGAGTGTCGGTCCCACGTCCGATACGGCGCTTGGCCAGTGCAAGCTTGCGACCGTTTCGCGCGATAGCGAACTGTTGGCTCGGCACGAGGTTGTCGATCACACGCCTTCCATTGGCTAGCGGGATCTCCGCCATGGTTTGGTCGAGGTGAAAGTAGAACGCGGGAAAGAACCGGAACCCGTGCTCTCCCGGAAGGCCCCGGTCGCTTCCCGCGTGGGGCAGGTACTGACTGCGCGCTTTGCCGCCAACCCCATTCGACGGCTCGTAGACATGAACCTCAAAGCGGTCCCCCAACTTCGCAAGCTCATGGGCGGCGCTCAGCCCTCCCACGCCACCTCCGTAGATCGCGACTCGTTTTTTCCTCATCCCCTGCCCTCAATCATGCAATTCCTGGCGTTAGGTTTGTAATATTGCATCCAAGATGTAATACAAGATGACCCCGAACCAGGTGAGCGAGTATCCCTCGTTCGAGGGATGGCCTTCGATTGGGGTTTCGCGTTTTGCGGCGGCCGCCACGATAGCGCACGAAAAACGAGCCAAACCCCATCGACCCAACCTCCGGCGTTGAGTTAGGCTGGCCGCTCGTGCACGACACGCCCCGGGATATCGAAAGACTTTCACGCGAGCGAGAGTTCTTCCTTGGATTGCTTCGCCTCCAACAGGCGGACGCCCCTCAAGATCTTCTTCCTGAAGCGCTGCGCCTTCTGGTCGACGTGGTCGAAGCGCAACAAGGATACATTGAGTGTAAGGATGAGGATTCCGACAGCGACAGCCATTGGCATGCAGCGGAGGGCTACGACGAGGAGGAGCTCGAAGGTGTGCGTCGATTCTTTTCCCGCGGGATCATCGCGGAGGCGCTCGCAGCAGGACGCACGATCCACACCGCGTCAGCCCTGCAGGATCCGAGGTTCTCGGAGTTCGAAAGCGTCCGTGCACAGCGGATCCAAGCCGTGCTTTGCGCGCCGATCGGCCACGATAGCATACGGGGTGTCGTCTATCTCGGAGGCGCTCGAGATGCGCGGCCCTTCGACCCTCATGCGGAGTGGATCATCGACATGTTCGCGCGCTGCCTCACGCCCGTCTGCGAACGCATCGTAGCAGAGGCGCGGGTTCAACAATCGAAAGATCTGTCGGAGCTTCTTCCGTTCAAGGGGCTGATCGCACGAAGCCTTGCCATGAAGGATGTGCTCTCCAAGCTGGCCCTCGCCGCACCGCTCGACATCAACATCCTCTTCGTCGGCCGGTCCGGAACCGGAAAATCGCTGCTTGCGCGCGCGGTACACGCGAACAGTCAACGGGCGGCCAGAGCTTTCGCGGAGGTGAATTGCGCCGCGCTCCCCGAGCACCTGATCGAGAACGAGCTGTTCGGGTCCGGACCGGGAGGCCACTCGACCGCACCACGAACGGGTCACGAAGGCCGCGTCGGCGCCGCAGAAGGGGGGACCTTGTTCCTCGACGACATCGGAGAGCTAGCCCCCGCCGCCCAGGCAAAGCTGTTGCAGCTCTTGCAATCTCGGACCTATTTTCGGTTAGGCGAATCAAAACCCCGGCAGGCCGACGTACGTATCCTCGCGGCGACCAACTCCGACCTGGACGAGGCCGTTCGTGATGGGAAGTTCCGCGAAGATCTCTTGTATCGGCTGCGGGTGCTGGAAGTCCGGGTTCCGGCCCTGTTGGAGCGGCCTGAAGATGTGTTGCCCCTTGCGAGGCACTTCCTCAGGCAGGCATGTGTTCGACACAAATTTAATGGGATCGAGCTTTCCCCCGCGTCGGTGACTGCCATTCAGCTTGCGGAGTGGCCAGGCAACGTGCGACAGCTCGCGCATACGATCGAAGCAGGGGCGGTAAGCGCCGTGGTTTCGGAATCTAAATTCATCGAGCCCGAGCACCTCTTCGGTACGGATAGATCGAGTGATTCCGACGAGCAGGAGCACCGCTCACTGCAAAACCAATTGCACTTGGTTCGGGCACGGATCGTCGCAGCCGCCCTCGAAGAATCCGATTGGAATATCAGCGAAGCCGCGCGTCGTCTCGATGTCGCCCGCTCGCACCTCTACAAGCTGATTGAGGCGCACAACATTCGCATGCGGCGCTGATAGGCGTCCTCTGCAAGGACGATTGTCGGTGCGACTGTCCTCTCTCGTGGACAGGGGGATAGACGAACGGGCTCTTTCAGCGACTTCTTCTGGCGGCACACAACTTGCATTCCCCCACATGAACCCATGTCCCCCTATTCTGGTTTGGCGATGTTTGACGTCAGCGGGGAGCTGACCGCTCATACGAAATCATTTCCTTTGGCGTTGCCCCCGCCCGTGATTCCGCGTCTGGTCGAGGCGGTTCGTACCCTTCAATCCGCGCGTCGAGAGCGCCAGTGGCTCCTGCTCGGGGGCAAGCGGGTGCTCTTGCAGGCGCTCGACGGCCCGCGACGCGGCTGCGTCGCCACAGTCTACGAGATGCAGAAAGGCGACTCGCACGCCAAGCAGCTTCTCAGCCCGCGTCAGTACGAAATCGCCGAGTACGCTGCCGCCGGTGCGACCGCAAGCGAGATCTCCAGGATCCTCGAGATCAGCGTCCACACGGTGCGCCAGCACTTGAAGGAAGCGTACCGACGGCTCCAGGTCGGCAACCGGGTGGAGCTCAGTCACGCCCTGGAAGCCCGAGCGCAAACGCCGGAGCGGCCCGCCGTTCCGCATCTCACGCATCACTAGGGGGGCATCTCAGCAAAAATTGAGCGATCTCGATGGGTGTGCCATGGTTTGTGCCGGGGGATGCGCACGAGCATGAGAACGATGGCCGCTCTGCTGGGCGCCCTTTGGCCCGCAGGAGCGCTCGCTCAAAAAGCCGAGCATTCGGCCGGTATCGGGAGCGTGCTTCGCTCGGTGAATCGGAGCTTTGGCGCCAATGTGGTTGCCCCGATCGCCGACGTTCTCTTTTTCGACCTCATCTTTTGGGACAACGGCACCGAGGGCGAGGCGAAGCTTCCGTTCATCGTCTTCTGGCTCATCGCGGGAGCGACTTTTTTCACCCTCCGATTCGGCTTCATCAACCTCCGGGCGTTCCGGCATGCATGGGTGGTCACAACCGGTCACTACGACAAGCCCGGCGACCCAGGCGAGGTCACCCATTTCCAGGCGCTCTCCTCGGCGCTCTCCGCGACGGTGGGCCTCGGCAACATTGCGGGAGTGGCCGTGGCCGTCGGAGTTGGGGGCCCCGGCGCCGTCTTTTGGATGATCGTGGCGGGTTTCCTCGGGATGTCGTCGAAGTTTGCGGAGTGCACCCTCGGTCAGCTCTACCGCGAAACCAGCGACGACGGGCACATCCTCGGGGGCCCGATGCGCTATCTGCAGCGGGGCCTTTCGGAGGTCGGCCTTCCGCGCCTCGGTCGATTCCTCGCCGTCCTGTTCGCCGTGATGTGCATCGGCGGAAGCCTCGGCGGCGGCAACATGTTCCAGGCCAATCAAAGCTATGCACAGGTCGCGCTGGTGCTGCCATTCTTCAGTGGCGGCTGGGGGTCGCTCGCCTTCGGGATGATCCTCGCGACCCTCGTGGGCTTGGTGATCATCGGCGGCATTCGACGGATCGGACGCGTGGCGGGGGTGGTCGTCCCTTCGATGGTTGCCATCTATTTGACGGCAGGGCTGTTCATCATCGTTACCAACGCGGACCAGGTCGGCCCCGCGTTTACGAAGATCTTCGGAGAGGCCCTCGAGCCGCAGGCCGGTTTAGGGGGCGTCTTGGGCGTGTTGGTCACCGGCTTTCGGCGCGCGGCATTCTCGAACGAAGCGGGCGTCGGTTCGGCTTCGATCGCACACTCGGCGGCCGCCACCGACGAGCCGGTTCGCGAGGGCATCGTCGCCCTCCTCGAGCCCTTCATCGACGCCATCCTCGTCTGCACGATGACCGGGTTGGTGGTCGTGATCACCGAAGCCTACGCAAGCGGCACCGAAGAGGGTGTCCTGATGACCTCCAAGGCGTTTGCCACGGTCTTGCCCTGGTTCCCCAAGGTCTTGAGCCTGGCGGTGTTTCTCTTCGCCTTCTCGACGATGATTTCGTGGAGCTACTATGGTGAGCGCTGCTGGACGTATCTCTTTGGCGCCGAGACTTCGATCATCTACAAGTTCGTCTTCCTTCTGTGTGTCGTGCTCGGTTCCGTGCTCAAGCTTGGCAACGTCATCGACTTCTCGGACCTCATGATCCTGGGCATGTCGTTTCCAAACATCCTCGGCGTCTACATTCTAAGCGGCAAGGTGAGCCGCGAGCTCAAGAGCTATTGGACCCGATACCGCACGGGCCAGATGCAGCCGGAACGCTAACTGCTAGGCTCGATCCATGTCGGAGTTTGCAGCGAGACGAAAAAGGCTCCTCGAGGCCATCGGAGACGGCGTGGCGTTGTTTCCGTCGGCACCGGCCGCGATCCGAAATCACGACGTCGAGCACAGCTACCGCCAGGATAGTGACCTGTTCTACCTCACCGGTTTCGACGAGCCGGAAAGCGCCCTGCTCCTGACCAACCAGCACGACGAGCATAGCCAGGTGCTATTCGTACGCCCACGCAAGCGCGAACGAGAAATCTGGGATGGGCCACGCGCCGGCGTCGAGGGCGCGGTACGCGACTTCGGGGCCGATGTCGCTTTCCCGATCGACGAGCTGTCGAAGCGGCTTCCCGACTACCTCGGAAACGTCGAGCGGCTGCACTACCGGCTTGCGCAAAACGCCGGGGCCGACGCCAAACTCTTCGATTGCTTGAACCTCCTTCGACGCGGTGCGCGCAGGGGCGTGACCGCGCCCGAGACGATCATCGATTCGTCGGCCGACCTTCACGAGATGCGCCTTCGAAAGAGCCCGCAAGAGCTCGACACGATGCGCAGCGCGGCGGCGATCACGAAAGAGGCGCACCTTCGTGCCATGCAGATCGCGGCCCCCGGTGTTCACGAGTACGAGGTGGACGCGGAGCTGCTTCACGTGTTTCGCAAACACGGAAGCGAGCGCCCCGCTTACGACAGCATCGTCGGCTCGGGGCCCAATGCGACCATCTTGCATTATCGCGCTGGCAATCGAGTGATGAACGACGGAGAGCTCGTGTTGATCGACGCTGGGTGCGAGTACGACTATTATGCGAGCGACGTTACGCGGACCTTTCCCGTGAACGGGAAGTTCTCGAGCGAGCAACGCGCGCTCTACGAAGTCGTGCTGGCCGCCCAAAAGGCCGCCATCCACGAAGTCGCGCCCGGCAACTCTCTTCAGGACATTCACACGACCGCAATCCGAACGATCACTGAGGGATTGATCTCGCTTGGGCTCCTCGAAGGCGACGTCGATGCCCTCATGGAGGAAAAGAAGCACGAGCCGTTCTACATGCACCGCACTTCGCATTGGCTCGGAATGGACGTGCACGATGTTGGCCGCTACTTCGTCGGCGGGGAGCAGCGAAAGCTCGAGCCCGGGTTCGTGCTCACGGTGGAGCCTGGCATCTACATCGCTGCGGACAACGAAGAGGTCGAGGAGCGGTGGCGCGGCATCGGGGTTCGCATCGAGGACGACGTAGCAGTCACCGCATCGGGCTTCGAAGTGTTGACCGAAGGCATTCCCAAAGAGGTCGACGAGGTCGAAGCAGCCTGCGCGTAATCCATTGGCGCGCCGTGCCCCGTGGGTGTGGTGTGGTATGTCGCTCGACATGGCAGAGGACCTCACCATTGCGTTCGTGGGCGCCGGCAACATGGCGGGTGCATTGATCCGAGGCTTGATCGGCACGAAGACGATCCCCTCGACCCTCATCATCGCGGCCGACCCGGACCAGGCCCGCCTGGATCTGCTCGAGTCCGACCTCGGGATTCGCGTTACCAAGAGCAACGATAGAGCGGTCGGCGAGGCGAACGTCGTCGTGCTCGCGACCAAGCCCCAAGTGTTCGGTCAGGTCCTCCCGAGCCTCGCCGCATCGCTCAAACCAGGAACGCTGGTCATTTCGATCGCCGCGGGGATTTCGACGCGGATCATCGAACGCATGCTTCCGGACGGCACACGCGTCGTCCGCACGATGCCCAATACGCCCGCCTTGGTCGGCTCTGGGGCAACGGCGGTCGCCGCCGGGACACATGCCACCGACGAGGACCTCGCACTGACCCAGAGGCTTTTCGAAAGCGTCGGTATCGTCGTGCGGGTGCCCGAATCGCAGATCGACGCTGTGACCGGAGTGAGCGGCTCGGGCCCCGCATATGTGTTCTCGATGATCGAGGCCCTGCGGGATGCGGGCGCCAGGGAGGGCCTTCCCGAAGCGACGGCACTCGAGCTCGCTTCGCAGACAGTCCTCGGCGCGGCGCGGCTCCTCCTCGAACGTGGCGGGACGCCCGAAGCGCTTCGACAAGAGGTGACGAGCCCGGGTGGCACCACGGTCGCTGGGCTTCAAGCCCTCGACACCAAAGGCTTTCGCGATGCGGTGCTCGGTGCCGTCCGCGCGGCGACGCGGCGCTCGACCGAGCTCGGCAAGATCGCCGAAGACGCGAACGACTAGCCGCGTCAGCCAGGCTCACGCTCGCCGAAGAGCGCGGTCCCGATCCGCACCATCGTCGCACCCTCGGCAACAGCCGGCTCTAGGTCATGTGTCATGCCCATCGACAGGGTCTCGAGACCATGGTGCTCGGCCAAGCGTCGCAATGACGCGAAACACGGCCTAGCGTCCTCCGGGTCGTCGAAGTGCGGAGCGACCGTCATCAAACCCCGAAGCACGAGGCCGGCTAGTTGTCGGGTCTCCTCTACCAGCGAAGGCACCTCTTCGGGCCTGCACCCCGATTTTTGAGCTTCTGCGCCCACGTTGACCTGAATCAAGACTTCGGTCGTGTACTCGCCTGCCTCCGCACGGGCCGAGAGGGCTTCGGCGAGACGAATCGAATCGACCGTGTCGACGGTCGCTCGGGCACGCTCGACGAGCTTGATCTTGTTGCGTTGAAGATGGCCGATAAAGCGCCAACGGAGCCCCTCGAGATCGCTGAGTACGTTTGCTTTTTCGGCGAGCTCCTGTGCGTAATTTTCCCCGAAGACGCGAAGGCCGACATCGTAAGCGGCGCGAATGCGTTCCTCGGTGTGTGCCTTTGACACGGCGACGAGCTCGACTGAGCTTGGATCGCGGCCCGCACGATCACACGCGCGCTCGATCCGCTCCCGAACGCGATCGAGGTTTCCCGCGATGTCGAGACTCAAGGCCATTGGTCCAATGCACCGTGCTCGAGTAGCAAGCCAACCACCTCGGCGGCCGGCAACCCGACGACGTTGGTGTACGATCCCTCGAGGCGCTTGACAAAGCCGCTCGCCACCCCTTGGACCCCGTAAGCACCGGCCTTGTCGCGGCTCTCGCCTGTTGCGACATAACGGCAAAGCTCTTGGAGATCGGCGTCGCGGAACCACACGCGCGTTTCGACGTCACGGCATTCGAGGAAGCCTCGGCCGACCTGACCGAGGGCGATCGCCGTCCAGACGACGTGATCACGGCCGGCCAGTAGCCCGAGCATGCGAAGCGCATCGTCGTCGTCGGCCGGTTGACCGAGGCGTTTTCCGTCGATGCACACCACCGTGTCGGCCGCCAGAACGAAAGCTCCTGGATCGTCGAGCGATTCGAGCACGTCGGTGAGCTTCGCAACAGCGACCGCGCGCACGAATGCGGCGTCATCCTCGGCGACCAGGGAGCTCTCGTCTACCCCACTCGGACGCACCTCGAACTCGAGGCCCAAGGTTTCCAGAATTTCAGCGCGACGAGGAGAGGCGGATGCCAAGACGAGCCGATGCGCGCTCACGCCTTGGCCTCGCGGTGTTCTCGGTAACGACGCAAGTAGCTCTGGCTCACCTGCTCGGGATCGAGCTTCAAGCATTTCGCAAACTCGGTCACGAAGCCGCGCACGTACACCGCGGCCGGGAGCTCGTCGAACTCGTCGTCCTCGATGCATCTGAGGTAGTTGGTGCCGACCTTGGTGCGTTCGCTGATCTGTTCGAGGCCAGTCCCTTGCGACTCCCGCACCGCACGAAGCAAGGCGCCCGAAAACTCGGTATCCGGCGTGATGGTCGGTGCCGGCGGAAGCTCGCCAGGGGGAATGGTCTTGTCTTTGGCCTTGGTCTGGGCCTCTGGGGCCTCGGGAAAAACCGAAATCTCGTACGGTCGTCGGCGCGCCGGATCCAAGAGGACGTCGTAGGCCTCGTCGATCCGCGCCCGCACCGCCTCGAGCCCCTCCTGGTCGAACAGGCCGAAGGTGACGATGTTGGCTGAATCGAACACCGCGCACATCCGCTTGTGCGCGCGGCGAATCTCCTCGTCGGTGGCGCCCCGTTCGACTTCGAGCACGTCGTAGTGGGAATTGCCGGGCACGTCGCGCCAAGGGGTCCGGTCTCGCCGGGTGTCCTGCGCGGCAAAGAGCCGACGTGCGACCTTCTCGATGTTCCGGCTCGCACGGCTTCCGGGGCTTTCGAGTAACAGGGGCCGACGCTTGAGAGACGTCGTTCGCAAGGCATCGTCGTGTTCGACGTAACCCAGATACTTCAGGTGCACCCCGAAGCGACGACGTACCGCAACGCTGATGTGATCTCCGAGGTCGAGATCGGCGCGAAGGCGCGCTTGATTCACGATGAAGGGAAAATGGAGGGCACTCATCCAATGCCGAAGTGCGTGACCAAGCGCGGGGGAGTCTCGTTGCACCAACGCTGCGATATCGGCAGGGATCGGGGTGTGGCCGGTCTTGACGAAGGCGTCGTGAAGCACTTTACGGTCATCCTCGTCCTCGACATCGTCGAGCGCGAGATGGGCAAACGCCTTTCGAACGAGTCGGTAGAGGCCAGTGACGGCATTGGGCTCGGGCATCGTGACCGCAAGTCGATGCCCGGCGTTGCACCAAAAGCGCAACGCCGCATCGGTCGCGGTCGATCCCAGGTCCACTACGGCGAAGTCCGCGTCCTGCTTGGCGAGTCGACTCTGCAGCTCACGGAGCGAGCTCCGGCGGGCACTACCACGGTGCGGCTCGCTGAGGCCGCCATCCATGAGATGAAGCCCTGGGACCGGCCCCTCGACCGGATCGCGCGACGGCAACGTGTTGACCATTTCCGCATCCAACTCTGCGCCTGCGAACAAGCTTTCGGTTTCGTCGCCAAACGCAGGAGCGGGCGCGACGTAGGGCGCAACCCGCGGCCCGACCCCGAGCGCGGCATGAAGGTCGGAGCCGGCGGGGTCTGCATCGACGGCCAAGACCCGTTTTCCGATGGTCGCGAGGTAGATCGCCAAGTTGGCAGTAAACGAGGTCGTGCCGACGCCGCCTTTGGCCCCGAGGATGGCGATCGTGGTCGGGCGCATCGAAGCGCTCTTACCAACCGCCCGATCATCACGCAATGAAAGCCGCTATCGCGCTCAGTCTTCGGCGTCTACAGCGGCCGGGAGTGGGAACGGGTAGAATCGCGGACGTCGCTCGTCGCCGTTCATTTCTTCGAGGTCGGTCGCCTCGCTCTCGACGGCATGGTCAGCCGACCGCCAACGGTCTCCACTCGCTGACTTCTTGCCTGTCTTGATACGCACCCGTCCAATCGGGGCGCTCATCTTGGGTAGAGTCGCCATGAATCTCTTGGCTCGTTCAGCCAAATTTAACACTAACGGATGTTTCTCGGGTAGGCACAACTCGGGGGCAATTCTCGGAGACTACTGTTAGATTCGTCACGCGTCGTGGGGTCAGACAGTCGAGAAGAAGTCGTTGAAGGCGTGGTCGAAGATGTCCTTTTTCGGAGTGATGACGGACGCTTCGCAGTAATTCGGCTCCTGCTGGGCGACGGGGATCCGAGCGCTGACCGGCCGACCGCCGTGGGTGACTTAGGGCAGATCGCCCCAGGGGAGAACGTACGCCTGGTGGGTCGCTGGACCCAACACGCGGTCTACGGGCGTCGGTTTCGGGTGACCTCCTTCACGCCAACCATCCCGTCCACCGAGCAGGGCATGGTGCGTTACCTTGGCTCGGGGCTGATCCCAGGCATCGGGCCAGCATTGGCGGCCCGTCTCGTCGAGCGCTTTGGGCAGGACACCCTCGACGTCATCGCAACCCAATCGGTGCGGCTCCGCGAAGTCCCGGGGATCGGGAGCCAGCGCGCCCAGTCGATCGCCGACGCGGTGCGGCAGCGGCGGGTCGAGGCCGAGACGATGAGCTTTCTCCATGCGCTTGGAATGGGCCCCGCCACCGCACGCGACATCGTGCGAAAGTACGGTGCCGACGCGCCGCGCATCGTCCGCGACGACCCCTACATCGTCGCCGAGCAGATTCGAGGCATCGGTTTTCGCACCGCCGATCGAATCGCCGAGGCGCTCGGAATCGCGGGCGACGACATCCGCAGGGTGCAAGGCGGCGTCCTTCACCTCGTTGGCAAGGCTGTCGACGAAGGGCATGTGTTTGCGACGCGCCAACAGCTCCACGACGGACTCGAGCAACTCGACGTTCCAAGAGACGCCTTGGATGAAGCCCTGCTTCAGCTCCGCGCACGCGATTTGATCGTCGTCGAGGATGACGCGGTGTACCCGCCTCTTCTCTATCGCGCCGAGCGCCTGGTCTCCGAGGCTTTGGCCAAGCTCGCAAACCGTCCCAAAATCAAACAGCCGCTCAAGACCCACGACGCGAGCCTCAGCGACACGCAACGAAGCGCGGTCGAAGCTTCGCTCGGAACCCACCTCCTCGTTCTGACAGGCGGCCCTGGCACCGGTAAGACGACCACAGTACGTGCCATCGTGCAGGCACACGAAGCGCTGGAGCGTCGGGTAGCGTTGTGTGCACCGACCGGTCGCGCGGCAAAACGCCTGTCCGATGCCGCCGGCGTGGAAGCCAAGACGATCCACCGCCTCCTCGAATGGAACCCCGCGACGGGACGCTTTAATCGCGATCAAAGAATGCCGCTCGACGCAGAGCTGATCTTGGTCGACGAGGCATCGATGCTCGACATCCGACTCGCTTCGCAGCTCCTAGCCGCGATCCCCGTCTCAGCCACCCTGGTGCTCGTAGGCGATGTCGATCAACTGCCGCCTGTCGGTCCGGGTCAACCGCTTCGCGACCTGATCGCATCGAAAATATGCACGACGATTCGATTGCATGAGGTCTTTCGGCAGGCTCAGCAAAGCGCGATCGTCCGCGGCGCGCACGCGGTGTTGCAGGGCAGCATGCCGGAGCCGACACCCACGGGAACACGGGGCAATGGTGATCTTTTCCTGATTCCCGCCACCGACCCGGACACGATCGTCGACCGTTTGGTGCAGGCCCTCAAACGCATGTCGGTAGTTTATGGCTTTGACCCACTTGCCGACGTCCAGGTCGTGACGCCGATGCGCCGCGGCCCGCTCGGCACCTACAAGCTCAACGAGGTGCTGCAGGAAGCATTCAACCCCGAAACGCGGGACAAGGTGACACCGACGGCGTTCCGACCTGGAGACAAAGTCATGCAGCTCCGCAACGACTATGACAAAGAAGTCTACAACGGCGACCTCGGCGAGGTGAAACGGATCGAAGGGGGCATCACATACGTCTTCTTCGATGGCCGCGAGGTGCAGTACAAGGCCGACGAGCTCGACGCCATCACACTCGCGTATGCCTGCACCGTGCACAAGGTCCAAGGGAGCGAGTTCCCGGCCGCGGTCATCGTGCTGCACAGCGCGCACTTCGTGCTCCTGAACCGCGCGCTCCTCTACACCGCGCTCACCCGAGCCAAAGAGCTCGTCGTCCTCGTCGGCGACCCGAAAGCCATGGCGCGCGCGGCCCGCAACGCGTTGACCTACGAGACCAACTCGAAGCTGCTCGAGCGGCTGCGCGCTCTCGTCTAGAGGCCGCCGTCGAAGGCTTGGATCACCGCGTCTTGAAAGGCGGGGCGAAACCTGCGTATCGCGGCGTTGTCATCGGAGACTGCGACGCGGTTCGTGAGGAGGACGGTGACCAGCTGCCGGCGGGGATCGCACCAGATCGAGGTTCCGGTGAACCCGAGGTGCCCAAACGCGGCGGCGTCGATCGAATCGCCCGCCGCGCTCTCCTGGTCTGCTTTTCCGTCCCATCCGAGGCGTTGAACGCCGCCCGGGCGTTCCGCGGTGGCATAGCGGACGCGCTCCTCGGCCATCGATCCCAGTCGGCCCCGGTGAGCGCCGATCTGGGCCGCCCCAAACCGCGCCACCGCGCGCGCGGACCCAAACATCCCCGCATGCCCCGCCACGCCACCGAGTGCCGCGCAATTGTCATCGTGGACCTCGCCGCGGAGATCACGCGCGCGCCAGACCGACCAACCGGTTGGTGCGCATCGGGCCTTCCAGCCCTGGTCGTCACGAGCAGTCGCGAAAAATACCTCAGCCTCGAGGCCAAGCGGCGCAGCCACTTCGAGCATCACCAGGTCTTGGAGCGGTGCGCCTGTCGCTCGTTCGAGCGCGATCCCGGCGAGGATGTAGCCAAGGTCGCTGTAGACAGGACTGCCGACACTCTCTCGATCCCAGTGCTGTAGGAGCTCCGCTAGGATCCAAGCGCGCGCTTCGTCAGATCCGGGTTGGTGGGGAAGCGTCTCGTAGAATGGGACCCATGCCGCGAGGCCTGCACGATGAGTCAGCACCTCTTCCCAAGTGCGGTCACCGATAGGCAAGCCCTCAGCCTCGGCAACGAGGGACGCCACTCCTTCGTCGAGTGCGAAAACCCCAAACTGATGAAGCCGAAGGGCAGCAGTCGCCACCCAGGGCTTGGTCAACGAGGCAAGATCGTAGACCGCATCATTCGTGACTGGGCCGAGGCCTTCGCCAAGCAGGCCCGAGCAGAAGTCGGCGTAGATCCAAACCCCATCGCACCATCGGCCTACACACGCACTCGCACCCGGAAAAACCCCTTCCGAACAACCCTCTTTTAGCTGCTCGCGAAGCGTGCGCTTGATGCGCATCGACACATCATCCCCCACACCGGGTGTCTACCCAATCGCGAGTCGATGGTCTACAGGAACCCGAACGTGACCAAGCTTCCTTTTCTCACCTCCGATATTGCCCCGATCGACGCCGTTCTTCGCGCGTCGCCAGAGGACTTCGAAGTCGAGGAGGTGCCGGCGTATACTCCTTCGGGCACCGGCGACCATGTCCTCGCGTTCATCGAAAAGCGTGAGCTGACGACCCGCGAAGCGCTGCGCCGGATCTGCGAGGCGGTTGGCGCAGACCTAGCCCAGGCCGGCTGGGCGGGGCTCAAGGACCGTCACGCGGTTACCCGTCAATGGGTCAGCCTCTTTGGAGTGGCGCCCGAACGATTGCGGGAGCTCGAGTTCGAAGGCCTTCGCGTGCTCGAAGCCGCCCGACACCCCCACAAGCTTAGAACGGGTCATCTTCGGGCCAACCGTTTCCGGATCCGACTTCGCAAAGTCGACCTGTCGGGCATCGAACGGCTTCGAGAAGTGTTGAATCGGATCGAGTCATTGGGTCTGCCCAACTATTATGGAGAGCAACGATTTGGTCGTGGCGGCGACAACGCCGATCGTGCCCTTCGCTGGGTGCTCGGCAAGAGCCGTCCACCCCGCAAAGCGTTCAACCGAAAGCTGGAGATGTCGGCCCTCCAATCCGAGCTCTTCAACCGATGCGTCGCGGAGCGCGTGACCGACGCAGCCCTCGGCCGCGTCTATCGAGGCGATCTCATGAAGCGCCACGACACAGGCGGACTGTTCGCCGTGCAGGACGACCTCGAGGAAGCGCGAGCGCGCGCCGACCGATGGGAGATCAGCCCGACCGGTCCGATCTTCGGCGCGAAGATGCGCTGGCCTGAAGGCGAGGCCCGCTTGCGCGAAGAAGCGCTCCTCCGCAGCGTCGAATTAACCCCCGATCACCTGCTGAAGTGGAAACGCATCGCTCCCGGCACGAGAAGATTCGTCCGCGTTTCACTGCCCAAAACGGCCGTGTCTGTGATTGACAATACGGTGGAGCTCGATTTCACCCTACCCGCCGGCGCCTATGCCACCATACTCTTGCGCGAGATTCGCAAGCAGGATGCGTCAGCGCCCAGGACCAGCTAAGAAGCGCCCTCCCAAGCAAGGAAACCTATGATCGACATTCAGGAACGACTCACAGCCTTCGCCATGCTCGGCGCGACGTGGGTTATGTGGCTTCTGATCTTTCTTTCCATCATCGGCGTGGCGATCATATTCGAGCGCGTCTATTACTTTTTTTCCTCCCGCGAGGACGTACGAAAGCTTCAAGAGGACCTCCGGCTCCTGCTCGCCAAGAACGATGTTGCGGGGGTTCGTGAGCGACTCTCCCAGTCGAAGTCGTTTCAGGCCAGGATCGTGTACTCGGGCATCGAAGTCGCCGACGACGGCCCCGATGCGGTAGCCGAGCGCCTGGCGGGCGCTACCTCGATCGCCCGCACGCAGATGGAACGCAACCTCGGATTCCTCGGCACCGTCGGTAACAACGCCCCGTTCGTCGGCCTGCTCGGGACGGTCATCGGCGTCATCCGCGCCTTCCACGCGCTCGACCAAAGCGCCGGCAAGGTGACGAGCGGACTGATGGCCGAGGTCGGCGAGGCATTGGTGGCGACCGCAATCGGTCTACTCGTCGCTCTTCCGGCGGTTGCTTTTTTCAACTTCTTTCAGCGACTCATTCGGTACCGGCTGACCTGGGCCGATGCGCTCGGCCGCGACCTTCTCGCTTACCTCAAGGGGATGGCACACAAGGAGAAAGGCTGAGCATGGCTGGCAGTGCTCGACCGGGAGAAGACGACGACCTGATCACCGACATCAACGTCACGCCATTGGTCGACGTCGTGTTGGTGTTGCTGATCATTCTGATGGTCACCGCGACGGCCATCGTCTCGAAGACCATCCCGATGGAGCTCCCCAAAGCCGCAACCGGCGAGCAGACGCCCTCGACGTTGGCGGTGTCGATCGATCAAGGCGGGCAGGTCTTCTTGGATACGATCCCCGTCAACGCCGAAGAGCTCAGAGCGCGCGTCCGGGCGGCCCGAGAGACCAACGAGGACCTGCGTGCGGTGATCGCTGCCGATGGTCGAATCGCATACGCCAAGGTCGTCCAAGTCATCGATATCTTGCGTCAGGAACGGGTCACCAAGTTCGCGATCAATGTGCGGCCCGAGGAGATCGGACGCTAGAACCGGGGCTCGATGACCGCGATGGCGACACGGTTCGACAGCGCCACCCATTGGGCCTTGGAAGCAACATGGGTGGTCCTGGCCGTCCTCACGCACGCAGCGCTGATCGGGGGCATGCCCAACCCGCCGGCGAGCTCGGGAATCATCGTGCCGAGCGATATCGTCGATGTGTCGTTCGTCGAGGAGAAAGTCGAAGAGCCCGAGCCCGACGAGGCCGAGCCACCGGCCAAGCCCGAGGAGCCGAAAGAAGTGAAACCGCCGCCGAAGGCCAAGACCTTCAAAGCCCCGAAAGAGCCGCCCACTGCTCCCGAAGAGCCCCCAGCGGCAGCACGGGAGACGCCGGTCGCCTTCGACAATGTGGTTCTGACCAACGAGGGCGACGGTGAATCCTCGTGGGCGATCGAGCAAGCCTCGGGCAAGAGTGTCGAAGGCCCGATCGGCAGCCCAAACGCCGCCGTCACGGGACAGAGCAGAAGCGGCATCGTCGGGGGGGTCATCGGAGGCACCGGAACCGGGGTCGTCGTCGATGTAGGCGACCTCTCGAGACGTCCGATTCCGCCACCTTTGAAGCGAAAGCTCGAACGACTCTACCCCAAAAAGGCCCGTGCCGAGGGGGTCGAGGGCGCCGCGGCGACCCGCCTGCAGATCGGCCCGGATGGATTGCCCAGTCGGATTCGCGTGACCTTCGAGGATCCAAAGGGATACGAGTTCGGCGATGCCTGTGTGAAGGCGCTCCGGGGCGAGGCCTGGCAACCCCCGCTCGACGAAAGCGGCAAGCCGGTGAGCACCCGCGTCACCTACCGCTGCGGCTTCGAGATTCGCTACTGATCGGCTAGGGGGTTCGGCACTTTCTTTGACCGGCTGGAGTGGCCGACGGTAGGTCTTCAGGTATGCGGTGCATGCTGCTTTCCCTGGTCTTGCTTGCGCTTGGCTGCTGGCCTCAACAGGGCGACGATGAGCTTCCTGGCCAGGTCGTCGGTGAGTTCGAGGCGGTCGGGGTGATGGTCGAGCAGAGCTGTGGTGCGGCGGTTCCTGCACGAGACCCGCTGGACCTCTCGTTCGAGCTCCGGCTCGAGGAAAACGGCCGCGCCTATTACCGCCAGCCGACCGGCACCGCCTTCGCCGGCACGGGGTCGAACGGCGAATACAGGTTCCAAGTGAGTCAGAGCTGGTCGGTCATCGAGCCCGATCAGTTCCGCGGATACGTTGGCTGCTCGGTCACCCAGCGTGACATCTTCACGTTCATCATCGAAGAGCCCGAGGTCGATCTGGCGGCAGACGCGGGGGTTGACATGGAAGAGGCTGACGGTGGAGCAGCGGCGATCGACCCCACCCTAGTGAAGCTCACCGGATCGCAGCGCACCGACATCACACCTCTGACGGGTTCGGACTGCGGCCCCGCCGTCGTCGCCTTAGGCGGCCCCTTCCTCGCGCTCCCCTGCACGGTTGAGTACGTGCTGACGGGAAACGGGATCTAGGCACTAGCGTGGGGGCGACGGGGTGGGCGTGTGGGTCCACCCATCGACGCTTCGTTGACGCACCTCCATCATCTGCGTCAACCGGTGACTCAGACCGCGGCGCGTGACGGGCGTGCTCGCGATGGGGCCCCGGTCGCCCTTTGCGATAAGTATGGATCTTGACGCGGGCTCCTCCCCATCGCTGTGCTGCCCATCCCGCGCCGCGGCCCGAGTCACCTACTCCTCGAAAACAGTGTCAGTACCATCGGCCGTGTCGCACACCGCCCGATTCACCCGACTTGATCCGGTCTGAGCTCCTGTTTCAGCGGTCGTGCGCTTGACCTCAGTAGTCCTTACCCAAGATCTCCTGCACCCGTCTGAGAAGCGACTTCGAGTATAGCCGTCCGGCGAGCGCTTCCCGGGCCTTTGCTTGAACAGCCTGCCATGCTTGCTGATTGCGCCAGAGGTTCACCGTCTTGAGCCTGCTGGCGAGTGCCTCGCTGGCTTCCTTGTCGAACTTTCGCCCGCCTTCGCGGAACTCGGCTGCGTGATCGCGTGCGCTTTGCCGGATGTAGTCTCGAGCCTCTTTCGGGAGCGCGGCAAGACGGTCTTTCTTGATCACATACGCACCGACCACGATGCCACCTCCGGGCTTGGTCATCGTTTTGAGGCGCGTGTGCCACTGAAAGGCGAGGACGCCGATGGAAGTCGCGATCACCGTGTCCACCATTCCGGTTTGGAGCGCCGAGAAGACCTCCGGTAGCCCTAGGGCGACACCGTTTGCACCCGCGGCTTCGATGAACGCTTTCATCGTTGGCGAGCCGCGCCACACCCAGGGCCGGACGCGCTGCAAGTCGGAGGGGGCCTGGATCTTGTGTTTGGAGAAGATCCGGATCTGTCCGGAGTCGCCCCAGGAGATCAGCGCGTAGCCCGCCTTGTCGAAGAGCGCTTCGAGCTCGGGAGCTAGCTTCTCTCGAACGTCGTCGAGCTCTGGATAACTGCCGATGAGACCAGGCGCCTGGAGCACCAACACTTGCGGCACGAGCCCACCCAAACCGGTCGACGTCAAGAGCGCGCCGTCGAGCTGCCCCACGCGCATCTTGCGGACGACGGTCATCTCGTCCCCGGCTACGCCGCCGTGATACATCTTGAGCTCGACCTGCCCGCCGGTCCGTTCCCTCAACTCCTTGCGGAGCTCTTGAAACGCCTTGCCGAGCCCGGACTGCCTGGGCGCCAAGGTCGCGATTCGAAGCTGGTGCGCCGCTTGGGGGCGTGCTTCAGCGCTCGCCTTGCTGGTGAGCGAATCCCCACTGAGCAGGACACCGACCAGGAATAAAGACAACAAAGGGCAAGCGCGGCGCATCCACAACCAAAGCACGACCACAGCTGGGAAGCCAACCGCTAGCTAACTAGGTCCCCTTTTCCATGGCAGGTCGTCGGGCGGGAACTCGCTCAGTGCGCCTTTGGGGACCGGCGGCGGGGGCGGTGTGCTGGCGCCATCCGAGAATGGTCCGGGCAAGCGCTCGGCGCGGATGATCATCTTCGGCGAATGGGTGCCGAAGAAAACCCCCAAGGTGGCCTCTCGACCGCTCACCTCGTCGATGCGGAAACCGTTGCGCTCGAACATCGCTCGGATTTCGTGCAACGCGTAGAGGCGGATCGAGTAGAGCCGGTCTCGCTCTTGGCCGTCATGGCTGGCGACGCGGCGTTTGACCCGCAGCCGCGATGTGACGTAGTCGAAGTCGGTTTCTTCCATGCACACGGCACCATCGACTTCGAACCACACCTGGTTCGGTTGTGAGCCAATCATGAAATCACGGTTGACGATTTCAAGCAGAAGGGTGCCTTTCGGTTTGAGCGCTCGGTGGAATTGGCGAATCGCGAGCTCGTTCTCCTCTTCGCTGAAGTAACCAAAGGTGGTGCCCCAGCAAAGGAGCCCGTCGAACGGGTCGTCGAAGGCCGCTTCTCGCATGTCGCCGCGCACGAAGTCGACTTTCAAACCCTGGTCTTCGGCCTCGTCGCGGGCTCGTGAGACCATGGTTTGGGAGATGTCGAGGCCGACGACTTGATATCCTCGTGAAGCTAGCTCGACCGTCTGCACCCCGAGGCCACATCCGACGTCGAGGACGCGGGAGCCCCCGGCGATGCGCAAGGCTCGCTCGATGAAGTCGCATTCGACAGCCACTTCCTTTGGAGTCGGCGTCCGCACGGTGCGGAGATAGTGCTGCCCGAAGAAGTTCTCGTACCAGGGTCCATGTTCGTCGCACTCCACTTCGGGCGGCCCGGCTTCGGTGGACTCGACCGGAGGCGGTGGCGGCTTTGGGATCGGGATCAAGATATCGCCCGCGAGATCGGGTGGAGGGGCGATGTCGCTTCGCGAAAGCACATCGGCGTCGTCGAGAAAGAGCTCCTCGGGGGGCTCGCTGTACCTCTCGAGCAACGGCGCACTCCCCAGCGCTGCTGCGCGAGGCGGCGCGACGTGGGTCGACGGTCCGCTCGCGGGTGGCTCCGGCGGGTCGGTGAATCTCACATCGATCGAAGGCTCCACCGTCTTCGCGGCAGCCTCCTCGTCCGGGGGACTGGAGCCAAGGGGGTCAGGCTCGGTTTCGAGTGAAGGCTCGGTCGGATCGCGATCGACCTCGACGGCAGCGGTCACCCCTGAAGGCCGGTCCCAATCCCGTTCCTTGTCTGCGTCGCGCGCGCCGTGTCCGTTGTCCTGACTGGGAGCCGTTGTCGCATCGTCCACCAGCTTCGCGCGCGGAATGTCCGTGATCGGCACCCGGAGCGCTCGCCTTCCACGCGACCCGAACGTTTGGCGGGCCGTTGCTAGCTCGTCTGGCTTGTCGGCCGCGTCACCGCTCATCGAGGCCTCCGATGGCCATCGCCTCGCCCATTCGAACCGACGCTCCGGCCTCGCTCGCAACCTCGAGCTCGCATGCAGGTGGCGTCATCACGATGGCAGTCGAGCCCATGTGGAAGACTCCCAGCTCTTCGCCTCGGTCAAGCGCGATCGGCGAGTCGGCGTAACTGCGCACTCCGGGAGCATCCCCCCGGTTCGTCTGCAGATCGTCAAAGCTCAGCCCGATGCGTCCCACACCGATCGCCCCCACCATGATCGTGGTCACAACTCCGTGAACCACGCTTTCCTGCACAATAGCAAGCCGTTCGTTCCTTGCGAAAAGCTGGGGGATGTGATCGGTGCCAATCCGGTTTACGGGGAACAAAGTCCCCGGCACGTAGCGGACGTATTGGACTGCTCCAGATGTCGGCGCGTGTACGCGATGGTAGTCACGCGGGGACAGGTAGACGATGAAGTAGTGCCCCCCTTCATAGAGAGCGGCCGCGTCGGGGTCGCCGATCAGATCGGCGGCCGAATAGGTTTGCCCTTTGACCAGAAGCTCGGCCCCCGCGGTGAGCCTACCGAGGTCCTCGATCCGTCCATCGGCCGGGGAAACCAGGGCCCTGGGGTTACCGTCGACCAACCGGGCACCGGTGATGAGCTTGCGCGTGAAAAAATCATCGAAGGTCCGAAACCCGTCGGGCGGCATGTCGACCTCGCTCAGATCGACGTCGTAAGCCTTCACGAACGCCGAAATTGCCGCATCCACCCACGATTGGGGCGCCGCGGAAGCCGCAAGCCTGCCGAGCGCCCTGCTCAAGCGCTTGCGCGGCAGAGCACGGACCGTCTGCGCGGCCAATCGTGAAGCACTCATCCCCATGAACCGGTGCCGTCGAGAAAGGGTATCTGACCCGACCGCGCCGCGTCAAACCTATGGGGATCGACAAGTCTTCGAAATCCCAGCTGTTTAAGCCCCGGCCTATACCGCCGCTTCGCCGCGCTCTCCCGTTCGGATTCGAACCGACTCCTCGATGGGGGACACGAAGATCTTGCCGTCGCCGATACGACCGGTCTTGGCCGCGTTCTCGACTGCTTCGATCACCGAAACCACCAACGCGTCGGGAACCACGATCTCCACTTTCACCTTTGGGACGAAGTCGACCACGTATGCGGACCCCCGATAAACCTCTCGCTTACCGCCGGTGCGGCCAAATCCCTTGACCTCCGTCACGGTCATGCCTTTGATGCCTACCTCGTTGAGGGCGTCCTTCACCTCGTCGAGCTTGAAAGGCTTGATAATGGCTTCCACCTTCTTCATGGGACCTCCGAACTTCGGGCAGCCCAACCGGAACCGCCTGCTCGTGAATGGTGTACCCCCCGATTATTTCCGAATTGTTTCGTGGTCGTAAATACGGGGGTGGAGTGCCCTGGACAGGAAGCCCCTGGTAGGGGGGCTCGTCCGATTCAGGCGGGCAATCGAGGATCGAGGGGGGGCCGCACCAGGATCGGCATGTAGCGCCAGGCAAAACAGGCAAAGCCGAGGCTCCAGCTGGCGGCGGATAGCAATAGCATCGCCCGCGCATCGGGAACTGCCACGACCAGCACCCGCAACACGGCCGCCAACGTGATCATCGCGTAGCCCAGGTTGAGCACCGGGTGACTTTGAAGCGGCCTTCCCGTGTGGCCCAACGCCGCTCTGCTCGCGATGGCGACGATCATGGTGGCGATGGCGCCAGTGGTGAGCGCGTGAACGCCGGCGCTCACAGGCCACCAACCGAGCGCAGAGCCCGCCAAGAGCAAGACGCCGATCGGAATCCAAAGAAACGCGACGTGGAGGATTGAGACCAATGGATCGCGCCTCGCGCGCAAACCCTGCCACCGGGCGACACGCGCCAACAGGAGCACGCCGGCGACCAAGCCTGCGAGAGCAGCCACGATCGGGGGACTGGGCAATAAAGTGAGCGCGGCAAACGCGATGAGAGCAATGGTCGCCGAGAGATCGACGCGATCAAAAGCGGGCGGCGCCCCCAGCTCGGCGTCGGCTCGGTGCAACCCGTGAAGGCGGAGCCAGTTTTGGGTGAAGGCAGGGATCACGCGCCCCGCGATGACCGAAATGAGGAGGATGAAGACCCACAACGCGGCGAGCAGCGCAGGATCGGCCCAACCGGCCCTCCCCTGGATGCCGACGTAGAACGCTGCATTCACAAGAACCAGAAGTGACAACAGTACGAGCACCTTGTAGTTCCTTCGATTGCGCACCAAGATCACCTCGCGGCTCATCAAAGCAAGGAGCAGCAGGTCGTATCCGAGATCGGCAGTAGCCGCCGCGGGCAGCATCCATCCCTGGGTCATGGTGGCTGGCACGAAGAAGAGCAGCCTCGCGCTCAGCCATAGGAGTGCCAGCGCCACGAGCGGCCCACCCGCAACAGGCGGACGCTTCGTCCAGGTTGCGACGGCAGTTAGCAGGAACCCACCGACTGCAGCGCCGGCGAATCCGAAGAGCATTTCGTGCGCGTGCCACCAGACCGGATTGCCCCCCATGATGGTCGGCATCGGCAGCCAACCTAGCCACCCGCATACCCACACGGGAACCGCGATCAGCGCATGAAGCGTCGCCAATAGGAATAGGGGACGAAACGCATAGCTGAAGAACACGCTCGACCGACCCGGGGCTGCCGACTCCCGTTCACGCGAAGACACGGGCGCAGTATACGTTTTCAAACGCCCTGTTTGAGGCTAGAAGAGCCAAAAGGTGCATCGATGACACTGACCCAACCCGATTTGGCTTCTCGCAATCGCATCACCGGGCTCGATCAATACCGCAGCTTCTACGAGGAGAGCATCGCTCACCCGGAGGTGTTTTGGCGCCGACAGAGTGAAACGCTCCACTGGTTTTACGAGCCGCACGACGTGTTCGAGGAGTACGGCACCGGCGAATTCGTTTGGTTTCCTGGGGGGCGGCTCAATGTGTCGATCAACTGCGTCGATCGGCACGTCGCCAAGGATCCCTCGAAGACCGCGATCATCTTCGTCAAAGACGAACCAGGACAGTACGAGCACATCTCCTTTGCGGAACTGAAGAGCCATGTCGGCCGCGTGGCAAACCTCTTGAGGTCTCTCGGTGTCAAAAAGGGGGATCGGGTCTGCATCTATCTCCCGATGGTTCCCGAGCTCGCCTACACGATGCTCGCCTGCGCGCGAATCGGCGCGGTCCACTCGATCGTGTTCGGCGGGTTCAGCGCGGAGGCCCTGCGCGACCGGATCATCGACGCAGAGGCGAAAGTGCTCGTCACAGCGAACGAAGGTCTGCGCGGAGGAAAGCGGATTCCTCTCAAAGCGATCACCGACGATGCGGTCGAAGGGCTCAGTCTGGTCGAAAGGGTGCTCGTAGTCCGCCGTACCGACGCGGAGGTCCCGATGCAACCGGGGCGCGACCTTTGGTTGCACGAAGCGATGGCCGAGCAACGCGTTACGTGCGCGGCCGAATGGATGGCCTCCGAAGATCCGCTCTTCATCCTCTACACGTCGGGATCGACCGGCAAGCCCAAGGGGGTGGTTCACACCACTGCCGGGTATCTCACCTACGTCTCGTCGACGTTCCGGTACGTCTTCGACATCGGTCCAGACGACATTCACTTCTGCGCCGCCGATATCGGGTGGATTACGGGCCACAGCTACATCATCTACGGGCCACTCGCGAATGGGGTGACCACCGTGATGTTCGAATCGGTCCCGACCTACCCCGACGCAAGCCGCTATTGGAAAGTGATCGACGACATCCAAGCGACGACGCTCTACACGTCGCCGACTGCGTTACGCGCCCTCATGCGCGAAGGTGACGGTCCGGTGCAGGGCTCGAGCCGCGCGTCGCTGCGGGTGCTCGGGACGGTGGGTGAGCCGATCAATCCCGAAGTCTGGCGGTGGTATAGCGACGTCGTCGGAAACGGAAAGCTCCCGATCGTCGATACGTGGTGGCAAACCGAAACCGGCGGCGTGCTGATCAGCCCGCTTCCAGGCGCGACGCCGACCAAGCCTGGCTCCGCGACCCTTCCCTTGTTTGGCATCGAGCCGGTCCTCCTCGATGACAAAGGCCAGGTCATCGAGGGCAACGATGTCGCGGGTTTCCTATGCATCGCTCGACCATGGCCGGGGCAGGCGCGCACGATCCACGGCAACCACAAACGCTTCATCGAGACGTACTTCTCCCGGTATCCCGGCTATTACTTCACCGGCGACGGCTGCCGCCGGGACGAAGACGGCTACTATTGGATCACGGGTCGCGTCGATGATGTAATCAACGTGTCGGGTCACCGTCTAGGCACGGCCGAGATCGAGAGCGCGCTCGTGGCACACCAAGCCGTGGCTGAAGCCGCTGTCGTACCCTGCCCCCACGAGATCAAGGGCCAAGGCATCTTCGCGTTCGTCGTGCCGATCGCCGGCGCCGACTGGGATCCGCAAGAGCTTCAAGGTGCGCTCAAAGAACAAGTGCGCCAAGTTATCGGACCGATCGCGACCCCGGACGAGATCCGGGTGGTGAGCGGCCTTCCGAAAACCCGGTCGGGAAAGATCATGCGTCGGATCCTCCGGAAGATCGCCGCCGGTGAAGGCGAACAGCTTGGCGATATCTCGACCCTCGCGGACGCCAGCGTGGTCGAAGCCTTGCTCACGCATCGATGAGCGCGCCTGCGGACTCGATAGTCACCGCTACGAGCCCCGAATCACCCGTCCGAGGACGACGCCGAGGATCCCTGCGACCAAACAAACCACCACCGTCCCGCCCATGTAGAGTGCCGCCCGGCCCCACGCCCCGTGTTGCATGAGCCCGATGCCCTCGAGGTTGAACGTCGAGTAAGTCGTGAAGCCACCCATGACCCCGGTCCCGAGCAGGAGCCGCAGGTCATTGCCAAACCAGGTGCGATCCTCGGCCAACACGAACACGAGCCCAAGGCCGAGTGACCCGAGGACGTTGGCTGTGAAGGTTGCCGTGGGGAAGCCCTCGGCAACGGAGAAAGCGCCCAACAGCAGTGAGAGCGTGTACCGAAGGCACGAGCCCGCTGCACCCCCGATCGCGACCCAAACAAAGCCCACCAACGATCTTGTAAACGATTTTCGGCGTTGAGCACAAAAGGCGGAGGGTGTTTTCGCATGCTAGGTTCGACCGGTGATCAGCGACGACTTTGCGTTCTTCGGGTTCGACGATGTTTCGTGGGGTCGTCTCGTGTCGCTGCTTCTCGGCGAGACCGAGGCCGCGGCGAGCAAGCCTCGAGGAGCTCTCGTAGTCGTGGTCAATGAAGGGGGTGCGCCCGTGGCCTCCTTTCACACGGCCCAGGGGAGCATCGATCCTGCCTCGTTACCGCCGCTCGATGATCTCAGTGCATTGTGCGATGCGACCGCCGCGGGCGCCTGCATCGTCATGCGAGAGCGAGCCATGCCAGGCCTGGCAGAGTACTTGGCGGACCCGCTCGACACCGAAGAGGACTTCGTAGCCCGCGTCATGCGCTTCGCACGAGTCTTGCGCGAGCTTGGAAACGGAAACCTGCTGCGCGTCTGGCCGAACCCGCTCCCGGACATATTCCTTCCGGCCGCACCTTCGGCAAAGCCCGTGGGCGATGCGCTGCTTCCCGACGATCATTCCGCCATTCTCGGCGTGTTCGACGGCACAGAGCTTTGGACCGGGGCCGTGCTTCGACGACACCGCGGCGGCTTCGACACGTTGGCTGGGCCCCAAGCGATGTCGCAGTGGACAGGGCCGCTCGGGGGAGCTTGGCGACGCGATCACCGGGTCGTCGTGCAAGCGGTCGAGCGTGAGCTTGGGCCGGTACACGTCGGCCTGTTCATGGAGCTGCCGACCGCGCGGGCAATCTTTGCCGGGCGGCAGCCGGGCGCATGGGCGTTGGCGTACGCAAGCCGCAGTCTCATCATCCACCCTCTTCCCGGTTTTGCTGCCGCCGCCCTTGGCATCAACGGGCTCATCGGGCTTGCCCAGGCTGCTCTGCAGGCGATCGAGGAGATGGACCCGGACGAAGTAGCGCGCATCGCCGATGGCTTTTGGCGGGGGCTCACCAACGGCGAGGGCATCACGGGGTTGCTCGGGTTCTCGCCGATCGAGGTCATCTCCGAGGTGTGGCAAGAAAAGGTCAGCCAAAGGCCCGGGCCGCCCGATCCCGACGCTCCCGATGAAACGGCCGACGATGCGGACGACTGAAACCTGACCGAAAGAGAGGAGATCGCCTGTTCTTTGACAAAGTTGGCGACGATCTGTACCTTTATCCCACCTGAGCAATCTTACAGGGGACATCTGTGCAGGACGAATGGCACACCAGGGAATCATCGGTGACAACTCGCGGGGGAAGGCATGCATAAGCTGACGCAACGCCAAAAGGCAGTTCTTGAGTACATTTCGGACTCGATTCACGCCCGTGGGTACCCACCCACGCTTCGTGAAATCGGTAATCATCTCGGTATCCGGAGCACGAACGGCGTCAACGACCACCTTCGGGCGCTCGAACGCAAGGGCTACCTGACCCGCGAAGACATGAAGTCACGAACCTTGCGTCTGATGAAGACTCCCGACGGTAAACCGAGCAGCCGTCCACCGGCCGCCAATGACAATCTCATCGAAATCCCGATCGTCGGTCGTGTTGCGGCAGGTGCGTTGAGCGAGGCGATCGAACAGCCCGACGACACCGTCCACATCGACCGAATGTTGATCGGAGGCCAACGAGACGTCTTCGGGCTACGTGTCACCGGGGACTCGATGATCGAAGCGGGGATCTACGACGGCGATTTCGTCTTCGTCCGCAAACAGCTCACCGCCAATCGCGGCGAGGTCATCATCGCCCTCGTCGGCGACGAAGCGACGTGCAAGTACTACTACCCCGAGCGCGAGCACATCCGGCTCCAACCGGCGAACAAAGACATGGCGCCAATTCTGATCCCCAAGAACGACTGGCGCAGCACGCAGATCCTCGGAGTGGTGGTCGGCGTCTACCGCCGCCTGCACTAGGTGGGTCCCATTTACTCGCGCTGTCACCGACACTAGCGCTGACCCAGAAGCTCAGACCGGATCAACTGAGATCAACCGGGCGGCGTCATGGAACCAGCGGATCTACACCATTCCATTCTGACCGAGCTACGGAGATCTGGCTCTGTCGAGATCGATGGGACGATGGCCGCATCGTTCATCGCGAACGACCCAAGAAAAGAGGTCGCAGACGCCACCACGAAATCCTTCATCAAGGATAAGCAGGGCAACCTGGTTGCGGTACTCCTGGTTTCGAACTCTGTGAACCCTTTCTTGGTGGAGCGATCGGTGTCCAGGGCCATGGCGGCAAGACAGGTGCTAGGACCTGATCTTGGACGCGTGATCTTAGAGCCACTCGCCGATGGTACCTTTCAAGGCCTGACCTACGTGCTGTGGCCAGCGCAGCGGAATCTCGCGCCGCGTGGCGTCATGCGTCTCGTAGAGAGGAGAGGCCTGGCAGCGCGAGTGCGGATCTGGTTGCGCAAGATCGCGAAACACACGCGGGTGCCAGCTACCGGCGACGATCTCACGCGCGCATACCTTCGCCCGCTAGAGGCGGTATCGGAGGACCGTCGATTCTCGGCGGAGATCCGCCAACGATCTCGAACAGGACTGTCCCGTCTCAGCACCGGGGAATGGCGCCCCTTCGTCATTCTCGAGCACAATGATCTCTGGCTCGGAAACTTCCTCCTGCCTCGTGACAGAGCCGCAAGGAAGGGCAATCCATATCGCTTCTTCGTAATCGATTGGGCGGGCGCCGCCATCCAGGGGCATCCCTTCTATGACCTCCTCCGTTTCGGCCTTTCGGCCGGAATCCCTACGCGCATCGTCGCGGAAGAGGTGCTCTCCCACTGCCGCATTCTCGAGTGCCAACCTCATGACGTCGCCCCGTATCTCATTGCGAGCCTGGGAACGATCGGAATGAACCTGGAGCACTTTCCGGAGCACCGCTATGTAGAGATGTCAAATGCGGTAATCGAGCAGATGAACGCTATTCTCGATTCGCTCAAGCGACAAAGATCGGTCTGACCGGTGCCGGGCACACCTGCCGCGGCTTCGTCATTGGGTCACCGTTTGACGCAGTAGACCAAACACAGTGGCTGGCTTTCGGGTATTGTCGCGGGATGACACCACCTCCACGCGTGTTGATGGGGCCTGGCCCCTCGGATGTTTCGCCTCGGGTGTTGGAGGCGCTTGCGAGACCGACCGTGGGACATCTCGACCCCTACTTCTTGACGTTGCTCGACGACACGCAGTCGATGCTGCGCGAGGTGTTCGGTACCAAGAACGCGCTGACGCTGCCGATCTCTGCAACGGGGTCAGCGGGGATGGAGACCTGCTTCGTCAATCTGCTCGAAGCGGGAGACCGGGCTCTGATCTGTCGCCATGGGGTGTTTGGTGGACGCATGGCGGAAGTCGCTCGGCGTTGTGGCGCCGAGGTGACGGTGGTCGATGCGCCTTGGGGGCGCGCGATCGATCCAAATGACGTTGCCCGTATCGCCAAGGGCGGGGCGTTCAAGGTGCTCGCGCTCGTTCACGCCGAAACCTCGACCGGCGTTCTTCAGGACTTGTCGCCCTTTCGTTCCATCGCGGATTCATGCGGCGCCTTGTTGGTCGTCGATGCTGTGACATCGCTTGGCGGAGTCGCGATCGAGATCGATCGCATGGGGATCGATGCGGTGTACTCTGGCACCCAAAAGTGCCTGTCGTGCCCACCTGGGCTGTCCCCGGTGTCATTTTCGGAGCGTGCGCAAGGCGTGCTCGAGAATCGAAAGACCCCAGTCCAAAGCTGGTACTTCGACCTCACCCTCATCGGCCGCTACTTCGGCACCGAGCGCGTCTATCATCACACTGCGCCGGTGAACATGATCTACGCCCTTCACGAATCGCTTCGCCTGGTGCTCGAAGAGGGTTTGCACGCGCGGTACCGGCGGCACCGGGACCACGCCCGAGCGCTCTGGGCAGGTCTCGAAGGGATCGGGATCGCGCTTCCAGTGGAGTCCTCGGTTCGGCTCCCTCCTCTCACCCTGGCCCAGATCCCCGAGGGCGTGGACGACCGTAAGGTCAGGGCCCGACTGCTCGACGAACACGGCCTCGAAATCGGTGGCGGTCTTGGCGAATTCGCCGGAAAGGCCTGGCGAATCGGGCTGATGGGTGCATCGTCGACACCGCGTCACATCGAGCTGTGCCTCCGCGCGCTCGAAGAGGCGCTCGGTTGAGGTCGTGCACCCGTGGGCGGCCTGTGTTCTTAGGGCGCCTCCGTTTCAGCTGTGGCAACCCTTGAGCTCGCCCTCGATCGCAGGCCGGTACTTCTCCTTGGCGCCGCCGATCACCGCGTCTCCGTGGCCCGGAAGCACGTGCTCGAACTCGAGGTTGAGAATGGAGCGGACTTCGGCAACCGTGGGATGCGCGAACTGAAGCCAGCCAGGCCCCACGTTGTAGGGCTTCATGAAGCCCATTCGCTTCATCATGATCTTGGCCAGGAAGTTGTAGAACTCGTCGGGCTTGGGCGCGTGCTGAAGCGTGTCGCCTGTGATCAGGATGCCCCCGTGGCGCTTGATCAGGCAGAGTGCCTCGGGCGGCTCGGACGTCGAAAAGACCTTCAGCTTCGCGTCGGCGATAGGAAGCCCGCTCCCTTCGGTCAACCATTCGTCCGGCACTAAGAAGGGTCCCGGCCCCGCCTTTCTCGGGTCGATGCCGCGGAAGTAGGTCTGGCCTTCGATGGCATGAACCTTTGCGCCGTATCGGTCCTTGTAGAAACCATCATCGCGCCCGTGAAACCCGCCGATGCGCACCACGTGCTTCACATCACCCAGGGCCTCGAGCTCGCGGAGCCCTTCCTCGCTCAACCGCATGCTGTTGAACAACACCAGACCGTCGTCTCCCCGAACGACAGTCATTGCGCGTCCGATCTTGATCGGCATGCGCATCGGCATCTTGACACCTCCGCGCACGAACCAGATGCCGTCGAACAGCTCCTTGATGGGCCCGTGGGGCGCGGCAGGTAGATGCCCCCCTCTGACCGACTGAGGCGACGCTTCCGCTGTGCTCATCACTCCTCTCTTCCGAAACGAGCGTACGCGCACCGCTGACGGATCGCCAGCCACGGCGCCGGGTACCTGCAATCCGTTGTGCCTCCTCAGAACCCGGTCCGACGACACAATCGTTGAAGTTCCGAAGCTCGGGGTCAAGCTAGCCACGGATGGACGATCGCGATGGACTCCGCACAAGGGTGGTCCGTCGCCCTGTTCATCCCTACAACATGCCGCTGGCGGCCCGACCGTCTAGCTGCGGCGCCACCGAGCGCTCACTCGACTGAGAACACCTCTGCGGTTGTTCTCCTGGCGTTCGAGGCTGTCGGCAATGTTGAGGGCACGCTGCGCGCTCTTCGTCATGCCGGCGGCGATATACACGCGCGCAAGCGTGCGCCGACACTCCGCGTCCTCGGGAGCAGCCTTGACCGCCTCTTCGGCGCGGCGTCGGGCCCGCTTGAGATCACCCCCGGCTTCGAGGAGCGCTTGGGCCACACCTAGGGCTGCACGCGCGTCGTCCGACTGGCCGAGAAGGACCTTTTCCCATGTCTCCGCAGCCGCCTCCCACATCTGCAGGTTCTCCTCGTACATCGCTTGGGCTCGGAGGGTCGGAGCGAGGCTCTCGTTCATCTCCCGTGTGACTGTCGCCAGCGCACCTTCGAGCGCCGTGCAGTCGGGTAGGATCGAATTGGCTAGGCGGAGAGCATTGGTCGCTCCAACGAGATTATCAGCTTCCCGTTCGGCGATGGCGTCGCGAACCAATCCTTCGGCGCGCTTCCGCCGGGCTCCGCGCGGTGCGTGCTCTCGGAGCGCCGCGACAAGGTGGTCGGCCGTGATGCTTTCTGCCGGGAGATGCGGGGGCACCATCGAGTCCTCTTTTGAGACACCGCCCTTCGATACCGGGGTGGATGACGGTGCCCGAGAAGGAACGAGAGACGCCCGCCGCACACCCTCGGAAAGCGCATCCTCGATGGCGCGCGTCTCCTCTCGATAAAGGAGGTACTCATCGTACTTTCGCCTGCCCTGTGAGGACCTGAGCACCTCGTACGCTGTGAACACACGGGCGAGAACGCGCTCCGCGCCGAGCCGGGCCGCCATGCGGGCAGCCAAGGTGCCCTCCTCGAGGTTTCGCGCCCGCATATGACTCAGCTTTATCTCATGGTCGGCGCAGTCCGAGTATAGACCGAGGAGCTGATAATGCGTCAGTCGCTCGAAGCCTTCTAGCAGCTGGGGCGTGGCGCCTCGGATTGCCTCGATGTTTCGCTTGGTGCTGATGCGGGTCCCCGAGACACGTCCTCCCGGTCGATCGGATGAGGGCTCCGAGACTTCGGATGCCGGTGCCTCGTCGGTCCACTGGATCAGCCCCATCGCGGTCAATCGATTGAGGACCTCCGTCACGGTCCGGGTGTCGAGGCCGCATGCATCGACGATCTCGTGAGCGAGCGTGACGCCGTCGATCCGGGACAGGACATAGGCGTCCGTCGAGTCGAGCGGCATGGACTGGAGCTTTCCGAAAGCGTGCTGCGTAAGGCGAGGCGAAGGCGGGTGCCTCGGTGCCGCGCTGGCTATTGCGGTTGAGACGGTGTCATTACCTTGATGCGCGTTGACTGCCTTATCCCCCATATGCAGGATCCCCCATCTCTAGAGTTTGCCAATTTCACAAATACAGGGCAAATTCACTCTTTTAGCCTTGTCGGCTCGGGTTGGCTCCACAGGCCCATGGCAGCCCGGAGTCAGCGGGAGCGGCAAGGGCCACACCTTAGAATCGAATCGACACGCGGCCGTCCTCGACTAGATTGGGGCCTTCCACTTTGACGAGATCGCAACGTCCTCGGGCCGCTCATGCGAGTCATACCTGACGCTGCCACGACCCCTCACAAGGACGGCTGCTCGCCTGATACCCGCCCCGTCGCGCCGACGACTAAAGACCGACGAGAGATACTCAATCTTGCACTGCGGGTCGTCGAGCGCGAGCCGCCAAGCCAACCTACAGACGGGGATTGAACGGTTCGGTCGCTCCTTCGAGTGTACCCGCTGGTCGCGATGGCCAGATCGAAGCCTCGGGCCGTCGACCGCGGCTGTGGTACCTTACTTCCTCCATGGCCCCCACGACCCCGGAACGTTTTGGTGAGTACGAGCTCGTCCGGCGGCTCGGGGTCGGCGGGATGGCCGAGGCATTTCTGGCGATTCGTCGCGGCCCCGCCGGCTTCGAGCAGCGGGTATGTCTGAAGCGAATCCTCACGACGTTCCAGGATGACCCGGACTTCATCCAGATGTTCTTGCGTGAGGCGCGACTATCGGCGTTGCTGCATCACGTGCACATCGCTCGGGTCCTCGACTTCGGGGTCGCGGAGGGCGCCCACTACCTGACCTTGGAGCTGATCGAGGGCACCGACCTTCGTCGCGTGTTGGCTCACCTTCGCGAGCACGGCGAGACACTCAGCCACGAGCTCACCGCTTACGTGGCCACGGCGCTCGCCTTCGCCTTGGACTTCGCACACACCGCAGACGAAGACGGTAAACCGGCCGGCATCGTCCACCGTGACGTGTCTCCGTCGAACGTCCTGCTGAGCAAAGCGGGCGAGATCAAGCTTTCCGACTTCGGCATCGCCAAGGAAACCAACCGCCCCGGCAGTATTAGAAGCACGGCGCTCAAAGGAAAGATTCCCTACATGGCGCCGGAATACGCACTTGGCCGACACTGCGACGCTCGCACAGACCTCTTCTCCCTCGGGGTCCTACTCTACGAGTGCCTCGCGGGCCGACGTCCGTTCGACGGCGAAAACGACATCGAAACGCTAGACCGTGCGCGACGAGGCAAGCACGAGCCTCTCGGAGCGCTGGCGCCAGAGGCCCCCGCCGCGCTCGTTTCCGCGATCGAGTCTTTGCTGAAGCCACAATCGGCTCGCCGACCGCCCAATGCCGGCGCGTTCCTCGATCAGCTCGCCGACGCGCCGCCACCGCCATTGGCACGCCGTCACCTCGGAGAGCTGGTTCGTCTCACGCTGCAGCGGAGTCCCGCACTGGTCGCGCCGGGGCTCGCATCGACGCGCCCGGCCGCTACTCTGCGTCCTCGGAAACGCCTTCGGTCTCGGAAGTAGCGCCGCCGATGACGTTGTTGCGTTGCTCCTCGAGCAAGGTGAGGCCGATCGCCATCGCCTTGCGCACACGTTCGAGCAGAGCCTCGTCTGTCGCGATCTTCTGCACGGCGTCCGAGAGCTTTGATTCCAGTTGGTTCTTAACGGCCTCGAGCGAGCCGACCCGAGACTCGAGGTCTCGCTTGTCGCTCTCGAGCACCGCCAGACGCCCGAGGCTGGAATCGACCTCCTGCTGAAGCGCATCTCGAGCGGCCGTGATTTGGCCGAGGTCGGCCTGGACGCGATCGTGGGTCTCTCGTATTTCGGCGAGCTGAGCGCTCGTGGTGGTCAGCGTCCCTTCAGCCTCGGTGAGCTTCGCTTCGAGCTCGGCGTTGCGCTCGGCGTTCAGCTGCTCTCGCTCCCTCGCCCCAGAGAGCTCGGTCTCGGTATCCGCGAGCTTGCGACCGAGCGTTGCGAGCTGCTTCGAGTGCTCGCCCTCGAGAGTTTCGAGCTCCAGCAGCTTTTCGCCTTCGAGCGCTGCTTCGCGTTCTGCCAGCATGCGTTTCCAGGCGGCTTCGATCTCGGCAACCTGGGCTGCAGCTCCGGTTTCGAGATCCTCTCGGAGCGCCGCGAGGGACGCCTGCTTGGCGGCCTCCGCCTCCGCAGAGGCCTGGGCCAGCGCCGCCGAGCGCTCGTCTGCAAGCTCGGACCTGAGCGCCGCAACCGCGGTTTCCTTTTCGTTGGCTGCGGCTTGAAGCGCCGCTTCGCTGTCCTCTTGGGCCTTGGCAATCGCCGCGGCCGACTCGGCCCTGACGAGCGTGATCGCCTCGTCGTGTGCAAGGTGGGTCTTTGCAAGCTCGGCATCGTGCGTGCTCTGCATGGCAGCCACGTCGGCGGCGCGCCCCTCACGTTCTTGGGCCAGCGCCTGCTCGAGGCCCTGAACCTTCCCGTGCTCGCGCTCGAACCGGACCTTCACATCTTCGAAGCGCTTGTTCGCGGCTTCCTTGTCTTCCGTGAGGCTGGCAATCGCCTCTTGTGCCTTCGAGAACGAGCGCTCGAGGCCCGCGATCTTCTCGCTGAAGTCCGCGCGAGCGCGTTCGAGAGCGATCGACTGATCCCGCAGCTCCAGGATCTCTTTGTCGCGCACCCCCAACTGGTCGCGCAGCTCGAGGATCTCCTTGTCTTTCGAGTTGAGGGTCTCGCGAAGATCCAAGAACTGGCGGCTCGACACGCCCCCAGAAGACTCAGCGAGCTTTGCCTTCAGCTCGGAAATCTCTGACCGCAAGCGGGCGGCTGCCGCGGTGCCACTGCCCGAATCTTCGCGCTCAGGCCGCACGGATTCTGGCGGGGCTGACGGCGGCGCAGAGCTCACCGAGGGAGGTGCGTCCGAAACCATGATCACGTCATCGAGCTCGACGTCCTCGTATTCGCCCGTTCCCGGTTCGTTGGACTCGACAGCGGCTTCCGCACCGCCGCCGCCCATCATTAGAGCGTCGAAAGCGTTTTCGGCGAACGCGTCGATCTCGTCGTCGATCTCGGGTGGCTCCCCGACTTTCGTTGGCACATCGCTTTCGTTCTCGTCGGACATTTCGGCTTCCCCTTCGATTTCATTCTTCGTCGCCGGAAGTGGCTTGAGTGGGACCAGGTCCAGCATCCGCGCCGCGACCTCCTCGACGCTCGCTGGACGACGGACATAATCCTCGGCCTTCGACTTGGTCTTCTTGTGCTGCTCGAACAGGTTATCAGCGTTCTCGTCGTTTGACAGAATGATGATGGGCACATGCTTGAGCTTCTTGCTGCGCTTGAGCTTGCGGCCGACCAGATATCCGTTGTCGTCGCTGAGCTCAACCGCCAACACGATGAGGTCCGGAGCATGGCTCTTCGCGGCTTCCATACCGGTTTTTCCGTCCTCTGCGAGCTCCACTTCGACTTCGTAACCGCCGAGATGGGCCTGCAAAGCCTTGGCAAATTGACGCTCGCTATCGATCACCAGAACGCGTTGCAACTCATTCCCCCCTGACCTTGCAAAGTTCCGCTAGTGTCAAAAAAAGAATAAGTGCCCGGAGGTTACCCTGTCAAACCCGCGGCACGCGCTACATCGATTCCGCTGGGCCCGTCAGTGGGCGACGCGGGCGTTGGCTGCAAGTTGAAACAGTATCGGCCGCTCGAGGTCGCCGAAAAACGCGTAGTTCAAGCCGTCCTGCTGGCGGATGGTGACCACGCGCCTTCCCACATTGTGATAGTAAAGCTCACGCCCACCCACATGGGTGCGCTGAGCGGAGTCGACGAGTCGGGGGTCTTGGAACACCAACAGCGTGACGCGCCGGCCACCGTGGACATAGTAGAGCGCAGCAGCGGGCTTTGCGCCGAACTTGATGTAGCGAGCCCCGACGAGCTTCATACCCTGCTCCTCGAACTCAGCGGGCCTCACCGGAAATGGAGTCTTGCCTCGGAAGTAACGCGCAACCTCTTGGGGCTGTTCGGTCGGCACGTCGGAAGGAAGGCCTTGGGAGTGAAGGTTCACGACATCTTGAAGCATGCTCGCACCTTGATATCTCGCGCTTTGCGGCAAACCTACGACTCCGCCGAGAACCAAGAGCGCCACGGCAGCGGCAGCGATCGGCCAGGCGTGACGCCATCGCATCGGGCCCGCCTGCATGAGCAACTTGCTGTCCTCGCGCGCCTCGTCGATCTCGTCAAGTCGGTTTATCGTGCGCTCCCAAAGGTGCTCCGGCGCCTTCACGCCGCTTATCGCCTCACGCGTCTGCTCCCGAAAAGAGGCCTCGAAGAGCAAATGCTCCTGGCAACCGACACAGGTCTCCAAGTGCCGCTCGAACTCCACCTGTGTCGCCGGATCGAGCTCTTGATCGACGAACGCCCCTAGATGACGGCGCACGAGCTTGCAACTCATGACTTCACCGCCTTTCGCGTTCGAAACGCCTCGAGCGAAACCGGCTCCATGGGCTCCCCTTCGTCGTCCTCGTCGATGATGCCGAGCTGAACAGCCTGGGCCTGTAAAGAGAGTTGAAGCTGTTTCCGCGCGCGGTGGAGGCGCGACATCACAGTACCGATCGGGCACGCAACGATCTCGGCGATCTCTTTGTAGGAAAGCTCCTGAACGTCAGCCAAAAGAACCATCGCGCGCGCGTCTTCTGACAGCTCGTCGAACGCTCGCGCGATCTCGCGTCCTATCAGCTTCCGTTGTGCATCGCCCACGGGGTCGGTCAGGCCACGCATGCTGGCGCGGCTGATGACGCCCTCCCCGACCGGGGTCGCCATTGGACCATCGAACACCCGACGCTCGCGAATGTTACGTCGGTACCGATTGACGAAAGTGTTCATTTGGATTCTCAAGAGCCATGCCTTGAAATTGGTTCCCGCCTCGAACCGGTCGTAGAAGCGATAAGCACGGACGAGGGTGTCCTGAACCAAGTCCTCGGCGTCCGCCTGCGATCGGGTGAGTCGAAGCGCTGTCGCGTAGAGGTTATCGAGAAGAGGCCGCGCCTCGGCCTCAAACAGTCGACGCTCGTGTGCGATTTCCTTGGCGCTTCTCGGCATGCCTAGTGCTGACAACTCCTCGCGGCTGAAATTATTCCGGAGGTTCGGCGGAGTCGTGTTTTCGCTGGCTCCTATCGGCAGTTTGCCGCACTTTCCGCTCCAATTCCTCAATTCTCTCCTGGAGCCGGGCCACTTCAGCTTGAAGCTGTTTGACGTGGGCCGCCGCCCCTTCGAGAAGAGCCCGAACCCGATCGTCCGCGGCCTCCCGCACCTCGGCGCCGAGCTCTTCGGCGCGTCCCACGAGCTTGCCTACCGGCCCGTCCTTTAGAGTCGAAAAAAGCCGCTCGCGACCCTCCTGGATGAAGTCCCGCAGGCTGCGCACCGACCAGGCGGTGGCGTTCCCGCTCTTTTGCTCCTCGTAGATGATCTGCGCGAGGGTGACTTTCGTGAGGTCTCGCTTCGAGCGATTATCCAGGACTTTGACCTCTTCACCATTGCGCACGAGCTCCGCAATGCGGTCGAGCGTGACATAGCGACTATCGCGTGTATCGTACAGTTTGCGGTTCGCGTACCGCTTGATCACGCGGACCTGCTCCATGTGCGCCATCGCGTAGCGAGGCTAGCGCTGCGACGCATTGCGTCAAGGTGGCGCTTCAAGCCAAGCTCACTAGGCTGGAGGTGGGCCCGGGTCGTGCAGCAGGAAACGGTATTTGCTGACCTCTTCAAGCGTTTGGCGCAGATCGAAGAGATCGACATGCGGGTCGCACTGGTCTGCGAGCAGCTGGAGACCCTGTCGGTCGAACAAGCGCTCGAATTCGTGGCTGGCGCTTATCGCGTGGCGGCGCTCGGTGGCGGGGACGCCCAGTTGGTGTTCTTGGCCCTCGGCTGGGCGCTTTTCGAGCCGCGCCTCGCCTTGCGCCGCGCCGAGCTCGGCGCAGAAGCCAAGAACGCCGAGCTCCACCATCTCGCTGACTTCTTGGTCTTGCCTAACCCCGACGAAGCTGGCGACATGAAGAGGCGGATCCCGGACTTCGGCCGAGGCCGTCCGCTCACTCTCGGCGAACGCAAGTCGCTCGCGCGGACCCACGACCGAAATCTGATTCAACGGGTGGTCCGTGATCCGCATCCAGACGTGGTCCGCATTTTGCTCGACAACCCTTCGCTCACCGAAGAGGACGTGGTGCGTATCTGCGCGATGCGTCCGAACGAGCCTGGCGTGCTTCAAGCCGTCTATCGGCATCGACGCTGGGTGGTGCGCTACCGGCCACGAAACGCCATCGTCCGCAATCCCGATTGCCCCCTCGACACGGCGCTGCTGCTCGTGCCGTTGCTCAGGCCTGGCGAGCTCAAGGAAGCGGCGATGGCCTCCGGGTTGGCCCCACCCTTACGACTGAGCTGCCGATCGATAGTCGAGCTCCGAGAAGCTCGGTCTTAGGCGATAGTGTGGGGGTGGTGCAAAACCGCAAGCCGTGGAGCCGTTACGGCTTGGTCTCGATTTTGGGGTCGACGACCTCGGCATCCTCGACCCGGGACGCGGCCTTGTCGGGAACCTGCTTCTCGGTCGGGGTGACGTCGATGTCGTCGTCGGTGTTGAGGCCGCGCTTCAGGTTGCGAATCGCCTTGCCGAGACCTTCGCCGATCTGAGGTAGGCGCCCGGCGCCGAAGATCAGCATCACGATCAGCAGGACAATTACTAGCTCGCCGAATCCGAGATTTGGCACGGTTTCCCTCCTGCATCTACGGTACGCCCCCCCGAAGGGGTCTGCAAGTCCCGGCCGTATGATATGGAAAAGGCGCGGGTGATGAAGCACTACAAAGAGCTGGATCCGACGGAGCTGCGTGGAGTGATCTTCGATATCGACGATACGGTGACAAACCACGGCGTGCTCGAGGCTGAGGCCTTCGTCGCCATACATCGACTAAGCGGCATGGGCGTCGACCTCGTGGCGGTGACCGGTCGTCCCCTTGGGTGGACCGACGTGGTCGCGCGGATGTGGCCCGTCCGGATCGCAGTCGGTGAGAACGGCGCGGGTTGGGCTTGGATGGATGGAGTCCATGCCCGCGAAGGGTACTTTTCCAAACCGCAGGAACGAGCCGCTCACGACCGTTTGCTCGACGAGATCCGGCAAGACGTAGCTTCGAAGATGCCCCATGTTCGAGTCGCAAACGACCGTGGCGCCCGGCGCTGTGACTTAGCCTTCGACGTGGGAGAAGAAGTGAGCCTGCCGAAGGCCGACATCGACGCTTTGGTCGGGCTCATCGAGAGCCACGGGGCACGGAGCGCGGTATCGACGGTGCACGCGCACGCCACTCCCGGCGGCTGGGACAAGGCTCGTGGAGTCGAAAGGGCCCTTCGAGAGGTGTTGAACGTCGATCTGGACGAAGAGCTCCACCGATGGGTGTTCGTCGGGGACAGCGGAAACGACGCCGCTGCTTTCACACGCTTCCCCGTGAGTGTCGGCGTCGCCAACGTGCGCGAACACCTTCACCGCCTCCCAACACCCCCGCAATACGTCACCGACTCCGACCGCGGGCGAGGTTTTGCAGAGCTCGCCGCTCACCTTTGCGACAGCCGTGGCTGATTCCAAACATGGTCGACGCCGCTCAGCCGGAAGCAAAGCGCACTACTCCGACGGTCGCTATTACGACCAGGCCTATCGACGTCGACGTCAGGACGTTCGCTTCTACACGGAGCTCGCGATCGAGTCGGAGGGGCCCGTTCTCGAGCTTGGCGTCGGCACCGCGCGCGTCGCATCGTCGATCGCGAACGAAGGCATCGAGATCGTTGGGGTCGAACCGATGGCGCCCATGCTCGAGCGGGCCGCGAAACGCCTGCAGCGACTATCACGGGCCGCTCGCGATCGAATCGAGCTTCGACAAGGCGACCTTCGCAAACTCAGGCTCCGCCGCCGCTTTCCTCTAGTCATCGCACCGTTCAACGTGTGGAACCACCTGTACACGCGAAGCGACATCGAGCAGGGATTTCGAACGGTGCGTCATCACTTGACGCGTGGGGGTCGCTTCGCGTTCGACGTCTTGCTTCCCGACCCCGGGAGTCTGGCGCGGGACCCGGCCAAGCGATACCGAGGAGGCCACGTGCCTCATCCCCGGGATGGCGTCCGCTATCGATACAGCGAGTACTTCAGCTATGACCCGGCGACCCAGATCGAAACCGTCATGATGGACTTTGAGCATCCCAGCAGCCCCAGACGATCGTTTTGCACCCCACTCACCCAGCGACATTTCTTTCCGGCCGAGCTGGAAGCGCTACTCCACTACAACGGCTTTGCGGTCGAGAGCCACCAGGGTGACTTTGACGGCCAGCCGATAGGTCGGCTGACTGAATCTCAAGTGGTCATTGCTAGATTGCGCGCGCAATGAAGTGCGAGCGTAGAGCACGCTACTAATCTTCGACCTACTCCCGGAGCAACACGTCGCAGTAATACTTGATTCGCTTCACGACTTTGCCGTGAGGGCGCTGATGGATGTCCTTCTTGAGCGCCAACATGACCCGTCGCTGAAACGTGTACGCATTGCGCTTCCGTTTTGGAGTTGGCGTGCCCCCGCTCATCTCGACCGGCGCCCAAATTTCCTCGATGGACCACCGCCAAGCCGCGAGGTCTTCCGCATCGATCTGATTTAGCATCCGCTCTGCCAAGGCCTGCTTCTTCGAATCGACCGCGAGCTCGGCCGCCCATTTGTCGACCGACTCGATCACGGGTCGACCCGCTCGATCGACGGTCATGGGGTCGCCCATCCCCTTCTTGGCCGGACCCGACCTTCCGTACTCGACCGCATCGGGGTCATTTTCCAGGCCCAAGAAAGCGAATACTCGCTCGAGCTCGGACTCGGGGCGCTGCACCAGGTCTTCGTAGACGACGTGCAGCAATGGAACGGGCCGCCGCCGAAGAAAAGCCCCCATCGCTGGCACGTAGCGCTCGAGGATCGGGTTGAACTCGTGCGCCTCCTCCCAATTACCGTTGAAGAAGCTGTTGGCATAGGAGCTGAACACCGCCAGCGGATGCCTGGTTAGAACGACATACTTGGCATCGGGATAGAGCCGCTGAAGGAACGGCAGGACCAACGCATTAGCCGGGGTCTTGTCGAGAAAGTAGCTCGCGTCACTGGTCGAAAGCATCCGGTCGTAGAGGGTGTTCGTGTAGGCGCGCAACGCATCGAGATAGTCTTCCTCACCGCGTGGCAGGTCATCGATGAAGGCACGCGTTGCCTCGGCGGCGTTGATGTGATCGTAGGGCGCTTTGTCGACGTTCCCGTACACGCCGAGATGCGCGATCGGGGTGATCAAATGAGGCTCGGGGTGCGTGAAGATCTCGGAGTGGGCCCCCATCATTCGTTGGAGCAGAGTCGAGCCGGCACGCGGGGGTGAGATCACGAAGACGAGGGACATCAGGTCCTCCGTGCGGATCGTCGATGGCTACGCAGAGGTCTTCTCCCCGCCAGCGAGCTGCCGCAAGACATACTGAAGGATGCCCCCGTGCAGGTAGTACTCGACTTCTTGTGGAGTATCGAGCCGTGCCTTGACCTTGAAGGATTTGCCGGTGTCGGTTTCGACCGAAAGCCTCTTGCCTGGGCTCACTCCCTCCGAGATCCCGGAAATGGTAAATGTTTCCTCGCCGGTCAGGCCCAGGCTTTCGCGCCCATCGCCCTGGTGGAACTCGAGAGGAAGCACGCCCATCCCGATCAGGTTGGAGCGATGGATACGCTCGTAACTCTCGGCGATCACCGCGCGCACCCCGAGTAGCAAAGTGCCCTTGGCCGCCCAATCTCGCGACGACCCGGTGCCGTACTCCTTGCCCGCGATGACCACCAAGGGCGTGCCATCGGCTTGGTACCGCATGGCGGCATCGTAGATACTCATTTGCGCATCTTCGGGAAGGTAACGCGTAACCCCGCCTTCGGTTCCCGGCGCCAAGAGATTCCGCAGTCGAATGTTGGCGAATGTGCCGCGCATCATGACTTCGTGGTTGCCCCGGCGGCTGCCGTAGCTGTTGAAATCGCGCGGGGAAACCCCATGGTCTTGGAGGTAGCGCGCAGCGGGGCTATCGAGCGCAATCGAGCCCGCTGGAGAGATATGGTCGGTGGTCACCGAATCGCCGACGAGGCAAAGCACCCGTGCGCCCTCGATGTCCTTCGGTGGAGTGGGGTCACCCCGTTCGACGCCTTCGAAAAACGGCGGCAACCGGACATACGTGGACTTGGGGTCCCAGCGATACTGGTCGGCACGCTCGAATGTCACGGCCTGCCACTCGGGCGGACCTTCGAGAACGACCGCGTAGCGCTCGAGAAACTGACTCTTCTTCACGGACGAACGAAGCGTGTGTGTGATCTCGTCGTGGGAGGGCCAGATATCACGAAGAAACACATCCTTTCCGTCGGCGTCCTGGCCGAGGGGATCGGTTTCGAAATCGATGTCCATCGTGCCTGCCAGTGCATACGCCACGACGAGGGGCGGCGAGGCGAGGTAGTTGGCTCTCGTCAGCGGGTTGACTCGCCCTTCAAAGTTGCGGTTCCCACTGAGCGCAGAGGTTACGATCAGGTCGTTCGCCTTGACGGCCTCGCCGATTTCGGGATCGAGGGGCCCGGAGTTGCCGATGCAAGTCGTACAGCCGTAACCGACGAGATTGAAACGCAGTGCCTCGAGGTCGGTCATCAAGCCCGAGGCTTTGAGATACTCGGTGACCACCTGGGAACCAGGCGCCAAACTGGTCTTGACCCAGGGCTTCGTTCGAAGGCCCTTGTCGACCGCCTTCTTGGCGAGCAACCCGGCGGCGAGCATCACGGAGGGGTTTGATGTGTTGGTGCAGCTCGTGATCGCGGCAATGACGACTGCCCCGTTCCGGACGGTGAAGGTCTCGTCGCCCCGCGTGACCTCGACCGCCGCGTCAGCAGACGCGCCCAACCCCTCGAGCACGTTGTGCCAAGAGCGCTTGGACTCCGACAGAGAAATGCGGTCCTGCGGGCGCTTGGGCCCAGCGATCGAGGGAACGACGTCGCTCAAGTCGAGCTCCAGGTTGTCAGTGAACCGTGGTTGCGGGGCGCTCGCAGTGTGGAACAAGCCCTGCTCCTTGAGGACCCTCTCGACGAGATCCACGTGCGCCTCCCCGCGACCGGTGAAGCGCAGGTACGCCAACGTCTCCTCGTCGACCGGAAAGAATCCCATCGTCGCGCCGTACTCGGGGGCCATGTTGGCGATCGTCGCGCGATCGGGAAGCGAAAGAGACTCCATTCCCGCCCCGAAGAACTCGACGAACTTCCCGACAACGCCCTTCTTGCGGAGCATCTCTGTCACGGTGAGAACGGCATCCGTGGCCGTCGCGCCTTCTCGCAGCTTCCCTGTCAGCTTGAAGCCCACGACCTGGGGCAATAGCATGCTTATCGGTTGGCCCAGCATGGCGGCCTCCGCCTCGATACCTCCGACGCCCCAACCAAGGACACCGAGCCCGTTGATCATCGTCGTATGCGAGTCGGTGCCGACCAGACTGTCGGGATACGCGATCGTCTTGCCATCGGCTTGGCGCGTGAAGACGACCCGCGCAAGATGCTCGAGGTTGACCTGGTGCACGATTCCCGTGCCCGGCGGGACCACGCTCATGTTCTTGAAGGCCGCCTGGCCCCATTTCAGAAATTGATATCGCTCCTGGTTGCGCTCGAATTCGCGACGCACATTGTCCTCGAACGATCGGAGCAACCCATACGAGTCGACCTGAACCGAGTGGTCGATGACGAGGTCCGCAGGCTGAAGTGGATTGATCCGACTTGGATCGCCGCCCATCTTGGCGAACTGGTCGCGCATCGCTGCAAGGTCGACCACCGCGGGAACTCCGGTGAAATCTTGGAGCAGAACCCGGGAGGGTCGAAACGCAATCTCGGTGCTCGGCGCTGCGGCTGGGTCCCAGTTGGCGACCGCCTCGATGTCCTTTCGAGTGACGGTTGCGCCGTCTTCGTAACGAAGCAGGTTCTCGAGCAGGACGCGGATCGAGTACGGCAGGGTGGTGACGCCTTCGAAACCCGCCCGAATCAGGGCATCGAGGCGGTGAATCTCGACTTGGCGGCCTCCGGACTGAATGGTGACGCGGCTCTTGAAGGAGTCTCGTGATGTCATGTGAGACTGCCTACCACGCGGCGTGTGGCGCGCCAGTCCGGTCGTCCGCTACGCTCCATGACGCTGCGTGACAATTGCTCGGATCGGAGCTACAGACTGCAGCCTTCGGCGCCGTAGCCAAGTGGTAAGGCAGAGGTTTGCAAAACCTCCATTCACCAGTTCGAATCTGGTCGGCGCCTCCAATCCAGGCGCCTCGCTGCCTTCAGAAGGCGCTCTCGTACGGTGTCTCGGCTCGCTCGCCTGCGGCGTTCTTGCCTACTTCGGCAGCTCTGGCCGGTGGAGGGAGCGGCGGCAGTCGAGCGCTCCGAGAAAGGCGACGAGCGCTCCGATTTCTTCATCATCGAGCCCGCGGTCCGCGAGCAACGACGACTTGTTCTTGTTGTCGATACCACCCGACGCCATCAGTCGCACCGCTCCTTCCAGCGTCGGCACCGAACCATCGTGAAAGTACGGCGCGCTCTTCGACACGTTTCGCAGCGAGGGCACCTTGAACGCTGCCCAGTCGGCATCTTGCTTCGTGACCGCGGCACGGCCGATGTCGACGTCCTCTTCGGCCACACCATCGGTTCCGATCCCGACGTTGTAGTAGACGCCGTCTGGAACTCCCATCGCGCTCGAAAAGAGCGGGGGCGCGTGACACACCACACACTGGCCCTTGCCCATGAAGATCGCCCAACCTTGCTTCTGCTGGTCCGTGAGCGCGGCCTCATCGCCCTTGGCAAACCGGTCGTAAGCCGTGTTGTCGCAAGTGAAGCTCATCCGCTCGTAAGCGGCGATCGTCTTTGCAATGGTATCTGGCGTCATCCCTTCTTCCGGGAATACCTTGTCGAATCCGTCCTTGTAGGCTTTGATCTTCGACAACTCCTCGGTCTTCTTCTCGAGGTTCTCGGCACCCACGCCCATGTTGCCACCGCCCCATGCGCCCTTGGCTTGGGCTTCGAGCGAATCAGCCCGTCCATCCCAATAGAACCGATCGAAGTATCCGATGTTCCAGATCACCGGGCTATGCCGCGTGAGTTGCTTCTCTTTGGCTCCGACTGCCAGCGGTGTTTCGCCTCCGTTGCCATGCTCGTTCTGATGACACGAATAACACGACCTCGTGCCATCGACGCTCAAGCGGGGGTCGAAAAAGAGCTGAGCGCCCAGCAAGGCCTTCAGTATGTGTGGGGGGTTGTCCTTTGGAATCTTCATCTTCGGGAACTCATAGGGAGCCGGGGGCAACGCCACTGCCTCTTCGACGACGGCCTGGGGCTCCTCGACCTTCTCTTCCTTCTTCTTGCAGGAGATGACCGCGATCGAGGCGATGACGACAATCGTCGCAGTAGCGACCGGCCGCATGAGACGTGTACGATTCATGGCGGCGAGAATAACACGCAGCATCGAGGCGCGGCATCTGAAAGTGCGT
Organism: Myxococcales bacterium; assembly: GCA_029861865.1. Taxonomy (GTDB): domain Bacteria; phylum Myxococcota_A; class Polyangia; order Polyangiales; family Houyiibacteriaceae; genus SG8-38. Next base: position 265,582 of record JAOTYL010000003.1, on the reverse strand, counting down.
AGGAGCTCGACCTCAGAAGAGTTCGTCGATCAGAGCTCGTGCTTCGACGATGTTGTCCTCGATCGAGCAGTACCGCCACGAACCGTAACGCCCAATCGAATGGACACCGTGCGCCGAAAGCATGGCCTTGGTTCGCTTGGTTTCCTCGATCGAACGCGTCGTGATGTGAGCGTAGGCCGGATCGAGCAACACGTGATGCGAGGCGACGAGGGATTGATCGGTGACCAGGCCGCAGGTCTGTAAATCGGTGAGCACCCGCGGGAGCCATTTCTCGCCGGCGTCGCACCCTGCCTGCATCTCGCGCGGAAGGCCGATCTCGACGTAGAGGCTCATGCGTTCGGCCTCGAATATGTTGTCGTAAAAGCCGACGCGATAGAAGCAGAGCTCGCGCTGCGGATAATAGATCCAGTGAACCCCCGAAAGCCCCTTCGCATCGAACCCAAGGTTGAACACCAAGACTCGATTCCAGTCGAACGCCTCTTCGGCGTAGTCGGTGCCACACATCGCGAGGAGCGATACGAGGGGAGCCGTGCTGATCAAGGTGTCGAAGCCGATCTCGCGCTTGGACGTGTTTGCCACCCTCCCGGCGACGTCGATGGACATTACACGCTCTCCGAGGTGTATGCTCTCGGCGCGCGACCCCTTCGCGAGCGCCTCCACGTATTGAATGGCTCCCCCCTCGGGATAGGTAAAGGTCGCGTTGTAGCCCTCTCCTTCGGGTCGGTCGGTTTGGGAGAGGATTTCCTCGGCGCTCACGTGCGGAAAGAAGCGACCCATCGCGTCAACGTCGAGCGCCGTGAGATCAGTGGCGTATAACTTTTCATTATAGGGCACGAGAAACTTCTCGGCGATCCCGCGTCCGTACCGGGCGTACAACATCTCCTCGAAGCTCGCCGTCTGGTGCTCGTTGGGCCTGTCCTTCAAGCCACGGACACACTCTTGGTACTCGGCTTCGGGCAGCTGGTGGATGTTTCGTTGAAATGGAAAGTCGATGAAGCGGTCAGCGTACCAAATGCGGCTGTCACGCTCGACACGCAAAACACGACCGTCCATACGTCCCACGAGCTCTTCCTCGATCTCCGGATGGCGAAAGTGAAAGAAGTGTCCGGAATAGTCCCAAACGAAGCCGTCGCGCTTGACCGTCCGGCAGTAGCCGCCTACCTCGTCCTCGGCCTCAATGATCAAATAGTCCCTCTCGCCCAGCCGATCGGCACACGCGAGCCCGCTGATGCCAGCGCCAACGATGAGGGTACGCGTCCGCTCCATCCTGAGGACCTACCACAAACTAGGTATGGCGAACGAATCCCCGGACGACCCGAACACCATCGTCTTGCCGGCGGCCGAGCGCGACTACCTCGCCGTCCGGCCCAAACAGCGCGAGAGTCTGGTCGGTCGCACTTTCGCGCCAGGCATCGCCGGAAATGTCTTGGGCCGCAATGCGTCGGCCATGCCGTGCTTGCTCCACTCCGGTTTCCTGAAGATCGACACGGGTGAGCGCTCCGCATGCCTCGGACACAGGGATCAGATGGCTTTCAACCGCCTCGGCCGTGATCGCATGGCCCTCGAGGGCCTGACCGAGATCGAAGGAGCCGCTGGCGGTGCGTCTCAGCCTACTCACGTGACCGACCGTACCGAGTGCCCGCGCTAGATCCCGTGCGAGCGAGCGCACGTAGAACCCCTTGCCGCAATGGACCTTCAATCGGAGCTCTTCCCGTCCAACGTCCTCGACACTTGCTTCGAGGAGCACTACCTCCCGTGTCGGCGCCACCACGTCTTCCCCGCGACGTGCTCGGCGATGAAGCGGTGTCCCCCGAACCTTGATCGCGCTCAGCTTTGGTGCCACTTGCGGGTGTTTCCCGACGAACTGCGCCAGTGTCTCGAGCACTCTCTGCCGGTCGAGCAACGGGACCTCGGCACGCTCGGTCACAGCCCCATCGGCATCGAGCGAATCCGTTTCCGCCCCGAGCGCGATGCTCACCTCATATCGCTTGTCCTCGGACTGCAGATAGGGAACGAGCTTGGTGCCCTCGCCGATGGCGACCACCAATACCCCAGTCGCCAATGGGTCCAACGTTCCGGCATGCCCTACCGAACGCTGCTGGATCGCCTTGCGCACCTGCTGGACGACGTCGTGTGAAGTACACCCTGCGGGCTTGTCGACGACGAGGATGCCATTCATCCAAAGTACTTTGCGAGCTCGGCCCGCAGACGCTCATCGGCCTCGTCGATCGTGATGTCGAGCTGGGTCGCGGCCGCAGCCCGATGCCCGCCCCCGTTTAGCGCTTGTGCGATCGATGAGACGTCGGCCTTCCCACTCGACCGAAGGCTGATTTTGGTCTCGAGGTGATTGCTCCCGTCCTCGAGGACCGGCCACTCCCACAGGAGCGCGCCGATCTCAGCGCCTTCGACGCGACGGGCGTAGTTCACCATGCCCTCGACCATGTCGTCATTAGCCCCACAGTCCGCTAGCATCTTTCGCGTGACCCGCATGATCGCGGCGCGTCCGTCGAACGCCATCTGCAACGTGGAGATGATCTCGGCCAAAAGCTTCAAGCGCGCTGGCTCCCAACGCTCGAATAACTGGTAGGCGACACGCCATGGGTCTGCGCCGTTCTCGATCAGTCTGGCCCCGAGGCGGAGCGTGTCCGGTCGGGTCGACGCATACCGAAAGCCGCCGGTGTCCGACACGATGGCTGCGTACAAGGGCGTAGCTGCCCCCTTCGGAAGCTCGGTCACTCCGACGGCTTCCATCAGATTCATCACTACCTCTCCGGTCGCGGCGGCGCCCGTATCCCGCACGACGATGTCTCCCACGTCGTCATGGGCATGGTGATGGTCGACCACGATGAGCGGCCCGGTGACCTTTGGCCCAGGAAGATTGGGAGGCAGGAGCTTCTTGGCCGCAATGTCCATGATCCATGTCGCGTCGAAGCGAACGCCCTCGTCGAACGACCCCACCCCTTTTTCGTTCTCCACCAGGAACTGAAGCGACTCTGGGATCGATTCCGACATGAACAGCGTTGCCTCTTTTCCCGTGGCTCGCAGCATCGCGATCAAACCAAGCGCCGAGCCAAGAGAGTCGGCATCGGGCCGCCGGTGGCAGGCGACCAGGAATCGCTTGCCCTCTTTCGCGATTTGGACCGCGCGCTCGATCATTTCGAACCCTCCGGTCCCGCCGACTCCGGCTTCTCGCGAATTTCGTCGAGGATCGACTCGATGCGGAGCGCCGAGTCGACCACGTCGTCCCAATAGAACTCGAGGGAGGGGACATGCCGGAGCTGAAGGCGTTGGCCGAGCTCTCGACGAAGAAAGCCTCTTGCACGCTCGAGCGCGTCTACCACCTGCTCTTGACGGTCGGCGTCGATCTCTTCGAGGACCCGGACATACACGCGTGCAATGCTCAGGTCGTCGGTCATGCGCACCGCCGACACGACCACGTTACTGGCAGCCGGGTCCCGCACGCTCCCACGGAGCAACAGGTCCATGAGCTCACTCCGGAGCCGTTCCGCCACGCGGTCCGCCCTGCGAAAGCCTTTGTTCTGCGCCATCAGTCCACCCACCCCCCGAGCTCGCCCACCGACAAGAGCTCGGTCGACCGGTCGACTACCACCGCTTCGCCGGCGCCTTCGACGAAAGATGCGATCGAATCGAGCATGGAATTGGCATGCCGTCGGTCGCCCGAAACGACCGCAAAGCCGAGCACGGCTGTTCGATGCGCGTCCTGTTGCCCGATTTCGGCCGCAGCTACGTTGAACCGATTGACGGTCCGATCGAGAACCCTGCGGACGATCGACCGCTTGGCCTTCAACGAGTTGACCCCTGGTAACGAAAGCGAGATTTGGCAAACGCCCACAACCATTCGAAACCTCGTCGCTCGGCTTATTCGAGCGTGGCCTCGACCTGTTTCTCTTCGTAGCACTCGATGACGTCTTTCTCTTTGACATCATTGAAGCCCTGAAGCCCGATGCCACACTCCATGCCGGCCTGGACTTCTTTCACGTCTTCCTTGAAGCGGCGAAGCGAGCCCATCGGCCCCTCCCACACCACGATCCCGTCGCGCACCAATCGCGCGCGGGCGCCACGGTTGATCTTCCCTTCGAGAACCATACAACCCGCTATCGTGCCGATCTTCGGGATTCCGAAAGTCTGTCGGACCTCTGCCTTGCCGAGGTCCGCTTGCACGACCTTCGGCGCGAGGAGGCCCGTCATGGCGGCCTTCACGTCGTCGATCGCCTCGTAGATCACGTTGTACGTGCGAATCTCGACGCCCTCCTTCTTCGAGGTCGACGAGGCCTTGCCCTGCGGACGCACGTTGAAGCCAAGGACGATGGCCTGCGAAGCGCTCGCCAACATGACGTCATTTTCGGTGATGCCGCCGACGCCGGTGTGGATGACGTTGACCTTCACCTGTTCGGTACCGAGGTCCGAAAGCGCCCCCTGAAGGGCTTCGACCGAGCCTTGAACGTCGGCTTTGACCACGAGCCGAAGCTCCTGGACATCCCCGGTCTGCATGAGGGCCTGCAACTGGTCGAGACCACGAGGGCCGGTAAGAGGCGCCGTGCCGGGCGCTCCCGGCTTCTTGCGCGCCCCCGCCACCTCTTGCGCGCGGCGTTGATCGGTGACCTCGTAGAAGAGGTCGCCGGCCGCAGGAAGCTCCGCCAAGCCCAACACCTCCACAGGGGTCGCCGGCCCAGCTTGGCTTAGCTGCTTTCCGCGATCGTCGGTCATCGCACGGACACGACCCCAGGAACCGCCGGCAACGACATAGTCGCCAGTATCCAAAGCCCCGTCTCGAATCAACACGTTAGCGACCGGACCTCTGCCTCGATCGAGGTATGCCTCCAGCACGACGCCCTGGGCGGGAATGCTCGAGTTGGCGTTGAGCTCAAGGAGCTCGGCCTGCAACAAGACGTTCTCGAGCAGGGAGTCGATTCCTTCCCCGGTGATCGCCGAGCACGGGATGTAGATGGTGTCCCCGCCCCAGTCTTCGGGCTGAAGCCCAAGAGCCGCGAGCTCGTTCTTGACTTTGTCCGCGTTTGCCTCGGGCTTGTCGATCTTGTTGATGGCGACGACGATGGGCACCTCGGCTGCTCGCGCGTGGTTTACCGCTTCTTTGGTCTGAGGCATCACGCCGTCGTCTGCGGCGACGACCAAAATGACGATGTCGGTGGCTTGAGCCCCGCGGGCGCGCATCGCCGTGAAGGCTTCGTGACCGGGAGTGTCGAGGAAAACGACCGTGCCCTGATTCGTATCGACACGGTAGGCGCCGATGTGCTGGGTGATCCCCCCAGCTTCGCCGCCTACCACGTCGCTCTCGCGGATCTTGTCCAACAACGACGTCTTGCCGTGGTCGACGTGGCCCATGACGGTCACGACGGGCGGCCGATGCTGACGATCGGTCGCCAAGTCCTCGAACTCGCCCCGGGCATCGCCGACGATCTCGTCTTCACTTCGCGCGACGTTCTCGACCTCGTAGTTGAACTCGCTTGCAAGGACCGACGCGGTGTCGGCATCGAGCGTGCTGTTGATGTGCACCCCGGATACGCCGAGCTCCATCAACCTCATCAAGACGTCGGTCGCCTTCAGGCTCATGCGCTGCGCCAGAGTCTGGAGCTGGATGTTGTCGTCGATGCGGATGACGCGCTTTTGCGCGCTTGGAACCGTGATCTCGGTCTGTTTAGGCTTCTTGCCCGGCTGAAGGCGCTTCTTTCCAGGGCGGCCCTGAGGACGGCCGGTGGGTCCGATCGAGGACCGCCCTCGAATCTCGCGGCGCCGGGGCGCCTGCTGCTCCCTTTGTGCCGCATGTTCGGCGACGATGCGACGCCGGGCGCCTTCCGACAACGGGGCCGCGCCGGGTGCTTTGGCTTTGCCGCGTCGCATCACCCCCGGCGGGAGCGGGTCGTGAGCGAACCGCCCCTGTTCCTCTTCGGGTTGGAGCTGTGCCTCCGCAGGTGGGGGCTCGGGGGCGCGTTTCTTACGCTTGGGTTCGGGCTCGGGGGGGGTCGGCGAAACCGGCTCGGCAGTGGCTGGGGTTTCGACAGGTGGCGGCTCCGACATCGATGCGGGCGCGGCGGCCTCGGCGAGAGCGGGAGGCTCGACACTGGGAGCCTGCGTGGCTTCGGCCGGCTCGCCTACAGCCGCTTTGGGCTCCGCCTTCTTGCGGCGCTTGCGGCGGACGACGGTCGGTCGAATGCGCTCCTCAACCAAGGTCTCGCTTCGATCCTTGTCGAGCGCACGCTTGACGCGGTCCACCTCGGCGGGATCGAGCACGCTCATGTGGTTGCGCACCTGAATCCCCAGGGTCGCCATGCGCTGGATCAGGGCGCGATTTTCGACCCCCAGCTCCCGCGCGACCTCGTAGACTCGAACCTTACTCATTCATCCTCCGATAGTGCCTCGATTTGAGTCAGGCACTCCAGAATCGCCCTCGCGATGCCTCTGTCGGTCACGAGGAAAACACCGAGCTCCTGGCGCAAGAAGGCTTCTCCCAAGCTCGCCTTTGTCCCCCAAGTCGCCGTCGCGCAACCGATCGAGGTCGCCAACTTGGTCAACTCCGTGGCGCGGCCCCGAGCGTCCTCCGCGACCACTAGGAGGTCCCCTCGAGTCGCCACGAGCTCCGCTCGGACCGCCTCGGTCCCTAGTGCAATGCGGCGGATGCGTAGCGCCGAGCTCAGCAGCCCCCGCACGCGCTGGGTGAGCTGCTCGTCGATCATCCGCTCAACGCTCTCGGGCTCGACCTCCGCCACGCCTCGAAGCGCCCGTGCCAGCGCGCCACGCCTGAGCGCTTCATGGACACAACGCCGGCGCAGGTGCACCGAGACCCCGCGGCCGCCAAGCCGACGGCCGAGATCGACCGCCACGAAGGGTGCCGAAGGACCAACCACCAGACGCACCAGTTCATCTCGCTCGGCACGATTGCCGCAGCCGACGCACATGCGCTGCGATGTCCTGTCTCGCTCCTTCTCTCCCATGACGCCCAACATCGAACGTTACCCCTGCTTGTCCTCCGACTCTTCCCCAGAAGACTCGCCGGAAGAGGCGGCCTCGTCTTCGAGCTCCGGGGTGAGCGCAGTCTCCGCCGCCTCGGCCGTCTCCTCGGCCTGCTCAGCCGCTTCCGCCGCCGCGGCTGCTTCAGCCTCTGCGGCTGCCTTCGCTTCGGCCTCCAACCTGGCCGCTTCTGCCTGGGCTTTCTCGATGCTCTCGGCAAGCCTGACCTCTACCGGCGGCCACTCATTCGCCACGAACTCCGCCACTGCTGCCTTGAGAGCTTGTGCCTTCTGCGCGCCGAGCCCTGTCTTGATGGCCAAGCGATCGGTATCCTCTTCGGACGCGACTGCCTCGACCGACGCGTAGCCGCTCTGCTCGAGCTGGTCGGCGACTCGGCCATTGACCCCTCGGACGAGCAGAAGCTTGTCGCGTTCGCTCGGGGCCTCCGTGAGCTCGGCCGTCGCGGCCAAGCGCTCTTTCCGGAGGTCCTCCATGGCCTTTGCGGCATCGGTCCGCAGGGTAGCGACCTGTTCGGCCGAAACCCCGGGCACGGAAGCGAGCTCGTTCTCGCTCGCCTCTACCACCTCGTCCAGGCTACGGAAGCCCATGCGATACAAAGAGTGAGAGACTTCCTCATCTGCGCTGAGTCGCGAGAGCGCTGCCATCGCTTCTTCCTCGATCTGCTTGAAGCGGGACTCGCTCACGATATCCAGACGCCAGCCGGTCAGCTGCGAAGCCAACCGTACGTTCTGGCCGCGTCGTCCGATCGCGAGCGAAAGCTTGGGGTCGGGCACGACGAGCTCCATGTTGGAGTTGGCCTCGTCGATGACCACGCGGACGACCTCCGCCGGCGCGATCGCATTACACACGAAGCGCGCCGGATCGCGATCCCAAGGGACGATGTCGATCTTTTCGCCCCGAAGCTCCTGCACGACGGCCTGAACGCGTGAGCCCTTCATTCCGACGCACGCGCCGACCGGATCGACGTCCGAATCACGACTGCTGACGGCGATCTTGGAACGAGCGCCAGGCTCGCGAGCGGCCGCAACGATACGCACAATGCCTTCGTAGATCTCGGGAACCTCCATCTCGAAGAGCTTCACCAAGAGCCCGACGTCGGTTCGTGAAAGGATGATCTGTGGGCCACGGGCCTCGCGATCGATGTCTTTGAGGAAAGCCACGATGCGGTCGCCCGGGCGATAACTCTCTCTTGGCGTCTGCTCGCGCGGGGGCAAGACAGCTTCGACACCGCGCCCGAGGTCAACGATGATGTTTGAGCCGCGCTCGAAACGGCGAACCACGCCGGTAATGATCTCGCCCTTGCGGTTCTTGTACTCCGCATAGACCCGCTCACGTTCAGCATCGCGGACGCGTTGGATGATCACCTGCTTTGCCGTCTGTGCGGCGATCCTGCCGAACCGGCGCCGGCTCTGTTCGAGGCTCAAAAGCTCACCGAATTGTTTGTCCTGCTCCTTGGCCTTATCGCGGTCTTCTGGGAGGTAGAAGATCTGGAATCCGAGCTCTTCGCCCACTTCGGCTTCGAGTCCATGGGTCACCGCCTCGTCGACCGAAATCTCCTGCTCACTGTTTTCGACGGCCATCACCACGGTCATGTACTGGAAAAGATCAACCGCCCCCGTCTCGTCGTTGAACCGCGCTTCGAGCTCACGCTCCGGCCCGAAGGTTCGCTTTGCCGCGGTCAGAATCGCTTGCTCGGTGGCTTCGACCAGAATTTTTGCATCGATGCCCTTTTCCTGGCTGACCTGTTCGATCACATGCTGAAGGGAGAGCGTGCTTTGTTGCGTAGACATCTACTCACCTATTTTGAGAATCGATACACGAGATTCGCTTGTGCGATATCGTCGTGCGGAATGAGGAGAACGGTGCCATCTTGATCGAGCTCGATGGCCCGGTCGACGACGCCGAGCAGCTTGCCGTGGAAACGGCGCTGCCGTTCGATTGCGGTTCTTGTCCGCAGCTTGATCTCGCGACCCGAGAAACGCTCGAAGTCGGCAAGCTTGATCAGCGGGCGTTCGAGCCCCGGCGAGCTGACCTCGAGTCGATAAACTCCCAAAGGAAGGACGTCTTCGTGGACATCGAGTGCAGTCGACACATCTCGGCTGACCCGAGTGCAATCGTCCAGCGACACGCCACTTCCATCCTCTTGGCCCGGTTGGTCCCTGTCGATGATGACCCGAATCACCGCACCGCCCCGCTCACGCTGATGGCGCACCTCGACTAGCTCCACCCCGTGCGCGCGGCAAATGGGGTCGATCAGCTCGGCGAGCGTCTTTGCTAACTGTTCGGATGCGTGGGTCAATTGCTTCCAAGGCCGCCTGAACGAAAAATGGGCGGGCCAGGACGGCCCACCCAGTCAGGCAAACCAAAATTTCAGCTGCGCAGGTACCACACGCCCCTCGGGCCCGCAAGCAAACCGAGGGCCGCAGGTCTACCTGTCGTTGACACCATGAAACACATCTTGCTATGCCCCCCTTTACCCCTGCCGAATCGGTGGGGAAGCAGGAGGAAAGCGATGACGAGTTCCCTGAAGTTCGGGCAGTGGATTGCCTTCGGATGCATGGTCGCTGTAGTGGCAGGCTGCGGCTCGACCCGTGAAGGAGCTTGGGAGACCAGCTCCGAAACCGTCGTACTCGACGAGTCGGCTAAGGCGCAGGAAGCGCAGCTGGTCGCCGAGGCCAAGGCCGCTTGGTTGAAGCGTGGAGACGAAGCACAATCGCTGGCCGCCGTCGAAAAGTGGAAACAGGCCGTTGCGATCAACCCCAAGAACGCTGAAGCCTGGACCGACCTTTCGCACGCGCTCTTTTTCTACGCCGATTGCCACCTGCGATTCGATGAGTCGCGAGCGGATCTCCACAAGGCTACGCACGAGGAGGGCACCAGAGCCGCCGAGCGCGCATTGGTGGCGATGTCTCCCGCGTTTGCGCAACGGATGAACAACGGCGAGCTGATCGAAGAAGCGATCGAGGTTCTCGACGCATCCGCAGTCCCAGCGCTCTACTGGCGCTCGTCGAACCTAGGTCGTTGGGCAACCCTCGAAAGCTTCGCGACTTTGCTCTCCTACAAAGACGAAGTGCGCGCCATCATGGAGTTCTGCCTCGATAACGACCCGAGCTATTGGTACCAGGGGCCAGATCGCTACTTCGGCATCTTCTATGCGAAAGCTCCAGGGTTCTCGGGCGGCGACATGACCAAGAGCATGGAACATTTTCAGGCCTCTATCGCCGTGCATCCGAACTACCTCGGCACGCACACCTTCATCGCGGAAGAGTGGGCCATCAAGGAAGCCGATCGCGCCCTGTTCGACCAAGAGCTCTCCTATGTGCTCAACACGGACCCGAATGTCATTCCCGCGATCTCCGCGGAAAACGCCTGCGAGCAGCGGAAGGCCAAGATCTTGATGGCCGACGCCGACGACCTGTTCTGAATATGGACCCACGCAATTTCGTCTGGTCATAGGTTTCAAGGAGTATTCAATGCGTAGATTTGTCGTTGTCGGGGCTTGTTTGGCCCTATCCCTCCTGTTTTCGGCACCCGTCCCGACATCGGCTGAGGAAGGTCCTGAGTTCATTCTGGAGCTCGGAAGCGTCGTTCCTCCGGGCAGCCCTTGGGCGGTCCAGCTCAAGAAGGTCAAGGAGCACATCCAAGAAAAGACCAACGGCCGCGTCAAGGTGAAGCTCCGCCTCGGGCGTTCGAATGAGCGCTCGTTGGCGCGCCGCGTGGCGTCAGGCAGCATGCAAGGCTTCGCTGGGTCGGTCGGTGGCCTCAGCTCGATCGTTCGCGAGGTCAACGTGCTCGAGGCGCCGTACGTGTTTGATACAGTCGAACAGGCGGACAAGGCGCTCGACGACCCGAAGGTCCTAGCGCAGGTGCGCAAGATCCTCGACAAGCGCAAGCTCGTGTTCGCGCTCTGGGGAGAGAACGGTTTCCGCTCCTATTTCAGCCGGCGCCCCATCCGTATGCCCGAAGACATGAAGGGCATTCGTTATCGGTCGCAGGAGGCAGTAGCCCACGTCGAGGCCTACAAGGCCATCGGGGCGAGCCCGGTCACCATCGACGTCGCCAACACGATGACCAGCCTGCAGACCGGAGTGGTCGATGGCTTCGACAACACCCCGCTCTTCGCCATGGCGACTACCTGGTACCAGGGACTGGACGACGACGAGCGCAATCTGTTTCTCTCGAAGCACTCCTATCAGCCGGGCATCGTGGTCTATTCGAAGAAGTGGTTCGACACGCTGCCCAAAGACATCCAAGACGTGCTTCTCAACATCCCGTACGACCTCACCACATGGGGCCGCGAGCAAGTGCGCCAGATGGAGCCGGTGCTCATCAAGAACCTCGTGCGCTACGGCTATGACGTCCACGAGCCGACAGCCGCGGAGCGCAACGCCTTCAAGGCCAAAGAGAAGGGCATTCCCGAAAAGGTCGCCAAACAGGTTGGTCCCGACGGCCAGGCCCTTCTCAAGGCTGTCCGCGACGCCCTCAAATAATAAGGGGACTGTCCCCTTATTCTGGTCATGGGGTCTCCCCGTGGATGAAGACCCATGTGCCTGGGTTGTCGTCCGTCGCGTAGACGCCGTGCCAGCCGACGGGCGCGTCGGGGCCAGCCCAGTTGTAGAGCCACTTGGCGTCGTATGGCGCCATGTTGACGCAGCCGTGGCTTCGAGGACGACCGAAGCGGTCATGCCAGAACGCGCTGTGAAACGCGTAGGCGCCTTTGAAGTACATCACGTAGGGAACATCTTCAAGTGAGTACGGGGGCTCGCCAGGCTCATCGTCGTCCATGGTGGCGGTCAGGTGCTTGGCGCGGATGCGAAAGACGCCCCGTGGAGTGCGGTAATCGAGCTCGGGGCGGGGCACTTTGAGTCGACCGCTCGAGATGAGTGTCACGTAGCGAGGCTGAAGCCAGTCGTAGGCAACCAAGACCTGGTTCTCCAAATCGATATCGATCCAGCGTTCGCCCTCGGCGACTTCGGGCGGCGGGGCGGTCGGTTCGACGAGGCGTACGTCTGCCGCTCGAACGAGTCGATCGTCCCCGGTGGTGAGATACACCTCGCCACCGAGCTCTTGGCGGGACCCAACCGGTAGCCAGGTCCGCTGGCTCAAAGAGTGACCCGTCCTCCGAACCTTGCCGCGATCGTTGGCCCTATACACCTTCGTCTCTCCACGGCGTGTGACTGCCACCGGAAGAGCCCAGGCGGTTCCGTCCAGGGGGCGCCCGCGAAACTCGCTCCAGGCCTTGCGGCGAAGCGCCTCGCTCGGAACGAATCCGTTTTGCTGCGTTCGCCAGTACGTCTGTCCGTCCCGCTCGAACGTCCGGTCGAGACTGACGTAGAACCCGGGCTCCAGCACCCGTACCACCAACGGATTGTCGATCTCTGCCGCGGGCGCTTCGACCCCGCCGTCTGGCTCCTCGGGCAAGACTTCCACGATCTCGTCGATCGCGGGCAACCTCCGATAAAGCGGGGTCCGCTTCCGAACGGTGGCGAATTCGTACGGCATGACCGCATCCCGATCGGGTTGACGTGCCCGACGCTCCGGCAACCTCTCGCCCGAAAAGATCGTCACGTCGCGCCCGGAACAGACGAAACCGCCCGCGTCGAGCTCGTACCAGCCGCCCTCGCAGCCGTCTTCTGCGACCGGCAGCGAGGTGGTCGACTGGAGCACCGCGCCCGCACGAAGGTATCCGAGGCGTGGGGCTTCCAAGTCGGGTGCGCTCCAAACCGGAGCCACGAACCGCCTGGCAAACACACTTCGGGGCGGGCCGAGATCGCGGGGCAGCTCCAGGATCTCCTCGACCCGGTCGCCAAGCGGCTCGGCGAGGTCACACGCGGCACAAGTGGCCGTAATCGCCGTGCTGAAAAGCGCAGTGGTAAACCAAGACTGGGCTCGTAGTGTGCTTCGCATGGCGATGGTCTGCTACGAAGTGTCATTAGGATGCGCAGTGGTCAACAACTCGAAGCGTTCTCGACGACGTTCGGCCTCGTCGCGTCCGTGCTCTTGCACGCGGCGGTCTTCGGATACGTCGCAAGCCGCACAGCCAACTTCGATTTCGATTTCGAGCTGACCCTGCCGACCGAGGTCGAGTTCGGATTGACCGAAGCAATGACTGCCACGGCCACGCCAGGAGGTACGGCGGGACCGAAGAAGGGCGCCAGCGGCGGGGCGGTCGATGAGCCAATTGAACAGATCGACGCCGGAGTCCCAGACCAAGCCCCAGACACCGACCCTGACACTGACACTGTCGCTGACCCTGACACTGACACTGTCGCTGACCCTGACGCTGACACTGTCGCTGACACTGACCCTGACCCTGACGCTGACCCTGACACTGTCACTGACCCTGACACCGTCGCTGACATCCCCGTGGGTCCGTCTGCGATCACCGGGCCTTCCCGCATTCCCGCTGGGGCCCAGCTTGCGCTTCGAATCGATATGAAGCGGATTCGGGAGTCGCCTCTAGGGCCGGACGTCACTCGGTTTCTTTCCGGTGTTCCCGATTGGCAGCTCTTGCTGGCGGGTTCGGGGATCGACCCAGTAGAAGACCTCGACAGGCTCCTCGTCGCTTCGCCCAATCTGGAACGGTCGAAGCTAGTGCTCGCCGGACGACACCACCGCGGCAAGGCTTTTGCGGAAGCAAGCGTCCGGCTCATGGCGCGTGCGCGCGGAAAGCCCGCCCCCTGGAAACGCCGCTATGGGATACGAACGGCGCCGTGGCACAACCTCGATCGAACGAAGCGGATGATCGCGGTCCTGAGCCCACGTCACTTCACAATCACGAGGCCAGAAGACTTGCGGCGCGTGCTCGCACTCGCCAAGGCCCGCGAGCTCCGCGACGCCAAGAAGGAAGGACTCGTGAAGGCACGCGGTCCTGACGCGCTGCTTTCGATGGGACCCAAGGAGGCGCTGTCGCTCGAGATAGAAGGTGTGCATCGGTTCGTTCGAGGCAATGTTCGTCACATCCCAATACGACTGCGAGTTGCGGTACGCGAAACCGGACCGGACGAGGCCACCGTCATCGCACTAGCGACGTTCGCGACGGACGAAGAAGCCCGAGACGCTTCGATCTATTGGAAGAAGGTGGCCAACTTCTACTCGCAACAGCTGGTGATGACCCTTGCGGGATTTGGAAAAACCCTCCGACGCATGAAGCTCGACCCGGAACAGGAGCGGATCAGAGTCTCGTTCATGCTCACGGCAGATCAGATACGCTTCATCTTGAGCTATCTCGAGGGCCGTCTGCGTAGCGTTGGGAGCACGTCCAGGCCTCCACGAGCTCCGAGCATACCGAATGAGCCGAGTCCTGCTGCGAAGCCCAGTTCCACGAAGAAGCCTGGCGAAACAAAAAAGGGGCCCTGAGGGCCCCTTTTCATCGATTCTTCAGCTCGCGTCACTCAGAGGACGAGGTCCTTGAGCTTCTTGAGCGGCGTTGCACGGATCTTCTTGGACGCGGCTTTCGGCGGAAGCATCATCTCCTCGCCTGTTGCCGGATTGCGCCCCATCCGAGCAGGCTTCGCCGGAATCTTACGAACCTTGAGTTTGATCATATCCGGAATGACGAACTCCCCCGGGCCACGACGACCAAGCTCTTTCTTGACTAGGTCTCGAAGTGCATCGAAGACGCCGGCCACTTCCTTCTTGGTCATGCCGCTCTTGTCGGCCAACTCACTCATGATCTGGGCCTTCGTCATTCGCTTGCCCGCTACCATAGTTCCCTCCTAACTCCGCTACCTGTCCGTCGGTGCAAAAAAGCCCCCAAAAAGAGCCTTAGACAGGCACGGCGCCATCTATGCCTAAGGTTTTCCGCGCTGACAAGCGGTTTGTGAGCTTTCCGAAAGAAAATTTCAGGGGTTAAGCGATCGATCGATCGCAGCCGGGTTCCAACACGCGAACCCCTGGGCCCCGTCGGTGCCGGATTTCCCACAGGCGCTCCACAGGTTCCCCGTGAACTAGGTGCGGGTTACTTCCCTATTTGTGAACTTTGTTCGAGCAAGGTAAATCGGTTTTGTTTTCGATTGTTTGGGACCGAAAACCTCGACTGGGTCTATGGTTTTCAACGGCGCCGAGAACCGCTGCGATGGGGTTTTTCCACAGGTTTTGCGCTGGGTCGACCAACCCTCACGGCCTCCATGAGCGCATCGGTACGGCCTGTCATTTCTCGCTCCTCGGACGCGGTCCCGTGATCGTATCCGAGGAGGTGAAGGAGCCCGTGGGCGAGCAAAAAGGTCACTTCATCGACGATGGGGCGATCGTGCTGACGGGCCTGACGGGTCGCGGTGGGCAGGGAGATCACGACATCCCCGAGGAGCCCGGGCGCAGCCGAGGACTGCGGCCCGTCGCCCATGGAAAAGGCGAGAACGTCGGTGGCTTCGTCGATCTCGCGATAGCGCCGGTTGAGGTCCTTGATCGTCGCGTCGTCGCACAGAAGGATCGACAGCTCGGAGTCCTCTAGACCGAGAGCGCGCAGCATGGCTTCGGCGCGCCATGCAAGGTCCGCGTGACGTACCGACCGGCGCTCTAGTCGACAGGACCTGAGCCGAATCGGCATGGCTTGCTAGTGCGGCGGCCTCGAGTTTCCGTCAAGTCGGCGCGGGATGCCTCGATGGTCGCGATTGCTATGCTCGGCCGGTGTTCGAAACCGTTCTCATCTTGCGGCGCGGGGAAGCTGCCACCCGCGTCGCCCGCTCTTGTCGGCGCATGGGCATCACGTCGATCGTCGTCGCCTCAAAGGATGAGCCGGGGAGTCGACACGTTGGGGCAGCGGATCGGTCGATCGAAGTCGAGCTCGATGAGACGGGATCCATCCCTACCGACCAGCTCGCGAGAATCCTCGAAGAGTCAGGCGCCGAGGCGGTCCACCTTGGTTATCAAGGGCAGCCCCAGATGTGGGAGCTCGCAAGCGCGGCAGAAAAAGCCGACCTCGCAGTGGTCGGCACGGATTTGGACGTCCTCGGGGCGTTGACCGATCCGACCACGGTGCGATCCGCAGCTGAGCGAGCGCATGTGCGGACCGCTGACACCGAGCCTCCGTATCGTCCAAGAGAAGTCGGCGTGCTGGTCGCTGCCGACTCCCACGGCGACGCCGTCGCCATCGCCGAGTGCGACCGCAGCCTTTCGACGAGCGAGCATGTCCTGATTCACGAGAGTCCCACGCCGGAGTTGTTCTTTCGGTCCGATGGAGAGGCCTTTCGGATGGCACTCTTCGATAGTGCGTGCCGCCTCGCAGCCGAGCTACGCTATGCGGGCTTGCTCGAGGTCGGGTTCCAGCTCGACCCGGCCGGACTTGCCTGGGCCTCGGGTGTGACGATCGGACTCCCGCGACACCATACGCTAATCGAAATGGTGACGCGTGTAGACCTCGTCGGGCTGCAGCTGCGTATCGCCTCGGGTGAAAAGATCCCCGAAGAGCTGAGAATCGTGGAGCCTCGGGGGCATGCGCTGGGCGCATCGATCGTGGCGCTCGATCACCCCGAAGCCGTGGTCTCGTCGTTGTCCATCGCGCCCGCACCGCAGGGCAGAGTTCAAGCCACCGCATCGGCAACGGTCGGGCTGCCTCTGCCGGCAGACGACCGCCCCCTGATCGCCAAGCTCACGACGTACGATCCGATCCGGCATCGCGCTCTTCTCACGATGGATCGCATGCTTGCCGAAATGCGGGCTGAGCCGTTCACCACAAACGTGCCCGATTTACGCCGCATCTTGGCCGACTACGCATTCCGCGCAGGCCAGTACGACACCGAATCGACCCAGCGCTTCCTCTCGGCGTAAGAGCCGCTACGCCGCGAACGTGGACCTGCCTGCATACGAGGCGGCATCACCGAGTTGCTCCTCGATTCGGAGCAGTTGATTGTACTTGGCGATGCGCTCCGACCGCGAGGCCGAGCCCGTCTTGATCTGCCCTACTCCTGTCGCCACGGCGAGGTCCGCAATGAACGTATCTTCGGTTTCGCCGCTTCGGTGAGAGATGATCGAGGCGTATCCATGAAGCGCACCCAGTCGGATCGTGCGCAGAGTCTCGGTCACCGTGCCGATCTGGTTCACTTTGATCAGAATCGCGTTGGCGACGCCGCGGTCGATGCCCATCTGAACGCGGCTCGTATTCGTGACGAAGAGGTCGTCGCCGACGAGCTGAACCCTGCTCCCAAGGCGGTCGGTCTGCACTTTCCAACCTTCCCAGTCGTTCTCATCCATCCCGTCTTCGATGCTGATGATCGGGTACTTCGAACAGTAGTCCTCATAGATGTCTACGAGACCCGCAGCGTCGACAGGCTTCTTGTCGAACGTATACCGACCCTTACCCTTGTCGTAAAACTCGCTGGCAGCGCAGTCGAGCGCGATCGCGACCTGCTCGCCCGGGCGGTAACCGGCCGTTTCGATCGCGCGAGCTACGAAGGATAGCGCTTCCTCGTTGGTCGACAGGTGCGGGGCAAACCCGCCCTCGTCGCCGACGCCGGTCGCGTGGCCTGCCTCCTTGAGCAGCCCTTTCAGGTTGTGAAAGGTCTCCGCGCCGGCGCGCAGAGCCTCCGCGAAGCTGTCGAAGCCGACCGGCACCACCATGAACTCTTGAATCTCGAGCCCGCTGTCGGCGTGCGCGCCCCCGTTGATGATGTTCATCAGGGGTGTCGGAAGGATATGCGCTTGCGCGCCACCGAGGTACCGCCAGAGCGGGAGCCCCAAAGCGTCTGCGCCAGCGCGCGCCACAGCCATCGAAACCCCGAGGATCGCATTTGCTCCGAGCTTCGACTTCGAGTCCGTTCCGTCGCAATCGATCATGACCTGATCGACCATAGCCTGGTCGAGTGCATCGAGACCCATCACCACGGGTGCGATCTGGTTCGCGACGTTGTCGACGGCCCGCAAGACCCCTTTTCCGAGATAGCGACTCTTGTCGCCATCGCGAAGCTCGACAGCTTCGTGCTCGCCGGTCGATGCACCTGACGGCACCGCGGCGCGGCCAGCCGCGCCACCCGTGAGCTCGACGTCCACCTCAACGGTCGGATTGCCACGTGAGTCTAGGATCTCACGTGCGCCGACTGCGATGATCTCGGTCATGATTTCACCTCGAGCTCGACTTAGCGGTTGTGCGGGGGCCGTGCAAGGACGTCGATGCTAGGCTCCGCCCCGATGAACGCCCCGCTCTTCATTCCTTGGTTTCGTTTGCAGCCCTGGGACATCCCACTGCCCTTTTCTCTTCCCATCTTGGGAGACACGCTTTCGATCCAGCCTTTTGGCGTTCTGGTAGCGACGGGGGTTCTCCTGGGCGCTTGGGTTGCGGGTCGCTTTGCGGCGCACAACGACCTCAACCTCGCCGCAACGGGAGATCTCGTCACCTATGCAGTCGTCGTCGGATTCATTTCCGGGTACTTCTTGAACGGATTGCTGTACGAGCGAGAGTCGCTGATTCGAGTGCTCCAACATCCATCCGAGCTCTTCACGACTTGGCTCGGGCTTTCGAGCTACGGCGGCTTCTTTGGAGGGATTTTCGGTTGTTTCATTTGGCGTTGGCGCACGAAGCGTCCCCTGCTGCCCTACGCGAATGCGGTGTGCTTCGGATTGCCATTCGGGTGGCTCTTCGGCCGAACGGGATGTTTCGTCGTGCACGATCACGCAGGGAAGATCACCGATTTCTCGCTCGCCGTCGCCGATTACCAATTTGGCGCACCACCGTACCAGCCACGCCACGACCTTGGGCTCTACGAGATGATCTACGCCTTACTCATTATCGTGCTGTTCGTTTCGCTCGAGCGGAGACATCGGCGCGTGACCGGCTTTTACTGTGCCTTGTTGCCCATGGTCTACGCACCTGTGCGGTTCTTCTTGGACTTCCTGCGCGCCACGCCACTCGAAGGGGGCGACGTTCGGTATGCGGGTCTGACCCCAGCACAGTGGTCCTCGATCGTGATGCTGCTGATCGGGTTGGCGGTCTGGCGATACATCGCCCGGAACGAGCCCACGACGGGCCAGCTCCAAGAGGCCAATCGCTGAGCCCTACTTGAGCGAGACGACGGTCACCTGAGGGCCGCCTTCTTCCTGCGTAGCTGCCCGAAAGCCCTCGACATACGTGTTGTCGCGCGAAAGGTGCTCGTGAATCGCATCACGAAGTGCGCCACTCCCAACCCCGTGCAAGATGAATGCGCACGGTTCGGCTGCCCCGTACATCTGGTCGAGAAACGCCTCGGCCATCGCCACAGCATCGTCTGCCCGCAACCCGCGGACGTCGAGCGTGTTGTCGCCGGTGCGGATAGCCCGCCTCGCAGCAGGGCGTTCGCCGGAGACCGCGGTCTCCGGAGCCTTTGTGGCGGCGGTGGCGGTCGCTTGCTTGAGCCCGCGAAGGTCCGAGACGTCGACCCAAAGCTTCATCATACCCGCCGAAACCCGGACCCTACCGCGTGTCGCCGCTTCGACCACCTCTGCAACACTTCGCAGCCGCTGCACCCATACGCGGTCACCAACCCTCAACGTCTCGGAATCGAGGTCCGCCGTTTCGATCGGCTCGGGCTCGAGGGCGAGCCGCTCAGCATCGAGCTTTCCGAGCACCTCGCCACCCTCGCGCGTCGCGACTTCGGCGGACGTGACCGCTTCCGCCGACGCGTCTTCGCGAAGCGCCTTTTTGGCCGCGTCGAGCTTACGCTGAACCTGCCGCACCTTGTCGACCAAACGCATCGCTTCCTGGCTGAGCCCGCGGGCTTCGCGCGCATCGAGCGCCTCGCGGCGCAGGTCGAGCTTTGCTCTCGTTTTGCCGAGTTGGGCGCGTTCGAGCTCGAGCCCCTCCTGCTCTTGCAGCGCCGCTTGGGTGGCGCTCTCGAGCTTGGCCACGAGCGTTTCGAAGTTTCGGGAATGCTCCGGCAGAATTCGACGAGCTTCTTCGACGACATCGCCGGGGATTCCGTAGCGGCGAGCGATTTCGAGCGCATTCGAGCCCCCAGGGACACCCATGGTCATCCGGAATGTCGGCGCCATGTTCTCGAAGTCGAAGCCCACCGCGGCGTTTCGCATGTCGTCGCGCTCCGCCGCCACGGCCTTGAGCGCCTCGTAGTGCGTCGTTACGGCAACGGCTGCACCGGCGTCGACCAGGTTTTTCACGATCGCGCAAGCGAGGGCCGCCCCCGTTTCGGGGTCGGTGGCTCCAGCAAGCTCGTCGAGCAGCACCAAAACGCGTTCACCTGCCTGCTCGAGGATGCTGCTCAACGTCACGAGGTGTGCGGAGAAAGTCGAGAGGCTCCGCGCCAAACTTTGTTCGTCGCCCACCGCAGCATGGACCGGCGAGAAAAACCCGCAAACGCTGCCCTCGTCAGCTGGGAAGGGAAGCCCGGCGCGCGTCATCAGGGCAGCGAGGCCGAGCATCTTTAGCGCCACTGTCTTGCCGCCTGCGTTAGGCCCGGAGATTACCAGCGCTTCACCCCCGGCCAGATCGACGTCGTTTGCGATGACGTCCACACCGCCGAGCACCAACAGCGGATGGCGCGCTCCACGAAGCGAGATCTTGGGTGCCTCGCAAAGCTCCATGAAGCGTGCACCGAGGTCGAGGGCCAGTTTCGCGCTCGCAGCCCTAAGGTCGGCGTGATCGAGCGCTTCGGCAGCGGCTCGAAGCTGAGGTACATACTGACGCACCAGGTCGCAGACCGCCGCGAGAATCCGTCGCTCCTCCCGGTCGAGCTCGGCCTGCGCCATCTTCAGCCGGTTGCCCCGCTCGACGAGCTCGCGTGGCTCGACGAAAATAGTGGCGCCGCTTGCGCTCGACCCGTGCACGATCCCGTGAAACCGCTCGTGCGCATCGGCCCGAACCGGCAGGACATAGCGCCCCTCTCGAGTCGTGTAGAACGAGTCTTGCAGAATCGCGCTGCGCTTCTGGATGAGCTCCTCTAGCTTGCGAACGATGCGGCCACGAAGGTTCGCCACCTCTTCGCGAAGATGCGCCATCTCGACGCTTGCAGAATCGAGAACGGATCCGTCGTCACCGATCGACATTCCGATCTCGTCCTCGAGCCCGTCGAGGGTCGGATCGACGCTGCAAGCGCGGTCGAGAAAAGGAACCATGGCCTTGCGCTGTCCGAGGAAACGCCGGAGTGCGGCCGCGCCTCGAAGCGAGCTTCGGATGTCGCGCAGGGCTAGCCCGTCGAGAACACCCTCTCTCTCGAGATGCCGTAGCGAGGGCTCGATGTGAGTGATCCCCTCGAGGGGAAGCGCCTCGCCTCGGTCGAGGAGCTGCCAGGCCTCCTTCGACTCGGCTAGCGCCCGCTCGGTGTCTTCGAAAGTCTCCCCGAGCTTCAGGGCGAGTCGGTCTCGAAGCGGACCATGGCAGCGCTCGGCAACCGCCTGCTCCACCTGTTCCCACTCGAGATCGGCTAGAGTCTTCTTCTCCGCCTCACTCACCGAGCCCACTCCGGAACCTTGAGGTCCGACGCACGGGTTGTGGTTTTGGTTTCTCGCAACGGTTTTGGCTCTTCGGCGACCTTGCGCGGTTTCCTGGCTGCTCTCTTGGGTGCCGTGAGGACGATGAGCACGGTTTCCTCTTGGATCGGCGTGATCTGCGTCATGCCACTTCGCCTACCGAGCTTGGCATTCAATTCCAATGGCGTCCCCCTGACTGCCTCGAGCATGCAAGGGGTAGTGGCACACGCCTGAGAGCCATCGGCATGGAGGACCTGCGCGCCCATCGGCACGGTCGCCACGTGAAGATTGACCAGCGAGGGCGCCTCCTCCACGGGTTCGCTTTCCTCGAGGGCCGGAGCTTCCAACGCCACCGCGGTCGTAGCCTCGATCGGTGCAGCGCTCGTGGGCGCATCGTTGATGGTGGAAACGCTTGCGTCGGCGCCACGTTTCGCGCTGTCGCCGATCCAAGCCCACAACAAGGCCGCGGTCGCGGCCGCGACGACCGGCCACACCCAGCGTGGGCGCCGGCGACGTGGTACGGGATCGGTGTCGCGGATCGGGATCATCCGACCGGTCGGCGGCGTCATCGCCGTCGCACGGCTGACCTGGCCATCGAGTGCGCATTCGATCGCCTCAGCGAGCTCCGCGGTGTCTTGATAGCGCTCACCAGGAGCCTTGGCCAAGGCCTTGGCGATCACCAGCTCCAGCTCGGCGCTCACCTGTGCTCTTGGATTCATCTCGACTATCGGAGGAGGCGCCGAAAACAGATGCTGCGTGAGAACGCCCATGAAGGTGTCCCCGACGAATGGGACGCGCCCAGCCAGACACTCGTACAGGATGATGCCGAGCGCGTACACGTCGACTCGATGGTCCAACTCTTTACCGGCAGCCTGTTCGGGCGACATGTACTCGGGCGTTCCGAAGATCATGCCGGTCTTGGTGAGCTTTCGACCCGGTTGCCCCTCGGTTTCGATGTCGCCCATCTTCGCGATTCCGAAGTCGACGATCTTGACGAAGTCCTTCACGCCATCGCGCTCGATGAGAAAGATATTCTCCGGCTTGATGTCGCGATGCACGATGTGCTTGGCATGCGCGGCCCCGAGCGCCCGGCAACACTGGAGCACGATCCCGCAGGCTCGTTGGGCGTCGACCGTCACCTCTCGGCCGAGCACGTTCGCGAGATCCTCGCCCTCCAGGAACTCCATGACGAAATAGCTCGAGCCGTAGCGCGTCTCGCCGAAATCCGAGACATCGACGATGTTCTCGTGGCCGATTCGTGACGCGCTCTTGGCTTCTTGTCGAAACCTAGCGACGACGTCCGGACGTCGCGATAGATCATTGCGGAGCACCTTGATCGCGACGGGTTTGTCGATGTCACGGTGTTTGCCCTCGTAGACCAAACCCATGCCCCCTTCGCCAATTCGCCGTTTCACTTCATAGCGGCCCGCGAGCAATGCCCCGATAAGGGGATCTTCGGGGTCGATGGGCGTTGCGCCCATCTGGGAGGTGGTCACGAGACGCGCGGCGTCGACCGGACAGAAAACCTCTCCGCCACCATACTCGAACCTGCAGGTGGGACATACCCTATTCACGCCAATTTTGAGCTCCCCCGCTCTATTTCACGGTAGCATCACGACTTTGGGAGGGTCAACGAAGCGGACCTACCCGCGGGCCCGTAAGTCCAGTAAAAACGCGGCTCTCGTTGCCAATCCAAACGAGCTTTGATACGCGCACGCAGTGGGTGCGACGGTCCAATTGCTCGACGATACGCTGGTCGATCAGATCGCAGCGGGCGAGGTCATCGAGCGACCTGCAAACCTGGTCAAGGAGCTTCTCGAGAACGCCATCGACGCAGGCGCCAGCTCGATTACGGTCTCGGTGGAAGACGGGGGTCGGGCGCTGGTCAGGGTGAGCGACGACGGCATTGGGATGTCCGCCGAAGACGCCGCGCTTTGCGTGCAACGGCACGCCACCAGCAAGATCGCGACATTCGACGACCTGGTAACGGTTCGAACCCTCGGCTTCCGAGGGGAGGCCCTTCCCTCGATCGGCGCTGTCTCTCGGATGTCGATCACGACGCGACGCCCAGCGGACGTCGAAGGCACCCGGGTGCTCGTCGAGGGCGGGGTGGTCACAGCGATCTCGCCGCACGGCTGTCCGCCGGGGACCACCGTCGAGGTCGAAGACCTTTTCTACAATGTCCCGGCACGAAAGAAGTTTCTCCGCGCCCGCCAGACCGAAACTTCGAAAATTTTCGAGGTTTGTCAGAAAACGGCACTCATTCGACCGCAGCTGAGATTGCTGGTGTTCTCCGATGGACGCTCAGCCCGTCAGTATCTTCCCGCGAAGAGCCTCGCCGAGCGCGCCTACGCGGTGTTCGGCGATGTGCCGCTCGAAGAGATCCGCGCAAACCGTGAGGGGGTCGGTCTCGAAGCGGTGCTCGCCCCGATCACCTTGGCCCGTCCCGGTCCACGACATCTCTTTGTCTACGTGAACCAGCGCCCGATCGTCGACCGGCGCCTCGCCCGGGCGGTCGCCTTTGCCTACGGAGACCGATTGCCGCCAGGTCACTATCCGCGGGGGGTCGTCTCGCTCTGCCTCCCGGCCGAAGATGTCGACGTCAACGCGCACCCTCAAAAAACCGAGGTGCGCTTCACGCGCGCTGCTCATCTGATCGATCTGGTAACCCGCATGCTCGCAGGCAGGCTCGGCGCGAGCCCAAGCGGGGAGGCGTATTGGCAGGAGCGGCTCAACTCACAGGGCCCAAGCCCCAGTCCGATCGGTCACGAGCGGGGGAGCGCCGAAGAGCACCCCCGCGTAGCCGAGGCTTCGAGCGAATATCCCATCGTCGCGCCCGGTGGCCTTCGCCTGATCGCGGAGCTCCGAAATCGATACCTGCTATGCGAGGCCCACGACCGGCTGTACTTGCTCGATCGCGCGTGCAGCGAACAAGTCATCCGTTATGAGAGCCTGCGGGAGGCCGCCGAGAGCGGTCCGCTTTCGCCACAGGCCCTCCTCTTTCCGGACCGACTCGAGCTCGATGCTGGGGCTCGAGAGACGTTGCACGCCCACGAAGCGCTTCTGGCCGCGCTTGGCTTCGAGTGGTCGGCGCTTGGAGAGCACGCGTATGTGATCAGGGCGATCCCGGCCCTAGTCGGCACGACCTCCGCACGCGAGGTTTTTGTAGATGCGATGAGGGCGCTTCGTGATGACGTTAGCGACCCAATGAGCGCCGTCCTCGGAGCGCTGGCACACGCCTCGACGACGCCCCCCGGTGAGACAATGGATCGCTTACGCGCGCTCGATATCGTCGCCCGGCTTTCGCTCGATCAAGATGCTCACCGACGGAGCATCATCACCGAGTTTGCGCTTCCCGATCAAGCGCGGGAGGGCGGCACGTGACATCTCAGCCTCTCTTGGTCATCGCGGGACCGACCGCTACGGGAAAGACCGCTGCGGCGATCGCACTGGCGAAGCACTTTGACGGCGAGCTGGTGGGGGCGGACAGCATCCAGGTATACCGCGGCTTCGACATCGGCTCGGCCAAGCCCACGGCGGCCGAGCTCGGTACGACCGATCATCACTTGATCGACGTGATCGATCCCAACGAGGACATCGATGCCGCTGCGTACGCGGCCCTCGCCGACCGCGCGATCAAAGGCATCCACGCGCGCAGTCACCTTCCGATTGTGGTCGGCGGGACCGGGCTTTGGATCCGCGCACTGGTTCGTGGGCTCGTCGCGGCACCTCCGGTCGACTGGTCCCTCAGAAAGCAACTCGAGCACGAGGCCGAGGCGCAAGGCATCACGGCTCTGCACACTCGGCTCGCGGCGGTCGATCCATTGACGGCCGAAACGGTGCACCCGAATGACGCAGTGAGAATCGTGCGCGCCCTCGAAGTGTTCGAGCAAACCGGGATTCCTCTTGGCGAGCTTCGACAGGAGCACGCGCTAGGTGCCCCGAGGTACCGTGCGGCGTTTGTGGTGCTCGACCTGCCCCGTGACCACCACACCGCGGTCGTCACTGCCCGCGTCCAAGCCATGCTGGATGCGGGATGGATCGACGAGGTTCGTGACCTGCGGGAGCGTTGGAGTGACGAGGTCCGGCCTTTCGGAAGCGTCGGCTACCGGGAGGTGCTCGCGCACGTTCGGGATGGCGTATCCCTCGAGGAGACCAAGCGCCTGATCCGCAAATCGACCCGCACCTACGCCCGACGGCAACGAACCTGGTTCAAAGGAGAACCCGGTGTAAGCTGGTTCAGCGAAAGCGCCCACCTCATCGCGCAGGAGGGGCGCGAGCGGATCGCGAGGGAGCTCGGACTTTGAATTTCTTCGGACATGCGGTGGTCGCAGGATGGACGGGCGCAGAAGCCGGCGCCGTTCTCGGAGCCATGCTCCCGGACTTCGAGGCCATGGTGAAGGTGCGAATCGTCGACGTACGCGACAAAGCCATCGAGCGAGGTGTCGAGCTCCATCACCAAACCGACGATGCGTTTCACGCCACGCCAACGTTCCTATCGCTTTGCACGAAGGCGCTCACCGAGCTCACGGCCCTCGGGGTTCGGAGGGGCACCGCACGCGCCGTTGCGCACGTCGGAAGCGAGATGTTTCTCGACGGCTGGCTGACGCAAGACGACACGCACGCGCGGACCTACTCGACGGCCTTCTATCCGGAGCTCGCCGCACGACTCGAGTGGGAGGACCATGGCCACGCGTTCGCCAAGCTTCACGAGAGGCTCACCAGTTGGGGCCCACCGCGCGATTACCGCAACCCAGATTTCGTGCTGCAGAGGCTAAACGACGTCCTGCGGCCGCGACCACGGCTCGCCGTGATCGACGAACAACGACCTTTCGTAGCCGAGTTTCTCCCGGAGTTGCGGTCCATTGTCGAGCAACACGCCCCCGAACTGCTCAGCGAGCTCCAAGACACGTTAGGCTTGGACCCCTGAAATGACCGAACGGGGGGGACCACGCACCAGCGGTGAGAAGCGGCGCCGTCTACTTCGATGGGGACGGATAGCGATCACCCTCGCGGCGGTCGGCTACTTGGCGAGCCGGGTCGATCCCGGCGAAGTCGTGGCGGCCTGGCGACGGCTTTCGGTGAGTGCCGCGCTTTCGGCACTTACGCTCGTGTTCATCGGTCTTGCAACCGGTATGGTGCGATGGAGGCTCCTCTTGCGGGCGTATGGCGCGATCGACGTGCCTTCCTGGGCACGCTTGGTGCATCTGTATCTGGTCGGCCATTTTTACAATACCTATGCGCCGGGCGGAGTCGGCGGCGATGTCGTTCGTGGTGTCGCCAGCCGAAAGGCCTTCGGAGACGTCACCTGGGCAAGTGCCACCACGGGTGTCGCAGTGGTTTTCATCGAGAGAGTACTCGGCGTTTCGGCCCTGCTGACGCTCGCCGCAGGTGCCTATTTCTATCGACCGTTGCCGGGGCTCGAAAACTTCGGGCTCTGGGCAGGGCTCGGACTAGCGACGGGCGTGGTTGCAATCGGAGGGATCGCGCTCGCTCCAAAGCTCACGCGATGGGTACCGAAACCGCTTGCCAAACCGATTCGCGCCCTCCCCCGTCTTTACAAGTGGTGGCCGTTCATTGGCGCCATCGTCGCATCTCTCATCATCCACTCCCTCAACGTGGTCGCCGGACATGCGATCATGCATTCGCTCGATCCGGCGGTGAACGCCTCGGAATCTGCAGTTGCGATGCCCCTGGTCAGCGCCTCGGCCTTCGTCCCCTTCACGGTGGGAGGTGCAGGGGTGCGCGAGGCTGCATTCGCCGCGCTGTACGGAACGGTTGGTGTGCCCGAGGCCACCGCGTACGCGGGCTCGCTGAGCTTTTGGGCGACGCAGCTGATCTCCGCCGGCGTTGGGGGGTTGATCAATCTTTGGATACCGATCTCGGGTGGTCCCGATGACCGATGAGCCCGGTCGGCTACTCGCGCTTCCCGTGCCATCGCGTCGGCACACCGCGCTCTCGGCAACTGCGCTATTCATCTTCTACGTCGCTACGATGTCCCGCAGCGTGTCGTTGTACGACAGTCCCGAGCTCGCCCTCGTCGCAGAACAGCTCGGCCTCGGGCACCCGCTCGGGCAGCCGCTCCACACCTTGCTAGGCGCTCTCGTCGCCCGCCTTCCCGGCGTCGATCCTCTGATCGCCCTCAACGGCTTGTCGGCGCTTGCAGGTGCCCTCACCGTGATCGTGGCGACGAGCGTTGCCGGGACGTTGTTGCGAGCCAACACAGGCGCACACGAAGGCGATTGGAGGTGGCTCGCCCCCACGATCGCGATCGTTGGAATGCTTCCGGTCCTCTGGGAACCCGCTACCCGCATCGAGGTGTATCCGCTGGCCTTTTTCTGCGGGCTCTGGGGCGCGGCACGGCTGGCAAGCGCCTGGGTGGATTCGAAACGAGGAGCCCTCGTCTATCTGAGCGCCGGCTTGGCTCTTGGGCTTTCGGCCAGCGCGAACGTCGTCTGCGCCTTTGGGATCGGCCTGGCTTTGGTTCCGAGCCTCACTGCCGCCACGCTGCGGCGCACCACCTCGCTCCGGGAGGTCGGCGCCCTCATCGGTGGTGGCATTCTTGGGCTCACGCCGTACAGCTATGTGTTCGCAGTGGCACGGCGCGAGGACGTCGTGATCTGGGGCGCGCCTACCGACGCAGCATCGATCCGACATTACTTCACCGCCGCCGATTTCACCCCAAAACAAGTCAGCTCCTTTGCGGAGTGGTGGGACCACGTTGGAGACCTCTTCTCTTGGTCCCTTCACAACGGCTTCTTCGCGCTGATGCTCCTCGGTCTGGTTGGGTTCCTATCGTTTCGACGGCCGATGCTCTTCGGGGCCTCTTTCCTCGGCATCACATTGGCCTTCTTTGTCTCGTTCGTCGCGCGCAACGGTGTATTCGCCACGGACGTTCTCGACTACCTCGGCTATCTCGCGATCCCTGCATGGGTTGCGGCGGCGGGCGTCGGGTTGTTCGTTGCGCACCTCGCTGACCGCAAGCTCCTTTTCGGGGCGGGCGCGATGAGCTTAGTCGTCCTGTTCGTCGTGGTGACAGCACCGCGGCCACTCGGCCGCACACGTCATCTCGATACGTACACCGAGGCGCTCGCGTATCAAGCCCTCCGGGCTGCCCCACGAAATGCGGTGCTAGTCCTCGAGCAGGATCATTGGGTCGGCCCAACGTGGTACCTGCAGGAACGGCTCGACGTGCGACGAGACGTGGTCGTCGTCGCCTACGGTCTTTCTGCATCCGAGTGGTACTGGAGACACCTCTACCGTCGACACCCAACCCTTCACGATTTCGAGCTCCGTGCCAAAGGCGGGAGGACCGCCCGTGTGCAGCGCTTCCTAGAAGCCAACGGGGACCGGCCCATTCAGGTCGAGCGGCTCGCGCTCGCCAACAAGCTCGACCTTTCGACTTGCCCGGGCGATTGGTTGCTCGACGTGACCCCTACCTGCGATCCCGTCAGCGCAACGCCACCGATCGCGACGTACTCCTCCGCCGAGCTCGAGCGACTTGGCCACGGGTCTCCTGGAACCGACGGGCTCATCGCGTTGGTGACGCTCGATCGCGGATACGATCTCTGGGCGCACGGGCTCCCGCGCGCCGCGGTCGAAGTCCTTCTTGCGGGCGTACCCGCGATCGACGGCCTCGATACGCTCGATCTCTCTCTGCTACCAGCTCGAGTCGATCCACAGGCGCGTCCCTCCCCCACTTACGAACCTCCCGTCGCGCTCGGGCACCCCGCGCGCAATCTTCACTATGCGGCCTTCATCGCGCGTTCCAGCCGCCTACCGCAGCTCGCCGACTACCTCGAGCGCCTATCCAACGCGCTTGGGCCCGTGGAACCGAAGTTTGCGAGCTTGACGCGCACTCCTGCTAACCTCTGAGTCATGCGCCACCGGAGCCATGGGGACGGCACGTTTCGCATAGACCAATTCGCTCGGTGCGGAGACGACTGCATCTTCGAGGCAGGAGTGTTGGTGTTCCACCCAGAGAACATCGAGCTCGGCACGAACGTCTACGTCGGGCACAACGCGATCCTCAAAGGCTACTACAAGAACACGATGCGGATCGGGGACGAGACTTGGATCGGCCAGCAGGCGTTCCTACACGCTGCCGGCGGCATCGACATCGGATCACGCGTCGGCATCGGCCCTGGCGTCCGGATCATTACTTCCTTTCACGCCGAAGCAGGCCGGGCCACGCCGATCTTGAGCTCGCCCGTCGCGCTTGCTCCGGTCGTCATCGAGGACGACTGTGACCTCGGCGTCGGTGCGGTCGTTCTTCCCGGTGTTCGGATCGGCAAGGGCGCCCAGATCGGGGCTGGCGCGGTCGTGACGGAAGACGTGCCGTCCTATTCGATTGCAGTTGGGGTGCCCGCCAAAGTGGTGAGAGAGCGTCCGTGATGAGCACGCCTGACCTCAGCGTGATCGTTTTTGCGTTCGACGAGGAGGACAACATCAAACCCGTGTTGACTGAGCTTCGACGATGGCTCGCCGACCACGAAGCCTCGTCCGAGATTGTCTTCGTCGACGACGGCTCATCCGATCACACCGTCGACGCCGCAGCCGCGGCCCTTGCGGGCATGCCACACCAGATTTCGAGGCACACGGAGAACCGCGGAATCGGTGCCGCGCTCAAGACGGGCGTGCGGCTGGCCCGCGGCACTTGGGTCACGTTCCTGCCGGCCGACGGCCAGATCGCGCCGGAGGCGATCGGTCAGCTCCGGAGAGCGGCGCAGGAGAGCGGCGCGGACGTCGTGTTTAGTGTGTACCAGGCGCGCGACGACGGGTTTCACCGCAAAGTCTTCTCGGCAGGGGTGCGAAGCCTCATCTTCTTGGTTCACGGAGTTCGCATGCAGAGCGACGGGCCCTACCTCTTCCGACGCACGTTGTTCGACCCGGAGCAGCTCGCGCCCGACACGTTCTTTCTGAATTTCGAGTTTCCGATCCGCATGCTTGGCGCAGGCACGCCTGCCGGCCTAGTCACCATCGACTGCAGGCCACGTCGCTCGGGGCAGTCGAAATCGACTGGGCTGAAGCGAATCTGGGGCGTGGCGCGCGACCTGGTCGACCTCAGGCTTCGACTCACCAAAGAGGCGCTCAGCGCGCGTCGACGGGCGACGAGACGTCCCTGAGGCGATCTCGAAGCGTCGAACGGGGGATGCCGAGGGCTCTTGCCGCCGCTGACAAGTTGCCGCCGTGCTCCTCGATGGCGCGCCGCAGAATACCGGCATTCGGACGCGCCGCAGGATCCGCAAGCTGTCTGAGGACGCAGTCGACCCGGTCCTCGTCTATAATCGAGCTGTCACAACCGACCGCAGCGAGCTCGAGCGCGTTGCGAAGCTCCCTGACGTTGCCGGGCCACGAATAGGCGCGGAGCCTCCAAACCGCTTTGGCCGACATGCGCTTTGAGCCGACCTCGCCCGCCATTGATGAGAGGAAGTGATTGGCCAGGGGGCCGATGTCATCGGTGCGGTGACGAAGGGCGGGCACGTCGATGACGAGACGGTGGATGCGATAGTAGAGGTCCGCCCGGAAGCTCCCCTCTTGGACCATACGGCGGAGATCGCGATGGGTTGCGCACACGAGCCTCACGTCGACGTTTCGCTCGAACTCGCTGCCGACGCGACGAACGTGCCACGACTCGAGCACCCGCAGCAACCGCGTTTGGAGGTCAGAGGGCAACTCGGCGACTTCGTCGAGAAAGAGCGTGCCCCCATGCGCCTGCTCGAATGCGCCCCGGTGTGACTGCACGGCGCCGGTGAACGCTCCGCGCTCGTGACCGAACAACTCGCTTTCGATCAAGTCCCTCGGGAGCCCTCCGCCATTGAGGCCGACGAAAGGACCGCCTCGACGTGGTGAACGCTCGTGCAGAGCCCGTGCGACGAGCTCCTTGCCCACCCCGGTCTCGCCGCGAATTAGCGCGGGCCACGGAAGGCGCGCAAACCGATCGACATCGGCCATGACCGCGAGCATCGCACTCGACGCCACGACCGGGGTCACTGACGGAGGGGCCTCTGCCCGGCCTCCTCCCGCGACTCGAAACTCGGTTCGGCCGACTCGGAGGGTGCCGCCGGGTCGAAGCTCGAGCCTTCGGATTCGAACCCCATCGACCCAGGTGCCGTTCGTGCTCCCGAGGTCGCGAACGACAACCGCCTGTTCGGATGGCTCGATGCGGCAATGGAACCGACTGACCGCGCGATCGGACAAGGCGACCGCATTGTCGGGATCGGCACCGATTGAGAGCGGGCGGTCGGCGATACGTAAGGCCTGCGCCTCGCGACCCCTGCCTTGAACGAGCGCGATGGGGCGCAAGGCTACCGGAAACCGATCGAGGAGCTCGGTGCGCGCGGGGGGCGATGATTCGACCACGGCCTTGGAGCGCGTGATCGAATAGCCGGCACCGATCGAGACCGGGCGGTCGATCGGCATGACCGCGCGATCGGTGAGCCCTGGCGCAATCGCCAGGTCGTAGAGATAAACGGTGCCGCCGGCTGGCAGCACCAACAACGCGCGGCTTAGAACACCACTTGCGTGAACGGCGATGTCGCAATCGGGATCGGAGCCGACCTCGAGGCCGTGCGCACCGAGCGGAAAGGTGCGGACGCGCACATCGCCGCGCGACAAGCAAAGCACGTCGCAAATGGGCATGGCCGAATATCGACCGCACCAGCACCATGTTGCGTCGACGACGCCGAAAGCACCGATCGCTCTTGAATCGAGTTGAATCGAGACCAGGCCGTCCCTAAGCTCCCGTCACCGTGACCGAGCTCCTTCGCGAAACCGCCCTCATCGACGAACATCTAGCTCTTGGAGCGCGACTCGTGCCGTTCGCGGGGTGGCGCATGCCGGTCCAATACAAGGGTATCAAGGCCGAGCACGGGGCGGTGCGCACCCGAGCGGGGTTATTCGACGTCTCGCACATGGGTGAGCTCTTGATCGAAGGTCCAGACGCGGTGGCCGCCGTAGATGGCCTTGTAACCAACGACGTGTCCAAGCTCGAGGTCGGACAAGCGCTTTACACGGTCTGCTGCAACGACGACGGCTACATCCTCGACGACTTGATCGTCTATCGATTGGAAGACGAAAAGCTCTTGGTAGTGTGCAACGCGTCCAACCGCAACAAGATCGCCTCGCACTTCAGGGTCCACCTCGGCAACGAGTTGTCCTTCGAAGACATCTCGGATCGATGGGCGCTGCTGGCGCTTCAGGGACCGAGTGCCGCCGCGATCATGCAGGACGTCGGCGCTCCGAGTGCGGTCACCGATCTCGCTCCGTTCCGGGTCTGCAAAGCCGAGATCACTGGCGTCGATGTCTGGGTGGCGAGGACCGGATACACCGGCGAGGACGGCTTCGAGATCTTCTGCGCGAGCGAGGAATCGGTCACGGTTTGGCGCGCGCTGCTCTCCGCCGGCAAGCCTCACGGCCTCGAACCGATCGGGCTGGGTGCTCGCGACACCCTACGACTCGAAGCGCGGCTCGCCCTCTACGGAAACGACATCGACGAGAGCACAAACCCCTACGAGGCGGGGCTCGGATGGGTGGTGAAGCTCGACCGTAACGAGTTCGTCGGGCGAACGGCGTTGCGGGCAATCAAGGAAGCCGGGTCCGACCGCCGCCTGGTCGGTTTCGAAATGACCGGGCGCGGGATCGCCCGTCATGGCTATCCGATCGTCGCCGACGGAAAGCAGGTGGGGACGGTGACGAGCGGGTCCCCCGGACCGACGGTTGGAAAGAACATCGGTCTCGGCTATGTGCCCAAAGCCCTCAGTCGGATAGGCACCGCCCTGGGGATCGAGATTCGTGGCAAGGTGGTCGACGCCGTGGTAGTGAGGACCCCGTTTTACAAGAGGTGATGATGGCCACGTTTCCAAGGGATCTGCAGTACACGCGCGAGCACGAGTGGGCGCGCGTCGAAGGAGACGTGATTCGCGTGGGTATCACCGCATATGCGGTCGAGCAGCTTGGGGACGTCACCTTGGTAGACATGCCGGCTCCCGGCGAAGACGTGCAGGCACACGAGCGGTTTGGCGACATCGAGTCGGTCAAGGCCGTCAGCGAGCTTTTCGCGCCTGTCAGCGGCGAGGTTGTAGATGTGAATGCCGCGCTCGAGTCGAGCCCCGAGTTGGTGAACGAAGGCCCCTATGAAGAAGGCTGGCTCATCACCATTCGACCCTCGGACCAGGGCGAGCTGGCCGGCCTCATGGATGCGGCCAAGTACGAAGAATACCTCGGAACCCTGGACGGCTGACGACATCGTTCATCGTGAGATACCTGCCCCATACCGACCAAGAGATTCGCGCGATGCTCGAACGCGTAGGGGTTGAGGACATCGACGCGCTGTTCGCCGGCGTACCGAGGTCGCAACTGCTTCGAAAAGAGCTCGATCTCGAGCCGGCGTTGGATGAGCCACGTCTGATGCAGCATCTGACCACGTTATCTGAGCGCAACGCGGGCGCTCGCATGCTCACCTTCCTCGGCGGCGGCATGTACCGACATCACATTCCACCGGCGGTCGATCAGCTCCTCCAAAGGAGTGAGTTCTACACGGCCTACACTCCCTACCAGGCCGAGCTCTCGCAGGGGACGCTGCAAGCGATTTTCGAGTTTCAAACGATCGTGTGCGAGCTCTTTGGCGTCGATGTTGCGAACGCATCGATGTACGACGGCGCGAGCGGCGTGGCCGAGGCCGTGCTGATGGCGCGCCGAGTCAAGCGTCGCGACCACATCGTCGTGAGCGCTGGCCTTCACCCCGAGTACGTCGAGACAGTCCGCAGCTACATTCAGGGTCTCGACACCCGCGACTGGATCGCGATGGCGCCGATAGGTCCCGACGGCCGCACCGATTGGCAAGCAGCGGCCAGCTCGATCACCGATCAGACGGCGGCAGTGGTCGTCGGCTACCCGAACTTCCTCGGATGCGTGGAAGATCTCCACCTGGCCAGGCGCGCAGCGGAGAGTCATGGGGCGCTCCTGATCACGGCGACTGCCGAGCCGTACGCACTATCGGTCCTCGAGGCACCTGGGACTTGCGGCGCCGACATCTGCGTCGGAGAGGGGCAAGCGCTCGCCGTGCCCCCCCAATACGGAGGCCCGGGCGTCGGCCTGTTTGGGGCGGCGCAGGCGTTCGTCCGCCAAATGCCGGGTCGCCTGGTCGGCCGAACGGTCGATACGGACGGACAACCCGGGTATGTGCTCACGCTTTCGACCCGGGAGCAGCACATCCGCCGTGAAAAGGCGACCTCGAACATCTGCACCAACCACGGCCTCATCGCGCTCGCCATGGGGATCCGGACCGCGATGCTCGGGAGACGAGGCTTCATCCAAGCTGGGGAGCGGTGCTTGAGCGCCGCGCACTACCTGCGCACCGAGCTCGAACGGCTCGACGGAATCGAGCTCCCCTACTCCGCTCCGGTGTTCAACGAGCTGGTTGCTCGATTCGACAACGCGACCGCGAGCGAAGTGGTCGCCCGCCTCGCCGAACGCGATATCCTCGCAGGGGTCGACCTCGGTCGCTTCCGAGGCGATTGGAAGCACGACCTCCTCATCGCGGTCACCGAGCTTCACACCCGAGAGGACCTGGATCGATTGCTCGGCGCCCTCAGCCCCTGAGCGCTCGCTGACACCGGTGGTGTTGGTAGGCCAGCGCAGGTTGAGTAAGTGCAAAAATCAGATACGGCTTAACGCCAATGCATGAGATCGAGGCCCGTATTGCTGCGTAATCAACCGTGATTGCTCGTGTTTTTTAGTTCAGCCTTGACCTCGCCTACGACCGTACACAACGCTTAAAACAGCTTGCACGGAGCCAAAACGCAAAGGACACTCGGCGCGCTTCGCGAGATTCGCGCCAGGCGTGGTCCGAATCTGCAAAGGCTGAACCATGCGCGAACCAAATAGAACCTCAATCGTCAACAAGCTCCAAGACAGGGCGGTCCCCGCTCCCGATCCAATGGCATGGGAGGATATCTGCCGCGATGCGACGTGGCAGGGCCGCTGGGTCGCGCTCGACGACTGCGCTTACAACGAAGCCGGCGAAGCGACCGCTGGGCTCGTCGTCGACTATGACGATAACCTCGCCGAGCTCTGCGCCCGCCTCAGCGCCGACCGCCGAAAGCGCTGCTCCATCGTCTTCTGCCCGCCCGCCGAATCAGCCGCCTAGGCGATAGTGGGGGGCGTCAGTCCTCGTCCCAGGGATGCGGGGCTTCTTCGACGGTCAGGTCCTCGTCCTCGCCAATGCAGCGGTCTGGCTCTCCGCGGCGCATTTTGACCGCGTTCCACGGGCCGCCTCCGGCGTAGTCGTCCTCGAGGCCCCACTCCCCCTTGAGATATTGGTCGCCATCTTCGCCGATCTCGATACGGAAGTAGCCATGCCCGCGGCGGACCTTCGGATGCCCGGCGATGAGCTCACGCCGGTCTTCCCATTGAAAGGTCAGCAGGTCGCCGTCGATCGAGCCTTGAATCCGTCCCGAACGCTCGTGCTTGGCATAGTCACCAATGACCTGATTGCCGCTTTGGCAGATGTGCATGTTGCCGTACTGCGGCGACTGCCACACCCCGTAAAAGGCCGCTCCCTGAGGCATCGGGCCGGGCTTCGGCTTCTGCGCACCCCCGCAGCCGAGCATGATTCCCAATACCAAAGCCACCGCTATGTGCTTCGCGGACATCGAGTCCCTCCCCTGCACCACGATAAACGACCCGTGCCCGAAAGCGTAATTTCGGCCCCTCAGCGGATTCGGGGCAGGAAAAGCACGTGGTAGAGGACTCCGCTTCCCTCGGAGAGGAGAAGGCCGAGGTCCTTGAGCGTCCCTAGGACCGACTCGTCGATCCATGCTTGCGCGGCGGGGGGCGGTGGATCGAGGCGATAGTTGGCGATCACCATCGGTTCGAGGCGCTCGCGAAGGCGGGGCGCGACGTCGATACGTGCCTTGAGGAGATCCAGGGCCGAGTCCATGCCGCCGAGCTCGTCGACCAGCCCGAGTCGGTGGGCCTCGGCGGCAAGCCAGACGCGTCCTCGTGCGAGCGGCTCGATTTCCTCGATCGACCGGCCTCGGCCCTCGGCCACCAGACCGACGAAGGAGTCGTAAAAGGCGTCGAGCTCTCGGTTCAACAGCGCGCGCTCGTCGTCGGTGAGGGCTCGATGCGGCGAGAACAGGTCGGCGTGCGGGCCCGTTCGGAGCACTTCGGTCCGTATGCCCACCTTGTCGAGGAGCTCCCTGGCGAGCAGTCGGGCCGAGACCACACCGATCGAGCCGGTAATACTCAGAGGCTGGGCGACGATCGAGTCGACGTGGGTGGCCACGTAATAGCCACCGCTGGCCGCGACTTCCCCGAAGTACGCCACCACCGGCTTCTTCTCTTTGACTCGAACGACTTCACGATGGATGAGGTCCGAAGCCTCTGCCGAGCCACCGGGCGAATCGACCCACAACAAGACCCCGAGCGCCCGACGATCACGACGTGCGCGGCGTAGCGCGCCGACGATCGAAGCTCTTCGGCCCGTCGGTGCTCCGGACTCCGAGATTGCGCCCTTGATCGCGACGACCGCGATGTACGGAGGACGACGGAGTGGACGAAATAAACGTCGCTCTTTGAAAGCGAAGTAACGGTTCGCCTCCATCAGCGGATGCTGCTTGTCGCAACCGAGAAGCTCTTCGAGCTCGTCTTCGTAGGCCAACTTGTCGACCAGGCGTGCCGCGATCGCATCTTCCCCCCGGAACACTCCCGTTTCGAATAGCTTGCGCGCCTGCTCGGGGGTCGTGCCGGTCCGTTCGGCAAGCGCGGCGAGGACATTTTCGGTGTAACCATCGACGACGGCTTGCAGCTGCTCGCGTTGCGGCTCACTCATCGAGTCGCGGGTCACACGTTCGGCGGCGGTCTTGAATTCCTTCCGCGCGAATGGCTCGACCTCGACGCCGACTCGGTCGAGCAGGGGCTTCACGTAGTGCGATGACGCGGACAAACCGAGCAGGGTGATCGTTGCGCGCGGTGCCAAATAGATACGCTCGGCCGCTGACGCGACGTAGAGCTCCTTGTGCCCGCCGCCCCTTTGCAGCATGACGACCGTCGCTTTGCCGTGTCGTCGAAGGCGCTGAATCTGGTCCCGAAAACCGACGCAGACGGACCAGCCGGCCGTCATCGGTGGCAAGACGAACGCCACGCCTTTGACAGCTCGGTCGCTGATCACGCAGTCAGCGAGGCGCCGGATCGCTGCGAGGGAGCTCGTGCGATGGATCGCGCTCGACTCGAGAAGCCGGCGAAGCCATGGAAGCGGTTGGCGGGCCTCGACGAGCCGTGGTTTCAACCGAACGACGACCCAGGGGCCTTTGGGACGCCCAAACCAGCGTGCGATCGCCCAGAAAGGTGCGAAGGGCACGCACAGGATATTCCGAATCAAACGAGCAACGGATCGAAGCACTGTTTTCCCCTATAGAGACGGCTTGTTATGCTGGGAGTGGTGGGTCCGCAAATCTTTACCAGGGGTGGCCCCTCTGCTAGGAACACTTAGCACCGTAACGTGGTGAAGGAGCACGGCGCAGGGAACTATGGCCAGCCCCCAGATGGTGATGTACGAGGAGGAGTTTGCCCAGGTCCAGGCCGTGACCGACAGGCTCGTCCAGGATGCGAATGCGCGCGTGGTCTTCGTCGTCGACAAGAACGGCCAGCTGATCAGCGCCTCGGGAGACACCGGGGACCTCGATACGACCTCCCTCGCCTCGCTGGCTGCGGGCAATATCGCCGCCACGGGGGGCATCGCGCAGCTCCTCCGGGAGCAGGAGTTCGCCACCCAATACCACGAGGGGGTGCGCCAAAACGTCCATATCCAGGTGGTCAGTAGTCGCGTGATTCTTGTGGTGATCTTTGATAATCGGACAAGCTTAGGCCTGGTTCGCCTGCGGGTGAAACGAGCCAACGAGCATCTGGCCCGAATCTTCGAAATGGTGATGGCCAAAGCACAGGATCCGTTTCAAAACTCTCCGTTCGCGGAAATTACCGATGATGACATCGACAACTTGTTCAATGATTGAGTGAGAGAGGCCTGGGGGGATGTCTTTCATCAACTACTTGTCCCGCGAGATCAACTGCAAGATCGTGTACTACGGTCCGGGGTTGTGCGGGAAAACGACGAACTTGCAGTACATCTACAACCGCACCAACCCGGATGCGAAGGGCAAGATGATCTCGCTCGCAACCGAAACCGAGCGAACCCTGTTCTTCGACTTCCTGCCGCTCGAGATTGGCGAGATCCGCGGCTTCAAGACGCGCTTCCATCTCTACACGGTTCCCGGCCAGGTGTTCTACGACGCCAGTCGTAAGTTGATCTTGAAGGGCGTGGACGGGGTCGTGTTCGTCGCCGATTCCCAGATGCTTCGGGCTGAGGCGAACATCGAATCGATGGACAACTTGCGAATCAACCTCGCGGAACAAGGGTACAATCTCGACACCCTTCCTTACGTCGTTCAGTACAACAAGCGTGACATGCCGAACATCTCGTCGGTCGAAGAGCTGAGCCAGTTGCTCAATCCGCAGCGCGTCCCCGAGTTCGCGGCGGTCGCGACCACCGGCGAGGGCGTCTTCGAAACCCTGAAGTCGGTCGCCAAGCTGGTCCTCACCGAGCTGAAGCGCGGCGCGGCCTGACACGCTCTTCCTGAGGGCTCCTTGCAAAAAAGGCCCGGGCGCAGCGCTCGCGTCGAAAGAGCCTGTTCAGTCCCTACGGGCGGCCTTATGATCTGTCTCCCTAAAACCCGATTGGAGGCGTGCCATGAGCATATCGATCGCCACCTTGAACGGAGACACCAAGAGCCTTTCTGACGAGGCAATCGCGAAGCTGGAAGCATCGCTGAGGGGGAACCTGCTGAGGCCCGAATCCGAGGGCTATGACGAAGCCCGCACCATTTGGAATGCCATGATCGACCGCCGACCCGCGCTGATCGCCCGGTGCACTGGTGCGGCGGACGTAATTCGCTCGGTCCGCTTTGCCGCCGACAACGATCTGTTGCTCGCGGTTCGCGGCGCGGGGCACAACATCGCCGGCAAGGGCGTATACGACGATGCGTTCTTGATCGA
Source organism: Myxococcales bacterium (assembly GCA_029861865.1). GTDB lineage: Bacteria > Myxococcota_A > Polyangia > Polyangiales > Houyiibacteriaceae > SG8-38. Next base: position 226,129 of record JAOTYL010000003.1, on the reverse strand, counting down.
TCTTTCCCAACTACGCTCGGTCTATGTCGACCCGCAGCGCAAGATCGCGTGGGTCGAGCCCGGCGCCACCCTCGGCGATTTGGATGACGAGACCCAGGCATTTGGTCTCGCAACTCCGGTAGGTATCAACTCGACCACCGGCGTCGCGGGGCTGACGCTTGGTGGGGGCTTTGGATGGCTGAGTCGGAAGTACGGGCTCACGATCGACAACCTTCGCTCGGTGGATATCGTCACCGCCAAAGGTGAGCTGGTCCATGCGAGCGAGGCCGAAAACGCAGACCTCTTTTGGGGAGTCCGCGGTGGCGGCGGGAACTTTGGCGTCGTTACGACGTTCGAGTTCGATCTGCATGATGTAAACACCGAGATCCTTTCGGGGCCGGTGATCTATCCACTATCGGCGGGACGACAGGTCCTGCAACACTACCGGGAGTTCGCTCGGGACATGCCCGAGGACCTCAACGTCTGGGCCGTGCTCCGCAAAGCTCCGCCCTTCCCCTTCCTCCCCGAAAGCGCGCATGGCCAAGAGGTCGTCATCCTGGCGGCCGCTTGGTTTGGAGACATGGGCGCAGGCAAACGGGCTCTGAAACCGCTCGACGGCTTCGGTCCTGTCCTCGGAACCGGCGTCGGCCCTCACCCCTTCGTGGGTTGGCAAGCAGCGTTCGATCCGCTGCTCACACCCGGGTCACGCAACTATTGGAAGTCTCACAACTTCATCGAGATTGAAGACGGTCTGATCGACGCCGCCCTCGACTACACCTCGCGGCTGCCCTCGGACCAGACGGAGATCTTCTTCGGTCGGCTTGGCGCGGCGGTCAACCGGATTCCCGCCGACGCCACGGCGTACCCGCACCGGGACGCTGAGTACGTCATGAACGTGCACGCACGCTGGGAAAAGCCGAGCGAGGACGCAAAGTGCATCGCTTGGGCGCGCGAGTACTTCAAAGCGACCGCACCCTATGCGACCGGCGGCGTGTACGTGAACTTCGTCCCCGATGGAGAGGATCCCATCGAATCGGCGTATGGCCCGAACCAGGATCGGCTCGTCGAGCTCAAGCGCAAGTACGATCCGAACAATCTCTTTCGTCTAAACCAGAACATCCGCCCATGACCGGCAGGTGAACCTACGGCGCTGCCGAGGAACTCTCTTAAACCCTCACGCGATGAGGTTCAAGATCTTGTTGGGGACCCAGATGGTCTTGCGGAGAGTCTTGCCCTCTAGCTGCGAAGCGATGTTGGGAACTTCGTGGGCAGCCGCGACGGCTTGGTCTTGAGTGGCGTCCTTAGGGAGCGTGATTCGGCCGCGTACCTTGCCGTTGATTTGAACCGGGACTTCGACTTGGTCTTCCTCGCAAAGGGCTGGGTCGAAGGCGGGCCACGGCTCGGCTTGAATGCTTGGTGCGTGACCGAGGGTTTCCCAGAGCTCTTCGCCGAGGTGGGGGGCGAACGGGTGGAGGAGCTGGGTGAGAACCCCGGCGGCCTCGGCGGGAACGGCCTCTAGCTTGGTGAGCTCATTCGAGAGCACCATCATCGCGCTGATCGCCGTGTTGAAACGCATGGCCTCGATGTCTTCGGTGACCTTGCGGATCGTCCGGTGCAAGAGTCGTGTGGTGGCGTCATCGGGCTGAATCTTCGACTCCGCTCGCAGAGCAACTGCGTACACACGATCGAGAAACCGGCGCACGCCAGCGATCGAGCTCGTGTTCCAGGGTTTGGTCGCCTCGAGCGGCCCCATGAACATTTCGTACACGCGCATCGCGTCGGCGCCGAATTCAGCGACGATGTCGTCGGGATTGACGACATTGCCCCGAGACTTGCTCATCTTTTGGCCGCCCTCGCCTAGGATCATTCCTTGATGAATGAGCTTTGCGAAAGGCTCCTTCACCGGCACGACGCCCGCGTCATAGAGCACCTTGTGCCAGAACCGGGCATAAAGCAGATGCAAGACCGCGTGCTCAGCGCCGCCGACATAGAGATCCACCGGCAGCCAGCGCTTAGCGGCCTTCGGTGAGCACAACGCATCGGCATTGCTCGGATCGAGGAAGCGCAAGTAGTACCAGCAGGACCCGGCCCACTGCGGCATCGTATTGGTCTCCCGCGCGTACCACTTGCCATCGCGTTCGAAGAACCTCCAATCGGCCGCCCGCGCCAACACCCCCGCGGGATCGTCTCCAGGTCTGTAGTCTTCGAGCTCCGGGAGTTGCAAAGGGAGCTCGCTTTCCTCGAGCGCGATCGGTCGGTCGTAGCGAATAATGAACTCGGCTCCCGCCCGGGGGTCTCCCTTGGTTTCGACGGGAAAGTAGATCGGGATCGGCTCGCCCCAGTAGCGCTGCCGGGAGAAGACCCAGTCGCGAAGCTTGTACTCGACGCGCGCAATCCCTTTGCCGGCAGCCTCGAGGTCCTCGGTCACGCGCTTCTTGAAGTCAGCGGTCTCGAGGCCATCGTACTTGCCCGAGTTGACGGCAATGCCAGGGGCAATCATCGCTTCCTCGAGGGGCTTGCGGCTCGGTTGGCCGCTCGTGCTGACGACCTCGATGATCGGAATGTCGTGCGCTGTCGCGAAATCGAAGTCGCGCTCATCGTGTGCCGGCACCGCCATGATCGCGCCCGTGCCGTACCCCCACAGGACATAGTCGGCGATGTAGATCGGCACCTTTTCGTCGTTGACGGGATTGATCGCGAATCCGCCGGTGAAGACGCCCGTCTTGTCCTTGTTGGCCTGTCGATCGCGCTCGCTCTTGTTTCGAGCCTGCTCCACATAAGCCTCTACTTCGGACTTCCGCTCTTGGGTCGTGATCACTTCGACCAGAGGATGTTCCGGCGCGAGTACCATGAACGTCGCCCCGAAAAGCGTGTCGGGTCGCGTGGTGAAGATGTCGATGACGGCGTCGTGACCGGCCACCCGAAACTGCACCTCGGCGCCTTCGGAGCGTCCGATCCACTCTTGCTGCATGATGCGCGTGCTGTTCGGCCAGTCGACGAGCTCGAGGTCCTCGAGAAGCCGGTCAGCATACGCAGTGATCTTGAGCACCCATTGTCGAAGCGGAACACGCTGCACTGGGTGCCCTCCCCGCTCGCTCACGCCGTTGATGACCTCTTCGTTCGCCAGCACGGTCCCGAGCGCCGGGCACCAGTTGACGGGGACTTCGTTTTGATATGCAAGGCCGCTCTCGAAAAGCTTGAGGAAAATCCACTGAGTCCATCGTACGTAGCTCGGAGAAGTCGTGTCGATCTCGCGGTCCCAGTCGTAGCTGAAGCCGAGCATCTTCAACTGACGCTTGAAGGTCTCGATGTTTTGAGCGGTGGTCTCCCGCGGGTGTGTCCCCGTCGCAATCGCGTGCTGCTCGGCCGGCAACCCAAACGCGTCCCAGCCCATCGGATGCAATACTGCGAAGCCCTTGGCCCGACGGTAACGCGAAACGATGTCGGTCGCCGTGTAGCCCTCCGGGTGGCCGACATGGAGCCCGGACCCCGAAGGATACGGAAACATGTCGAGGATGTAACTCTTGGGCGCGTTGGTCCCCTCCGGCGTTCGAAAGGTGTCGTGTTCGTCCCAGTAGGCCTGCCACTTGGGCTCTATCGCCGCAGGGTCGTAGCGCGTCATCGCGCCTGCCATAGCATGCCCGCGAAGCGGCTGCGATCTACGGACAGGTATCGAGCTGCTCAATCCAGTCGGAGATCAGCCGCGCGCCGGACGGGTCGACAGTCGAGCTGCCGAGCGACGGCATTCGAAGAGCGTCGTCGAGGTCGTCGTCGAGACGGAAGCGCTGCAGCACACCGGAGTCCGCAGGATTGCCTGGCGCAATGCGGGGAACGCCTTCCCAGCCGGGGAACTGCATCGGGTCGCAAAGCCTCGTGCTCCCGAGGGGCGTTTCGTATCGAAGATCGAGGTCGCTACTCTCCGACGCCCATCCAGCCGGTTGATGGCAGTGCGCACAGTTCGCGTCGAAGTATGCGCGGGCCTGGTCCTCGAGTGAGCCCTGGAGCTTCTGTGGATTCGCCATGCGGGGAAGCGCGCTTGGGTCGATCTCGGTGTCCGTGGTGAAAAGGCCGATCCCCGCCATGGCCAGCAGCTGATTCTCGAGGAGCCCATCGTAGTCGTGGTCGCGATTGAGCTGCGCCGTTTTCGGGCCAAGGACTCGACTAACCCCGGCACCATGACAGGTGATGCAGGCATCCTGGTCGGGGAAAAGGTAGTCGAGGTCCCTCAGCTCACCGTGGTCGTCGAGCGTATAGGTCACCGTGAGAAGCTCGTCGTCTAACCTCTCCCCGTCGGTCCCTTCTTCATTCCAGCGATAGGTGGTGAACTTCCACTCCCCGTCTCGGAGCACCATGAACCGGGTTTCCACCGCACGACGACTGGTCGGGTTGCCAGCCTCGAATTCGAACCCGAACATCTTGATGAGAATGCTTCCCTCGGGGAACTCCCAGGTGCCGTCATTTCGAATCGCGATCTGCGACGACGGCGGCACCACCATGTACCGAGGCTTGAACGCCCCATCGGTCCAGAGGGCCGAGTTGACCTCGTACGGGATGAGATCGGGTCCCGGCTCGAGCTCCTGCAAATCCGCGAAGCACCCCGTTTCGGAGAGCAGTCGGGGCATCTCGGATGAAAGGGCGAGGCACGTTTGCGATTCGGGGCGGGGCTCGAGCGCGGGTCCACTGCGCGCGCCTTCACTGCCGCACCCCATCCACAGGACCACGACGATGCAACCCCAATAACGCCTGCACCCCATACTTATTCTGTAGCCGAAAACGTCGCCCGCCTCCAAGCATTCGAAGTCGTCGAAACCCCTGGCATATGAAACACGACGGCGCTAGCCTTGCCATTCGCTCGGGGCGCCCAAGATGGCTGAGAGGTACCCGTCGAACCTGATCCGGTTTGCACCGGCGTAGGGAAGCGACCTTTGGCTCCTTCCCCGCGGTGAGGAGTTGAATGACCGATTTCCAAATCCCCTTCCGAGGCGCTCAGAACCCGTCGAGCACCAGCGCGGGCACGACGCCCGGCTCATTCGCAAATGCGGCCGACATCGGTGGACCAAGAGCATTTTCGTCGCCCGACACGCCGGGCATGCCGCAACCGAGCGACAAGACCGCTTGGGACTTCATGCCCGAGGACTGGACGTTCGACAATGGCAGCTGGCGTGCCCCAGACGGATTCAAGCCGGTCACGCAGCTCGACCATGCGCGACTCGGGATCGTCACGCCCGCGATGAAGCGGGTTGCACAACGCGAGGCGCATCTGACCGCAGCGCAGGTTCGCGACGAGGTTGCCGCCGGGCGGATGATCATTCCCGCCAACGTCGTGCACCTCGGCTACCAGCTCGACCCGATGTGTATCGGCCGGGCAGGCCTCACCAAGATCAACGCCAACATGGGCGCCTCTCCGGTGTCCTCAGGGACGGATGAAGAGGTCGAAAAGCTACGATGGGCCGAACGCTGGGGTGCCGATACCGTCATGGACCTCTCGACCGGAGGCGACCTCGATGCCACGCGCGAGGCGATCCTCCGAAACGCGCGAGTGCCGATCGGAACGGTGCCGATCTACTCCATGATCATCGGTCGGAGCATCGAAGAGCTCTCCGTCGACGTCATTCTGGATACGCTCCGGGATCAGGCCGAGCAAGGGGTAGACTATTTCACGATCCACGCTGGGGTCGCCCGCGCGCACCTGCCACTCATCCGAAAGCGCCTCATCGGCATCGTGTCCCGAGGCGGCTCGCTGCTCGCCAAATGGATGCTGCATCACGGCCAGGAAAACCCGACGTACACGCATTTCGAGGCGATTTGCGATGTCATGCGCGAGTACGATGTCTCCTTTTCGCTGGGGGACGGCCTACGCCCCGGAGGCCTTGCCGACGCGACCGACCCTGCGCAGCTCGAGGAGCTCGACCGACTTGCCGAGCTGACCGAACGCGCATGGCGAAAGGGCTGTCAGGTGATGGTCGAAGGCCCAGGCCACGTCCCGCTCGATCAGATCGAGTACAACATGAAGCTCCAGCGACGACTTTGTCATGGCGCGCCCTTCTATGTGCTCGGGCCGTTGGTTACGGATGTCTTCCCCGGTTACGACCACATCACGAGCGCCATCGGAGCGACATCGGCAGGGTACCACGGCGCAGCGATGCTCTGCTATGTGACCCCGAAAGAGCACCTCGGCCTGCCCAAGAAAGGCGACGTCAAGGAGGGGTGCATCGCCTACAAGATCGCGGCCCATGCTGCTGACGTGGCGCTCGGGATTCCGGGCGCGCGAGACTGGGACGACGACCTCACGCGGGCACGGGCCGCCCTCAACTGGGACAAACACTTCGAGCTCGCCTTCGACACCGATACCGCCCGCGCGCTTCACGACGAGGACTTGGACGTCGACACCGATTTTTGCGCCATGTGCGGGCATGATTGGTGCTCGGTCCGCATCTCGAAGGAGATCGTCGAATTCGAGTCGGGGAAGGCCGACGGGTTCGCGAGGGAACGCGCCGTCAAATCGCCCGCGCTCACCCCCGAGCAGCAAGAGGTGTTGCGGACGCGGGGTCACCTTTCACCCGCGGAGATCCACCAGCTTGCCAGCAAGACACGAGACGCCGTCGGCGGGAAGCCCAAGGCCTCCTGCCATAGCGACGTCGTGCACGACGAGAGCGAAGCTTTTCGGGTCCAGCGCGAAAAGCTGCTAGTGTTGCGCCGCAAAGATAAGGAAGGGGCGCGGTCGAGGTAGCCAGCCCGGGGGAGAGGAATCGACATGGGGAAAACACTGGTCTTGAGTCTAACGATCGGCATGTTGGCGTTTGCGTTCGCGTGCTCGAAGGGTGGAACCACGGCGTTGAACGTCGAGGACTTCGACTACCCGCTCGTATCGAGCAACGCAGCCGCGGGCGCGCCGGTTTACGAGACATTTTGCGAAGGCTGTCACCCGAACGGCATGGAGGGCGATGGCCCGGAGATCGTCGATGCCAAGCTCACGCAGGCGCAGATGCGCTGGCGCGTCCGCAATGGGGGCGACGACATGCCTGCCTTCGATGAGAGCAAGATCAGCAAGACCGAGCTCGACGACCTGTTGGCCTTTACCGCACGCTTCCAAGCGGTGACCCTGAACAAATAGAAAAGGGGACGGTCCCCTTTTTACTGACGCTGGCACTGACGCTGACACTGGCACTGAACCTGCCACTGTTCTCGAGGAGAAGGTGCTTCGGGTCGCGGCAGCACGCATGTCCTCGAACGCGAGTTCCGCAGGCGTCAACCCATCGGGCCTAGGTGCCCGCCCGAGAGAGCGTCGAAATCGCTTCCGAGCATCCCCGCCGAGGATGTCTGAGCGGGCGAGGGCGCGCCTGTGCCGCGGACCGGGGCACCGATCGACGCTGCTACAGGCCGAGCCAACTTCGCGCGTCTAGGTTCTTCGTTCCGCGTCGCACCTCGAAGAACAAGATCGCATCGGGCCCGGTTGCATTGAGCGTCCCTACCCGCGTGCTCATTCCGACCCAGTCGCCCACTTGGACATCGCTGTGCCCGAGGCCTCCGTACACGGTGTAGAAGCTGTTGCCGTGGTCGAGGATCACCATCAAGCCGTACGCGCCGTAGTTCTGCGAAAACGCCACACGGCCATCTGCGGCTGAATACACGGGCCCGCCCGGACGTCCGTAGAACTCCAATCCCGGCGCCCCTTCCCGCTCTGCATCGCCGACCCGCAGGGAACCTTGTACCGGTAAGGCGAGCTCGCCCCGCATTTGCGCAAAGCCGTCGCCGAGGTCGTCCATGTCGCCCGAGACCCGAATTCGCCCATAGGAAAGTGTCTCTTCGGGGGGCGGCTCGGAACGCTGGCCGCTGAGCGTCTCCTGAAAGAGCGAAGCGCTTCGTTGGCTGTGCTCGAGCTCCTCTTTCTTCGCTTCGAGCGCGCGCAACATGACCTGCGTCTGCTCGAGCTCGTCAGCGAGGTCCTTTTTTTCGACCCGAAGCGCCGCGCCGCGTTCTTCCAAAAACTCCATTGTCTCGAGGTCGGCTTTGACCATCCTCGAGAGCCGCTGAACCCTCGCGAGATGCTGCATCAGCGCATCGAAGCCCCCCGCCACCGGCAACATGCCGGCCCGCCGCACCCGATAAAGAGCGCGAGCCCGCTCGTGCAAGCGACCCTCCGCCTCGCCGCGCTGGCTCTGGAGTCCCGAGATCTCGGTGTCGATCTGCGCCTGCCGGGTTTGGGCGTGCTCGATCCGAGCGAGCCGTTCAGCGATCGCGCCCTCGATCGAGGCTACGTCGGTGAGCTCGGCGACCCCAGGCTCGGGCTCCGCGCCAGCCGTCGTGGCGGTCAGCACTGCTGCGATCAAAACCCAGAATCGACTCGCGATTTTCATGTCACACCGAAAGGTAGCGCCGCACCGACAAGGCACTGCCGATCGCCCCGATCAGCGCGCCGCCGGTGAGCAGCAACAGCCAAGTCCACACGCCGAGAAAGACCACGCGGCTTCCCGTCAAGGCCGCCAGCGTCGAGTCGACCGATTCGTGGAGAGACAGGTACCCCGCCAGCAACGCCAAAACCGCCAACAATGCGGAGGCAAAGCCTTGAAACATGCCCTCGAGCACGAATGGCCCCCGCACAAAGCCATTGGTCGCCCCACAGAGCTTCATCACTTGGATCTCCTGACGGCGACGCGCCACCGCAAGGCGGATCGTGTTTCCGATGACCGCGATCACGCAGAACATGACGAGCAATGCCAGCCCCGCAGCGAGCATGCGGGCCCCCCATAACAGGTGGTCGAGCTTTTGGAACCAGCTGCCGTAGCTTTCGACATCGCTCACCGCTCGGAATTGGCCTAGCCGCGTCGCGATGGACTCGCTTCGCTCCCGGGTTACCCCATTGACGAGGCTCACCTCGAGCGATGCCGGAAACACTTCCTTCGGGAGCGCGCTGAGGTCTGCGCCGACATCGGCCTCTTCGAGGAAGGACGCCTTTGCCTGCTCCGGCGTCACGTGGGCAACCTCGCGCACATCGCTCAGCCCCTCGAGCACGACACGAAGCTGCGCGACGTCTTGCGGGTCGGCGTCATCCTTGAGGAACAAGGTGATGCGACCGCTCTGACCCCATCGATCGGCGGCCGCATCGAGATTGGTGACCCCGAGAAGCGTCGCCCCGAGACACAGGAAGGCGACTGCCAAGCTCGAGACGGCGACGACATAGAGTCGGCGCTCCTCGCGGAGCCCACGCCTCGCACGCGTCATTGCGCTCTTCACGTCCATCGTTTCACCCCACAAGCGTGTGAATGCCACTGCCCGGCCAGTCCTTGAGCCCCTGTCGTGCCTCGACGACACGACCTTCGTCGATTGAGATGAGCCGATGATCGCGCTTGGAAATCAGCGAGTGGTCGTGTGTCGCGAACAATACGGTCGTCCCGGTCGAGTTGATCTCCTCGAAGAGGGTGAGGATGTCGATCGCGAGGTGCGGATCGAGGTTCCCGGTCGGCTCGTCTGCCAGAATCAGTGCGGGCTCTGGCACGATCGCGCGCGCGACTGCGACGCGCTGTTTCTCGCCCCCGGAAAGGTTGCTGGTTTGCTCGTCGCCCCGCCCGTTCAGTCCCACGCGCTCGAGCGCCTCGGCAACACGTGAACGAATTAGCCGTTGTGGCATCGAGAGGATCTCCAGGGCGACGGCAATGTTCTCGAACACCGTCCAGTGATCGATGATCCTGAAATCCTGAAAGACGATCCCGAGGTTGCGCCGTAGAAAAGGAATCGATTTGTCGGTGAGCCGACCGATGTCGCGACCGCAGAAGAGCACTCGTCCCTCGTCGACCATGAGCTCCCGGTAGAGAAGCTTGAGCAGCGTGCTCTTCCCCGCGCCGCTCGGGCCCGTGATGAATGCGAACTCTCCTCGCTCGACCTTGAGATTGACGCCGCGCAGCGTCGGCTCGTCCGGTCGGAAGAACTTGTACACGTCCTCCAACACCAGAATCGGCTTTGCCAGTTGCGGCTGACTCGCCCGGGCCCCAGCGCGGAAGAATGGAAACGGGCGAACGACCTTGGTTCCCTGCATAGGATCCGGCTAACCCGGAGGGCTCTCGGGGGGCAAGAAAACGGCGAAGAATCCGAGGTTGCCGCGGGCCCCGTGGCCGCTAGAGTCGGCGGACCATGGGTACGCGGGCGGTCGAGTACGAATCGGCAGACTGGATCGGGATTCTGACTCTAAATCGCCCCGAGCAACGAAACGCGATGAGCCCCGAGCTGCTCGACGCCTTTTCGGAACAGATCGAGGTCGCCCGAAACGACGCCGACATTCGCTGCTTGGTCATCACGGGCAAGGGTCGGTGCTTCAGCGCGGGGGCCGATCTTCGCTCGTCTTTGCAGCGTGACGATCTCGGCAAGCCTTCTCGGGAGGCGTCTTATGCCATGTACGAGCCTTTCCTACAGGTGCTGGACGTCCGAGTCCCGGTGATCGCAGCGCTCAACGGTCATACCGTCGGGGGCGGCTTCGGGCTGGCCCTTCTCGCCGACATCCGCATCGCCAACCGTGATTCGAAATACGGCGCTAATTTCGCGCGCTTGGGAATCCATTCTGGACTCGGCATCAGTTATTTGCTCCCACGGTTGGTCGGCCCGGCCCAGGCCGCCGAGCTTCTGTTCACCGGCTCGCTGATCCGGGGCAGCGAGGCGTTGCGAATCGGGCTGGTGAGTCACGCGGTCGATGCGGACGAGGTGCTGCCCACCGCGTTTCGAATTGCCCGGGCCATCACGGCCTCGGCCCCGCTCGCCGTGCAGACGATGAAGGCCTCGATCCGCCGGGGGCTCGGCTGGGAGATTCGAAAGGCTGCTATCGAGGAAGCGGGGTTCCAGGCCCAGAGCCTCAACACCGAGGACGCCAAGGAAGGCATCAGCGCGGTCCTGCAAAAACGAGAACCTGAGTTCAGGGGCAAATAGGCGCTAAGATCGAACAAGCACGAATGCTGGCTACACCAGAGCTCCCCATCCCGGCAGATCAAGTCCCCGAGGCGTTGCGACGCTTCGCCGACCCCAATGGCCCCAGCGCCGCGCGAATGATGGCGGCCAAAGGGATGGTCCCGGTCAAGGGTGCCGACCTCGTCTTGCTCCTGGCTCAGCTCTCGGCCGACGCCAACGTAGAAGTGAGCAAGGCCGCGGTCGAGACGCTCGTCGGGCTTCCGGAAAACGTGCTGCTACCCGCATGCAAAGCCGACCTTCCCGCAGGCGTGCTCCACGAGGTCGCCCTCAGGTTTCCCAAGAACGACGAGGTCTTGGCGCGGCTCGCCTCGAACCACGCGGTGGCGGACGCGACGATCGCTCGCATTTCGAGTCACTGTGTAGAGCGCATTACCGAAATCATCGCCGTCAACCAGCAACGGCTGCTCGGCGCTCCCGAGATCATCGAGGCGCTCTACAAGAACAAGAACACCCGAATGTCGACCGCCGACCGATTGGTCGAGCTCGCGGCGCGACACGATGTGGAGGTTACCGGCATTCCAATGTTCGAGGAGCTCAAGAAGGCGATTCGAGGGCAGCTCGTCCCCGAGCCGAGCGAAGAGCCGCTCCCGAGTGACGAGCTCTTTGCCAAGGCCCTCGCCGAGGACGCCGATCAGGACGCGGTGGCGCGTGACGAGATCGACGGCACCGAAGAAACCAAGGAGGAGTTCGTTCCGCTGCAGACCAAGATTCGGGAGATGAACATCGGCGAGAAGATTCGAATGGCGCTGCTGGGCAATGCGGCCGCCCGCTCCATCCTGCTACGCGACCCGAACAAAATAGTGGCCATGGCAGCGATTTCGTCGCCGGCCACCGGCGAGAGCGAGGCCAAGAACGCCGCGCAAAGCCGAGAGGTCTCTGAGGACATCCTCCGGTACATTGGCAGGAAGCGGGAGTGGCTGCGGAGCTACGAGATCAAACGCATGCTCTGCAACAACCCGAAAACACCACTCGCATTGTCGATGGGATTCCTGAGTCACCTACGGCGCAACGATCTTCGCGCGCTGTCTCGCAGCCGTGGAATCCCCGGGCCTCTCAAGCAGGCCGCCAAGCGCCGCTCTAAGCAGTTCAGCGGGTGATCGATGGGGCTGTTCAAGAAACTCTTCACGGCTGACCCTGCCGCGCTCGAAAAGAAGGCCGACGCGCTTTTCGCGGCCGGCGATTTTGGGCCGGCCAAGCTCGCTTACGAAAAAGCGTTGGACACGGACCGCACCCGTGCGTCGCTCGTCGACAAGATCCGCCAGTGCACCGATGCCATCGCACGGCAGCGCATCGACGAAGCCAAGAAGTACCTTGCCGACGGCGCGATCGAGCTGGCGACGCACGAGCTCGAGGGAGCGCTCGAAGTTGCGGCCACCGCGGCGATCCGTGATGAGGCACAGCAGCTTCTCGACGGGCTCGAGGCCGAGGATGCGCTCGAGCAAGCGGTCTCGCACGAAATGACCGACGAAGAACGGATCGCCTTGATCGCGGGGCAGTGGCAAGACGACCAAGCCGACGAGTACGAAGCCTACGGTCAGCCTCTGTTCGATGCCCTGGTCGCCATGCAGTGCGAGCGGTTTGAAGAGGCGCGTGAAGGCCTCGAAGCGATCGCTCGAGGGGCGGCGGAGGCACGGTACCTCTGGCTCGAAATCGGCCGCGCGCGACTGCTCACCGAGGACTTCCCGGGTGCCAAGGAGGCGCTCGAGCGCTTTATCGGCGCACTCGACAGCCAGGAGGGAGGCGACACGAAGCTAGCTGCGCACCTCGCCCTAGCCCGCCTCGCCGACGAGGCAGATGATTTCGAAGGGGCCATGTCGCACTTCGAGGGCGCCGTGAAGACGTTGCCGGAGGACTACCGACCTTACCTTGCGATGGGAGGGTACCTCCGAGGCGCGGGGCATGCTGCCGAGGCCCTCGACGTGCTTCGAACATCCCTCGAGCTCAGCAAGAGCGCGTCGGTGGACTGGCGGCTCCTCGAAGAGCTGGGGCTTGCCTGCGAGGCAACCGGAAAACCCGAGGAAGCCAAGAGCTTTCTCGAGCAAGTCATCGAATTTTTTACGCAACGCCAGGTGCGAGACTTTCCGGTACCGACCGCGACCACCCTCGCGCAGCTCTACGAAGCCGATGGCCGGCTCGACCGCGCCGCCGACATGTTCCGCGCGTTGAGCCAAGGAGGCGACCGAGACCACCACGCCCTTTATCACTACGAGGCGGGCCGCCTCTTGCGAGAGCTCGGCCTCGAGGATGAGGCCCATCGCATGCTGACGCGGGCCGAGGCGCTCGCGACACAAGACGAAGAGCTACGCGAGAAGATCGCTGCGTTAATGCAGTAGTAATAGCTAAGTTGCCGACTTCAGGTGGCTTTCCCGCACAATGACGGCGCCCGATTCGGTGCTACATTCATCGGGCGTGGCGGCGTGGACCGGGAATCGACCTGGCCGCGACCTAAGCGAACCAGAGCCATGAGCCCAAGAGATCGTGGAGGCACGCCTGAGGAGCGGCCGGTCACCGTGCCAGGTCTTCGGCAGATGAAGCGCAAGGGCGAGCGGATCACCATGGTGACCGCCTACGATGCGACCTTCGCACGATTGTTCGACGATGCGGGAATCGATGTCTTGCTGGTGGGCGACTCGCTCGGGATGGTCGTTCAGGGGCAAACCTCGACCCTGCCCGTAACCGTCGACGAGGTGATCTACCACTGTCGCGCGGTGGCTCGCGGCACCCGGCGTGCGCACGTCGTCGGCGACATGCCGTTCTTGAGCTGGCAGCTGAGCGAAGAGGAAGCGCTGCGCAATGCCGGTCGCTTTCTGTCGGAGGGCGGCGCCCAGGCCGTGAAGCTCGAAGGCGGGGTCGACGCGGCCCCGACGATCGAGCGGATCGTGCACGCCGGCATTCCGGTCATGGCTCACGTGGGGCTCACCCCGCAAAGCGTCCACGCGATGGGTGGTTTCCGCATCCAGGGCAAAACCGAAAAGACTGCGGAGCGAGTGCTCGAAGACGCCAAAGCGGTCGCCGACGCAGGCGCTTACTCTCTGGTGCTCGAAGGGATTCCCACGGACCTCGCCCAGCGCATTACCGAGGCAGTGCCGATCCCGACGATCGGGATCGGCGCCGGCCCCCATTGCGATGGGCAAGTCCTCGTCTGCTACGACCTTCTAGGCCTGACCCCGGACCTCAAGCCCAAGTTCGTGAAGCGCTACGCGGAGTTCTTCGAGCAGGGAGTCGAAGCGGCGCGGCGCTATCGCGACGAAGTTCGAGCAGGGACTTTCCCGAGCGCCGAGCACAGCTTCGGCAATGTGCGAAAGGACGATGCTCCGAGCACGGGTCTCACTCTCCTGCCTGGGAAGAAGGCCGGGTACGGGCCGCAGGGATGACCACGGTCATCCGCGAGCCTGCCGAATTTCGGCGGGCCTGCGATGATGCGCGCAGGGCTTCTGGTCGAGTCGGTTTGGTGCCGACGATGGGCGCCCTGCACGCGGGACACTTGTCACTGGTCGACGAGGCATCCCGACGCGCAGACTTCCTCGCGGTCACGATCTTCGTCAATCCACTACAGTTCGCGGCAGACGAGGACCTCCAACGCTACCCGAAAACGCTCGAGCACGATCTCCAGAGCTGCCAACAGCGGGGAGTCGATGTGGTGTTCGCTCCGGATACGGACGCCATGTACCCAGACTGCTTTCAAACACAGGTCCGCGTGGCGGAGTTGGCCAAGCCCCTCGAGGGCGTATTCAGGCCGACACACTTCGAAGGCGTGACGACGGTCGTGGCGAAGCTGTTCAATCTCACGGGACCCTGCGCGGCGGTGTTCGGTCGGAAGGATTACCAGCAGTGGAAAGTCCTGTGCCGGATGGTCGGGGACCTCGACATGCCGATCGAGGTGGTCGGATGCCCGATCGTGCGAGAGCCGGACGGCCTTGCCCTCTCCTCGCGTAACCGCTATCTGTCCGAGGCCGACCGCCACCGGGCTCTCGCCATCGTAGAGGGACTCCGAGCGGCGCACGACGCCTGGGAGCATGGCGAACGGAAACCTTCGGTGCTCGAGAACGCGGCCGCAACGCCGGTGGAGGCCGTGTTCGACCGGATCGATTACGTCGCTGCCGTCGACCCGGAGACGCTCGAGCCATCGGCGACGTCCCCCGAACGACTGCTCATCGCGGCGGCGGCCCACCTCGGCTCGACCCGCTTGATCGACAACGTCGTGTTGGGAGAAGACCCGCGCCCCTAGACTCTATCTCCCAGTCAGCCACCAAATTCCGACCGCAGCCAGCGTGCATGCTCCAACGGCCCACCAGAGCCACCGCCACCCGGGTCGGGCGGACGGGCTTTTCCAGCCGGCCACGGTCGGCTCCCCGTCGTCGAGACTGAAGCGAACCGGCGCGCTCGGGGGCGTCGGTCGATCGTCGGAGGGACGAGTGATGACGCGGTCGCGGGTCCTCGGGAGCTCGGGACCGGGCGGCCGTGGCGGCTCGAGCCCGGCAAGCAGCGCGCGAATCCACGCCTCTGGATGCACCCACGGACGCGCCGCCAGCACCTCACAGAGCGCATCGCCGAAGGCCCCAGCGTCGCTGAAGCGGTCGCTCGGCTCGACTGCGGTCGCACGCGCAACGATCGCGTCGAGCGCAGCGGGCACCCCTGCCCGGAGCGACGAAGGCGGCGGCACCTCTGCACGTCGCACATCGTCGAGCAGGGCTTGCACGTGGCTCGCTTGGTGGAGGGTCTGTCCAACCAGCAGCTCCCACAACACGACCCCAGCCGAAAAGATGTCGCTTCGGTGATCCAAGGGGTCTCCCCAAGCCTGCTCGGGTGACATGTAGAAGTACTTGCCCTTGATGACCCCGACCTCGGGCTCGCTCACCCGTGACGTAGTCTTGGCGATCCCGAAGTCCGCGATCTTCACCTCGCCAGCGAGGCTCAACAAGATGTTTTGCGGCGACACATCGCGGTGCACGATGTGCAGGGGGCGCCCCTGGTCATCGACCCGTTGGTGCGCATGCGCGAGGCCCCGGCAGAGCTCGGCCACCACGTGCGCCGCGACTTCCACCGGCACCTTTTCGTCTCGATCGCGAAGCGCGCGCAGCACTCGAGCAAGGTCGTACCCCTCGACATGCTCCATGACGATGAAATAGGAGTCCTCGACGCACCCGAGATCAAAAGTCTGCACGATGTTCTGATGGCTGAGCGACACCGAGAGCTTTGCCTCTTCGATCAGCATCGAAACGAACCCGTCGTCTCCGGACAAGTGGGGATGGATGCGCTTGAGCGCGACGAGCTTTTCGAAGCCGGCACTGCCCTCGGCGCGTGCAACGTAGACTTCGGCCATGCCACCGACGGCAAGACGCCGGGTCAGGGTGTAGGGTCCAAACGTTCGCGGCAAATCCGGGCTGGGCACCGATCTTCCTCGGGTGAATCTATCCAATTCGATTCCATGACGTAAGCGAATGGTTCGCGTATGCTGAGGATATGAGTCGACCACCGACCCCAAAGCTCAGAGCCGACCACCTCGCCGACATCGGGCTATTCGGCGGGCTCAGCCGTGAAACCTTGGAGATTCTGGCTGAGTCACTCCCGACGAGCCGCGTTGAAGCCGGCGACATGGTGGTGGAAGAAGGCGATCTGTCGACCCAAATGTTCGTGGTCGTGGCGGGCGAGCTGGAGGTCATCAAGAAGGGTGAATCGGGCGGCGATGTCCGAGTCGCCGTCCTAGGCCCGAGCGACTGGTTCGGCGAAATGTCGATCATCGACGTGCAGCCCCGGTCGGCATCGGTCCGCGCCGTCGCGCCGACGCTCGTGCTTTCGATCACGGCCGACCATGTCGAAAATCTCCTCTATCGACGCGATGTCAAAGACTACGCCCTGTTCATCATGAACATCGCCCGCGAGCTCAGCCGCCGCCTCCGAGTCGCCGACGGCATCCTCGCGCAGTTCTACGCCGCCCTCTCCCACCAATACGGCCCCACCCCCCGCTGACCATACCGGTGAACCGAGCTGCGGCACGCGGCACGCCCTCGCCCACTCAAACATCCTCGGCGGGGATGTTTGCAAGCGCTGTGAACTCCCTCCGGGTGCATGCGTCGGAATGATGGGTTGGCGCCTGCGGAACTCGCGTTCGAGGACATGCCGCGCGCCGCAGCTCGGTCCACCTACTTCGCGCAGACACGGAAACTGACGCTGGCACTAACACGGTCACTGGTGCTGACAGTGTTTTCGAGGAGTAGGTGACTCGGGCCGCGGCGCGGGATGGGCAGCACAGCGATGGGGAGGAGCCCGCGTCAAGATCTGTACGTATAGCAAAGGGCGACCGGGGCCCCATTGAGAGCACGCCCGTCCCGCGCCGCGGTCCGAGTCACCGGTCGACGCAGATCTAGAACACCAGCGGAGGTGGGCTCGTGAGGCCTCGTAGCTCTTCGCGCTCCTTCAAGACCTCGAGGATGATCGTGGCGGTTTCTTCGATGGCGCAGTTGGTGACGTCGACGACCATCCATTCGGGGTTGTTGCGGAAGATCGTGTGCGCGTATTCGAGCTCGGCTTTCACATGGTCCCGCAGGCCGTAGTTGGCGTCGGGTGGCATGCCGAGTTGTTGGAGGCGCTGTCTGCGGATGTCCATCAGCTGTTCGACATCGATCGTGAGGCCGACGACGCGATATGCCGGTAGTTGGTAGAGCTCCTCGGGAGGCTCGACGCCGAGCACCAACGGGACATTGGCGATCTTCAAACCCCGGCCCGCCAGGTACGTGGAGAGCGGGGTCTTACTGGTTCGACTAACGCCGACCAAGACCAGGTCGGCCTTGTTGAGGTTTCGCGGCTCCTTGCCATCATCGCTCTTCACAGCGAACTCGATCGCCTCGACCCGCCGAAAGTACTCCTTCGACAGCGGCATCTCGGCAGATGGAATGTTCACCGGATCGGCTTCGAGGTAGTATCCGATCTGATTGAGCAGAGCCCCGATCACGTCGACGTGCCGGACGTTGAACTGGTTCGCGAGCTCGTGGAAATGCGCCCGGAGCTCGGGGCGCACCAGGGTAAAGACCACCATGGCCTCCTGCTCACTCGCCCTCTCGAGAATTGCGGCTAAGCCACGCCGGTCTCGAACGCGCCGCTCGATTCGGAGCCTTACTTTGTGCTCGGGGAACTGAAGAAGGGTAGCGCGGGTCACGCGTTCGGCCGTCTCACCGGTCGAGTCACTGACGACGTAGATGACCTTCGCGTCCATCGAACACGGCTAGAGGCGACGCCCTAGCTTCCGCCCGTGCATACGGTTGACCCGGCGGCGGTTCTTCGCTTTTCGCTTCGCGTTGCGCCGGGCGGCCTTGTTACGCTTGCGGGGCCGGTCGCTATTCACGAGATGAAGATACATGGTTTGCTCCTACGGCAGTGGTCTACGAGACTGGTCTAGCATCCGCAACCGGTCAAGGGGTAACGCACTCGCCGTTGACACAGTCCTCCCCGATTCGACACTCATCGGGGCTGAGGCAGACCGGGAAGCACACCTCGTCGACTGTCGCGTCATCCAAATCCACGTCCGCGCATGCATCTCCTGGAAAACAATCCTCAGCCGAAACGCACTTTTTCAAGCATGCAAACAGGTCGACCCCGAGGTTGATGAAATCGACACAGGTCGCGTTGTCACCACAGACATCCGCGGGTAGACCTGGCGCGCCCCTTGGCGCGCCGCACTCGATCACCGTGCAGCCAAAGTCGGGATCACAGCGCCCGTAGCCAAAGGGCGAGTAGCATTCGTCGGCGCTCACGCACGCGGAACCGATGTTGTTGATGGTGACGTCGTTGAAGAGGCCAACATCGCAGAAGCCGCTTGGATCGGCGTCTGCGCCACCCCAGTAACAGGTGTAGCCCTCACGGCAGCCCTGGGTGTTGTTCACCGGCGGCGTGGTATCGTCGGAACCTACGTCGCAAGGCGCGAGGCACTGCCCCGCCGCGCAGACACCGCCACCCGCGCAGTCATTGCCTGGGATGTCGCAGCCAAACTTCGAGCAATATCCATCGGGCCCGAACAGGCATACCCCATCGGCCTCGCAGTCGTCGTTGAATGTGCAGGGACTGCCGGCTTCGGCTCCAGGGGTCCCCTCATGCTCGCATCGGTAGGTCTCCATATTGCAGCGAGCCTCGGAGCTCGTGTTGTAGACCAGGTTGTCGCCCATCAGCGTTTCCGGATCCCAGAATTCCAACTGGCCATTGCCGTTGGTGTCCAGGCGCGACACACGGCACTCGTCATTGGAAGTACATCCAGGGAAGCAGACGAAGTCGAACAGATCACATCGATACCCTGGGCGACAGATGCTGTTGGTGTCGAGCTCTGGCAGACACGCGTTCATGCAGATCACCTCGCCGGCTATCGGAGTGCAGAGCCCGCACTCCGCGGCGCAAGCGTCGGGATCGCATCCGGTCGGGGTCGCGGCGACGGGAAGCGTGCAGTAGCTGCCCAGGAAGAACGGCGCATCGATGGGTACATCCTCGCCCGGCGGATAGTTCAAGATCGGATTGTCCGGGCCGCCAATCGTTCCAAACGGCTCCCCGGACTGCTCCACAATGCACTCCAAACCGGGTTTGCAGTCCAACGTAGGCCCTGTGCATATTCCGCCGACATCTCTCCCGGCCGCGTTCACTTCGAAGCATTCGGGCGCGCCGCCACTACCGCCGCTGCCGCCGCCACCGACACCGCCGCTGCCCCCTTCGCCGCCGATCGAGGCATCACGGCCCTGGTCGTCGCCGCCTCCGCAGCCGACCGCACCCACGACCCCCATCAAGCCAATCACTACAATTCGAATCACGCGTCACTCCAATCGCGTCGTGTCAGCGCTGTCGCCGAGGCACGAGCAGCCAATAGTCCAAGTCTAATACAACATTGTGATCATAGACGTCTCTTCCGTCCTTCGAGACCTTGAGCGGAAAGCCCGCTTCGGTCGGCGAAACGTCTTTTAATCCGACTAAACGCACGCGGAGCGCTCCGCAATCTGTACGTCCGGGTAGGTCTGCTTTGTCCAGGATCTCACTGTAGGCATAGATCGTGTCACCTGCGAAAGTCGGGTTCGCGTGCGCACCACCGTTCCAGGCGAGGATCCCGAGCACCTTCTCGAGGCCATTGAAGGAGAGCTCGCGGGCCACGCTGATCACGTGGCCGCCGTACATCAGGCGGCGCCCGAACCGGGTCTCTTTGGTCTGCACGGCATCGAAGTGAACCTTCGCGGTGTTTTGGTAGAGGCGCGTCGCAATGGCATGCTCGGCTTCCTCGATCGTCATTCCGTCGATGTGGTCGATCTTCTCGCCGACTTCGTAGTCTTCGAAGTAGGCGCTCCCACCCGCGGGCCACGCTTCGTATCTCGTCAAATCGAGCTTCGGCGCAACCACCAGGTCGGCTGGAGTGACCTCTTTTGGCATGTCGGGCCGGTCTGCGGCGCCGGTCGGTGTCGATGGGTCGCGCTTGTTCACCATCACCCAGCGATAGAACTCGAGGACTGGCTCGTCGCGCTGGTTGGTGCCGACCGTCTTAACCCACACCACGCCGGTCTTGCCGTTGCTGTTTTCCTTCTTGCCGATCACGGTCGAAATCGACCGAAGCGTGTCACCCGGGTAGACAGGCTGGAGGAAACGCACGCCCGCATAACCGAGATTCGCCACGGCATTCAGCGAGACGTCATTCACGGTCTTGCCGAACACGATGTGAAAGACGAGGAGGTCGTTGATGGTCTCTCGCGGATAACCGAGTGAGCGCGCGAATTCGGCGGAGCAATGGAGCGGATATCGGGAGCCGGTGAGCCCGATGTAAACCGCGGCCTCCCCCTCGGTGATCGTGCGGGGCACCGCGTGCACCAGCTCGGCGCCCACCTCAAAATCCTCGAAAAAGTTGCCGGGATTGGTCTTGGCCATGGGTCTCCTCGATTGGAGGGTCCGACTCTACGCGGGGCCCGGTCGAACGCAACCCCGTGGGGACGGAGTCGCTTTACAGGTGGTTGAATGGTATGAGGCGGCGGTGGATCTCGAGAGGGAGCGGGCAAATATGGTGGAGCACCAGCTCCGCGGGCGCGGCATTGCCGACGAGCGCGTGCTCGCTGCAATGGGCGAGGTCCCGCGAGAAGAGTTCGTCCCCGAAGCGCAAAGACGCGACGCCTATGCAGATGGCGCCCTCCCGCTCTCGCATGGCCAAACCATCTCACAGCCGCTGATGGTTGCGATGTCGGTCGAGGCGCTGCAGCTCGAGGGCGATGAGAGCGTCCTCGAAATCGGCGCCGGATCGGGGTACCAGGCGGCAGTCCTCTCCCGCCTCGCGAAGAAAGTCCACGGCGTGGAGATCATCCCCGAGCTCGTCGACAACGCCAAGCGCGTGTTGCAGTCGCTCGATTTCGACAACGTCGAGATCCATTGCGCCGACGGTCGAAAGGGCTGGCCGGAAGGCGCTCCGTACGACGGCATCATCGTCGCTGCCGCCGCAGACGAGATTCCACCCGCCCTGGTCGACCAGCTCAAGGAAGGCGGCCGGCTCGTCATCCCGGTCGGCGGCCGTTGGGGGCAATCCCTGATGGTTATGACAAAACGAGACGGGAAGCTCGAGGAGAAAGAGCTTTGTCGGTGCATCTTTGTGCCGTTGGTCTACGGCGGTTAGACTCCGCTCCTTCGAGGAACACCAAATGAGCATGATCGCCTTTCGGTACCTTCATTTTCTGGGCATGGCCTTCTGGGTAGGAAGCGCGATCGGTGTCGCTATCGCGGCCGCGTCCTCTACTCAATGGGAAAACGCGGTCGCCCAAGCACTCCGCAAGGTCACCCTCCGCGTAACGACTCCGTCCATGCTGGTCGCGTTCGCAGGTGGCTTCGGGATGCTGATCCCGAGCTTCACCGAGGTTTATGCCAAGGCCGGCTGGATGCATGCCAAGCTCACCTTGTTAATCCTTCTAGCCGCGGCCACCGGCGTGTTGACGGGCAAGCTGCGCCGGTGGGCTGGCGGGCAAGAAGTCCAGGGCAAGACGTTCGGACGGCTTGCCTGGGTGATCGGTATCCTCGGCGTGCTGATAGTCACCTTCGCCGTCTTCCGACCCTTCGCCTGACACCGACGCGGGATTGCGGTACGTGCCAAAGGTCCTGTTAACTCCGGTTTCTAAGGTTACGAAGTGTTCGAATCATCCCTCGTCGGGCGCCACCAAGAGCTCAGCCGGCTCGCGGCCGCAATCGAAGAAGTCGCTGACGGCCGCGGTTACGTCTGTTTTCTGACGGGGGAGGCCGGGATCGGCAAGAGCCGGCTCGCCGAGGAAGCCGCGCGCCTCGCACGCTACCGCGGGATGAGAACCTACTGGGGACGGTGCTGGGAGGCTGGCGGTGCGCCGGCGTATTGGCCGTGGGTCCAAGTTCTTCGCGCGATCCTTCGAACCGCAAAGCCCGACCAGGTCGAGCGGTTTCTCGCCCCGCTCGCGCAAATGCTTCCTGAGCTTCGGAGGGATCAAGCCTTTTCTGAAGCGACCGAGATCGGCCCGGACCAGGCCCGATTTCAACTGATGGACGCCGTCAGCGCATTGCTGGCCGAGACATCCCAAGGCTCTCCGATGGTGATCCTGCTCGAGGACCTTCACGTAGCCGATGTCTCGACGGTCTTGCTGTTGGACTTCCTGGCAGCGATCGTGCGCAACCATGCGATCCTGATCATCGGAACGTACCGGGAGGCGGAGCTCGGCACCGCAGCTGCCGGCCCGCAATTGCTTCGAGCCGCCCAACAAGGTCACCGACTCGCGCTTGATCGGCTGACACACGAGGAGGTCGCGGCCTTCCTCGAGACGACGGGTGAGACGGTCGACTCGGCCTTCGTCGGCGCGCTTCACCGCATCACAGAGGGCCATCCCCTATTTCTGGTCGAAGTCGCGCGGCTTTGGCGTACGCAGGGAACGCGAGACCATACGGGGAGACCCGCCATCCCAGGCTCGGTGCGGCAAGCGATCCAAGAACGCTTGCAAGGCCTCAGTCCGAGGTGCGCGCTTTCGCTCCGGCGTGGGGCAGTCGTTGGCAGGGAGTTCGACACGAGCCTTCTCGAAGCCAGCTACCCAAACGACGCATCGGACTCGGCCGAGGCGTGTCAGGAGGCGACGGACCACGCAGTGCTGATCGAAGTCGCTCCGCTTCGCTATCGATTCAGCCATTTCCTGATCCGCGAGCTTGTGTACGAGTCGATTCCGGATGCCGAGCGGGAAGACGCTCACCGTCGTCTAGCCGAAGCTCTTTGGGAACGACCCGACAACGACGGGCAAACGCGGTGGTCCGAGATCGCGCATCATTTCTCGGCGGCCGGCGCGAGCAACGCGTCCAAGGCTTCGGAGGCGTACCGGCAGGCCAGTACTCAGGCACTTCGGCAACTCGCTTTCGACGAAGCCGTGATTGCTGCGCACAGGGCCCTCGATGCCTGTGAGAGGGCACTACCGGTCGATGAGCGGGCGCGAATCGCAATCCTGATCCAGCTCGGCCATGCGCAAACCCGCGCGGGCGACATTCGCGCCGGCAAGACTACGTGCGCGAAGGCTGCCACCCTAGCCCGGGACATCGGCGATGCAGGCTTGTTTGCCGGAGCTGCGCTGGAGCATGGGTCTGCGTTGATCTTCGCCAACGTCGACTCGGAACTGGTCGGGTTGCTGGAAGAAGCCCTCGAGTTGCTCGACGCTTCCGACAGCCCTTTACGCGCGCGTGTGATGGCACGCCTGGCTGCTGCGCTCCAACCGGCGTTGGATCCCGAGCCGCCCATGGAGTTGGCACGGCAGGCGATCGCCATGGCGAGACGAACGGGTGACGCGCAAACCTTGCTCGACGCACTTCGAAACGGCGGGTCCGCGATGGTAGACCTCGGTGATGTCGAAGAGCGACTCTTGCTCGATCGCGAGCACGCTGCTCTGGCAGAGGAGCTCGGTGACCCAATCGAGGCGCTTCGCGCCAACACGAGGTCGTTCATGGACTTCGTGCAGCTTGGACGCTTGGATGACGCGTTTCGGACGCTCCACGCGTGCGAGCGCGCCGCGGATGAGCTCGGCCACCCCACGTATCGATGGCGTTGCGAAGCGCTCCACGTCATGCGGGCGCTCTGGGAAGGGGACTTCGACGAGGCGGATCGATACCTCGAGGAGGTGCGCGCCCTCGTGGAGCAAGCCGGTGACCCGAATACGCGGCGTACCTACGCGTATCAAAGAGCGCGCATCCTTCTTTACCGAGGTGATTTCGACGCGCAGCTCCCATTCGTCGACGAGCTCGAAGAGTCTTGGCGAGGAACGGCCCTCGGTGGGGCAACGGCAGGGGTGTTGGTCGGTGCCGAGCATCTCATGGCGGGCCGTCGAGAGGCCGCCCTTCGGCGATTCGACGCCGAGGCGGTCGCGAAGCTCCTGCAACTCGGCGACCCCTCTTCCGATCTATGTGCCGCACGCTTGTGTGCCGCAGCCGAGCACCGTGAGCTTGCTGAGCGCCTGTACAAGAAACTGCTCCTTTCGAACGAGAGGCTTTTCACGAC
The DNA here is from genome assembly GCA_029861865.1 of Myxococcales bacterium. GTDB lineage: Bacteria > Myxococcota_A > Polyangia > Polyangiales > Houyiibacteriaceae > SG8-38. Next base: position 201,708 of record JAOTYL010000003.1, on the reverse strand, counting down.
CGGCATGATCGGCATGACGATCGAAGGCCCAGGAAGCTGGCCGCTTGCCTTGCTCGCCAAATGCCTCGGGCGCGAAGAAGACGCGCGCGCTCACTACGAGGACGCCCTCGGAACCGCACGCCGCACTGGCGGGCACCCCGTGAACACCTTGATCGCCTGCGAGTACGCGGAGATGTTGGCGATTAGCGCTGCCCCTGCCGACCGGCAAAGGGCTCTCGAGTTAGTGCAAGACGCAGCCGTGGTTGCCGCACAGCTCGAGATGCGTGACGCGGAGAGGCGCGCGCGCGCAGTCGCCGCGCAGCTAGAAGGTGCAGCGGAGATAACCGGCGTGTCGCCGGCACCGAGCCCGCGTATCGACATCAATCGAGTCGGCGACTCTTGGCACATCCAGTACGACGGAGCTGAGTTTCACCTCAAAGACATGAAGGGCGTGCGCTTACTGGCGGAGCTGATCGGCAACCCCGGCCGCGAATACCACGTGCTTGATCTGAGCGGCGAACGCGGTGCCGCAGCAGAACGAGCTCGGGTCAATGTGCAACGCCGGATCCGCGACGCGATCCGTCGTGTCGAGTTGCATCACCCCGACCTTGCAAAGCACCTCGACCGCTCGGTCAAGACCGGCACCTACTGCAGCTACCATCCGTGAGCGGCGAGGAACCGCGGAGCGTGCGGCATCCCCTGCGCACTTTTTGCACTTTGGGGGCGCTTGGGGTGGGCTCAGCTATACTAAAGAGGTGGTCACTGGCTAAATGATGGACGTCTACGGGTACACGCATCCCGATTTCCGGTCGTTGCGGGACACGGTCCGATGGTGCGCGCCAAAGAGCTCAGGCGGCGCGGCGATCGCAGTTTACCACCGCGGGGAGCTGGTCGCGGAGGTCGCCGCTGGTACGCGGGACCGCAACGGAACTTCGTTCGACCCCGACACCTTGGCGCTCTGCATGTCGACCGGCAAGGGCGTGATGGCGACTTTGCTCCACGTCCTGGTCGATCGGGGGCTGGTCGAGCTCGACGCGCCCGTCGCCAAATACTGGCCCGGTTTCGCCAAGAACGGGAAGGACCGCATCACCGTGCGCCAGGCGGCTTCCCACCGAGCAGGCCTCTATTCGATCGGTCGCGTGATCGAGTCGTCCGAAGAGATGTTCGACTGGGACCACATGGTCGAGGTCATCGAGAACATGTCTCCGGTGCATGCACCGGATGCCGACTTTGGGTACCACGCGTGGACGGGCGGCTGGGTCATTGGCGAAGTGTTGCAGAAAGCCACCGGTGAAGGTTTCCCGGCCTTGACCAAACGGTATCTTGCCGAGCCTCTAGGGCTGGACGGCCTCTACATGGGGCTTCCCGAAAGCGAGCTCCCGCGCGTAGCCGAGTTCTTCATTCCGAAGATTCCCCGCAAGATACTCAAAGGCCGACCGCGGGGTGTGCGCGCAAGAGTGAGAAAGACGGCATCGATGACGGTCCGCATCAGCTCCGCGATCGGCCACGCGGCAGACGCGATGATCCCACCCGGGCTCGGCAGCGTGCTCGGAGACCGTCGTTGGCTCACTTCGGTCATCCCGTCGGGCAACGGTGTGTTCAACGCCCGTTCTCTGGCCCGACTCTTTGGGGCGCTGAGCCTCGGCGGAGCGATCGACGGCGTTCGCTTGATGTCTTCCGAGACCCTTGCTGAAGCGACCCGAGACCAAAATGCCGCAATCGGCCGCGTCATTCCGTTTCCCCTTCGATTCAAGGTCGGTTACATGCGCCCGGTATCGCTCGGGCTTCGGATCACGTACGGAAAGACACAGCTCGACCTCGGTGTACCGAGCCCACACGCCTTTGGCCATTTCGGGTTCGGCGGCTCCGGCGCTTGGGCGGACCCCGAACGCCAGCTCGGTGTCGGACTCGTCACGAATTGCTTTAGCGGACGCATTCCGGGGGACCTGCGGACGGTCGCGGTCGCCACGGCAGCCGCGCGGGCAGCGGATCGTCGAGATCGCTGAGCCCATCGTTGCGAGAACACTTCGGGCGCGATAGTAGCCCAGTGCATGCCGGTGCTCGCCCTGCTCTTTTTCGTCACGGCCGTGCTGTACGCTGCCGTCGGCTTTGGGGGCGGGTCGACCTACAACGCGCTGCTGGTTCTCGCCGAAACCGACTATCGAATCCTTCCGTCGGTCGCCTTGCTCTGTAATCTGATCGTGGTCACCGGTGGAGTCTTCCAATATCGACGTTCCGGCGATTTAAGTCTGGGTTTCGCGCTTCCATTCGTCGCCCTATCGATCCCGATGGCCTGGTTCGGCGGTCGGGTTCCGATCGATCAGAGCACCTTCGTTTTGCTACTCGGGTTGTCTCTACTCGCCGCAGGGGTGGCGATGTGGTTCCAGCAGCCAAAGGCGGATGCCGCACCCCCGAGCTCGCCGCTCGTTAACTGGTTCGTCGGCCTTCCGCTTGGGGCCGGGTTTGGCGTCCTCGCGGGCATCGTCGGGATCGGGGGCGGAATCTTCCTCGCGCCTTGCCTCCACCTCCTTCGCCTCGCCGAGCCTAAGCGCATCGCGGCGACGGCGAGTTTCTTCATCATGGTCAACTCGATCGCAGGGCTCATCGGCCAGACGATGAAGCAAGCAACGCTCGAGCACCTCGAGGCGCTAACGGACTACGGATGGCTCGCACTTGCGGTTCTGATCGGGGGGCAAATTGGGAGCCGTCTCAGCGCCGGAGCACTTTCGGGGCGTGTGGTGAAACGACTCACGGCGATCCTGGTGCTCTACGTCGCCGGCCGGCTGCTTTACATGAGCTTCGCCTGACGTGCTCGAGCTTTGGAATTCACGATCGCGACGATCGAGCCGAGAGACACGACCCCGATCACATATGCACCGCCATAGTCGAAAATGTGCTCATGGAGCTCGCTGAGGCCGAGGCTGGCCCCCAACCCGATCGCGTAAGCAAACCACGGCTGTTCTCCCCAGCGGACTCGTTGCCTCTTCGTCACGATGGCGACGAAGGGCCAAAACGAGGTCGAGGCCACGTACGCCCGATATGGCTCACCCAACTCGGCGATGAGCCGGCGGTCCTGATGCACACCGCCGACCACGCTGAGCACCACGAAACCAAGAAAGAAAACGAACGTGGCTGGATGAACCGACAGCAGTGCGTGTGCGGCCGCCCAGAGCGCCACCCCGGAGAAGAACGGATGACGGGTGATCTGTTGAATGCCACGTGCAGGCATCGTCCGGTGGCGAAATACCGACATCGGAAGCCCCGGGTAGACCAGCACCCCTGCTATGAGGATCGAAAAGCCCGCGACCGACAGCGCGAACAACGCACCCCCAACTGGCGGAATCGTGGTGACGAAAGTGGCATGGGGGTCGTCGAGGCGATGGCCGGCCACGTAGTGCACCAAGCCCGCGAACGTCGCGATGGCAAGGACAGAGTACGAGACGATGAAGCCCGTTTCACCAAACCGCTGAACGAGCCGCGTACGCACCTTCTCGGTCGTCAGAAAGACGTGTGTTCCTCCGAAAAGAGCCCACCACAGGGCCGTGATCCATCCCTCCCCCATCGGCGTGTTCAGCTCAGCCGCGATGGATGTATTGCTCGAGCTGCTCGATGGTCAAGTCTTGCTCGGCAACGATGCTTCGAACGAGATCCCCGATCGACAAAATCCCGAGGAGCTCTCCTTTTTCCATGACCAGAAGGTGACGCGTGCGCTTACCGGTCACGATCGCCATGCACTCACGGGTCGTGTCCTCGAGCCCCACCGCCAAGACATCGCGTTCCATGGCCTCGTGGACGGGAGTCGTCGGAGAGGCCTTCCCTCGGAGAAACACATTGCGCGCGTAGTCACGCTCGGTGATGATGCCGACGACTTTGCCTTCCTCGGTCACGACGAGCGCGCCAATGTCGAGGTCCGCCATCCGCTTGATCGCTTCGTAGACCGTGTCGTCGGGACCGATGGTTTCGACGGCGTGCCCTTTTTGTCGCAACAGTTGAGCTACAGTAGCCATAGGAACGGAGGATAGCACCTTCGCTCACTTGATAGAACCTCGGGTTCGAAATGCTATGCTCCGCGCCATGCGCGAAGGACGTTTTGGCAAGCTCACGGTTCACCTGGCCGGCGGGTCGGATCGCGAAGGCGGCGGGGCCGGCCCGCTCGTCGTGTTGATGCATGGTTTCGGGGCTCCCGGCACCGACTTGGTGGGCCTGTGGCGCGTGCTCGATGTTCCACACGAGGTTCGGTTTGCGTTCCCCGAAGCGCCGAACGAGTTGCCTGGGATGTTTGGCGCACGCGCCTGGTGGATGCTCGATATGGCGCGGATGGAGCGGGCGATGCGCGAAGGCCCAAAGAGCTACGCGTCGGAGGTCCCGCCAGGGATGGAAGAGGCGACCGATCACGTGGTCGAGATGCTCGCGCAGCTCCAAAAAGACCTGGGCGTGACCGACTCGCAACTGATCGTCGGCGGGTTCTCGCAAGGCTCCATGGCCGCCTGCAACGCGGTGTTCACCCGAGGCGTCTCGTCGGCAGGGCTCGTGGTCTTGTCGGGCACCCCCGTCAACCTTCCCGCCTGGTCCGCGGGCATGGAGGCAGGCACGAAGCCGGCTGTCTTTCAGAGTCACGGAAGCCAAGACCCGTTGCTGTCGTTCGCAGCAGCCGAGGAGCTACGCGACACCATGCAGCGCCATGGGCTGCGCATGCAGTGGTCTCCGTTTCGGGGAGGACACGAGATCCCGACGCAGGTGATCGACGGATTGGGCGTTTTCGTCTCGGACGTCGTGACGCCAGCCTAGACGGTCGGCAGCGACACTTTCGGGGTTGCCACCGGGCCACGCTGCGGGCGCCACTCGTCTAGGCTCGACGCGCGTCGAACGCACGCAATCGTGCAGCTGTCCTCGCACCCCTTGGGACGGTCATACTCGCGCTTGAGGTCGTCGCGCGTGTACTCGAGCAGAGGAATACCAGGCTCGGCTCGGCGCTGGCTGCAGTAGGCCACCTTGCCGAACTCGTCGACGTACAGGTATCGAGCGCCCGCCCGGCAGCGCCACGGCGCCGTCCCTCCTTGGAGCATTCTTTGTTCCCAGCCTTCGCCGAACCGATGAAAGAAGCTCTTGTTGCAGAGCGCGCGCATCTCTTCGTAGAACTCCGGAAGAATATCCCCGATCAGTCCCGGATCGATCTGGCCTTGTTCGTCGTGCAAGAGACCGACGGTCATGTAAAACCCCAACGCGCGAATCTCGTCGATCAGGTGGCGCGTTTGTGCGGGGGGAGACGATCCGAGCACCGCGTTGATGTTCAGCTTGAACTTGGCGTGCTCCTTGAGCACCAACAGGCGTTTCTTGATCTTCGACCAGGACTTCTGCGACACCTCGTTGGGTTCCATGTTGTCGACGGAGACTTGCAGCAACGAAAGGCCCGCGTCGTTCATGCGCTCGGTCCAGCCCTTGGTGATCGGGTAGGCGTTGGAGATCGCGGTCACGACCATGCCGTGTGAGACTGCGCGAGCGACGACGTCGTCCAAGTTGGGGTGCATGAAGGGCTCGCCCCCGGTCAACGTAAGGACCAGACAGCCGAGGTCGGCCAGGTGGTCGACCCGCGCGAAAAGCTCCTCGACGGGGATGGGTGGCGAATGGTCGTCGTACTCGTTGCAATAACCGCAGCTCAGATTGCACCTTCGGATGACCACCAGCTGGGCCAGCAGGGGCGACTCGGGTCGCCACATCGCGTTGAGCGCACGGGTGGCCGTTTTCAACGGATGCGGAGGTAGGGGACGCAGGCGATCCCGAGCGGTTTGGATGCGCATCGGTCGACTCTTTAGCAGGGCATATGCCATTCGGCCCCCTCTAGTGTCAGATTGTGACCCATCTTGCAAAGATGGTCTGATTCTTGCTTAGAGTCGGCCGCAATGGCGCAGCTGCCTCCATTTGCGAGTGTCCTGAAATCGAATGATGTCGAGGACTTGGTGAACCGATACGTGCACCGAACGCTCGCGTACCTGTTTGTCAGGTCCATCTTCAAGACGCGCATCACGCCCAACATGATCACGTTATCGACCGTGGTGGTGGGTTTCGTGGCGGGTTCCGCCTTCATCTGGGGCACGCCGACCGCCATGTTCGTTGGGGGCGCATGTTTGTGGGCTGCCGCGATTCTCGACGGCGCGGACGGGATTTTGGCTCGAGCCAAGGACCTACAGTCGGAATTCGGGCGGGCGCTGGACGGGTCGGCCGACGTCTTGGTGGCGGTTTTCACCGTCTTTCCAGCCTTCTATCATATCTGGGTAACCCACCATAATCCTTACCATCTTGCCCTGATGGTGCCTGCGTTGGGCCTCACCGTTATGCACCTGGCCGTCTACGATTTCTACAAGGAGTCGTACTTGCGAGGGACCCGTCCGGGTCAAGGAGGCGAAGGCCGCGATGCGGACGACATCGACGAGACCGTCCGCTCAGCGAAGGAGAAGGGCCCGATCGTTCAGATGGCGGTGAAGTACATCCTGGTGCCTCATCTACAGAGGCAAAAGGCGGTCCTCAATTGGCTCAACCCCGACGCTTGGCGATTGAGCCAAGTGCTTCAGAGTGACGACCAAACAGCTGAAATCTATCGCAAAAACAACGTTTGGCCGATGCGGCTTTGGGCACTCGTGTCGTTGGCGCCGCACAGCTATTTGATGGCGATGTGCGCCATGCTGGACCGCCTCGACGTCTATCTCTACATCCGGGTCTTCTTGATGAACGGTATTTTCTTGGTTGCGATCCTCTGGCAGCGCCATGCAACCTGCAAGACCATCGAAGAGCTTGCCGGCGTGGGCGCGATCAAAGTGAGCGGCACCGAGCGGTCCTTCACGACGTGATAGTTTTGCTACACAACTGTGACTTCAATTCACGGATGTGAAGAATTAGCCACACCGCGACGCCGATGAACAGCGCAAACACACGGGACCGGGCGGTCATCCTCGCGGCCGGTCTAGGCAGCCGCCTGGCCGATGGCCGCCCCGTGCCCAAGCCCCTGCGTGAGGTTGCCGGCATCCCCCTCATCGTCCGTATCATCAGGGCCCTCGAGAAAGGCGGAGTCGGTGAGATAGGTATCGTCGTCGGTTACCTCGGAGACGAGTTGAAAAGCGGGCTGGCAAACCTCGAGCACCAGGCGAGCCTCTCGTTCTTTCTCAACGACGAATACGAAAAGCCCAACGGAACCTCGTTGTTGAAGGCGCGCGACTTCGTCACAGGACCGACTTTGCTCTTGATGAGCGATCATCTGTGGTCGCCGAGGCTTCTCGCGGCAGTGGCTTCCTATCCGGTCGCGGAGCGAGAGTCCGTGCTTGGTGTCGATTATCGGATCGATGCGTGCTTCGACTTGGATGACGCGACGAAAGTCCAGGTACATGGGGACAGCATCACCCAAATCGGAAAAGAGCTCGACGATTACAATGCCTTAGACACGGGCCTCTTCTTGATCACCCCTTCCCTCATCGAGGCCCTCGACGCCGTCAACGGTCCCGAAGGCTGCTCGCTTTCGCAAGGCGTTGCAGCACTCGCGTCGGAGGGTCGAATGAAAGCGGCAGACGTCGGTAATGCAACTTGGATCGACGTCGACACCCCAGAGGCCTACGCCGAAGCAGAGCGTCTACTCGCCGAGCTTGGCGAGGACCTCGCAGCCGGCGGATTGCCCGATCCTGCCACCAGCTCTACAAAGGAGCGCTACACATGATAGAGGAAACCATCGGCGACCTGCCGTCAGCCCAGACCGAGACTGTGAAAACGATGAGCCTATTACGCGAGGCCCCGCGGCTGTACGATACGAAGCCTTGGACGGCCCACTTGTATCTGACCGACCAATGCAACCTCGATTGCCACTACTGCAATGAGTACGACAATTCAGTCCCGCACCCCAACACCGAGGACTTGAAGAAGTATCTCGACAAGATCCGAGAGCTCGGATGCTTGCGGATCGGCTTTCAGGGGGGCGAGCCACTCATGCATCCGGATGTCGTGGAGCTGGTGCGTCATGCCAAGCAGCTCGGCTTTCTGAAGGTGAGCATGTCGACGAACGCCTTCTTGCTAACCAAGCCAATGCTTGCCGAATTGGCCGACGCAGGCCTCGATAGTCTACAGATCTCGGTCGACCGGATGACACCGATCGAGGCCACACGAAAGTCCCTCAAGACGGTTCGCCACAAGCTTGCTTGGTTCGAGGATTCGCCCATCAAGCTCGTGGTGGCGGGCGTTCTGTTCCACGACAGTGTCGACCAGGCAGGGGAAGTGATCGATGAATGCCTCAAAGAAGGCGTCCGAGTGCACTGCCGCGTCATTCATGATGACCTCGTGAACGACCGAAAGCTTCGACTCTACCCAGCGGTCGATGGAATGCGCCGGATGCTCGACTATCAGGAAGACCTCAAGCGCCGAGGCGAAAAGATCCATACGAGCTGGCGGCTGCTCCAATACCAAAAGGACATGCTCGCGGGCAAACCGACGGAGTGGTCGTGCGTCGCTGGCTACAAGTACTTCTTCGTTTCGGCACAGGGTCAGTTCTGGCTTTGCAGCCAAGTGCGAACGGACAAACACATTCTCGACATCACGCCGGAGGATTTGGTCTCTTACAACCATCCGAAGGATTGCCAGGACGGTTGCGGCGTTTACTGCACGGTCGACATGTCTCTCGCGGTCAACGACCCGATTGGATACGTCGGCGGGGAGGCCAAGGGGATGGTGCGGGACGGCTTGATCCAACTCCGTCGCAAAGCAACGCAACTCACCGAGAGAGCGGCTGTCGGGGGCTAGCCCGCCAGCTGGCACGCCGGTCGCGCTGTGGAACGATCAGTTCGCGTTTTACTGGCCGAGCCCCGAGGTCCCAAGGTCCTCGGCATGCGGGTTCGCGACCGAAACGAGCGCGTCATCGTGCGCAGCGGGGCGGCCCTCGTGGGGGCGACCGGGGCCGATGGAGATGACCGGACGCTGATCGTCCCCGACGACATCGTCCTCGAGCAAAGCTTGTTCGGTGTTCTTCAGGACCTCGAGCCTCCTCTTCGGTTGCGTGCTCCCGATGGTGCAGAACTCGATTGGGGGCTGGTCTCCGAAGAAACGCCGGTTCATCACCTTTCCGAGTACGACTTTCTCGACGTGTCGGACCGGTCGAAACGCTCGCAAGCCGAACGGATTCTTCTTCTGCGGACGGGAAAGAGCAGTGACGGTTTCGTGTCCCGTCGGTTCAATCGTCCGCAAAGTCGGTTCTTCAGCCGGTGGTTCCTCAAAGCAGGCTTGAGTGCGAACGCTGCAAGCGCAATCAGCGTGGTGATCGGCCTCGGGTGTGGTTTCGCTGCAGCACAACCTGGTGCGCTTTGGCTGGCGGCGACCGGAGTGCTTTTTCAGCTCGCGTCGATGTTCGACGGGGTGGACGGTGAGATGGCACGTGTCACCGTGCGAGATTCGAAGCTCGGCGCCGCAATCGACTCTGCGGCGGACAACTTGACCTATCTTGCGACCTTGGTGGGCTTTGGTGTCGGATGGGCGCGCGAGGGCATCACCGAAGTGGAAGCCTGGTCGCTCGTGACCATCTCCGTGATGATCGTGGTCACCCTCTTTCTGGTTTTGTTCTTCGTTCGCAAGTACGCACCCAACGCCTCGTTTGTATTCTTCGATCGGTCGGTTCGGCGGGCAGCTCAAGAAGCAAGCGGCGTCTCGTTGCGCGCAATCGACATCTTTTTCCGTGCTACTCGACGCGACCTCCTTGCTCTGATTCTCATGTTTGCGTCGTTTCTCGGAAGTCGATTTGCGATCTTCTGCTTGGTCGGTTTCGGGGTGTTGATCGCCGACTACTTGCTGCTCTTTCACCGACGCGATCTGATTCACGCCGCTGGCCTCTTGCGGGCCGAAGAAGGGTGCTGAGCCAACATTCCATGCCCTCTACTCCGGAGAATCAACGACCGACTTCGAGGACGGTTCTCAGCAACACGGTCTTCGTCTTTCTCGGTGAAGCAGGCATCGCCATCACCCAGGCGCTGGTTGCCGTCTTGCTTCTGGTCGTACTAAGCAAGCGCGACTACGGAATCTTCACCGCTGCGATCGCCTGGATCGATCCGTTTCGCGCCGCGGCGATTTTCGGGCTCGACTCGATTGGACTCCGGCGCGCGGCGGCCAAGCCAACCGACCTGATGCATGTCGTCGGCACGCTGATGACGACCCGCCTCATCACGGGCTCTGCAGCGTTCGTCATCGCGCTCGGCATGGCGTTCACCGTACGTGCGTCGTCGGAGAGCGGCTCGTGGATCGGGGCTGTGGCGGCCTTGGCAGTGCTCAGCAGCTCTGTGTTTCGCCCCGTTCAAGTGGCCTATCAGGCGCGGCATCTCAACAAACGTATCGCCTGGGCGCCGGCGATCGGCGGGCTGCTCCAACTTTGCATCATCGGGCTGCTGTGGCTCGTCCGCGCGCCGTTGATCTATTTCGTCGCTGCCACTGCGATCGCGGACGCGATTGGAGCGGCGATCATTCTGGCGCTTCTCCGTCGAGAGGTTGGTTATCTGCCTTTCGCGATGGACCGCAAGCTCGCCGGCTCGCTCGCTCGCGAGGCAGCTCCCGTCGGTTACATGCAGTTCGTCGTGATGCTCTACAAGCGCTTCGGGTACTATTTCGTCGAGGCATACCAAGGTGTTGCGGCCGTCGGCGGTCTCGGGGCTGCGACCCAAATCGCCTCACCTGTCAACGCGATCGCCAGCGCGCTTGCGGTTTCCGTCAATCCGTTCGCCGCGTCGTTGAGCGCACGCAGGCAGTTCGACGAGCTCGGATCCTTCTTTCGTATGATCTTGCGCAAAGCGGTCATCGTCCTGATCCCGATCTCGACGATCACCGCGTTGGCCGCAGGCCCGGTGGCCCGCGCGCTTAACCCGGAATACCTCGATGCGGCGGCCGCATACCGCTGGCTTACCTTCGCCGTGATTTGGATGTTCATCTGTCAAGTGTCAACGGCAGTTCTGATCGGTATGGGGTACGCGCGACTGATGGCGATCATCGTCACCGTCGACCTGCTTGTCTACACCGGACTTGCCTACTGGTTGGTACCCATCTACGGTCCCGAGGGCGCAGCGATGGCGACTTTTTTTCAAGAAATGTTGAATGCGGCGATGCAGGTGGGTTGTGTGCTTTGGGTAATGCCTCGCGCGAGTCGAAAAGCGCCTGACGGGCCGAAGGAGTCGGAGTAGTGTCGCGGCAACGCGTCGTCGTCGACGCCCGATACGTGCGCAAGAGGCCGAGCGGGACGAGGACCTATGTCGAGGCGCTGGTCCATCGGTTTCCCAAGCTCGCACCGAGCGAAGATTTCCATCTATGGGTGCATCCGGAGGCACCAAATCCATTGGTTGAGGCGCCCAATGTGACGCAGGAGGATGTTCGCGCGCCTGCCAACGGGCCGGCTACCCTGCTCTACCCACACCGCCTCGGTGATGTGCGCGAGTCCGATGTATTCCATGCGACCTTCAACATCGTAGGCTTCACGCTGCCCTGCCCGATCGTCACGACGATTCACGATCTGAGCTGGTGGGAGCGCCCCGACCTCAATGAGCCGAATCCCTTTCTCCGCCCGTTCGAGTATGCCTTCTACAACATAGGCATTCGTAGCGCACTCAAGCGTTCGAACCGCATCCTCACCGTCTCCAAGGCATCCGCCGCCAAGATTTTAGAGCTTGATCCGAGCGTCCGTGACCGCTTGCACGTGACGCACTGCAGCTGCGGAGCCGAATTTGTGCCGCCGATCGATCGTGGGGCGACTCGCGAGCGGGCGGCACGACTGATCGGAAGCGAAGCGGACTACTACCTAATCGTCGGCTGGAACCCCTTGGGTAAAGGCCACGACGTCGCCCTCAAGGCGTTCGCCGCAGGCGCACCCAGTGAGCATCATCTCGTGCTGGTGCGGCGCAGCGCTCCCCCGCGAGATTTTATTCGGACCCTTGCTGCCCTGGGTGTCGAGGATCGTGTTCACTGGGTCGAGCGTGCGCGGGAAGACGAGCTCATCATGCTAATGCAGTCCGCGCTGGCACTGTTGCAACCCTCTCGATACGAAGGCTTTGGAATCCCAGTGCTCGAAGCGATGGCGGTCGGTTGCCCGGTGATCGCCAGTGACATTCCGGCGCTCGTCGAGGTCATGGGAGGCGCCGGGATCCACGCGAGAGTCGATGACACCGACGATCTCGCCCGCGCGATCGCAAAGGTCGGTGTCGAACCGGCACTACGCCAAGAGCTACGCGAGCATGGCCTCGAGCGACGCAAGGCATTCAGCTGGGATCGGACCGCTGCTGCCACTCTCGAGGCTTTTCGCGAAGCAGCCGCTGAGGGGCCCAGACACCAGGCCAGTAAAGCGCCCGCGGCGCGGGCATAGCCGCGGCAAAAGAAGACCTAGATCATGGGAAAGACGGACCGCTTTTTCAAGCACCTGGCGAAACTTCAGTTTCGTCGCGCGGGGCTGTTCGCTTTCGTGAGTGCGCTCATGGCAGCCCTCTCCGTGCCGCTGATCGCGGAGCTCAGTCTGAACAGCGATTTCGAGGCACTGCTTCCCGAGGACAAACCGAGCGTCGTCGACCTCGAGCGGATTCGCGATCGCGTAGGTGGCTTCAATACGCTGACGGTCGCCATCGAGTCTGAAGACGTGGATGCAATGCAGCGCTTCGCGAGTGATCTGGTTCCTCGACTGCAGGCGCTTCCACCCGATCTCGTGCATTTCGTGGATTGGAACATCAGCGCATACGAGGACTTTGTTTGGGATCACCGCCATCTGTACGCTTCGCTCGAAGACCTCGAGCAGGCACGAGACGACTTGGATGAGCGGCTCGATTACGAGCGCATCCAGTCTAATCCTTTCTACGTGCAGCTCGACGACTACCAGCCGCCTGACCCGCGCGATGTTCTAGAGAGAATTCGCGACGAAGCCGACGAAGGCAAAAAGGAAATGGAGAAGTATCCGGGCGGATACTACATCCACCCGGATCGAGATTTCCTCGCCTTGTTCATCAGGAGCGACCTCGGCGCGGGTAATGCAGATGGCATCGCACGGCTCATCGCTTCGATCGCAGCGGAGGTTCAGGCGCTCAACCCATCGAAGTACGCCAGTGACCTCCGGGTGGAGTATGCAGGCAACCTCGTCGTGGCGGGCGAAGAGCACGAGGCGTTGAAGAACGAGCTCACGACTGCAGTGCTGTTGACCGTCGGCCTCGTTCTTTTCGCGATTCTGATCTTCTTCCGCAACTGGCGCGCGCCTTTGATCCTGGGGGGCGCACTGGCTGTTCCCGTCCTCGTGGCGTTTGGCTTTGCCGAGCTCGCGGTCGATTATCTCAACACGTCGACCGCATTTCTGGGCAGCATCGTAATTGGGAACGGAATCAATCCGAACATCATATGGCTCGCCCGCTATTTCGAAGAGCGCAGACGCGGCCAAGATGTTCGAGATGCGATCGTCCGCACACATCGAGGCGTGTGGCTCGCGACCCTGACCGCATCGTGTGCTGCCGCGATCGCGTATGGCTCATTGATACTCACGGATTTCCGTGGCTTCAGCGATTTTGGAGTCATCGGGGCGGTTGGCATGGTTCTGTGTTGGATCGGTGCGACCGTGCTCCTTCCGGCCGTCGTCGTCCTCAACGAGCGGGTCAGCCCCCTGGTGCGTCAGTCGGACGAGCCATCTAAAAACTTCTATGGTTCGCTTTTTTCCTGGTTGGCGTTTCTGAATCCGCGGAACGCCCTTAGGTTATCGGCCTTTCTCGCTCTCCTCGCATTGGGTCTCATCGCATGGGCGGTGGTATCCGACCCCTTCGAGTATGATTTTCGAAATCTCAAATCGGTCCGGGAGGGTTCGCAGCGAGCTCGCCTGATCAACGATCGCGCGGGGGAGATTGCGACCGGTTCGAAGAGAGGCGATGGCATCGCAATCGTGGTGGACACGATCGAAGACGCCGCACAGCTTCGCAAGGAGCTCGAAAAAGCGGGGCACGAAGGGGACGCGCCGTGGGGCGAGGTCTATTCGCTTCAGGCACTCTTCCCCGATCAGCAAGAGGAAAAGATCCCCGTGTTGGGAGAGATTCGTGAGCTGCTTCTCGACTATCGCGAATACGCCGACGACGAAACGCTGAAGGAGATCGACGAGCACATTCCGCCGGACACCATCGTGCCGATCAGCTTTGGCGACGTCCCCGTCGAAGTTGCCAGTCTCTTTTCCGAAAAGGACGGTACCCGCGGACGAATCCTCGTGGTGAGCCAGCAGGAGGGATCCTCCACCTGGGATGGGCGCTATCTCATTCGCTGGTCCGACGCGCTGCGCGCCTTTCGCACCGGATCCGGAGACCGGCCTGCCCTCGCGGGTCGTGCACCGGTCTTCGCGGATATGATTTCTGCGATCTTGACGGATGGACCCAAGGCGATCGCCGCCTCGTTCACTGCAACGCTGTTGCTGGTCCTGCTCGCTTTCCGAGATTTGCGGCAACGACTCTTCACCATGGTTGCTCTGCTGCTTGGGATCGCCTGGATGGCAGGCACTATGGCGGCGGTGGGAATGAAGCTCAACTTTCTCAATTTCATCGCGTTTCCGATCACGTTCGGCAACGGTGCAGACTACGGCGTCAACGTGATGCGCCGTTACGCGTCCGAAGAGGGGCTCGAGAACACAGATCGTGTTCGCACCGCAATCGAAGAAACGGGCGGGGCGGTCGTTCTCTGCTCGTTGACGACCATCATCGGCTATCTGGCGTTGTTCACTAGCGCAAACCTGGCGCTCAATTCATTTGGGGCAGCGATGGCGATCAGCGAAGTCACCTGCCTAGTCGCGGCAGTGGTCACCATGCCTGCCCTACTCCTCCGCTTCGGCCGGAGGAAATAGGCTCGCGGAGGGGGTGCGGAATGCCTCTGCTCGACAGTGCTAGATCGACTTGCGAGTAGCGTCCCGCAACTTCATAAGACAGCCATGACGCAGCCAAAGCTCAAACCGGCCACCGGCAAACTCGGCGTGCTTTTGCCAGGCATGGGCGCAGTGGGGACGACGTTCATCGCGGGGGCCCTCTTGGCTCGCAACGGGGCGGCACGACCGATCGGTTCACTTACGCAGATGGACACGCTTCGACTGGGCAAGCGTACCGAGGCGCGCTCGCCCATGATTCGTGACTTCGTGCCCATCGCCAACGTGGCTGATTTGGTCTTCGGTGGATGGGATCTCTTCCGAGACAATGCGTACGAGGCGGCTGTCAAAGCCGAGGTCTTGGCGACCGATCACCTAAACGCCGTCAAGGATGAGCTTTCGGCGATCAAGCCAATGGAATCGGTGTTTTTCCCTGAGTTCGTCAAGCGGCTTCGCGGCGAGAACGTGAAGCCGAGCGAAGACAAGATGGAGCTCGCGGAAGCGGTTCGCGAGGACATTCGTCGCTTCAAGAAAGAAAACGGGCTCGATCGGTGCGTCGCCGTGTGGTGCGGCTCGACCGAAGTGCATCGTGAGCCGACAGAGGTTCACTCGTCCTTGAGCAAGTTCGAAGAGGGTTTGCGGCGCTCAGACCCGGCGATCAGCCCGTCCCAGGTCTACGCATACGCCTGCCTTCGTGAAGAGGTGAGCTATTCGAACGGGGCACCAAACCTCACCGCCGGCGGCGTTCCCGCGATCTTGGAGCTCTCACGTGAAACCAGCACACCGGTTTCCGGCAAGGACTTCAAGACCGGGCAAACCCTGATGAAAACCGTCCTTGCTCCCGGGCTTCGGGCACGCATGCTCGGCATTCGAGGCTGGTTTTCCACCAACATCCTGGGCAACCGTGATGGCGAGGTGCTCGACGACCCCGATAGCTTCAAGTCGAAGGAAGTCAGCAAACTGGGCGTCCTCGAAACCATTCTGCAGCCGGAGCTTCATCCCGAGCTCTACCAAGACATGTATCACAAGGTGCGTATCGAATATTACCCGCCGCGTGGAGACCAGAAAGAGGGCTGGGACAACATCGACATCTTTGGTTGGCTCGGCTACCCGATGCAGATCAAGGTCGACTTCCTTTGTCGCGATTCGATTCTCGCAGCGCCCTTGGTCTTGGACCTGGCGCTCTTCATGGACCTCGCCCATCGTGCAGGCCTCAGCGGAATTCAGGAATGGCTTTCGTTCTACTACAAGAGCCCGATCACCCCAGAGGGCCTGTACCCAGAGAACAATCTCTTCGTTCAGCTCGGCAAGCTCAAGAACACCTTGCGTTGGATGCAGGGCGAAGAGCTGATCACCTATCTTGGCCGCGAATACTACGAGTGAGATCATACGATGAACGAATTCGACTACGGCTTCGAAGCCACGTTGTCCGGGAGCTTTGACGAGGTGCTCGACCGGGTCGCCGGGGCTTTGAAGGAAGAAGGCTTTGGCGTGCTGACCAAAATCGACGTCGCCGAGACCTTGAAGAAGAAGCTGGGCGTGAAGTTTCGCCAATACGCGATCCTCGGCGCCTGCAATCCCGTGCTCGCGAAGCAAGCGCTCGAGCACGATCGCAACATCGGCCTTCTCTTGCCATGCAACGTCGTCGTGCAGAGCGAGAACCAAGGCAAGGTGTCCGTATCGATCGTGGCGCCGAGGGCCATGTTCTCGGTGGTCGACGATCCTGCTCTCGAGCCGGTGGTCAGTGAAGTGGACACCCGGCTGCGGCGGGTCATCGGCGCTTTGCAGAACTGAGCGATTGCGTGAAGCCCCCGCAGCGCGACTTCCGCGTACAACGGGTCATCTTGATCGAAGGGACCGCGAACGTCCTGGTGCTGGGGCTGAAGCTCGCCGTTGGCTTTTCGACCGGCTCTTTTGCGGTGATAGGCGATGCGGTTCACTCGCTCGGCGACGTTGCGAACAACGTGATCGCGTGGATCATCGTACGCATGTCGGCAAGACCCGCTGACCGAGAGCATCCCTATGGTCACCGCAAGTTCGAGACATTGGCGGTGTTCGTGCTCGCAGCTTTGCTCGTCGTGCTTGCAGTCGAGTTGGCACTCGGCGCGCTACGTCAGGAAGCCGGTCCGCCCGTCACACGTCCGTGGGCCGTCGGCGTGATGGTCGTCGTCCTCGCGGTCAACATCGGCCTGACTTCCTGGGAGAACGCTTGGGCCAAACGACTCAACTCGGACATTCTCGCGGCAGACGCACGACACACCCTCGCTGACGTGCTCACGACAATCGTCGTCATCGTTGGCTGGCAGCTCGCCGCGCGCGGATATCCATGGATGGACACCATCTGCGCTCTTGGCGTCTCGATGTTCGTCCTCTTCCTTGCATTCGGTCTTTTTCGACGGGCGGTGCCTATCTTGGTTGACCGAATGGCGCTCGAGCCGGAGGAGCTCAAGGCTTCGGTGCTCTCCGTCCCGGGCGCGCTCTCGGTGAAGAGCGTGCGCTCTCGATCGAAAGGGTCTTCGGCTGCTGTAGATATCGTCGTTGGTGTGGATACCACCCTGAGCATGGAGGAGGCCCATGCGATCGCGGACGCGATCGAGGCAAAGCTTGCCAAAGACTTCGGTGTCGAGGACGCGACCGTTCACATCGAGCCCGACACGCTATAGACTCCGCAGCCGTGACTGACGAGTGCATCCTTGCGATCGATCTCGGAACGAGTGGCCCCAAGGTGGCGCTCGTCACGACCGAAGGCGAGGTGCTGGCATCCGAGGTCGAGTCGACGGAGCTTTTCCTGAGTGAAGGCGGCGGCGCCGAGCAAGACCCCGACGATTGGTGGCGGGCGATCATGACTGCGACCCGGCGGATCACCGACCGCCATCTGGTCCCGACCGAGCGGATCATCGCCGTAGCCGTAACCTCTCAATGGGCCGGAACCGTCCCCGTCGACCAGGCCGGCGATGCGCTCTCGCGGGCTATCATCTGGCTGGATTCGCGCGGCGCGAGGTATGTGCCTGAGGTGGCAGGCGGCTTGATTCGGATCCAAGGCTACGGCGCGCTGAAGCTCAAAAGCTGGATTCGGAAGACGGGCGGAGTACCGAGCCTGGCCGGCAAAGAGCCGGTGGCTCACATCTTGTTTCTTCGCCACGAGCGACCCGAGATCTACGACGCTGCGTACAAGTTCATGGAGCCCAAGGACTATCTGAACTTGCGGCTCACCGGGAAGTTCCTCGCTACGGTCGACTCGATCGCGCTCCATTGGGTCACGAACAACCGCAATATCGACAACATCCACTACGACGAGAAGCTGCTAGCGCAGACCACCCTGCCTCGCGAAAAGCTTCCCGACTTGACGCGCGCAGTAGACGTGATCGGGACTCTGACACCGAAGGCCGCGGTCGAGCTCGGGCTCAACGAGAGCACCAAAGTCGTGGGGGGCACCCCGGACGTGCCGGCGGCGGCGGTTGGCTCGGGGGCGGTCGGGGATTTCGAGGGGCATATCTATGTCGGGACATCATCTTGGCTGACCTGCCACGTGCCCTTTAAGAAGACGGACCTGATCCACAACATGGCGTCGCTCCCCTCGGCGCTGCCCGGGCGCTATTTCATCGGCAATGAGCAAGAAACGGCCGGCGCCTGCATGACGTGGCTGCGCGACAACGTGTTTTGTCGCGACGATGCGCTCGACCCGGGGGCTCCGCCTGACGACGTGTTCGAGCGCTTTGGCGAGCTTGCAGCCGGGGCGCCCGCAGGAAGCGACAAGTTGATCTTCACGCCATGGCTCTATGGCGAGCATACCCCGGTCGCCAATCCTTACTTGCGCGCGGCCTTCTCCAATGTGTCGTTACGCACCACGAGGGCGCACATGATCCGTTCGGTGATGGAAGGGGTTGCATACAACACGCGCTGGCTCATGGGAGGGGTCGAGTCGTTCATCGGGCACCCGTTCGAGGGCCTTCGGTTCATCGGCGGAGGCGCCAAATCCGAGCTCTGGTGTCAGATCTTTGCCGATGTGCTCGACCGTCCGATCGATAGGGTCGCCGATCCGCTTTCGGCAAACGTGCGGGGCGCGGCCTTCGTCGGTGCAGTGGGGCTTGGCAGGCTCAAAGTCGAGGACATTGCCTCGCGGGTTCCGATCGAGAAGCGCTACATGCCGAACCGCAATCATCGATCGATCTACGACGAGCTATACAAGGCTTTCTTGGAGATCCAGAAGAAGAGCGAAGCCATGTACAACCGACTCAATGGTTAGGGCCACCACGCGGGGTGGCCCACTCGTCGGTGGTGCGGTACGCAAAGCCCATGGACATCAAGGAACTTGCGAACGTTCGCCTTGGGCCGCTCGAGCCTCTGGTCGCGCGCATTTATCGGTATGCGAAACGTCTGCCGATCGTCAAAGAGAGACTGGAAGCGGAGTATGCGCCCATCATGCAAGAGCTTCGCAAGTCGGCGAAGCCCTACGCCGACGACGTCGAGCGTCACGCTGCCCTTCCGGCCGAGGGCAAACCTCACGCCGGCATATTAGAGGAGATTCGTGAGCTCGAACGGCGCGAGACCGCGCGCTGGAGAGACGGTTACGTGTCGGGAGCGGTCTATCACGGAGACCCGGAGCACATCGCCTTTCTGAATCAAGCGTACGCGATCACTTCTCAAACGAATCCGCTTCACTCGGACTTGTGGCCGAGCATTGCGAAGTACGAAGCGGAGATTGTCTCGATGACTGCCAACATGCTCGGTTCACAGCAAGCGAAGGACGCGCAGGTTTGTGGAGCGGTGTCGAGCGGCGGGACCGAAAGCATCATGCTTGCGATGCGGAGCTACCGGGACTGGGCACGCGAGACCAAAGGGATCACATCGCCTGAGCTCGTCGTGCCCACCACCGCGCACGCCGCCTTCGACAAATCGGCCCAATACTTCGGGATCAAGCTGGTAAAAGTACCGGTTGGGCCGGACTTTAGGGCGGACGTCGTTGCGATGAAAAAGGCCATCAACCGTCACACGATCTGTGTAGTTGGCTCGGCGATCTCATTTCCGCACGGGGTGATTGATCCGATCGAAGAGCTGTCGGAGCTTGCCCGAAAGCGCGGAATCGGCTTCCACACCGATGCCTGCCTAGGTGGTTTCATCCTGCCGTGGGCCGAAAAGCTCGGCTACGACATTCCGGCCTTTGACTTTCGGTTACCGGGTGTGACGTCGATGTCGGTCGACACCCACAAATACGGATACGCCGCGAAAGGCACGAGCGTGGTGCTCTATCGCAACTACGACCTTCGACACTACCAATACTACAAAGTCGCCGACTGGCCTGGGGGACTCTACTTCTCGCCTACGTTCGCCGGAAGCCGTCCGGGGGCGCTAAGCGCCGTGTGTTGGGCGGCGATGATGTCGATGGGAGAGCGCGGTTACATCGAGGCGACACGGGATATATTGGAGACTGGTGCGACGATCCGCGAGGGTATTCGCGCGATCCCCGAGCTCAAACTGCTCGGCGATCCACTCTGGGTGATCGCGTTTGGCTCCGACGAGCTCGACATCTACCGGATCATGGACTTCATGACCAAGCGCAGTTGGAACCTGAACGGGTTGCACAAGCCGCCAAGCGTCCATCTCGCGGTCACCCTCCGGCACACGAAAAATGGGGTCGCCGACCGCTTCCTCGAGGATTTGCGCGCGGCCGTCGAGCACACCAAAGGCCATCCCACCGAAGAAGGCGGCATGGCCCCGGTGTACGGCATGGCCAACACCGTCCCCATCCAAGGCGTCGTCACCGACCTACTCGAGCGCTACCTCGACGTCCTCTACGAGGTGTAACGAGGAAACTCGCCATGCATCGACTGATCACGCTCAGTTTTTCCCACTACAACGAGAAGGCTCGCTGGGCCCTCGATCGCTTTTCCGTGCCGTACCGCGAAGAGCCTTATGTTCCGTTCTTCTGCTCCATGGCCGTCGCCGTTGCGACGCGTGGCCGCGGGGGCACGGCCGACCGAACCTCGTCGCGGTACTCGACGCCGGTGCTACTCTTGGACGACGGTCGGGTGCTCACCGATTCCACGGACATCGCGCGCTTCGCCGCTGGCAGCGATGACTCCTTGTTCCCGAACGATGAAGTCGAGTCGCTCGTCGACCACTATGGTGACCAGTTGGGGCCGTACACGCGTATGCTCGCGTACTGGCACGCTCTGCGACATCCCGGGATGATCGAACAGCTGGCCGCAGACAACGTGAGTCCACGCCAAGCCTGGCTCTTTCGCACGCTGATGCCTCTCGCACGCTCGAACCTCAAACGCTTCGTTAACCTCACCGAAGCCAGTCGAGACAAGGCCATGGTACGCATTCGCGAAGAGTTCGATGCCACTGCGGCAAGGCTCGAACAGAGCGATTATCTATACGGGGATTATTTCACTGCTGCTGACCTCACGTTCGCAGCACTCGCCTCGCCCGTGCTGTGCACCACGTCCGAAGAGGGCTACGGCGCAGTCTTGCCGTCCCGCGACGCGCTCGACTCCGAGGGAGCAGAGCTGGTCGAGGAGATGCGGGCGCACCCCGCAGGACGATTCGCCCTCCGAATGTATGCGGAGGAACGCCGCCGCGTCCTGCGAATCCGTTGAGGCCCAAGGGGGATGGATCGCTGAAAAGAGCGTTTTTGGGGGGCGTCCGGACATCCAGGAGGCCGTTTTGGGTGGTTGCTGGACAGACTTGAGCCAGCTGCTACCTTGCCGACATCGCCCATCAGGGGCGCGGTAGCTCACCGTGGGTTGCCGGCACGCTGCTGTTCCTACCAGACTCGCACCGTGACACGAGATAACGGTCAGAGATTCGTAGAAGACAACGGCAAGTAGACGCAAAGAAGGCGTTCGGGACAGCTCCCGGCGTCATTCTGCGCAGATCAATGAGAGAGAAAAGAGAATGAGCAAGAAACTATTCGTAGGCGGCCTGAGCTGGAACACGACAAACAGCGAGCTTCAGCAGGCCTTTGAGGCTTGCGGCGCAATCGCCGAGGCCAAGGTGGTCACCGATCGGGAAACCGGTCGCTCACGGGGCTTCGGGTTCGTCACGTTCGAAGACGAGCAGAGCGCAAGCCGGGCAATCGAGGAGCTGAACGGCTCCACACTCGATGGTCGTACCATTCGAGTCGACAAGGCCAATGATCGGCCAAGAGACGACCGGCGCGGCGGCGGCGGCGGCGGCGGCAATCGCTGGTAAGCGGCGGCTGACAATTTTGATTGAGAATGACTTTGAATCCCTCGGGGTCGGCGGGAAGCTCCGCCGCGCCCTGAGGGACGTGGGCTACATCCAGCCCACTCCTATCCAGTTCCAGGCCATCCCCCACCTATTGCAGGGGAAGGATCTTCTGGGAATCGCCCAGACAGGTACCGGCAAGACGGCGGCGTTCGCGCTGCCGCTGTTGCAACGCCTGGACGACGAAAACTCACCTGCCAGGCCTCGGCGACCACGGTCGCTAGTGCTCGCGCCCACGCGCGAGTTGGCATTGCAGATCCACGAGGAGCTTACGAGCCTCGGACGATACACCGGCCTGCGTCACGCATTCATCATCGGTGGTGTGGGTCAGAATCCCCAGGTCAGGGCTCTAGCCCAAGGCCTCGACGTGCTGGTGGCCACTCCCGGTCGCCTCTTGGACTTGGCAGCGCAAAGGCATCTCGATCTCTCGGAAGTATCGGTTCTGGTGCTCGATGAAGCGGACCGGCTGCTCGACATGGGATTCGTCCGTGACGTGAAGCGCATCGTTGCGCAAACGCCTGAGACCCGACAATCGCTTCTGTTCTCGGCCACGATGCCACAAGAAGTTGTAACGCTGGCTCGTGAGATCCTGGACGACCCGATTCGGGTGGATGTTTCGCCGCGGCAAATCACCGTGAAAGAGATCGACCAGCGGGTCGTCATGGTCGGCAACGGCGACAAGCAGCGCATGCTCGAGCACCTGCTCCGTGACGACGAGGTTTCTCGGGCAATCGTTTTCACTCGCACCAAACACGGGGCCAACAAGGTAGCCCGAAAGCTCGAAGGTGCCGGCATCGGCGCCGAGGCCATCCATGGCAACAAATCACAGAACGCGCGTCAGCGGGCGCTGCGGAATTTCAAGACCGGAGATGCCTGGGTGCTGGTGGCGACCGATATTGCAGCCCGCGGCATCGACATCGACGCAGTGTCTCATGTTTTCAACTATGAGCTGCCCCACGAACCGGAAAGTTACGTTCACCGTATCGGTCGAACGGGTCGCGCCGGTGCTACCGGCGCTGCCTGGTCGCTGGTGGACCCATCCGAACGCAACCGGCTTCTCGCGGTGGAAAGGCTGATCAGGTTTTCGCCGGAAGAGATGGCGGTAGAGCTGCCGCCCCGGGATTCAGCCGAGCCCAGAAGGCGACCGTCCCGGGATTTCGTCAGGTCCCCACGTGATCAGAGATCCGGCACGCGGCGCCGTGAGCGGCGTAGGAGACGTCAACCGGCCGCGTAGAGGTTGCCGGCTACTGCACCACGACGTAGCAAGGGAAGACCGCTTCGAGGTCTGCGTCTCCCCCTCGCCAGTCTTGGCATGCCGAGCCCGTGAGCTCGATCGTGTTGCCGTCGACCGCTCTCCAACCTCGCTCGGCATTGTTGCAAACCAGCGGTTCGGCGTTCAGGCGCACCTCACCGTCACAGGCGGCTGCGGTGTCGATGGTGCCGTCTGTCAGGCTGACCGTACACGGGATGTTCTGCACGACGATTTGCTCGAGGGCGATTTGAAGCTCCGAGACGCTATCGGCAGTCCAAAGCGTGGCTCCGGAGCCGACACCCTGCCCGGCATCGGCGAGGTCCTGCAGGTGGGAATCGTCGAAGTTTACGCCGAGCACGAACGTCCCTATGCCTAGATCAAACGCCCTTTGCACCGCGCTCACGCTGTTGTTGCGGTCGATAGCCTCACCGTCTTCGTCGCAGCCGTTTGGCAGACCGTCGGTCGCGAGCAGGTACACCGTGGGCCCTGCCGGCGGCGGCGTCGCGAGGAGCGAATCGGTCACCGCTTCGATCGCTTCGGCGGTAGGTGTGAAGCCGCTCGGTGCGTTGGCGCTGAAGCTGGCGGCGATGGAATTGGCGTTGTCGAGACTCTGGGTGATGGCGACGCCATCCGTGCTGGCGCACATGTCGCCATCGGACATCGCTGGCGGGTCTTCGCTGGGCTTCCAGTACAAGGTCAATCCAAACCGCGCGATCGCGTCCAGCCTGCGAACTAGGCCGTCCGTTCCGACCAATGCGTCTTCGACCGAGTCCCATCGGGCCTCGCCGAAGTCCGGGTTGGGCGTGCCGGAGGTCGGACAGCCATTGCCGAGGAAGGGACAGTCGTTTTCGAAGTCGCGCCGCATGCTCCCGCTGCGGTCGACGATGATCATGATGTTGGGGATGACCCGGTCGGTTGCAACCTCGAGCTCACCACACACAGAGCCGTCGGAGGTGGAGATACCGCCGTCGCCAAACACCGGAACACACCGTCCATTCGAGATGCAGGTGCCTGCGGCGCCACACTGCCCGCCCTCAGGCGTGCACACGGCGAGGCAAACACCGTTGTCGCAGTACGTCCCGGCGTCACAGCCCGAATCGCTGATACAGACATCGCCACACCCGGCCGGAGCGCCTGGCTCGCCGCAGATACTCGGAAGGTCATCCAAGCGGATCGTGCCCCCGGAACCCGAATTGCAGCCAAGGACGAACAAGGCGACAAACACCGAAACGAAAAGCGTTCGAGTCATTACATAGCCCTCTGCACAAGATAACAGTCCCCCGAGAGCCGACAACTCTGGGGAGTTAAGCATAGGACACCCAGCGTCGGAGAAATCTTGGGTCGATGGCCAAGAGGGGCCCCCAATTTCGAGGCTACGGCGGGCAGTCGCGGAAGGTCCAACCGCAGAGTCCGTCGTCGTTGCGCACGCACGGTCCGGGTCCGCCGATCGATCCATCGTCACACAGGATGTTCGGTGCTGCTGGAGCCGGTCCGCATTCTTGTGGGGTGCACTCTTCGACGGGGTCGGGACATTCGAGGATCACCCATCCGCAATCGCCATCCTCATTGAGCTGGCAGCTTGGGCCTGCGATCGATCCATCCTCGCACTCGATGTTAGGCGCGGCTGGAGCAGGCCCGCACTCTTCTTCAGTGCACTCATCGGTGCCCCCGGATCTGTCCGGAAGGTCCACATACTGGCAGGCAGCCAGTGGCAGCAGGAGCCCGATGATCCAAAGCGGAGGCCGGTAGACACCCATGATGGGAAATATAGCAGCCCTAGCCGTCTCTGTCCGCTGCTCGGTGGCTCAACCCGACGAGTCGCGCGCCAGGGCCGCGACGCCCGCCAAAATGACTACAACTGCGACCGCAATGCCGACCGCACTCTTGGTTCCAAGGTCGATGAGCCCTTCGTGCTTTTGCAGGATCAAGTCATGCAGGTAGACGTAGTTGTTGAGAGCCACGCCGACTACGATCGCCGCAAGTGCTGTCTTCTTAGACATGAGTACCTCCGCTATTTCCGAGACTCAGACTGACGTCGATGCCCATTAGGGCGGCGGCGTTTCGCCAGAGCCATTTCTGGAGGATATCGGGGCGGATCGGAAGAGCGCGCATTTCTAACAAAAGGTCGGCCGGCCGCCTCCCAAGCAGAAAGGCCCCGGTCCCGTAGAGGACCTTGTCCTGAATCGTGCTCTGTCCATAACGAAGCAACGGCTCCCAGCCAGCACCGACGGCGGTGAAATACTTCGGTCTGTGCGCCGCGAGCTCCAAGTAGAGATTCGGATGTTTCCACGCGAGCAGGCAGGCCTCGAGCACCCAAGGATAGCCTGCGTGACTGAGGATGAGCTTCAGCTCGGGAAAGTCACAAGCCACCCGGTCGAAGTGACGTGGATGACCGAGCTCGCTCGGCCTCACGGTGGTCCAGTTGGCCGATGCATGAACACTGACCGGGATGCCGAGCTCGACGCACTTGGCGTAGAACGGATAGTAGTGCCTATCGTCCGCTGGGCGATCGATCATGAATGGGCGGAGGCTCAGACCGACGAAGCCCCTTTCCTTCACCCAATACTCGACCTCATCCAGAGCCTCCTCGCCGCGCATGATGTCGGCCCCCGCGAACGGGAGAAACCGACCGGGTTGTCGTTCTGCGACCGCAGCCACGGCTTCATTGGAAATGAAGCGCCCACCGGCAGTCGAGGTCTCGTCAAAGCCTGTAATCAGAGCTCGCACCACGTTAGCGTTGTCGAGCTCCGCGATAATGGCCTCGTCGTCTCGGATCAGTCCGTGTGCGAAGTCGCGGACGATGTCTAGCGTCGGCTCGCGTTTGAAGAACACGCGGAGGTACCCGAGCATCGGCTCAGGAAACCCCGCAAAGTCGGCCATGATCTCTGCGGTCGGGACGATCGGGGCCCACATGTCGATCACAGGAATCGCGTCGGTCGAGGACATATACCTGGCCTCCAAGCCCCTTATACCTCCGAACTGGACAAAGAGCGCGTCTAGCCTGGAGTCGGAAAGCACTTCTCCTCCCAAGCCCCGAGCGTTATAAGTCTTCTCTAGCTAGGGAGGAGGAACCTGATGGCGCGCCACCTCGTATGTAAGGCATCGGAGCTCCCAATCGGCGAGATGAAGCCCTTCAAGGCCGGCGACACGAGTGTCCTCGTCTACCACCTTGAAGATGGCTTTTATTCGACGCAAACCAACTGCACGCACACGTTCGCGCCGCTTCGGCGCGGTAAGATCGTCGATGGACACCGCGTTCGGTGTCCTCTTCATCGTGCAGAGTTCGATATCCGCACGGGCGAGGTTCACAAATGGGCCAACTTCCCGCCCGGCATCCAACTGCTCAATGTCGTCCGCAGCGAGAAGACATTGAAGACCTATCCCACGATGGTCGAGGGCGGCAACGTGATGGTTGAGGTGTAAGGTCAACTGCCATCGGGGCGTTTCGCCGTCGTCAAGAAGATGCCCGCCAGCTCATCTTTTCGCTCGCGGCCCATGAGCCGCGTCGCCTCGTCGGCCAGCGCGGCGCCCTCGTGGCACACGCGGTAGACCGATTCCGAGATCGGCATGTCCACCTTGGCCCGTCGCGCCAGCGAGTGAACCGCGGCAGCGGTGTGGTAGCCCTCGGCTACTGCCTTCTGGGATGCGACCACCTCCTTCGCCGGCTTGCCGGCGGCTAGCTCTAGACCGAGCCGAAAGTTGCGCGAGAGCTTGTTGGTGCAGGTCAGAGTCAAATCCCCCACGCCGGCGAGCCCTAGAAACGTGAGGGGGTTCGCGCCGAGCGCCACACCCATCCGTGCCATCTCGGCGAGACCTCGAGTCATCAGCGATGCCACCGCGGAAGCGCCGAGTCCGAGGCCGTGCGTCGCGCCGCAGGCCACCGCGATCACGTTCTTGAGGGCCCCGCCCAACTGAACCCCAATCACGTCGTCGCTCGCGTACACCCGAAAGCGGGGGGAATGAAGGATGGCCTGAACGCGGCGTGCCATGTCGATGTTTGGCGCGGCAAGCGTGACTTGCGCCGGCAGCCGAGAGGCCATGTCCTTTGCAAAGCTCGGGCCGGAGAGATAGGTGGCGTGCCCGGCATGATCCGGCAGGGTCTCCGCCAGGATGTCGCTCATGAATGCAAGGCTGTCGCGCTCGATGCCTTTGGTCGTCGAGGTGAGGAGCACCTCGCTGGGCAGGTGTGGCGCCGCCTGCTCGGTGACCGAACGCATGAAACCGGAGGGCACCGCCAGCAAGACCAGCTCGGCGCCCTGCAACGCCGCCCCCATATCGTTGGTGAAGTGCAGGTCATTCGGGACCGGAAAGCCCGGAAGATAGACCAGGTTCTCGTGCGCGGCGGCGATCCGCTCTGGCAGGCCCTCATCGTAAGCCCAGACGCGCGTCTGGTGACCGAGCTCCGAGCAGTAGATGGCGAGGGCCGTACCAAAAGCCCCCGCCCCGAGGACGCTGACGCTAGCCATAGAGCCGTCGATAGTAACTCCAAACGCCCCGAGCCAGAAGCGAAAAGACGGGACTGGTCTTTGGTGCGCTACCGGTCGACGGCCCGTCCGTAGAGCGGTTGCACGTGCCGGGCATTGTCGCCTTCGATTTGATTGATTCGTCGGACCTGCTCCGGCGACGCTTGCTGAATCTCTTTCGCGATCAGCCATTCGACGGTTTCAGTGAAGGGCGGCGTGGTGAGGGAGCCGCGGTAGTGATAGAAGTGGAAATCCAGAGCCCGATCGACAAGCGTCACATGCACCTGGCGCGGCGCGAGCACGGCGACGCCCTCTTCTGTCGGGACCTGGCTGAGAAAGCTCGCGATGAAGGGGTCCTCGTCGCCCATTCGGTAGAGAAAGCTCAGCACCAGGTAGCGCGGTGGCTCATTGGGCGTCTTCGGCTCGATCGAGTTGACCACATGCAACTCCATCGGATACGTGATGCCGTCGATCTGATGCTCCGACGGAGTGTGGAAATGAACCTGCTTGAGTGCGTACTCCCTTCCGTCGAGGGCGATCGTCGAGCCGCGCGGGAAGTCGAGCTCGATCGTGTGTCCCTTGTTCGCCAGATACTCGGGCTCCGCATGGTGCAGATTGACCGCAATCTCATGATGCCCCGCTTCGGACCGATTGCTGAGGATGTTGATCGGCGACTGCAAGAGGCCATGAGCCAGACCGGGCATGGTGTTTCGTTCGCCGGCGGGCTCCTGCTGGTCGGCCTGCGCTGGCTCGACCTTCGTCCCACCCGTTTCGCGCTCACAAGCGGTTGCTAACGTGAGCAGCGCAAGCGCGGCAAACGATGTGAAGTATCGGTGACGCTTCCACATAGCAACCTCCTACACAGTGATTCTCTCACCTTGGAACCTCCCGCTCAACTGCATGCGCCAGGCAAATTGACTGCCTGCGTCGTTGGACTGGATCGAGTTTAGTGGCGAGATCGGCACGAAGCTTCCGCGCTCTGGATCATCGCTTCTTGGAAGCTTCTTTCTTCATTTCTTTTTCGATCATCTGTTCGGTAACGAGGGACCTTCCAGAAGAAACGAAGACTCCAATAGCATGAAAAAACAAGCCGATGCCCCACCCCATGAGCGGCCACTTGAACCAGAGGTATTCGGGAGAGGTAGTTAGATTGATGATGATGAGTAGAAGGTTTACAGCGATGTAGACCGACAGATGAATGTAGAATCCAACCTTGGCTTCCACCCTTCTTTTGGCTTTTTGATAAGCTTTTTGGTTCTCCATCCGACTGTTCTTACTGCCCGTGACGAGCCTGGACGGCGGCCTCAATTTGAGCCTTCACCGCTTCCAAGTTGAAGGAGGCGCCTTTTTGCATCGGCGGAAACTCAATTGCCGTCTTGGCAAGCTTCGCGACTTCGCGCTGCACGAAGACAAAGCGCCAGAACTCGCGCGCGTAGAACTGCATGAACCAGTCCGGTGAGCCGACCGCAAAGTTTGGATCCGAATACCGCTCGAATGGATCACGGCGCAGGTTGTGAATCAGGGGCATGTTCAATTTCAACTTGGCGCCTGGCCAGCCATCGGGCTGTTCGATGAATGTGTACTTCCAGTCGCCAATTCGAACGGCGCCGAGCGTCGACTCGCCAAAATACCAAACCTCTTCACGCTTGCTTGGACCCCTGCCCGTGAACATGTCCATCTGGTCGTAGCCGTCCAGGTGAACCTTGTATTCACGGTCACCGAGCTGCTTGCCTTTCTTGAGCTCGCCCACGATATTCGGGTTGCCCGCGGCCGCGACGAGGGTCGGAAACCAATCCATGCCGGACATGATGCCATTCTGAACCTTGTCGGCCGGGACGTGGCCCGGCCATCGGACGATCATCGGGACGCGAAAGCCGCCTTCGGTGGTCATGCCTTTGGCACCTTTGAAGGGGGTGTTGCCACCATCCGGCCAGGTGAAGACCTCGGTTCCGTTGTCGGTGGTCACTGCGATGATCGTGTTCTTGTCCACGCCCATCTGCTGGAGTTTCTTCATCACTGCGCCGACGATGTCGTCGAATTGAGCCATGCCGGCTTCTTGAAGGCCGTAGTTGTCTTTGCCCTCGAGCGCTTTGTACTTCGGCGAGAGGAAAGTGAAGATGTGCATGCGGGTCGGATTTAGCCAGACGAAGAAAGGCTTGTTGTTCTTCTTGGCCCTTTCCATGAAATTCAAGGTGTGCCTGAGGATCTCGTCGTCCACCTTCTCCATGCGTTTGGGCGGAAGTGGTCCAGCGTCTTTGATCTTCTGTTTGCCGATCTTGCCCCACCTGGGCTGTACGGCCGGGTTGTCTTTCTCCGTTGCCCATGAGTGCACCATGTTGCGGGGACCGATCTCGCCACGCAGGTCCTCGGGATAACCCGGCCAGTACGGGTCCGACATGGCATCGAGGTGATAGAGGTACCCGAAGAACTCATCGAATCCATGAACCGTCGGGAGGAACTCGTTCAAGTCGCCCAAGTGATTCTTGCCGAATTGCCCCGTGGCATAGCCCATGGCCTTGAGCGCAGTCGCGATCGTCGGGGCTTCCGCAGGCAGGCCCAGCGGAGAGCCGGCTTGACCGACGGTGGTCATCCCGGTTCGCATCGGGATCATGCCCGTGATGAAGTTCGCGCGGCCGGCCGTGCAGCTTGCCTCGGCGTAGTAGTCGGTGAACATCATTCCTTCGCTAGCCAATCGATCGATGTTCGGCGTCTTGCCCGACATGATGCCACGGTGATAGGCGCCGATATTAAACCAACCGATGTCATCACCCATGATGATGACGATGTTGGGCTGCTTGGTTTTCTTCGCTCTTTTGGCGAACGCCGGCGAAGTTCCTCCCAGCGCCAATACGATGCCAGTGACGAGCAGTGCGCGAAAACGAATTTGTGTCGGCTTTGTCATGTGAGCTGTCCTTGCTCCTCGAGGGTTGGGATGTAGTCCTCGCGTGTTACACGGGGTCGCCTCGGAGATCAAACGTTCCCACGCGGCTTCAGCCTCGATTTGTGGAATGCCCTGTGCCAGTATCCTGTGCAGTCATGGATTTCACGTATAGCGAAAAAACACGGTCTCTGATCTCCCGCCTGCAAGATTTCATGGAGGCGCACATCCATCCGAATGAAGCGGCGGTGTACCAGCAACACGCCTCGCTTGGCGATCGATGGGATACGCCGCCGATGATCGAAGAGCTCAAGGCCGAGGCGCGAAAGGCCGAGCTTTGGAATCTCTTCTTGCCCGAGAGTGAGCGCGGAGCTGGGCTGACCAACCTCGAGTATGCGCCTCTTTGCGAAATCATGGGTCGTGTCGCATTCGCCCCCGAGGTTTTCAACTGTTCGGCCCCGGACACCGGCAACATGGAGGTGTTGGAACGGTACGGCACCGAAGCACAGAAAATGGACTGGTTGGAGCCCCTTCTCGCCGGAAAGATTCGCTCGGCGTTTGCGATGACCGAGCCTGATGTCGCGTCATCGGACGCGACGAACATCTCCACGGAGATTCGGCGCGATGGTGACGAATACGTGATCAACGGCCGAAAGTGGTGGACCTCTGGGATCATGGACAAGCGCTGCAAGATCATGATCGTGATGGGCAAGACCGACCCGAGCGCATCGACGCACTTGCAGCAAAGCATGATCCTGGTGCCCCGCGACACAAAGGGGGTGACGATCGAACGCTACCTCCCTGTGTACGGGTTCGACGACGCGCCACACGGGCACGGGGAAGTCTCGTTCGAAAACGTCCGGGTCCCTGCGAGCAACATGTTGCTCGGTGAAGGACGTGGATTCGAGATCGCACAGGGCCGCTTGGGGCCTGGGCGGATTCACCACTGCATGCGGCTGATCGGCGTGGCCGAGCGAGCGCTCGAGAAAATGTGCGTGCGCCTGATGAGCCGGACCGCCTTCGGCAAGAAGATCTACGAGCAATCGGTCTGGGAAGAGAGGGTGGCCGACGCCCGGATCGACATCGAGTGTGCGCGCCTGTTGACGCTCAAAGCCGCCGACATGATGGACAAGGTCGGCAACAAAGAGGCGCGCGCCGAGATCGCGATGATCAAAGTCAAGGCGCCGATCACTGCGCTCAAGGTTCTCGACGACGCGGTTCAGGCGCACGGTGGCGGGGGCGTCACGACGGACTTCGGCCTAGCCCAAGCTTGGGCACAGAGCAGGACGCTGCGGCTCGCCGATGGTCCCGACGAAGTGCATCGGCGGACAGTCGCGCGCATCGAGTTCAAAAAGCACGCACCGGTCTGACGAGGACGCTTCCCCATAACATCGCTCGGTCGTCGGCGGCGCGGTTCTCTGGTGAGCTGGCACCTGCATCGCCAAAGCTACGAAGGACGGTGACCGCCTCGGGGGCGGCAGCGCGTTTCACGGCGGCAAAGAGCCTTTGTCTGTAGGCATCCTCGACCCCGTCCAAAATGTTTGAAAGCGTGAAGCCATCGAAGCTGCCAGGCGGCTCGTTCTCGAGAAAGCTCGCGGCATCGGCGTGCACCAGCCGAATGTTCTTTGCTTCCGGGGGCGGTGGGTCGGAGGACAGCTCACCCAGTAGCAAGGAACGCGCGTAGGGGTTCTTGGAATTGGGGTGCCGCTCAAAGCAACGCTCCATTCGCCCGCGCATGACGGCTCCGAGTCGCTTTGGCAGGAAATCGAGGAAGCGCGGGGCGTACACCGAGCGGAGCGCGGTCACCGAAAAGAGCCCATCGACGGCGGTGCGGAAACGCCAGGTATTGAGCTCCCGTTGCCAGCACTCGATCTGCTCGACCGGGTCGTCGAGCTCGAGGAAGGCGCGCACCTGCGACGGCCACCAGCCCGCGAGGGGGCCGAAGAATCGGGCGAAATCCATGACGCGTTCGGCCTTGCCGCGAAAGCCGGCATCTCCCTCGAAGCGACGATTGGCGTAGGCGAGTTGGATAGGATTGATGTCGACAGCGACGACTTCATGATCGGGAGCGAGCTTCATCGCCGTGCAGCCTGCCGAGGCGATGCAAAAGATGCGACTGCCTGGATGGAAGGCGTCGAGCTCGATCGACGCGTCCTCGTACATACGTCCGAACAGGACTTCGCTCGGACCGACGCGCGCGTCGAAGCGGCCCCGTTCCCAAACGGTCGCCGCTGCGGTCACGGTCCTGTTCCTGCCGGGAGGCTCGCCGAGACCCAGGCCAGCACGAGGAACGCGAAGTTCTTGACCAGCATGCCGCGCGGGTCGTGAATGACCTGCCGGGCCCAGATGAGACCGTTGGCGTTCAGGGAAACGAGCAGCACGGTTTGCACGATCACGCAGAGGAGTGGAGCCAAACCACTCAAAACCCACACCGCGAGGCTCACCTCGACGACCCCGAGGGCCATCAGGAAAGGCACGCCGAAGCGTGGCCCATAGCGCGGCACCGCCTTGACCACCTCGAACTCACGCGGCTCGCCGCGCAGCAGCTTGCACCACAGGCCCTCGTAAAGCCAAACCGCGGCTACCGCGACACGAATCAACCAGTACGGCGGCATGAGCTCGGGCATATCGACGTTCTACGACACCCTTCACTGCGACTCGATCTTGCGTCGCATGGAGCTCAAGAGGCAGCGGTGAAACGAATGGCAGACCGAGCCCTCCAGTGGCTTCCAGAACCAACGCGGCCACCGGGTACTGACATATCGGGTTTCGAGTGCGACCTCTGTCTGGCCAACAGCGAGCTCGCGCAAGGTGTAGCGACCCCCCGACAATCGCATTCCTCCGCCCAGCGAGAGCGCTTGCTCAGCGACTTCAAATTCATAGAGCTCGCCCGGCTCGATCCGCATGACGCGCTTCACGAGATGACCGCCTTCGTACAAACACTTCACCTCGCCGCCTACCCTCGAGATCCGTCCCTCGGTGCCGACGGGAACAGGCAGCAGCAGGCGCAAATGAAGCGGCGGAGGTTCCTGTATCTCCTCGTAGAATATGAGACCTTGCCAGACTCGCGTGGGTGAAGCGGCAAACGTCATGCGGGTAACGACAGATGTCGGCAGCGCCACGGCGACTGTCGATTCGCCGAGCTCGTTGGCAATGGTATCTTTCATGTGAAGCGAATGCCTGTTGTGTTTAGCATGATTTGTGCCAGCGGGGGTCCGGTGGCGCAGGCTTTGCGTCATTGGTCCGATCCGCGAATCGCTTTTACGCGGCAAGGCGCTGCCTGAACCGTCATGCGCGTCGTGATAAGAGGGGAGCATGGCCGAGAGCTTTGAGTTGCGCCCTGGGCGGGTCTTGGCGCGCAAGTATGAGGTCGTTTCGTTCTTGGGCGCCGGATGGGAAGGCGAAGTCTACAAGGTTCGCGAGCTCCCGACCGGCATCGAGCGAGCTGCAAAGTTCTTCTTTCCAGAGCGCAACCCGCGTGACAAGAATGCGCGCTTCTACGCCAAAAAGCTACACAAGCTCCGGCACTGCCCGATCCTGATTCAGTACCACGCTCAGGATCAGATCACGCACAAAGCACAGGCAGTGACCTTTCTGATTTCAGACTATGTCGAAGGAGAGCTCCTGAGCCGGTACATCGCTCGTCAACCCGGTCAACGCATGGGCGCTTTCGCTGCGCTTCAACTCCTTTACGCGTTGGCGGACGGTATCTCGACGATTCATGGAATGGGCGAGTACCATGGTGATCTCCACACCGAGAACATCATCGTCAGGCGTTACGGGCTCGGCTATGACGTCAAGTTGCTCGACATGTTCCACTGGGGCGCGGCAACACGCTCGCACATCGCCGATGACGTCTGCGATCTCGTGCGCATCCTCTATGACGCCGTCGGTGGCGCCAAGCACTACGCAAAGCAGCCCCCGGAAATCAAGACGATCTGCGCCGGGCTGAAACGCTCACTGATCCTCAAGAGCTTTCCAACGGCCGGTGAGCTCTGCGAGCACCTCGAAACCATCGAGTGGACGTCCTGAGTCGGGCTTCGAACCTCGTGAACGGCCCCAACTCCGCTCGGTCCGACCCCAGCCTCGATCGCTTGGGCAGGGGCGGTATCGCTGCTTCCATTTGCCAGAAGTATCTTGACCTTACATCATGAGTCAGTCTGCTTCGTGTCAGGCCGTCGCCGCGCAATATGGCACTCATCTTACTACTCGCTCTCGCGGCCCTCACCCTCATCATCCCGAAGCTCTTGCTCGTCTGGCACGTCAACACCAGTCTTTGGGGTGACCTCGCCCCGCTCGATGTGGCGTTCGTGCTTGCCCAAGATCTGCTCTTGGCGGTGCTCGTACTCATGGTGTTGGCGCTCTGGTTGGCCCGCCCCACCCGGACCCGCTTGTGGCTAGCGTTCTTGAGCCTAGGGCTGTTGCTCTTGTGGCTGATGCTCGACGCGCGCGTGCGCCAGCTGTGGCTGAAGCCGACAGACTGGGGGCTCTTGAGCTACGCGTGGACAAACGCAGAAGGCCTCGTCTCCGGCTTCGACGTCTTTTTTCGGCATGACGCCGGCCTCGACCTGGCCTTCTATCAGATTCTGGCCATCGTGGGTGGCGTCTACGCGGGGATATGGGCCGCGATCGCCGTCCTTGCTCACTCTGGGCGAACGGGCGCTCCGGGTCCGCCCCGATTCAGCCGCATGATGGCAGGCGGCGGTGTCTGCGTCGCTCTCTACATCGCCTCGTTGGCCGCTGGTGATCAGCGCTACCACCTCAACGACAACATCTTGTTACGGCCTTTGGTGGAGCCGGTAGCCAACGCTCGAAGCGACCTTCAAGCACTACAGCCGCTCGCCGTCCAGTTCGAACAAAGGCCAGCACCCGCGTCACGTCAGGCCGCTACTCCCCGCGTCCGACTCCCTAGCGTCGCACCATTTCGAAACCTGGTCTTCGTAATTTACGAGTCCGTGCGTTGGCGTGGTCTGGATCTATTGTCGGACGATACAATCTCGCCAAACCTGGCACGAATGGCGCGCGAGGGAATGTTGAGTCGCTGCTACGTATCCGTGCCGC
This sequence comes from Myxococcales bacterium, assembly GCA_029861865.1. Classification (GTDB taxonomy): domain Bacteria; phylum Myxococcota_A; class Polyangia; order Polyangiales; family Houyiibacteriaceae; genus SG8-38. The sequence continues at coordinate 165,979 of JAOTYL010000003.1, read as the reverse complement.
ACTCTTCGAAGGCTTACTATGCGCTGTTGACTGGGCGGCACCCCTACCCCGCCATCGAAATGCAAGAGGTGGTCGAGGATTATCATCCTTCTGTGTTCCACGATCTGAAAGCGCAGGGTGTCAACACCATCGTGTACAGCTCGTTGTATCTGGCGTTTGAAAACATGGACGGCATGCTGGCCTCGACTGGGATCGAGACTCGGATGCAGGCCTTCGAGCTCGCGGCCAAACAAGGCAAGGCGCTGGGCGCCGACTCCAGCTTCGGGACCGCCGACTCCGAGCTCTATGAGCTAGGAGTGCAGGAGCTAGCCAAGATAGACGGGCCCTTCGCAGTGCTCTTCTTCCCGCTCGCGGCGCACTACCCTTATTCGTGCACGGAGCGCGACTCGGGAGCGCATGACTACGGGGACTATCGGGACTGCCTTGGCAATGCGGACGAGCTGCTCGGTGAAATGGTCGAGCACTTCAAGGCTGCTGGGCTGCTCGAGGACACGCTATTCGTCATCGTGGGAGATCACGGCGAGTCCTTTGGCGAGCACGGGATGTTCGTCCACAACAGCTCTCTGTTCGAGGAGGAGGTGACGGTGCCGGCAGTGTTCTGGTCCGCCGATGGCCGCATGCAGCATCCGGGCGTGATTCCCAGTCGACATATCGACATCGCCCCGACGATCGCCGACCTCTTTGGCGTGCTGGACGTCGAGACGCCTGTGCAGGGCGTGAGTCTTCTGCGCACGGTCGAGCCGCAGCCCGCCTTCATGGCCACTTTCTTCGACGACCTCGGGTTGGCCCTGCTCGAGTATCCCGACAAGTACATTTACGATGTGACGGATGATCGCTTGGTCCGCTACGACCTCGAGCACGACCCGGAAGAGCGTGACGGCACGGTGGTGTCGGGCGAAACCAAGAAGCGCATCGTGAAGCGCTTGCTTGCGTTTCGCGCGCACCAACGCCTGGCGTTCACCGAGTGACGTCAGGGCGCCGCAGGAATCACCGTCAGTTCGAAGTTGCCTTCCGACGCTCCGGAGGATGGTCGATACGCGTCGACGATGACGTAATACGTTTGACCAGCCACCACGTTGAAGACCACGCGTGACCCGTGACGCCCCGAGTTGCTCGAGCCGCTGCTCACGCCGCATCCGTTGACGTCGTCCGAACAACCCAGCTCGGTTCCGGCAATGCCGCCGTCCCGCACGTAGAGCACTGTATCGAACTCGGTATTGAGACCGCAGGTTTCGAGTGTCGCCGTCCCTGATACGTCCGGTACCCAAGTGAAGACCTGCTCAGGAGCGCGTCCGCTAGCTGAAGCGCAGGTTCCGCTGTGACTACTGGTTCCGCTGGTAAACCCGGCCACCACACCACCTCCCGGAGGGATCTGGGGCTCACTGCTGGTGCCAACCGTGATCGTCACAACCGCTGCGTCCGTGCTTCCCTCATTGTCCGATACTTCATAGGTAAAGGCGTCCCCACCAGAAAAGCTGGGATTCGGAGTGTAGGTGATCATTCCATCGCTCGAGCTCACCGACGTGGACCCATTCGAAGCGCCGACGGCGACATTGACAGACGCGGGATCCAGGAACCCGTCGGGATCGCTATCGTTGGACAATACGTCGATCGTGATCGGTGTGTCTTCGGGTGTCGTAGCCGAATCGGGTTGCGCGACAGGCCTGACGTTGCCGCGATCCGGAATCGTGACCGGAACCATGTGCGCATTGTTCGTTTCGTCGGCCTCCTCGAAGAGATTTAGCGGGTCGGCTGTCATCCGTACAAAGTAGTTGCCCCCCGGTACGTTCGTGATGTCGATGTATTGGCACCCGAGAGAAGCCCAATAAAGGTCCGAACAACCGGCGGTCAGGCCCTGAAATGTGCAGTCGTATGTAGGCGAACCGAACGTGCAGGATGTGTCTCGCAAGCAGAATCCCTGCTTGTGACCCACCGCGACCACGTTTTGCGCGGTCTCGTCGAGCAGCTCATAGGCGGCGAAGTTCTGATAGTGACCGTGCCCATGGCCGTCGGCTGGTGCGCATATGAAGTTCGGGTTGGCGCACACTGCCAAAGGGTTGTCCTCGCAGTCTGGGCAGCCAGGATTTCCAACGACGAGGTCGGCTGGACCGAGGTTGATCGTCGTTCCTGCGAATCGCACAAGATCGACGCCGCTCTGAGCCGAGGCGCAGCCTTCGAGTAGGTCAGCGGCCGGAACGGTCGTGTCGAGCCGTATCTGGACATCTGACACAAGCGACGCGAGGTCCGGCAAATCGCCGCCGCCGCCGCTTCCGGACTGTGTCACGGCCAGTTCGAAGGCACCTTCAGACGTCCCCGACGACGGGCTGTATCCGTCCACGAACACGTAATAGGTCTCCCCTGCGGTCACAGTGACCGACACGCGGGAGCCATGACGACTCGAGTTGGCTGAACCGCTACTGACGGCGCAACCCGGAGTATCGTCATCGCAAGCGATCTCACTGCCCGTCGGACTGTCTTGGCGAACGTACACGACGGTGTCGAACTCCGTGATGAAGCTACATGTTTCGATCGTCGCCTGCCCGCTGAAATCGGGTGTCCAAGAGAAAACCTGCTCGGGCGCGTTCACGCTGCCCGCTCCACATGATCCGCTCTCAAAGCTGGCTCCACTCGTGAAACCACTGACGATGCCGCCAGGCGGCGGGATGTTCGACGACGAAGTCGGTGGCACGCACGTGCATGGCTGCCCCGAGGTTGAATCTGGATCGTAACATTGGCCCGTAGAGCAAGCCGAGGCATCCGGGCCGTCACATTGTTCGGATCCATTCACGACTCCGTCACCGCAGGACGATGCCAAAGGTGGAGTAACCGTGAGCTCGAAGTCCCCCTCCGACGCACCGGACGAGGGTTCGTAGCCGTCGACGAATATGTAGTACTTTTGTCCAGCGGTGACGTCGAAGCTGATCCTCGATCCGTGTCGCCCCGAGTTGCGTGATCCGCTGTTGACCGCGCAGCCACTCACGTCATCCGAACACGCGAGCCCCGAACCTGAAAGGCTTCCACTCCGAGCATACAGCACGGTGTCGAAGGCGGTGTTCGGGCCGCAGGTTTCCATGGTGACCGTCCCGGATACATCGGGGATCCATTCGAAAACCTGCTCAGGCGCACGCACGCTTCCGGTGCCGCAACTCGCGCTATAGTTACTCGAGCCGCTGGTAGAGCCGGCAACGACCCCGCCCTCGGCTGGGATCGAAAGCACTCCGGGTGGCTGAGCATGGCTGTGTCCAACGCCCGAAGCCATGGTGACCACCACGATGCTGAGGGGCACCGCAAACCTGAACAGTGCTCGATCTCGACGAATCATGTTGACCTCCTTGCGACACACATCGCTGTTGGGGCTCACCCGCTCGTCGGCGCGTGCGAGTCACGACGTTAACACGAAATGGGGAAAGCAGGACAGGCGGTGTGTGAGGCGCAAGGGCAGCACGAAATTGTGAGCTGCCTAACGGAGAGTCGATCAAAAAAATCGTTAGATCACGCGGGCCTGGGCAAGCACCATCGAGATGCCCCCCCTGCTAATGCGGACCTCATCGGGACGGAATCGTAACGGGGACGGAATGCGAGTTGTTCGTCTCGTTGGCTTCCTCGAAAAGATTTAGGGGGTCGCTCGTCATCCGCACCAAGTAGTCGCCCCCAGGCACGTCGGTGATCTCGATGTACTGGCACCCGAGAGTATGGCTGTACACATCCGAACAACCGGCGGTCAAACCTTGGAAGTGGCAACTGAATGTCGGTGATCCGAAGGTGCAATTGGTGTCTCGCAGGCAGAACCCCTGCTTGTGACCCTGTGCAACCACGTTTTGACCGGTCTCGTCGAGGAGCTCATACGAGGCGAAGTTCTGATAGTGACCGTGGCCGTGGCCCTCGGCGGGTGCGCAGATGAAGTTCGGGTTGTCGCACACCGCCAATGGATTCCGCTCGCAGTTGGGGCAGCCGGGATCTCCGACCACTACGTCTGCAGGACCAAGGTTGTTGGTAGTCCCCGAGAATCGTACGAGATCGATGCCGCTGCTGGCCGAGGCGCATCCTTCGAGCAGGTCGGCAGCCGAAACTGTCGTGTCGAGCGCTATATAGACATTCGACACGGTCGCCGTGAGGTCTGGGAGTGGGCCAGCGTCGCCTCCTTGTCCACCAGTGCCACCTGCGCCCGCTGCACCGCCAACACCCGCGTTGCCGCCCGTGCCACCTGCACCCGCGTTGCCGCCCGTGCCACCTGCGCCCGCGGCACCGCCCGTGCCACCTGCGCCCGCGGTACCACCCGCACCACCTGCGCCCGCGGTACCACCCGCACCACCTGCGCCCGCAGTACCGCCGGCACCAGTTGCGCCCGCCGTGCCGCCGGCACCTGCAGAGCCACCTGAACCGCCTTCGCCCGCTAGGCCGCCCGAGCCGCCTTCGCCCGCCGTGCCGCCCGCGCCTGGCGCGCCACCAGAACCACCTGTGCTGCCGTTCGTACCTCCGCAGGCGGGGAGAGACACGCAAAAGGCCGCCGCCAATAGGAGCAAACGCATGGCGCAAGGATAGCGGAACCCAGCTTTGAGGCCATTGGGTTCGTGCCGATTCCTTCGGACCGCGAAGCCGTCGCGCTCTTCGATGTGATCAAGCTCGCATCCGCGAGCCTGGTCGGTCTCGCGTGGCAGCGCATGGTCGTGTACAAGTGGCTCGCGCCCTTGGAAGCCGGGCACCACGCCGAGGCAATCGAATGGACGTCACGAGTCGAAGCTACTATGCGCCCAAGGTGGAAGGAAGTCAGACACCGGTTGACGAGAAGCTGGAGATACCGCGGCTCGATTCATCACGCGGTCGAGTGATCGCGCTCGTCGCCGGGGTGCTCGTGATTGGAGGCCTGGTTGCCGCGTACTTCCTGACACGCGGTCCCGGGGAAAGCCCGTATCGGGTTGCTGAGGTTTCACGAACATCGATCGTCAAAGAGATCCGGGTGACCGGTCATCTGGAGCTCACCGATCAAGTCGAAGTGCCAGCACCGATCGAGGGGCAGCTCGTGAAGGTCGTGGTTCAGCCGGGCGACAGCGTCGAGGAGGGGCAGCTCCTCGCGCAGCTCGACAAAAGCGTGGCTGAGGCCGCCTTTCACGTTGCGCAGGCGGAGCTGCAGGCAGCTCGCGCGCGCGTCTCGGAGGCGGCAGCCGCGGCGGAACGCACGACCGAATCGTTCGAGCGCACGAAGCGTCTCGCAGAGAAGAGCCTGGCCAGCAACAACGCCCTGGAGACCGCACGCTCGGAAATGGCCAAAGCCCGGGCTGTGATGCAAGCGGCGCGGGCAGAGCGCGCCGCAGCGAGCAGCCGAGCCTCTCTCCGGAGCCGCGAACGGGACCGAACCGACATCGTTGCCCCGCGTGCAGGGCTCGTTCTCGAGGTCCCGCCTCACACGGGGATGATCGTCGGACCCCGAAACCGCCTGTTCCGGATCGGCGCTCCGGTCGACCAAATGAACGTTGCGGCTCCAATCGGCGAAGCTGACATCGGCGAGGTGACCGTTGGGCTTGGTGCCAAGTTCGAGGTGCCCACGTATCCGGGCCGGGTCTTCGAAGCGACAGTGAAGCACATCAGCCCCGACCCCTACACCGAGTACGGAGCGATCTTCTATCACGTCAAGCTTGCGACCGAGAACACCGAGCATCTGTTGCGTCCGGGCATGACGGCGCAGGTCCGGGTCAACGTTGCCCAGGTCGACGACGTGTTAGCGGTGCGTGAGGCGACGCTTCGGTTCACTCCAGAGGGTGCGGGCGCTGCACCCGCGCGCAGCCGCGTCTGGCGCGTCAGGGGAGACGTGCTCGAGGAGATCCCCGTCGAGGTAGGTCTTTCCGACGGCGCCTTCACGGAAATTCGGCCGACCGAGCCCGACAGCCTCGACGTCGACGACCCGATCGCCATTGGCCTCGCGCTGGAAGGCGAAGAGAACAGCCCATTGCTGTCTTTGAAGGGCCGACGATGAGCGGCTTCTCGATCGTCCAAGCCCACGGCATTCGCAAAGAGTTTCCCAACATGACGGCGCCTGTGCTCGACGAGGTGGATCTGACGGTAGGATCCGGCGAGATCGTCGCGCTCCGCGGGCCTTCCGGGTCGGGCAAGTCCACCTTGCTCAACATCCTCGGGTGCCTCGATGGCCCGACGCGTGGATCCTACTCGCTCGGCGGACGCGACGTCTCGACCCTGAGTCGCCGGGAGCAAGCCTGGGTGCGCCTTCACTACATCGGCTTCATCTTTCAGTCGTTTCACCTGATCTCCGACAACACGGTTATCGAGAACGTCGCGTTGCCGCTCTACTATTCAGGCTTGGGTCGCCAGGACCGGGAGGCACGCGCAACCGAGCTCATCGAGCGGGTTGGGTTAGGCCATCGAATGAGCCACAGGCCGTCGCAGCTTTCGGGTGGGGAGAAGCAACGGGTTGCGATCGCGCGCGCGATCGCCGCCCAGCCCCGCCTGCTACTCGCCGACGAACCTACCGGAGCCCTCGACACACGGACTGGCAACGAGGTCATGGACTTGCTTCTCGAGATCCACGCGGCTCGATCGCTCACTTTGATCATCGTGACGCACGATCCAGATGTGGCAGACTTCTGTCACCGCCAGATCTTTTTGCGCGACGGAAAGATCGTCGCCCACGGGAGCGATCGTGCGTCGAACACGTAGCGAAATCCTGGGGCACGCGTTCCGCACGACGATCCGCAACCCGGGCCGGAGCACGCTCACGATGTTGGGCCTGGCCATCGGGGTGGCCGCTTTCATCGCCATGGTGAGCTTTGGGACCGGAGCACGCACGACGGTCATGGAGCAATTCGAGATTTTGGGCACGCGCGTGGCGTCCATCAGTAGCAACGTCGGGCGGCGCGACTTCGGTGGTAGCCCCAAGCCCTTGACAGATGCCGACCTCGAGGCGTTGAGGCGCGACGCAGTGACGGTCGAGCGTGTCGTTCCTATGACCATTGAGGTGCAGGCCGTCCGATCGGCGAATGCAACCTCTTCCACCGAGGTTTTCGGTACCTCGCCGGGATTCGTCAAGATCCGAGAGTGGCCGATTTCGACCGGAGGCATGTTCGATGACGCCGACGTCCAACAGCGAGCGAAGGTTGCGGTGATCGGCCTCACGGTTGCGCGCGAGCTGTTCGGGCTGGCCGATCCGCTGGGACAGACGGTCACCATTGGCTCGAACCTCCCGTGCACGATTATCGGCGTGCTCGCCTCCAAAGGGCAGGCGACCAGCGGCAGAGATGTGGACGACATTCTGCTGGTCCCCGCGACCACTTTCGCAGCATTCCTCGGGATGCCGATGGGTTATAAGGGATTCGAGCTACAAGTGCGTGACATCGGTTTGTTGGAATCGGCCATGGAAGAGGTGGTTCCGATCATGCGCCGCTCCCACCGCTTGTCCGAAACGGAGCCGGACGATTTTCGAATCGGGAGCCCGGTGCAAGCCGCGGCCGCGGCGCGGCTGGTCTCGAACATCTTGACGGGGTTGCTCATAGGCATTGCCGCAGTGTCGCTTCTGGTCGGCGGCATTGGGGTGATGAACATCCAGCTGGTGTCGGTCGCCGAGCGCACCCAAGAAATCGGGATTCGGTCGGCCATTGGCGCATCACCGAGGCAGATCTTGTTGCAGTTCCTGTCCGAGGCTGTGGTGTTGTCGTTTACCGGATCGCTTGCGGGTGTCTTTGTAGGCTGGCTCATGTCGAGTCTAGTGGCGGAGGCCATGGGTTGGTCCGAAAGCCTGTCGGTGTTGACGATGATCGGTGCCGCCGCCTTTGGAACCAGTGTCGGGGTGCTCTTTGGCTATCTCCCTGCTCGGCGCGCGGCACAGCTCGAGCCTATCGAGGCTCTGCGCCATGAATGAGGTGAAAGATGAACGCGGTCTGCAATTGGAAGGTCCAAACATCGACTGTGGTGGTCGTGCTGGCCGCGACGCTCTCACCGGTGGCTGCAGCGGCTGAGGTTGTCACCCTGCAGGAGTTGGAGGAGCTGGCACTGCAAAACCAAGCGCGCTGGAAGTCGATCGACGCGAAGCTCGATCGGACAGCAGCCGAGGTCGATGCAGCCAGGGCCGGGAAGATGCCGACGTTTTGGCTCGACGTGACGGGCGTTGCCGCGCCAGGCTCCGATATCGAGCAGGTCCGAACCATCGACGGCCGTGCCGTCAACGTCCGGGCATCGCCGACCGTCCGAGAGCGCACCGCGTTTCGCCCCAATATCCGATATGACGGGACCATCGGGATGCGGGCACCGGTCTACGATGGGCAAACCCGTGCTGCGGTCGAGGCCGCGGAGGCCTATCGTGCGGCGGCCCAAGCAAGCTCCGGCGCATCCCGGCACGCCGTAGTGGCTCTGGTGCGCGGGTCCTACCTCGACTGGTTAGCGAACCATTTGGTGTCCAACCACGCGGCAAGCTCGGCTGAGGAAGCAAAGGCGCAGCGAGAGCGCATTGCCGAGCGGGTCGCGGACGGAGATCGACCGGGGTCCGAGCTGGACACGGCGCGTTACGAGGAGCTTCAAGCCGAGCTCGTGGCTGCCGACGCATCGGCGCAGGCCATCGTCGCAAAGCGTCAGTTGGAAGCCGCGGTGGGTATCAAGCTACTGCCCGAAGCGGAGCCCGATGGCGAGCTGCTCCAGATCGAATCCCAATACGCAAGCACCGACGCCCGGGCGGAGATCGCGGCGCTCGAGCGTCAGCGGGACGCTGCTCGTCACGAGGCTCGGAGGCACCGCAAGAGCCGGGTGCCTGCGCTGGCCGTGATCGGCCAGACCGGTGTCGCTGGCGTCAACGAGAGCGTATTTCCGATGTATCGCGTCGGCCTTCAGCTCGCCGTTCCCCTCTGGGATGGCGGACGGGCCATGGCGATGGCGCTTGCGGCAGATGCCCAGGTCGCTGAGCTCGAAGCACGCGCACGCGACACGGAAGTTTCGCTAAACGGCGAGCAGGAGCGCGCGCTCATCGACAGGAAACATGCCGAAGAGCAACTCGCCCTCGCGGACGAGTTGGTGGCGGTTTCCGAGAAACGCGTCGGGCAAGCGCAGGCTAGCTACGACCTCGGCGCTGGCGACCTCGAAGCGGTGGCGGACGCCCGCGCGGCGCTTCGCGAGGCCCAATCCCACCGCGTACAGATCCAAGTCGCGCGCGCAGACGCCATCCTCCGACTCGACGGTCCGGACTAGCCGAGTTCCGGACTGACTGTAACATTGGTGCCTCAAAACATGCTCCGCAACCACCTACGCCGAGTGAGTCGGGAACTTCAGCTCCGGGGCTGACAGGGGGCTTGAACGTGCTTAATGAGAGTGCGGGTGGTCTTGTTGGCTCGATTTGCGGTTTTGTGTGCACTGTCCATCGCGACGGCTTTCGCTCTTCCGGCTGCCGCCGACGAGCTCGATGTGTCGCACGACGGCTATGCTCGAGAAGGCCAACCGAGCAAAACGGCCGATCCGACCAGCTACGTGGTCATCGAAGCCGAGGAAGGCACCACGGAGCAGGTCGACGGGGAAACTGTGATCGTCGTCCAGGAGCCCGCGCCAATCGCAGCCTCGGCAGAAGCCCCGCCGCCTCCAGAAATCATCGTGGTCGAGGAGCAAATTCCGCCCTGCCCTGGTGGGGTTTGGGTCGATGGCTACTGGTACTACAGCAACGGGCAATATCTTTGGGTGGACGGTCACTGCGTCGTGGTCCGGGTGAACTATGTTTTCGTGCATCCGCGATGGGATTTCTACACGGGCATTTGGTGGTTCGTGCCTGGCTACTATCGGCCGTGCGCTGCCTACGTCGGGTTTGGCTACTACAGGCCGTGGTATTGGTACCCTCCTTACTATCATCCGTACTACCCCGCTCGGCGTCCTGTGCCAGTGTACCGGGGGGTTCCGCGGCGACCGACGAGCGCTCACCCGACGCCAGCTCGGCGTACGCCTAGCCGCGGGATCTCGGGTCGTCCTGATGCCACACCTCGACGAATCACCCGAGCTCCAACGCAGCCGACGACGGTCATCTATCGGACCCCTACAGGAGCGACGCGCACCACCACGACCGGGCGCACCGTCACGGGCCCGACGCCTAGGACCACGGCGCCTCGGCCTCGCTCGGGTAGCGGCATCGTGAGCCAACCCCGCACCAGGACAGGCACTGTACGCCAGCCTTCTTCGACCCGCTCTCGGTCATGGAGGGGAAGAAGCGATGGGGGACGTACGCGCTCCGCGCCATCGAGAGGAAGAAGCGATGGCCGAGGTTCGAGTGGGCCATCGACCGGCGGTTCTGGCTGGGACCGCGGCGGCGCCCGGCCTGGCCGCAGCCGCTGAGCCGACGGCGCGGTCTGCTGACGAAGCAAGCTTATGAGAAGAAGCTCGCCAGCGCCTGCGCGAGCCGTGCGGCGAACGATTCATCGACGATCAGGTCTTGCCGCGCCTCGATCTCGAGCGCGGTCCGGCCGAACTCCCGGGCATGACGCACCGCTGAATAGGCGAGACCGGCTTTGCCCGACCAAGGCTGGTTCGGAAGAACATGAAAGCCCGCTTGCTCGAGGTGACGCACGAGTCGAAGCGCTGGCTCGTCGTCTTCGTCGAAGAGCACGCCGATCTCCAACACCCGAACGTCGCCCTCGTATTCGTCGGTAAAGGTGTGGATCGAGAACACGGTGTCGCCCTGACTGCGCTCGACCATGGCGCGCACCGCTGCGTGATACGGCCTGTAGAAGCGATCGACTCGGCGCTGACGCTCTGTCTGCAGGAGCGACTCGTTCAAGTGAACGGTTTTGCCGTCGGCGATCTCCCGAAACAGTGTGTCCGAATCGAGAGGCCGGTTCGGATCGATCAAGAGCCGTGAAAAACGAGAAAGCACGGCCGGTGCATTCATCAATTCCGCGACCTCACGAGTGAACGCGGCAGCGCCGATGTCACTGGCCCAATGGGTATCGACGAGCCACTGATCTTGTTCCGGCCAGATCCACGGAGCGGGAAGCCGTGCCGACGCGTGCTCGCAGGTAAATACGACGCGAGTACCGAAGTCGCCATCGATCTGCTCCGCTGCTTCGTACAGACTCATGCTTGGAATTGTAGGCGAACGCTCGAAAAGTCGAGCCGATGATGACACTGAACGATTGAGCGGTATGGGCCCACAGACCTCCGCTCGTCTTCAGCGGACAAAGCGGATGTTGTCCAGGTAGACCGTGACGGGGACCCGTTTGCCGCGGAGAGTGATCACGAAACCGGTCTTTATGCTCGACAGGTCGAGCCGCTTCACCTTAATCCGGTAGCGCTTCCAGTCTCGGGTCAGGACGATGCCCTCGACCGTCTTCTTGGCCGAATCGGGATGAGCCTTGTCTGCTTCGAGCAGACCGACGCCGATATTGATCCGCTCGCCGCCATATTCTCCACGGGCCCACAGCTCTAGCTCTTTCGCTCCGGTAAGGTCAAACCCGCCTTCCACGTCTCCCCAGTTGTTTGGCGGATGCTGCCACGCGACGCCGACCCAGCCGAATTCACCTGTGTAGAGCATCTCGATGCACGCCGACCCCTCGTGGCAGTTGTCGGCATGGTCGCCGTCCAGAGTCAGTGCGTCGATCGAACCCATCCATCCCGACGGAACCCACGGCATGCCTTCGAAGCCGTCCTTGTAGACGTAAAACGGCATGGACGTGCGCACCTTACCTTTCACCAGCAGCGGCACATTCGCAGTCGCCGCACTTCCCGCCGCATCATAGGCGTAGAGGAACAGCCGATACGGCCCGGGATCCCTGGGCATGCGCAGCCGGGCGCCACTGGCGCGACCCTCGAGGACCGCGCCCTCCACCTCGGGCGGCACGGGCCGGAAGTCGCCACCGGTCGTGTACTCACCGGACTCGCGGCGCAGCACCCAACGTACGCGGATCGCAGCACCTTCGGGATCGGTAATGACGGCACGCACGCGTACCTCGTCCCCCGGATCCAGCCGCGGTTCGCCCTCGATCACCAATGGCTCCACCGTGGGCACAAGGTTGGTCGGGGGGCTTCCGGACCAGAGCTCGGTCATGACATCGACAGCCCCGAGCCGGGCGCCATCAGGGAGGAACATGCCGTACCAGGTCGGGGTGGCCTCCATCTTAGAGCCCCACGTAAAGACGTACGAACCGAGGGCGAGACCCGGAGCTCCGGTCACGCCACGCTCGTAGCTACGCCGGTAAAACGCCGCCTTTTCCGTGCTCGTGAGCTCGTAGGGCGCCCCCCAGGCGCTCTTTGCGCTCTCCCACGTCCCGGGCGGTCCGAACTCGGTGAGTATGTACGGCTTGGTACCGCCACCGGCGCGGTAGCGTTCGGCCAGAGATAGCGCACCGCCATAGGAGTTGATGCCGTGGATGTCGATCGCCGGGGCGTTATTGACGCGTTGGATCCGCGTGCCGCCAAGCTCGGCAGTGACGGTCATCGTGGGATGGTTCGGGTCGAGCTCCTTGGCCATGGCGGCGACGTCGTTGACCGCCTTCCAGATCACCGGATTGTCGCCGGACTCGAAACCCTCCATCTCGTTGCCGATGCCCCACATCAGGACGGCCGGATGATCCTTGTAGCGCAGCACCGCCTGGCGAGCTCGCTCCATTTGTTCTGCCACCTGCGCCTCGTCGTTGTAGTCGAAGCCGTGGCGCTCGTGGCCGAGCCAGATACCAACGGTGACGGACAAGCCGAGGGCGTGCGCTTCGTCGAGACGCGCATCGAGATCGTCGGCGCCCCAGGTACGGACCGAGTTTGCGCCAGCCGCGGCGAGTTGATCGAGCGGGGCATCTCCGCCGGCGCCGCGGATGAAATAGGGCTTGCCACCGCGCAGCAATTGCCAGCCGTTCTCCGTCTGCCTCAGCTCCACCGGGATGGCCTCGGCCCGCGCGGCCAACGGCCACAGCAGCAGGCTGGTGCAAAGAGCGATAGATAGCCGCGCGGTTGTTGTTCGCATCATGGTCCGACTAGGCTTCTGGCACGGGCTAAGCCATCACGCGATATCCCACGACATCGACCGTTGAGTTCGTGCCCTTCTCAGGCCTCCAAGCGCTCTCGGATGTTCTCCATCGCCAAGTCCATTTCGCGCTCGTTCCGCCTGAGTACCAGCTTCTCAGCCAGCTTGCCGAGCACCGGAACGGGGATGGTGTAGTCGATGCTTAGGTTGAGCGTTGTACCGCCATCCTTGGGCTCATAAAGGAAAGTCCAAGTGCTCTCGCCGCCACCCTTGCTTTGCAACACTAGGCGTTTGTTCGGCACATATTCGACAACCGTAGTCTCTCCGCTGAGCGGCACGCCTACCATCTTGTACTTCCAGCGATGATGCTGCCCCTCACCCGAGCCGGTCACATCCGTAGTTTCAATCACTCCCGGAAGCCACTCTACATCATTCCTCGGATCCTCGAGATATGCGAAGACCTGGCTCACCGGAGCCTTGATGCTTACGATTCTGTGTATTGTTGCCATGGCATTCCGTCCCTTCTGTTAATAGCTCCGCGATAACCGAGTTTTCAGCCCGGTCATGTGGCAACAGTGGTGCATCGCCCATGCCAACCGAGAAGCGTCGGCAATCATTTGGTAGTCGCCAGAGAGTGACCGAAACTGTTGCGTTTCGAGGCGGATGGACGCACGGAGTGCGCCATACTTCCGAACGCCGGTTCGTGGTTCATATCCGTGCTTTGTAGACGATCTCGCAGGGGCGGTCCGCGCGTGCGACGCCTCCGATCTGCCGCCGAAGGGGGAGCGGGTGGTCGAAACGCGGAGTCAGGTCGAAGCGCCTAAACAGCTCGCACGTAGCGTGGCGGATCGCCGAGGTGGAAAAGCGATGCGCAGGGCAGGTGTGCTTGCCGTGACCGTAGGTCGTGACGAGCTCGCGTGCCGGGAGCTCGCTGGTTCGAAGGAAGGTTGCGCCCCGGTAGTTGTTCGCATCGAAGTGGTCGAGCCCCGGAGCTGCAGAGCGGTTGGTGACCGACAGCATGGTGGTTACGAGGATCCCTGGCGCCAATCGATAAGTCCGGCGCTCGTCGGAGAGCTCGATCGGGCTGACGATTCGCCGAAGGACGATCGAACGTTGGCTCATGCGAATCGCCTCGTGGCTGAACGAGTCGAGACTGCTGTCGTCGCCCTGACGAATCTGCTCCACCAACGAGGGATCTCGAAGTGCGTATACCAACGTCCAGGCCATGGCCGCGAAGAGGTTCGATTGTGAGCCCATGTGGACGACGATGACGTCGTGCGCGATCCCGATTTCGCGGTCAGGGCTCGGCACGCCCTCCCAGGACGCACAGATGCGTGAGAACAGGTCGTTGCCGCCAAGCTCGGGGCGAGTCGTGAGTGCCTCGCTGAAGATCTCTTCGATCGCCCTCATCGCGCGCCGTTCGCGGCGCTTTCGCGTCGCCATCGCGAATATGGCTTTGTGAGGATGCACGAACGATTCCGATGCATCGAGCTGCTCGAAGTGCGCGACGAGCGTGTCGAGCTCCGCGTCGGAGAGCGCAGTCATGCCGCCCCAACTTGCAAGGCCCATGCGGTGCGCGAGTCGCTTCGTGAACGTAAAGAGCTCGATCGACCCCCCGTTCCCGAGGTGGCTGAGCTCGAGTGCGACGGCATTGCGGAGGTTTTCGAGATATACCTCGACATCGTCTCGCGCAAAGAGGTCATGGGGCAACGTCCGGCGACCTTCGAACAGCTCGATCGGCACTTTGTGGCTCAGCAATGTGAGGTCGGCGAGGGCTTTGCTCGCCTGTTCTTCCGGCAGCCTCCACAAACTGCTTACGCCCAAGGGCGAGAAGACGCAGAACAAGCGGTAGCCAAACGCGTCGACGACGAAGGTATCTCCAAAGCGTTCTCGGCAGCGAGTGAAGAACGCAGTGGGATCGTGAATGAGCGCGCGGCCCGCGCTGACCCAGGGCACGACCCCACCGACATGAGGCGGCATCGGATCCACAGAGGGCCGTGCGGCAAAGAGCGCGGACGCCACCCCTCGCGCTCGCGCCACGGCCGCCGAGACGGGATTTTCGACGTTGATGCCGTAGCCTTCGACCATGTTCACGACATTCGGAAGGTTGACCGCGAGCTTTAGGTCGCCGTCCACGCGGATCTTCCCGCCCATGAAGGCGCGCATCGGGTTCATTTGGCCGGTCGTCAGCGCAACCCAGTCGTCAGAGGTCACGTGGATCGTTGCGCCGGCTTCTGGGCCGTTCTCCCGGGTGACGAACCCGGACGTCGTGCCTTTTCGAAGGTCGAGCGTCCAAGTGCCCCCGGCGTCTCCACTAAGCTCGAATCGGAACACGGCATCGGGGAGTGTTGCTGCCTCGGGCTTCGCAGCCGCGGCCCGCTCGAACGCGTCGAAAAAGTCAGATGCCCTTGCCATCTTCGAGGGACGACGGTATCGGCGCACGGGAAAAACCGCAACGTCGCCACGCATCGAACCACCTCGTTGAGCCTTGGACGGTCGCGCAAGCTGCTGTAAGAGCCCTCCGAGGGAGTTCGAACGACACCATGTCGCCAGTTCGCCGCAAAACGCTACTTGCTCTTACAGCCCTCCTGTCTTCTGGGGTAGTGCAGAGCCTCATCTTTCCACCCTTGAATTATTATTGGCTCCACCCCTGGGCCTTGGCGCCGGGCTTCTACGTTCTCAGTCAGCTCCGCGGGAGGCGCGCGTTCTTCGCCGGTTGGCTCATCGGCATCACGGCCCACGTGGCGTGTTTCTACTGGATTGCCGAAACCGTGACTCGCTTTGCCGGCGTGTCGCCGGTCCTCGGTGTGCTTGCGCTCGTGCTGTTCGCCGCCTTCGAGGGACTCTACTTCGGGGTCTTCGGCTGGGGGCTCGGCTACCTACGCTCTATTAGCGGCGCGGCATGGCCGTTTGCTGGCGCTGCATGGTTTGTCACCTGCGAGTTTCTCAATCCGCAGCTGTTTCCTTTTTACCAAGGCGTTGCGCTCTATCGCGTTCCCGAGCTGTTCTTGGTCAGCAGCGTCACCGGCATCCTCGGAGTCACGTTTCAGTTCGTTCTCCTCAGCTTGCTTTTGGTGGCTGTCGTCGAGCAGTACCAAGGCATTGGGCGGCTGACCCGTCGAGCCTGGATCGGCTCCGGCCTGGCGGTGGCGCTCATCTCGCTTGCCACCGTCGGAATTTCCGCTTGGCAGATTCAACGAATCGAAGCCGCCGAGGCACAGGCCCCGTCGATGCGAATCGCCATCGTGCAACCCAATCTCGGGGTCCTTGCGCGACGAAAGCTCGGGACGATCGGTGCCGCGCAGCGACACGTCGAGCAAAGCCGAGCTGCCCTCGCACAAGATCCGGAAATCGACGTCTTTCTCTGGTCGGAGGGTGCACTGCGGAACTCTCCTGCTGACCCTGGGAACGCCGCCGTGTTTGATTTCATCCGTGAAAGCGGACGCGAGATATGGACCGGCGTGCGAACGGTGGAAAAGGTGGACGGTCAAGACACATTCTTCAACACCGCCTACCTGCTGCGTCGAGATGGGACCGTGGGGCAGCGGTATGACAAGGTCCGGCTCCTTCCTTTGGGCGAGTACATGCCGTTTGAGGATCAGCTCCCGGTCTTGGGACGCGTGCCGGGAGTGAGCCACTTCGAGGCCGGAGATGATCTGGTGCTTCTCGACTCGGAGACTCCTGCCCGAACCTCCTTTCTGATCTGTTACGAGGCCATTCTGCGCGAATTCGTGCGAACTCGCTTACCCGAGCAAACCAACTTGATGACCAACGTGACCTTCGATGACTGGTTCGGCGACACGAGCTGTCCATCACAACACCTGATGTTGGCTGCCAATCGCTCCGCCGAGCTCGGCATACCTATGGTGCGCGCTGCAACTACGGGGATTTCGGCGTTCGTCGACGCTCGAGGAGTGATTACCCATCAGTCGGTTCTCTTCACCCAGGAAAATCTGGTCGCGGACGTCCGGCCGATCCATGTTCCGACCTTCTATGGCGCAGTGGGTGACTGGTTCCCCTGGGGTGCCGTGCTCATCTCGCTTTCACTGCTGATGCTGGCGGTTAGGCAAAACAAAAAGCAAAGGCGGTCTGCCGAAGGCTAGTCGGAACTGCGCGGAGGTGGTGCCGAGAAATGCTGTCGGCCTTTCAGCGCTTCTCGTAGCTCCCCTCGAAAGTCCGGATGCGCAATGGAGATCAACGCCCCCGCGCGTTCGCGCAACGTCATTCCGTGGAGATTGACCGCTCCGTGCTCGGTGACCACCCAATGGACGTGCCCGCGCGTCGTCACGACGCCTGCGCCCGGCTTGAGCTGCGGGACGATCCGGGAAAGCGCCCCTCGCTTGGCGGTCGACGGAAGAGCAATGATGGGCTTACCGCCTCGGGAAAGCGCAGCCCCGTGGATGAAATCCATCTGGCCGCCAATTCCCGAGTAGATGCGGTGACCTATGGAGTCTGCGCAGACCTGGCCGCTCAGGCTGATCTCGATCGCCGAGTTGATCGCGACGACTCTGGGGTTCTGTCGGATGATCGCCGTGTCGTTGGTGCGGTCACAAGGATGAAACTCGACCGTGAGATTGTCGTCGACGAAATCGTAGAGACGAGGGCTTCCCATGACGAAACTCGTCACGGAACGTCCTTTGTGCACCTTCTTTTCGCTGTTCGTGATGACGCCGGCTTCCGCCAAGTCGACCACGCCGTCGGAAAACATCTCCGAGTGGACGCCCAGGTCGTTCTTGTCGCCGAGGCGCCGTAGAACCGCGTCAGGGATCGCGCCGATGCCCATCTGCAGCGTAGCCCCGTCCTCGACGAGCTCGGTGATAATCTCGCCGATGCGCTTGTCGACCTCCGATTCCTGAGCCGGCTGATGGCTGTGCAGTGGGCGGTCCGAGGCGATAAACGCGTCGATCCGATCGAAGGGAACCGCAGTATTCCCTTGCGTCCGTGGCATGCGGTCGTTGACCTCCGCAATGATCATCTTGGCAGACTCGGTGGCCGCCTTGGCCGTGTCGACCGACGTGCCGAGTGTACAGAAGCCGTGTCTATCCGGCGGCGACACCTGCACCAAGGCGACATCGAGTGGGATCTGCCCACTCGTGAACAGTTCCGGAATGTCCGAAAGAAAGATCGGCATGAAGTCCGCGCGCCCCTCGTCGATCGGGGCCCGAAGCGCCGGTCCAGTGAACAGCGAGACCGACAGAAAACGCCCACGATGCTGCGGCTCGGCAAAACGGCAGGGGCCGTTTAGATGGAGGTGATAGAGCCGCACCGCTTCGAGGTCGGTACGGTCGGCAAGGGCCTCGAGGAGCGGCGTCGGCGTTGCTGCCGCGCCGTGCACGAACACCCGGCTACCGCTAGGCACGAGCGCCACGGCCTCTTCGGCGACGACTGCTTGCTTCCTCCATTCAGAGTCCATGATGATCGTTCCGGCTAAACGTAGCGCGAGTCTCCTCCAAAGCCATTCAGCCCCCGAATTGCGCAAAACACCTTATCTGTCCACTTTTTCTTTCGGCCGGCCTGACCCGCCTTGCTCATTCCCACGGCTTGATGCTCAGGAATGCATCGGTACGGCTCAGCTTGTTGCTGAGGCCCGTAGCGAGGTTCCTGAATAGAACAACCCCGATGTCGCTTCGTTGCTCTAGCAACCGATTGAGATCTTTGTGATGAACTGCGGCGGCCTCGACGGGACCGTCCGCGATCGCAGTCGCCGTGTGCGGGGTCTTGCGAAGGAGGGACACCTCGCCGAGAAGCTCGCCCTGGCTCACCGAGCCAACCTCCTCCTGGGGGCTTCCGGCGAACACGCGCGCCGCGCCGGAGAGCAGGATGTAGAGCCGTGCATCTCGCTCCCCGGTTTTCACAATCGTCTCCGTGTCGGCAAAGCTCACCGTCTCGAAGAGCGTCGAAAGACGCGAGACCTGTTCTCGATTCAGGCCGTGCCCCAAGCGTGTCGAGGGTAATAGCTTTACGAGCTGGGGCTGAATGGCTCTCGTATTGAGATTACGAATCACCATCTCGAACACCGGCTTGGCTTCGTCGATGAGACAATAGTCGCGCTCGCGGAGCGGCACATAGAACCGCTGCATCCGAACCGTGTCGAGCCGCTCCACGTGATGGAACACGGCGGCTGGCAGGTAAGCGACCGGCACGAAACCGATCTCGAGAAGCGTCTTTTGCATTCGTGGGGCGTGCGCGTTGACATCCACCTCGACGTAGTCGACCCGCCATTCCTCGCGTGATCGGCGCATGAGCTCCTTCAGCAGAACGCGAACCGGATGCTCATCTGCGCAAACCAACTCGAAGATCCGCACTGCATGATCGAGGCGAGCGTCGTGAGCATACCCCACCGCCCCCACGAGATGCCCGTCTTTTCGTGCAAGAAGATACGACGTGTTGTGCGACTCGAGCGCGCGTAATCCAAAGTGGAGCCGGGCCGGACCAAAGATCTCGGGCTGCCTCACCCGGCCCCGCTCGAAGCGCAGGAGCGATGCGTACCCTTTTGCGCTCATTTCCTCGATCTCGAAGCTTTCGTCGAGACCATATGGCGGCGACATCTCGTCGACGATGGCATCTGCTTCGATGCCGCAGCTTCGCAGTGCACGTTGCGCCAGCCCGTAGACCTGCGGAGCGACCCGCGGATGGTTGCACCGTAGCTTCAAGCCTTCACCGAAGTGGCGAACGAAAAGCGCAACCGATTCGCCATTATGAATTGGAAGAAAACCGATGGGGGCAAAGCCGTGCGCCAATGAAATTTGCTGGGAGCGCGTGTGAGCGACTCGGTTGTCGGCGAATCCGATATGTAGATAGGGCGCAACGTGTCGGATTCGCTCGGTCATGAGACGATGACCGATCTGCTTGCCCCGCATCTCGGGATGAACGACCAGGCGCCCAAACTCGCCGATGAGATCGGCATACGCGCCTACCTCGATCACCACGGACGCCGTTGCCGCGATCTCGCCGTCGTCACGCTCTGCAACGAGAACCAGCGAGTTGTCGCTGTAGATCATCTTGCGGAGGTATGGAGGGGAAACGAACTCGGGATGTGAATAGCGATCACCGTAACACTCGCTGAAGAGCGCCTGAATCGCCGTGATATCCCCCTCGTCGGCAGGACGAATGCTCACTTTCGCCGCGTCGACCTTCGCCATACCCATTCCTCCATATGCAAGAACGAGCGGATAGTAAACCTAAAGGCGACACGACGACGTTGGGTTTCTTGATCGCGACCTATCTAGGGCCGTGGTATCCGACCAGCGGGCCCGAAGTGCTCGTGTGCTAACGTGGCACACGAGTTCGAGGAAAATGATGTCTTATCGCCACCGCT
This sequence comes from Myxococcales bacterium, assembly GCA_029861865.1. Classification (GTDB taxonomy): domain Bacteria; phylum Myxococcota_A; class Polyangia; order Polyangiales; family Houyiibacteriaceae; genus SG8-38. The sequence continues at coordinate 145,736 of JAOTYL010000003.1, read as the reverse complement.
TCGACTTGAACGTGGCAAAGTCGATCGCGGTGACTTCGATCCGGTCGCTTCGCCGGCGGACTGACGCGCGTTAGTCGGGTCGCAGGATGCCGTCTTCGATGGCAGCTTGACGCCAGCGTGCGCCCTCCTCTTTGCCTTGGACTCCCGCGCGCTCTCCTAACGCGTAAAGGATCTCATAGAACTGATATTGCCCGCGATCTCCGGTCTCGGGATCCCTGGGTGTCGTGGGGTTCCGTTCGCAGTACTCGACCCGGTCACGCAGGCCGACCAGCTGACGGCGCGCCATGATCGAGTCGATACATGCAAAGGCGAGCATCGCAATGGGTGCGAGAGGCCCGCTGGTGTCCGCCGAAATCCGGCTGACGAGGCGCGCATCCCGCCCTTCGCGGCAAAGCAGGTAGCAGCTCACCATCCGGGCCCGCGATCCAATGAACCGGCCGCCACCCAGCCACCACGCGACGGTGCGTCCCGCATCGATGTGGCGGAGATAACCGATGGCCGTGGCGTCGCCCAAGCTCGGCTCGGGAACCCACGAGACGAGGTGCCATGCGGAAGTCTTTCGCCCGTTGTCGAGCCAGTCGACGCTGTACCATCCTGCGCCGCGCCCGAGTTGCGCAATCCAAGGCCAGACGCGCTCGGGAGGCGCCTTGATCGTGATGGCACGCGTCATCGCGAGCCGCACGCGAGGCCCACCTCGAAGATACTCGTCACCGGGCATCGCCCGCGCACGCTCTTCGGGCGTCGATCCCCATCGCGTTCCCCAACGGAGGAGCGCTGCTCCGAGTAGAGCAAGCACGGCGAATGCTGCGAACCAGCTCATGATAGAGACCTCTCACTCCGTCCTTGCATTCGACGTGCTAGAAGGCAATCCGCCAAAGGTAGGTGGCACACAATGGAACCAACGCTCGTCACATGGATGCTGGTCGTATTCGGTGCGATCACTCTGAGCCCGCTCACAGTTGCGTATCTGGCCTTCCTGCGGAGCCCGTACAGTCCGAAGTCGAAAGAATTGATGATCGGCAAGGGCGAAGACTGGCGGGACAAGACGCATTTCCGTTTCGCTCTGGGTGGCGCCCGGGCCGACGTGTTGGTCTTGGCCCCGCTGTTTGTGTCCGGAAGTGTCGGTGCGCTTCTGGGTCAACCCTGGGGATACGTGCTCTTCGCGGCGGCAGGAGCGATCTCGCTCTATATCAACATCATCTTGTGGTTCACGGAGAAGGAATATGTCTATCCTTCGCGCGGACCGCTCCGCTATTACACGTACTACTGGGGATTCTTCGTCTACTGGGGTGCGCTAGCCCTGGCCTATTCGGCTCTACGCCTCAGTGGGATCGAGTTCTGATAACGAAGGCCGCTTCCGTTTGACGCGCGATGCAACCATCATCGCCTACGCGCAAGTTGGGTCCGGCGCGTACATCGTGGTCAGCGGGGTCCTCGCGAGAGGCGCACGCGATATGCGCGTGATTCGCCATCGCTACGTCTTTCTGAACTCGTCGACACCGCGCTGAATCTCCGCAGGCGTCATCTCCTTCGTAATCCGAGACAAGATCCACAAGTGCCCAAACGGGTCTCTAATTCGGCCCTCCCGATGTCCGTAGAACTGATCTGCAACAGGGATGAGAATCTTCGCGCCATGCTGCTCGGCTCGGTCTGCGACTGAGTCTGGATCATCACACATCAGTGTCATCAATACTGGCGACCCCTCCGGTCGCTGAGACGGGTACCAATCGTCGTGTGCATCTGCGAGAGAAACGACGGCTCCACGAATCGAGATCGCCGCATGGACAACGAGTCCCTCAGGGCTCGTATAGCGCTCCAACTCCTTGGCGCCGAAGACCTTCTCGTAGAAGGCGATGGCGTCTGCGGAACTCGAAACGATGAGACGTGGGGTAAGAACTGGCGAGTCTTCAGGCATCAGCCATTTATAGCACTTGCCTTCGAACCCGTATTGTAAGAATCGGCATCGTCGAGAACCGCGTGGTTCCAATCGTCGGCGTTGCGAGAAAATAGTTCATCGGAGTGACGCCGGTCAGTGCCCGGAACTCGTGAATCCTATGCGACTGATCAAAGCAGCCGTGCTGATACGGCTAGTGTCGCCCAGTACCTTTCACGGGCAATGGTTGCGACTGAACACACGAAGCGCTGAAGACGGTACCCGCGAGCATAGGTTTTGGGGGACAGCCCCATTGATGCCACGAAGTCTTGGCGAAGCTGACGCCAGTGATCATCCGTTGCTGTGCTTCGTCTTGGTCCCCTTTACGTTCGACTGTGAGCCGTGCGCACTGTGCGGGACAAGGCGGATGCCGCGCTCGGCTCGCGCATGTCGATCCGTCGGCACGCTGGCTGACAGCCACGAGCGTCTCAAGAACCTGCACGTAAGTGCGCATCGTCGCAGTGAGCAAGCTGCACGTACCTGGGAACGTCCCCACGCCTATCAGTGTTCTCCCAGAATGAAAATGTGTGCTTACTCACATGAGCCCACACGAGCAGCGCTGGCACGCCGTTTCTCGTTGATCTCCAAAGGCGATCCCGAGTAGTCATGGGAGGGGTTGTATGCCCCGTTGCCCGTCGACCCCCCCAGGCGCGAGTCTTCTTCGCGCTGCTGGTCATGCAGCTCGTAGCGTGTTGTGCAGTGAACTTCCCAGTCGAGGACCTCAAACCAATGAGCAAGACACGATTTGCCCCCTGGCTCGTGTTCGCATGTGTCGGCACCCTGGTAGGCTGCGCAAGCGGCGACCAGGCCGACGCAGGCAACACCGAGCTGAACGTCATTGTTCCGAACAATGAGTCGAGCCCTGGTGTGCCGGCCCCAGTCGACATCCAAGATGTCGAGTACACCATCAACTGTCTTGGAAACAGTGATACGTTCCTAGACAACAACGCCAGCTTCCCCGACGAGGTCCAGATCAATGGTAACCTCGAGGTCCAGGATGGCCGGACCGACCCGCAGGGCCCCATCCCGCCCGAGTTCGGTACGCCGCGCCCTGGCGACGGAGCCGAGATCTGGCAAGCCTTCATGGACCTGCCGCCCGGAGACTGCACCGTGCAACTTCGCGCACGTGACAACGACGGCGAGGTTATTTGTACCGCTCAGGAAGACGTGACCATCGCCGCGGACACCACGGTGAAGGTCAACCTCGTCTTGATCTGTCAAGTGAGCTACCAGGCTCCTGTCGGCATGCTCGACGTGGACGCGACGTTCTCCTTCGTCGTCGGCAACTTCTGCCCCGACCTCTTCCAGCTCAACTGCCTCGACAGCGCGCCGCAGCCGCCATTCTTTGGCGTTCCGATTGCAGCGACGTCCTGCGAGGTTCGCTTCCGCGACGGTGACAGCACCTGCGGCGAGGGGTGTGACCCCCAGAGCTGCAACGTGGTCCCCGAAGGGCTTGTCTGCTTCTACGATCCAAACGGGGACAACATCGATGATGGTGATCCCCCGCCAGTGGTCGAGACCACCATCACCTGTGGCGCCAACGCGCTGCTCGACTGCGAGGGTGACCTCGTTCCGGACGCCTCTTGCACGTACTCCGGCGACACACTGGGCATCGTTGGCGACCAGCCTCCGGTTCCCGTTGCGGTCGGTGGTCCTGGTCCAAATGCAGGCGGCTTCTACGTCGCGTGTGATCCGGCCGGTGTTCCGGGTGCGACCATCACCTGCACCGCGGTCACGACCGACGGCGACAACGACTGCGATAAGACCAAAGTCCTTTCGATCGATTGTCCAGGCCTCTCGCCCTGTCAGAACTTCGGCGACGACGCGGCATGTCAGGCCGCAGCCAGCACGGTCTGCCAAGCCGGCACCTGCAACGAAGCGACCTGCGACGGCGCCTCAGCGGCCGCCTGCTGCGACTACGTTGCAGCGGCGGATGGCATCGACTGCTCATCAGAAATCCCCGAGCCGAACGGGGAGTGTCAGGGTGGAGTCTGTGTATCCACGAGCTGCACGGACGACGCGTCATGCGACACCGACGGCAACGACTGCACATTCGCACCGCCAGGCACATGTGACCTTGGCTCGAGCCTTTGTGATCCACTCGCCGACCGGCCGCCAGGCTTCTCCTGCAACGGCGACACAGGTACATGCGACGGCGGCGGCACCTGTATCGACAACTGCACCAGCGTCGACTGCTCCGACGGCAACGAATGCACACAGGATTTGTGTGACCCGACCGGCGGCCTGGCCACCTGCTCCAATCCGGACGAGGTCGACGGCACGTCGTGCGATGCGGGCGGCGGCCCAGGTAGTGGCACGTGCCAGAGCGGTGCTTGCATCGGCCTTCGAGTCGAGACCTTCAATTTGGCACTTGCGGGCGCGTTCATCCCGTATGAGCAGGAACGGCGCCAGTCGCTTCCCGCGGCAATCGCAGCGACGCAGTCCGACATCCTGTGCCTCCAGGAGGTCTGGTCCCAGGCGGACAAGGACGCGATCCGCGCCGCTGCACTCCCAAGCTTCCCGTACATCGCCTCGTTCCTGAACGACCTCGACACCCCGCTCGACGACGCCACGGACCAGAACGGGCTGGTGCCTCCGGCTCCTACCACCGTGCCCTGCCCGGATGACGTCGAGGTGATACCAGGAACGACCATTGCGGACCAAATGAACGCCGCGATCGATTGCGTGCGGGATGGTTCGGACAGCCAAGGGAATCCGTGCTCGACGATCCCGGGAAGCGACGACGGCCGAACCACGAGCACGGCATGCGCAGCCGAGGCATGCACCGTCGAGGTTGCGGGGCTTATACTCGGAACCGGGCAGCAACAACGCTGCTATGCGTGTCTCGCAACCCAGCTTCCGACCGATACATTCGGCACCATTCGCGGGAGATGTCCCACGGTCGTCAACCAGGAGCTCGCCTTCCAGGGGCAAAATGGTGTGATGATCCTCTCACGATATCCCTTGAACAACGTGGTGAATTGGGTGATTCCAGGGACCTGGAACCGCAGAGTCATCTTGAGCGCCACGGCCGAGCACCCTAGCGGGACCGACGTCGATGTGTTCTGCAATCACCTTACCCCGATCTTTGACGACCTCGTGTTTCCGTACACCGGGCAATACGGAGCCGGACTGACGTACGCGGCGGGCTGGGAGGCCGAGCAGTTCCTCCAGGCCCAAAAGCTGATCGCTCACGTGCAGAGCGTCAGCGGGAGCAGGCCGGCGGTCATCCTCGGTGACCTCAACACGGGTCGTGGCTATTTCGACGACCCGGGCAACGCCATCTTCCCCGAGGGAGAGCCGACGCTGGACCTACTCGAGAGCGTCTTTACCCCAGCCTACGCCGCGGACTACACCCCAGCTTGCACCTTCTGCCAAGAGAACCCAGTCGCTGGTATCGAGCGCGAAGCAACGGTCTGGATCGACCACATCCACATGTACAATCTACCGGCCACGGCCGTGACGGCCACCGAGCGCACGTTCGACCAGAATGTGCTCACAGTCCCAGACGGCACTGGCGGCACCATCGACATTCCGCTCTCCGACCACTACGGGATGCGTTCGGTCATCGTCGTCCCCTGAGACGCTCGGTGTCCGGAAGAAATTGTGGGGACGAAATCTCCATCTGCAAACGCCTGTTGCGCGGCATCCGTACAGATACCGGCCTTTATCCATTCCTTCGTTGGATAATCGCACTCGGTTGCCGTCGTGCATGCGTCACCAGGCGCGAATTGCATCAACCCGTATAACGACAGGGCCAGAGCGGTGGCGGAGACCTAGTGCGCGGTGAGCTGATCCAAACCTCGTTTTGCTTGATCCGGACCCCGAGGACGGGCGCCTCCGCTCTGTGTGCGACCCGCGGGGGACACGCGCGATTTCTATGAAGAGGACGAGATCGCTAACTCGTTGAAATTCTTTGCGGACGCGGAGGGATTCGAACCCACGACTTCTGCCTCCGGAGCCCAAATCACCAGCCTAAATCGCCTGGTTTTCCCGTGGTTTTTAGGGACGAGCCAGGCGCCACTGAGCGCGACGAGACTCCTTTAACCCCCCTTTTGGGACCGGTGGTCCCGAAAGACATCGAGCTCTCCGCTCGGCGCGCATTAGCCGATCCAAGTGTATCGAACCGCGAACTGACCCTTGCTAGATGGGTTCTCAACTCTCTTGGTCGGCCGAGCGAGCAAACCAAACAACCCCACCCAGGTTGGCGTCCGCCAACGCCTGTGATGGTATCCGCCGATTTGGCAACGCCAAAGATTTGAAATCACTTGCGGCGACCTTGGCCCGCTTCGTGCGTACTGAAACAACCCCACCCAGGTTGGCGTCCGCCAACGCCTGTGATGGTATCCGCCGATTTGGCAACGCCAAAGATTTGAAATCACTTGCGGCGACCTTGGCCCGCTTCGTGCGTACTGAGCACACATGACTCAGCCGCGCTTCGTGCTTGCCGGCGACACCGTGATGGTCACGCGGCGCACGCTACGCCGCCACCACCTCTTTCGGCCCGACCCGGCCATTCGGCAGCTCTACCTCTATGCCCTCGCCGTGTGCGCCAAGCAGTTCGGCATCCTCGTGCATGCCGTCACGCTCATGTCGACGCACGAGCACCTGGTCATCACCGATCCCAATCGACGCCTGCCGGAGTTTCTACGCGACCTGCATCGGCTCGTCTCCCTTGGCGCCAAGGTGATTCGCAAGTGGGAGGGGCCCATCTGGGACCACGAAAAGAGCTCGGTGGTGCGGCTGCTCACCGAGCAGGCGATGATCGAAAAGCTCGCCTACGTGATGGCTAACCCCGTTAAGGCGGGCCTCGTCGCGCATGCTCGAGACTGGCCCGGCATCACCGTGCTCCCGCACGAGCTCGGACGGCGCACCTTGGTGATCGAGCGACCTCGGGTCTTCTTCAGTCCGGACAATGAGAAGTGGCCCGACACAGTCGAGCTCACCCTCACCTTGCCGCCCACGCTCGAGCGATCGTATCCCGCCCAGGAGGTGCGGGAGGCGGTGAACGAAGAGCTCGAGCGCCAAGAACGGCAGGCCCGCGCCGAGGTCAAGGCGCGGGGCTGGCGAGTCCTCGGGGCGGGGCGCGTACGGCGTCTCTCCCCCTATCGGAGAGCCACGAGCTTCGAGCTCCTGCGCGACCGAAACCCGACCTTTGCGGTCGGAAGGGGACAAAGGAAGGTGTTCTTTCAGGCCGTCGCCGAGCTCCGTGGGTTTCGGTGCGCGTATCGGCAAGCGCTCGAGCAGTGGCGTGCGGGACTCCGGGGCGTCGTGTTTCCGCAGGGCACCTGGTGGATGTGCCAGGTGCATGGCGCGGCCGGGCAGATGTAGCCGAGCCCCTTAGAAGCTGGGGCCTTGGGACCACGGCTCACGTCGGTCGACGCACCGATGCGCCTGGAGCGTGAGATGAGCCGCTCATGCGAAGCGCTGAGGCCGCTGCAGGCGAATTGCGGGGCAACCGTCGGGCCCGAGGACGGTTACCGCGGAGACGGCAAGAGCTTCAGCGGCGCTTGGTCGCCATCGAGCCCGCCACGCCCCGAGGTCAACCAGGGTCGGGTTGTTCCGCCCTCGAGCTCGCCAAGATCGCGTCCGATGCCAACGTGTCGAAACTGGTCCTTACCCATCTAATCCCGGCTCCACCAAACGTTATCGCTGCGCGCATGTTTAAGTCCGGCATGGGCCAGCATTATTCGGGACCGATTATAGTCGCAGAAGACCGGATGATGTTGAGCTGGTAATCTGGCCGTGATCGACGGCGCCGCCCCAGACGGAGGCAACAACGTCACTCTCGTGGGTGTCCTACCCCTCGCCAAGGACAACATCAAGACGCTGGCCGCAACGTTGTCAGAGCCGACCATAGGAGGTGTTCCTCAAGAACAGGAAGCCTCTGCTCGACGAGATTCGGGTGGCCAAGAAGTTTTTCGAGTCGAGAGCGCGGTAAAGCCGCGCGCGCTCCTGTCTTGGATGAGTCGTTTGTTTTGATTGCGGGAGCCGGACTTAGACCGAGGACCTTACCCTCAGGTCACCGAGCCAAAGAGAAGACTGCCTACGCCAATGAAACCATCAAGCCCCTGCTGGCCGGCACTCTGTTGTCCAACAGGTCCAGCCAGGTTTTCTGCAAAGTTTTCGGATCGTTGATCCATTCGATACTCATCAGCTTCTTGATGTCGGCGGCGACGGCAAAGCTGGTCTGCATCGCCTTCATCATCAACACGCTCTCGCCCCATTCTTTTTGGCGCTTGGCGAATTGCGTGGGCGCGAAGAAGAAGGTGGGTTCGGCTCCAGGCAACTCTCCGACCTCGCCGCCCTGCTCCCAGTGGCTGGCTCCTACCAAAGAGCTGCAAACGACGTTTTCGCCAACGTGCTTGTGCACCGCGGTGGTCAGCCTGACGTCGCCGGACATGTCGATGTAGGCGGTGGGCTTGCTGGCGTCGATTTGGTCTTCTTCTCCGTACAACACGACCTGGTCAAAGCAGCCAAGGCCTTCGACGAAGTCACGGTTGCCCGGGGAGGTAATGCCAACGAGCTTCGGGTCAACGTTGGCATCGGAGCGCAGCATCTTTGCGACCCCGAAACCGGTCTTCGAGGAGGCCGAGCCGATCAGTACCTGCTCGGCGCCGAAGAGGTGGTTGTCGACGAGATAGTCGTAAACGATGAAAGAGGTCCCCAATGAAGGGAGGAACAAGCAGCGCTCGTTCTCGAACTGCTTGACGAGCTCCGGCTCGGCATCGGTACGGCGGTAAGTATTGTACAGTGTTGCCAAGGCTCGCCGGTGCTCTGAGATATCCAGAAACCGCTCGGGCTTCACCTTCCCCGCTTTCAACACTGCATGGCTGGCCATCGGAAAAAAGCCCCATAGGCGTTCGCCGACAGCGATGTCATCGCAATTCGATTCAATCACATCAGCACAGCCCCACGCGGGCACCCTGCCCCAAGGCTCATTGTCTTCACTGTTGACGGGGTATGCCTTCCAATATCCAATCATGTCGCCGGTAAGCGCATAGCTGACGTTGTTGGCGGTAAGTCCGAACTTGTCGATGGACACCCGGATTTCTCCATCACTCAGCGGAGGGTTTTCCCGTTGCGCAATTTTGGTGGAACGAAAGTCGTCGCGATTTACCCATAGCTCAGTGTAATTGGTCACAAGAGTCTCCTTAAACGCGGTGTGGTGTGTAAGAGTTGCTTCTCGCAACGGGGCATGGTCATTCATCTCGTAAACTTGCGACGAGGTCACCTCTTGATGATCTTCTGTGCGCTCTTGCGGAACTCTTCGGCCGCTTCTTTATTTTCCGCAGCGGTAAGGTTGGGGAGCGTGAAGGGCACCTCTACGCCGCGCCGGCAGGCCGGCCGTTGTTTCATCGCGCCCAGCCAGCGATCGAGGTGCTCCAACCCATCGCGGGACACACCGGACCATTTGTACGTGCGTACCCAGCACCAATTCGCAATGTCGGCGATCGAGAATTCGTCCGCGAGCCATTCGCTTTGTCCAAGCCGTCGGTCCAACACTTCGAACAGGCGCCTGCTTTCGTTTTGATAGCGATCGATCACGGGCTGAATCTTCTCGGGGAAGTACCGATAGAACACGTTGGCCTGCCCCATCATCGGCCCGATATGCCCCAGCTGAAACGCCAGCCACGACAGGGTCCGCGCCCTACCCGGTCCGGACGCGGGCAACAGTCGACCCGTTTTTTCGGCGAGGTAGACCATGATCGCGCCCGAATCGAAAACCGCGAGGTTGTCGGCATCCCGGTCGACGATGGTGGGGATGCGACCGTTTGGATTGATCTCGAGGTACCAGTCTTGGTTTTGTTCGCCGGCGCCGATGTTAACGAAGTGGGCTTCGTAAGGCAGCTCGAGCTCCTCGAGCGTCACCGAAGCTTTGTGACCGTTGGGTGTGGGCGCGGTATAGAGATCGATCATGGGCTCACGTCCTTTGACTGATCATCGGTCCTTAAACACCAGCTTGAAGTTTTCTTTTCGCAGGCGATGGCGCGGCACGTACGCAAGCACTTCGGCCCAGCCGGTCCCCTTGATGGCTTCATCGACACGGGCACGCTCGTCGTCGTTGAAACCGCGATAGACATCGAGTGCCTGCTGAAGTGACCACAAGCTGTAGGGGACAACGATCCGTTTGATCTGCGTGCCTCGCAGCGTGATGGTTTCAACTGTAAGTCGATGAGGCGCTTTGGCTTTGTCAGATGGCCGGTCGTCAGCCCATCGTTCGACGACGCGAACCATCTGCAGGATCGCCGGTGCGGCATCGCGTCCCATCACCGTAAGCACTTCAATCAACGATGGTGAAAGCGCATCGTCAGCGAACCAATCTTTGTGGGAGGCTGAGTCCGGAAAGTTGCAGCGCTGGATCCAGCTCACGACAGGAAGCGCGGTTTCCAGGAGAAGCTTCCGCGAGATCAGATCGATATAGAAGTGACCGTAGAGGGGTCCCATTAGCGCGCAGTCCGCAAACGACATGCGGCTTCCGAGGAGGTAGCGGTGGTCCGTGAAATGGCTGGAGAGTGCGGCGAGCAGGTCATCGGTATGGGCCTCGATCGCGGTGGCATTGGCGGACTCGATCCCAAGCGAGTCTCTGCGAGATAACATCGTGTCGGCAGCGAGCTTGCCCATCTGGGTGCCGAACGTCGCTTCGAACAGGGCGCGGGTGTAGCGCTCTCGTTCGTCGGTCCCCCAGCGAGTGTACATCGCCGGGAGAAGCGCGAACTCATCGACATAGAGCTCCACCAAGTGCGCGGCGACTCGCTGCACGGGGGTCATCGGAAAGAGGGGTGGGTCTGGGTAGCGCTCCTCCAGATGCGCGTAGATGTCGGTCGAATCCTGCCAGGTGGCATCCTCAGGCGTAATGACGATGGGAATGAAGTTCATCCCCGTGCGCTGATACACGACGCTCAGATCGGCTGGGACCTCTTCGTACCAAAGCCGCTTGTATCGGAGCGCTGGGCGGACCTTCGCCGAGAAATACGAAAGGTCAAAGGCCAGAAAACGGTACGGGGCGCCAGCGGTCATGAAGCTGCCTCTTGCGTGGAACCGGGATAATGACATACTCCCTGCCATAATCAAGGCTGTCGATCCTTCGATCGACGCGCCGGCACCACGAGGTTCCCGATGACGCTTTCCACACCGCTTACCCTGATGGGTGCTCCTGGGTCGCCCTACACGCGCAAGATGCGCGGGGTCTTGCGCTATCGGCGGATCCCTTATCTGTTCATTCTGCAAAACTCCCCGGAGGCGGCGAAGCTACCCAAAGCGAAAGTGCCGCTTCTTCCGACGTTCTATCTTCCGAACGAAGCGGGCGAAATCGTGGCAACCACCGATTCAACGCCGCTCATTCGTCGCTTCGAGCGGGCCTTCGACGGTCGGTCGATCATTCCACGGGACCCAGCGATGCGGTTTCTCGATGAACTGCTCGAGGACTACGCCGACGAGTGGTTGACCAAATGCATGTACCACTACCGTTGGTACTTCGAGGCAGACGTCGAAAAAGCGCGCCGCATCCTTCCGCATTGGGGCACCGCCAATGTCACCGACGAGCAGATCGCGCCGTTCCAGAAGATGTTCGGGGATCGTCAGGTCGGGAGGCTCGGGGTCGTCGGGTCGAACGATGTCACCGCACCGGTCATCGAGGATAGCTACGTACGCTTTCTGTCGGCGTTTGATGCACAACTGCAGAAGAGTCGGTTCCTTTTCGGCCGCCCCGCATCGAGTGATTTCGCCATCATGGGCCAGTTGACCTGTCTCGCGCTTTTCGACCCGACGTCGATGGCGATCACGGCCGAGCGTTCGCCGCGCATCTACGCGTGGGTCGAGGTGATGGAGGAGCTATCCGGTTTGGAGCCCACCGACGATGACTGGTTCGGCCCCGGCGACATGCCGGACACCTTCAAAGGCTTGCTCGCCGAGGTCGGTCGTGTGTATGCGCCCTTTCTTCTCGCCAACGCCGATGCGGTCGAGCGAAAGGCCGAGCGTGTCGAGACGGAAATCGCAGGGCGCCCATGGGTCCAAAAGCCTTTTTCGTATCAGAAAAAGTGCCTCGGTTGGCTGCGCGAGAGCTACGCAGGACTCGATGCCACCGCGCGCAAGACCGTCGACGCTTTCCTCGAAGGCACCGGCTGTGAAGTCCTTTTTGCTTAGCGGCCGTGAGCGCGAGCGATCAAGATAACGTCACATTGGGTGTCAAAACTTCTTTCCAGGGGGTTGAGATCTTGTTATCAAGCGGAATGCGTTCAGTACCCCACATCCCGGTCTTGTTCGCGATCTTCGCGGCGATGGTCGGGTGCAAAGATTCGGCCGACGCAAACTCTTGCCCCGAAGGATCGACGGATCCCGAGTGCGTCGCTCCTCCACCAGATCCCTGTCCGGATCGCAATCCGCTCCGCAACCTCTACGTCGGCGAGCTGCATATTCATACCAATCTCTCGTTCGACGCCGAGTTCGCCGGCGTGGTGGCCGAGCCGCGCGATGCCTATCGATTCGCGCGCGGTGAAGCGCTCGAGATTCCGCCTTTCGAGCCCGCTTCCGCGCGCCGCACGGTGCAGCTTCGGCGCCCGCTCGACTTCGCCGCAGTGACCGAGCACGCCGAGCTCTTTGGAGAAAGCGAGACTTGTACAACGGAGGGTGCCGACGGCTACGACACCGAGTTCTGTGAAGCGTGGCGCGAGCAAATTGCCAGAGCGAAAGACGCAACGATGCACCGCGAGGTGGGGGAGCTTCCGCCGATCTTCCTCCAGATCTTCGCTTTGGCCAACCAGGACCCCCCGGGCCGTCCGGCGATATGCGATCCCATGCTTGGCGCCGATTGTTCCGAAGAGGAAGCAAACGTGTGGGCGAACATTCAGGCGCAGGCGAACGAGGCCAACCGTCGATGCGAGTTCACCACATTCAACGGCTACGAGTGGAGCGGCAACCCGCAGGGGGCCAACATTCATCGCAACGTTCTCTTTCGAAACGCAACGGTGCCGTCGAGGGTGGTCTCTTTCGAAACAGTGTTCACGCCGCAGGGCTTGTGGAGCCGACTGCGCTCCGAGTGCCTCGAAGACCTGCCCGGCTGCGACGTGCTCGCGATCCCGCACAACTCGAACTTCAGCCAAGGCTTGATGTTCAATCCGGTCAATGAGGACGGGTCACCGCTCTCCGCGGAGGACGCCGAATTTCGCGCGCGAATGGAGCCGATCGTCGAGGTGTTCCAGCACAAGGGCTCTTCGGAGTGCAAGCCGGGCATCCTCAGCAACGACGAACGATGCGGCTTCGAAAGCTACGACAAGAGCTCTCTAATCGGCCCGCCCGTGCCCGCGAGCATTCCGCCGCTTTCGTATGTTCGTAACGGCCTTAAGGAAGGGCTCGTGCAAGAAGAGTCGATCGGCGTGAACCCTTTTCAGTTTGGCATGATCGGCGCGACCGATGGGCACAACGCCGATTCTGGAAAGACCAACGAAAACGACTATCGCAACACCGGCCACACCGGATCGCTCGACTGGGAGCCGCGCCGCATACTTGCGTTCTTGCCGGCGAGCGGGATCGAGTCGAACGGGGGCGGGCTCGCCTTCGTCTGGGCCGAAGAAAACACCCGCGATGCGATCTTCGATGCGCTGCGCCGGCGCGAGGTGTACGCCACAAGCGGAACGCGCCCAGTTCTACGCATGTTTGGTGGTTGGGACATCCCGACAGGTGCGTGCGACATGCAGAACTTGATCGAGGTTGCGGACCAGAACGGCGTGCCCATGGGCGGGACGCTGCCGGCGCTTCCGGAGGGTGAGAGCCCGAGCCCGAAATTCTTCATTTCCGCACTCCAGGACCCAGGCTCCGAAGGAGCGCCGGGGACGCCGCTAGAGCGAATTCAAGTCGTGAAAGGGTGGGTCGACAACAGCGGCGAGGCGCAGGAAAAGGTGTTCGATGTCGCTGGCGGCGACCGGCCTGCCGACGTCGACATCAATACCTGCGAGACCTCAGGGGAGGGCTATCCGTCGCTTTGCACCGTCTGGACCGATCCGGAGTTCGACCCGACGCAGCGCGCCTTTTACTACGCTCGAATCCTCGAAAACCCCGTGTGTCGATGGAGCACTTTGCTGTGCAACGAGCTCGAGGTCGATTGCAGTGACATCGACAACGTTCCCGAGGACTTCGCCGCGTGTTGCCATTCTACAATCGAAGCCCAACGTTCGATCCAAGAGCGCGCCTGGTCTTCGCCGATCTGGCACACGCCTGAAGCGCCCTGACGCGTTTTCGACCGCCCGCGAAACCGTAGCCAATCACTTTCATGGTGCGACGTCAGTTCGAAACAGGCGTGCCGCCCGCGATGCGAATCATCTGCCGCGCGACTTCGTGGCCCGCGTTCTGGTTCTGGCCGGTAACCAGCCGGCCATCGACGACCACATGGTTGGCAAACATGTCCTTGAACTTGGTCACCGAGGCGAAGTTGGCGCCCGCGGCGCGCAGCTCGCGCTCGGGGTGTTGCGGGGTTTGGGTAATGCCGAGCTCTTTGACCTGCTTGTCGGTCACAGCCGTCAGGTTGCGCCCTTCGACCAGCGGCTTGCCGGTCTCGTCCTTGGCTTGCAACAGCCCCAGTGGCCCATGACACACCCCACCGACGATTTTCTTGTCTGCCCACGCCTTTGTAATGACGTTGCCCAGAGCCTCCGACGTGCCGAGGTCGTAGGCGGCGCCCCAACCACCCGAGAGGAAAATGACGTCGTAGTTTTCGGGCTTCACGTCGGCGATTGCAATCGATTGCTTCACCTTCTTTTGAAACGTCGGGTCTTTGAGGTATCGCTTGTCGGCCTCGTCTGCGATGAACCAGAGAAACGACTGGGGGTCGATCGGGATTGGCCCGCCGCGAATACTGGAGACATCCACTTCCATGCCGGCGTCGACAAACTCATAGTACGGCGCCGTCATTTCCGACCCGAACACGCCGGTCTTTTTGCCATCGGGACCGAGGGTAGCCTGGCTCGTCGTGACGATCAGCGCGCGCTTGCCGGGAGCGTTGAACCGAGGGCCGTCGTATTCAGGATGGAGACCAAGCGCACCGACAAGCTTTGGAAGACCGAAGCGCAATGCGGTCGCGGCGACTCCCACGATAACAGCGACCAAGGCAATCTTCTCCATGTCGTTCCTCCGAGCTTCTCAGGCTTCTGAAGCGCGCGCGTTAGTTCCCGATTTCCACATCCGACTCGCCGGCGGTGTAGATCCAATGCGTTGCAAGACCATCTGCGCGTGCTGACGAGACCGTCGCGACGCGCGGATCGGCGAGCGTCAATAGGTACGCCGCTCGGTTTGGATACTCGGTCACCGTCTGCTCATTGAAGGCGGGTTCCGCGTTACCGAGAATGAAGCCGTCATAGGAGCCACGCCAAACGAGTCGTGCGCCGCGCTCCGTCAGTACGGGGGCGATCCCAGCTTCGTATTGTGCGTACGTCGTACGATCACCGTCGGTGAACCGGAGGAGCTCGACGATGAACACGGGCTGGTCGGCAGGCCCCTTGAGGACGCGCCCGATCTGCTCGGCGGACAGGCCGGTCGTTTCGACGAGAGTCGCCATGTCCGGGAGCTCGTCCGGGGTGCCATCCGTCGACCCAGCGTCGCCTTCTTCTAACGTCGTCGAAGCCACCAACCACTGGCCCTCTAGCCCTGCCGACCGAGCCTGGGGATTGTCGCCCGGCATCGCTGCGAACCCGAGAAACGCCATGGGGCTCGCGTACTCGAGCAGCGCGATCGACTGAAACACCGGCTCGCTGCTTCCCACGACCTGGGCTTCGACGTTCCCCGACCAGATCAGGCGCGAGTCGATCATCATCTGCGCTTCCTGCAAGCCGTCGACGTACAGCTGATAGGCCTCGCGTCCCGTGAGCGTATCGAAGCCTTCGCCGGTGGCCATGTCCTTGAACGTCAGCATGTTCACCATCACGAAACGCTCGTCCGGTCGACCCGTGACCGTGCCGAGCCTCGTGAAGTCAGGAAGCACGTCGATCTCGAACGTGTCGAGAGTCGAGTCTTCAAAACCTGGCACGGGTTCGCCTTCCTCGGAGCTGCCGCACGCCGTCACCATGGCTAGGAGGGCGACGGCGCAGCAGAGAATCAACGTCTGTGGGATCATAGTATTGGCACTTATACTGTCGATATCTCAGAACCGCAAGCCTCGTCGACGACGAACGAACGCCGCCCCCAAAAACCGGTGGTCCCCTCCTCTACGAGCTCTACAGCAGAAGCGCGGAGAGGGCGTTTTCCATCGCTTCGGCGGCTCGCTTCTTGCCTAAGCGCTGGTCGAGGCGGAGCCGGTCCCATGCTTCGATCGAGGTGAGAAGCTCGATCGCGTGGACCGTCGCGGGCTTCTTGTTTTTCAGCTCCGGAAACCAGCGATGGAGGTCTTTGCCGAGCCTGCGGACGGCCGCCTCGTGGCGTTCCTGTAGGAACTCCGAATGCGGGCGCTTGATGTTGGCGGCGCGCTTGATGGGGGCGACGCCTTCATAGAGCTTGGTCCGCCGGGCGACAAACTCGCTGATGCGCTCTTTGAGCGCGCACTTGGGCACGGGCGCAGCCATCATGGGCCCGTACCGCGCCTCGATAATGGCATCCATCGCGGCGTACAGCGTCTCCATGTCTTTGAAGTGCCGGAAGACTGTGCGGCTGCCGATCGCTGCGCGTTCGGCGACTTCGTCCGCCGTCGGTTCGGGCGTTCCCTCACCGATGAGGTCCAGAAGGGCGTTCACGATCGCCGCTTTGCTCCGCTCGCTTCGTCGAAAGCGCCCATCCATCTTGCGAGCGCTCTCGTCGCGGTCGGGGTTCAACATGCGACAGTCACTGTGACATAAGATCCGACATTTCGCACGGCCATTTTGGTGTCGTCGTGCCTCATGTCGGTCTAGTCCTATTCATGGCAAAAGATCATGGTTCTCTTCCAGCAGGACTAGACCTCGATCGGTCCCTGAAAGCTGTCCCGGCTCGGAAAGAAGAAGACCGTGGTCGGGTGGGGCAGGTGAACGATCCAGTCTTCGCGCAGAGAGACGTGGCGCAGGTGGCAGCCTTCAGGCACTTGCAGGGCGGGCCCGTCGACTCCGCCGTCCATCACGTGTACGTACTCCGTGCTGTCGGGCAGGACCAGCAACGGGATCGCGCGTCCGGCGGCGAAGCGCATCACGTGGTGCTTGTCGACCAGGAGCCGGCGCGGGCCATCGGGACCAAACGGGAGTTCGGGCGCAGTAGCGGGACGGGCGCACAGGCCGAACGCGCGGCCGCCGAACTCGCGCACCTCCATCGGACCGGAGATGTCGGTGCCGGGCGAACGGTCGAACCAGTGCTCGTCCATGGCGCCGCGACCGATGCCGATTTTCACGAAGCCCACCTCGAGCGGGAAGGCACGGTACTCGGCGAGGGTCACAGGCTCGAGCGACTGCCAGACGTTCTGTGTAGAAGGATCCAAGATCTCCATGTGGAGCTCCTGTGCGCCCACCATCTTGGTGGCGAAATCGGGCCGCCCGGTCGGCATCAAAATCCGCTCCCGCGCAGCCAGGAGACCAGCGCCGCGCTATAGGCCTCCGGGATGTCCTCCTGGAGGAAATGGCCTCCGCCCTCGAGGATCTGATGGGGCTGTCCCTTCGCGCCGGGCACGCGCGCGACCAGCGGCTTCCAACCGTTCGGCGCCACCATGTCCTTGTCGCTGAAGAGCGTCAGGAAGGGTCGGTCAAACTTCTCGAGCACCTTCCACGCGCGGAAGTTGTCCGGGAGCATCGGGTTGTTGGGCCGCGTCGGCAGGAGCTGGGTGAACGCACGACTCCCGATCGTGAGCGACGCGTCGGGGTACGGCGCGCGGTAGCCGGCTGTCACTTCGTCAGAGATGGGCGTCGCCATCACCATCGGCAGGAGCGTCCATGGCTCCCACCGCGGCGCTTTGCGCGCCATCCGTTGGAAGTCGGCGAAGGGTCCGGAGGCCTCGATGGTCTCGGGCAGCGGCTCGTCGGGATCCCGCTCCGGGAAGCCCGTGTTCGACACGACCACACCGGCCACGCGTTCCGGATGCTCCGCCAAGAGGCGCAGGCCGATGATCGCGCCCCAATCGTGAAGCACGAGGATCGTGTCGCGGAGGTCGAGTTGCTCGAAGAGTGCGGCGCCCGTCCAAGCGACGTGGCGTGCCACCGTGTAGTCGGCGAGCTCGGTCGGCTTGTCGGAAAGTCCCATGCCGACCAGGTCGAGGGCGACCGCGCGGAAGCCCGCCTCCGTCACGGCGGCGATCGGGTGGCGCCAGATGTACGACCACGAGGGGTTTCCGTGGAGGAAGACCACAGGCCGGGCGTCCGCGGGCCCTTCGTCGACGTAGTGGACACGGAGCGTGCCACCGTCTCCGCTGGGGACAGGCACGCGGTGTGAGGTGAACGGGTAGTCGGCCAGCCCGGCGGCGGCGTCTTCAGGGGTCGTGAGGATCTGCATGACTTATGACATAGTATATGACAATTCCGGAGGCGGAGGGAACCCATCGTCGTCGGCCGGACAGCGTGACCTTGGTGCCCTTTTCTTTAGCGAGCCGCGCGATGAGCTGGATTGCCCAAGCTTCTAGGCTCGCGCCATCTTTTCGACCGTGCGAAGCATCACCGCGAACGCTTGTTGGAACTGTGCTGCGGCACGCGGTTCG
This sequence comes from Myxococcales bacterium, assembly GCA_029861865.1. GTDB lineage: Bacteria > Myxococcota_A > Polyangia > Polyangiales > Houyiibacteriaceae > SG8-38. Next base: position 127,170 of record JAOTYL010000003.1, on the reverse strand, counting down.
AGAAAACGCCCAACGACCGGAATCCTAAACTTGAAGGTGCTCGTCCAATGGACGCGCGTGCCACCGTTCGGAAGCCGCTCGAAACGTTGGCGACCAAGCTCGTGGTGGATCAGGTTGGGTTTGGCCTTGACGATCCGGTACTCGATCAGAGCGTTCTCCTCATAAGCGAGGATGTCTTCCCAGAGGGTGACCGACCCGAGCTCGATCTTGCGTTGAGCGCCCTCACCGTTTTTCTCCCGGGTGCCCTCGCGTGTCAGCTCCGCCGCCTTGATGCCGCGAAACCGACCGTAGCCGCCGTGGTCCGCGAATATCGCAAACACGCGCTCGATCGGTGCCTCGAGGTCTTGTTGGACTTCGATAGTCTTCATTTCATACCTCGTGCGCGGTGATGCCCTTTGTTGCCTGATCGCATTTTACTCTAGTCCATCCCGCTCAAAGCCGGGATGAAATCTCGATCGCGTCCGAGTCCGCGGGGAGGCAAACAAGCATGCCGTCGTCGCCGAGGACCCAGCCGCCATCGCGCACTTTGTTGAGACCGCGGGTGAAAATCGGCTCCATCGCCTTGACCTGAGGCGGTGGGATCAAGTGGTACATCAAGAGCAAGTCCACACCGGCTTCGTTCGCACTCTCGGCGGCTTGTGCGGGCGACGTGTGATACGAGATGATGTCATTCATGATGTGAGCAATGCGGGGACGGTTGTTCTTGTTGGCCATCGCCTCGACCCTGCGAACGATGTGGTTCGCCTGCGCTTCGTGGATGAGCACGTCGGCGCCTTTGGCGGCGGCGATCAACGAAGATGACTTGGCGGTATCGCCGCTCACCACAACTGAACGACCCTTGTATTCGAAGCGATATCCGACGGCCGGCTTGATGGGCGTGTGGTCGACGTTGAACGCCTTCACCACCAATCCGTCTTCCTTGAGGACGACCGTTTGGGTCCCGTCTTCCATGTCAGCGATGGTGTTCGGCACCATCTTGCCGGCTTCGGGCGGCACGAAATCGGCACCGTGGTGGGCGATGCGGTAGCCGTTGTCGAGTGCATACGCCTCTTCGAACCCGCGAACCACGCGCTCGACGCCGGTCGGACCGAAGACCCGCAGCGGTTCCGGTCGCCCGCTTGCCCAGGACTGCATATTGACCTGGCCCAGATCACCGATGTGATCGGAGTGATAGTGCGTGAGAAACACGCCGCCGATGCGCGTGGGGTCGATACCGATGAGACTCAGCTTGTTCCAGGAACCCGGGCCGGTGTCGACGAGCCAGAACTTTCCGCCCGCGAAGACCGCAACACAGGCCTTGGCCCGCGATGCATGAGGAAGCGGCGCCGACGTGCCACAAAGCAGCGCTCGAAGCGCGTCTTGCTCGAGCATGTCGTGGCCTTGGTTGGTGAGCAGTACCGTCAGGCCTTTGTCGAGCAAGCGATCTTGAATCGTCTCGGAGCGCGCGCCTACGAAAAAGACCACCGCTAGAACCAACACAGCTGCGATTGTCCAACGCATTGCCTACCTCGTCGCTTTCTGGTCGAGGCCTTCCAGGCGTCGTGCCCCAAAGAGCAGCCCCGCGGTGGCCAGCACTTCGACGACCAAGCCGACGATGGCCTTCGGATGAACGCCATCCAGAATCACTCCGACCAATCGTCCAAACGCCACGAACGCGATCAGTAACGCGACGATTTTCAAAATGTCGTACCGGCTGCTTCTCAAGCCGTGAACGCAAAGGAGCGCCATCGCAATGAAATGGCCGCCAAAGACGCCACGCGCAGTGCTCAAACCCGCGACCCCGTTCGGGATGAGCGCGAAGTCAGGTTGCGAGAGCACGATGGAGGGGAAAAACATGAAGCCGAGCCCCAGCGCCGCGTACATCGCGGTGACCAGCCCAACGATGATCTTTGGCATCCATTGCATGGTTACTCCCATTGCTGCTGCGACGGATTTCGCACTATTGACGCTTGTACTGCCAATAGTGTAGATTCGCAAGGACAGGCGCACCCTATGTCGAATCCCATCGTCCCGTACGTCGTCAAAGCGATCACCAGCCCGCGATTGCGAAAGCTCAGCCGTGCCCAGGCGGAGCGCCGGCGGGTTCGAAAAGGGCAGCCGCATCGGGTTACGGTCTATCTCCGGATCACAGACCCCTACAGCTACCTCTTGCTGCAAGTGCTGGAGGAGTTGGGCAATCGTTTGCGGATTTGGGCGCAAGAGCGAAACAGGTCTCCGAAACCCGCTCGGTGACTCGCCAGCCCCGAGCTTGAGGGACCCAAATCAGGCTTGCAATTCCATGCTTTTGTCAGTATCCGTGCCAATACCATGCAGGAGCGAGGCTGCGGCCACTGGCACTTGCTGCTTTTGCTGACGGCGATCGTATCGGCACCGTCGACGGCGAAGGCCGCGGGGTTCGACCTTATTCTCATGCACGCTGCCAAGCAGAGCGCGATGGGAGGCGCGGCGATTGCATACACCGACGACACCCGCGCGTTGCTCTTCAATCCTGCTGGCCTCGGGAATGTCCCAAAGGGCGCCCTCGACGTGTCGCTCACCAACGCGTGGGGTGGCGGCCGAGCCACGCCGCTCTTCAATCAGCCGGACCTCAACGTCCCTGGCGACAGTGTTCCCGTGATCTTTCCGTTCTTGGGCGGCACCGGTCGCATCAACGACTACCTAACCGTCGGTGCGGCTGTCTTCCCTTCCGGAGGATCCGCCGTCCAGTTCGAGTACAAGGTCGATCCGGACGACCCAACGGCGACGAAGGACGAGACCGAGATCTTCTTTCTCGAGACGGGGGTCGGCTTGGCGATCAACGTCGATTCCATCGGCCTTCGCATCGGCGCAAGCTATCGCATGACGTTTGCGCAGCTCACACGAAGACGCGAAGCGTTTCCAGACGTCTCGATTAGGGCCCAGGGAGGGGACTTCACGGGCTTTCGAATGGGCTTCCAATGGACCGAACCCACCAAGCATCTGACGGTTGGTTTCGCATATCGACACAAGATCGACGTCAACGTCGACGGCAACGGAGGAGAGCTCGTCGGCGAGGCGCTCGACTCGATAAGCACGACACTCACGCTTCCGACGCGTCTTGGTGGGGGGATTCGGTTGGACTTTGGCGACTTCTCCTTCGTTGGCGACTTCGAATGGCTCTTCAACTCACAAAACCAAGCCATCCTGCTGCAGCCTCAGCCCGTGCCCCCGCTACTCGAAGTGCTCGGCCAGGATCAGGTGACCAACACTTTGGACTGGAAAGACCACTACTACGTGCGGGTCGGCATTGAATACCGGTTCTTCGACAACCGGTTGCCGGTCCGCCTGGGCTTCGCCTACAACAACCGCAGTACGAGCCGACGATATCCGACCCCGGGAGGTTCGCCGCCCGCACCGGCCTACGCGGTGACGTTTGGCACAGGATACAATCACGGTCCGTGGCAGATGAACGTCGCGTACGCCTACGCCTGGTCGGGAACCACGATCAACGAAGAGGATCTTGGCGCCGATTATGAAATGCGGTTCCTCACGGAATGCTCGAATTGCGGCGGCCCGGGAAGGTACGAGGCGTACGGCAACTTCCTGATGTGGGACTTCTCATACCGGTGGGGCGAGTGAATGCGCGACGCTGTACGACCACCTTTAGCCACTAGGCTGCTTCGCTACCTCGCCGTGGCCTGCGTCCTCGCCGCGGTCGGCGGAAACACCGCTCACGCGCAGGATGCGTACCATTGCATCGAAGATCTAAGCGACGACGAGGTCCGCTATCGGATCGATAAGATCGAAAAGACGTTCGCCAAGGGCAAGAATAAGGCGATGGGCTGGCGCATAGGGTGGTCGGTCGGCACGGCGGCCCTCGCCACAGCGGTCACGACGAACGCCATCATCGCGGCGCGCGAAGGCCGAACCCCGGATAAATTTGCCTCGGCCTACATAGCCGCAGGTGGGTATTTCGCGTCGGCGCGCCTGTTGCTCACGCCGATGCCAGGAGCATGGGGCCTCAAGCGTATTCGACGGATGCCGGACGAAACCGAGGCGCAACGCCGGGCAAAGCTGCTTTATGCGACCCAAAAGCTGGAGCAGAACGCAAAGATCGAGACGTTCAACAGCGGGCCGGGCACCGTCCTCTTCAGCACCGTGTACGCCGTGGTTGGCGGCACGGTCAAGGCGGCCAAGTGGACAGGCTCGAGCCCCGAGGTCACCGCACTGATGTTTATTCTCCCGCCCGTCATCTCGACCGCCGCAGTACTCACCGCCCCCAAAAACGCACGCCCCGCCTGGGAAGAGTACCGAGGCTTGGCCTGCTCCGGGAAGTACTACGATACCGGTCGCGACGATAGGCTCGACCTCGACCTGAGCGTCGGACCGCAGGGGTTTTCGCTAAGGGTTGTTTTTTAGGTTTTGCGCCCGCTTCCCCACCTCACGTCAACGTCAGGTCAACGGGCAAAAAGAAAGGCGACCTTGGGGCCGCCTCAACAATTGAAATCATTGGTTGCGGGGGCCGGATACGCACAGCGTTGTCCGGTGGAGTTTGGGGTGCCGATGGAGGTGGTGATTGTGGCGTAGCTGGTCGTTGGCCGAGTGGTCATCCAAACCTCTTCCATTTCCCGAGCGTTCGGTGCAGGGTCTCGAAGAGCCTGCCCTGTGGAAGCCATCACCATCCATCACACGCTGGACCGACGGGGTAAGACCGTCACCACCTTCGTCATCTACGATGCCGCCGAACAGCTGGCCACGATGGCGGAAGGAGAGGTTCTGGAGGTCATCACCGACGACTTCGAACCCTTCCGCGCGGATATCGCCACATGGTGTCAGGCTACCGGCCAGCGACTCGCAAGAACCGAGTCGACAACGGCGGGGCTTCGTTTCCTCATCGAGAAACAACCGGCCCGGGCCAAGGACACCAGCTTGGCCATGGTGATCTCAAGCGATGGTCTCGAAGAGCTGTTGTCCCCGCTGGGCTTCGCGCTGGCCGCGGCCCTCGAGGGCATCGATGTCAATCTGTACTTTCAAGGACCGGCTGTGCGCGTGCTCTCCCCGGGATTCCGACCCAAGTTGCGTGGGTGGTCCCGGCCGTTCAGCCGATTTGCCGAGGCCGGTATGCGCAAGACCGGACACATCCCTGCGAAGCAAAAGCTCGTACAACTCCGGAACCTCGGAGCCCACTTCTACATTTGCGGTGCCTCCATGCCGCACTTCAAGGTCACCCAGGACGAGTTGATCTTCGACGACCTCCCGCTCGTGGAGTACTTCACGTTCATGGCGATCATGGAACGAGCCGACATCCAGCTGTACATCTGAATGCCTCGAGAAGTTGTTCACCGAACTACAGGGCGGCGGCAAAGAGGCGCGAGCTCATGAAAGAAATCAACACTAGCGGCATCATCAAAGGCGGCCTGCTGGCCGGCTTGGTCATCAACATCGGAGGGTCCATCCAGAACGAGCTAGTCATGAAGGATCAATGGGACGCCGCCTTGCAATCCCTCGACAGAGCGCCCATCAGCGGGGCTTCAGCTGTTTGGCTGATACTCATGGGGTTCGTGATGGGGTTGGCCCTCGTGTGGATCTACGCGGCCGTTTCCCCACGGTTCGGACAGGGCCACAAAGCAGCTATCGCCGCGGGCTTGATCACTTGGTTGCTGGTGTATGTGTTGGCCTTTGGATGGTCAGCCGCCATGGAAGTCTACTCGATCAAGCTGTACGTGAGCACGGTCGGCTGGACGTTGTTCGAAACGCTAGCCGCCGCCTTCGTTGGAGCCTGGCTTTACGAGCGTGGATAGGCAAGCTCTCTAAGGCGCAACGATATCGATCGTGGCCGACGTGTTTGCGCCGAGCGCTGCCCCCATGGCATTGCTCACTACCACACGAAACGACTCCACAGGCTCTTCCACGCCATCCTCGGCGATGGCGATACTGATGGTGAGATTGCCGGACCAACCATCCGGCCAGCTCAGTGTGCCGCTTGCGGGAGTGTAGTCGGAGCCTCCCTCTGCGGTTCCGTCCACGGTTTCATAGTCGACCCTCGCGACGCCGTCGCTGCCAGCGCTGCGGGCGACTCGGACATTAACGATCGTCCCTTCGGGTGCAACCAAAGAGGTCTGAAGCAGCTGTACGGTTCCGGGCGAATTGCCGTCGGCACCGCCACCTCCGCTACACGCGGCGACCAATACCAGACCAGCCGGGACGAAACAGCGCGGTCGGTGTGATTTCCTGCTCATGAGGACTCTCGTCGAGCGCATCCTACTCGCGTTGGTCAGTGTGCGCTTCCGCAGACTCCGGGTTTTCGCTGCCGCGAGTTCGGTCTTCGTGCGCGTCGCGACGCCGTCCTTCCGAATTCGCTAACCCGCGGCAATCCTTGCGCTTGTCTGGTGGACGCGGTGGGAATTTTTCGAGTGCGCTTGGCCCGTGGGTAGGCATCACGCGGCCCACTGAGACCGCACCTCCCAGAGAAAGGGCCGCCGCGGCCAACATCACGCGAGGCAGAAGTACCGCGTCGTACTCGGCGAGAAACAGCGCGTCGCGGACAGCGCGCCCTCCGATCAGCTGCGCGACCATCGGAATCGACGTCAGAAACGCGATCGACGCGGCGCGTTCTCGCGCTTGTTCCATCGGTGGAAGCATAACCGATCATGCCGACGTGCTTTGCCCACTTGATTTCGCGTTTTCGGAGCCCAGACGGGCCGTTTGATCTACTATCTCTCGGTGCGGTCTTCGCCACATGTGTGGCCCCAACCACCGTCCGTTCCGGCCACGGATACCGAAAGCGGGCGCGCCTTCTTCCAGGGGCGTTTGCGGATCTGGGCCAAGCTGGGCTTTTTGATCACCGCGAGCTTCTTCGTCCTCGCGAACCTTCTGTCTTTTCTGTCGGCGGAGCCGCCTCCCGAGGCGAGAGTACAGCTCCTTCATCTCACGGTGGTGGTCATCTGGGGAGCCGCCTGGTTTGCACTGCGGCGGAGGCCTCTCAGCTATCCCGTTCTGCGGGCCATCGATGTGGGAATCGTCCTCATCGGCTGTCCAATCTCCGTTCTGTACACGATCCTGGACGATCCCATGCAGTATTACACTTACCTGCCCCCGATGATCGTTTTCATCGGCTCGGTGGGCCGAGCGGTCTTCGTCCCGAGCACGGGTCTGCGCACGTTTGGGGTCAGCCTCGGAATCGCAGCGGCCGTCCATGCCGTCGCCATCGCGTTCGCGCCTACCCTCGACCTCCCCCAGTGGTTCTCAGAGGGCCAGATCAATGTGTGGACTTTCGCTTTCTCGCTTGCCGCAGTCGTCCTCGCCACCGTGGCCTCGCGTGTCATCTATGGCCTCCGACAGGAGATTCGCAAAGTCCGGCAACTCGGACAGTACACGCTGGAGCAGAAGCTCGGTGAAGGAGGGATGGGTGTCGTATACCGGGCCCATCACGCGATGCTCCGGCGTCCCACGGCAATCAAACTGCTTCCGCCGGAGAAAGCCGGGGAGAGCAACCTCGCCCGATTCGAGCGTGAGGTTCAGCTCACAGCCTCACTGAGCCATCCCAACACCGTCGCCATCTACGACTACGGTCGCACGCCGGACGGCCTCTTCTACTACGCGATGGAGCTTCTCGACGGGATCGATCTCGAGCGCTTGATCACCGACGAGGGGCCAATGCCCATCGAACGCGCCCTCCACGTGCTCCAGCAAGTCTGTGGGGCGTTGTCCGAAGCGCACGGCATTGGGCTGGTCCATCGCGACATCAAGCCCGCGAACATCATCTTGTGTGACCGTGGCGGCGAGCCCGATGTCGCCAAGGTGGTCGACTTCGGGCTCGTGAAAGATGTCGCGCACCAGGGTGCTTCCCCGGGCCTCACAGACGTGAATGCGCTCGTGGGCACGCCACACTACATGGCGCCTGAATCGATCGCGCACCCCGAAGACGCCGATGCTCGTGCTGACCTCTATGCGCTCGGTGCGGTGGGCTACTACCTCATCAGTGCCAAGCCGGTCTTCGATGCCGTAACCGTCGTCGAGGTTTGCGGTCACCATCTCCACACGCCGCCGCCGCCGCTGTCAGAGCGCGCGGAACAGCCGGTGCCCGAAGACGTAGCCTCACTGCTGCGGCGGTGTCTCGCGAAGGATCCCGCTGACCGCCCCAGCAGCGCCAAGGACCTCAAAGACGCATTCGTCGCGACTGGGATTGCGCCAAGATGGAGCGCAGAGCGGGCGACAGCGTGGTGGAAGGAGCGGCGCACACCGGTGGAGGCGCCAGCCACCACTACCGAGGCCATTGCGTCGTCGCTACCTACGCTTGCCGTCGACATCGCCGGGCGTATCGCCGAATAGGGACAGGGTTCCGAACGCGGCCCATCATGCTTAGTGTGCAGATGCCTTCGAAACTCACCGAGTTGGAGAGGAGGTGAGGAGTAATGGATTGGGCAATCGTAGTCTCTGTGTTGGTGGCAAACGTCATCCTCATCCTCGGGTTTGCGGCAATTGGGTTTGTGCTTTTTGGGCTCGCCGCTCGAGGCATGAGGAAGGAGATCAAAGCTGGCGGGATGCCGAAGTGTCCAATGCCAGGCTGTCCCTTCCACGAAGAGATCGTGAGGGCAGCCGAGGGTGAGCTGCCAGAGCAACAGGCACCCCCGCAAGCAGCCTGATCTCGCATTGCTAGCTGACGATGGAAGGCGCCTTGCTTGAGGTAGTGGTCCTAGCGATGCCGCAGGTATTGGCTGACCAGGATCGCTATGCCGGCAATAATCAAAATGAGTGGCCATGAGATCTCAATGGTCGTGAAACCGCCCAACCCCACGAGAGTGAGGCCACCGGACCAGATCCAATCCCATGTCGACGGCTTGTAGGGCGACGCCGAGCGCAGGTAGTAGAGATTGGAGAGCAGCCCGTATAGGCCCGCCCCGAGGAACACCCAGCTCCATGCGTTGGCGCCACCGACTCGCGGCAGGACGTCCAGGCTTTCAGCCCCAAAGACTAGACCTGCCCAAATCAACGCCCCTGCCCACCACAACCCCTCAGCGCGTTTGCGCGCCTCTTTTTCGCTTTTGCGACCTTCTGCCGTCATATCGCTCCGCTCTTCAGTCATTCCGGTTCTCCCGTCCACCGGCAGGGTTGGAGACGTATTTCTCCGGTTCGCCTTCGAAGGCCGTCTTGCAGCCGGGAGAGCAGAAATAGTATGTCCTGTCCTTGTAGTTCGACTTGTGGCTTGCGATATCAGTATCGACTGTCATGCCGCACACCACGTCTTGTACCCTCGCCACCGTCTTCTTCCTTTGTCTCGAATTGAGCCGACGCGCACCGGGGATGGTGGGGACGCGGTCGTCTAACCGGTCTCAGCGCCGACGTTGTTGCATTGAATGATCGAGCGAGGCTGCAAAAAGTCAACACAAGAGTTGCGAGCTCCATGAGCCCTCAAGACTGCTCCCCATGGACTGAGACGCGTGACCGCATTCGAGGTTCTTGGAATGTCGGGCTTTTCGCCCGAGGTACACGTCCGCGAGCGTCGAATCTGTGTCGCGAAAAGGCTGGGAAAACTGATCGTTCCTGCGCGATGCGGACTGCGTTTGGGCTCGCGCCGACTGATTGCTGCGTAGCTGGGCGCTGAGCCCTCCCTTGCAAGCAGGGCGCCCTCGCGGTTGGAAGAAGACGCGCTGCGAGAGGCTTTCACGTTTGCGATGCTCAGGTATGATCTTCCCCCATCTCTACGGACAGGTTTCCTAAGCTGTGTAAGTCCTTCCTGAAGCATGCCGGCGCTCGTACTCCGCTGGGCTCAGATGCCCGGGACACGAGTGTCGGTGTACCCGTTCGGTTCGCGGCCCTCGGGTCTTCTGCCCGAAGGTCGCAGAACTCGCGGGTGCCATCTCCACCGAGAAACCCATCGGCTTTCGGGTTCTCCACTAATCATAGCTGAACGTGCTTGTGCATCGACGCGCCGCGCGTGCGAGTGAAGTTCCCACAAGGAACGCTGCCCACCGTGGGCAGCGCTCTACGCGGATCCCAGCCCTACTGTGCAAAGGGTTTCGATCCGCAACTGGGATTAGTCCCGGCGTTACTGCCTCGTCACGAAACCGCTAACCACTTGAAATCGCAGCGGACGCGGAGGGATTCGAACCCACGACTTCTGCCTCCGGAGCCCAATCCGCGATCACGTTTTCCCTGCGTTTTTCCGGGTTTCGTGATTTTGAACAGTGTGCCGCTGCGCGCGAAAGTGTTCGGTTTTGCGCGCTCATGGGATTAGTAATCCCACCCCAAGTTGTGCAGCTGGCCTGGGCCGTCTTGGAGGACAGGAGCGCCACCGAGCGCGAAGTCAAGCTTGCCCGCTGGGTGCTGTTGAGCACACTCAGCGAGAGCCGCACTCAGAGCACAGACCGCCGCCGTTAAGTGGAAAGCGGCTTTCGTTCTCTCTTCGCCACCGAGGCGTAGACCGTGGGCAAGACGAACAACGTGAGCAAAGTCGAGGTCACCAGGCCGCCGATGACGACGGTGGCCAAGGGGCGCTGAACCTCGGCTCCAGCACTGGTCGATAACGCCATCGGGACGAAACCAAACGCCGCGACCGAGGCGGTCATCAGAACGGGCCTGAGCCGGGTGAGGGCGCCGCGCTTCACCGCGTCGTCGACTGAGGCGCCTTCATTCTGAAGCTGGAGGACGTACGAAATCAAGACCACCCCGTTGAGGACCGCGATGCCAAAGAGCGCGATGAACCCGACGCCCGCCGAAATCGAAAAGGGCATCCCCCGAAGCAGAAGAGCGAAAATCCCTCCTGTCGCAGCGAACGGCACGTTGAGGTACACGATTAGCGCGGGTGTCACGGAGCCGTAGGTCATGAATAGCAGCAAGAAGATCAGCAAAAGCGCCATCGGAACCGCAACCGCCAAGCGCCCGGTTGCTTCTTGGAGATTCTTGAACTGGCCGCCCCATTCGAGGAAATAGCCGGCAGGGAGGACCTCGGCTCGCTCGATGGCGGCCTTCGCCTCCGAGACGAAGCCGGCGAGATCGCGTCCTCGGACATTGGCCTCCACGGTGAGCCGACGCTGAATTCGGTCGCGGCTGATTTGGGCGGGGCCCTCTTCTACGGTCAACGCCGCGAGCTGCCCAAGCGGAATGAGCGCTCCGCCGGGTGCCGCAATCGGAATCCTCCGAATCGCCTCGATGCTCGAGCGAGCATCTTCACGGTAGCGGATCTGCAGGGCGAAGCGGCGCTGACCTTCGAAGACCTCACCCACCCGCTTGCCACCCATGGCCGCTACGGCATCGAGAACGTCGCTTGCGTTGATGCCGTATCGTGCGATGCGGTCGCGGTCGATCTGGATCCGAAGCACGGGCAACCCGGTGGACTGCTCCGCCTTGACGTCGGCCGCACCAGGGACGCGTTGGAGGATCCGCACCAGATCGTCGCCGACCTCTTTAAGGGCATCGAGGTCCTCCCCATAGACGCTCACAGCGACGTCCGAACGCACGCCGCTGATGAGCTCGTTCATGCGCATCTCGATCGGTTGTGAAAACGAAAAGCGCTGACCGGGCACCTCGTCCCGCAACACCTGTTCCATCGCCTCGAGGAGCTCGTCCTTGGTCGTGGCCGCCGTCCAGGCAGAGGGCGGCGCCAACATGATGATCACGTCGGAAAGCTCGACGCCCATCGGATCCGTAGCAACCTCGGGGCGACCGGTCTTCGTGACGACGTTTTCAATTTCGTCGGGAAAGTGCTCGAGAAGAGCGCGTTCTACCCGGCTCACGGCCTTGACCGATTCCTCGAGTGAGACCGAGGGCAAGCGAATCGCGTGCATGGCGATAGCGCCCTCATCGAGCTTAGGAACGAACTCTGCCCCGAGAAACGGTGCGACGCCGAGAGACAAGACGAACACCACGATTGCCGCCCACACCGTTCGGCCCGGCCGAGTGAGCGAACGTTCGAGGCCAGGCACGTAGCGGGCGTGGATCTTGCGGATCAGCCACGTTTTGCGCTCGGCGACACCTTTACGAAAGACGAACGTGCACGCGGCAGGTATCCACGTCAGCGCCAGCACCAGGGAGGTTGCCAAGGCGAACACGACCGTCAGCGCCATTGGCTCGAACATCTTTCCTTCGACACCCCGCAAAGAGAGCACCGGAACGTAGACCAGCATGATGATCATGACCGCAAAGGCGACCGGCCGCGCAACTTCCACCGACGCTTCAGACACCGTAGGTCGAAGTGCACCGGCGGCGGGCTTCCGATCGTTGAGCACTCGGACGACGTTTTCCACGATGACCACCGAGCCATCGACGATGAGTCCGAAGTCGATGGCTCCCAGGCTCATCAGGTTGCCTGACAGACCCGCGACCCGCATCGCGATGAAGGCCCCGAGCATTGACAGCGGAATCACCGAAGCGACTAGCAGCCCACCTCGTATGTTGCCAAGCAGCAGTAAGAGCACGACCACGACCAGCACGCCGCCCTCGATGAGGTTGGTCGCGACGGTGCCAATGGTTCGGTCGACGAGGTCGGTGCGATCGTAGAAGGCTTCCACCGTCACGCCGGCGGGGAGTGTGGGCTGAATCTCCGCGAGCTTGGTTTCGACGCCCCGCGCGACTTCACGCGCGTTGGCGCCCATGAGCATCATGGCCATCGCGACGACGGTCTCGCCCTGCCCTTCCGCGGTGGCGGCGCCTTGCCTGACCATTGGCGCGTTCGCTACCTCGCCCAGATCAGCGATCGTGATCGGCGTGCCCTCGTGCCGTTCGGCGACGACGATCTGACGAATGTCTTCGATTCCGGAGAGCAGCCCCTCTCCTCGAATGAGCAGTTGCTCGCCCGACTGCTGAATGTAAGCACCACCTGCGTTGGCGTTGTTCCGCTCGATGGCGTCGAACACGTCGGCGAGCGGTATGTCTAGGGCGGTGAGGCGGGTCGGGTCGAGCTGCACCTCGTACGTCTTGAGCTCACCGCCGAACGTATTGACTTCGACCACGCCCGGAACCGAGCGTAGCTGGTAGGCGATGTACCAATCGAGAAGAGTTCGAAGCTCCATTGGCGTGTAGCAATCGTCGATGTCGGGATCATCCTCGGGGCACATCGGGTCGCCGCGAACGGTGAACTGGTAGATCTCGCCGAGACCAGTCGAGATCGGGCCCATGCGCGGCATGCCGTAGCTCCTTGGAATCGCGTCGCGTGCTTCCGCGAGGCGTTCCGCCACGAGCTGGCGGGCGAAGTAGATGTCGGTGCCTTCCTCGAAGACGATCGTCACGGCCGACAGCCCGAACTTGGAGACGCTGCGAACTTCTTCCAGGCGGGGAAGCCCGCTCATGACGGTTTCGACTGGAAACGTGATGAACTTCTCCACCTCGAGCGGCCCGAGCGCAGGCGCCGTGGTGAGCACCTGCACTTGGACGTTCGTCACGTCGGGCACGGCGTCGATCGGCAGCTCCTGAGCCGCGCGCAGGCCACCTGCGCCCATCAGCAACACCGCGAAGATGACGATGGCGCGATTTCGGATGGAAAAGTCGACGAGACGTTCGATCATGGTCTTTTCCTCAGTGGCCGTGGTGGTCGTCCGAAAGCGCCCTGCCGAGGAGCTCCGACTTCAACGTGAAGGCACCGGAGACGACGACTCGTTCTCCCTCTGTCACGCCCTCGCGAACCTCGACCTTCCCGCTTGACCTCGCGCCGAGCGTGACGAACACGGGACGGAACACCCCCTGTTCTTCGTTCGCGACGAACACCAACGGCCGGCCTTTGATGTGCTGCACCGCGGCGTGCCGAATCACCGGGACCTGTTCGAGCTGATCGGCGTCAGGGCTCAAGGCAATGCTTCCGAACAAGCCCGGTCGAAGCGTGCCATCCGGATTGTCGAGCTCGACGCGGATCTCGACGGTGCGCGTCCTCGGATCGAGCGTGTGGCTCACGTAGCTCACCTCTCCCTCCCATGACTTTCCGGGGTAGGCTTGAAGCGAAACGACCCCAGGTGCGCCCACTCGCGCGGCCGCGATGTCTTGCTCGTACACTCGGCCCACGACCCAAATCCGTGAAAGGTCGGACACCACGAAGAGCGAGCTCCCTTCGGACACGACCTCCCCCGCTGTCGCATGTTGTTGAATGACTGTTCCCGTGAGCGGGCTCCGAATCGACGTCGTGCTGCCGCGCCCTTTTCGGCCGCCGTAGACTTGGAGTCGCTCGGTTGCAGCGGCCAAATCCGATTCGGCTCTTCGAAGGTCCCCTTGAGCTTCGAGATAGGCGCGCTCCGAGCCGATGCCCTCGCGCTTAAGCTCCTCCTGTCGAACGAAATTGGCGCGCGCGACTTCGACCGCCGCCCGCGCGTTGGCCACCGCCGAGCGGGCTTCGCCGAGAGCCACGCTACGCATCGTGGCGAGGATCTGGCCGTCTTCGACTGCATCGCCTAGGACGACGCGTACCTCGGCGATCTGCCCCTCCACCATCGGCGCGACGTGCGCGGTGCGGTTCGGGTTGAGCCGGATCTCCGCAGGAACGTCGATGCCGCCAATCAGCCGTTCCATGCGCACTGGCTCGGTTCGGATCTCGCTCCGCCGTAGGCCAGCTTCGGAGATGCGGACGAGCTCAGCAAGCTCACCCTTGTCGTGCCCGGCGTGATCATCGTGCGCGGCCTCGGCGCCGTGCGCCTCGTCCGTGTGGTCGTGAGCCTCGGGCGCGCGGCTCGGACAACCCATCATTAGCGCGGCTGCAGTGAGGAAGAACGTGGTTCGTGCGTCAATGGTCATGTTGCTCTCCGAGGTCGCCTTCGTCCTGATGGTGCTCGTCGGGCCAGACCTCGATGCCCACCTCGGCTTCGAGTGCCGCGGCGTCGCGGTAATAGTCCTGGTACGCGGTCAGGGCGTCCTGCTGAATCCTCAGCAAGCGCTCCCGCCCGACGAGCACCTGCAAGAGGTCGGCTTCGCCGAGCTCGAACGCTCGGCGCAGCAAGGTGAGATTGCCTTCGAACGCAGGCAGGATCTCCGTCCCGTATGCCGCAATGCGCGCCGCGTCCGCGTTCACCGCGTTGGCGGCGCGAGCGAGGCGGACTTTCAGCGCTTGGACGAATGCCTGTTTTTCGGCTTTCGCGACCGAAAGCTCTGCGCGCGCCCGCGCGCGGCCTTCCTGGTTCCGCTGCGTGAAGGGGATTGGCAACGTCATCAGCCCTTGCACGATGTGTTCGTTGAGCCCGACGATCGGCAAAGACTCGCGCGTGTACGTCACACCGAGGGATGGCTCGGGCCACGCCTCGCGGTCCTCGAGTCGGACCCGCGCCTCTGCTTCCGCGATCGCCCCCACCCGAGCCCCGATACCGGGGTGCTTCGCGAGCGCAAGAGCTGCGAGCTCCTCCATCGGGGGCGCACGTTTGGGCTCGTCGAGCTCGCCCACCGGCTCGGGAAGGACGTCGGCGGGCCAGCCCGACACTTCCGCAAGCCGGAGCTGGGCCGAGCGGTACTCCTGCTCGGCAGCAAGCGACGCCTGTCGCGCCTGCGCGAGCTCGCCTTTGGCAAGACGCACGGCAAGCTCCGAGATGTCACCGGCCTGATGACGGCGCTCGGCAACGGACAGGAGCTCCTCCGTCGAGACCAGGATCTTCTCGGCAAGCGACCAGCGCTCCCTCGCGACGAGCGCCAGATGAAACGCGGCATGTACCTCGCGATGCACCTGCCACCGGACCTCCTCGAGCTCCTTGTGGGTCCGCTCCCGTGTCTTTTCGGCTGTGTTGCGCCGTTGCTTGCGCTCGCCGGCGATTTCGATCGGTTGCCGCAACCAGAGCTGGTAGTCGGTGCCACGCGCGCCTTGCGCGAATCGCGGGCCAGCCATGGCGCCAGCAATGGTGTTCTTTTGTAGCACGACCCGGGCGCCATCGACGGCGGCCTGCCCGCGTTCGGTCTGCGCGCGGGCAACCAAGACCCCGGGAGCATGCTCGTCCGCATAGGCGAGTATGTTGTAAAGCGAAACCGGTGATGTCTTGTCGCCACCTTCGGCCTCGGCGCCCATCGACACCAACGGTATTGCGAGAGCCATCGCGCTCGCGCGCAGCCACGCTGCGAAATTCATCTTTCCCTCCTTTGCGCCGCGCTCGGGGCGCTGCTCGATGTTCGTCGTCGTTTGCACCACTGCGGACCGACCCGAAACGAAGCTCGGCGGTCTGCAGGCGCACTCGTCTCTTGAAACGTCGAGCTAGGAGATGGGCGGCCGGAAGACGCTGATTAGGACGCCGTCCGACCGGCGGTCGCGGGTGAACGATGGCGCGAGTAGCGCTTCTTGCGAGACTCCGATTTCAAAAGGAGCCCCGGCTGTCAAAAACGCCGATGTCCCGTGGCAAGGGCAGGTTTGAAACGGACCGGAGCACCCGTGCGTATCCTCTTCGGGCGCATGGCTCGCCTCGTGTGCCACATGGGCCCCGTGACCGTCACGCAAGAGGTGCGCCACATTTTCGGTGATCTCCCCGGCGCCTGGTGTGACCGAATATGCGAGCAAGATCGCGATGCCAGGAATGAGCCGCCGCACGACTCCAATCTAGCCGCGGTCAAGCGCTCTTGCCAGAACCTAACGTCCTCGTGCGATCAAGGCGCGAAGAATATCGTCTGCAGGCAGATGCCCCCCGCGGGCAGCGCTCTACGCGGCTTCCGACCGACACCTGGCCAAGGGTTTGGGGGGCGCAATTGGGATTAGTCCCGGCGTTACTGCCTCTTCACGAAACCGCTAACCCCTTGAAATCGTTGCGGACGCGAAGGGATTCGAACCCCCGACTTCTGCCTCCGGAGGGCAGCGCTCTATCCAGCTGAGCTACGCGTCCATCCCCTATTTTCTGGGGTAAAGTCGTTGTCCCCGATTGGGGATCGGGCACTGTTACAGTTCCCGTTACAGTTGCAAGCCGGCGATCGGCCGCTGTTCGGGCCCTGAGCGCCGCCGTCGCCGCGCGCTTGCGAGCGTTGAAGTAGCGGCTCGTGGTCTGGAGGTCTCGGTGGCCTGCAATGGCCGCCACGGCGCCGACGCTCTGCGTACACTCTGCGAGATCGGTGAGTGCGGCGTGCCTCAGGTCTCGGAGCGTGAGGTAGCGAGCGCGCTCCTCGCCAATGACCTGGGCGGCCGCTTTGCGGAGGGTCCTCCGGTAGTCATACCGGCTAAAGATCAAGCCTTCCTCGGGCGCGATCCGTTCGAGCGCTTCAACGCACGCTACCCAAACGATCGCGCCACGCGCCGACGAAGACCCCGCCGCGTTCGACCCTTCTAAGAAGACCGGCCCGGATGAGATCCCGTTTATTCGCCCAGCGCGCGGATCCGTGTTGCGTCGAAACGCGCCTGGCTGAGCCCACAACGCCCCCATCAACAAAGGTCCCGTCACCGACAAGAGCACGAACGAACGGAGCTCAGCTAGTCTGTGGTCGGGCACATACGAGATCCAGCACGTCGTTCCCCCGTCGGTCGTCCGCAAAATGGCGGGGGGGGCGACGTGGACCGCGCAGAATAGCGGCACCACCCTCAGTCTCTGGGGCGTGTTGTTTACCGATGCGAACACCGGGACCGCGGTCGGCTTGGAAGGGACCATCTTGCGGACCGACGGGGGGTGACCTGGACCGAGCAGAGCAGCAGCACCATGGAATACCTTCAGGGCGTCTTGTTTACTGATGCCAAGGCGGGGACGGTCGTGGGCTCCAGCCGGGACCATCTTGCGGACGACCGACGGGGGCGGTGGCTGACGCCTGGGACTCGATGTGCGACGTGGGGGCGTTTGAGATGCAGCCGTCGGCGAGGGTGAATAATTACGCATGTTCAAGAATTGAGCGCCCTGGTAGCATCACCTTTTCCGAAAAGGAGGGTGAAGACATGCCCACGATAAACAAGAGCATCAGCATCAGTGCACCGGTCGAGAAGGTCTTCGCATACGTCACCGAC
The DNA here is from genome assembly GCA_029861865.1 of Myxococcales bacterium. GTDB lineage: Bacteria > Myxococcota_A > Polyangia > Polyangiales > Houyiibacteriaceae > SG8-38. The sequence goes on along the minus strand of JAOTYL010000003.1, from coordinate 109,343 downwards.
CCAACGAAACTTCCCGAGTGGTTCGTCGGCTTGACGGAAGTGACCGACGTAAGCGGCTCGGGCGTTGGCCAGCGCAATCGCTGGACATACTCCATGATTGGCATTCCGTTTCATGGAGAGAGCAAGATTACCGAGCAGGTCCCGAACCAGCGCTCGGTCTCCAAGCAAGAAGGGGGAATGACAAGCACGATTACTTTCACCTTCACGCCTTATGAAGGCGGGACAAAGCTGGATTTCGACGTCGACTACACGATCCCGGTTCCCGTGTTGGGGAAGCTGGCCGAGAAAATCGTGTTCAAGCGCAACCAACGAGAAGCCCAGCTGTCGATGGAAAACATCAAGGAACGGTTGGAGGTCTAGAACGACACTCAGAGACGTTCGCTGCACGTCGTTTTCTCTATCCGCGTCCACGCAGGGCGACGAAAGTTCCGCGCAACGACGACAAGCGAAGAATTACGTGTGGACTACGGAGGATGGTGGTTCCCACACGAAGTCGGACGTGAGCGTGAGCTGCGCGCACTGCGCGAGGCTAAGGTGCATGCCGCGCTCATTTCGCGCTCGTCGAACCGTCGGCAACGCACGTAGGGGTCCGAGTTCCGTCGGCTGGGTCAGCTTCGCCATCATCTCGCGACGGACAACGTTTTGAGGAACGACAGGGCGGTGCTTTATCCTTGCCTTACCCAACGTGCCGTACATCCGCGACCCGGCGGCTGAACGCTTCTGGTCGAGAACGGTTCGAGCATGTAGGCTAAGCGGGCGATATGGGCCGCGTAGAGATCACGAATCCCTGGCCGCGCATGCGCGACATCGTATCCGCGGTCGTGAAGGGGCTTCACGGAGGTCGCTTCATCGAGGAGACCCTCGAAGCACTCTGTGTGCAGATCGGCGCTGCCTCAGCGTGGAGCACCCTAGAGACCAAGGGTGCAGGCCCAATGCATCGCTCCCGCACGGCAAGCTTCCGCGGTGTGCCACCTGCGGTCCTGGCTCAGCACGTGACCGAGTCACTCAGCCAAGTGCAAGCCGAGCTCAAGACGTTCGCAGGCCCCGTTCCGTTCGCGCCTGAGGGGTCGTTTGCCGCTGTCCCGCTCTGGTCGCACCCTACGGCGTCCGGGCGTGGTCGTACGTTGATCGGCGCCATGTACCTCGAGTTCTCGGGTGACCAAGGAACTAGAAAAGAAGTGCTGGAGTTCATCGAATGCGTAGGGTCGCTCCTTGGCGGCGTCATCGCACAGCAGACGCTGATCGAGACTACGAGGGAAGACCTTCGCGTCGAGCGCGCCAAGGACCGAAACGAGCACTATTTGAGCCTCGACGATCTGCTCAGCCCCGACAGCATGACCGCTATTCGTGAGGAGCTTCGCGCGGCAGCCGCCGGCCAAGCGTCGATTATGTTTTTGGGCGAGTCAGGCACGGGGAAGACCCAACTCGCCACCGCGTTCGCGCGCGCGAGCAACCAAGAGCCCATCGTCCGCGCGACACTCGGGATGGCCGACGATCTCAACACCATCACCTCCGAGCTCTTCGGGCACGAGCGGGGCTCATTCTCCGGCGCCGTGTCTAAACGCAAGGGGCTCGTGGAGTACGCAGATGGCGGAACCCTAATCCTGGACGAGGTGTTGAACTTGCCGCTGAATGCGCAGCAGCTCTTGCTCGATTTCACCCAGTTCGGATCCTACAGACCCCTTGGCTACCAAGGTCGCGAGCCAAAGACCGCCAGCCTCCGGCTCATTTCGGTAACCAACGGCGACGTGGAAAAGGCGATCGCGGACACGCGCTTCCGACAGGACCTCTACTATCGCCTCGCCACCGTGCCGATCGTCCTTCCGCCTCTGCGCGAGCGACGCGCCGACATACCTTCGATCGCGGGCCGCTACCTGAACCGGACCGACGCACAGACCGACTGGGAGCTCGACGGCAGCGCCGTGGAGCTGCTTACTTCTCGACTGTTCACTTGGGACGGCAACATCCGCGAGCTCGAGGCGGTGTTGGAGCGCGCACGAAACCGCGCCCGCGCGACCAATCCGAAAGACGCCGTCATCGAAGCCCGTCATCTCGGCCTCGAAGCGGCGGGGCCGGTCGACACAAAACCGACGCGCGCCTCCTCGATGTCCTCCGACCCGCGGACCCGAGACGGAATCCAGGGACGCTGGCAGGAGCTCGACGACCAAAAATCAGAGCTCGACGACCTCGAAAAGGCGATCATCGAAGACGCGCTCGCGGCGTGCGAGGGCATCGTGGCAAGAACCGCCCGCATGCTTTCCGTTCCACGCACCGGGCTGATCAGCCGCATGGCGACCCTGGATATCGACCCGGAACGCTTCAAGAGCCGGGCGGGTACGACGAAATCGATTGGTTGAATAGCGTTCAGCCAGCCTGAGTCGCCGCTCATACGAGCCGGAAATGACTCCGTCACCGACTCGGCAGGTGTCCCAGCTCAAATTGCTTCGGATGAGTCGCCATCCCCTCCAACGGAGACCAGATACAAATCAATCCTGAGAAAGCTGTTTGAGTCGAAAGTCATGCCGGCCAGATTAACCGCCAGACCGTCGCCGTCGAAGCTCAGGTCACCTTCAAAGACGTCCAGCGTGGACATCTGCAAATCGACCAGCGCTAAAATCAAAACGGGAGCATCGGCGGTGCGCACGATGTTGAGGATGTAGCCTTCGAACTCGCCGTCAGGGAACCGGCCAGGCTCGGCTACGTTTGAGAAGTCGAAGACCGCGGCGTTCTCCTCGACGTTCACCTCGACGCCGGGATTGAGCACCTGGGAGCAGTCCGCCTTGAGCGCGCTGACCGCATGGGCGGGGTACTCCAGCCCTGGCCCGACTTCCACGATGAGACCTTGCGGCTCGGTCGATTGGCAGCCCGTCGAGTGACGAACGAGCTCGACGCGCACACCTTCCATGCTCGCGGCCACGCTGGCGTCAGGTGGGATGTGGCCAGGGTCACCCATGTAGAGGCAACCGGCAGCAAGTCCGAGTGCAGACACTGGAGCAAGAGACGCGCACTTTCGCAACATTGCGCTGATGTTCTTCTTCATGATGGACTCCTCTCTAATGGACTGGCCGAGTTTGTTGAGGACAGCAGCCCATGCAGGCGAAGCGATGCAGTGTTCGTACCAACGAAGAAATCCGCTAATTCACCGCCTGCACCAATCCTGGTCGACCCGAAACGATGACGAGCGTCGTCAATAGATGACGTTCATCGTCGATCTCCGGTCATTCGACCCGACCTACCGATGTAGATTGCGGCGTTTTCGAGTTGGCACAGCACGTGCTTCCTACCCAAGGCAGATTCGCCAGCGTCGAACGCAACCAACAGCGAGGAGTTTCACCATGACCAATTATGAAGAAAGCTACCGAATCATCGAACAGGCAAAGCAGCAGCGTGCAGAATTCATCGGCAGATCCATCCGCAAGCACCGGGTCGTTACGCTCTTGGTCGTCGCGATTCCGATCTTGCTGACTCAGATCCAGTGGAGTCCGTCGGAACCGGTGGCCGTCGAGATGCAAGACGCGGACTCGTACCACAGCACTTCACTGCTTGCTCGCATTGAGGCGAGCCTCCAGATCGCAGAATCTGTTTGAAACGGCGGATATGAAGGAGGCGAGGACGGGGTTACGCTTGAGCTCGCGATCGAGTGCTTCTAACGTCACTAGTCGCAAACTTACGTCTGTCTGTGCCACTACGGTGGCGCTCCTCGGCATGCGGGTGAGGACGGAGAGCTCGCCGAAAGTATCCCCGGGCCCCATACTGCGGATGAACTGGCGACGTCCCTCAGGCTTGCCCCTAAAGACGTCACAGACGCCGCTCGATATGATGAACGCTTCAGAGCCACTGTCGCCTTCACGGATGATGACGTCGCCGCCCAAATAGTGCCGTGTTGCGAACCAACCCCCTCCTGCCATGAATGCTTCCATTTCGCATTTCAGCTCATCGACAGATTGGAAGCGGTCTGCCTGTGCGGGACTCAGCGCTCGCTCAGCGATGCGGCATAGCTCAGGCGGCACCTCTGGCATGGCTTTTCTGTCCTCGAGGCGCGGAGTCTCAGACCAGTCCGCAAGGGCAGACGCTTCGGTCCGTGGGGGCTCGCCGGTGAGAAGAACGCATAGAATCCCGCCTAAGCCGTAAACATCCGTGGTCGCGTTGATCGCACTTCGGTCACCCGTCAGTTGTTCGGGCGCCATATAGCCGAGGGTTCCACCGAGCGGCACCCGCTCCGCTTCCCGGAGGAAAGCGATGCCCCAGTCCATCACATAGACCTGACCGTGCTTCCCCACCATGATGTTCTCTGGCTTCAGATCACAGTGTATGACTCCCCGCTCATGTGCGAACGAGATGGCGTCGCAAACTTTGAGGAATACCTGTAGTGTCTTTTGCAACTTCGCGTCGGTGGGGGAGGCATGGAGTCCTTCGACCAGCTCCGAGTAGGTTTCGCCGTCCACGTACCTCATGATGACGGATGGCGCGCCACCGTCGCTGCTGGTCGTCAATTCATACACCGGGACGATATTGGGGTGATCCAGTTGCCCTGTGAGCTGGGCCTCTTGAATAAAGCGTTGTTGAAGATCCTCGGACTCGCTCAAATCGTCGCGTAGGGTCTTCAGGGCTACTTCTCGCAAGATGAGATGGTCGAATGCGAGGTGCACTGTTCCCATGCCCCCTTCGCCTAGCAGGGACTGCCGCTCAAATCGTTTAGAATCGGCGCTATTTGTGACGGCCGGGTGGCCGTTGGAAGCGCTCGGCCTGCCGGTCACCGGCCGCACCCCGTCCAGCCGTGTTCCCCTTGGCAGAGCACCTCGTTTAGAGAATGTTTCGCGGCGTTCTCGTGCGTCGGGCTAGGAGGGGTATGAGTATTGGTCATGGCCGCCAGTTATGCGTCTCTGAAGGTACCCAAGGTGGCCAGGACAAAGCAAGCGACAACCTGATGCCAGCCCGGCTGGGTTGAACGCTGACGGCTCGTCGAATTACCGAGGTGCGGGCGGCAGCTCAAGAACCATGCGCCCGCGCCGATGCGGGCCACGACGGGGGCCTCGAAATCGGGTATCCTCAGAAACCGCTCTTTAGACCGCAACAGCCAAGGACGACTGGCGATGGTGGACATGACAAGTAGCGCCGCGGGCGTCGACCTGATTGGGTCAATCATCCGTTACTACGACCACACCCACTTCGACTACAGCTCGCTTTGGGCGCATCGGTCGGACCCCGCGTTCCACTATGGTTATTACGACGAGCAATGCCGTCACCATAGAAGGGCGGTAGCCAATGCCAATGCGACGCTCGCGAATTTCGCCGCGGTCAAGCAGGGCGACATAGTGCTCGACGCAGGTTGCGGTCGCGGCGGGAGCTGCTTTTGGCTGGCAGAGAAGCTCGGTGCACGGCCCGTAGGAGTAAACCTCGTTACGTCACAACTCGTTTATGCGAGAAAGGAAGCCGATCGGCGTGGTCTGAGCGGACGGACCGAGTTCCGACGGGCCGACTATACGAAGACGCCCTTCGAGGCCAGCTCGTTCGATGTGGTCTGGGCCCTGGAGAGCCTGTGTCACAGTCCGAGAAAGGTCGACTTCTATTCGGAAGCGTGTCGGCTACTGCGACCGGGTGGCCGGCTCGTAATCGCCGAATACATGGTTACAGAAATCGACATGCTGCCGGCGGACCAGAAGCTCGTCGCGGACTGGCTGTCGGGATGGAGTATTCCCTCTCTCGATACAGAGACGCAGCATAAGGAAAACGCCGATTCGATGGGCTTCGAACGGATCGAAGTGCATGACTGGACAAACAGAATGCGACGATCGTCGCTTCGGTTGTATTGTCTGGCACGGATCTGCCACTGGCTTTCGTTCATTCTGAACAAGGCCGGCCTTCGCAGCGACGTCGCGCACGGAAACCTCCTTTCCGCAAGATACCAGTACGAAGCGCTTCAAAAGCGCCTTTGGCAGTACAAGATACTTGTCGCCCAAAAGCCGGGCGGAACGGGCCGAGTATTGTAATGACGCAGGAACGCGTGCATCTATCCGAGATAAAGCTCGGAGACGCCGTCTGGGAAGATTCCTTCAGCATTCTGTTCGAAGGCAGCGGACTCGATGGCGATCGGTTGCTGTTGCGCACGTTCAAATCCGATGAGCCGTCCCCTGTTGAACTGCAGTGGCTTCACCATGACGAGCATGCGCACGCGCTGGCGCCGCCCGGAACGGTTCATGAGTGTCTTGGGCGGCTGAAGATTCAACACAAGCCTTATCTCGTGTATCGGGACGAGGGCTTCCGGCCGTTCAGACGCCGATACGTTGGTGATCTGAGCGCCAGCCTGCGACTGGGCCATGATGTGACGCACGCGTTGCGACTGCTGCACAAGACCGGGATGAACCATAACCGGCTCAGCCCTGCGACCGTCTGGGTTCATGCGGATCTTCCGGGGGTCAGATTGTTCGACCTCAGCGGTTCGTCGACCAAGGAAGGCAGGCCGCGCTCCGCCCCGCCGCCAGAGTTGCTGTATTTGGCCCCCGAGCAAGTCGGTTCGACAGCCTTCGGCTGTGACTACCGCGCCGACTTCTTTGCGTTAGGCGTCCTTCTTTATCGCGGTGTTACGGGTCAGCGTCCGTTCGAAGCGCTCGACGTGGATTCACACCGTCACAAATTACTGACGGAAATGCCGGCGCGACCCGACGAGCTGGACCCGACGGTTCCGGTATGGGTGTCGGAGCTCGTGATGCGCCTACTGAATAAGGCGCCGGAGCAAAGGTACCAGACGCACTATGGTCTGACCTACGACCTTACTGAAAGCCTTGCGGAGCGCGGCGGTAAGCTAGGTGCCGGCCAGTCGCGTATTGGCGACAGAGACCTGCTCGCAGCTTTCGGCGTGCCCGATACGTTTCGCGGCCGCGAGCAGGAGCAGGCTCTTATTCTCGAAGCTGCAAAGGCGGCGCGTTCGGGGCCGCTGAAGCTGGTCGCCATCAGCGGCACCCCCGGCATCGGGAAATCGGGCCTTGTTTTGACGGTGCGCGAACGTATCCGCCGAACCGGGATGGAGATTGTCGGCGGGAAGGCCGATCAGTTCAATACCGACATCCATTACGGACTGTTCGTGCAGGCTATCGAAGCACGGGTCGCGCAGATGGCCGCCCGCGAAGGTCAGCTAGACACGCTGGCCAACCGCGTGAAGGAACTGCTCGGCGTGAACGCGTCATTGATTACTGACGTGATTCCACAGCTCTCGCCGATCGTCGGCGCGTTGACCGAAGCGCCCAAGGTGCCTTCCAGTGAGGGCCTGAATCGGTTCAACGCGACGTTCGAAAGATTCGTGAAAATTTTGGTCGAGGTCGGTGGCCCCCTCTGTCTTTTCTTCGATGACGTGCAGTGGACCGACTCCGGTTCATTGACCCTCCTGGAATACCTCGTTTCAGCTCAATCTCTTACCGACGTGTTGGTGTTGTTTTGCTTCAGAAGCAACGGCGACGGCGCAATCAGGGCCGAAGAAAGCCTTCAAAGGATGGCGGACTCGGGAGCCTCGACGTCGATTCTTCGACTTGAGGGTCTGGAAGAACCGCAGATCGCCCAGCTCGTCGGGGAAGCGCTCGGTCCCGCGACTGACGCATCGATGTGTGCGCAGTTGAGCGAGCTGGTACACGAACGCACCGAAGGCAACCCGCTTTTCGCTCGCCACTTGCTCGAACACTTGCACGCGCAGGGATTGTTGGTGTTCGACGAGCGGCTCGATCAATGGAATTGGGATCCAAACGAAATTGTTCAGCGAGCGATCACCGATGACGTTATCGACCTTGCCCGCGCAAAGCTCGATCGCCTCGTGCCCCGTGCAAAATCCGCACTCTTGGCGGGTGCCTGTATTAGCAATCCGTTCGAGCCGAAGCGAATCGCGTGTCTGATCAAAGAGCCGGAGGAAACCGTGCGGGCCCTGCTCGACCAGGCCGTCGTTATGGGCGTCCTCACACACGTCGGTTCGGGGTATCGCTTCATCCACGACAAACTGGCGCAGGCTGCGTATTGTATCGTGTCCGACGAGGAACTGTCCGCGATCCGTCTTCACTTTGGTCAGCGGTTGCTCGAAGAGCTCGCCGATTCCGGTAAGAGCGACGTGCCGGTCGACGTCGTAAACAACATCAACTTTGGTCTTGGTGCCGTCGCCGACCCGAAACAGCGGTTGGCATATGCTGAGTTGAATCTTCAAGCAGGACAGGAAGCTCGGCGCGAGGCTGCATATCGTGACGCGTTGAACTATTTCCGAGCCGGCATGAAGTGGGCTCCCGAATCGGCATGGCAGAGCGATCATCGGCTGATGTTCGACCTGTACAGCGAAACGTTCGAGAGTGAGTATCTAAACGGCAATCCGGCCGCCGCCAATGCACTTTTCGAATCGTTAGAATCCCATGCTGAGGACCGCCACGATCTGGCTGGCGTCGTGTACACCAAGATCTTGTTGTTGACCGGCGCGAATCGGGGCGACGAGGCCGTCGAAACCGGTGTCAAAGCGCTTCGTTCCCTGGGTATGCGGATTGCGGCCCAGCCTAGCCGGGCACAAGTTCTGAGCGAGCTACTGCTGGCGCGGTCGAAAACCGCGTTTCGTTCGCTGGATCGCCTAGCGGAGTCGCCGTTCAGCGAGGACAAGACGTTGAAAGCGACGAACGCCCTTCTGATGATCATCGGTCCGGCCGCGTACTTTCGAAACACCAGCATCATGGCATTTGTCGGATTGCGGCTGCTCAATCGCTCGATATCGCAGGCGCACACGACGGAATCCGCTTTCGGCTACGTCATCTACGGGCTGGTTCTCAGCGCCGTGACCGGCAAACCCCAACACGGCTACCGCTTTGCTCAATTGGCCATGAAGCTTGCCGATCGGGGCGGTGACATCATTCTCCGATCCAAGATATGGATGATCAGCGGCGCGTTTATTGCGTTCTGGTCGCAACCAGTCACAACCGCGCTGAACATCTTAAGTGCATCTTTGTCGCAGGCTCTCGAAGCCGGCGATATTCAGTACGCCAACTATGCGGTGCTCGGCACCGTGTCGCTGATGTTCTCCTCCGGCGCTCCGCTCTCTGAAGTGCTTTCATTGAACGAACGCTATGAGCCATTAGTCCGGCGTACCAACGATACTTTCTCCATGGAAACGCACCGGCTGTGGCGGGAGGCCACACGGACGATGCTCGATGACTCGGCGGTATCGCTCGATCCATCTGCTGAAAAAAGGGCGATGCGCCAATTCCGGGCGAGCGGAAACCAGACTGCGTTGACTTACTTTTGGGCGCTGAAGACGCAGCTTCATTATCTCGATGAGGATTACGCGACGGCCTACAAATTCGGCATGCGGGCCAAGTCCCATAGCGACAGCGTGCTCGGGCAGATAGTCGTGGCCGATCTGTTCTTCTATCTCGGCCTGTCGGCGGCAGCGCTCGCAAAGTCGAAACCGGACCATCAGAAGAAATACGCTAGTACGCTCAAGGATTGCAGGCGTCGATTCCGCAAGTGGGCTGAGGGCTGCCCCGAGAACTTCGGCCAGCAACACGAAGTGCTCTCTGCCGAGCTCCAGTCGGTACGCGGAAAGAACGCGCTCAATGCTTACGAACGCGCGATGAAGTCGGCTGCCGGAAACGGCTTCATCCACATTGAAGCGCTCGCAAACGAGCTTGCCGCAGAGCACCTTGCGCGGGAGGAGCGCGAGGACCTTGCCGGTGTCTTTCTGGAGAGAGCCTGGCGGCTCTACCGGGAGTGGAACGGCTACCGGAAGGCGCGCCGCCTTGCGCGGAAGCATGCGCACCTGCGCGTGCTCGATGAAGTCGCCAACGATCAAGACGAAAAGATCTACGCACACGGCGCAACGGCGCCGACGTCGGCGGTGCCCCTGGGCGGGGCCACAGATTCGATCAATCACGTGCTCGAAGACCTGTGTCGCGATGCTAACGCAGACTGGGGCGTCGTATTTGGGCTTACCGACCGTGGTCTGGATTTCATAACTGCGCGTGACGCCACGCGTGACGTGCAGAGCGTCCGCGCATCTGCAATCGTCCGCTACGTTGCCAAGAGTGGCACGAGCATCGCCATTCGAGACTGCGCCGAGGACACGCGTTTCACAAAGTGCCCTTACTTGGCTACGCACAGGCCACGATCAGTCTTCTGCAGGATGCTGGGCAATACAGACGACCCGATCGGCGTCGTGTATCTCGAGAACCGGTCGCTGCCGAGTATTTTTTCCGAAGCGACCGTCGCCGCAACCCGTTCGTATCTCGCGGCGATCGAAACGGCAATGGCCAGGAATCAAATGCTCGCCGATCTTCGAGAGAAGCAATCGCGTCTCGAGCAGACGCGACGCACGATCTCGAAGCTGGAGCAGCATCGCGATCATTTGGGTAAGTTTGTTCCAGTCCCTGTTAGGCGGCTGCTCGCGGAGAATCCAGAGGCGCCGGACATGGTCCGGCAGGAACGCGAGGTGTCAGTGATGTTCGTCGACATCGCTGGATACACCCAGATGAACGAACTGCTCGGGAAAGAGGCCGTCGAAAAGCTCGTGGACACCTATTTTTCGAGCTTTGCGGAAGAAATCTGGCAGCGACAAGGCGAAATCGTGGAAACGGCGGGGGACGGTTTCATGGCCGTTTTCGAGAATCCAACGCACGGGCCGCTCGCAGCGCAAACGGCCGTGGCGCTGCAAGCTTGCACGGCGGAATTGAACGCAAAACACGAGTCAGAGTTCCCGACGGTAGTGATCAACATCGGAATCAACTCGGGGCCGGCGCTGGTGGGTTTGAGTAGGCTCGGAGGCAAGACGGACGAACGCTGGGCATACACAGTGCACGGACCGACGACGAATCTGGCGGCACGAATCGCGGACCACGCGACTGGTGGTCAGATCCTCATCAGTGAGACGACGGCGAGGGAACTAGCGGATGAGCTCCAGTTGCAAGACAGGGGCCCCAGCGAGTTCAAAGGCGTTTCGCGACCGGTACGGCTGTTTGAAATCGAAGTGCCTAGTCAGTTGATCACGATGGGCCCGGTGTTGACTAGTGAGGAGGGTTGAGATGACGAAGGTAGCGATTTTCGGCGGCGGGGTCGGCGGGTTGACCGTTGCTCATGAATTGAGAGAGCGTGGATTCGAAGTCGACGTCTATGAAAAGAACAAGATTTGCGGCGGCAAGGCTCGAAGCCTGGAGAAAGGAGGAACCGGCACTCCCCCTCTTCCGGACCTACCCGGCGAGCACGGGTTTCGTTTCTTTCCGGGGTTCTATCAGCACCTCGACGATACGATGAAACGCATCCCGCTCGGACCGCTGAACAGTATCTCGGCCGCGCCGATCGGTCCCTCGACCGCGCCGATCGGTCCCTCGACCGCGTTCGACAATCTGGTCGATGCGGGAATGTTCGCGATCGCCCAGGAGGGGAAAGCCCTCTACAAGTTGACCCCCGATACGCCAAAGACCTTGCCGCAGTGGATTGTCGCGCTCGATAGTTTTTTCGGCAATCCGGAGTTGGGGTTGGCCCCCGGTGAGAAGGAAATACTGCTGAAACGAATACTGCGCTTGTTTGCGATGTGTCGAGAGCGGCGCGAGAAGGAATACGAGTGCGTGACGTGGTGGGATTACCACAATGTTCCAATCCAGCGTTCGGCTCAGTACAACAAGATGTTTGTGACAGGATTTTCTCGGGCGTTCGTGGCAATGGATGCACAAAAGGCAAGCACGATGACCGGAGGCAACACGCTGGCCCAGTTCTTCCGCGTATTCTTTGGGAAAGGCACGATGGATCGGGTGCTGAATGCCCCCACCAACGATGCCTGGCTCAGCCCGTGGGTCGCCTATCTAAGTCACAAGGGAGTCAACTTTCACCAGGAACAAAAGCTGACCGGGTTGAACGTCAGCACGGGCGCCGTGCCGGCGACGATCACGTCGGCAACCGTCGAGAATACCCAGACCAATGCCGCGACGACGGTAACCGCAGACTATTATGTCGCCGCGGTTCCCGTGGAAGTCATGACACCATTGGCCGAGTCGAATCTCGCGTTGACAACAGCCGCGCCTTCCCTGAACGGGATCAAGAATCTCGAGGTGTCGTGGATGACCGGCATCATGTTCTATTTGAGTAAGGATGTTCCCATCGTTAAAGGTCACGTCAATTTCGCGGACTCCAAGTGGGCGTTGACCGGGATTTCGCAGCCCCAATTCTGGCCAAACGACCAGCTATCAAACTACGGCGATGGCACGCTCAACGGCCTCTTGTCGATTGTCATATCGGATTGGACGACGCCGGGCGACAAGGTGCACGTCAAGACCGCTGAGCAGTGTACTACACCCAACGAAGTCGCCGACGAGACCTGGAAACAGTTGGTCGCACATCTGCCGAATTCCGTGACGTTACCTCTGGGCGCCGAAGATCCGGTCGACTTCTTTCTCGACCCGGCCATTTCGTTCCCGCAGGGAGGGGCGGCGCAAAATGCCGAGCCGCTGCTGACCAACACGGCGTGTTCGTTGAGCGATAGGCCAAGAACTGCCACTGCAATCCAGAATCTGATGCTTGCAGCGGACTATGTGAGGACCAACGTCGATATCGCAACCATGGAAGGGGCAAACGAGGCAGGGCGACGCGCTGCAAACGCAGTAATCGCTGCATCAGGTTCAGGCCACCCACCCTGCGGTGTCTGGGATTACCCGGAGCCTCAAGTTTTCGATATCTCCCATGCCATCGACAAAGCTCTCCTGGAGGCCGGTGGACCGTCCTGGGGTGACATCCTGTTTCCGTGAACTATTCGCGGACCCAGTCCAACGCTGCGTCTTTGTCCGCCATCGGGAAGTGCCTGATGTCGGCCCCGATGATTGGAGAGACGTTCTTCGCGTAGGCCGCAAGCCATCTTGCATCACCGACGATTGCCATCCGCTCGACGGCGGACGTGACGGTCGTTAACCGCTTGAGCTTCTCGACCACAAGTCCCTGTCCGAAGCTTGGAAGCGCGTGCATCTCGGCGTAGATTCGCAGCTTTCTGCCGTCGCTTACGGCCTCATCGAACCGCTTCCAATAGGGCTCCAACTCGTCGTCGGTCACCTCGCCTTCGCCAAGGGAGTACGCGATGAGGTTCTCCCCCGAATCCTCGACGTCCAATAGCCTGAATCCTTGTTTCTTCTCGCTCATCTGTCCCTCCGAGGCTACCGCAGACTATACACCGGCGAGCCAAAGCGGCCATCTGCGTTGCGGTTCATGGAGTTCCTGCCATCATTTTGTACCGGCAGCGATCACTCCTCGAGCACCGTCACCCCTTCCCGGATCGCGAACTTCGTGAGGCCGGCCACGCTGTGTGTGCCAAGCTTCTGCATCAGGTGCTCGCGGCCGAGCCTAGTAGTCTTCACGGGTCAGCAATGGAAGTTCGTGCTCGTCTGGGGCTAGGGCCGTGTGACCGGTTGCGACCCGCCGGTGGCTGGCTTCTTCTTAATGCAGAACGCGTTCGGAGGCGACAGTGAAGAGCCCTTGACACGGTAACAATGAACGCCATCGGCTGTTTCACCGGTCAGTACTGGCTACCCGTGCGCGCCGGACGGATCTAGGCCGCTTAAACAAAGAAGCCGGAGCCGGAAGAACCGAAATTCGCGCCTCGTTCCGCAGGTTGCTACGAACACAGGCAGAGCCGTGGATGCGTCAATCGGGCAGTTGCCGAGATCGCGTTTACGAATTGCTGACTGGTCCGCGAAGTCGCGAGCCTCTCAGCATTCTTGATGTCGGCAACGACTCATTTGGAAGTGCGAAGTCAGTCGTACGCCGATGGTCACGATAGGCTCGATCGTGCATCGTAACGAGCGAATCGTTGCAAACGTCGGCTCCTTCGGGACTCAGAAGCAAAGGCGGAACTATGAACTCCTATAGATTGATTCTCACAGTGGTGCTCGGTTGCCTTGGTGGGATGGGCGGCTGCGGGGACGATCCCCCAGTTAATGGACCAGGTGGTTCCGGTGGAAGAGGCGGCATGGCAGGACCAGGTCGTTCCGGGGGCACGGGCGGCATGGCTGAACGCGCGAGCCCCGAGGACCGTTTCAAGGTCTTGATCGTGCACTGCGGCGTTTGAGCCGGCAGTTGCGGGGGCTGGCGATCAAGAGCCGTGAGATCCGACTTCAGCCCCTGCCCTCTCGTAAAATTGTGGACGAGTCGCGGAGGCATCGTTCACAACCTGCCAGGCGAGGTGCGGCTCCGAGAGTCTGCAGAATCGATCGAGCTCCTCGGCGAGGCCCGCGATGATGCGCTCGAGCAGCTCGTGAAGGTCGCCAAGCAAAGGTTCGGGTCGAAACGCGTCAGGCTACTCGGACGCACGGATGTTCAACGGCGACTGACGGAGATGGCAGCGGAGCGAGGGTTAGACATTGCTGAAGAGCGTCAGCGCTGAGCGACGAAAGCGGCCTATGCGCTCGCGCTGGAGTCGTACGTCTCGGCTCAAGCGCGTCGAAGTCGCCTGAAGATCAGGGGCACGAGGGCCACGCCCTCGCGAGCTGCCCTCACGCAGATCTGCGCACGGCCTCAAAGAGGGCGGACGTTCTCCGCGCGTGGCCCCTTGGGACCTTGGCCTTCGTCGAATGAGACCTTCTGTCCCTCGCGCAAATCCTCGAAGCGCACGCCATCCACGTTCGACATGTGGAAAAAGATGTCGTTACCGGGAGAGGTTTCGATGAAACCGAAGCCTCGGTCCGTAAGACGTTTGATTGTACCTTCAGCCATTTTGCGTTCGTTCCTATTCGAGAGTGTTGCAGCCCTGATAGCTCTATTCGCCCCTCGGCGCCATTCCGCGCAATTCGTCTCTCAGAACGAACGTCAATATCGGTTGTCGTTCACGATGGTTTCTGAAGAGCATCAGCGCTGATTTACTGGTTGCTGGCCTCGAATAATTGAATGACAAACTTGATTGTCGTTTTCGATGAGCGCCCCGCTGGTGAACCACGGTGAACCCAGTGTCAATCGCCAAAGCGAAGGGGTAAAGTATGCTGCACTCTATGCACTCATTCGCGTCGTAACGCAGAACGCGCACGTCACGGTTTTGTAAAACCCCTCGAAACCAACCGATCTGCGTTGGCACACCGGATGCTTCTACATGGCTCTGCTTGATGGCGCTCCGGTGGGAAGGGTCAGCGGGAGGTTTCTGATGCGGTACTTAATGGGTTTGGTTTACGTGCTGGCGCTGGGTGTCATGCCAATCGTTGGCTGCGGTGAGACTGCGGGCGATGGTGGAAGCGGTGGCTCTGCTGGAAGCGGCGTGCATCATCGATTGCCGAAATGACGCGCTGGACGGGCCCTTAGTGGCGCGCGCGGCACACTGGGGTCCACGCTTCCGCCGCCGCACGTCAAACACCGCGAACATCGCCCGGACCTCTGCGAGCTCCCGATTCACGTCCGGGATTTGTGACATTGTCATAAGAACGTCCGCTACCGCGTTTTGCCCGTATTGTTTGACAGTGTCTTCGGGGATACCTGTCCGCAAAACCGTTCGAGAATCGCCTGAATCGGGTGAGCTGCAGGCTGTTCGATTCCCACCGCCTTCACTAATCCGGTCAGCTGGCGACCACTTTCGTGCGAATCAAAAGCTGGGCTCGAACGAGACCCCTTTCTCAGGACCACGAAAGGCGTTTACCATCCGTCCTCATGACGACCGTTCGCCAGGGGTTAGTGAGCCGATTGCGCGATCTGCGTGATTGGCTTCGGCCCGCCGGCGTCCAAGACCAATACGGTCGCGTGTACGACCGGCTGACGCGTGCAGAACTATCCCGCGAGGACCCGCAGCTGTCGGAGAGTGATCTAGCGAGCCTGTTGGGGCCACCGGAAGGCCGGGTCGACCGCTTCCTGGGGCTGTACAGCGCCGAAGGTGGGCAGCTGGCGCTCGAGCGGTATGGCTTCTTGCAGTTGCTGCGTGACAAAGGCTTCGAGAAACTACTCCTATCGCTCGACACAAGCGATGCGTCACGTCATAGGCTGCGTATCCATTTCGACCAGCGGGATGCGGAACACCTGCTGATCGAAATGGTTCTCGGGTTTCGACCGCTGCGGCTCCCCGACGGCACCACGCATAGGATGCTGAGCATCGAATGGCTGCTGATGCAGGATCCCCGCACCGATTTTCCGTCCGATCAACAGCCGCTGCCTGACCAAAGATATCCGGGCCTCGGGCTATTCCGCTGGCAGGGGGAGCTGCTGCGGCTAATGGCGACACGACTTGGGTGCGACGGTCTGGTCAACAACCCGCAGGGATTCCACAACGCCAACCTCTATGGAAGGGCGATGAAGTTCGTCGATCCAGTCGACGAAGGGAGGTTCCGCGCGCTGGAGCGGGATCTGGCTGACCTATCTTTGCGAGATGCCAGCAGCGCCGTCGCCATGGGACGGGTCCGAGAGGTCGATGGCGATACGCTTCGATGGCAGGGGCGCCCGCAGGTTCTCGCCATCAACCTGCCACTCCAGGCGTACTTCGAACGCGACCATTATCGCTCGACGGTTGAGCACGTGCGCGACAGCACGAGATTTCTGGTCGAAGACGGCCAGCTCCAAGATCGCCCCACCAGCGAGTGAGACCGGTCAGCGTAGTGCCTTCAATCTGGTTCACGGAGCGCCCCTCAAACCAAGGGCAGCGCTCCCCAGGCGCCACGCACGTGCTCCAGCAATTCATCCGCGCGAATCGCCGACCTCGCTCGGGCGCGGGCGCAGTTCAACGAAGCAAGGTGGGTCCGTTGGAATCTCTTTCGGGCGCTCGCAACGACCGCCGCAGAAACGGCACACTCGACCGAGTGGGCGTGGCGGGTGGTGCAGCCCACGAACCTTGACCCCACGAGCAAGCCGCGGAAGGACGTAGTCACGATGCACGGGACGGTCCGCGTCGAAGCGGCTGGTGAGGGACATTGCCGACGGACCGACGATTTCTGCATCGAGGCGAAAATGTTCGGTCTCGGGGGCCTAATCGAGTCGAGCATCGAAAAAGAGCTGCGGAGCGCGCGCGCAAAGGAGTGCGCGTTTCTCACACGGTGGGTCGAGAAGCGTGGCACCTGATCACCGTTCGCGCCTCGGCGTTCGCTAGAGTCGACAACCCTTCTTTACTACTACGTCCGAGTCTTGGAGTTCCGAGGGGGCGGTGGCGCAGGAGACATGCGGCTGGGTGACGAGGTCATCGAGTTCGCGGACCGCATGTACTTCAGCGGCGGCGGTCTCATGGTAGACTCGAATGTGCGTGGAGGCGAAATACGATTGCGACAAGCAAGAACGCCTGATCGACAAACAGTGCTGCCAGGAGAGCGCCTGGACCTCGCCCATCTGGTACAATCCCGTGAGCCAAAGCGAATAGCGTTGTTGCATGTTGAGAAGCAGATCGACCATCGCAGGTGCTTTGATAGTGGCGGTCGTCGCTGTGGTCTTGCCTTCGACCACCATGGCGCAGCCGGACACCTGGCATGCCGCGGCTCTGGGTGGCGGTGAGCTCAACTTCGTGCCGGGGCTCGACCAGCAACTCACCGGGCACGGTTGGGCTTCCTTCGACAGCGTGGGCGAGGGAATTGTTGGCGGCGGCAACCTCAGGCTGTTCTACAACACGACGAAGCTTCATGTGGGTATCGAGCGACTGTCCTTCGCCGACGACAAGCTCGCGTTTTTCGCTTTCGTCGAAGGAGAGGCAGTGATTTCGCAGCTCCTCAACGACTACTTCCAGCAGGGGCTCCGGATCAGCGAGTACGGCTTCAAGGCAAGTTATGTCTTGGTCAGCACCAAGCTGCAGTGGTATCCGGGAAAGAATCAGACCCTCGAGGTCATTTTGGGTGCGCGGCGCTGGTGGTTCGCGCAGCGAAGCAGCACTTCAGCTGACTATCAGCTTCCACCCAACACATGGGTTTTCGAGCCTCGCATTGGGTACAACTACTGGAACATCGACGTACCCGCCACGGAATGGGAGGCTCATCGTATCTTTCCGCGTATCACGGGTGTGGCAGTGGGGATTGACGGCGGCCTCGATGTGCGATCGGACGTCCAACGATGGGGCCTCGACGACGGGCGAAACGACCCCGGCAAAGTGATGTACAGTGTCAGCCAATGGCTGCGGGCCGGTTGGCAATTGGGGCCGTTTGTCCGTTTGCAGCTTGATGAGTGGGGTAACTACGGCTGGGCGCAGGATGACATCACGCGCCGTCGCATGGGCGGCGTCAGCCCTTACGTGATTCCAGTGCCTGGTCTTCCCTGGCCCGGTCTGATCTCCGAGCGCCTCTTGGCAGGCCAGCTCGGCCTTCATTTGAAAGCTAAAGAAAGCTCGCAGCACGAGTTCGGTCTTTTGGTCGGGGGCGGCGCCTTCAACGACGTTTATCGGATTGGAGCTCTCAGCAACTACGGCGGCGCTGGCGGCTTGGCATTGCTGGGCGATCTGCGCTTTGGCCCCGCAGGCCGCTACCAGGTCAACATCCGGGTTAGCTGGGGCTTCCCGGTCAGCTGGTTGCTCGACCCACCCTATTTCTCGGGGCTGGTCGCGTTCGGCGCCCGGATCTTTTGACGGCCTAGCTTTAGTGTTCGAGGCGCACCCCGGCCTTTCGGAGTCCGAGCTTTGTTCGGGTTCAGGGGGTGAGATTCAAAAGAGTGGTCGCGTATAGAACGCGACGCCGACGAAGCGCTAGCCATCTGCGCACTGTCCACTGTAAGGTATGCGGCGTAGAGGCTGCGGCCTAGAAGGGGACCGATGATCACGAGGCGAATGATCCGTGTGACTTGCCTGGCCGTTGGAATCGTCCTGCTCGCCACCACAACAGGCGCGTTGGCGCAGAGCGCTTCGGGGGGAGAAGCGCCGAAGCTGTTCGCAGATCTCTCTTCTAGTACCCGCATCTACCCAAACGCCGACGCCGCACTCACCGGGTTCGCGTTGGGGGCGTTCTACAGGCCTTTCGACAAGTGCATCCATTTTGCTGGCGAAGCCTTTGCGAGGTTCGGCCGCAAAGATGGAACCCCGGATCTCAAAATGCGCACGGCCGGAGGAGCTATCGGCGCCCTGTGGGGGACCGGCGACTGGAACCGCTGGTTTGGAGCGGGCGCGATGTTTGATCTCGGATGGGGTCGTGTGGGCCCACGAAACGAGTTCGTGTCGAGCGCATATTTGCGCGCGCTCCTCTACTGGCGGCTGCGCGGGGAATTCTGGTTAGGCCTCGACGTGCGCACAGGGTACGTGATTGCGCCCGTCACGGTTGGCGGCGTCGGAATCAAGGGACCCGTGCTCGGCCTTGGAATCGGGGTGTCCTGGGGCAAAGACGAAGATGACTACGAGCCTGGGACCCCGGCTGCGCTTTAGCTAAGCGGAGTGGCGGACAAAGTGGGCACCGGCGGCGGCCGTCAGGGCCGAGTGGCACGATCACGCCGTTTTCGCGCTCGGCTCGACGGCACGCGGCTTGCTGCACCCGGCGGGTGCTTGCTGGAATCGGTGCGGCGTGGGTCGTTGGGCTCTTCGTCGGAGCGCAGTGGCAGAGCGACGCGGGACTTGGGCTGGTCGCCGCGGCTGTTTTGGGTGCCGGGGCGCTCGCCATGCATGGACAGGAGCTCCGCGCACAGCTTTGGGTGGTGCCGCTCTCGCTTTTTGCGTTCTCGGCGGGACTTGGAGTCGCTCACCATGCTCTGCCTTCCTGCTCGTCTCGTGGCGAAGTGTCGGTGAGTGCCGCGGTCGACTCGGTTCGGTACGGGGTCGATGAAGCGCGCGTCCGGTTACGGGTGATCGACGGCCGGTGGGTTCCTTCGAACGAGCGTGTCCGAGAAGGACTGCTAATCAACACACGGCTCCCCCTCGACGCCGCACCCCCCTCCGGTAGCACCGTCAGGTTCTTGGGAAAGGTCCATCCGCCGACGGTGCTCCGCAACCGATCGCCAAAGCCGACGCTCACTCGAACGCACGGCGGGGCGTGTTGGGGGCAGGCCGGTGGCGGGGCCGGGTTAAAGATCATTTCGGCCTCGCACTTTCAGAAATGGATCGATCGTGCGCGTCAGCGCGTTCGCCGGCGCATGGTCGATAGGCTTCCCGAGGAAGTCGCCAGCGTTGCACGGGCGTTGGTGCTCGGCGACGGGGCAGCGCTCGCATACGAGCAGAGGCAAACCATCGCGGCGGTCGGCCTGGCTCACCTCTTTGCGGTGTCCGGGCTTCACATCGCGCTGGTGAGCGGGACACTGGTGCGCGGGCTTCATTGGCTGATTCGCGGATGCATCGTGCGGGCCGACCCGTTGCGGATCGCCGCGGCGGTCGGCATCCCGCTCACGTTGCTTCACGCGACTTTCGCGGGAGGATCTCCGAGCGCATGGCGTGCAGCGGTTACCGCAGCCCTCACGTGGAGCGTCGTCTTATTAGGAAGGCGGTCCTCGGCCACTGCGGTCACCGCAGCGGCCGCCATGCTCCTGTCCGTCCCCGAGCCATCAATGGCATTGAGGCCCGCGTTTCTTCTTTCGATCGTCGCAACGACCGCAATCCTGAGCGCCCCGAACGCGAAACGAGGCCGATGGAAATGGGTGCGTGCGGCTTCGACGGTCAGCGCTCGAACCTTGGTAGCTACCGCACCGATGGTCTGGTGGTGGTTCGGCGGTGTTCCGTTGATCGGGTGGCTCACCAACATCATCGTGCTTCCGTTCGGGAGCCTGGTCGTGATCCCACTCGCGCATTTCTTCGCTTTGTTCGCAGAGGTTCCCCATTTCGGCGAGTGGGTCAGCGCCTTGCTCTCAGGGACCGTGCACCTGCTGCTCGTCGCATGCGACGTTGTTGCGCCTCTCGCGATCACCCAACGACTGCCGCCCCTCGATGCGACACAGGGACTGACCGTCCTCGCCGCCTGCATCGGGCTACTAATGACACGAAGGTGGCGCGCGCGTCTCGCGATTACTCTGATAGCAAGTCTGATTTGGTTTGTCGCCGAGCATCGGCTCATCGAGCACCAGCAGCCCCGGGGCGTGCTTCGCGTCGCATTCCTCGATGTGGGGCAAGGAGACGCGACTCTGGTCGACTTTCCTGATGGCAGTCTCGTCCTGATCGATACCGGCCAGGGCGGCCGACATCCGGCGGGGCGCGAGATCATCCGCCTCCTTCGCGAACGCCGCCGCGCGCGCATCGATCGCCTGATCATCACGCATGGGCACCCAGACCATTTCGGGGCGCTGCCACAGCTCCTCGACGAAATCGACGTCGGGCAGCTGTGGGTCAACGGCCAGCTCCTCGCCGAAGAGAGCGACGGGACGATGCAACGTCTGCTCGTCATCGCCCGCAGCAGGGGAACCGAGGTTAGGTTCGTACAAGATGTGTGCGGGTCACACAGCGACATTGGAGGTGCGTACCTCGCGGTCCTTTGGCCTTGCCCCCGGTACGACCCAGAGCTCGACCTCAATGACAACTCGATCGTTTTGCGCGTGAGCTTCGGAGCCCACTCGTTCCTCTTTACTGGTGATCTGGAAGCCGAGGCTGAGCGACGACTCCTTCACCAAGGGCGACTTTCCAAAAGCGATGTGCTGAAAGTTGCCCACCACGGCTCCAAGACCTCAACAATTGAGGAGCTCGTCGACGTCGTCCGTCCTAACCTCGCCGTGGCCAGCATGGGCGCCAACAATCTCTATGGGCACCCTAGCCTGCTCGTCATCGACCGCCTCCAAAACGCCGGCGCCCGGGTCTTTCGCACCGATCGTGACGGCGGAGTCACCGTCGAGACTGACGGCACGACGCTCGAAGTGCACACTTGGCGAGGCGACATGATCACCCTCTCCCCTTGAACTCCCATCCTCGTCCACAGCTTGATAGCTAGGTGCCGATCGCCTTCTCGTATACGCGGTATACTTTGTAGACTTGTGCGCGCATGCCTCTTATGCCGGCATTGATCGCACGATTACTTTCGAGCGTCCAACCAAGTTCGGCCCATTCGTAGCCTGCCTTAATTCCTCGCTTGGCAATCTCCGAGTACATGCTCGCTGAGAGCGGCGCGTAGCGCCGCGATCCGCGAAATTTTTTTCGAATCCCCAACAGCAACAAACGGGCCGACTTCACGCCGCGCACTTTGAGCCGCCACAGAAGCTTGGTGATCGTCACCGGGTTCAGCTTCCCATCGAAATCTCGAATCGCCTCGTTGACGTTGGGAAGACAAACGCACATCGCCACGGGCTCGCCATCGACTTCAACGAAGAACGAAAGCCTTCTGTCGAGGATGAGCGCTAGGTCCTTCGCCATCTTCTTCGCTTCGGCCTCGGTCGAGGGCACGAAGCCCCAGTTCTCTTCCCAAGCGTCATTGAAGATCTCGAGCAGCACGCTTATTTCATGCTTCAAGTCGCGGGGGCGAATGGATCGAAACCGCACCTCCGGCATGCTTTGAATCGTTTGCCACGCCTTTTCGGCCCGCGGCGGAGGTGGCTCGACCTTGTACATCCATCCAAAGAGGTCCTGCACCTTCACGAGCCCAGCGCCTTCGGCCAGCGCTCCTTGATAGGGCCGGTGATGAGTGCACATGAGCACCGGCGGGGTATCGAACCCCTCGATCAACAAACCTGATTCCTCGTTGATAGAGAGCGAGAACGGGCCGCGCATCACCGCCATGCCCCGATCAGCCAGCCACTTCTCGGCGGTCGAAAGCAGCGCGCTGGCCACCTCTTGGTCGTCGATCGTGTCGAAGAAGCCAAAAAAACCAGCGGTGTCTTGGTGTACGCGCAGATGTTCGTGATCGACCTGTGCGGAAATGCGACCAACGAGCTTCCCGTCTTTTCGGGCCGTGAAGAGCGCACACTCGGCATGTTCGAAGAACGGATTCTTGCTCGGTGCTAAACGATCCCGAATCTCCATTTGCAAGGGCGCCACCCAAGCAGGGTCGCCGCGATAGATTTCGTATGCGACCTGAATGAAATCGTCCAGGTCTCCGCCCGGCTGGTGTTCGATGATCTCGATGCTCATACCTTGAGCGGACCCACCATCTCTTCGGGCTTGATCGCCTCGTCGAACTCCTCACCGGTCAGCAGACCGAGCTCGATCGCTGCTTCTCGAAGGGTCGTGTTGTTCTTGTAGGCATGTTTGGCGACTTTGGCCGCATTGTCATAGCCGATCGACGGGTTGAGGGCGGTCACCAGCATCAATGAACGTCGGAGCTTGTCGTCGATCGTCTCGAGATTGGGCTCGATCCCCACGGCGCAGTTGTCGTTGAAGCTCTTCGCGGAGTCGCCGAGAAGCTTCACCGATTGGAGGAGATTGTACGCCATCACCGGTTTGTACACGTTGAGCTCGAAGTTCCCTTGCGAACCTGCGACACCAATGGTCACGTCGTTGCCCATCACCTGCGTGCACACCATCGTGAGCGCCTCACATTGAGTGGGGTTCACCTTGCCCGGCATGATCGAGCTACCCGGCTCGTTCTCTGGAATCCGAATCTCCCCGATGCCGGAGCGCGGCCCGGACGCCAACCAGCGAACGTCATTGGCGATCTTCATGAGCGCCACGGCCAGTTGTTTCAGTGCGCCACTGGTTCCAACGAACGCATCATGGCCGGCGAGGACTGCAAACTTGTTGGGCGCCGTGACAAACTTCTTTCGGGTGAGCTCGGCGATCTTGGCCGCGACGCGTTTGGCATATTTGGGATGCGTGTTGAGCCCAGTACCCACCGCCGTTCCCCCGAGCGCGAGCTCGCGAAGCTGGGGGAGCGTCGCTTCGATGGTGCTGAGCCCGTGATCGATCTGCGAGACCCAACCGCTTATCTCCTGCCCGAGGGTCAGGGGCGTCGCATCCTGAAGGTGCGTCCTTCCGATTTTCACGATATCGGCAAAGGCTTCGGATTTCCCTTGCAGTGTATCGCGCAGAATGCGAACGCGCGGAAGAAGCCTGTCTTCGATTTGGATGACCGCGGCAATGTGCATCGCCGTGGGAAAGGTATCGTTCGAAGACTGCGATCGATTGACGTGGTCGTTCGGATGAACGGGCTTCTTCGACCCCATCTCCCCACCAGCAAGCTCGATGGCGCGATTCGAGATCACTTCATTGACGTTCATGTTCGACTGAGTGCCCGAGCCGGTCTGCCAGACGACGAGCGGAAAGTGATCATCGAGCTTGCCCTCGATGACCTCATCCGCGGCCCGCACAATCAAATCGCAGATGTCTTGGTCGAGATTCTTGAGCTCGAGGTTGGTGATGGCCGCGGCCTTCTTGAGGATTCCAAAAGCATGAATCACTTCAATCGGCATGCGCTCCTGACCGATTTTGAAATTCTTGCGGGACCGCATGGTCTGAGCGCCGTAGTACTTGTCGGCGGGCACTTCGATCGGGCCCATCGAATCGGTTTCCACACGCGTTGCCATCTGACCTCCGGCGGTCACTTACCGCGTCCTTGACCCGATGTCGATTCCTCGTAGGAGCCTGAAGATGCGCCCTGAGCGACCCCACGTGCCGCCTCGCCGTTGCCCTTCGTGCGGGAAACAGGTCGACCCGCTCCGCGCTCCCCTGATGCTGTGGCGCGAAGACGGGGCACGATACCTCTGCGGTGAGGGCTGTCATGAGCGATTTCTAAGGGGCGACCATCATTTCGATTCGACGATCTCCAAGAGCGTGGACGAGCACAGCGTCGTGCGCCCTTCCGTGCCTCACCTCGTGCGCGAGGCGACGCTGGTGCGCGAAGATAACGGCCCTTCCCTGGGCAGCGCGCGCGCACCCCTTTGGGCGGTCGATGCGAGTCGCTTGGTCCAGGTGACTGCACCGGTGGGCTTGACGCTCGCGGCCGTCTCGACGCTCATGACACTTGGCGAACGTCCGTCCACGTGGTCGATCATTGGCCTCGGAGTGGCAGCGCTCGTCGTGTCCGTCCGGGGATGGGTTTACGCTTCGATAGTCTCGTCGCTGCGCAAAGCTGAACGAGCACTTCTCGAAAGCTTGCCGACCAAGGCCCGTGTGCCCTCTTACGATCGATCGACCTACGAAGAAGTGCCGGTGGAGCATCTGCAACAAGGCGACCTCGTCGTGGTTCTTGAAGGAGAGCTCGTCCCTGCCGACGGCACAGTCGAGGGAGGCTCTGGCGTGGCATTGAGATACCCCGAGGCCGCGCTCTCGAGACAGTACGACGAAGGAGATTTTCTCCTCGCCGGCACTCGCGTGATCGACGGCGCACTCAACGTTCGGGTTCGCCGCACCGACAAGCGCCGCGGGATCGTGCGAGCCGTCGAGCTCGCGCGTCGTAGGCAGCAAGACGCAGGGGCCGCCAGCCGTTTGCATTGGGCGATCGACCAGTGGAGCTGGGCCGTGCTGGGACCGATCGTGATCGCGTTGGCTGTGTGGAACGGACTGGATAGCGCCGCAGCGCTGCTACTTGGAGTGCCTCTGATCGGCATGCTCGCGTCTCTCGATGTTCCCGTCGCGGCCGCCTCGCTGGCAACGGCACGACGCGGGATGTTTTTCGGTAGCTCGAAGGCCCTCCGCGACGCGGGCCGCGTGAATACCACCGCGATCGTCTTGCGGGGGGCGCTGACGGCAGGCGAGCCCATCGTCCAACAGGTGCAGAGGTTGGGGGAAATGGAGCTTGCTGAGCTGTTGGGCATGGCGGCGGCGGCGGAGCGAATCGTCGCAGACCACCCTATCGCGCGGGCGATTCGTCATTACGCGGCCGAGCACGGTGACGTGGCACTTCAGGTGCGTCGAGCCTGCCTGCACCCGGGGCTCGGCGTCACCGCGGTCACACACGAAGGAGCTCCTCTCGTCGTGGGTCGGCGCCAGCTGCTCTTGGACGAAGGGATCAGCGTCGCAAGTGCCGACGCCGACGCTGAGCACATCGAGCACGAGGGGCTGACGCCGATCTTCATTGCGGTCGATGGCCGGCTCGAAGCGCTGGTGGCGATCCTCGACCCCACGCACGTCGAGGCTCGGGATGCCGTCCAGCGGATTTCCGACTTGCCGTCCGAAGTCGTCATTCTTTCCGGCGACGATCGCAAGACGGTGGAGCGGATCGCGACTCACCTCGGGGCCCCGCAGGTCAAGGCTCCCCTATTGCCGGCAGAGCGCGTTGCCGAAGTGCGCGGGCTTCGAGAGACCGGAGGCATCGTCGCCATGGTTGGCCGGGGCGGAGACGACGACATGCTGCTTGCGGCAGCGGACGTGCCGATCCCTCTTCGCTTGGTCGGCTCGGCGCTCGAAGACCGCGGAGTCGCGATCGCCAGCCACGACGTCCGCGATGCCGCCGGCGCACTTTGGATTGCCCGGGCCGCTCGGAGGACGGTCTGGCGGAGCCTCGGGGTCTGCGGGGCAGCCACACTCGCCGTCGTCGTTGGTGCCGCGCTTGGCTGGATGACGCCGATGGCAGCGGCTCTGCTCGGGCTTGGAACTGAGGCTTGGACGCTCCGGGCTGGCTCCCGACTGCTTCGGCGTGTAGACCTGCGGGTGCCGATGCAGCAATAGCGGAGAACCACGATGAGTAAAAAGGCATGGGGCGGGCGCTTCGACGAAGAGTTGGACGCCATCGCAGCGAGATTCAGCGCGAGCGTGGATGTCGATCAACGCCTGTGGCCGCAGGACATCGACGGCTCGATCGCACACGTGCGCATGCTCGCCGATCAGAAGATCCTGACCGCCAAGGATGCCAAGAAGATCGTGGCGGGCCTCGAGAAGATCCGCGCTGTGATCGAGCGGGGTGAGTTCGAATGGGACGCCGACAAAGAAGACGTCCACATGAACATCGAAGCGGCGCTCACCGAGGCGATCGGGGAGGCAGGCGGACGCCTTCACACGGCTCGGAGCCGGAACGACCAGGTCGCCAGCGATATGCGCCTGTGGACGCGCCAAGCTTGCCACTCGATCGCAACCGACATCGACGCATTGCTGCTAGCACTGGCCGACAAGGCCGAGGCTCACGTCGATTTCGTGATGCCAGGCTACACCCACCTGCAACGCGCCCAACCCACCCGTCTCGCCCATCATCTCCTAGCCTGGTGCGAGATGTTGGAGCGCGATCGGAGCCGTGTGCTCGACGCCGCCAAGAGAATGAACGAGTCGCCACTCGGGAGCGCTGCCCTCGCTGGGACGACCTTCCCAATCGATCGGGCGGCCACGGCCGAAGCCCTCGGGTTCGATCGACCCATGCAAAACTCCATAGACGCTGTCGGCGATCGGGACTTTCTTCTCGAAGCAGTGAGCGCGTTGGCAATTTGCTCCGTGCATCTGTCGCGCGTGGCCGAAGAGCTCGTGCTCTGGTCGAGTGAGGAGTTTGGCTTCGTGCAAATGAGCGACGCATTCACCACCGGCTCGTCGATCATGCCGCAAAAGAAGAACCCCGACATGCCCGAGCTGGTCCGCGGCAAGACCGGTCGAGTCGTCGGCGCCCTCGTGAACCTCTTGGTCATGCTCAAGGGCCTGCCACTCGCGTACAATCGCGACCTACAAGAGGACAAGGCGCCTGTCTTCGACGCCTTTGACACCGTCCACGACTGTTTGGCCGTGCTGACGGGGGCGATCGCTTCCGCCACGTTCGACAAAGCACGCATGGCCGAGGCGCTTCATACGGGTCATCTCGCTGCCACAGAGGTCGCCGATTGGCTTGCTTCGCGAGGTGTGCCCTTCCGCGAGGCACACCACATCGCAGCCACGCTCGTCGATCGGGCGCATCAGCTCGGCAAGACGTTGGCGGAGCTACCGCTCGAGACCTATCGAGAGGCCCACGCCTCATTCGATGCGACGGTCTTCGACGCGCTCGACATGGAGACGGCGATCGAGCGTCGCGACGTGCCCGGCGGGCCAGCCCGAAACCACGTGACCAAGGCGATCGACGAGCTCAGGGGTCGACTCGAGACGAGGCGCGGATCATAAAGGGACGGCCATGTCCAATGCGCACATCCCCGAATCCGAGTGGTTCTCGTACCGAGACGGCCTGCTCTCGTGCGAGCAAGTTCCGCTCGACTCGATCGCCGATGAGGTTAACACGCCGGCGTTCGTGTATTCGGGTAGAGCGATCGACGATGCATACCGGTCTATCGACGAGGCGCTCCAATTTGCGCCGCACCTGATCGCCTATGCGGTCAAGGCCAACGGGAACCTCTCCTTGCTGGCGCGGCTCGCGTCGCAAGGATGTGGCGCGGATATCGTGTCGCTCGGCGAGATGCAGCGCGCGCTCAAGGCGGGCTTCTCTCCCGACCACATCGTGTTCAGCGGCGTCGGCAAGCGGCGAGAAGAGATCGCAGCCGCAGCTGAGGCCGGTATTCGCGCAATCCACGTCGAAAACGTTCAGGAGCTCGATGTCGTAGAGAGCGTCGCGAAGGAAGTTGGAAGGCCATTGCCCATCGGGCTTCGGGTCAACCCGGATGTCGACGCCAAGACCCACCCCTACATCGCGACCGGGCTTCGAGAATCGAAGTTTGGGCTCGCCATTCCCGTGGCCGAAGAGCTCGTTCCGCGGATTGTACAGAGCCCGCACCTCGAGCTCGAGGCGGTCGCCTGTCACATCGGTTCTCAGCTCACGTCCCCAGCGCCGCTGCGCGAGTCGATCGAGATCTTGGGGAGTTTCGCCCAGCTCTGTTTGGAGCGCGGCGCCAAGCTGCGCGCGATCGACATCGGGGGCGGTTGGCCGATGCACTACGGACAAGAGGTGGACCCCTATCCTCCCGCCAAGGTATTCGGCGAGGCGATTCGCGAAGGCCTCGAGACGGCCGGTATGTTGCGACCCGACATCGAAATCATCACCGAGCCCGGCCGCGCCATCGTCGGTGATGCCGGTGTCCTGCTCACCCGCGTCCTTTACACGAAGACTCAGGGCGACCGTCGCTTCGTCATTGTCGACGCCGCGATGACCGAGCTGATCCGGCCCGCCCTCTACGGGGCGTATCACGCGATCATGCCGATCGACGAGCCAGCATCGGATGCCGTGCTCGCCCCGGTGGATGTAGTAGGCCCGGTTTGCGAATCGGGTGATTTCGTCGCGAAGGATCGACCCTTGCCACCTGTGAAGCCCGGCGACTTACTTGCCATCCGCGGAGCCGGTGCGTACGGACGAGAGATGCAGAGCATGTACAACGCACGACCCCTTCCTCCCGAGGTGCTGGTCGATGGCATGCGTTCGCGTGTGATCCGCGAGCGAAGCGGCCCAGAAGCCCTCTGGCAAGGCGAAATCCTGGCATGAGCGGCGTCACCATCATCGGGACCGGTCGCCGCGTGCCGGGCGCTGCTCAGCCGCGCAGGACGTCGGGACGCTCGCCGATCTTGGGGCGCACGACCCCGCGCTCGGTATAGATCGCGTCGACGAGATTGGCCGGTGTGACGTCGAACGCCGGATGGCGACAAGGAATGCCGTCCTGCACCAAAGTCCGTCCCCCGATCTGCGCAACCTCGGCGCGCGACCTCTGCTCGATCGGAATGTCGGCGCCCGAAGCTGCGCGAAGATCGACGGTGCTCCACGGCGCAGCAACGGTAAAGGGAACCCCATGATGATTCGCGAGCACGGCAACGGCATAGGTGCCGATCTTGTTCGCCACGTCGGAATTCGCCGCGATACGGTCGCTCCCGACGACGACGAACTGGATCTCGCGTTTTTGAAAGAAATGCCCGGACATGTTGTCGGTGATGACTTCGACCGGAATGCCATCCCGATGAAGCTCCCACGCCGTGAGCCGTGCGCCTTGGAGGTAGGGTCGCGTCTCGTCCGCCAGCACACGAATCCCTTTGCCCTGGGCATGTGCCGCCCGGACTACACCGAGCGCTGTCCCGTACCCCCCGGTGGCGAGCCCGCCCGCATTGCAGTGCGTCAGGATCACCGCGCCCTCCGGCACATCCGCGGCGCCGAGCTCTCCCATCCGGCGACAGGCTTCGACGTCCTCGCGATGAATCGCCTCCGCCTCCGCCAACATCCCTTCGAAACGGTCGTGGGGAGGGCGCTCCGCAAGTGCCCCCGCCTTGCGTGACATTCGCGCGATCGCCCAGCCGAGGTTGACTGCCGTCGGGCGGGTCTCGTTGAGGATGCGCCCGGCCATCCCGTTGGCGACCAAGAACATCTTTTCATCGGCGTCCTGGTGCCGCGCGAGCAGAGCGAGCCCGTATGCTGCAGCGATGCCGATCGCTGGGGCGCCCCGGACGACCATGTCGCGAATCGCCCCTGCCACCTCGTCGGGGGTGCGGTACCGGCGATACTCGATCTCCGCGGGCAAGAGACGCTGGTCGAGCATCACCACCTCGTCGGTAGCGGGGTCGTACTCGACGGCAAACCAATCGGCGCCGCTCAACGGTTCGCGAGAGAGGCCGTGGGTCATGGCGCGTCCAAAAGCCGCTTGAGCGTCTCGTTGACCATCTTGGGATTGGCGGCGCCCTGCGTCGCCTTCATGACCTGACCGACGAAGAACCCGAGGACCCCGGTCTTGCCGCCCTTGTACTGCTGGACTTGTGATGGGTTGGCCTCGAGGACGCGCCGCACTTCGTCCTCGATCGCACCTTTGTCGGTCACCTGAGCAAAGCCCCCTTCATCGATGATCGCTCGTGCCGACTTCCCGGTATCGACCATCGTCGCAAACACCTTCTTGGCGATCTTGCCGTTGATCGTTCCATCTTCGACAACCGCCAAGAGCCCCGCTACGGCCGACGGCCCCACCGGGAACGTGGCTGAAAGCCCATCGGTCGAAACGTGCCGGAGCACCTCGGACTGGATGAAGTTGCCGACCTTCTTCCCCGCCTCGCTCGCCTTCATCTTATCCGCCCTCTTGGCGAGCGCCTCGGCTGCTGCTTCGAAGTACTTGGCGACTTCGGGATGAGCAGACAACACGCCCGCGTCGTATTCGGTCAAGCCAAGATCCTTTTGCCAACGCGCGCGTTTCGCTTCCGGAAGCTCGGGCAATGCCTGTCGCAGCGCCTCGATCCGCTTCGCGTCGAACGCCAGGGGCGGTAGATCGGGGTCTGGGAAATACCGATAGTCATGCGCCTCTTCCTTACCTCGCATCGACACGGTCTTGTTCTGCGCTTCGAGCCAGGTGCGGGTTTCTTGAACGACTTCGCCACCACCCTGCAGCACTCCTTCTTGGCGAGCGATCTCATGCTCGATAGCCTTTTTCACGAAACGGAACGAATTGATGTTCTTGAGCTCGGCGCGGGTCCCAAGCTCCGTTTGGCCCGCCGGTCGAATCGACACGTTGGCGTCACAGCGAAACGAGCCCTCCTCGAGGTTTCCATCGTTGACGCCGATGAACATCAAGATGTCCCGAAGCTTCTTCAAATAGGCCTCGGCCTCATCCGCGCCCCGCAGATCCGGCTCGCTCACGATCTCGATGAGCGGAGTTCCAGCCCGATTGAAATCGACGAGAGTCACCGCGCCGGACCCTATGCCATGCAGGTTCTTGGCAGCGTCCTCTTCGACGTGAATTCGGGTGATGCCGATTCGCTTGGCCTCTCCTTCGACTTCGATGTCGAGGTGACCCTTTTCGTTGAGCGGCAGCTCGAATTGAGAGATTTGATACCCCTTGGCGAGATCGGGATAAAAGTAGTTCTTGCGGGCAAAGCGACTATGTGGCGCCACCTGACAGCCGAGCGCCAACCCGGCCCGTACGGCAAGCTCGATCGCCTTCTCATTAGGCACCGGTAGCGCCCCCGGAAGGCCGAGGCACACTGGACAGGTGTGCTCGTTGGGGGGAGCTCCATAATCGGTCGGGCACCCACAAAACAACTTCGTGCGGGAGCGCATCTGCGCGTGCACCTCAAGTCCAATCACGGGCTCATAGCCGGCCATGCGTGCGCTTTATAGCGCACCCGCCAACGATAGCCATGGCGTGTGGCTCCTCAGATAGACTGGCAATTGGTAATCGATTTTACCAATATGGAGGATGGGTGGAAATGCCTTCGAACGCTGGGCAGGGGAGCAAAACGGCCGAGACTTTTCGGGTCTTGGTGGTCGACGACAGTCCGTCGATTCGCCGGCGTGTCGTTCAGAAGCTCGAGACGAAGAAGTTCCACATCACCGAGGCTAGCTCGGGGGAAGAGGCGCTGGAGCTGACTCTGGATCGGACCTTCGACTTGGTGGTGAGCGACATCGAGATGGGGTCGATTACCGGGGTCCAGCTTTGCCGGGTCTTTCGAGGAGACCCAGGCATGGCCGACATTGCGTTCGTGTTGTTGACCGCAGCCAAGGAAGCCAAGACACGGTTCTGGGGCCGAAACGCTGGGGCGGATTGCTACCTTGCGAAGGAAGACATGGAAGAGGAGCTCCTTCCGGCGGTCGAAAAGCTGATGAGGGGTCGCGTTCCGCGCGACAGCACCCGCCCAGAGCTGACAGGCACTCCGCTCGAGCGGGTGAGCGCCGTGCTCGACCACCACTTGTTCGACGTCGTCGTCGCCTCCGAGGTCCGCAACCTGATGGACCACGTGCACGATCGCATCGAGTTTGGGGAGAAAGCACTCCAGCTGGCCTCGGAGGTCCTCGGCTGCCCCTATCTGGTACTCGAGCTTTTGGGTCCCGGGGGCCCAACCTACTCGATCCGCGCGCGCGGTCCGTGGCCCGAAGGCGACGCCACTGCTGGCCTCGCTGCGCTTGCGATCCCGGAGCGCTGTATACCAGCCGCCCACACCAAAGTGGACGTCGATCCGCGGTTCGGCGAAGGCCAACACGTCATCGGCGGCAAGGCCCATACCTGCGAAATCCGCGTCCGGGACGAGACCCTCGGCGCCCTTCAGATCTTCGGCGGCGTGAATGGCTGCGCCGATGTCGACATTCAAAGCGCCGAGCTCATCGCCAGCGCGCTCGGGATTGTGGTGAAGTCCCTTTTCCTGATGGAAGAGACCCAGCTACTCGCGCTTACCGATGGTTTGACCGGTTTGTACAATCGCCGCCATGCAGCGAAGCGACTCGAGGAGGAAATCGCGCGCTCACATCGCAATGGCACCGGCCTTTGCGTCGCGATGTGCGATGTGGATCACTTCAAGGCCATCAACGACGAGTTTGGGCACAGCGCAGGCGACCGCGTGCTTCAACAGATCGCGAATTCCCTCACCGAGTACGTGCGACGGAACGATATCGTCGCACGGTGGGGAGGCGAAGAGTTCCTGGTGATCTTTTCCGAAATCAAACTCACCGCCGCCCGCATCGTGGCCGAGCGACTCCGAGGCCGACTTGCGAACATGCCCAAAGTCGAAGGTGGCCCTGACCAGATTACGGTGAGCGTCGGGCTTGCCATGCTCGGTCACGGCATCAGCGCGGAAATGCTGATCGAGCAGGCCGACCAAGCGCTCTACCGCGCCAAGGCGCGCGGTCGTAATCGGGTCGAAGTCGCAGGAGAGGAACGGCGAAAGACCCCGACGATCATGCAAACGCAGGTGGATGGGAAGTAACGAGGCCGCAGGCGTCTTCGACCACCTGCGCCGCCCCACAGAGCTTTTCCTCTTCGAATGGGGGGGCAACGATCTGTAGCCCAATCGGAAGCCCGTCGGCCGCGAGCCCGCAGGGAGTGCTCAGCGCAGGCAGCCCGGCAAGGCTCGGCGGCAATGTGAAGATGTCGGCGAGGTACATCTCGAGCGGATCGTTCGTCTTTTCTCCGAGTGCGAACGCGGGTGTGGGGGTGGTTGGCGTGCACAGCACGTCGCACGACTCGAATGCGGCGTCGTAATCGCGACGAATCAGGGTTCGCACTCGTTGCGCGCGAAGATAGAACGCATCGTAGTAACCGGCGGAAAGCGCGTATGTGCCGAGCATGATTCGTCGGCGCACCTCGGGCCCAAACCCTTGCCCCCGCGTCCGTGCGTAAGTGTCGGCAAGGTCCTCTCCCGAAACCCGCAAGCCATAGCGAATCCCGTCGAATCGCGCCAGATTGCTCGACGCCTCCGCGGGAGCGATCAGGTAGTAGACGGACACGGCATGTTTCGCGTGCGCAAGCGCAACGTCGACGAGCGTCGCGCCTTGTTCCTCGAGGCTTTCAAGGGCTGCTTCGACCGCCCCGCGCACCTCGGGATCTTGGAGCTGATCGAGCTGAGCGCGAACGACGCCAACTCGCAACCCCTGCACCCCACGACCGCAAGCCGCGTGATACGCCCCGAGCTCACGATCGGCCGACGTGGCATCACGCTCGTCGTGGCCGGCAATGACTTCGAGCAAGAGCGATGCTTCGCGAACCGATCGGGCCATGGGGCCCACTTGGTCGAGCGACGAGGCAAACGCGATCAACCCGTACCGGGAGACGCGACCATAGGTTGGCTTGATCGCCGTGATTCCGCAAAACGCCCCCGGTTGGCGAACCGAGCCTCCAGTGTCGCTGCCGAGCGCGAGCGGCGCCAGGCCGGCGGCGGTGGCACAGGCGGAACCTCCCGACGACCCTCCCGGAGCGCGATCGAGGTTCCAGGGGTTGTGCACGTTGCCAAACGCCGAGTTTTCGTTCGACGACCCCATCGCAAACTCGTCTAAGTTGGTCTTCCCGACGATCACGGCTCCGGACGCGCGGAGCGCTTCGACCACATGCGCATCGTAAGGCGGGATGTAGTTGCCGAGGATCTTCGATGCACAGGTCGTGCGGACACCCCGCGTGCAAAGGTTGTCTTTGATGGCGACCGGAACACCCGCCAGCGGCCCGAGCGGTTCGCCAACTTCGCGAGCGCGGTCGACCTGAGCGGCCGCTGCGAGCGCGCCCTCGTGATCCAGGTAGAGAAAGCACGAGAGCTTCGGGTTCAGCGCCTCGGCCCGCGCGAGGTAGGCCCGTGTGACGTCGACCGCGGTCATGGCGCCACTTATGACTTGCTCGCGGATTTCAAACGCGCTCTGCCATGGAAAGCTCGTCATGAGTCGACCTCGAGGACCAGCGGCACCGCGAAGCCCCCGGCTTCACTCTCGGGGGCCTCGGCGAGGATCTCCGATCGGTCACTGCAGGGGACCGGGACATCACGCCGAAGAGGCGCGTCCATGGGGATCGAATGAAAGGTGGGCTCGACGTCCGAGACATCCAGCTCATCGAGCTCCGCCAAGTACCCCAGAATCGAATCGAGCTGGGCCTGCATCTGGCGCGCTTCGTCGTCTGACAGCTGGAGCCTGGCCAGCTCGGCCACGTGCAAAACCTCGTCCAGCTTGATTTTTGGCTCAGCCATGGGGGCGCCGAAAGTAGCAGATCCGGCCTTTGAGGCGAGCCTGTGATCGTCCAAAGCCTCAACCGAAACCTCCGCCGCCCGTGAAGCAGTTCCAAGGCTTTTCAATCAGGCCCAACCCGATCTGCCTGTCCGGGTTCGGTGCCACGCAAAAGCTCACGTCGGGTGCATCAAGCAGTCGGTCAATCGACTGCACACCTGTGCACCCGCGCTCGCAGCGAAGGTGATTTCTAGTTACAATTTTGAAGTACTATTATGCTGGCAGCGGTGTATAGCAATCGCCTAATGTGGAGGGGTGGGAACTAGCCGAAGCGGCCAGCACACGCTCGCACCCGACCTCTTTACACAAGTCCGGCAGCTGGACGACTCGGTACCTCCAACGCCAGTGGCTCCGGAACGCGTGGGCCACTATGAGTTGGTGTTCAAGCTCGCGTCAGGGGGCATGGCGGACGTCTACCTCGCGCGCGAGACCAGCGCTCCTCCAAGACTCAACCGAATCGTGGCCCTCAAGCGTGTCCATCGCGATTTGGTGGGAACGGCCGGCTACAGAGAGATGTTTCTCGATGAGGCGCGCCTGACGTTTCAGATCGCGCACCCCAACGTCTGTTCCGTTGTCGACTTCGGCGAGGCCGAAGAAGAGTACTACCTCGCCATGGAATACCTCGTCGGCGAGCCCCTTGCTCGGTTGTTGAATCGTTGCGCAAGAGAGCCACAAGCTCTCGAGTATCCGTCGGCGGCGTGGCGACTGGCGCGGATTGTCGCCGACGCATGCGCCGGGCTCCACGCCGCGCACACCGTCAGCGATGCCAATGGAAACCTGCTCGAAATCGTACATCGGGACGTGACGCCACGAAACATCTTCGTGCTCTATGATGGAATGGTGAAAGTGCTCGACTTCGGCATCGCCAGCGCGGCGACGAGGCTGCATTCGGACGGCTCCGAAGACCTCAGAGGAAACCTTTCTTACATGGCCCCCGAGCAGTTGATGGGCGGCCGGGTCGATCACCAGGCTGACATCTGGGCGCTGGGCGTCGTTTTCTGGGAGATGCTGGCCATGAGGCGGCTCTTCAAGCGCGACGCGCCAAGGACCACTGTCCTTTCGGTCGTCTACGATGAGATTCGTCCCCCGTCCAAACTCCGACCAGACGCCCCGAGAGAGCTGGATCGAATCGTGCTCAAGGCACTGGAGCGCAATCCCGCCGACCGTTGGAAGAGCGCGAAGGAAATGGAGTTGGCCATCCGGCAGGTGTTGGACACCCAGCCGGTCGTCATCGGGCCAGCCGACCTGTCGGAATGGCTGGCCACGGTGTTCCCCTTGGGCGAGGTCAGAAAGAAGCAATTGGCCGAGGTCGCTCTGCGTGGAAGGCGGGTATAGCCGTGACACTTTTTCGACTTCGATATCGGTCGAGCGACCTCGATCTTTCCTTCGGGGATTTCGTCATTGGCCGCGTTGTTGGCGCAACCCGCTGAGATGATTAGTCGGGGCGACTGGATGCGAACCAGCGACCTCATGCCTCGGGCAGCGGGCTCAGCTCCGACTGGTGGCCGATCTCGAGCCCTCCGCGCCGCCTCATGTCTACGTCAGGTCAACGAGGCGAGGTGAGACGGCGTCCTAGCGCGCGCAACATTATGATATCGCAAGCAAAACGTTAGATCGCAGACACCCGCGAAGCGAGGACTGCGCACTTGCTCACCAAAACGTGCCTTTCGGTTGACGAAACGATGGGAAAAGTCGTACATTTTGGTTGAAACGGACGTTTGCGGTGTCATTAGAACTAATTCGTTGGCTGGCTAACCAACTCGGTCTGTCGCTCCTCGAGGAGGACTCGAAGGGGACGCTGAGTGCCAACATTCATGCGCTCGAACGGCTCGGCGCGCACCAGCCGAGCGGCCTGCTCGAAGACGCGCGGAAGCTCGTCGACGCCGCGGACACCAATCAGCTCGAAGACTTGGTTGCCGAGGCGCGCGCGGGGCGACAAGCCGCCTTCGACCCCCGCCCCGGTGTACAGGTGCTCGCGATACCGACAGCAGCCGATGGGGTCGCCTTGTTGATCACATCACAGGAGAGCCCAGTGCCGGAAAGCGTACAGGCCAAGGCGGCGGCGGCGGATCTCGCCGCAGGCGTTTCGCACGAAGTCGCCAACGCGCTGAGCGCGATCGTCGGTTGGGCCCAAGTCGCTCGTGAACGCCCAGACAAGGCCCCGCTCGAGGAAGCGTTGTCACTCATCGAAAAGAGCGCGCAGGTCGCGCGGGATGCCACCCAGGACTTGCTGCGGATGGTGCGCCACACCAATCACGAGCGGAGTCGCACCAACCTCAGTGTGGTCATCCGCGACGTCGCTCGTTTGCTTCGTCCGGAAGCTCAGCAAAAGCGGGTCACGGTTCATGCAGAGGCGGAAGATGAATGTTGGGTGGACGCCAAGCGCTCGCAGCTGTTCTCGATCGTCTGGAACCTAGCCCACAACGCGGTGCAGATGGTACCGAGCGGTGGGGAAGTGTCCATCCATGCGCGCCACCACGGAGAACTCATCGACCTCGAGGTGCGCGATGACGGGCCGGGGATGTCCGAAGCTCAGCAGCAGCGCGCATTCGAGCCGTACTACACGACGCGCTCCGAGGGCACCGGTCTCGGCCTCGCAATCGTCCGTGGCACCGTGGAGTCGCTTGGCGGTCGGATCCGCTTGGACACTTCGCCAGGTCATGGAGCGAAATTCAGGATTCAACTCCCCGAGGCAGGCGTGAAACGCGAGTCTGAGCTCGTTCCACGGCAAACGCGAATCAGTCGCGTCATGAAGCCCGAAGAGGCACAGCGAATCCACGTTTTGGTGGTCGAAGACGACGAAGGGGTCCGCGGTCTGATCGCAACGACGCTCGCCCTCGGAGGAGTGACATCGGCATGCGTTTCATCGGGGGCCAACGCGCTCGCGCGCGAGGAAATTTTTTCGGCGGCGTTGATCGATCTCACCCTTCCCGATGCAAGGGGCGACATTCTTCTAGGCCAGCTGCGTGACAAGGGCTTGGTGTCGCGTGCCGCGATCATGAGCGGCGCACCCCCACCCGAGGACATCGATCCGAACGGGCAGCCCGATCGGTGGCTCCGAAAGCCGTTCGATCCCTCGGACCTCGTATTGTGCG
This sequence comes from Myxococcales bacterium, assembly GCA_029861865.1. GTDB lineage: Bacteria > Myxococcota_A > Polyangia > Polyangiales > Houyiibacteriaceae > SG8-38. Next base: position 71,218 of record JAOTYL010000003.1, on the reverse strand, counting down.
TTCGCGAGCTCGTCGAGTCAGACGCCGGCGCCAAGAACGTCGCCAGCTCCTGACCGAAAGCGTTTGCTCAACGCGCGAATATGAAGAGGCCCTGTGCCGCAGCACCCACCGATGACCGTTGCGCCGATCTCTGCCCATCGCTCGGCGAGCTCGACGTACCGCTCGGCTGCGTCCTCTGCGGCGTCACCCCACCCGAGTCGCTCATCCTTGGCCCCGGCATTGGCGTAGACGCCTAGTGGTACGCCGAGCGATGCCAACGCCTCCACGAAGGGCGTCATCCGGGTCGCCGCAATGCAATTTGCAAGAAGACGATCGACGCCAAGCGCGACCGCTTCACGACCTATCTGCCCGAAATCCGAAGGTGTCAGAAGCTCTCCGAAGGGACCCGCCGTCAGCGACAGCCAAACCGGAAGCCCTGTATCGCGTGCCGCTTCTAGTGCGGCAAGTGCCTCCGCCTGATGCGCAAAGGTCTCGCAGAGCAACGCATCACAGCCTGCCTCGGCCAACGCGCGAGCCGTCTTGCGGTGCTGGGCGAAGGCCGCTTTTCCCGGGCTGAGGTCGGGCCGATAGCAATCTTCGATCGGGGCGATGCTGCCGAGCACTTTTTGCCCCACCGGAACCGCGCTTCTCGCGATCGTCACCGCGGCGCGCAGATCGTCACCCCATCGGTCTCCGAGCACGCCCGGCTGCGTTCGAAAGGTGTTCGCCGTATGAAGAGTCGCACCTGCCTCGGCGTAGCTGGCATGGATGTTGGACAGAACCTCTGGCGCACCGCGGATCGCGCGGGCGCTCCAATCTGCGCCGTCGAGCGCGACCCCTCGCGCAATGAGCTCCGTCCCAATCGGCCCGTCCAAAATCTGCATCCGACCCTCTACCCACTACTCTAGCGCCTGATCCCTGGTACGCTTCGCGCGTGGACGCACGTACCCAAACCTCGTTCATTGCGGCCCTTTTGTGCGTAGCGCTGGCAGCAAGCGTACTCCTGCGGACTCAGCGGCAACGTGCCCACTGGCTTTTCGGCATTCTCGCGCTCAACACGGGCCTTTGGTACGTCAGCACGTTCATGCTCGGCGTCGTGGGGCGCGTGCCTTTTTGGGAGCGCTTCAATCTGATCTGCGCGGTCCTTCTCCCCCTTTCGGCGGTCCGCTTTTTCGGGGTGATGGTGCCGTGGCAAACGGGGAGTACCCGATTCATCGGGCGGGCATCGGTCGTGGCCGCAGTCGTCCTGCTCGGTGCGATGCTCACCCCCTTTTACGATCACGCGATCGTCGTCACCGGGCTCCTCCTCTACGTCATCGTGTTCCTGACCTTGGCTCTGCGGTACCTCTACAAGCTCGGATCCGAAACGACATCACGCTTGGAGGGCGCCCGGCTTCGATACATCGCCCTAGTGGGCGGTCTCGGCGGTTTGTTCACGTTGATCGAGTATCTACCGTACGTCGGCCTCGACATCCCGCCGGTAGGGACGATCCTGATCCTCGTCTTTCTCTACGCCCTTTCGCAGTCGATCACCCACTACCGCCTCATCGATCTCTACGAGCTCGCCGGCCGCTTGGGTGTATTGACCGCCCTCGCCTTCATGTTGGCGCTGATGCTATGGCTGATGCGGCTCGTGTCGGGCGAGCAGCTATTCCTTCACGTCGTCGTGTCAGCCTTCGTCGTGCTGATTCTCTTCGACCCGGTTCGGACAAGGGTCCAACAATGGATTTCCCAAGTCTTTTTCCACGAACGCTTCGAGCTCGAACAAACGGTGCTCGCCCTCCGTCGGTCTCTGACCCACATCCTCGACGTCGACGAGCTCGGCGCTGCCCTCATGAACGGTCTAGACGCCTCACCACGGTTCACCCAGGGCGCCTTCTACTTACTCGAGCCCGACGCGCTGACGTTTGTCGCGCGGCATTACTTCGGTCCTCCTCCTCCGGAGCGAATCGATATGGCGCCGGCCCGACCCCTCCTCGACCGGCTCGCCGCCACCGGTACGGCCGTCCTCGAAAATACCGAGCGCGAGCTCGAAGAGTGCCGCCAGCGCGGCGACGACCGTGAGGCGGAGACGCTCCATGACGTCGCCGTGATCCTTCGCACCGTCCAAGCATCGGTGTGCCTCGGGGTGCGCGGCGAAGGCGGCCATCTCTACGGCCTGTTGACCGTTCGAGACGATCGGTTGCGAGACGCGTTTTCGCGGGAAGAGGTCCAGCTCCTCGCCGGCCTGGCGACCCAAGTTGCGATCACATTCGAAAACTCCGAGCTCTACCAACAGATGAAGGAAAAGGATCGGCTTGCGGCGCTCGGCGAAATGGCAGCCGGGCTTGCCCACGAAATCCGGAATCCACTCGGCTCGATCAAAGCGAGCGCCCAATACCTCTCCGAGGCTGACCGAAGTCCGGAGGACCGCCGCGAGTTTCTCGACATCATCGTCGATGAGGTCGACAGGCTCAATCGCGTGGTCAGCTCGTTCCTCGATTACGCGCGCCCACCGCACACGGACCCCCAACCGATTCACGTGAACGCGGCCGTCCAACGAACCCTTCAACTGCTGCGGCCGGAATGCGATGCGGCGGACGTGACTCTTCACGTCACCATCGATGAAGGCCTCCCCCAGGTTCGAATCGACATCGAGCATCTTCGCCAAGTGTTGATCAACCTCGTGCAGAACGCGCTTCAAGCCATGGGGAGCGGTGGGGACATCTTCGTCGAGACCCGCACCCAAGACCGCTTCCGCATCGGCGGAGGAGCGCACCAATGGGTCCAGATAAGCGTGCGGGACACGGGGCCCGGCATCGCCTCCGGCCTCCTTGCGAACGTGTTCGTTCCCTTCGTCACGACGAAGCAGCAGGGTACGGGGCTCGGGTTGGCGATCTCGCAACGCATCGTGTCGGAATCAGGCGGCCGGATCGACGTTCGGAGCCGTCAGGGCTTTGGCACGACGTTTGTCGTCTTGCTGCCCGCAGAGGAGCCCGACTCCTCCTTCGAGATACTCGAGTCCGACCGAGGAGCCGAGCGCTCGTCGGAGCCCGAGTCGACCTCCCCTCGCCTCGAGGCCGCCGAGCCGTGATCCAACGAAATGGTCTTCATCCGAAGCCGATAGAGCCTCAGGTCGGCTCGGTCGAAGCTCTCCTCGGGAAGCCCGTTGTCGCGAAACAGCCGACGGTAAGCTTCGGTCGGGCTTTTCTCGTGGTGGGTGGCAGTCGGCAACAGATAGCGCCATCGCGCCGGCTGCTCGTAAGCCACCCCATGCAACGGCTTCACCAACGAGTCGATCAAGGACACCGCGCGCTCATCGATTGTGCCGTCATCGAACAGCAAGGCCACCTCCACGTCGAGCCGGTCGAGTCGCTCTTCGAGCGGCCCGCCCATCGTGTCACTTCGCTCCTCCCAACGTTTGCGCGCCGCGAGTGCTGAGGTGTTCAGCGCCTCGGCGATCGATTCGGCACGTGCCGACCGCCAAAGCCGAACTCCGTCGGCCCCGCGAAGCAGGACCAGCACCTCGACCGATTGCCGGCGCGTGAGGGCCTCGGGAAAGGCGTCAAGCGGCGGGGGGTCGCGCCCCTCCAAGATCTCTCGTGCGACCGGCCCGAGCACGCGATCGGCCAGCGCCTCAGGCCATTCGGTCCTGTCGATCGCGTAAAGTAGGCCCTCTGGTGCGAGGTACACTCCATGAAACCCTCGGATGACACCTCCTGCCGCGAAGCGGTCGGCAAGCGGGAGCTCCGGCCCCCAAGGAGCCTTAGGGGTCACGCCGACCCAAAGCGCATTGAGCTCGGCCTCATCGAGCGCGTCACGAAGCGCGTCCGGATCGAATCCTCGAACGGCTTCGCTCACGGCGGGATAGTCCTTTGGGTCCACCCAATCGAGGCCCCGGGGGGGTGGCACCAACGCCACCACATCGGTCCAAGGGGTAAGCGCCGCCGCCGGCTCGGGTCGGCGCTGGTAGTTCCAGATCACCACCGCCACCGCTCCCACCAAAAGCACCCAAAGCCAAGTCCGCTTTGCCACGTGGATAGGCTCTATCGTAAGAATGGTCATGCCCCAAGGCCCGAAGCTCCGCGCGCGGCCCCTCGAGAATCCGTTCCACGTGGTTCTGGTCGAACCGGAAATCCCACCGAACACCGGAGCGATCGCGCGGACCTGCGCCGCGACCGGCTCGCCCCTGCATCTCGTCGGGCCACTCGGCTTCTCGATCGACGAGCACGCCGTGCGCCGTGCAGGCCTCGATTACTGGAATCTGGTCGACATCCACCGTCACGAATCGTTCGACGCCTTCGAAGAATCCAATGCATCCACCCGAATTCATTTCTTTTCCGCGGGAGCATCCCGCTCTTACCTCGAGGCGGGCTTCGAGCCCGGGGACGCCTTGGTCTTCGGGCGAGAGTCGATTGGCCTCCCCGAGGCCCTCGTCGCTCGGCGCGATCGTGTCTGGGCGATCCCTACGCTGGGACCGGTTCGGAGCCTAAATCTCAGCAACGCCGTCGCCATCGTCCTCTATGAGGCACTGCGTCAAAATCGAGCTCTAAACGAGACCTTTCTGGACTAGTTCTCGGCAGCCTGAATACCCCCGGAGCCCGGGCGTCCGAGGGGTATGGCCAAAGCACGTATTTTCTCATTGCTACCCGCAGTGCTCCTCCTCGTCGGCTGTCCCGTCTACGGACCAGACCCCGTCCAGCGCGACGTGCCGGTCTCGTGTCTCGACGACCTCGACTGTCCTTCGGAAGCGTTCTGCGACCCATCGACCAACGGGTGTGTCGCCATCGATTTTGGGATCTGCCTCACCGACGGCGATTGCCCGGTTGGAAGCTACTGCGAGCGGTCCGAGGGCGCGTGTTTGATCCCCGCGCTTTCCGAATGCCTCGAGGATCCGGATTGCGCCGTGGGGTTCGAGTGTGACTTCAGAGAAAGCTGTCGCCCGGAGGTCGAAGGCAACTGCCTCCTCGATGCCGATTGCGGCGCGGAGGAGCTCTGTGTCGAGAACCTCTGCGTACCGGTGATCGAAACGTGCCAGTTCGACTTCCAATGTGCCGCCGGCTTCACTTGCGCGAACAACCGCTGCCGACTGCTTTGCGGCGGCACCACGCGCTGCCCGGGCGGCACGGCCTGTCAAGATAGCCTCTGCCTCCCGGTGGCTGGGCAATGCATCGACAGCAGTGATTGCCCGGACCTGACCACGAACTGCGTCGAGGGGGCCTGCCTACGGCGCTGTGATTCCGGCTGCGACGAGGCGATCGAGACGTGCGATGCGGAGGGCTTCTGCCGCCCGCGCACCAACCCCGACCCGAACGCGCCAAACCCGTTCTGCCGAACCAACCTCGATTGTGACGGCTCGGTCTGCGTCGAGGGTGTGTGCCGCACCGAGTGTGATGCGACCGCACCCGATCCCGACGCGATCTGCGAGTCTTTCGACGGCCAAGTGCCGCTCTGCGGTCTCGACAACCTCTGCTACGCGCCCAGCGAAATGCAGAGCGACTGCCGCATCCGGAGCGAGTGCCCTGAAGGCCAAGACTGCATCGACGGCAAATGCCGCTAGCGCGCTAGCGCAGATACCGAACGCGCCGAAGGTCGCGAAGCGCCCGGTCGATCGAATGGATCGGCTCGTACCCGAGCTCTTCGCGCGCCCGCGTGTCGTCGACCATGCAGACATAGCGCAAATGGTCGAGCTCCTGGGACGGGAAGTTGCTGAGACGCAGCCGCCACAACTGGTCGAGCGCCAGACGCGCAAGCGGCGACGGAAGCACCCTCGGACGCCCACCTGCCTTGCGCACGAGATGGGAAAGGGGCATTTCCCCCGGGCCGCGAATATTGAAGATGCCACGGACCCCTGGCCGCAGCGCGAGCTGGATCGCACGCGTCACGTCCTTTTCGTGCACGATCTGCATCATCGGGTCGAACCCCATGATCATCACTGGACGATCGAGCCTCAGGTAGTTGCTCGCGGCATTCCGGACGCGCCCGACAATGTGGCACGGGCGAAGGATGACGGTGTCGGTGGTTGGATGCTTCCAGAAGAAGCTTTGAGCGAGCATGTCGAGCTCGACCAGGTCACGCATCCCGCCGAAGTGCTGCGCGCCTAGCAGGGGCGCGTCCTCGGTCAAAAACTGAGGGTTGTTGGCCTGCGGGCCGTACACGTTGGCGCCCGAGAGGACCACGAGCTTCGGGACCTCGTACTGCGCCATGTACTCGAGCAGCTTCTGAAACGCGACGATGTTCCAGGAGTGTCGCTCCCGGTCACTACGGCGAGGGTTGTGAAGGACACCGACGTGAACGACCGCTCGGATGTTCCGACCGCGAAAGATGTCTTTCATCTTCTTTCGGCGCATGTCGACTTCGTGGTGGGTGATATCCTTTGGGCGCCCGATGAATGGCCGCCGATCGACCCCCACTACCGTGTCCGAGCGGTGGAGCTCGCGCGCGAGGAGCTTGCCAAGGCGTCCACATATCCCCGTCACGAGCACTGCGCCCTCGGCCGCGGCCTTGAGGCGAACGCTACTCTCACGCGAAGGCTTCGCGCTCGGCTGGCTCGCATCACCAAACACCCCCCGTGCCACCGACGCGCGGGCGGACGGGCGAATTTCGGCCGGCTCTCCCCGAGGACGGGCGCTTGGTTTGCTGGGACGGGTGGGTTGTGTGTCAGGCATAAGAACGGTTGCGGGTTACCTCAGATGAACACGCCTTTTCTTTCGCGCAGGCCGCGATTCACCATGCTTTGAATCGTGCTCTTGACGAGCCAGACTTTTTCTTCGACGGCCGAGTCTTCGTCGTCGGGGTCGCCCGCGAACCGGAATGGCTCCCCGAAGTAGAGGCGGTATTTCGTCGGCAAGGGCGCAATCATCCCGAAGAATAGCTGCGGCATGACCGGAAACGCGGGCATCCGAAGGAGCTTGGCGAGCGGCTTGAAGTCCGCGATCGACGGATACTGTTCTTCGCCGCCGATGACCGCGACCGGAACGATCGGGGTATTCGTCTCGAGCGCGAGCCGCACGAAGCCGAGACCGAAGTCGGTGAGCTGATAGCGCTGATCGAAGGTCTTGCTGATCCCCTTGGCTCCCTCGGGGAAGACGATCAGCGACTCCTCTTGCCTCAGCAGGCGGCGCGCGTTCTCCGGCGAGCCGACCACTTGGCCGAGCCGTGGGTACAGCGTCGAAATGAAGGGCAGCTCGGCGGTCCACGTTTCGACCATGCTTCTCGGAAATCGCGGGGGATTCGCATCGAGCATGAGCGCGCAGGCGATCAGCACGGCGTCGATCGGGAGCTGGCCGGAATGATTGGCGACGATCAGCACCCTCCCCTCGGGAATACGCTCGATTCCGAACACCTGGGTACGAAAGTAACGACGGTGCAGCAGACCCGCCATGGCGAGGGCATAGCGGCTGGTTTCTGGATCGAAGCCAAAGGGGTCGTGGCCGACTTCGTTGGGATGAGTTCGGATCCCGGCGATGCGGGCGTCGATGTCCTGGCCGACCACCTCTTCGGCGATCCGGACTACGCGGTCCCCCACCGAGCGGAGGGCGGCCCGCCAGTGGGAATCCCCCAATAATCGCGGCCGCCGCCAGCCGGCGAACGGCACGATCGACCCCCTTTGAGACATACCGCCATCGTGGAGAAGAAGGCTGGATCCGTCAATGAGAAAGCGCGAAACAAGACAGGGACACGCCCACTTCCCGCAGAGGGGCTGGCAGGTCATGCTCCCTCCATGGGCAAGGGGTTTGACGCAGATCGCATCGGTGGCTCGGGCGCGTTACAAGGGTTATCCGATCTGATCGTCCAAGCTGGAGAGATCGCGCTGAAACATTTCAATCGGGGGGTCGTACCTGAGAAGAAGCCAGATCGCAGCCCGGTGACCATCGCCGATCGCGAAGTAGAGGAGATTATTCGCGACTACGTCGTGGAGCATTATCCACACGCGGAGTTCTACGGCGAGGAGACCGGCCGACATGGCGACAATGCCGAGCTGCGTTTCATCGTTGATCCCATTGATGGCACGCGCGCCTTCGTCCGAGGCCTGCCGACGTGGTCGGTGCTCCTCGGGATCGAGATCGACGGAACCCCGGTGGTGGGGATCGCGTACATGCCGTCGGCCGGTGACTTGTTCGTCGGGGCCCTCGGTCAAGGCACGACCCACAATGGAGTTGAGACGCACGTGTCGAAGGTGACCTCGCTGGGTGATGCCACGGTGATGCATGGTGGTCTTCAACAGTTCACCGAAGCGGGCGTCGGCGATACGCTGGTCCGGCTTGCTGACGCCTGCGACTCGGCGCGCGGGTATCCCGATTTCGACGGGTACAAGCAGGTCCTGCTGGGTCGAGCGGACGCGATGGTCGACCCCGGGGTCAAACCCTGGGACATCTGCGCTGCAGCCGTCCTGATTCGCGAAGCCGGTGGAAGGCTCACTTCGATGACCGGCGAGCAGACGATCTATGGAGGTAGCGCTGTCGCCAGCAATGGCGCCATCCACGACGAGCTCGTCGCGGCACTGAGAGTCACATCTAAGGGTTAACAGCCTTCCGAACTAACGACTTGCCTCAGAGCCCGTCTTGCTGAAGGTTCTCACGCTCAACTAGCAGGAGAGAGGTATGACCAAACCAGTTCGGCGAGCAGGTGTGATCGGAGCGGGTGTCATGGGCAGCGGCATCATGGCGCACTTTGCCAACGCCGGGATCGACGTGGTGATGCTCGATATCGTGCCCCCGGGATTGAGCGACGAAGAGAAGAAGAATCCTGCCAGGCGGAATCAGTTTGCGGCTGGCGGCCTCCAGGGCGCGCTCAAAGCGAGGCCCGCGGCCTTCTTTCATCCGGTCTACGCAAAGCGGGTCAGGATCGGCAACCTCGAGGACGACATCGAGCTCTTGAAGGGGTGTGACCTCGTGATCGAGGCGATCATCGAGAACCTCGACATCAAGCGAAGCCTCTTCGAAAAGCTAGAGAACACCCTGGACGAAGGTACGGTCATCGCCTCCAACACCTCGGGACTTCGCATCGAGGACATGCTCCACGGGCGCGGCGATTCATTCCGCAAGAACTTCCTGGTGATGCACTTCTTCAATCCGGTCCGTTACATGAAGCTGCTCGAGCTGGTCGCCGGCGAGGAGACCGACCCTGCCGTGATGGATCGCATGAGGCTCTTCGGGACGGACCAGCTCGGCAAGGGCATCGTCATCGGCAAGGACACGCCAAACTTCGTGGGCAATCGCATCGGTTGCTACTCGATGTCGCTCACCATGAACCACATGCTCGAGGCGGGCCTGACGCCAGAGGACGTCGACGCGATCACCGGGCCGCCAATGGGACACCCGAAGAGCGCGAGCTATCGTACCGCCGACATGGTGGGGTTAGACACGTTCAAGCACGTGTCGGACAACTGCTACGCGGCGCTACCCGACGACCCCGAACGAGACGTCTTCAAGCTGCCGAAGTTCGTGAACGTGATGGTCGAGCAGAAGCTCCTCGGCAACAAGACTCGCGGCGGCTTCTACAAGAAGACCAAGGAAGGTATTCAGACCTTCGACCCAGTGAAGCTCGAGTACCGGCCCAAGGCCGGTGACCCCGAGATCAAGAAGTTCTGCAAGAGCCTCAAGGGCTCGCCCGCGGACCGGGTGAAGGTCTTGGTCGAAAACGACGGCCCCGCGGGGAAGTTCGCCTGGGCGGTTCTCTCCAAGACCCTGGCCTACTCGGCCAAGAAGATCGGCGAGATCACCGACGACGTCGAGGCCGTCGATAATGCGATGAAGTGGGGCTACAACTGGGACCTCGGCCCCTTCGAGACCTGGGACGCGATGGGGTTCAAGGCTGCGTACGAGCGGATGAAAGCCGATGGGTTGTCACTTCCCGCCTCGGTAGACAAGATGGCCGAGTCGGGGGCCGAGAGCTTCTACACGGACGACGGCCGCGTGTTCAATCTGGTCAAGGGCGAGTACCAGGCCCGTGACGTCGACCCGCGCAATGCCAGCCTGACGGTGATGCGAAGGGGGGACGCCGCGGTGTTCAGCAACCGTGGCACGGAGGCTTGGGACCTCGGCGATGGAGTTTTGGGCCTGACCTTCACCACCAAGGCGAACAGCATCGACGACACGGTCGTCGAAGGCCTCGGCCGCGCGGTGGAGATCGCGGAGCGCGATTTCCGCGGGTTGCTGATCTACAACGAAGGCGACCACTTCTGCGTTGGCGCCAACCTTTTTGCGGTGGTGATGGCGGCGCAGCAAAAAGCTTGGGACCAGCTGCGGGGCACGATCACCGGGTTGCAAAACGGCCTGCAGCGCACGAAGTACTCGACGATCCCAGTCGTAGCGGCGCCGTTCGGCATGACCGTCGGCGGAGGTTGCGAGGTATGTCTTGGTGCGGACGCTGTGCAAGCGGCCTCCGAAACCTTCATCGGCCTGGTCGAGGTCGGTGTCGGGCTTCTTCCAGGAGGCGCAGGGAACATGAACATGCTCTGGCGCGCCCTCGAGGGGATTCCCGACGGCACCGACGTCGACACGCTCCCCTTCGTTTCGCGCACGTTCCAGAACATTGCAATGGCGCGGGTCGCTACCGGCGCAGGCGAAGCCAAGGAGTTTGGCTACTTCCGCAAGACCGATGGAATCTCGTTCGACAGGGCAAGACTGCTGACCGAAGCCAAGGCACGGGTGATCGGCATGGCCGATGCCGGTTATCACCCGCCACCGCGGCGGGCGTACCGGCTGCCAGGCGAGAGCGGCATGGCAACGCTCGACATGATGATCGACACGCTGGTCGCCGGCGGCTTCGCAACGGAGCACGACGCGCTGATCGCCCGCAAGGTCGCGATGGTCCTGTGCGGCGGCCCGTCAGGCAGCGCCCACGAGGTCACCGAGGAACAGATGCTCGAGCTCGAGCGGGAGGCCTTCATCAGCCTCTGCGGCGAGCCAAAGAGCCAAGAGCGCATGCAGCACATGCTGACCACCAACAAACCTCTGAGAAATTAGTGTGCGGATCTTTTCGCCCGTGGTCGGCTTTCCTCCTCGTTCGCTCCCTGCGAGGTACAGACGTACCTCTCAGTCGCTCTCTGCGGGGGTGCTCGACCACAAACGGAGCCGCTTGCTCGCGGACGAAACGGGATTAGGAGAAGAGACATGGGTAAGATTGTCGTCGTAGATGCGGTTCGAAGCGCCGTCGGGCGTGCGAAAAAGGGTTCCTTGGCGAACCGGCGGCCTGACGAGCTGGCGGGTGAGGTCGTTCGGAACCTGCTCGCGCGCAATCCGAAGGTGAAGCCAGAGATGGTCGAAGACTTCGTCTTAGGTTGTGCGTTCCCGGAGGGTGAGCAGGGCATGAACGTCGCTCGGATGGTGGGCATGCTGGGCGGATTGCCCGAAGAAACGTCTGCCATGACGATCAACCGTTTCTGCTCGAGCGGGCTTCAAGCGATCGCCATCGCGGCCGGGTCGATCAAGGCCGGGTACAACGACATCGCCATCGCTGGCGGCGTCGAATCGATGACGATGGTTCCGATGACGGGCAACAAGCCAAGCGCTTCGCCCGAGGTCATGGCGGAGTATCCCGAGACCTACACGCCGATGGGCATCACGGCGGAGAACGTCGCGAGTCGCTTCAACGTCAGCCGCGAACAACAAGACGAGTTCGCCGCGCGAAGCCACGAGCGGGCGCTTGCGGCAATCGAAAAAGGCGCGTTTGAAGAGGAGATCGTGCCGGTGCACGGCGTGAAATTCGACGCCACCGGCGAACGCAAGATGTTCGAATTCAAGGTGGACGAGCTGCCGCGACCGGGAACGACGGTCGAGGGTCTCGCAAAACTCCGTCCCGCGTTTTCGGTTAGCGGGAGTGTTACCGCGGGGAACTCGTCGCCGCTCTCGGACGGCGCAGCGGCCGCCATCGTGATGAAAAAGAAGAAGGCCAAAGAGCTCGGCGTCGAGCCGCTGGCGATCTTCAAGTCGTTCGTCACGGTCGGCGTCGATCCCGCGATCATGGGCATCGGCCCCATCCCGGCAGTGCAAAAGCTGCTTCGTAAGAACGATCTCACCATCGACGACATCGACGTTTTCGAGGTCAACGAGGCCTTCGGCAGCCAGGCCGTCTACGTACAACAACAGCTCGGAATCCCCGACGACAAGCTCAACGTCAACGGCGGCGCGATCGCGCTCGGCCACCCCCTCGGCTGCACCGGCGCAAAGCTGACGGCCACGGCCCTCCAAGAGCTCAAACGCCGAGGAGGCAAGCGAGCCGTAGTCACCATGTGCATCGGCGGCGGCATGGGCGCAGCTGGGCTCTTCGAAGCGCTCGACAAAGACTGATCAAGCGCGTCGGGACGCGACGGCGCCTCGAACTACGGGCGGTCGGTCCGCACGTGGGCTCCCGCTGTATGGCGCTGTTCTGAGCTACGGGCCCACGCGCGGCCTCGCCCGGCGACGCGGTTCCCCGTGCTGCGCGCACGGGGACACACGACCTTCGTTCGAGACCCCGTCGCGTCCCGACGCTATTGACCAGAGTATACCGGTGCATCGAACTGCGGCGCGAGCGGCGGCCTTGCGGCAAAAAGGCGAGACCCTGGCCGATCGGCTATCCTCAATCGAGGGTGAGGCGCTTCGCCGAGGGCGACACGCCTCCCGCGAGAAGGGGGGGCGATGGATAGAGGGTTGAAGCAGCTATTGGGTTTCGCGATGCTTGGAGGCATCGTGTATGTGCTGTTCTTCGCCGCTTTTGACGGCCAGACCCCTTACGAGCATGCGGTCGAGTTCGTCAACGACGGCGTCGCGTCGGCCAAAGAAAGCGTTCAAATCGACGACGGGCGCAGCGCGTTTCCGCACGCCGATGAGACGCTGCGACTCGAGGATGCGGACGAGGGTGTAACCTACGCACCGAACCGCGGAGAGAACAACCCGGGGCACAACCTCAATAAGAAGATCTACGACTCTGCACAGAGACGCGAACAGCGCAGGCAGCGTAAACAGGACAGCTGGCAATAGACACTAACGCTGGCACTGTCACTATTGTCGAGTCACCGATTGACGCAGTCAGTCCAGCTTGATGACCAGGGGAATCCCCCCTTCGAACCACATTTCGTGCAGCTTTTGAATCTTCCAGCGGCGAGGGAGGCCGCGCCAGTGGAGGATACACTCGAGGTAGTCGGCGCCATTGACGGTACCCACGTAAACGCGTCGCGCTTCCTCTCGCTCCTGCCCTTCGCCGAGCTCATGCGCTGTCCCTTTCAGATTGGCGCCGCCGAGCCTGATCTGCACACCGGGATCGTCGCGTAGATTGTGCAGCCAGGCAGCGTACTTTCCATTGATGACCACGACATAGACACGGTCGTTGTCGCGTATGGCCCGTACCGCGTGTCGCCGTGGCTTTCCCGTCTTGCGACCGGTCGTCGTGAGCACACCCATGCCTCGAAATACCCCCGACCAAAACAACGGCCGTATGGCTCGATCAAGCGCGATGACGCGCCATTTCACGGGCTGCCCCGCGACGATGTTGCTGCGAGGCTTTGCGCCGGACGTGCGCTGTGACATGAGACCTCCTAGCGCGTCGTGCGGACGCCGGCCGAGTGTACCGTACCCGGAAACGGGAGAAAACTCGGGTCACCTGAGACATGCGTCCCGTGCCGTCGGTTACTCCGAGAGCCAAGCTTGGGGTGTCTTGGCGACGCCTCGCTATCGCGTCCCGACGCTATTGACTCCGTTGCCGTGCCCGAAACTGCGAGCGTCACGACGAAGCGCAGAGGGCTGAGCTTACCGATGTGGTCATGATCGGTGCGGTGACAGCCAGTGCCGCAGTGAGCGCTCCGAAACTGTGACCCGGAGACACTGGCCTGTTCAACCTTCTGCGCGGTTCCGCAGCCGAGGGAGCTACGGCAGGTTCACTGTCTCGAACAGGTCCCACATCGCTTCATTGGCGATGATGTCCGTGGTGCTTCGTCCGAGGTCGATGCTCTCGAGGATTTGACCGCAAAGGGTCTGCCCGGGCCAACAATGACCGCCGCCTTCCACGGTGCACATCGTCACGGTGACGTTGCCGTCGCACTGGTCGATCGTTTCGCAGGTGACGTCGCCATTGCTGTACGTCACCGTCGACCCTCCGGTGCAGCCGTTGCGCTCCGCCCAGCCGGCTTGCGTCTCCGGGGCGCTCAAGCCGCCCGCCAAGCCCCCTCCATCATAAGGGACCAGCGGATCTTCGGTGCCATAGAACTGAATGACCGAAATCGGCCGCGACGGTGTGCATTTGGCAGGATCGAGGACGAGCACTCCAGCGACCGGCCCGATCGCGGCGATCACATCGGCCGCTTCGCACGCCAGCCGATGCGACAAGAATCCACCATTGGACATGCCCGCCGCGTAGACCCGCGACAGGTCGATGCAGCCACGTCCACCGATGTCGTCGATGACGGCACGTGCAAAACCGACGTCGTCGATGTCTTCTGCTTGTGCCGCACCGCAGCATGAGCCTCCGTTCCACGAGCTCGCGATGCCGTTCGGATAGGCCACGACGAAGCCACGTTCATCGGCGGTTCCGTCCATCTCCGAAAAGAACTGCTGCTGCGGCCCGTTCGACGTGAACCCGTGGAAGTTGAGCAACAACGGCATGGGCGTGTTGCCATCGTAGCTCGGCGGCACGTGGAGCTCGTAGCTCCGACTTTCGCCGCCAAATTCTAGATCGACGTGAACGACGCTCTGGTCCAGCGTGCCGTCCGCACACCCAAGGCTCGCGCCGACGCTGACGGTGTCCGAGCCGCTGCTGCCGCAGGCCGAGGCAAGAAGGCCAATACACGCGGCCAGCCAGGCGACGCACTCATTTCTATCCTGCATCGGGCGCACGATAACACCCCCGACCTCATGGTCCAGCGGGGATGACCGTCAGCTCGAAGTTCCCTTCGGTGGCCCCGGACGACGGTGAATAGGCGTCCGCAAAGATGAAGTAGGTTTGACCCGCAACCACGTCGAAGACTACGCGGGAGCCATGGCGTCCCGAGTTGGAAGAGCCGCTGTTTACCGCACATCCGGCGACATCGTCGGAGCAACCCAGCTCGGGTCCAGCGATATCGCCATCCCGCACATACAGCACCGTATCGAACTCGGTGTTCAGACTGCAGGTCTCGACGGTCGCAGTCCCCGATACATCGGGCACCCACTCGAAGACCTGCTCTGGTGCCCTTGCGCTCGCTCCCGCACAGGTCCCACTATAGATGCTGCTGCCGCTGGTGAAGCCGGAGATCACCCCGCCCGTCGGAGGAATGGGGGTCGCGCTCGAAGGAGTGCTGGTGACGTTCACGGTCACGACCGCCGTGTCGGATAGACCATCCGCATCAAACACTTCGTACGTGAACTGATCCAAGCCCTCGAACAACGCATTCGGCGTGTAGGTGATCATACCGTCAGCCGGGTTCACCGAGGTGACGCCATTTGAAGCTGACACGATGACGGCGACAGACGACGGAACGAGAACCCCGTCCGGATCGCTGTCATTCGACAACACGTCGATCGTGATCGGCGTGTCTTGGTCGGTCGTTCTCGAGTCGGGCTGAGCGATCGGCGGGAGCGGGCCGGGCCCACCTCCGGCCGGCGTGACAGCTAGCTCAAATGCGCCCTCGTCCGCCCCGGAAGACGGACGGTATCCATCGACCACCACGTAATAGGTCTGTCCCGCGACCACATTGATCGTCACACGCGACCCATGACGGCCCGAGTTTCCAGACCCGCTACTGACTCCACAACCAGAGGTGTCGTCATTGCAGGCGACCTCGCTACCGGTCGAACCGCCTTCGCGAACATAGAGCACCGTGTCAAACTCGGTGTTGGGACTACAGGTTTCGAGGGTGACCGCTCCGGTGAAGTCAGGCACCCATACGAAACCCTGCTCGGGCGCGTTCACACTTCCCGATCCACACGACCCGCTGTCGTTGCTGGCGCCGCTCGTGAAGCCGCTGACGATGCCGCCACCCGCTGGAATGTCGGTCGCTGGCGGCACACACGTACACTCGGGTCCTTCGCTCGAGCCTGGACCGTAACATTGCCCCGTCGGGCAACCCGAAACATCAGGCGCGTCGCACTCTTCGCCCGTCTCGTGCACACCGTTGCCGCAGGCGGGTGGAGGTGCGCAAGTGCAATCGCCCTGGCACAGGCCGGGGCAGGCGTCGTCCTCGCCGACCTCGCACTCTTCGCCGGGACCGAGGATGCCGTTGCCGCAGATGTCGGGCGGCAGCGGACACGGGTTCGGGCTGCAGATCGTGGCGTCGCCCTGGTATTCGCCACCTTGCGACGCGCAGTCGACGGCGTCGAGCGCGAAGCCGCAGCTGCCGTCGACGGCGCAGCAAGCACCCCAGTTCGACGAGGGGGGGGAGAAGTAGACCACGAGCTCGGGCCAGTTGGCCGAGACGCCGTTCTCTCGGCTGTCGAAACGCTTGGCCGTGGGCTGGTTCTGCTCGTCGCCGACCATGATCCAACCGAAGTTGCCTGCCGGATCGTCGAGCCATGCTTGCACGTCCGCTGTGAGCCCCGGCGAGAACCAGGAGTAGTAGCCCTCCAATGCAACGGAGGTGGCCGCACTGGCGCCCGCTTCGAAGTCGCCGCCTGGCGTGCTCCATGCTGGCGAGCTGGCGGGAGTGATCAAATCGTACTGGGTGTAGAGCCAGGTCACGTCCCCGTCCGTCGCAGGGGCGCCACCGCCCTCCTCTCCCGGTGCGTCCGACGTGCCTTCGCCCCAATCCGCTGTCATTCGATGCAGACTTACATCTGAAGGTCCGGCTACCGTGCGCGACATGTTCAGGGTCAGCTTCGCGGCGTGAATGATCGAGCCGGCGGGAACGCCTCCAGCTACGTCGAAAGCCATCAGAGCGCGCCGTAGTTTGGCGGCCCCGGTGCGCCCCGCGAACAGGTAGTCGCCCGCGCCATTGCTGAGGTCACCAAGAGCGCTCTCGAAGAGTGTATTGTCCTTGACGGGAACCAGGGTGTTGCTGGTCGCTGTCGGGGGAGCGCAGGCACAGTCGGGCAGGCAGAGTCCGGGGCAGGCAGCATCGTCGCTACCATCGCACGCCTCGCCACCCTCTTGAGTGCCGTCGCCACACACCGGCGGCGGGGCGCACGTGCAGTCGGTCTGACAGAGACCCGGGCAAGCAGCGTCGTCGGCACCGTCGCACGCCTCGCTCCCGCCCATGACTCCATCGCCACACACACTGGGCTGCGAGTCGCAGCTGCAGTCTTGCTGGCATAGTCCCGGACACGCGCCATCGTCGGCGCCATCGCACGCTTCGGGACCGTCGGCGGTACCATTCCCGCAGAATCCCCCATCGGGCCGAGTCACCGTCAGCTCGAACGCACCCTCTGCATTGTAGCCATCGACCACGATGTAATAGGTTTGGCCTGCGGTTACGTCGAAGGAAACCACCGAGCCATGCCGGCTGGCGCCTGAGGAGCCGCTATTCACCGCGCAGCCTGTCGTATCGTCGTTGCAGCCAATCTGGGCCCCACCGAGCGCACCTTCCCGCACGTACACGACAGTGTCGTAATTGGTGTTCGGACTGCAGGTTTGAACGGTGTAGGTTCCCGAGGTCGTCGGGGTGAGCGTGAAGACTTGCTCGGGCGAGCTTCCGGTACCGCTTGAAGCGCAGGAGCCTGAATGGGCGCTCGAACCGCTCGTGAATCCAGCGAACACGCCTCCGAGGGGGGAGATCGGCTGCTCGACAGCCCGCGTAATCGTCACGGGCGCTACGCTCACGTTGTTGTTCTCGTCCAACTCTGGGAATAGGTTGAAGGGATCGACGGTTACCTGCAGCTCGTACTGGCCAGTCGGAACTCCAGTGATCTCGACGAACTGGCAGCCGAGAAACCTGCTGTATTTGTCCCCGCACCCGGCACTGATTCCCTGGAACCCGCAATCATAGAAAGCCGAGCCGGTAGTACAGAAGCTATCGCGCAGGCAAAATCCACGCTTGTGCGTCGTCGCCACGACCGCGCGCGTGACGGTGTCGACTAGATCGAAGCGAGCGAAGTTGTCGTAATGCGGATGCCCATGCCCTCCTGGTGGAGAGCAGACGAAGTTCGGGTTTCCGCAGGACGCACCGGGACTCGAGCTGCAGTTCGGACAGCTTGGAGCCCCCAGCACCATATCTGCGTTCCCTTGATTGATGGTATCCGTACGGAACCGCAGGATGTCGATGCCCGAAGTCGCGCTTGCACACCCCTCGGCAACGTCCTCCGAGGGGACAGTGGTGTCGAACTCGATGCCGAGCTCCAAGACCGCAGAAACCAAGTCTGGTGCGCTCGAGGGAGACACGCAGGAGCAAGGATTAGCGTCGCCGGTGCCCTGACATTGTCCGCTGGCACAATTCCCCGCGTCGGCGCCATCGCACTCTTCCCCCGCATCTTGCACTCCGTTCCCGCACGACGCAGTCGTAGTAGACACCGTCAACTTGTAGTTGCCAATCCTCCCGTTGTAGCCGCTCACGACGATGAAGTACGGTCGACCCTGTTCGGCAACGAGTTGAATTCTCGAGCCGTGGCGCGCCGCATTCGAGAGGCCGTCGTTGACGCCGCAACCGGTGGTGTCGTCGTTGCAGTCGATCTCGGAGCCGGTCTCGCACGAGTCGGATCGAACGTAGAGCGCGGTGTCGTAGTCCGTCTCGGGGCCACAGGTTTCGATCGTGACGAGCCCGCTCACCTCAGGAACCCAGCGGTACACACGTTCCGGTGTGTTCCCCGTAGAGCCGCAGCTCCCCGTGAGGAAACTCGACCCCGCAATCGAACCGAAAAAGACGCCACCTTCGGGAGGAAGGTCCGCCAAGCCCTCACACGACGTGCAACCGCCGGCCAGGTCGCCACCGACGCACACTCCCTCTGCGCACACGTCGATCGACGTGCAGGCATTTTGGTCCTCGCACGCGACGGCGATGTTATCGTGCAAGCAAGTGCTCGTGCCTGGGTCGCACTGGTCGTCAGTGCAAACGTTGCCGTCGTCACAGTCGAGGTCCGAAGTGCACGACATTCCGCCAGGTATGATCGTGCAGGTGCTGCTGCACAGGGCGGTATTCGGCGGCTCACAAGTTTCTAGTCCGCCGTTGTTCACGATGCCGTCGCCACAGAACTCGAGGACGCAGCTCGAGGTGCATCCGTCGCCATCCGTCAGGTTCCCGTCGTCGCACTCCTCGCCGGGGTCCTGGCTTCCGTCGCCGCAACCACCAGCCGGGGGGGACACGGTCCATGTGTAGCTCACCACCGAGACCTCATTTTGGTCCGACGCGCTGGCCGTGACGTCGTGGGTACCGAGGGCGGCAGCCGTGAGCGTCCCGGTGATCTGGCCCGAGGTGTGGTCGAGTGTTAGCCCCGGCGGGAGGCCCGCTGCATCATAGTAGAGGAGGTCACCGTTGGGATCGGTCGCCTGCAGGCTAGGCGAAACCGATTCGCCGACCTCGCTTTGCAGTGGCCCAGGGTTCGTCAGGGTCGGCGGGTCGTTGCTGGGGAAAGCTGGATCCACACGGAGGATCCACTCGCCCAAGATGTCGACGGCGGGCGTCTGTGCGAGCGCCTTGGCCAACGGCGGCATGCCAATCGGTCCAACGGCGCCCGCGCGCTGGTAGAGGGCTGAGAGAGTCGGATCACCGGGCGTGAGCACTGTCATGCCTGGAAAACCGAGGTCGTCTCGAACCGCGCCGTAGACCATGCCCTGATTCTCAAATGGGGTGGTCAGCCTCGCATCGAAGCCTGCGTTTGCGCCACCTGGGCGGTGGCAGTAGCCGCAGTTCGAGTCGAGCCATGAGCGCGCGCGATCTTCCAACGAGGCCGATACGTCAGTGAATTCGACCGAACGCAGAAGCGTGGGAATCGTAGCCTCGTCGAGTGCTGGCGAGAACATCTCAAGATGGTTCCAGGTGACCAGCTGGTTGTCGGTGCGTCCGGTCGACGGGTAGAACATGTCCCCGTTTTGCTGACGCGTATTGAGACCGAGAGCGCCTCCAGACACCTGGAGGTGACAGGCCAGGCATTGCTGGCGCGCAGGGAAGTACCAGGTCTGGTCTCGTGTTCCGCCGCCTGCGAGCGCGATGCTGTAGTCGCGGGTGGCGGATGTCGTCAGAAGCTCCGCATCGGTGTGATCTAGTCGCCATCGGTAAGTCACGCCGTACCACTTGTCGTCGTCACCTAGAACCAGGAAGCGTGTTTCGAGTCGCGCCGTTAAGCTCGGGTCATTCTCGTCGAGCGGCAGCTCGAAGTGCTTCATCAAAACCGTGCCGGTGGGGTAACTCCAGATGCCCGTTTCCGAGTACCCGATCTGCTCTCCAGCGGTATCTCGCGCGCCGTCGTTCGGAAGCGCGATCCACCGGAATTTCGCCGCGCCATCGGACCAGAACGGTTGGTTGAGCTGGTAGGGCACCCAGAAGGGGCTCGGGTCGAGGGAAACGAGATCCTGGAACGCGCCGACGTCGGACAGCAGCGCCGGAGGCTCGGGGACGGATTGAGCGATTTCGTCCAGGGTGTACAGCGCGTCGGTTCCAAACACGTCTCCGAGGTAAACCTCGCCGTTATTGTCCTGTCCCCAAGTCCCAAGACCTCCCGGCGTGAAGGTCGTCAGGAAATCCTTGGTAGCGGTCATCGTCTGCTCGTCCAACGTGATCGCCCAGATGTTGTCCAAGACGTAATCGCCGGCGAGGTACTTCCCGTAAAGCCCTGGGAACTTGGTTCCGCGATACACGTAGCCGCCGATGATCGCTCGAGCTTCGGAGCGAACGAAATCGATGACGGGGGGCTGCTCGATGCCGATGACGGTTGGGGGCCTCGGCCGGACCCCCGTCGTGAGCCCTTCCATGTAGGGCCACTGATAGTTGTGACCGGTCAACAGAACGTTGACCTCTTCGCGGGTGCTTTGACCTATTTCGCCGGACCACATCCGGCCGGTGACTGGATCTACCGCGATGCGGTGCGGATTCCGATGCCCGATGGTGTTGTACTCACCGAAGTTCTCGCCCGACAAGCCGGGCCAGGGGTTGTCGTCTGGGATGCAGTACTGATGGCCCGTCATCTCGTCCGGGTTCCCCGTGACGTCTTGCATCTTTCTAATCGGTTGGTGGCTGCCGCTCGCACAGCTCCAGGTGCCATCACCGTTGTCGACGATGTCGACGTCGATTCGAATCGAGCCGCCCTCGAAGTTCGCGGCGATGTCCTGGGCGGTCTCGTAGCGAAACTGGTCGCCGATCGCGACGTACATGTAACCATCCTGGCCGAAGACGGGTCCGCCGCCACGGTGCGACCCGTTGTACAAACGAATGTTGAAGAGCGGGACCTCGCTATCCGGATCGCCACGCCAAGTACCGAGGCCTGCATCCCAGAACGCCTCGAACCGCGACAGCCGGAGCCAAGTGTTGAAAAAGCCACCCGTCGAACCCGTGGGATAACCCGGGTTGCAGTTGTTGAAATCGTTGACGTAGCTCCCGGCGCTGAGGGTCGTGGGGCAGAACGACGAATAGTACACGTAGAAAGTCGTTTCATACGGCGACCCTGGCGTTCCGAAGTCCGGATGGAATGCCAGGCCGAGAAAGCCGCCGTCCCAAACGACCGCGACCCGGTCGCGAAGATCGACGAATGGCTCGGAGCTCGCGACGCTCGGCGTGTTCTCGAACGAAAAGATGTTCCCGTCGCGCGACCCGATGTAGAGGCGATTGTTGGCGGGGTTGGTGACGATGACGAGCGTCTGATTAAAGGTCAGGTTTGGAAACGCTTCGATGATCTCCCAGGTCGCGCTGGTCAAATCGCTCGGCGTCCGAGTGGGAAGGACTCCATCGAGAAAAGGACCGACTGGGACAGGGGGGGCGTCCAACCCAGATTTCACGACCGTCCGGCTAACGCTCGGGGGCTCTCCGTCGCCGCCCGTGGATTCCCCACAGCCAGCAGCGATCAAGCTTGCAACGATAAGAAACCCTACCGTGGCAAACCGAGTTTGCCGCGGTGCCGACCGATACCTGCACATTTAACGCCTTCCAGAAAAGGGAGGTAACATCCGCTGCCACCCAATGTGTGCGATATAGGGGCGGACCTGTCAAACATCTTCACGGATTGTATTTTTATGTCGGACTTCTCACAAGACGCGCGGAGCAAATTCTTACACCTACAGCGGAACCTTTCGAGTGCCCACCCGCAACTCTGCTCGGCGACTACCAGGCTCCGGTGTTCGGCATCGACGCCCACGGTTCGGCGGGCAGGAGAGCTTTGCCTTTTTGTAACAGCTCGATCGAGATTCCGTCGGGGGAGCGGACGAATGCCATTCGGCCGTCGCGGGGTGGGCGATTGATCGTGACGCCTTTGTCGATCAGCCGCTGGCACAGGGCGTAGATGTCTTCGGTCTCGAACGCCAAGTGACCGAAGTTGCGTCCGCCCGTGTACTGTTCGGGATCCCAGTTATAGGTCAGCTCCAATAGCGGCGACACTTCTGCCTGTGCGCGCGCGCGGTCTTCGGGGCTGGTGAGAAAGACCAGCGTGTATCGCCCCTTCTCGTTTTCCGATCGCCGGTGCTCCACGAGGCCGAGCTTGTTGCAAAAGAAGTCGAGCGAAGCTTCCAGGTCGCTGACGCGAATCATCGTGTGGAGATAGCGCATGGGTGGCCAACTATAGCACTGACACCGGCAACGTCACTGGCGTTGACCCTGCCCCTGGCGCTGCCGCTGCTACTGATGCAGACTCCGCTCCGATGTCTAACGAATACGAAGCGATCGTCATCGGTGGGGGCCCCGGGGGCTACGTGGCTGCCATTCGTCTCGGTCAGCTTGGTGTGAAGACGCTCTGCGTCGAGAAAGAAGCGATGGGTGGGGTCTGCCTCAACTGGGGGTGCATTCCATCGAAGGCGCTCATCGCCGCAGCGAACCTCGCGAACAAAGTTCGAAACGCCCAGCACATGGGCATCACCGTCAAGGACCTCGAGATCGACGTCGCCAAAATGCAGCAGTGGAAGGAAGGCATCGTTGACAAGCTCACCAGCGGGGTGACGAGCCTGGTCAAGGGCAATGGCGGCGACATCGCAATGGGCAACGCGGTGATCACTGATCCGAATACGGTCGAGGTGACCGACGCGGACGGAAAGAAGCAAACCTATAAAGCAACCAAGGGGATCATTGTCGCCACGGGCACGCAAATGATTCAAATCCCTGGGTTCGAGCCCGATGGCGAGGTCGTGATCACGGCGCGCGAAGCGGTCAGCCTTCAAAAGGCCCCTGAGAGCATGCTGTTGATCGGCGGCGGGGTGATCGGCCTCGAGCTCGGGATGGTCTATCAGAAGCTCGGTACGAAGATCACGGTCGTCGAGCTCTTGGAGCAGCTTCTGCCCGGTACCGACTCCGACCTGGTCCGCGTCGTTCAAAAGCATCTAAAGAAGGGCGAGCCTGCCGACATCCACTTGAAAAGCAGGGCCGTCAGCCTCGACAAGTCCGGTGGGAAAGCAAAGGTGACGATCGAGACCGAAGGCAAGCAGCAAGTGGTCGAAGTCGAGAAGGTCTTGGTCGCCGTGGGATTCAAACCGAACTCGGAAGGTCTCGGTCTCGACAAGATTGGGGTCAAGCTCGACCAGCACGGTCACATCCTCGTAAACGACCAGTTCCGCACCAACGTGCCGACTATTTTCGCCATCGGTGATGTCGCTGGGCCGCCCTATCTCGCCCACAAAGCATCCAAAGAAGGCGAAATCGCGGCAGAGGTGATCGCGGGCCACAAGGCTGCCCGCGATTGGCGTGGCATGCCGGCCGCGATCTTCACCGACCCCGAAATCGCAACTGTCGGCCTCACCGAGACCGAAGCGAAAGCTCAAGGCAAGAAGGTCAAGATTGGGAAGTTCCCGTTTGCAGCGTCAGGCCGGGCGATGGCCGTCAGCGAGACCGACGGCTTCCTCAAAGTGATCATCGACGAAAGCGATCACCAGCTCCTCGGCGTGGCCATCGTCGGTCCCGAAGCGAGCGACCTGATCAGCGAGTCGGCGCTTGCCATGGAGATGTGTGCATTCGCCGAAGATGTGGCTCTCACGATTCACCCGCACCCTACTCTCGGCGAAGGCGTCATGGAGGCGTTCAAGCACGCGCTCGGCGAGGCGATCCACATCATGAATCGGTAGGACGGCCCAGCGCCCATGTTCTTCTGTAGACTTGGCCTAATCGACTACGACGAAGCGCACGCGCTACAAAAAGAGCTGCAGGCCAAACGGATCGCCGGCCAGATCGCCGACACCGTCCTGATGCTCGAGCACGACCCAGTGATTACATTGGGACGTTCGGCTAGGGAGCAACATCTCCTGGCGTCTCCCGAAACGCTGAAGGCCCAAGGTGTCTCCGTGCACGAGGTCGGTCGTGGCGGGGATGTTACCTATCACGGCCCGGGGCAATTGGTGGCGTACCCTATCATCGATCTCAAGCCCAATCGTCGTGATGTTCGCAAGTACGTGTGGTCGCTCGAAGAGACGATGATCCGAACTTGCGCCGACTTTGGACTCGATGCCTCACGTATCGAAGGGCTGAACGGAACCTGGGTCAAAGATCACAAGATCGGTGCAGTCGGTGTGCGAATCAGTCGCTGGGTCACGATGCACGGCCTCGCTCTCAATGTGAGCACCGATCTGTCCCACTTCGACCTCATCGTGCCCTGTGGCATTCAGGACAAAGCGGTGACCTCGATCTCGGTGGAGCTCGGCCGACAGGTTGGAGTCGCCGAGGTCATGAAGCCACTCGCCCGACACTTCGCGGCGCTCTACGATGCCGACATCGTGTGGCAAGACGGCCCGCCGCAGTAGTCAGTCACGCAAGAAATACTTGATCGCGCTCTGGCCCATCGCGGTCGTGCCTGCGCCTGCCACACCAGCGGATACCGCGTTCCCTGCACCGGGGACGAACTTGGCAATCGTTTGCGCAGAGAAGCGAAGCCCCATGCCGATGGCCCCGACGACACCCAGGCTCGCCAACCACTCGGTAACGGTCTTGCGGCCCCAGGTGCGCCCGCTCAAGTACGCGAGTGAGCTCACCATCATTGCTTGCAGCGGGCCGAGGACGACCATGTCGGAGAACGGAATCGGCGTGACTCCGACGGTCACCGACACGGCAGTGCAGGCCTGGACGATTTCGTTGCCGATGCGGATCCGCGCCTGGCGCGCGCGCGTCAACGAGCGTGCCGCCTCGAGTCGTGCTTCTTGGGGAAGCGCCAACACGATCGCTTCAGACAGTCCCCCCAAGCCGCGACCGGAGATGGCGGACACCGCTCGGGCTGGATCCGAACGAACCGAAGCAGCCCGAAGCTTTTCTGCGAGCTCACGACGCACCGACTCCACGTCCTGCGGACCTCGACCGATTAGATCGGAATGCGTGAGCAATGGGAACACGCGCAGGGGCCTTTCGGTGTCAGGGATGCTACGTATCAGGCTCTGGCAACGCCCGAGGACTGCTTCCGCGTTGTCCATAGTCTTGGGCTCCACGGTGATTAGCACCAGATCGGGCTTTCGCTCATCGAGCGCTGCTTCCCACTGAGATCGGGCGCTGGGATCGTCGACATCGAGCTCGATCCAGTCGACTTTTGCACCAAGGTGCTCGATGTGCACCCAGCGCCCGTGCTCCGCATGGAAGGCTTGCTGGCCTGCGCTGCGCTCGATCAACGCGCGTAGAAGCGAGGACCGTCCACTGCTTGGGAGTCCGAGGGCGGCGATGCGAGGCGGTCGACGATTATAGAGGAGCGCGCGGAGCCCAGTCAGGTCGCTTTTGACGCTCGACACGATCGGCACCCGGTCGAGCACCTTGACCAACTGATCGAGCGCGACCTTCTTCGCCGGACGGGCCATCGTTTCAATTCATTCTTCGTACGCCCTATGCGCGCAACCCGAGTCATGTTAATGTTCCATCGGGGTTTGGTTTGGGGGTGAGCTGGGTCGCGGCAATGGAAGAGATCGGCGGCCGTCTCGTGCCTGCCGCGCTCGGTTTCGCCGAGGTGCGGGGGTCCGCGCTGCCCGCTGCCGGTCCGACGGGAGTTCGGTGGCTCGCCGACCAAATCGAACGCTTCCTCGAGCAAGGAGGTGACCCGATCGCAGACGACCGTTTCGTCGAAGGCGCAGGCGCGTTGCTCGGGCTCTTGCTGATCGAACACCTCGGTGGCCGCACTCGGGAACGGGAAGGGACGCACCGAGTCCAGCTCGGTCGTTTTGGTTGGTTCGACCCGTTCGGCGCGATCGAGCAAGCACTCGATGCCGAAGACCCGCGGGACTGCTTGTCGAAGTCCCTCGCGGTCGCCGAACGAGAAGCGAGCGACGCAGGCCCGGTCTCACGGGTCGTTTCGATCTTCGCCGAGGTGCTCGGCGAGCAGCGGCCGGACCTCCAGATCGAGTCGCAGTTCGAGCTGACTGTCGAGCTAAACAACGGTGCGACCGTAGACCTCGCCCGGGTCGAAAAAGTCGCCCGCGATCAGGACCAGGTGGCTACGGCGGAGGCTGCGCTTCGCATCGTCAGCATGTTGCCCGGCGATGATCGACTGCGCGACACACAATGGGCGGAAGCGATGGCCCGCCTCTTCCCGCGACTGGTCTCCGATAGGTTCCTCGGTTCGCTGCCTGCCGACGACGTACTCTATCGTGAAGAGCTGGGCCACGATGTGCACCTCACGCTCCAACTGCGCTACGGGCCTCGCGCGCGCTACGTCCGTCGGGCCGAGGTGGAGCAATGGCTCGACAGCGGCGATGCCTTCCACCAATCGATCCGCAACCTCGCCTCCCATTCTCGCGAGCTCAGGCTCGAACCGATTCAAGACGGTCTCTTGCGCGTGCGTCAAGGAGACGGTCTAGATGCGGCGCGGTTGGTTCTCCCGGACCTGGCGGTACGGTTGCGGCAACTCTCGGCCGAGGGCTGGATCGCAGCAGCGCCGCACCGAGACGTGTTGCTGGTCGCACCCTTGGATGGTGCCCCCATGCTCGCCAAGCACGCCAACGACGCCGCCGAACGCGCTCCTCATCCGATTTCAGGCGCGCTCTTTTCGGTGACCGAAGAAGGGCTTTTCCCGGTTCACCCCTAAAACGCCAGCACGTCTGGGGTCACTTGCGCGAGCGTGCAAACTCGTTGGAACGGGTCAAACTAGTCCGTGCTCGAGACACGCCCCATACGAGAACACCCCTACGCACGGTTCATCGACCGCGTGAACAAGCCCGCCCAGTACCTCGGTGGCGAGCAGGGCGAGGTTCGCAAGCCATGGGACGACGTCCGCTGTCGGATCTGTCTCGCATTCCCCGACCTCTACGAGATCGGCATGAGCCACCTCGGTTACAAAATCCTGTACGACATCGTCAATCAGACCCCAGACTTTCTCGCCGAACGCGCCTACGCGGCCTGGCCCGACATGGAGGCGGAGCTACGTGCACACACACAATCCCTCTGCTCCCTCGAAAGCGCACGGGGCTTGCACGAGTTCGACATCGTCGGTTTCTCACTTCAATACGAGCTCACCTACACCAACGTCCTTCAGATGCTCGACCTCGGGCACATTCCTCTTTTCGCGCACCAACGTGGTGACGACGACCCGCTGATCGTGGCGGGCGGCCCTACTGCGACGCACGCCGAGCCGATCTCCCCGTTCATCGACGCATTCCTGATCGGTGACGGAGAACGAAAGGTGCCCGAGCTCATGAATGCTTGGGCGGAGATGAAGGAAGAGGGGCTTCCACGCGCAGAGCGGCTTCGCCGGATAGCCGGGCTCGGGGCCTTCTATGTGCCGTCGCTATACCAAACCACTCTGTGTCCGGACACCCAAATACAGGTCGTCGGGCCGAAAGATCCCACCGCGCCGTTCCCTGTCCGCCGCGAAATCGTCGAAGACTTAGGCGAGTACCCGTTCCCCGTCGACGGGCCGATCGCGAACTGCCAAACCGTATTCGACCGCGCGTCGATCGAAATCGCACGAGGCTGTACCGAGGGCTGCCGATTTTGCCAAGCGGGGATGATCTACCGACCGGTGCGCGAGCGGGATCCCAACGCCATCGTCGATGCCATGATGCAGTCGGTCTCCGAGGCCGGGTACGACGAAGCCTCTCTGACCTCGCTATCGACGGCAGACTACAGCGCAATCGCCCCGCTGGTGCGGAAGTCGGTCGAAGCACTGGCCTCCCGACATGTCTCCTTGGGCGTCTCCTCCCTTCGTGCGTATGGGCTCAGCGAAGATGTGCTCGATGACATGAAGACACAACGCGCTGGCGGTCTGACGTTTGCCCCCGAGGCCGGCAGCCAGCGGATGCGCGATGTGGTCAACAAGAACGTCACCGACGCCCAACTCATGGAAACCGCCGAGCGTGTGTTCTCCCGTGGTTGGAGCAAAATGAAGCTCTACTTCATGATCGGCCTTCCGACCGAGGAAGACGAGGACGTTCGGGATATCGTGCGCACGGGGGCTCGCGCGCTCGAAGTCGCGCGCAAGGTACAAGGCAACAAGCGGGCCCGCGTCACGGCCAGCGTGTCGACGCACGTACCAAAGCCACACACGCCGTTCCAGTGGTGCGCCATGGATACCCAGCAGGAGATCGTGCGAAAACAATCCCTGCTTCGCGACGAGGCAGCGTCCACCCGTGTCAAGCTCAAGATGCACGGCTCCGACGGCTCCTGGTTAGAAGGGATGCTCGCACGCGGCGACCGACGCCTGGGTGAAGTCATTTACGGAGCATACAGGCGCGGCGCGCGTTTCGACTCGTGGGACGAGCGTCTCGATCTAGACGCTTGGTCGGAAGCCCTCGAGGAGGCGACGGTGGACCCGGCGCTCTTCCTCGGGACGATTCCAATCGATGCACGGCTTCCCTGGGACCACATCGACGTAGGCCTCGCGCCGGGCTTTTTGGCTCGCGAGTATCGCAAGTCGGTCCGAAATCGGTTGAGCCCCCCCTGCGGAAAAACCATCGGCAGGTTCGTCCACCATACCAACGTGCAAGAGGCCGAAGCCGACCAGCGCAGGCTCGTTTGTTACGACTGCGGCGTCGCATGCGATCTCACGCAAATGCGAGAAGAGCGACTCGTGTTTCTGAAGCGCATGGACGCGCTCGAGCCTCGCCTTCCATCACCCGATCGGTCGGATCCCGAGGGAGAAGTCGACCGGCGACCGTACTATGGTGTCGACCAGGGGCCCGCGATGCGAATACGAATCGGCTATCGAAAGCTCGGTCGGGCCGCCTATGCCTCGCACCTCGATCTGGTGCGAACCTTCCCTCGCATGCTCCGGAGGGTGGGTCTTCCGCTCTACTACAGCGAGGGTTTTCGCCCGCTTCCGCGATTGACCTTTGGCCCCGCTCTTCCCGTAGGGACTTCGAGCCTTTGTGAGCACGTAGACGTCCGGCTGCGAGCCGAAGAGATGCCCAAGATCGACGAGCTTTGTGCCGCCCTCAATCGAGTCGCGATCGACGGGATTGAGTTCTTTGGGCACGCCGAGCTCGGTCCTGAAGACGCGGCCCTCAATCGCGTTCTCGATGAAGCGGAGTACGTTGCCGCGCTTTCGCGGAGTGACCTCGAAGAAGCTGGTGTCCTCGACCATAACGCACTTCGAGAAAGGATCGCCGGGCCCCGCGACAATCTCACGATTTGGCGCGATGTTCGGGGGATTGGCAAGCGGGTCGATGTGGGCGCCGCCCTGGTCCACATCGTGGCGGGCGACGGTCGCGGCGAGCTCGAGCGCGCAGGCTTCGCAGGCGATCTTCTGCCGATTCGGATCACGCTGCGTCTCGACGGGAAGACCACGCCACGACCTGAGGAGGTTCTTCGTGCGTTGACGGGTGTTTCGGAACTAGAACCTCGCGTCGTGCGAACCTCCTTTTTCGCGCGGAGAGCCTCGGGACGAGTCGGCCCTCTCGACCTCGAAGCCCTTCGCCGCAAGTCCGAGCTGGAGGCGGCCGAATGAGCGATCGTTTCGATGTCCTCCGAAGCTGGATTCGGGCCGCAGCCGACCGAGCCGTCGGCAGAGCAAGCGAAAGTCGCCTGGCCACCGCCACGAAACAAATTCTCGAACGTCTCACCCAACAACTGTGGCGCTTGAGTGATGACGCGCTGACGACGGCAGCGGCACACGCCGAAGGCGTAGACTCGGCCATGGTGGCGTGCAGGCGCGGCCGTATCTTCGTCGACGCATCGCTCACCAGCGGACGGGAAGTCCAGTTCAGTCTCGCGCCATTGTCGGTGCGGTTCGCGCCCCGGGGCGCCAAGGAGATCTCGTTCGATGTCGAGCCACCGGGCGCTTTCGATCACTCGATTGTGGGAGCCCTCGCCGCCTCCATTGCGAAGGCCACCTGGCCGATGATTTTCTCCGTGGACACACAGGAGATCGGAAGCGCGATCGTAGAGCGAGAGTCGGCCGAGCGCGTTCGCGTCGATCTGCGTACCGTTCCCGCAGTGCGCCGCTTTGCATCGCGCGGCACCGCCGCAATGATCTTTGATGTGTTGGAGCTCGAGTCGATCCGCGTGGAGCCAGGGGCGCTTGCCCTCAAATTGAAGCTCCCGCAGTTGGCCCCTTAGCTAGGGGCCCAGCAAGCTCGTCCCGCCACCTTCGCGACAGAGCGACCTCGGCTCGGTAGGCATCGATGTGGCGTTGCTTTTCCTGCGCACTCCAACCGATGAGGGTTGCCATGCGTGTGGCGACCTTGTCGGTCGCCTGGAGGCCCTGATCGTAGTCCCGGAAGAATATCTGCGTTCGACGGACCATGATGTCGGCGACGCTCGCAGCGAGCTCTTCCTCCACGCCCCAGTCCACCTGCGCCATGATCTCGCTGCGCCCCTCGATGATCGACTCGCGCTGAGCGGGGTCTTTGACGCACCGCTTGGCGATCTCGAACGCGCGCATCCCGTAGTTGTCCACTAGGTGCCGGCACACATGGTCGGGGAGAGTGCCTTCGGCCGTCTTGCTGACCTCAGCTGCAACCTTGTCGTGATCATCGTCGGCAGGCCAATCGACCGCACCGGGAAGCGGAAACTTAAAGGTCTGTCCGGAGCGCAGGTCCTGAGGAAGCTTGTCTATGAGCTTGAGCAGTTGAACTGCGGTGTCGACCGCTTCTTTGGCCATCTTGCGATAGGTCGTCAGCTTGCCCCCAGCGATCGTGATCAGCCCGTCCTCGCCTACGAAGATCTGGTGCTCGCGGCTCACCTTGGACTCGGACATCTCCCCAGCATCCGGTTCGGGCGCGATCAGGGGCCGAAGGCCAGCCCAGGTCGAAATGACGTCGTCGCGCGAGATGTGGTGGCTCGGGAAGTGCTCGTTGGCAGCCTCGATCAGATAGTCGACATCGGCGAGGGTCGCATGCTCCTCGCCGGGAGCGCCATCGTAGTCGGTGTCGGTCGTTCCGACGTAAGTACGTTCACCCCACGGCAAAGCAAACAAGACTCTGTCGTCGGTGGGATGGAACAAGACGACTGCATGCTTGACCGGAAGCTTGTCTTTTGCCACGACGATGTGGATGCCCTTGGTCGGCCGGAGCACTTTTCCGGTCCTGGGCCCGCTCATCGCCAAGACCTCGTCGGTCCACGGTCCGGTCGCGTTGATGACGGCATGGGCAAGAACCTCTTTCAGGCTGCCGTCCCGACGGTTCTTGACGACGACACCTGAAACCCGCCCGCGGTCGTCTTTCGTGAACGCGTCGACACGAGCCCAGTTGACCACGGTCGCGCCTTGTTCCGCTGCATCGAGCACAGTCTCGAGTGTCAGACGGGAGTCGTCGGTCGAGCAGTCGTAGTACAACGGCGCGCCCTGCAAATCCTCTTGCTTGAGCATGGGCTCTTCGTCGGCGACCTCTTTCGGTTTTAGTGTTCGGTGCGTCTTGGGCGAGCGAAACAACGAAAGCCCGTCGTAGAGCCACATGCCGGCGTTGATCATCCACAGGTTTCTTCGCGAGCCTTGATAGACGGGAAAGATGAACGCGAGTGGATTCACCAGATGAGGCGCGAGCTCCATCACGACGCGGCGCTCGGTCACCGACTCGAAGACCAAGCTGAACTCGTAACTCTCGAGATAACGAAGCCCGCCATGAATGAGCTTGCTCGATCGAGAGCTCGTCCCGAATGCAATGTCGTTCTGGTCGAAGAGGGCAACACTGAGGCCTCGCCGCGCGGCATCGCGGGCAATGCCTGCACCGGTGATGCCTCCACCCACCACGACGACGTCCACTTGCTCGGGAATCTTATCCCACATTTGTTCGCGAGAAGGCATCAGGGGTCTCCTAGTATATCGTGGGTTGCCAGATAGCGGACCACTTTCGCGGCCGCCTCGTCCACACCGAGGTCGGCGGTTTCCAAGTGCACCTCGGGCGACCTAGGTGCCTCATAAGGTGCGTTGATACCTGTAAAGTTCGAAATTTCTCCAGCCCTTGCCTTCTTATAGAGGCCCTTGGGATCGCGAGCTTCGCAAATCTCGAGCGGGGTATCGACGAACACCTCGACGAACTCGCCCTGCCCGAGCAAAGCGCGAACCCGCTCTCGATCGCGACGGTATGGAGATATGAACGCGGTCAAGACCACTGCACCCGAATCCGCGAAAAGCCGAGCTACCTCGCCGATGCGACGAATGTTTTCTTCCCGCTCCTCCGGCGAGAAGCCGAGGTCACTGTTGAGCCCGTGACGAATGTTGTCTCCATCGAGCACGTACGCGAAGACGCCTCTATCGACCAACATGCTCTCGACGCGATGCGCGATCGTGCTCTTGCCGGAGCCGGACAGCCCGGTAAACCAGAGTACGGCTCCGCGGTGTCCATGTGCAGAAGCGCGTGTGTCGCGGTCGACCTCGCCTGTGTGCCAGGTGATGTTGTCGGCCTTGGGCGCTGTCATGGCGCTCACCATAGCCGGGCTCTTGCCTCGAGCAAGCTACCTCACGAGGACCTCCGCCAGGGCCCGCACGGTCAGCGGTGACGATCCCTCCGCCTTGTTGTTGACCAGCACATAGGCCTCCATGTCGCGTTCGAGAGCGGCTGACACCAGGCGTTTTACGTCTTGGCGCATCACGGGCTGCACCGCGACGAGCTTGTCGAAGGGTGCGTACGCGTCCCTCAGGTCGGCGTACTTCGCCCCCTGTGGCAGAAGCAGACGCACGACCAAGAGGGAGCCGCCGAGGAGGCCCTCGACACGCATCTGATCGGCCAGGCTCGGCATCCGAGACCAGTAGTTGAACACGTGTGCCGCATCGTGCTCCCGCAGAGCTCGCGCGTACTCGGGGGTGAGCAAGCGGCGATCCCGAAGCTCGACCGCAAACGGAAAATCCCGCGGCGCCGCGCGAAAGAAGGCGCTGAGCTTCGTCAGAAACCAAGACGGATCGATCGGAGACGGCGATGGCGCCATTTGCAGGATCCAAGGGCCCATGCATCGACTGAAAGAATCTCGAACCGAAGCGTTCACCTCGCTTGCGAACAGGTCGGCATCGAGGAAGTCTGGGTTCCTTTTGCCGGCATCAGGGCCGTATCGCGGGTGCCTCGGGTACACCGGCATGGTGATCCGTTGCCAGACCTTCATCGCGCACAGAAAACCCTCGGGCAGCTGATTTGCGTAGAGCGCGAGGTCGTCTTTGGGGACTGGGGTATAGTAGCTGCGGTCCACCCCGACCGTGCGCATCAAGGGATGTTTCGCGTACTCCTCGAGGGATTCGCGCAAGAACGCGCGCTGATCAGGGTATCGCCGATGGTAGACGAGACCGGCCCAGCCCGGGAAGGTCCAACTCGATGTGCCGAAACGCACCCCTTCGGGGAGCCGCGCTCCAATCGACTCGAGCTCCCGCTGCATCTCTTCGGCAGGCGGAGGTGCCCCGTCATGAGGCTCATCAAAGAGGCCGAGCTGAGGTTCGTCTCGACCAAAAAGCGGAGTCGGCGGGGTCCGCTTCATTGCTGACCGTTGCGCCGCACCGCGATGTTGTGCTGCCGTAGGGTCTTGCTGAAATGATGCTCTCCACGCCCCCGGGCCACGAAGTAATAGTAGTCGTGAACCTCCGGGTCGATGACGGCTACGAGCGAAGCCGCCCCGGGGTTGCTGATCGGCCCTGGCGGCAAACCGGAATGGCGGTACGTGTTGTACGGGTTGTCGCGGTCGTCGAGCATTGCGCGGGTAATCTCGCCGTTGTATTGCGCACACGAAGGCGCGGCCTCGGGCTCGGCGATGCATCCGTACTGAACCGTCGGGTCGGCCTGGAGCCTTCTGCGTGGCAAAAACCTCCTAGACCTCAGGCGGTTTCGGAACACGCCCGCAATCCTCGGCCGCTCGGCGGCCACCGCTGCCTCTTTTTCTACGATCGACGCCAGGGTGACGATCTCGTGAGTGCTCCAACCCTGAAGCTTTGCAAGCGCTGCTGCGTGGTCTCGCTCGACGTCTTCCCAACGCCGTGTCCAATTGGCGAGCATGCGCTCGACCACGCGCCTCGGCTTCGTCTGGTCATCGAACTCGTACGTATCCGGGAACAAGTACCCTTCGGCGTCATTGGCCTCGACTCCATAGCTAGCCAAGAGAGACGTGTCTTCCGTGGCCTCGAGAAATTCGTCGGCAGGGCACACCCCAAACTCCGCGAGACGCGCCGCGATCTCGAACCGGTTGAAGCCCTCGGGAATCGTGATTCGCACTTGGATTCGGCCGAGCCGTGTCGTGGCGTGCCGCGCAACCTCCTCGGGTGTCATCGGTGCCCGAAGCCGAATCTTGCCCTGTCGAAGATGCCGATCGAGCCCGCGAAGCCGCATGTAGACGATCCATACCTCGGGGTGAACGATCACATCGGCGGCCTTTAGCTCGGTCGCAAGCTCCCGAAGAGTCATACCCTCGGGCACTTCGATCACGATCTCGTCTGCGTCAGTGCGCGGACCCTCACTGTCGGGATACATCACGAACAGCCAGCCGAGCGCCAAGAGCACCCCCATCACTGCGAGCAACGTCAAGACGCTGAGCAGACGCGCGAAGCTTCGCCGCACGCCGCCGTCGAGGCTTATCCGCTGGGGTCGCTCCACTATCCCCCCTTTTTGGCGTCTAAATAGCCTTGGAGCAAGATCGTGGCAGCAGATTGGTCGACGACTTCGCGCCGTCGGGCTCCCCACCGACCCATCTCTCGCAGCGACCGCTCGGCGGCGACCGTAGTCATTCGCTCGTCCCAATAGACGACCTCGGTGTCGAGAGTCCGACGAAGCGCTTCGCCGAAAGCCCTCGCACGCCGCGCCGCTTCCCCCTCGGTCCCATCGAGCCGTAGGGGAAGTCCGACGACCAGCATCTCGACCTTTTCGTCGGCCAGTGCTTCCCGAACCTCCTCTGCGGCCTCTTCGACACCTCCTCGGGCGACGACCGTTTGCCGTGGAAACGCGATCGATTGGCCTTCATCAGAAATCGCCAAACCGATGCGCACCTCGCCCGGGTCGATCCCTACGATCCGCGACACCTCACCCTCCGCTTGCGGCGGGTCGCGCGCCCGGGTCGGGTGGACGCGACGGCCGCGAAGATTGGAGCCGCGCGCTCAAGAGCGGAAGCACGTAAGGGAATCCCACCTGGACCTGGTCGAGGTCCGGTGCGATTTGTCCGGCGAGCCAGAACATCATGACCGAGGCTCGCTCGACGTAGAACCAACCGTCCGGATAGTGCACCGACCGCATCAGGGTGCGAAGCTCGCGCCGCTCCACCTCGGGGTCTGCCAAAGCCTCGAGCTCCTTGGAGTTCGCGCTCATCAATGCCGCGGGCGTGCGGGCTTCGAGCTTCAAGAGCTTCTTGAGGTAAGTCTTCACGGTCTGCTCGAGAAGTTCGCGATCGCCGCCCTCTGCGTAGAACCCCATCGCTTCAATACCCTCGATGACCAACTGGTCGTTCTGTTCGAAAAAGCCTCGAAGAACGTCGACCATCCCGAACACGGTGTCCTTGCGCACCTCGCTGATCGCGCCAAAGTCGAGAACCACGATCCTGGCGTCATCGGAGTCCTCGACCGGCTGCACAAGGAAGTTCCCGGGGTGTGGGTCTGCGTGGAAGAACCGATCGACGAACACCTGCTTGTAAAAGCTCTTCACCAGACGCTCTGCGAGCTTCCGGAGGTCGACCCCCTTGGCCTCGATGGCGTGGAGCCGCGTGATCTTGATGCCTTCCATGAAGGTCATCGTCAGCACGTCCCGAGTGGTCACCTCGTCGATCACCTCGGGAAAGAGCATGTGGTCGTCATCCGCGAAGTTGGCCGACATCCGGCGCATGCACTCTGCCTCATGGATGTAGTCCGTTTCGCGTCGAAGCAGATCGACCAGGGACTCGTGTATCACCTCGATGTTCTGCACAGGGAAGAACCACTTGTAGACCCGGATCATCAGCTTCACGACCCGGAGATCGGTGCGGACGATGTCGCGAATCCCAGGGTACAAGACCTTGACCGCGACCTTGCGGCCATCCGGCATGTAGGCGACGTGGACCTGTCCGAGCGAAGCAGCTGCTACCGGCTCCCGGTCGATGCTCTCGAAAAAGGCCTCGGGTCGCGCTTCGAGGCTCTGAATGAATACACGCTCGATCTCGCCGAAGGGGTGCGGGGGCACGGCGTCCTGAAGGGACTCGAGCTCTTTGGTGTACGCCGCGGGCAAGAACCCTCCCATGATCGACAGGACTTGGCCGAGCTTGATGTAGACCCCGCGGAGCTTGAGCATCCCAGCCAGCAGCCTCTCGGCGTTCTTTTGATCGAGCCCGGCCTGGCGGCGGATGAGCCACGGCGGCATGACCGACTCTTCGCGGTTGGTGTCAGGGTCGTGCCTCCACCGCCGAAAGATCTTTACAAGGACCAATTGGACCATGTAGCTGGCGAAAATCACGCTGAATGTGAATACGGCGCGAACGAGGCGAATGGAAAGGCTCATAGGAACGTCGGTACCCGCGTAGCTGGCAGGATAGCAGCGATCAAGGCCGGGCCCAGTCCCCTTTGGACCCCGCCACAATCGGTATAGAGTGGAAGAGACGTGGCGGGTAGTCGCAGCCGACAGCTCAGGGACAAGCTCCAAAAGGCTCTCGAGAAGGAGCGCTACGGCGAAGCGCTGGGCATTTACGAGGCGTTGCAGACCGTCGAGCCAAGCGAGCCTCGCTGGCCGCACCGCAAGGGCGATTTGCTCAAGCGTCTTGGACGAAAGCAGGCGGCGGTGGACTCCTACGAAACCGCGGTGGACCTTTATGCGGCGCTCGGTTTTTTGGCACGCGCCGCGGCGATGGCGAAAGTCGTCCTGGGTGTCGACCCGACCCGCATGGACGTCATGGAGAGAGTGAATCTCGGTCCAGCCCGAAAGCTCCACCGATCGGCACGCCGGAACGTCATCACCGCCGCCGACCACGGGATCGGCGACGGCGAACCGGTGACCCAAACCAAACGCATCAAGAGAGACGCCCTGCCGCTCGTCCGGGACGAGTCAGTCCCTGACGGTGAGCTTCGGTTCACCCGGCCTCCAATGTCGACACAGCGCGCGATGGAGCTCGACGTCTCGGCCGAGGAACTCGGAGACCGCGCCAAGTTCAAGAGCGGCTCGCTCAGCGAAAGACCCACGGCTCACCACCTCGCGCTGCTTCCGTCAACACCATTGTTCGCGGAGATACCCGAGGCGATGTTGGAGCGCCTCGTCCGAGAGTCGCGATTGGTCAACCTCGAAGACGGCGAATCCCTCGTCGAGAAGGGCACTACCGCGGACGCTCTGTACGCGCTGGTCGAAGGGACGGTCGAGCTTCGGCGCACGCCTGATCAGAGTCCAGTCCTACTTTCAGAGGGCGACGTGGTGGGTATCTCGTCTCTGTTGGACCAGGCGAGCTACGGAGCCGACGTCACGGCGCGGGGCAGGGTCTGTGCCCTGAGGATCAGCAAGTTACTGCTCGACCGATTGGTCGCAGAGCACCCACCGTTCGGCGATGTGTTGCTCGAGGTCGCGGGGCGTCGCTTGGTGGCCACGCTGGTGCGCACCTCATCCCTGTTCGCCGGTTTTGACGACAAAGGGCGCTCGCGGATCGCGCAAATGTTCGAAGTCCGCAAAGCCACCAAAGGGACCCAAATTCTCCAGGCTGGCAAGCGCTCGGACGGGCTTTACATCCCGATGCTTGGGGAGCTCACTGCCACGGGACCAGATGGCGAAGAGCTTGGCAAGCTCAAGCTCGGACGGGCGCTCGGCCAGCATTCGGTACTGACTCGGGGAGTATCGCCTCTCACCGTTGAGGCTTCTTCGGATGTCTTGGTTCTTCGAATGTCCGCTGCTCGCTTCAATAAGCTGGTGTCGAAGAACCCAAGAATGATTGCATACCTCGAAGAGCTAGCTCGGCGCCCAAGCGCGCCGACCCTGTCGTTGGTGCCGGGGCCTCGTAAAAAGGGCGCTTGAGCGAGGGATGCGGTTTGGTGCCTCTTCAGCTGCATCGGACGAGGTGCGCCTAGGGACGAACCGCCTATACTGCGGCTCCCATGAGTTACAGCGCGTCATTCCGCTGCATCGCCGGATGCCACGGCACGTACCCTCTGGAACAGGTGATCTACAACTGCCCTGCCTGCGGGCACCTGCTCGAAGTGCACCACGATCTCGAGGCGCTGCGAGATCGGAGCGGATCGAGCTGGATCAAGCTGTTCGACCAGCGTTGGATGACCCGCGATTGGCCCCACGGAAGCGGGGTTTGGGGAAAGAAGGAATGGGTCCAACCGATGCTCCGCGAAGAGAACGTCGTATCGACTGCAGAGGGGGGCACGAACCTCTTCTGGGCCGAGCGCTATGGCAAGACCCTGGGCCTCGACGACGTTTGGATCAAGAACTGCGGCAATAGCCACACCGGCTCTTTCAAGGACTTGGGGATGACCGTGCTGGTGAGCACCGTCAAACAAATGATCGAGGACGGCAAGCCCATCCGCGCCATCGCTTGCGCCTCTACGGGCGATACATCTGCGGCGCTGGCCGCGTATTGTGCGAGCGCGGGGATTCCATCGGTCGTGTTGCTGCCCAAGGGCAAGGTCACGACTGCCCAGCTCGTTCAGCCGCTCGCCAACGGCGCCCTCGTGTGCGCGCTCGATACCGACTTCGACGGATGCATGGCCATCGTGCAGAAGCTCTCCGAGGAAGCGGGGATCTATCTCGCAAACTCGAAGAATTCGCTCCGACTCGAAGGTCAAAAGACGGTCGGCATCGAGATCGTGCAGCAGTTCGATTGGCAGGTACCCGACTGGATCATCATCCCCGGAGGCAACCTCGGGAACGTGGCAGCGCTCGGGGCGGGCTTCGACATGATGTACGAGCTCGGCGTCGTCTCGAAGCGTCCCCGGATCTGCCTGGCGCAGGCCGAGAAGGCGAACCCTCTGTATCGCGCCTACAAAGAAGGGTGGGACAGTTTCGAGCCGATGACGGCCGGCGCGACCGAGGCGAGTGCCATTCGGATCGGCAACCCCGTGAGCGTTCACCGCGCGATCCGAGCGCTCAAAGCGTTCGACGGCATCGTCGAGCAAGCCAGCGAATCGGAGCTCGCTGAGGCATCGGCCGCGGCCGACCGCGCCGGAAGTTACACCTGCCCACACACCGGAGTCGCTTTGGCGGCCCTCGAGAAGTTGCGCGCTCGCGGTGAAATCGTGCCTGGCCAACGCGTGGTGGTGATTTCGACGGCCAACGGCCTCAAGTTCACCCAATTCAAGATCCGCTACCACGAAGACGCGATCCCCGGGGTTGAAAGCAAATATCCGAACCGCCCCATCGAGCTTCCAAGCGACTTCGAAGCCGTCAAGAAGTCCGTCTTCAAAGCCCTCGACCAACAAAGGGGACAGTCCCCTTTTTCCAAGGGTTAACTCCTCATTGCGGCGAGTAACGCTTCCCGGTCGTCGCGACGGAGGTTCACGAAGCGCATGCGCACCTCGAAGAGGTCGCCCTCTATTCGAGTGGCGCCGATGCTTCGGCCTTCAAACGCACGGCGGTGCTCATCGATCATAACACTGAAGCGGATGGGCGCACCGGGCGGAAATGCGCGCGGGCTCCGAAAGGTCAACATGTTGCCTTCGAGTGAGTCAATCTCCGCTTTGTCGCCCCTGTCGAGCTCGATCTCCACGATCATCCCTTGTGACGTTGCATCGCCGCGCGCGCCTCTTTGAGGTCCTCTTGGCGGCGAATCTCTTCGCGGTC
Source organism: Myxococcales bacterium (assembly GCA_029861865.1). Taxonomy (GTDB): domain Bacteria; phylum Myxococcota_A; class Polyangia; order Polyangiales; family Houyiibacteriaceae; genus SG8-38. The sequence continues at coordinate 31,219 of JAOTYL010000003.1, read as the reverse complement.
GTCTCCCTTCTTCTTCCCGCGCCCGAGGCCGAGCTGCACTTTCGCCACCCCGTTCTTGAAGTAGACCTGAAGTGGGATCAGTGCGTAGCCCTTGGTGGTCAGTCGACCCCGTAGCTTTTCGATCTCGTGCCGGTGCATGAGGAGCTTGCGGCGTCGAAGTGGTTCGTGGCCCGCGTGGCCCGCTTGATCGTACTGCGCCACGTGCATCCCGTATAAGAAGAGCTCCCCCGCATCGAGTCGCGCATAGGAACCTTCCAGATTTGCTCTGCGCGCGCGGAGGCTCTTGACCTCGGAGCCATAGAGCACCAGGCCAGCCTCGAACCGGTCTTCGATGTCGTAGCGTCTGGCGGCCTTGGGATTACGGCACACCAGGAGCTCCATCCCCGCCACGCCCTTTTCAACGCGCTTCTTCGCCATCCCCAGCCGCCTCTAGCATGGGCGTCGTTTCGGGAACACCTGCATCGGCCGACTCTTCGGGCCCGCGCAGGTGTTCGATCCAGGCGAGCTCTGAACGCAGGCGCTCGACTGTGACCAAATCGGCAGCCGATTCAGCTCCGGCGAGTGCTGTCTCTCGGCGTAGGATCTCACGCTTCCAGCGCCTTCGGGCGCTTGGTGAATCGTCGATCACCCAGTCGCGTATCGCAGCCCGTACGAGAATGCTCACGCGAGCGTCCGTCGTAGTCAGGTCCGGCACCGACACCTCCAACAACACACGCGGCCAGGTTGGATCAACCGCCAACACGCACGGTGCATCGCCCCACTCGGCTTGCGGACGAAAGACCGCGGATACGAATCCTTCTGCATCGACCTGCACCCAGGCTAAGCACGTTCGATCGAGCTCCCGCATCGTAATCAGGATGTCGTGCTCGCCGTCACGATCGAAGTCAGGGCGCGGATCGGGCGCCAACGCAACCTCTGCCCGATGAGGCGCTCGTGCATCGGGCGTCTGCAGGGATAGGGCTGGGCCTCGTGCGGTGATGATGCGAACCGTCGAATCCGGTCGACGAGTTGCGTCGAAGGCGAAGTATCGGGGCTCGTGGATGCGCCGGCCGATTCGGTAACCGTCGTTTTGGAGATCGCGGATGACCGCAAGCCCTTCGATGCTAGGGTCGACCCCGATCCGAAGGTACTCTAACGGATCTTGGACCGGCTCCGGCTTGGCGCAGGCGATCAAGCAGAGGCACACGACGAGAAGCCATCGCACAGTCGAACCTTACGTTGCCCGGCCGAGAACGCGAACCGCCAGCACGAGGGTATGAACCTCGCCCGCACCCGCGGCACGGAGCGCATCCGCAGCAGCAGCCAGCGTGGCCCCGGTCGTGCGGACGTCGTCTACGAGCACGAGACGCGGGGACCCGGCTAAAGCGCGTGCTCGGAATGCCCCTTGGACGTTTCGGAGTCGGGCGGCGTGAGAAATAGCTACCTGACTCTGTGTGCTACGGATGCGGCGCAGGCACCGAAACCAGGCAGGTACCTCCAACGCGCGCGCCACCGGCCTTGCCAACAAGGCTGCTTGGTCGTAGCCGCGCGTGCGTCGCCTTCGCCAATGGAGGGGAACCGGAACTACCCCGTCGACCCTCCCCACCCATACGCGCGCTTCTTCGGCCATTCGGGCACCCAGCACCCGACCGAGCTCACTGCGACCCTGGTACTTGAAGCGCCCGACGGCGGCAGCGACTGGGCCGCCGTACTCAAAGACGGCGCCGGTGCTGTGATGGCGCTCGACCAGTGCGTCACAAGGTCGGCAGAAGGCCTGTGTTTGCAGATCGATGATGCGGTCGCACGCCGCACAACGGCGTGAGGCCAGGAGATCGAGCACCCCGGAGAAGACCGCCTGCACGGTTTCGTATCGGCCAGACGTCACCCGCGTTGCCACGCATTGCGAAATGATAGGAATTAACCCCTCGAAAAAGGGGACTGTCCCCTTTAGTGGTCGTAGGGCTCGCCGCGGAGGATGGAGAACCCACGGTAGATTTGCTCGGCGAGGACGAGGCGTGCCAGTCGGTGTGGCAGGGTCATGGCAGACAAGGACAAACGAAGGTCGGCGCTCCTCGAGATGTCTTCCGGCAATCCGTACGCACCTCCAATGACAAAGACGACGGTTTGGATGGAGTCGTTTTCGGCACGACCGAGCCACTTGGCGAGCTCCTGGCTACCGAAGACGCGTCCGTCGACTTCGAGAGCGACGACTCGGGAGCGATTGGGTATGTGCCGCGAGAGCTTCTCTGCTAGTTCGGCTGCATCTCCATCTTTGATTTCGATCTCTTCGAGCTTTGCGTAACGGCCGATGCGTGCGTAATAGTCGTCGAGCAATCCTCGAAGGCTCCGGTCCTTCGCTTTCCCAACGGCGATGATGCGTACGCGCACGACGTAACGACTTTATGGGAAGACAAACCCCTCGTCGGCCTTCTGGCCTTCGAACTCGACTCGGTCCGCGTCCAGCCACAGCGCTTCGAGGTCGTAGTATCCACGGGTATCTCGATGGAAGATGTGCACGACCACGTCACCGAAATCGAGCAGCACCCAGTTGCCTTGGGGCAGCCCTTCCACCCCCGAGCACCGCGCTCCGTACTTGAGCTTGAGATCTTCCTCGACGCCCCCTGCAATCGCTGCGACCTGCCGATCGCTTCGACCACTCATCACCACGACGTAGTCGGTGTAGTCGACTTTGTCTCGCACATCGATGATCTCGATTCGGGTCGCTTTCTTGTCGAGCGCTGCCTCGGCGACCTTCAGGGCTAGCTCACGGCCAACCGGTGGAGCTTGGCTCGAAGGGGAGCTCGATTCTGTGTTGAGTCGTGCACCTTCCGCTTGATTTGCCAACTAGACTTCCTCCTTTGTTACTCCCGCACTTGGCCCTCTCCCTGGCCGATCCATTTCAGGGTACAAAGCTCAGCGAGACCCATTGGGCCATATGCGTGCATCTTAGTCGTCGAAATGCCGATCTCGGCGCCGAGGCCCAGAGCAAACCCATCGTTGAAGCGGGTCGACGCATTGACGAGCACGAGGCTCGCGTCGACTTCGCGTAACCAGCGGTCTGCATGGTCGTGATCTTCAGTGATGATCGCCTCGGTGTGGTTCGAGCCGTGCTTGGCCACGTGTTCGAGCGCCCCGTCGATACCGTCGACCACACCGACATTGAGAATGAGATCGAGGTATTCGGTATCCCAGTCTTCGGCGTTCGCAAGCTTGACACCATTGAGATGTCCGGCGGCTCTTTCGTCGGCGTGAATCTCGACGCCCCTGTCTTTCATGGCCCTGCCGAGCTTTGGTAGAAACGTCGAGGCAACGCTCTCGTCGACCAAGAGCGTCTCCATTGCGTTGCACACGCCGGGCCTCTGAACTTTCGCGTTGAGCGCGATGTCGAGAGCCATGTCCTGGTCGGCAGTCGAGTCGACGAAAACGTGACAGACACCTTTGTAGTGTTGAATGACGGGAACTCTTGCGTGCTCAGCGACGAAGCGTATCAATCCTTCTCCACCTCGCGGGATGACCATGTCTAGGATACCATCAAGACCGATCATCACCAAAGTCGCTTTTCGTTCGGTCGTCGGCAGGAGCGTCACCGCTTCGGAAGGCAGCCCTTCCTGGCGTAAGGCGTCGACGAAGATTTTCGCTATCGCCTGATTGCTCTGAAACGCCTCTTTTCCGCCGCGCAACAGCACGGCATTGCCGCTCTTGAGGCACAACGACGCGGCATCGGCGGTCACATTGGGCCGCGATTCATAGATGATCCCGATCAGCCCGAGAGGTGCGCGCATCTTGGCGATGCGCAGCCCGTTGTCGAGCACGCGCTCTTCGACGAGAGTCCCCACGGGGTCCGGAAGAGACGCCACTTGGTCGACCCCCTCGGCGACACCATCGAGACGCTTTCGATCCAGTCGCAAGCGGTCGAGCAACGCCTTCGAGATCCCCATCTTTTCGGCTGCAACCATGTCCCGGGCGTTGGCCTCGAGCACACGCTCCCCGGCCTCACCGCGGAGCGCTTCGGCTGCACGACGCAAGACGGCGTTCTTCTCGTCCGTGCTCGCGATCGCAAGCGCGTGGGAAGCCTTCTTGGCGCGCACCGCCAAGTCGGTCACGAGCGTTGTGAGCTCATCACTCATAGCCCGGGAAGTTAGCACCTTTTCTCAAAAGAACCATGTCGTCTCGGTGCACGATTTCGTCTCCTGCGTGGTTCCCAATTCGCTCGGCGATCTGACCGCTTTGGCCGCCAGCAAGTTGGGTCACCTCGGAAGCATTGTACCTGACGAGACCGCGCGCGAATTCATCACCTCGTTCGGTGATGATCGACACCGCATCTCCAACCCCGAACGTTCCCATCACCGAAACGATGCCCGCCGGAAGCAGGCTCGAGTTGCGCTCTTCGAGAGCCTTTCGCGCGCCCTCGTCGACGACGAGGCGGCCGTTCGGTTTGAGCGTAAAGGCGATCCAATGCTTTCGGCTGGGCAACGGGGAGCCGTGCGGAAGGAGCAGCGTGCCGACATCCTCGCCGTTCATCAAAGACGCGAGGAAGCTTGCAGAAGCCGCCGGCCCCACCACGACAGGCACGCCGTGCAGCGTGGCGCGACGTGCTGCTTCGACCTTGGACTGCATACCCCCGAGGCCGAGGTCGTCTTCGGGCGGTCGGATGAAATGCTCGACGTCGCTCACATCGGCGACGAGCGAGATCCGTCGATTGTCGTCGTCGAGGATGCCCTCCACATCGCTCAACATGACCAGCAGGTCCGCGCCGATCAGCGTACACACCATCGCCGCTAGCTGGTCGTTGTCGCCAAAGCGAAGCTCCTCGATCGACACGGTGTCGTTCTCGTTGATGATGGGAACGACGCCGAGCTTGAGAAGCTCGTCGAGCGCACGCCGTGCGTGCAAGTACCGGCCTCGATCACTGACGGCATCATGGGTCAACAACACCTGCGCCACGTGAATCCCGAGTGCCTCAAAAGCGTCTTCGTAGGCTCGCATCAAGAGCGACTGACCTGCAGCGGCGGCTGCCTGCAAACGTGCGACCTTTTTCGGTCGTTTGGCAAACCCCAGACGCTCGCGCCCCAAGGCCACGGCGCCTGAGGACACCAGAACGACTTTGCGCCCGGCCCTGACTTGAGTTGCGACCTGTTCGGCCACGAGCCCGTACCGCCCCCCGTCCGCGCAAAGCGCGCGGCTGCCAATCTTCACCACGATTCGCTTGCACTCGCGAAGGGCTGCTCGGGTCTCGTCACCGTTCATGTCAGCCTCTGGATCGCATCCTCCTCGCCATCCTGCAACCGGGGTGGGTCCACCTGTAAAGAACCCGACGCCGCAACCGGCCGCTGCTAGCATTCCATCATGCTCGCGTCCGAGATACCTCGCTGGTTGGTCTGGCTGGCGGCGTTCGCGTGGGGCGCCGCGTGGGGGAGCTTCTTCAACGTCGCTATCTACCGATGGCCGCGTGGCATGTCGGTGGTGAGCCCGCCCAGCCATTGCCCAGGGTGCGCCAGGCCGATTCGCGCCTGGCAGAACTTGCCGATCCTCGGCTGGCTTGCCCTTCGCGGAAAAGCGGCCTGTTGTGGAACGCGAATCTCTCCGCGGTACCCAGCGATAGAGCTTCTGTCCGCCGTGCTTTGCGTCGCCATCGCCCAAGTCTGGGTTATCCGGGCCGCTCCCGAGACCTTGCTGCTCGACGCGATCATCGAGGCGCTCCTCTATTTCATCTTCGCGGGTGGCTTGCTGATCGCGACCTTCGTCGATCTCGAGTGGATGGAGATCCCCGACGAGGTGAGCCTCCCCTGCGCGGCGCTTGGATTGTTGAGCGCCCCTTTTCGGGCCGAGCCCGGCGTCTGGTCGGCCGCCGTCGGAGCTGGGGCTGGCTATCTCGCGGTGCAGCTCATCTTCGTCTGGGGTTACGAGCGCATCGCCGGACGTCGTGGCATGGGGGAAGGCGACTCGAAGCTGCTCCTGATGATCGGGGCGTTCCTCGGTTGGAAAGGCGCGCTCTTCAGCGTTGTCGCCGGCTCGCTTCAAGGCGTCGTCTATGCGGCGTTCGCCTTGCTCACCGGACGCAAGCTCAAGCCCCACATCGGTGAACGCGTCATCGATGGGGAAGTGATCGAAGCCCCGGAAGAAGAAGACGAGACCCGCGTGGGTCTCCTGAAGCTCCCGTTCGGTCCATTTCTCGCGCTCGGTGCGCTCGAATACCTACTCGCGGGAGAAGCGATTCTTTCGTGGTACTTCGGATTGTTGCGATGAACGGTTAGCGCCGGTAGCCGCCGCCACCACCACCGCCGCCGCCCTGACGCTCGCGCGCAAGATCGACTCGGATGGTGCGACCGCCAAGCGTGGCGCCGTCCATCGAATCACGGGCTGCAGCCGCAGCCTCCTCGGTCGAAAACGTCACGAACCCGAAGCCCCGCGAACGGCCGGTTTCACGATCGGTCACCACCTTTGCATCTACGACCTCACCAAATGGGGTAAAGGCCTCTTGCAGATCTTCGGTCGTCGTGGCCCACGCGAGCCCCCCGCAGAACAGTCTCTTACTCATGGTCTACTACTTTCACTTGTTGCCAACGCAGCTTTCAGGCCAAGTTAGCTTCGCTTCGATCCTTTTGCCGGACTTCCAGCAGCACTCGATTGTACAGCCTGGAATCTATCCCACAAGGTGGGCGTGGATTCTTCCGCGAGCCGTGCCTTGTAGTCCTCGTCTTTGGCTCGCCCGCTGAGCTTGGCGATCTCCCCGATGAGCTTGTCCCGGGAACCCACCTCTTTAGAGACTTGGTCAAAGACCTGCTCGAGATGGAGCAGCTTCTTGTTGGAAACGTGAGCCAATCCCTTGGCTTCATTCAGGCGATCGAGCCAAAGATCCTTGCCCGCAGCCTTCTTCACCGCCGCGACCAACTTTTCCTTGGCCTTTTTCGGATCATCTCCGAAACGCTCTTTCATGATCGATAGAGGGGAGTTGCTCATCAGATGCCCACCATATACCCGAAATACCATGGTTTCTGTGTTCGGAAGCGGGCGGACTAGCACGCGGGATATGCCATGCAACCCGGACCGCGCCGCGAGCCTGGTTTTCGGCTATACACATATTAACATGAGTGTTAATAACAGGTCTGTGAATAACCGTTTCAGGAACGCGAAGTAGCGGTGGGACGACCCAAAGACGCGGATCCTGCGCAGACTCGCACCGACATCCTCGACGCCGCAGAGGACGAGTTTGCGCACCACGGGTTTCACGGGACCCGCATGGTTTCGATCGCCGAGCGTGCTGGGGTAACGCATGGGTTACTTCATTATTATTTCGATTCGAAGGACCGGCTGTACGACCAAGTCGTAGGCCGGTTGTTCGGTCGACATCTCGCCCTCTTCCAAACTCTCCTCGCGTCAGCCGACGACGTCTCGGTCCGCGAGCTCGTAGTGCAGAGCTTCGAGCTCTTTTGGGAGTACCCCAATCAGGTCCGGATCATGCTGTGGGAGATGGCTTCGGGCGACGACCGTGTCGAACGATCGATGAAGCCGTTCTACGAGGCGCTCGCGGACGCCCTCCCCGGCCTCAACGATGATAGCGTCGCGATGTGCGCTCATGCGCATGATCCGCGCGACGTGTACACGACCTTGCTCGGTGCTCTAGTCGTCTATTTCTTTCGCGATCCGAGCCTGAAGAGGCTCTTTGGGAAAGATCGCTTCGCCGAAACTGACCGAGAGCGGCGCCGTGCCCACATTGGCGCCCTCGTCGACCTCTTCTTCTAAGAGAAGTCGAGTGGATCCGGCCCGGCCCGCACTGTAGAGTCAGCCCGTCCATGACGCCCGAGTTCGTTCATCTTCACGTGCACAGTGAGTTTTCGATGCTGGACGGAGCGATCCGGATCCCTCGATTGGTCGAGCACGTGAGCCAGATGGGGATGCCTGCCGTCGCGCTGACCGACAACGGCAACATGTTTGGTGCGGTGCAGTTGGTGCGTGCTTGCAAGGCCCGCGCCGTGAAGCCCATCCTCGGGTGCGAGGTCAATTTCACCGCCGGCGATCGGCGTGACCAAAAGAATCGCGAGCATTCTCACCTCCTGCTTCTCGCAAGCTCGCAGGAGGGTTACCAAAACCTCGTGAGGCTGGTCAGCGCCGGCTGGGTCGAAGGAATGAGTGCCGATGACCAACCGCGGATCGATTTCGAGGTACTTCGCAGCCACCGAAAGGGTGTCGTCGGCCTGAGCGCCTGCATGGGTGGCTTCCTCGCACAAGAGATCTTGAACAAAGGCCCCGAAGTCGGACGTGAAGCGTTGGCCGCCCTTCGGGACTCATTCGACCCCGGCTACTTCTTCGTCGAGCTTCAGGACCATGGTTTTCCCGAGAACCGACCGCTCAACGAGGTGCTGATGAAACTAGCGGAAGACTTCACGCTGCCGCTGGTCGCGACCAACGACTGCCACTACCTCCGCCGGCAAGCTGCGCACGCGCAACTCGTACTTCAATGCATCGGCGCGGGGCGAAGCGTACGCGAGATGGAGGCGGTGCATCATCATTCGTCCGAGCTCTACCTCAAGACCCCCGAGCAGATGCACAACTTGTTCGCACACGCACCCGATGCCGTTAAGAACACGCTCTTGGTCGCCGAAATGTGCGCCGGGAGCGCAACGCCGCTGGCCAAGCCGCGCCTACCGCGATTCGCGGTACCCGGTGGAGCGAGTGAGGAAGACTACCTTCGGGCGTTGTCGGTTGCGGGGCTCGGGCGACGGATGGTGGAAATGCGTAACCGTGGCGAGCTCTTCGACGAAAACCGCTATCACAGTCGGCTCGAGCTCGAGCTCGACGTGATCCTCAAGATGGGCTTCGCCGGGTACTTCTTGATCGTTCAAGACTTCATCAATTGGGCCAAGGACAACGGCGTTCCGGTGGGTCCCGGCCGCGGGTCGGGGGCGGGGTCGCTCGCGGCTTGGGCACTTCGCATCACCGATCTCAATCCGATTACGCACGGGCTTCTCTTCGAACGGTTTTTGAATCCGGAGCGAGTATCGATGCCGGATTTCGACATCGACTTCTGCATGGATCAGCGTGATCGTGTGATTCAATATGTCCGCGAGAAGTACGGTGCCGAAAGCATCGGGCAAATCGCGACGTTCCATCAGTTGAAGAGTCGCAGCGTCGTTCGTGACGTGGGGCGCGTGATGGGGATGACACCGGGCGAAGCGGGGCTCATTGCAACGATGATTCCCGAACCTGTGCAAGGGAAAAGCGTCGCGATCAGCGATGCGCTCGTGCAGGAGCCGCGGCTCAAGACCGCCTACGAGCAGGACAATCAGGCGCGGGAGCTTCTCGATACGGCGCAAGAGCTCGAAAACCTGACGCGCCATGCGGGGATGCACGCGGCAGGCGTGGTGATCAGCGAGGGACCGATTTGGGACCACGTACCGGTGTTCTGCCCCGAAAAAGACGTCTACGTCACCCAGTATCACAAGGATGACGTAGAGGCGGCGGGGTTGGTGAAGTTCGACTTCCTCGGGCTCCGAACGCTCACCGTCATCGACATCGCAACGCGCCTGATCGACAAACGGCCGGATCGCCAGGGCAATCCATTCAAGATCGAAGACATCTCGATGGACGACCCAGCAACGTTTGCGCTCCTGCAGTCAGGCGAGACGACCAACGTGTTTCAGGTCGAGTCGAGCGGCATGCAAAGCCTCTTCAAGCAACTGCGGCCCGATCGCTTCGACGACATCGTGGCCGCCGTGGCGCTCTATCGTCCAGGGCCAATGGGGGCGGCCATGGACAAGGACTTCGTGCATCGCAAGCACGGGCGCAACGAGGTCGTGTACCCGGATCCTTGCCTCGAGGACATTCTCTCGGAGACGCGGGGAGTCATCGTCTACCAAGAGCAGGTGATGCAGATCGCCCAGGTGATGGCGGGCTACTCACTCGGCGGCGCAGACTTATTGCGACGCGCGATGGGCAAGAAGAAAGCCTCCGAGATGGAGAAGCAAAAGACCGTCTTCATCGATGGTGCGGTCGCGCGCGGCCACACACGAGAAAAGGCAGAAGAGGTGTTCGACCTCATGGCGTACTTCGCTGGGTACGGCTTCAACAAGAGCCACTCGGCAGCCTATGCCCTGATCACCTATCAGACGGCGTACCTGAAGACGCACTTCCCCCTGGAGTTCACCTGCGCGACCCTCACGGCCGACAAAGAAAAGATCGACAAGGTAGTGCGCACCGTGGCTGAGGCGCGCTCGATGGGAATCACGGTGTTGCCTCCGGACGTCAACGAGTCCGAGATCGACTTCACCGTCGTCTACTCGCCCGACGAGGCCGAAAACGTAGCCCGGCTCCGACACAAGCCGGTTTGCTACGGCGGTGAGGTGCACGACCCGATGGGCCCGAAAGTTCGATTCGGTCTCGGAGCGATCAAGGGAGTTGGCACCGCGGCGCTCGACGCGATCTTGGAAGCGCGCAAAGCCGACCCGGAAGAGGATGGCGGGCTCGCGGAGAGGCCGTTCGTCGACCTGTTCGACTTTTGCTCGCGCGTGGATCTTCGACGGGTCAACAAGAGCGTGATCGAAGCGCTCGTCCAATGCGGGGCTTTCGACACGGTGCATCACGCGATCGACGTCCATCGTGCGCAAGCGTTCATCTCAATCGAACAGGCGATCGAGCGGGGCAAGCGCATCCAGGCAGAGCGATCGAGTGGACAGGAGAGCCTGTTTGGGCTGATGGGCGAAGACGACGACGCGCAGGCCTACGAGCACCCCGGCGGCAGCTTTCCGCTGCTCGACTCGTGGGATTCGCGCGATCAATTGTCTCGCGAGAAGGCGACTCTCGGCTTCTATGTCTCGGGGCATCCACTAGACCGTTATCGAAGCGAGCTGCTGCGCTTCTGTGACGCGACAACCCAAACCATCGCAGAGCTCAAGAGCTCTCGGCAGATTACGGTGGGCGGCACAGTCGAAGGGTACAGGGAGCGCCGGACGAAGATGGGCAACACCATGGCGTTCTTTCACATCGAAGATTCGCTTGGGCGCGTCGAGGTCATCGTCCGTCCAAAGCCGCTCGAAAAGCCTGGCATCCGGGAAGCACTCCAGTCCGCGCAACCAATCCTGCTGACTGGCCGCGTCAAACACGAGCAAGATCGCAATGATGAGAACGCAGCCATCGAACCGAAGATCCTGCTCGAAGACGCGTCGCTTCTCAGTGATGCGCTCCAAGAGCGGACCACTTCGATTACCGTCAAGCTCGCCGTCGACACGATCGATCGGCCCAAGCTCGACTCGCTGCGCTCGATGCTCGAACAGTTTCCGGGCCCCTGCCCCGTCTCCCTCGAGCTCGCCTTGGCGGGCGACTGGCGCGTGAACCTCGCCGAAACCGGGCTCTACGTCGACCCGAGCGACGCCCTCCTCACCGCGCTAGAACGCCTGTTCGGCACCAAAGTCTGCGAGCTCCACTAATGAAAAAGGGGACTGTCCCCTTTTCTGAGGGGGAGTTGTTGGAGCGGGCGCGGGAGCTTGGGGGGTATACGCTGGGCGAGCTTGGGGAAGCGCTCGGGGTCGCGGTGCCGGAGTCGGCGGCCCGCGCAAAAGGCATGGCGGGGCAGCTTCTCGAGAAGATGCTCGGCGCAACGGCGGCGTCGCGCGCGGAGCCGGACTTCGTCGGGCTCGGGATCGAGCTCAAGACGATTCCGCTCGATGCCACCGGCAAGCCCAAGGAATCGACGTTTGTCTGCTCCATTTCTCTTTCGGCGATGGCGGATACCGATTGGGAACGGAGCACGGTGTGGAAGAAGCTTCGGAAGGTGCTGTTTGTACCGGTTGAAGCAGCATCGAAGACACCGCTCCGCGATCGGCGTGTCGGACGGGCGTTCATGTGGACACCCAACGCCGACGAGAAAAGGCGCTTGCGGGCAGATTGGGAGAGGCTTGCCAGCATGATCGCCGCCGGGGACGTCGAGCAAATCACCGGCCACCTCGGCGACGTGCTCCAAGTGCGACCCAAAGCCGCCAGCGGGCGAAGCCTTCGTCGCGCGCCTGACGAGGAAGGTGCCGTGCAATGGACGATGCCGCGAGGGTTCTACCTACGGCCGTCGTTCACGGAGAACGTGTTGGCACGACTCCGCCGACCGGAATAGCGCCTTTCGGCTCGAGCACCATGACCAAGTAGCGAGCGATACCCCGCGTAGCATGACTGCGCACGAGCTCCTCGTGCACGATGGTCAGACCGGCGCGCGCAACCAACTCGCGATAACCCTCGATACGTCGCACGAACCGACCGCGGTCGAGCCGCGCCAAGATATTGTTCAGCGGCTCACCGGCCAGATAAACGGTGTCATTGGTGACGATTCGCTCCACGGTGTTGGTGGCGCCGCACATCCGCAACAAATCGACGGCAGCTTCGTCATCGAGATGGTGTAGCAGGCCGTTCATCATGACGCGGGTTGGACGGATATCCTGCAAGGTCGCGGGACTCACCAGCGCCGCCTCGAAATGAACGTCCGGCCGCTTCGCTTCAGGCCGCTGCTTGGCGAAAGAGATCGCTACCTCATCGGTGTCGAAGCCGTGATACGTCTCGAAACTCCCGAGGTATCGGAGCGCGTCACCTCCACCGCACCCGATGTCAAGGATCCGATCGTCGGAGTGTGCATCGAGCGCTTCGTATTGCGGCGTGTAGTCGATGCCGACGACGAGAGGGCGAACGCGGTGGTATACGAACGGATGCCCCAAAATGCGATCGTAGAGGGACACGCTAGTTTTCTCCTGGGCCCTTCTTCGGCATTGGGTGGGGCAAGGTTGGCGCTTTTGCTTTTGGTGGTCGCTTTCGCGGCTTGCGAACGCGCTTGAGGACTTCAGCGTTGCGCTCGGTAGAGTGCCCGCGCTTGGCGAGAATGAACTCGCCCGCCACGTCGACTACGCCAAATGATCCGTCGACCAACAGGGGATGAATGCGGTCGACATCGATGCCGCCAATTTGAAAGGGAAACAGTATGTATTCGGCGTCCTGGATGCCTACGCTGCGAATCGTGTAAGCGTCGGGTCGATTGGACACATGCGGCAGGATACGCTCGGTCCCGGCAACTTTTGCTTCCGGCGGAATGAGCTTGCGGAGCGAAATGAGTTGCTCGTATCGCTCGATATCTTTCTCTGTGCGGTCGAATTTGAAGGCCGTGAAACCGCCTCGTGCGGTGTTGTGCTGAAGAATTGCGCCGTGTTGATAGGAGGTAGCAGCCATCGCTAACGCCAACGCCATCAACCAAGACCGGACCCGAGTTTCGCCGTGCCGGTCTGCGGCATGAGCAGGCTCCTTGATCATCGTCAGAACGACAACGGACGCGAGAAACATCTCGAGCGCCCAGTGCGTCGTGTACTGAAACGCAATGTCGTAACTTGCGTGGCGACTCGACAACAACGTCATCACCATTCCCGGTAAGCAGAACACAAACCCAATCGGCCTCCGAAACGGCAGGAACGCGAAAGGAACCATTACCTGGAGAAAGTATTTGACCTTGGCGCTAATGAGCAGCGTGCCCAGGGTGTAGTCGGGGTTGCCCATGATCGTGAGCAGTACGCCGAAAAATCCCGAAGGCCCGCCCTTCGGCCTCAGCTTGTCGTAGAACCACACGAACGAAAGCTTGCCGTCACGGATGTAGGGCATGAAGGCCATCTTCATCGCGAGGAAGTAGCCCAGGCCAATGACCGACAGCGCCAATCCCGCCCGCGGCTTCTTCCCGGAAAGGAGGAAGTAAGCGCCAACCACAAAGACGGAGAGCGCCATGTCCTCGCGCACCGACAGGCTCAAGAGCAGGGGGATGATGGCCCACCAATACTTGCCAATGTCGACCAAGTAGGCGAGCCAGAACACGAACCCGATCCCTAGTGGAGGGTAGTGAAAATCGTAGAAATTGGCGCCGTGTAGCGGCGCGTAAAACACATACATCCCGGCGATCAAGGCTGCTTGATAGGGCCCGAAACGATTGCGGGCGAAGAGGAAGAGCGGAATGACTGCCGCACCGATCAGCGTGGCCTGAACGATCAGCAGGGTCTCGGCACGTGGTGCGATCGCGTAGATGGGCACGAGCACGTAGGCGAAGAAGGTCGCATGATGCCCGAGATGCGTGCCCTCAGGACCGAACATCGGCGAGGCTTTCAGCAATTCGCCGCGCATGGCATTGAAGACGACATTGTCCTCGATCGCCATGTCGTAGGCTGCTGTTCGGAGGTTCCAATGGTTGCGTAGGGTGAAGAACGAAAAATAGGACGCATAGAAGAAGAACAAGCCGATAACCAGGACCCAAGGAAGCCACGGCGACCAGCGATCGAAGGCGTCCTCGGCGCGTTGGCGGAACGAAGCAAGGGGTCCGGAGGTCGCCCTGAACATGGGCGGTTCGGCGAGTGACCGATAGAACAACTTCTGCGCTGCAAAGGCCGTGATCGCGACCAGGACGAGGAACTGGATGTCGAGGCCCTTCCAGATCTGCCAACGAAATAGCGTCGGAACGACGATCGCTAGGCACAGAGGCGAGAGCTTCCACCCGACTGACTCGATCTTGCGCGCCTTATCGAGGGGCCGCGTTCGGCGAATCCACCAGTAGATCCCAATGGCGATGAGTGGAAGTGCCAGCCCAACGCCACCGAACAGAGCCATCAGCTTGCGGGTGGCGGGCTCGATTTGGTTTGATCTGACGTAGGCGACCATCAGATCGCCGAAAACCATTTCCCAAATGGCGACGCCGCACGAAGCCCCGGCACCCAACAGCAAAGCGGCCCCGCGAGCGAGCGTCGATAAATACTCGCCGCCAGAAGGGGACGCGACGCGCTCCCGGAGCGCGGCAACTGCTACTGCGGGGCTGTCTTCAGAAGGAGTCGGCTCGTCCGTCACGCCGGCCAGGGTAGTCATCTCGGGGCATGTGTCCACCTGCCCGCATTGGCGCTTGGTCGGCGGACGTCTAGAGTACCGTGCGTGGTTTCGTCAAATCGAACAACGAAGGCATGGCTAACGCTCGCCCCCGCATTCGTAGCGGTTGCGCTCACCGTCACGTACGTAGTAGCGCGCGACGCACGAGGATTATCGTGGCGGGCTCTGCTGACGTTGGCGGGCGCGGTCAGCATCGGCTTGCTCGTGATGATCGCACTCGACGTAGCCGTCCGGATCGTACCGGTCGCGCAGCAACACGCGGCCAAGCTGAAGGTGGCGGCGATCGGCATCATTACGCTGGTTCCGACGGCGTTCGGCGTCTTTCGCTGGTGGCAGGCGCGATCGGTGTTGTCGGGCTGGACCCCGGCGGCCCTGGTCGGCTTCGGTGTCGTGGCAGCCGTCGGCCTGCAAATGTTGCCGTGGCCGAAGCGTCACACGCGCGGGCGCTGGGGCGTCGCCGCGGTCGGCGCTTCCGTCCTGCTCACGCTGGCGTTGCTACTCATGCATCACGCCACCGGCACATTGCTCACGGTGCGGCCGGGCACGAGCATGCTGCACATCGGTCTATTCGCCGGCACCTGGCTGTTGTCGTGTGCGCTCATGTTTGGCCTCGCCGCACGCTACAGCGTCCCCTGCCACGAGGTCCCGTCGAGCCCTAAGGAGTACGCGATCGGCGTCGCCACGTGTTTCCTCGGCATGGGGTTGCTCGAAGCCGACCGCAGACTGTTCGTGGATCTCTACGTGCCCGTGCACCTGTGGTTGGGTGCCCTCGGCATCCTGACCCTTGAAACGGGGGCTCGCTCGTTGCTCGGCACGGCGCGGAATCGCGTCCTGCAGGGGGTCGCCGCGGTGTCGGCTGTGGTGCTGACCGGTGCCGCCCTGTGGTTCCTCGTCGCGCTCGACGACGTTCAGCAGATCGGCATCCGGAGTCAGCTCGGAAAGACGGCGATCGGAGGCTCGTTGCTCCAGCTGCTCGCGGCCGCGGGCTCGGCCTCTCCGGACGACATGCCGCCACATCCGGCGCTGGCCTACGATCGGTACTACGATGCCGAACCGCCGCTGCGACGTCCTAACATGCTGTTGATCAGCATCGACGCGCTTCGCGGCGATGTGCTCGTCGGCCAAGGCGAGAAGAACGAGCGCATGCCCGAGCTGCAGCGGTTTGCCGACGAGTCGTTGCACTTTCGCCGCACCTATGCCGGAGGCCCGCGCACCGCGATGGGCATGGGCACGCTCCTAGTTGGTCGCTACAGCGCCAACATCGACTGGGACCTCTGGTTTTGGGATCGGGGGCGCTTGGCCAACCCGAAGGAGCTGTCCGACGAGCAGCGCAAGAAGTACCAGGGCAAGGCCATCTTCACGACGATTCCGGCGTTCCAATCCGGGGACTCGCTCGCGATGCGGCTGCAAAGCGCTGGTTACAATACCGCGGCGACACCCTATGTGCCCGGCGACTTCTTCCGACCTGGCGTCGGCTTCGACAAAGGCTTCGACCTGTTCGAAGATCTCACGCGCAAGGGGTGGAAGGCGCCGACGACCGAGCGCATCGTCGACATCGCGCTGAGCCAGCTCGACAAGCTGGAGTCGCCGTGGTTTCTATGGATCCACCTGTACGACCCCCACGAGAACAAGTACAGCAGCGCGCGCTACGACACCGTGCTGGCGCACACGGACAAAGGGTTTGCGAAGTTGCGCGCCGCGCTCGAAGAGCGTGGGGTCTACGACGACACCCTCATCGGCGTCACCTCCGACCATGGTGAGGCGTTTGGCGAGCACCGCCACCGAGGCCACGGGACCTCACTGTACGACGAGCAAGCGCGCATCCCGATGATCTTGCACGTACCCGGCGTCAAAGGACGCGAGGTGCTGCACAACACCGCCGCAATTGATCTGACGGCGACGTTTGTGGTCGCAGCGGGCGCACCAACCCGAGGTCTCGACGGCGTCAACCTGTTGCCGCTCGCCTTCGAAAATCGCTATCCCGAGGACCGCCCAGTGTTCACCGAAGCGCATCGCTACACCGACCGAAACGGCAAACGCACCTACGACATCAAGGCGGTCGTCCGCGGCGACTACAAGCTGATCGTCGATCGTCTTCGCGGCACGGCCGCGCTCTACGATTTGGCTGCCGATCCGGGCGAGGTCGAGGATGTGCACGAGGAAAAGCCCGACGAGTTTGCCGAGCTATTGGCGATCCTGACGTCGTTCATCAGTCGAGCAGAGAGCGATCACCCGTTGCCCTAGCGTGTCTTCTTGCTCGCCTCGGGAGTATCGCCTGTCTTTTGCACGCTCGGCGGTGACCGATCGGCCGGCGGAAGATTCAGCGTATCGGCTACCACGTAGAGCGGACGCCGTTTCACTTCTTCGTAGATCCGGCCGATGTACTCGCCAAGGATTCCGGTCATGATGAGCTGAGCCGACGCAGCCAATGCCACCGCGATCATGATCGTCGCCCAACCTGGAACCGTCTGCCCCGCGATTGCTGAGTAGAGCGCCCAGGCTGAGGTGACGATCGCAAGGAGCCCCGAAAGCAAACCGAGCCAAGTCGCGAGCCGAAGCGGGACGATCGAAAACGATGTAATGCCATCGATCGCGAAGCGCATCATCTTGCGAAGTGGGTATTTCGTTTCGCCGGCGAAGCGTTCGGGCCGCTCGTATTGCACCGCCGTCTGCTTAAAACCCACCCATGACACCATGGCGCGCACGAAACGATGCTGCTCGCGCAGGGCGCGCATCGACAGGATGACTCTGCGACTCATTAGCCGAAAATCCCCGGTATCGAGGGGTATCTCGATCGGGAGCAGCATACGCAACAGACGGTAGAAGGCGGCGGCGGTCGATCGCTTGAAGATGCTCTCCCCGTGCCGTCTGGACCGTTGGCCGTATACGACGTCGGATCCTTCACGCCACTTCTGAATCATTTGCATGACGACCTCGGGTGGATCCTGCAGGTCCGCATCCATGATGACCACGGCGTCCCCTTCAGCGCGATCAATGCCGGCGGTGATCGCAGCCTGGTGCCCGAAGTTGCGCGAAAAAGAAATGACCTTGTAGCGCGGTTCTGCCGCAGCGAGCTCGTGCAGCATTTCAGGGGAGCGGTCTTGTGAGCCGTCGTCGACGAACACCACCTCCCACGTCTCATTGATTTCGCGCAGGAGGTCCTTGAGGCGGCGGTCGAGCTCCGCGATGTTTGCTTCCTCGTTGTAGACGGGAATGATGAGTGACAGCGCAGGACGTTGCATGAGTCGGTCCGAGCCTACCAAGCGGCAGCGAGCCTTGTACAATGGCGTCGTGTATAGTTCAACCTACGGATAATACGTGGAGTTCGAGGAGTACAAGCAAAGCTACGTGGCGGAGGTCGAGCAGTCGATCGACTTCGCGGGTCAGAGCCATGATTTCTTCATCCGCGTCAAGGCTGATGAGCTCGTTGCTTCTTGCGCCAGGCAGCTCGGCTCCCTGGAGCGTTGCAGCGTTCTGGACGTTGGATGTGGCGTCGGTCTCATGTCGCGTTACGTAGGCGAGCACTTTGGCGAGCTTCGCGGCGTCGACGTCGCGCCCGGGGTCGTGAAGCGGGCTGCCGCGCACGTTCCGCAAGGGAAGTTTCAAGTTTATGACGGCAGGCGTATACCGTTCGAGGAGCAGACCTTTGATGTCGTGTTCACGGTCTGCGTTCTGCACCACGTACCGCCGGCACAGTGGACATCGCTCGTCGCCGAAATGGCCCGCGTGCTCAAACCAGGCGGCCTTCTCTACATCTTCGAGCACAACCCCTACAACCCGCTCACTCGGCGGGCGGTCAACAACTGCCCTTTCGACGCCGACGCGAAGCTGCTCACGCGCGGCGAATCTATGGCCCTCATCGAAAGCGCCGAGCTCGAAGCCGCCGAGGCGCGCTACGTCCTTTTCTTCCCCTGGAAAGGCTCAGGCTTTCGAAGCATCGAATCCGGCCTCCGCTGGCTGCCGCTCGGCGCACAGTACTTCGTCTCCGGACGGCGGGTCCGTTAGCGGCTATACCCGCGCAAACAACTTCTCGAGCGAACTTCATGAGCGGCCTCCAACACCTCTTGGCTTCCCTTTTCTCACGCCCCGATGAGTGGACCACCTGCGCCAGCAAGTTGGGTCGTGGACTGACGGCGGCTGGCCTAGCTGTGATGGTTGCGGCGGTCTCCGACATCGCCCTAACCGGTGATGATCTCTCAATACGGGCGTTCGTCGGTAGCGCCGGGCTGGGGTTGGGGTTTGGATTGACGATCGGCGCACTATGGGCGGGATTCGCGCATCTGCTCGCAAGATGTCCGCGGTTTGCTTCCTGGATAGCTTGGCCGGGATTGGCGTTGTGGGCTTTCGCCGCGGTCGCTTGGAGCCTCCGCGCATTTGCCAACCTAGGCACCCGTTACAACACACTTGCGGTTGGCACGCTGGTCGGTTGCGGGCTTGCCGCTTTGACAACCGGCGCCCTCCTCGTCTTGATGCAGCCCACTCGCACTGGCGCACCTCCGCTGATGCGTGCGTCTCGATGGATTCAATGGGTGATCGGTATCGCGTTGGTCGTTGGCACGCTTCTCCTCGCCTACCTAGACCGCACCCGGTTCCCGGGGCAATACGCGATCTTCCACGTGGCGCTACAAGGGTTGGCGTTGTTCTGCATGGCCATCGTGGTCCTGTTGTCTGGGATCGTCCTGTCCCCTCGGCGGCGTTCGGTTCGCATCGTTGGCACCGCGTTTGTCGCACTGACCGTGCTTGCCCCCTTTTTCTTGTTGCACGCGCCGCGTCAGCCGGCGTTTGAAACCATGCTGAATCGGCCGTTTGCTGCCCTGCCACTTCGAACCATTCGACTCATCACGGACTTCGATGCTGACGGGTTTTCGGCCGTCCTCGGCGGTGGGGACTGTAGTCCATTCGACGCCGAGGTGAACCCCCAGCAACGCGAGATTCCCGGCAACGGTGTGGACGACAACTGTTCCGGAGGCGACGCAAACCCGGTCGTCGCGGCCGTGTATCAAGCTGAAGTTCCCATACCCACCGAGCCGTCTCCGCAGCATGTCGTGTTGATCACCGTCGACACCGTCCGCCCCGATCGAATGTCTCTCTACGGCTACGAACGGAACACCACACCCGAGCTCGCCCGTTGGTTCGAAGACGGGACGAAGTTCACCCGCGCCTATGCCGCCGGGGGATGGACGAGCATTGCCATCCCGGCGATTCTACGCGGCGTGAACCCACGGCGCTTGCAGTGGACGCGCATGTACGAGACCAACCGCTACAGGTGCTTGAAGGCGCCGCTGGGCAACCAGTTGCGGCCTGGAGAGAAACCACGCGCCATGTTCTTGTTACCGCTGAGCGACCCACATTGGTCGCTGGCCACCTATTTGCGCCGGCGGGGCATGCTCACGGCGGCGGTGATAGACGGCGGCTTCACCGAGGTGCTCTCTCACAAGTGGGGCACCGCGGAGGGGTTCGACAGTTTCGTGGAAATCAACTTGTTGGCCCGGCACCTACGAAACGATGCCCAGACAGCCGACAGTGCCATCGACTTTCTACGCAACCGCCCTCAGGACAAGCCATTCTTTCTATGGGTGCATTTCTTCGGCCCGCATGCCCCGAGCAAACGTCATCCAGGCATCCCGCTGGCCGGAGATACCGAAGGAGATCTGTACGACGGCGAGATCACGTACCTCGATCAACACGTGGGTCGGTTGCTTCGGGTCATCGATGGGCAGACGGATCGGCCCGTGACCGTGCTTCTGGCCGCCGACCATGGCGAACGCATCTACAACGATCGGTCCCGGGGTCACGGATTCGATCATTCGGAGCACAACATCAAGGTCCCGCTTCTCGCCAAGGGACCGGGTTTTCCGGCGGGGGAGAACGACGCGGTGGTTGGTGCGATCGACCTTATGCCCACCGTCTTGGATATCACTGAAACCCACGGCCCAGCTGGGCTCGATGGAACGTCGCTACGCGCGATCGCGGCCTCGGCCGATGAGTATCGAGACCGAGTACTCGTCGTCGACACCTTCATCTTCGACAAAAGCGCCGGCGACAAAGGCACCAAGTTTGCGCTCGATCTCGTCTCTGCCGTTTCCGATCCGTATAAGCTCATCATGAACCGGCTCGACAACACGGTCGGCCTGTACGACGTCAACGACCCCGCGATGGCTGGCCGAAATCTGCGCGGCGGACGTGATGCCGATTTGCTCGAACGCCAGTTGCGCACGTACCTCGAGGAGACCGGGGGCGCGCCGCTCATCGTGGACTAGCCATCTCTTCAGGACGGGCCCAGCGGCCCGCGCGACCTGGAGTCCTTAGATGTCGTGACCACCGGACGCTCTCTGCAACCGCGTCTCGCTCTAATCTTGAGTTACTCCGACGATCTCGTCCTTGGCACCGACAACACGCATTCGATTCAGCGCGCGGAAATACCTACGCCTCCCGTCCCAAGGGAGTGTAAGCCGAGCTACATGGTCGGGCCCGGCCTGGGTATCCCGGTCGGGCTTAGTACGGCCACAGTGGGGAGCGTGCTCGCCTGGGCAGGAAGTGTCGACTTCTGGGGACCCACGCCCAACAATCAGGAGGCCATCGCTGGGGGAACTCTGCTGATTGGCGCGGGGCTGGCAACCTTCATCTATTCCAGCGTCAAGCTTTCTTTCCTCAAGGCAAATAAGTTTGCCCGTCCATCGTGCTTCGCGGTCCTTCTCAAGTGACATCATAGACGGTACTGTTCCAAAGCTATTCCGAAGGGGGATGCATGTTTAGTCCCAAGAAGAAGATCCCGTCCCTGGCAGCAGCGGGGCTTGCGCTTGCCGGGTGCGGCGACGGCGGAGCCAACAGCGAGCTCGACGCAGCCAGAGATCGAATCGCACAGCTCGACCCGAGCGTGACCGCCTTCTGCATGAGGGAGATCGAATGCGACCCATATCCTGAGGATCCGTTTTTTGGTGATGTTGACAATTGCCGGACGCTCATTCTGCAGTTGTACGGGGACTATATTCAAGGGTCTCCAGATCCAGACGCGTGTGGCGCCGCCTTCATCGCTGCGTTCGACTGCGCGGGAGACACCCCCTGCGATGGCATCCTATACGCCTGCGAAGTCGAATACGACGCGACGCTCGCGGTTTGCGGCGACGACGAAGAGGAGGTCACGCCATGAGACCGATACTGGGGGCGACAGTCGGTCTGCTGTGGGCAGTGCTCGTAGTTGGGTGCACGGACGACACGCGTGAAGTGATCACCGAGGTCGTTCAGTCGACCTGCGAGCGCAACATGCGGTGCGAAGCGGAAGAGAACAGAGTTCCGGAGACGATCGAAGAATGCGAAAGATTCCTTTCTGCCACGTTTGCCGCGCTCGAAAGAGTCCGAGGAGAAGCATGTGTTCAAGCAACGATTACGTTGCTCGAATGTGAGCTCGAGCGACCGTGCGGAGCGATCGAGCCGGCATGTACCGCCGAGGAGGAGGAGAACGACCGGGCCTGCGGCTTCGAAAATGATACGGAAACGGAGACGATGACGGGCGTCTGTGCATCCGGCGTCTGCGAACAACAGGACCTCCAAATTGTCGAAACTGCGCCCGCGGATGGCCAGACCGAGGTTCCTGTCGACACGCGGATCGGCTTTCAAACCAACGCCCCAATCGATCCTGCGTCGCTCACGAGTGAAACCTTCTTTTTGACCGATGACCAGGGGACGCGGGTGCCGAGCGACGTCTTCATCGGCGAGGAGCCAGACATTGGGGAGCTCCGGCCTGACGCGCCCCTTGCGGCGATCACCTCCTTTACGGTCACTGTGAAGGCCGGCCTTGCGTCTAGTGCCGGAGCGACGCTCGAAGACGACTTCGAATGGAATTTCACCACCCTCGACAGAGAGTGAGGGGTTGTTGTGAGGTACTTGGTTGGATGGGCAGGAGCTCTGGCCTTGGTCGTTACGACGCTGGCCGATGCAACGAAGGGGGTGGAGGTGGGCCCCATCTTTCAGCGCTGGGACCACCGAAGGGCCCTCCGAACGGCGGCCAAGGACCTTGGACTTGACCCGGACGACCTCAACTCCCTAGATATGCGGGACTTTCGCCACGCTGCGACCAACGACCGTACCCGAAAGAGTGGACATTTGAGCGGCTTGGCGTATATCGGCGGCCACAACGACAAGACCACGTCAGATATTTCGGGTACTTGGGCTGTTAGCTCAGTTGGTAGAGCAGCGGACTTTTAATCCTAGGTAAGGGGTTTTCACCCCCGTTTTTTCAATGGTTTCGCGGTAGCGCGTAGTCAGCGGACGCGCGCAAACACCCTCAAATGAAGCTTTCGGCACACGGTGTGCCACTCGTATCGACACTCTGGTTCACGAAAACACGCCGTTGATTAGAAGTGGTTTCCCCATCTCCCCTCTGATCGGGGTCAGGCTAGCGGCGTCCGATGTGAAACGTGACTCTTGTGTACGCCAACCGCGTTTGCTGCCTCGACACGCGCCTCGCAAGATGGCGCCGCCCGGCTGCACCTCAAACGCCCCCACGTCGCACATCGAGCCCCCTGTCTCCGGGCGTCCTGGCTTCGTAGCGTCATGTCAGATGCTGTCGTTCAAGGGAACGTCCGCTCGAAGCGATTGGCCCAGATGTCGGGGCGCAGCGGGTCCCCTTGGTGCCAGACCGCGACCGCGTTGCCGTTCGGGTCGACGGCCACCTGGGGGACAAAGGCATTGCCCGCGTTGTCGGTTCCAATCCGCTCGGCCACGCCCCAGCCCGCGCTTGGCGTGAACCGATTCGCCCAGATGTCGAAGCGCATCCCGTCCCATTGCTGCCAGACCGCGACCGCGTTGCCGTTCGGGTCGAGCGCCACCTGGGGGGAAAAGGCATTATTCAGGTTGTCGGTTTCAATCCGCTCGGCCACGCCCCAGCCCGCGCTTGGCGTGAAGCGATTCGCCCAGATGTGGAAGCGTGTCGCGGATCGCAAGGGCTCGCCGTCCCCTTGGGTCCAGACCGCGACCGCGTTGCCGTTCGGGTCGACGGCCACCTGGGGGCTACCGCCACCGCCCGCGTTGTCGGTTTCAATCCGCTCGGCTACGCCCCAGCCCGCGCTTGGCGTAAAGCGATTGGCCCAGATGTCGAAGCGCACCGGGTCCCCTTGGTGCCAGACCGCGACCGCGTTGCCGTTCGGGTCGACGGCCACCTGGGGATTAGAGGCATCGCCCGCGTTGTCGGTTTCAATCCGCTCGGCTACGCCCCAGCCCGCGCTTGGCGTGAACCGATTGGCCCAGATGTCGAAGCGCATCGGGTCCCGTTGGTCCCAGACCGCGACCGCGTTGCCGTTCGGGTCGACGGCCACCTGGGGGCCAGCGGCATACCTCAGGTTGTCGGTTTCAATCCGCTCGGCTACGCCCCAGCCCGCGCTTGGCGTGAAGCGATTAGCCCAGATGTCGGCGCGCATCCCCAATGTGTCCTGATAGGTCCAGACCGCGACCGCGTTGCCGTTCGGGTCGACGGCCACCTGGGGGCTACCGCCACCGTTGTCGGTTCCAATCCGCTCGGCTACGCCCCAGCCCGCGCTTGGCGTGAAGCGATTGGCCCAGATGTCCCAGCGCATCCCGTCCCATTGGGTCCAGACCAGGACCGCGTTGCCGTTCGGGTCGACGGCCACCTGGGGATAAGAGGCATCGCCCGCAATCAACACCGGGTCCCCCCACCGGCCGTCGCCACCGCCGCCTGAGCCGCCGACGCCACCTGCGCCAGCAGAGCCACCACTACCACCTTCGCCACCGTCCTCACTGCACCCTACCAGCGGCATGACGCAGAGTGCGGAGACGCATAGAAATCCGAATAAGTAACGCATGATCCACCCCCCCAACGCTCCACCGGGGAACATCACTAAGTGGTGTCATGTATGTGCATAGGACGTGCCAACTGAGAATCGTTAGCAATCATGTGCGGGCCACAAGAATGACGACGACAGACCTGCGTTTCGACCGTGGTCAGCGCACGCCATGCGTCATACGTAATTCTTCAATGATTCGCTTTGTCGATTGACACTACGTTGACCGTGGTTAGCGCCAAGGGTTTGCTTTATGCACGACAACCGGGGTTGTCACTTCGAAACGCCGCCGGTTACATGGCCTCGCCCGGCTCCACCTCAAACGAACCGACGTCGCCTACTGTGCATCCAGTTGACTTCCTTTCTAAGGCACCCAACCACCCTCTTCGATGAGTTGCCGAACCTCCGAACTGTCCAAAGACCGACTGAAGATACGCACATCATCGATCAACCCACCAAAGGGCTGACAGGTCCCTGACGTCCCGATCGTCCACTGCGCCGAGTTAGACCAGGGTGGAAAATCCGCGGAAAGAACAGCCGCCCCCTGGACATAGATGGTGATTGTAGACCCATCCCAGGTGTTCATCAGATAGATCCACTCGTTGAGGGGAACCAGCTCGGTTGGCGCCGCTCCCCCCCGATGGCTAACTGCATGAAATTAATCCCGCCGCCGCAGCCCTCTCGTTTGCCCACGATGTGAAGTGGCCAAGAGGCGGTCGTCCGGTACACCCAGGCACCAAGCGAGCCTGCGGCGGTGGCGCCATCGTCCAGCTCGGGTTCGTGAGGCAGGCTGATCACGTCATCGACGCCGTCAAGGGAGTAAGCGCCGTCGCTGGTTCCAAACCGGTCTGTCGCCAGTACTGGACCGTTTACCGTTCCGTCGTAGCCGTTCCCGCTGTGGTCTCTGGCATCGCCGGAGAACGGGTAGTGGGCAAGGAGACCTTCGGTGGGCACGGCTGAGCCTCCGCCAGCGCCGCCTGTACCACCGGCACCAGCGCTGCCACCTTCACCGCCCGAGCCTGCCGTACCGCCAGCACCAGCCGTACCACCGGTTCCACCATTACCGGCCATACCTCCGTCCTCGCTGCTGCAGCTCAACAGCAGGGCGAACGCGCACACCATCCATCGTGACTTCATGGGTCACCTCCAGGCGAGGGGAAAACGGTACCAAGCCGTGACGCGTTCGGACATACGTAATTGTTCACTCTTGGCGCGCATTTGGTGCTCGCCAACTTGGGACCTCATGTAGAGAGTCGGCACGGCAAGCGTTGGGGCGTGGAACCGCGGCGCGTGCGTGGGGCTCGCGTCGCTCAAAACTCCCAGTTAAGCATGGCGCCTGCGGCCCCGATCTCGGCCCTGAAGCCGATTCGCCGGCCGTCGCTGTTATGATCGAGTGCTAGGTACGTTCTGCCATCGGACAACGGGTTGGCTCTTCGCTCAACACGCTCGGATGTCGTCAAGTTACACCACAAGGCGACGAGCACGATCACGGTCAACCACAGTACTAGGCGGAGCATCGCCGAGTAGCGGTACCGCTCAAATGCCTCATGGATCGGCGAGATGTCCTGCTCACTTGGGGGGTCAGCGGGGCCTATCCAGTACCGACTGTTGTCTCCGTAGGGCTCCCACACAATGAATGGTTCGCCGTTGAACTTGAACTTCATTCGGTCTTCGTTGAACCAAGTCCTCTTGACGTCAGTGACCCCCTCAACCGAGCGAAGAGCTCGGTAAATCGGTCGATAGCTGAGCGGAACGGCGATCTCGAAGCCTCGAAGCGAACCGACATCGTCAATGATTGGATACGTCTTCATTGGGTGACCACCAGGCAGCAACGAGCGCGCGACGACATGCCACTACCCTGAAATGAGTAATTTGGTTATACAACCAAACTATGGGACGACCCAGCAACCGAGAGGCCCGACGAGCCGAGATCCTCGAAGCCTTCGCTCGCGTCCTGGCGGATCACGGCTATGCCGGCGCTACCATCGCGGCCGTGGCCACCGAAGCGGAGGTCGCCCCCGGGCTGATCCACTACCATTTCGAGGACAAAGAGGACCTGCTCGCCTCGTTGTTGTCGGACTTGGTTGCCCGTTTCCGCCTCCGCATACGCGATCGTGACGAGCTGGACCCGCTCCTGGCCTACGTCGATGGCGCCCTAAGGCTAGACGATCTCGCCGACATCACGGCCGCACGCTGCTGGGTGGGCCTATTCGCGGAGGCCATCCGAAACCCCACCCTCTTCAAGCGCATGCGCAAGCTCATCGACGCGGAGATCACGACCATTCGCGCCCGCTCCGGCGACCGACTCGATGCGCACCAAGCCGGCGCCGTGCTGGCCTTCATCATCGGTGCCTTGATCCTCGGCGCCTTCGCGCCCAAGAAGACTGCCGGCTTCGCGGCCCCAGGTCTGCGGAGTCTCATCGCGTCGTGGAACACTGACTGAGGTCGAAGAGATAGTCAGCACCGGATTGATCTGGCAGGGAGCTCGTCGCTCTTCGATGCGGAACGCCATGGCGACTAGCCGGAGCGCACGCGCCAAATGCCGTCGATGAAATCAAACTGAGTCACGAGCGCACTCACCACGAAGAAGCCAGTCGCTGCAGCCGCGATCACCATCGCAATCGTGAAAGTATATCGTGTGGGCCTCCGCATCTTCGCGATCGAGATACCTCGGATACGCGTCAAAATAGTAGTCCAAAAAGCTACGAACGCGGCGACGGCGAGGCCGGCAAGGGCGAGCGTTGCCCACGCCGTCATCCACGGACGCGCACAATTGATGGGACCCTTCGCCGCCCACATGACGAGGGATGACGAGAAGAAGAAGTAGATGATCAGCGCATATATTGAGACGAACCCACCGATATCTCGAAAGTGCGAGTATCGAGGGTCATCGGCGTCTTCGCTCTTCGAAAGCCAGCGTCCTCGACTGGAGAGCCAAGAGATTGCGAAACACGCAGGGGGCGTACACAAAACGATCGCAAACACCCTCCAAGGGTTGCCATCGCTGTAGATGACTTGCGGAACGACGGCGAGCGCCATCAAGAAGAGCAGTGCCTGGAAATGCTGCTCCACGTAACGGAAACGAATGTCGTCCTCGCCGGATAGTTCCTCGACCATCGACCGAAGAGTATCGCGCGGCGTTTGCTATGGGAATTCACCTCGCCTCGCACGACTCAACGCCTCGAGCGAAGCCGCGGAGCTGATCGCGGCGCGGAGCCGATCGAGAGGAGAAAGCGAAAGCGCCCAGTGGATCAAGGTTCGGTCGACCTCACGAGAAGCCTGGAGCAGAAGCTCGTCGAGCTCCTTGGTCTCGCTATTGGAGGCAGAGCGCACAGTCAAACGCTACCGCGTCCCCGCCTGCGACACCACCTTGGGCCGGTCAGGCCCCAAGCCGTATATTGCAGAGATGGACAGGGCCAGGGCGCACCCTCCTGCGGAATGCATCGAGATCGACCATCCGTGGATTTCGAACGACCTCATGCCCATCTACCTTTGGACTTTTCCGTCGGAAACGACCGACGAGGAGCTCAGCGCATGCGTTCGGGCACGCGAGGACTGGGCAAGTCGCGCGCGCTATCACTTTGCGTGGGTCATCGATCTCTCCAACGTCACCAAGGCACCGCCGACGCAGCGTAAGGCGTTCGCCGAGCACCTCAAGCGTTTGGAAGAGTTCAGCGGCCGTTGGAACGCCGGCTCGGCATTGGTCGTCCCGAGCCCATGGCTGCGTGGGCTCGTGACCGCAGTCTTCTGGCTGTCACCGCCTAGGTACCCGCATAAGATCTTTGCTGAGCTTCTCCCTGCAAAGCGTTGGGCGCGGGAGCAGCTCGCCGCAAAAATCGCTTAGCTCGACTGACCGATGACCTCGCAGAGGTCGCTGAATCGACACGAGCTCGAGCTCAGTGCACGCTCTCCTCGCTAGCAGCGCCGCCCTCCGCGACGCGCTTGCGATTCGACTTGCGCAGCAACATGAGCGGGAACGCGGCCGTTCCGGCGAAGAACGGGCGTTCTGAGGTTCAGCGAGATGGAGTGGTGATCCAGTTCGGCAAGCCAAACGGGGTACGAACTGCGCCGCAAGTCGACATAACGAGCTAGAACCACGCAATTGGGCCCTCGACATGGTCCCGATGGGCTAAGAGGCGGAAATCCTCGCTTGACCGTCGCCGGCGACGTGACCGATGTTTCTCGCTCGCTCGTACGTCTCGGAAGCTGCCATGGAACGATCAGGAAGGGCGTTTGAAGCTACTGTCCGCTGTTCCGCCAAGGCGGTGGTTCCGTTGTGGTTGCAGAAGGCAGTTACGGGTGCGTCAACTGCAATGAAGCAAGGAGAGTTTCTATGAACTACACCACCCGGCTGCCAACGGCGACGCTTCTCGCTCTGCTCGTGTCCTTCTCACCCAGCAGAAGCGTTGCGAATACGTACAACACAGTCGGTACGCCAATTCTCGTACGGTCCATCACCTTCAATGACCCACCGCTAGTGGTATTCCCTCAACCCTCCATCTACATCGATATCACGTTTGCGGACGGCGAACAGAGGCTCGGTGTTCTGGTTGAAAGCGGTATCCAACTGGCAGACGAAGGCCTCCCCGTGGCCGTTCCGCCCTGCAGCAGCTGTCTAGAAGAATCCCCACTCCCACGTCTTTGGGAGTCCCCCCAGTCCGGGCTCGTCGCCTACTACTACCACGAAGGGATCGGGGAGAATTGTTCTGACGGGGTGGACAATGATGGCGATGGGCCCATTGACTGTGCGGATGAGGATTGCGCAACTGATCCGGCTTGCTCTGAAGGGCTTGGCCCGATGGCAGGAAGCGTTACGAGCCATGGTCTTCTGATTCGACCGAAAGGCGACACACTTTGTGTCAACTACATTCGAAAGCGGACAAGTTCTTTACTCCCATTCACGGTTACGACCGTGCATACTCCGCCGGACTGCATGAAACTCGTGGAGCTTGTGAGCCCCTCTTTCGAGCAGCTTGCGCGCTGGGCGACAATCCTCGATTACGCGATGAAATACGAGGCCGCGCGACGCAAGAACCCGGGCGTTCCCATCCCATGGCCCGGCCCGATCTGTCTGACGTGCCCTCCCTGGGCCACGTATCGAGCTGATATGGCCCGGTTCGACAAACTGCATGAAGAACGGTTCCGAAAGGAGCTCAAGAAGACAATCAAGGCGGGCCAGGAGATGTTGAAGCAAGGGTCGCGTCGTCGTAAACGCTGATGGGTGTTTGGGGTGGAACTAGGGATTGCTTCCCTGCACCTCTACTGCACACCAAGCAGTTTGGGCGGCACTGCGCAACCGACCCGGCGGATGGGAGAGAGCGTACTGAGCGCCCCGGGGTGTGAACGGTAAGCGGCCGGCTGCCATTCGCGAAACCGTTGCCGCAGCGTTCACAGACGGTCCTTCCAGGGGGGTGTTGCCTCGACCACTGCGGCTGGTGTGCCCTGCTCCTCGGGGTTGAGGTCAACGAAATCTTAGCGCTGCCGCGACTCCCTCGAAACTACTGAACAGGCGCACCAAACCGCTGTTTATGGAGGACCACGCCGCATTCGTTTTCCTGTAGCCTCGGCTAGGAGCAGAGGTCGTCATCGGCAGATGGACGTCAGGCTTGCTGGTGGCCACTTCAACGTCACTGATGGTCCGTCCGCGCACTGGACAGGCCAGCAATTGGTCAAAGCGTTCCCCTACGACTCGGCGCCGAAGTACATCATCCGAGACCAAGACAAGATCGTTGGCGCGGACTTCGTTTCGTCGAGTGGCTGCGCTGGGAATCCGGCAGGTCCTAACCGCATCGCAGTCCCCGTGGTAGAATCCGTACAGCGAGCCGGCGTGCAGGAGATCGCAGCACCGGCCGGCCCCGCTCCCACCACGATGATGTCTCGCTCAATCACGATACGGGGCTGCTCCGGGGCATAGGTCACTTCGCTGACCGAACATGAGAGCGTTTCACTTGTCAGGATCTAACTTCTTTTCCCGCGGTGTCTTCGCCCTGCTCTCGTCGACCTACATCCGTACCATCCGCGACGCCGTCGTTGTCATCGTCGGCATCGCACGCGTCCCCGAGGCATTCGCCTTCGTTGTCCGAATGGCCGCGATTAGACGTGAGGTCACAGTCGTCCGCGCCGTCGAGAACGCCGTCGTTGTCGTTTATTGAGCGTGTCGAGGCTCTGGTTGTCGGTGATGGAGACGCTGCCGCCGACGGCCTCCAGGCTGCCCAGATCGATGTCGTCACAGTTGTCGTTGTTCGTGATCGTCACGCTGCCGCCGACAGCCTCCAGGTTGGTTACTGGGATAGGGCCAACGTCGTCGTTGTTCGTGATCGTCACGCTGCCGCCGACAGCCTCCAGGTTGGTTACTGGGATAAGGCCAACGTTGTTCGTGATCGTCACGCTGCCGCCGACAGCCTCCAGGTTAGTTACTGGGATAGGGCCAACGTCGTCGTTGTTTGTGATCGTCACGCTGCCCCCGACGGCCTCCAGGTTGGGTAGTGGGATAGGGCCAACGTCGTCGTTGTTCGTGATCGTTACGCTGCCCCCGACGGCCTCCAGGTTGGGTAGCGGGATAG
>JAOTYL010000018.1 GCA_029861865.1 Myxococcales bacterium | reverse complement strand
TTCAAGAAGAGGCCACCTTTTTCCACTCTCTCCGTAGGGAGTGTGGTCTTACGCGGTATTAGCATTCCTTTCGGAGTGTTGTCCCCCGCCAGAGGGTAGATTACCTACGCGTTCCTCACCCGTGCGCCACTTTACTCACCCGAAGGTTTTCTCGTTCGACTTGCATGTGTTAGGCCCGCCGCTAACGTTCGCTCTGAGCCAGGATCAAACTCTCCAGTTGAACTGTTGAGCTGGTTTCCTGTTGAGATCTGGCGCTCTGCCAGACGCTCTAGAGCATCACGTTTGTACGTGTTGCTCTCGGATTGCGGTCTCCGATTTTCATCAAGGACCGCGTTTGAATTGACCCTCGCCGTACGATTTGATGCACGACGCGGGACCCGAGTACGTAACTATAATTCCGATTCAGTTTTCAAAGACCGATCGGCGGACTATCCGCTGAAGCACATGCCAATTTGAGCCTGCTCAGGATTCTGGTCAAGCTCGGGCCGGCACCCCTGTTTCCCGCCGATTTGTGAAAGCCCCTTGAGGAGCCGTAGCCCCCCGCAAAGGGACGCCGAAGCTAGCCCATAAATGGGAGCGGTCAAGACAGATCTCGTGGAATTCGACCGGCCTCGGTGACAGGGTCATTTGACAATTGATTATTTATTTTGACAATATACTTGTCATCATGCCTGAGACCCTCTTTGCGGAGACCCGCCGCCTGTTCCAAGTTCTGAAGGATTGGACCGACACCCTGCATTTCGGGGCCGATGTCACCCCCAGCACGCGCGCGCAGTTGGAGCTCCTGCTGCGGGAGGGCGCGACGTCGGTGCCGGATGCTGCACGCGCGAGGTCGGTTTCCCGGCAGCTCGTCCAGCAACAGGTCGATGTCCTGCTCGAAGGCAAGCTCGTCCAACGTGAGCCAAATCCGGCGCACAAGCGATCGCCGCTCATCGCGCTCACCGATCGAGGTCGGGCGGTGATTCAAGACATGCGCGCCGAGGAGCTGCACGCCCTGTCGCGGTTGCAAGCCGGTACTTCGGACAGCGCGATGCGGGACGCGGCGCAGGTGCTCGCCGCGTGGGCAGAAGTCCTGAGCAACGACACGCAGCGGCGAAAGCAGTGAAGCAAACGCCGCAGTGAGGCGCATTCACTGCGCTTGAGCGCCCCCTGGCTTGGCGGTAAATGTAAAGGCATGGCGTTGATCTACTATGCCATCCCGTTCTTCCTAGTGACGGTTGGCCTCGAAAGCTGGCTGGTCCGGCGGAAGCAGCGGGAGGACAGCGGGAAAGTAGGGTTGGCGGGTCACACGCTTAAAGACTCGCTCGCAAGCCTCTCCATGGGTGTCGGCTTTTTGGTGGTCGAGATCGTCTTGGCACTGATCCCGATCGGGATTCTCGCTTGGCTCCATCAGTTTCGGATCTTCGACATTCACCCCGCATGGTGGTCTTTTGCGCTTTTGTTCGTCGCCGAAGACTTCTGTTACTACTGGTTTCATCGAAGCCATCACGACGTGCGAATGCTTTGGGCGGCGCATGTCAATCACC
Source organism: Myxococcales bacterium (assembly GCA_029861865.1). Classification (GTDB taxonomy): domain Bacteria; phylum Myxococcota_A; class Polyangia; order Polyangiales; family Houyiibacteriaceae; genus SG8-38. The sequence continues at coordinate 35,305 of JAOTYL010000018.1, read as the reverse complement.
ATTCGAGCACGCACTACAATCTCACGACGGCGCTTCGTCAGTCATGGACGACGCCTTTCACCGGTGTGCTCTTTTGGGCTCCGCTTGCACTAATCGGCTTTCCGATCGAGATGATCCTCATTCAAAAGTCGATCAGCTTGCTGTATCAGTACTGGCTGCACACCGAGCTCATCGGAAAGCTCGGGTGGTTCGAGACAATCTTCAACACACCGTCGCACCATCGTGTGCATCACGGGAGAAACGCGCTCTACCTCGACCGGAACCACGCTGGGATTTTCATCATCTGGGACAAGATGTTTGGCAGCTTCGAACCGGAGGGCGAACCGGTCGACTATGGCCTCACGAAGAACATCGACACCTACAACCCGGTCAAGATCGCGTTCCACGAGTGGGGAGCGATGCTTCGCGATTCGTGCAACGCCGAGACGTGGCGGGGACGGCTTGGTTATCTCTTCATGCCACCTGGGTGGCGCGAGGACGGTAGTGGGAAAACAGCCGGTCTGTTGCGGCGCGAAGCGCTTGAAGCTGCTTCCGTGGGCGTCGAGTGACCTAGCCGGGCTATATCGGGGTTCTTTGCCGAACTTCGATTCGTTCCCGATAATGCGCCTTTGATGAAGGTTCTGGTCGTCATCCTGAATTACCGCACGCCGGAGTTGGCGGTGCGCTGCCTCGAGTCGGTCGAACCTGAAGTGGCTCAAATAGGGGCCATTCAGGTTGTCGTCACGGACAACGATTCGGGGGATGACTCGGTGAGGATCATTGGCAACGCGATCGACGCGCATCGATGGGGCTGGTGCCAGCTCATGCCCCTGCCACGCAACGGCGGATATAGCTACGGCAATAACGCTGGGATCCGGCCGTATCTCTCTATGAAAGACGCCCCGGACTACGTGATGCTATTGAACCCCGACGCCTGTGTGCATCCAGGTGCAATCAGCACGCTGCTCGCGTTCATGGAGAGCCGGACAGACGTCGGTATTGCCGGCGCTCGCGTCGAGGACGGTGAAGGTCGGCAGGCCCAGTCTGCTTTTCGTTTCCCAACCCCCGTGAGCGAACTGGTCGAGGGCTTCAAGCTCGGCATTCTCACCAACCTCCTGAGTGAGCGACAGCTCCTATACGACCTCGGTGATGAGGCGATGCCCGTGGACTGGGTCACCGGGGCAGCCATGATGATTCGCAAGAAGGTTCTAGATGAGGTCGGGCTCCTCGACGAAGGATATTTCCTCTACTTCGACGAGGTGGATTTTTGTTTTCGAGCGCGGCAAGCTGGCTGGCCCGCGTACTACGTTCCGGACAGTGTCGTCACGCATCTCCAAGCGCAGGCAACCGAGATTACCGACGATCGCAAAGACAAGCGCCGATACCCAGATTACTGGTTCGACTCACGGCGACGCTTCTTCCTGAAAAATCGAGGCAAGACTCAAGCAATGCTCGCAGACCTGGCCTTTTTCGGCGGCTATACGACCTACCGCGTTCGGCGTGTCATCCAGCGTAAGTTGGACCAGGAGCCACCCTATTTCTGGTGGGACTTCCTCCGTAACAGCACCTTCGTGAAGGGGTTCGAGATATGAGCGCAGCCGCCCTCCCTTCGGTTGCTGCGGTAGCCATCGGCAAGGACGAGGGGGACAGACTGAAGCAATGCCTACGCTCGCTTGGGCCGCACGTATCTCATGTGGTTTACGTCGACTCTGGATCCTCGGACGGAAGCGTGGAGTTCGCGCGATCGATCGGTGCCCACGTCGTCGAGCTCGATCCGAAGATCGCCTTCACGGCGGCGCGCGCACGGAACGCGGGGGTCGAGCGGCTGTCGCAGATCGCGCCTGACGTGAAGTACGCGCAGCTGATCGATGGAGATTGCGAGCTCGTCGATGGATGGATCGAGGACGCGGCGGGATTCCTGGACGCAAGCCCAGAGTACGCCGCAGCGGCTGGCCGCTTGAGGGAGCGGTTCCCGGATGCGAGCGTCTACAACTACCTCTGCGACGTCGAATGGAATACGCCGGTTGGGGATGCCGATGCGTGCGGCGGGATCGCGATGATGCGCATTCAGGCGTTCCAGGCTGTCGGTGGCTTCACGCCGGGCCTAATCGCAGGAGAGGAGCCCGAGCTCTGCGTGCGCCTCCGGCAACACGGATGGAAAATCCGTCGTCTCGACGTCGACATGGCGCTCCACGACGTTGCGATGAGCCGGTTCTCTCAGTGGTGGAAGCGCGCAATCCGATCGGGTCATGCATACGCCCAAGGAGCCGATTTGCATGGCGCCCCGCCCGAACGAATGTGGGTGCGGGAATCGAGGCGGACCGTGGCGTGGGGGCTGCTCCTCCCGGTACTCGCAGTCGCGTTTGCACCTGCAACGAGCGGCCTCTCGCTACTGTTACTGCTCGCCTACCCATTCAACGTAGCGCGGATCGCCCGGCGCTTGCGGAGCGAGGGCCAATCGCGACCGTGGACACTCGCCTTCTTCCTAATGCTAGCCAAGCTTCCCGAAGCAATCGGTTGGCTCCGCTTCCAATGGGGCAAGCTCACCGGCAACCGCTCGAAGCTCATCGAATACAAGACCTAGAAAAAAGGACAGCGATATCGAGCCGGCGTCCATCGATTGGTTTTCGAGAGATGGTAAGGTGCCGCCCGCAGGAGGTTTCATGAAGCGGATTTTGGCCGTGCTTTCGTTGGGCGCACTCGTCGCATGCGGCAGCCGTGGCAGCACCGTGCCAATGGCACCCGAGAGGTCCCCGCACTTCGACCCGGTCAGCGCCAATCTTCAACTCGGTGGCACCGTCTACGCCTACGTAGACATCGATGGAGATGCGGAGCGTGCGGCGGAATTTTTTATGTCACTCCTTCGTGACCTAACGTCATCGCGGCAGTCAGGCGACTCGCGCCGGCTCGGTGCCACGAATCTCGTTAGGGCCCTTGGTCTCGACAATCTGCGTGCGATTGGGCTGAGCTCATACGAAAAGGAACCGCTCTATCACAACCGAAGCTTCATCTATCACACAGGCCCTCGGAAGGGGCTTCTCGAGGTTTTCGGAGATGAGCCTGCGGAGCTCGGACTCAAAGCGGTCGCGCCCGAAGGCGCCGATCTCGTTTGGGAACAACAGCTCAATCTAAAGGTGCTCGTCGACATCGTTCGTGCTCTTGGTGAGCACGGCATAGGAATCTCCCCTACGCGCATCGATGCATTGCTTGCCGAGCCACTGTTCAACCTGGACATGACCATTGGTGAGATTGTAGAGCGGCTCGACACGACGGCGGGTTTGATCTTGGAAGTTGACGAGGCGCACGTGATGCGCATCCCTGGGGAGTCGTTTTGGTTTCCATTCACGGAGTTCTTGTTCCAAATCGATGGGCTTGGAGATCTAATCGACGCGATTGCGAAAAAGGCCGCGCTCAACCCCTTCATCCGGGCAGACCGAACGAAACAATGGGTGATCATTCGCCCGGGGATCAGGCTTCCGCCGCCGTGGCACGCGTACGAGCCGAGCTTGATCAAGGATGTCACGACGGAGCGCATGTACTTGGTCAGCAGCCCCGCTTATCTCACGAAGTGCCTCTCGCAGCAGACCGACCTGACGGCGACGGCTGATTTCGAGGCGGCCTTCGACGAGCTTTCGCCGATCGGGAACGGAATGCTGTTCGTATCCCCGCAGCTCACGCGGGAGATGCACTCCATGCTCGACCGTGTCATCAATGAAAGGGGATCGACGGTAGTCTCGACGATCGTGCGGATTCTGTTGCCGGATGCGGGCTCTCCGATCGGATGGGTCGGCATGAACCGAGATGACGGAGTCCTGTTCACGTCGAACTCTTCGTCATCACACAAGTCGACGCTCATCACTCTTGGCTATGCTGCACTGCTGCCAGCGATCGCGGTCCTCGGTGCATGGAGGCTCGACTCCGCCCCTGCGCCAGCGGCACCCTCCCTTCTGTTTCCCTGACCAAAATTAGAAGCGCCGAGCGAGTCGAGCCCGCTCGGCGTATCGCAAGCTAGTTGTACGGCTATGGTCGTTGGTAACGGCGAATCGCCAAGGACAAGAAAAAACAAGAACACCGGCGAGCGTGCTTTGCCGAGCCACCCCGACACGAGAGCCGTGAAAGCCGCCCCCCTCCAAATGCCAAGCACAAGAGACGCCCCCCCAGGGCGCCTGGTCACTAGCATGACACACCATTAGTGGATTTGTCCACTAGCAACAGAACCATGGAAAAAGGGGACTGTCCCCTTTTTCTTGGGGTTAATCGGGAGCGGGAAGGTCGGAGTGGCCCATGAGATAGATGTCGACGGCGCGAGCCGCACCGCGTCCCTCGCCGATCCCCCAGACGACCAGGGATTGACCCCGGCGGCAATCGCCAGCCGCAAACACCCCATCCACGTTGGTGGCGTAGCGGCCGTACTCTGCTTGGAAGTTGCTGCGCGGGTCGCGCTCGAGGCCGAGCCTCTCGGCCAAAGTATCCTCAGGGCCGAGAAAGCCCATCGCCAACAAGACGAGGTCTGCTTCGAACGTTTGTTCCGAACCGGGGACTTCCGTCATTTGCCATTTGTCGGCATCGTCCTTGGTCCACTCTACACGTACCGTCTCGATACCGGCCACGTTGCCCTGGCCGTCGTCGAGGAACCTCTTGCTCAGGACCCGATACTCACGCGGGTCCTTTCCAAACTTCGCGGCCACCTCTTGGTGTCCGTAGTCGACGCGGAAAATCACCGGCCACTCCGGCCAGGGATTGTCTGGCGCGCGCTCATCGGGCGGCTGCGGCAGAAGCTCGAAATTCACGAGAGAGGCGCAGCCATGCCGCATCGAGGTGCCTATGCAATCGGTGCCCGTGTCGCCGCCGCCGATCACGATGACCTTCTTATCCTTGGCGTCGATGTAATCGCCGTCCTCATGCTTGCTATCCAACAAGCTCTTCGTGTTCTTGAGCAAGAATTCCATCGCAAAGTGGATGCCATTGAGCTCGCGGCCCGGAATCGGCAGGTCCCGCGGCCTCGTTGCGCCGCACGCCAGCACGAGCGCGTCGTTTTCATCGTGAAGCTCTCGCACGTCGGTGTTGACGCCAACGTGCGCGTTTGTCACGAACTGAATGCCTTCCTCTCGCATGATACCGACCCGACGATCGACGACCGCTTTGTCGAGCTTCATGTTGGGGATGCCGTACATCAAGAGACCCCCGATGCGGTCATCGCGCTCGTACACCGTCACCGTGTGACCCGCACGATTCAACTGCTGCGCGCAAGCGAGCCCGGCAGGACCACTCCCAATGACGGCGACTTTCTTGTCGGTGCGCTCTCCGGGTGGCTCTGGCTTGATCCATCCTTCCGCAAAGCCTCGGTCTACGATGGCGTTCTCGATGTTCTTGATCGTGACGGCTGGCTCGATGATCGCGAGCACGCACGCGCCTTCGCATGGGGCAGGGCAAGTGCGGCCGGTGAACTCGGGAAAATTATTGGTCTTGTGTAGCCGGTCGAGCGCTTCGCGCCATCGCCCACGATAGACGAGGTCGTTCCATTCCGGGATCAGATTGTCGATCGGACACCCCGTCGCCGATTGGCAAAAAGGCACCCCACAATCCATGCACCGGGCTCCCTGCTCGCGCAGATGGTCCTCGGGCACCTCGACCAAAAACTCATCCCAAGTCTTGAGCCTCTTGAGAGGGTTGACGTATGGCACCGCTTGCCGCGGAAATTCTTTGAAACCGGTTGGCTTACCCATCGTGATTCGGTTCCATCACTCCGCGACATCTCTCTCGTCGAGATCCGGGGGTCGGGAGGTTCGCCGACCGACGTCGCCCTCCACGAAAGTTGCGGCATGGCCAAACTCGGCACGCTCGCGGAGCACGCGCTTGTAGTCGACCGGCATGACCTTCACGAAGTCGCTCAACATGGAGTCCCATTTTGCAAGCACGCGCTCGGCCGTCTTCGAGCCCGTGTACTGAAGGTGCTCTTCGATGAGCTTTCGAACCTCGGCGATTTCCGCGGGATCCTCCAAAGGATCGAGGTCGACCATGTCCTGGTTGCAGCGACTCGGGAAATCGCCCTCGGTGTCGAGTACATAGGCGATACCGCCACTCATACCGGCGGCGAAATTGCGCCCCGTGCGACCGAGGATGACGGCCCGCCCTCCGGTCATGTATTCGCATGCATGGTCGCCCACACCTTCGATGACCGTCCAGGCGCCGGAGTTCCGAACGCAGAATCGCTCGGCCGCGCGACCGCGGAAGAACGCTTTCCCTTTTACGGCGCCGTACAGGACGACGTTGCCGACGATCATGTTCTCGGCCGGAATGAAGGTTGCGGCCTTCGAGGGATACGCGATCAGTCTTCCGCCCGAAAGCCCCTTCCCAACGTAGTCGTTCGCGTCGCCCTCGAGCTCTAAGGTGACGCCTTTCGCAAGCCAGGCCCCAAAGCTCTGGCCCGCAGAACCGACAAACTTGAAGTGAATGGTCTCGTCTGACAGCAGCTCCTCGCCCCATGCTTTGGCGATTTCATGGCTGAGCATCGTGCCGACCACACGATTGGTGTTCTTGATCGGGAACTCGGCGCGCACCTTCTCGCCGCGATCGATGGCCGGTCTTGCCGCCTGGATCAACTGATTGTCGAGTGCCCGCTCGAGCCCGTGATCTTGCGCTTGGGTGCAGCGCACCTGAACGGCATCGTGCGGCTTCGTCGCCGGCGTGAGAATCGGCGTGAGGTTGATCCCACGGGCCTTCCAATGCGTGATGGCATCTGCCGTCTCGAGCATGTCCACGCGCCCAATCATCTCGTCGATGGTGCGGAATCCGAGGCGCGCCATGAGCTCTCGAGCCTCCTCGGCAACCATGAATAAGTAATTGATGACGTGCTCTGGCTGCCCAGCGAACTTCTTTCGGAGCTCTTCATCTTGCGTCGCGATTCCGACCGGACACGTGTTGAGATGACACTTCCGCATCATGATGCAGCCAAGCGCGATCAGCGGCGCCGTGCTGAAGCCCATTTCCTCGGCCCCCAAGAGCGCAGCGATCACCACGTCGCGGCCGGTCTTCATCTGCCCGTCAGCCTGCAGGACAAAGCGGCTTCTCAAATCGTTGAGCACACAGGTTTGATGGGTTTCTGCAATGCCGAGCTCCCAAGGAAGACCCGCATGCTTGATCGAAGTCAGCGGCGAGGCACCGGTCCCGCCATCGTGTCCACTGATGAGAATGTGGTCGGCATGCGCTTTGGACACTCCAGCAGCAATGGTTCCGACACCGACCTCGCTCACCAGCTTCACGCTTATCCGTGCCGCCGGATTGCTGTTCTTGAGGTCATGTATGAGCTGCGCCAGATCCTCAATCGAATAGATGTCGTGGTGTGGCGGTGGGCTGATCAGACCGACCCCCGGTGTCGAATGGCGAACGGCAGCGATCTTCTCGTCGACCTTGCGCCCGGGCAGCTCGCCACCTTCGCCGGGCTTCGCTCCTTGCGCCATCTTGATCTGGAGCTCGTCTGCATTGGTGAGGTAGTTGATGGTCACGCCAAAACGGCCTGAGGCGACCTGCTTGATCGCGGAGCGCTTCGGGTTCACCGAGCCGTCTGAAAGCGGGAGATAGCGCTCCGGGTCTTCACCCCCCTCACCGGTGTTCGACTTGCCGCCGAGCTGGTTCATCGCGACGGCGAGCGTCGAGTGCGCTTCCATCGAAATCGAGCCAAAGCTCATCGCACCGGTGGCAAAGCGCTTCACGATCTCGCTCGCGGGCTCGACCTCTTCGAGCGGGATGCGATTGCCCCTCTTGAACTGAAGCAAGCCACGCAACGTGCACTGTGCGAGCGCACTTTGGTTGGCGTGTTTCGCGAACTCTTTGTAGGCCTCTCCGTCGTTACCTCGGGCGGCGACCTGCAAGGTGGCGATGGCCTCTGGGTCCCACATGTGCCGCTCACCGTTGGCACGCCAATGGAACTGCCCATCGTTGGGCAGGATTGGAAGCTGGATCTCGTCCTCTTCCGGATATCCGAGCGCATGCCGGTCGACGAGCTCTTGCGCGAGCACGTTGAAACCCACGCCTTCAATGCGGCTTGCGGTTCCGGCAAAGCACATGTCCACCACGGCAGAGTTCAAACCGACAGCCTCGAAGATCTGTGCACCTTTGTACGATTGCAACGTCGAGATGCCCATCTTGGCGAACACCTTGAGCATCCCTTTCGCGACGGCTTTTCGATAACCCTTCACGATGCTGGCGTCGTTTGGGAATGTCTCCGAATCTAGGGCGTTGCGGCGGCGCTCCTGCCACAAAGCCTCGAACGCTGCATAGGGATTGATCCCGTCAGCACCGTAACCGACCAAGCAACAGTGGTGATGCACCTCCCGCGCCTCACCGGTCTCGACGATGAGACCCACGCGGGTGCGCTTCTCCGCGCGCACCAAGTGATGGTGCACCGCTCCGCATGCGAGCAGCGCGCTCACCGGAATGCGATCTTTTCCGATCGCGCGGTCCGTCAGCACGACGATGCTGTAGCCGTCGTCGATCGCCTCTTCGGCCTCACGTTGTATGCGCTGAAGTGCCGGCCGAAGACCCTCTAGCCCTTCTGAGCGCGGCCACGTGATATCGATGACTCTGCTCCGCCAACCGCGGACATCCATGGCCTTGAGCGCAGATACTGCCTCGTTGGTCAGAATCGGGTGGGGAATGCGAAGCCGGTGCGCGTGCTCTGGGGTGGTGTCGAGCAGATTGCGCTCGGGGCCAACGTAGCACTCGAGCGCCATGATGACCTCCTCGCGAATCGAGTCGATCGGCGGGTTGGTCACCTGGGCAAAGAGTTGCTTGAAGTAGTCGTAGAGAAGCCGAGGCTGGTCGCTCAACACCGCAAGCGCAGCGTCATTCCCCATGGAGCCGACGGGGTCGCGCTTTTCGTGAATCATCGGCCCCAACATGAACTGCAGGGTTTCGGTCGTATACCCAAACGCCCGCAGGCGCGGCATCAGCGTCTCGGGGTCGAACCCGTGCGCGTTACCAGGTCGCTTCAACTCGCTCAGGCGGAGCCGCTGCTCCTCGAGCCACTTGCCGTACGGTCGACGTGCAGCGATATCTTGCTTGAGCTCGTGGTCCGGGATCATGCGTCCCTGCTCGAAGTCGATCAGGAACATGCGTCCCGGCTTCAGTCGCCCTTTGTGCTTCACCATTTCTGGCGGCACTGGAAGCACGCCAACCTCCGACGCCATGATCACCTTGTCGTCGTGGGTCAGGTAGTAGCGGCTCGGGCGGAGCCCATTGCGGTCGAGCACCGCGCCGATGTACGTGCCATCGGTAAACGCGATCGATGCAGGACCATCCCAAGGCTCCATTAAACACGACTGGAACTCATAGAAGTCGCGCTTCTCCTGCGACATGTGCTCGTCCTTTTGCCAGGCCTCGGGAATCATCATGACCGCGGCTTCGGGCATGGTGCGCCCGCCCATGTACAAAAACTCGAGCACGTTGTCGAAGGTTCCAGAGTCGGAGCAATCGGGCTCCGCGACTGGGAAGAGCTTGCGCAAGTCGTCACCGAAGAGCTCGCTTTGGACGACCCCTTGGCGCGCCAGCATGAAGTTCTTGTTGCCGCGTAAGGTGTTGATTTCGCCGTTGTGGCTCAGGCAGCGCAACGGCTGTGCACGGTCCCAGGAGGGGAACGTGTTCGTCGAAAAGCGCGAGTGCACCATCGCGAGGTGTGTCTCGTAGTCCGGATCGGTCAGGTCTGGGTAGAAGGGCAAGACTTGATCACACGTGAGCATGCCCTTGTAAATGATGGTCTTGCTCGAAAGCGAGCACGCGTAGAGCATGGAACGCTGCTCGAGGCTCTGATCCACCCGCAGTTGACTCGCGGCATGCTTGCGAATGACGTAGAGCTGCCTTTCAAACGCCTGCTGGTCCACTGCACCGGCGCTCTTGTTCGCAGCGATGAACAGCTGCTCGATGCGCGGCATGCTCTGAAGCGCGGTAGGCCCGAGGTTAGCTTTTTCCGGCTCGGTTGGCACGACCCGCCAGCCGAGAAGTTCCTGTCCCTGTTGGGCGACGACTTTCTCGAACGTTTCTTTGCAATGAGCGCGCTCGCGGTCATCGGTCGGCAAAAAGACGTTACCAACGCCGTACTGGCCACGAGCCGGCAACTCGACACCCAGTTCTTCTCGAGCGACTCGCCGAAAGAGCTTGTCCGGGATCGCCGTCAAGATGCCGGCCCCGTCGCCCGTGTTCTTCTCCGAGCCACGCGCACCACGGTGGTCCATGTTGCGCAGGATCCGGTCCGCATCCTTCACGATCTGATGGGAAGCTAGCCCCTTGATCTGTGCGACGAAGCCGACGCCGCATGCGTCCTTCTCGTTGGCAGGATCGTAGAGGCCGTGTTTTTCGGGAAGTCCGTACTTCATCTTCGCGCGATCTCTGAGGTTTGCGGTTAACCCCTGACTTAAGGGGACTGCCCCCTTTTGTTGGGGGTTAAGAGGCTTGGCGGGTTTCGGGGTTGTCGCCTTTTCGGCGATTGCGCTTGCGGCGCTTGGGTTCGCCGGCGGGCTCACCGGCCGGGAGAGCGATTTCAACCCTCTCCGTGCGGGTCGAAAGCACCACCATGGTTTCGGTGCTCGCAACCCCGTCCATAGACCGGATGCGACTGATCAGTCCCTCCAAGTCCTCGGTATTCTGCGTTTTTACCTTGAGCAGGAGGGTATGGCCACCCGTGACGTGATGGCACTCCATCACCTGAGGCACCGAGTCCACCCACTCCTCGAAAGCCCTCAACTGCGTCGGGCTGACGATCGATACGCCGATGAAGGCAGAGATGTCGAGGCCGACCTTCCGCGCGTCGAGTAGCGCATGGTAACCCCGAATGATTCCGGCACTCTCGAGCTTGCGAACACGTTCCATTACCGACGGCGCGCTGAGACCGACCTGCTGGCCGATCTCTTTCAACGAGCGCTTGGAGTCGCGTTGCAGCTCGTCCAAGACCTGCCGGTCGATTCCATCGAGAGCGTATGTTTCTCCTAACTTCATTAGGCAATACCCCGAGCTAGCCTAATAGATAGGGTGTTTGCACGGAACTGTCAAACGAACACTGTCTTCTGGCGCAGATCGATTGGAGGTTCAAGTGTAAATAGAATATTTTGTTCTAACGGCCACGAGACGATGGAATTCCCTAGCACCAGCGGTCCACCAGACCCGTCTGCGTTTTCCACCCGGCCGAAGCCGGCTTCGCCCAAGCGCATCGGTCGCTACGAGCTTCGTTTCGAGCTCGCCTCGGGAGGGATGGCAAACGTCTACTTGGCCCGAGCCGAGGGGGCGCCTGGCTTCCAGAAGTTGATCGCGCTCAAGCGCATCCATTCGCATCTTGCGACGGAAAAGGACTACGTTGAGATGTTCCTCGACGAGGCACGGATCGCATCGCGTGTTACACACGCCAACGTCTGCAGCGTGTTCGACTTCGGCGAAGCCGACGGCGAGTACTACATTGCGATGGAGTACCTAGTCGGTGAACCTCTCTCTCGCGTGCAGCGTAGGGTCATGGCCAACGCGGACCAACGGAGCTCTGCGCTTCTCCCCGCGCGGATGGCTCGGGTGATCGCAGGCGCGTGCGAGGGCCTTCATGCGGCACACGAGCTGAAGGACTCGAACGGAGAGTTGCTGCGCGTGGTGCACCGCGATGTCTCGGCCGAAAATCTGTTCGTCACCTATGACGGCCTGGTGCAGGTCGTGGACTTCGGGATCGCCCACGCGCGGCAGCGAGTCCATCACACTTCGGCGGGGCAGGTCAAAGGGACGTTTCCTTACATGGCGCCCGAGCAGATGACCGCGGCGGTGGTCGATCGACGAGTGGACGTTTGGGCGCTCGGGGCCGTGCTGTGGGAGCTGCTGACGCTTCGGCGCCTGTTTCTTCGGGACACCGACGTCAACACTATGTACGCGGTGCTTTCGAGCGAGATTCGTCCGCCTTCGGACTATCGCAAGGAAGTTCCGCCCGAGCTCGACTCGATCGTCTTGCGCGCCCTTCAGCGCAATCCCGACGAACGATGGCCGACCGCGCGTCAGATGGGCACGGCTTTGCGGCGATTTCTCGCCAAGCAGGAGGAGCTGGTCGGGCCCGCAGAGCTCGCCGACTGGATGGCTGAGCTGTTCCCGGACGGGGAGCTCCGAAAGCAACGACTCATGGATATCGCCCGAACGACGGACGAAACCAATTCACCGGAGGCTCCCCAACGCGCCGACCAACGTTCGGGGATTCGGATCCCGCGAACGAAGAAGAACCGCACGACCCCGACAGCACCGCCACTGCCGGCGAGCCTGCTGGTGCTGATGATCGGCATCGCGACTGTAGTGGGAGTGCTCGCGCTCGACTGGCTTCGCTGATCGACGTTAATCGACCGCGACCTCGTCAGGGATCCGGCCCGATTCGGTCATAAGCCCAAAGGCAAAGAATGGCGGACCTCCGGCATGAACGAGACCTCGCAGCCGGCCCTGTCGGTCGAGCACGGGTGCGCCGGAGTTACCCTCGTGAATCGGGCACGACGAAAGGACGCGAACCGTAGGCGGTGCGATCGGGCTCCAAGGCGAGCTCGGGTCGCCACCATCGACGACGCAGCGACGCGTTCGAACCTCGTGCACATCATCGTAAAAGCGGTCGGGTGTCACCGACACCATCTCGACGATGTCGCCGGTGCTGAGGGCGCCGCGTCCGAGTGGAAGCGCAGGGCGTGCGGTTACAGTCCGCAACTGCAGCACGGCATAGTCTGGCGCGAGCAGGGTCTCGGCCTGACTCGAGACCGCGCTGACTTTCGAACAGCCTAGCCACTCGCTTTTTTGGTTTGGGGTCTCGGCGAAGCCGAGCCACACGTCGTGGCACGCGCCGCCATCAGCGAGCTCCCGGGCAACACAGTGCCCTGCGGTCACCGCCGTCGTCGAACCTATGAGCGCTGCCGTGCACCGAGTCGGCTCACGAAGGCCTGATAACCCGACCAGTAGTGCAACCGACTCGTGACACTCCTCGGACTCGGCACACGACACCTGATATCGAGGGGGCGCAAGCTCAGCCTCTTGGGCGGTATTTGAAGAAGGAGGCTGGCAAGCCGTCAAGAATAACAATGCTGCGATCTCGGGCCGATCGAAGAACCATGAGCGCTGCGTCACCTGATCAACCTACCAAGGTTTGTGGGCCCCGCCACATTCGCGGGTTTCGACTCATTTCTTGGCTGCAGGACGGAACTTCGGTACACGAGATCAACATGCTGCGCCCGACCGCTATCGCCCTGTGGTGTGCCGTCGTGCTGGCGCCGATTCACGCAGTGGCCGATGCCCCAATCGTGGTCGTGCAGCCGGGTGACGTGTTGAGTCTGATCGCCGAGCGTGCCGGCGTATCGGTCGACCAGATCAAGGACTGGAACGGTCTCAGAAGCGATCTGATCCGTGCGGGCCAAGAACTAGTCGTCGAGCCAGAAGAGACTTCGTCAACGAACGATGGGATCGATTGGACGCCGCCCTTCGACTACGGCACCTCTCCATCGACGATGCGCGAAAAGCACTCTGCCCCCATCGCCGCACGTGAAGCGTCGATCGCTGTCGCGACGACGCTGGAGAGAGAGAAGGAAACAAGTAAGGGTCGCACCTATCGAGTGAAGCTGGGCGACACGCTCACGGGCATCGCCCTCCGTTTCGATACGAGCATTGCCGAGCTTCTCCAAATGAATCCCGGTCTGAACCCGGACCGGATCTACCCGGGGCAGACCATCGACATAGGCGAGCCTCGGCCGGAGGTGACGTTGACCTTGGAACGCGGAGACACCCTCCTCGCCGTTGCCGAGCGCTACGGGGTCAACCATCGCGACCTGGCGCGCTGGAACTCCAGCGTGAGACAGGGTCGCGCAAGACCTGGAACCGATATCCGAATCTATACCCGCATCCCCGTCAGCCCTTCGGAAGCGATCGGACCTACGAATGACGGCCGGCTCCACAACGGCGTGCCCTTACCGCCGCACCGAGGCTACGCGATTCGCTCGAAGGATCGAGCGTACGGCACCGAAGAGACGACGCGGTGGATCGTCGATGCCTTCGACGCGGTCGATGCGAAGTTCAAGACCCGCAAAGTGATTCGCATACACGACATCAGCGACCGCAACGGCGGAAGGATTCGCGACCACAAGAGCCATCAGAACGGCCGCGACGCCGACATCGGTTACTATCAAGACAAATGCCCGCGAAGCGGCTGCCCATTTGAAGACGTCAGAGCTTCGGAGCTCGACGTTGCCCGCCAGTGGGCTCTTCTCGAGCATTGGCTGAAGAACGATCAAGCCGAGATGATCTTCATCGACTACCGGCTCCAGGCGAGGCTCTACCGCTACGCCAGGCGACGAGGCGTACCCAAGGCCCAGCTGAACCGTTGGATTCAGTATCCGCGTGGAAAGCACGAGCCGGTGGGCGTCATACGGCACTTCCGAAACCACGACGACCACCTCCATGTGCGATTCGTGTGCCCGTACTCCGACGTCAAGTGTCGCCGATGAGAAACGACGCGGCTGCAAGCTTGCGCATGGCCTGAGCGCGTGCGTTGACCCGCAAGCGGCGTTCGGGCGTCATTTCGCCGTACGTGACCGCGTATCCATCAGGCAGGAACATCGGCTCGAAACCGTGGCCCAGGTCACCGCTCGGGGGCCACACGAGAAATCCACGCGTCTCGCCGCGAAACGTGTCGCAGCTCGCGCCGGGCCGGGCGACGCAGAGTACGCACACGTAGGTCGCGCGGCGATCCGCTCCCGGACCGAGCTCGGTGAGCCGATCTCGAAGCCGCTCGCGAGCGAACGCGAAGTCCTTGTCAGGCCCGGCCCATCGGGCGGTGTGGATGCCCGGCTCGCCATTCAACGCGTGCGCCTCCACGCCCGAATCGTCGGCAAGGGCGATCATGCCCGTCGCATTCATCGCGGCCGACGCCTTGAGCGCAGCGTTCGCCTCGAACGTGGGCCCACTTTCCTCCGGTTCGGGAAGGTCGAACGCGCTCGCTGGGCGAAGCCGAACCGGCGAGTTCTCGAACAAGGCCATCAGCTCGCGGACCTTTCCTGCGTTGTGGCTTGCGAGGACCCATTGCCGTCTTGGCGCTACCGCGACCATCAGTTCGTACGCCCCGTGCTGACCGGCAGGCGGGGTGGGGCAGTCTCCGCGTAGCTCGGGTAGGGGCGTCGCTTGCCGATCTGCCGCTGGAACACGGTCGGACTGGAAGTAGGCAGGTCGCAACGGCCGCGCTCACAGACATAGGCCGTGGGCTTACCTTTGAGCGCGCGCTTCCCTTCGAGCCACGGCACGACGCGTTGCTGCACGCTGGCGGTAGCATCGGTCAGCACACAAAACACTTTGTTTGGCACGAAAGTTTCGCGAAGTCGCTTCGCCAAAGCGGTCGTATCTTCCAGGTGCGTCTCGGCGACGACCGCAATTTCGAACGGAACGTCGTAGTAATAGTCGAGCGCGACGAGGAGCTCGGGGTATCCGCTCGGCGCGCGCTGGACGCGACCAGCCAGTGCAGTGAAAAGGGCCTCGGCCTGCTCTCGCCATTGGGCTTCGTCGGTGAAGTCGTATAGGCGTAGAAGGTTGAGGGCAGCGACCGAGTTGCCGGAGGGGACTGCGCCGTCGTTTGCCGGCTTCTCCCGCACCAAGAGCGCTTCACTCTCATTGGCGGTCATGAAGTAGCCGCCCTCCTGGTCATCGGCGTAGCGAGCGTCCTGTGTCTTTTGTAGCTCGAGCGCGTGCTCGAGCCAAGCTTCGTCTCCCGTGGCTTGGTAGAGATCGAGGCAGGCCGCGACCATGAATGCATAGTCATCGAGGAACGCTGTCGATGATTTTTGCCCGCCCTTGTAGGTGCGCAACAGTGCGCCGTCGCCATCGCGCATCTCGGTCCACACGAACCGAGCCGCGTTCGCACCGAGGGCCGCATACCGGGGCTCATCGAACGCCCATGCCCCGCGAGCAAAGGCCGAGATCATCAGTCCATTCCACGCTGCGATGACCTTCTCGTCTCGGATGGGTGGCGGTCGGGAGGCGCGCGCCTCGTACAGCACGGGACGGGCTTCGAGCAAGACCTCGGCGACGCGATTCGGAGTGATCTCGTGGCGCGAGGCCACCTCGCGGTTCGTTTGCTTGCGATGAAGGATGTTTCGTCCCTCGAAATTCCCCCCGGGCGTTACGCCATAGACTGCACCGACGATCGCGGCTCGCTCCTTTCCAAGGAGCTGCTCAAGCTCATCGGAGGTCCACGTGAAAAACCACCCCTCCTCATCGTGCCCACTGGGCGTGGGGCTATCTGCATCTGTCGCTGAGTAGAAGCCGCCGTCAGGGGACGTCATCTCTGCGGCAACGTAGTCGAGAATGTCACGAGCAACACGCCGGTACTCGGGATTGCCGGTGAGCTGCCATGCATCGACATACAACGACGCAAGCTGCGCATTGTCGTACAGCATCTTCTCGAAGTGTGGGACCAACCATTGACCGTCAGTCGAATATCGATGGAATCCGCCGCCCAGATGATCGTACATCCCCCCGGCGGCCATCTTATCGAGCGTGGTGGTGACGATGTGAAGAGCACCCGGGTCTTGCGTCCGGCGTGCGTAACGGAGCAAGATGGCGAGACGGGCCGGCTGCGGAAACTTCGGTGCCCTACCGAAACCACCGTCGACGGGATCAAATGCGGAGGCGAGTCGTTGGGCGGCTCCCGCGATCAACCGGTCGCTCGGCACGCCCGCACCGCGAAATGTGGTGGTGACTTGGGCCACCCGCTGGCTGAGCTCTTGCGCTTGTTGGACCGCGCGGGTCGGCTCCTGCTCGTAAAGGCGTACCATTTCGGTCAGGATGTCGATCAGGCCGGCACGGCTGCCTCGTATTCCCTTGCGTGGGGGAAAGTAGGTTCCGCCAAAAAAGGGATCCTTGTCGGGTGTCATGATGACCGTCATCGGCCAGCCGCCGCGGCCGGTGAGAAGCTGGACCGCGGTCATGTACACGCTGTCGATGTCCGGCCGCTCTTCGCGGTCGACTTTGATCGCGATGAAGTGCCGGTTCAAGAACGCGGCGATGTCTTCGTCTTCGAACGACTCTCGCTCCATCACGTGGCACCAGTGACAGGTCGAGTATCCGATGGAAAGAAACACCGGCTTGTTCTCGCGCTTGGCACGCTCGAAGGCCTCTTCGGACCAGGGATACCAATTGACCGGGTTGTGCGCGTGCTGGAGCAGATAGGGGCTCGACTCCAAAATGAGCCGGTTGGTGAAGCGGGGAGATCCGTCCTTTTCGAGATGGTGGGTTCGAGGGACGTAGTCGCCCTTCTGCGACTCGAGCGTTCCGTTGAGCTTTCGCTGAAGGTCTTCGTCGACGCGTGCCACGCCGGGAAGCTTTGGGTCACCCTCGAGCACGGCATCATGCGGGATCACTGAAACGGAATCGGGTTCGGCGGCGCGCTCGCAGCCGAGCCCCGAGAGCCAGATCGCCGCGATGATCAGCAACCAACTCTCGCGGACTTGGAGCGATGGAAGCATCGGAGCTAAACCCTAACGAAAACAGCCATTTGGTGGCAGAGTCACCGACCCTCCTGGCCGAAGAGATGCAAGCATGGCAGGTCCGTGTTACATCCGCTCCTCGATTTTTGTAGGAAGTCCAACCGATGGCAGAGACCACCCCTTCCGTTCCACCGCGTGTATTCGAGCATTCTTCCCGAAAAGACTGGGGGCGCTCCGTGTTGCTCGTGGAGATCCCGGACAAGCGCACGTTCCTGTTCGAAGACGGCGCAGAGCGGAGCTTCCGGCCGGACTACTGGTACAAGATGGAACTCTGCGAAGTTCAGCCGAATGAGGCAGTGCGAATCGACCGACTTGCACGTCGAAACCAGGTTCCAGCGCCGGGGTCGGGACGGAAGTCGAAGGCGCCCCCGAAGAAGCCGGACATCAGCTTCGAGCAACAGGTCGCCTATTTCATGAAGCTCTACCCTGTCGGTTTCGAGGACGAGTCCTACATCAAAGCCGAACGCGGCGAAGCGGGCACGAAATCTGCCGAAAAGCTCAAGGACGCCGCTCTCGAACGCGCCGAAGAGCAGCTGACCCGGAAGCACCTCAACAAGCTGATCGACGGGGACCTCATCGACGAGCTCCACCAGCTAGCCTACGAGTTCATGGTTGGCACCAAGAGCACCGTTCAAAAAGCCGAGGCGACGCGCTTCAAGAACATGCCGGCCGAAACGCGCATCGGGTTCGCCCAGTCGCTCCGGGAGCTCCTTTATGGCGACCGGCCCTATCCGATTCGGTTCGACTCGTTCGTGGCTGCGCTAGATGTTGAGGGAGGGCCGACGTGGCCGCTGGCGACTTTGCTTCAAGCGCTGGTGTATCCGGAAGATCATTTGTTCGTTAAGCCGACGTTCCTGAAGAAGCAGGCGCTGATCTTGGACATCGATCCGAAATACGACACTACGCCAAACGCGACGACCTACGAGCAGTTCGTAAAGGCGGCACAAAAGACGATGGAGCTGCTGCAAGAGGCCGGGCAACGCCCTCGCGATATGTGGGACGTGCACACCTTCATCTGCAAGACGCTCAGTCCGAAAGCGATCAAGGAAGCCACGGGCGTCGAGTAGCAGGCCGTGCGGGTGCTGGTTCGAGCGGAGTCGTGGCCCATCAGGGGCGGCTTTCGAATCGCGCGCGGCGCGCGGACCAAGGCAGAGGTCGTCGTCCTCGAGGTCGAGGTCGACGGCCACATCGGTCGGAGCGAATGTGTGCCCTACGGACGCTACGGCGAGTCCGCACCGTCGGTGCAGAAATCGATCGAGTCAGTCTTCGAAGGTCTCACCCAACCGCCCACCCGCGAGGCAATCCATGCGACCGTACCGCCCGGTGCGGCCCGAAACGCAGTCGACTGCGCGCTTTGGGACCTCGAAGCGAAACTCACCGGCCGGGCGGTATGGGAGCTGATCGGCAACTCCACGGAGCCCCCTGTCGCTCAGACGATGCGAACCGTAAGCGTCGACTCGACAGATGCGATGGGCAAAGCGGCCGCCGAACTCGCGCATGCCGCGACGCTGAAGATCAAGGTCGACGGAGGCCCAGACCTCGAACGGATCGTTGCGGTACACGAGGCAGCACCCCGGTCCGCGCTGGTAGTCGATGCCAATGAATCTTGGACCGAGAAACAACTCGCGACATGGCTTCCCGAGCTCGCAGCGATGGGCGTAGCTGCTCTGGAACAGCCGCTTCCCGCAGGAAAGGACGAGGCCCTGTCGGCGATGCGCGGTGTCGTTCAGCTCTGCGCAGACGAGACCTTCCACGACCGGCGCTCCTTTTCCAAGGTCGAGGGGCGATACGACATCATCAACATCAAGCTCGACAAGACGGGAGGCCTCACCGAGGCGTTTGCAACCCTGCGCGAGGCGCAATCGCGTGGTCTCGGGACGATGGTTGGGTGCATGGTCAGCACCTCGCTTGCGGTGGCGCCGGCGCTTCTGCTCGCTCCGCATGCCGAATACGTCGACCTCGATGGGCCGTTTTTGCTCGACCGAGATCGAGAAGGTGCAACCCACCAGGAGAGCGCGAGCCTTCTCCGTGCTTCAGCCGCGATCTGGGGTGGCCCCTAGGAGCGAAACCGCGCGAGCGATCACGGCCGGGTGATTCATGACAAAGGTGTGAATAGACGGGACAACGTGGTGCTCGGCCATTCCCTCGAGCTTGGTCTCCTCGATGGCGACGAGCCCATCGGTTTGGGTGTTGCCTATTTGCCCCGCGAAGATCGAGGTCGGCTCATTGGGCACGGGCAAGCTGGTGGCGATCCCCTCGACGAGCTGTCTGAACGACGGCCCCATGACCGCGCGCAGTGCCCTTGTATCTAGCGAGCGCGCGAGGGCGGCTCCCTGGTTTGGCGGCGCCAACATCAAGATCCTGTGAACGGAGGGCCGCCAAGATGCGTGGCTTCCGAGGAGCTCTCGCACGATCAAACCGCCGAGACTGTGTGTGACGAGCGAAAGCTTGGTCGGTGTCGGGGCGTGATCGAGCAGGGTAGCCATGGCCTGCGCATGCTCTTGGATCGTTCGGCGAGTGCTCGGATAGTCCAACCGCGCCGTGGTCACGCCGGCATCCGTAAGCGCTCGGTCAATACGCCGCATCGAGTATCGGGTGCGTCCGAGTCCGTGAACCAGAACGACCAAGTGCTCAAGCTCCTGGGCGGCGGGGCAGAGCCGCTCGAGCGCTCGTTCGCACTCGATCAAAGATCCTCGTAGCCTGACAGCTCCGCTCGGGTCGAGGAGTCGGCTGACCGCCTGCTCCGAATGTGACTGGATGCGCCACTGATCACGCCACCGAACATCGGCCCAGAGCTGCGTCCCGGCGCCCTGGATCATCCGCCCAAGTCTTCTTTGAGCCGGTCCTGAATCTTGTCGTCGCTCGGGTAGATCTCCTCGACGTGCTCCGAATCGACCAGCGTCGCGGTCAGCTTCTTGAGCATGTGTTTCACCGAACGGGCGTCAGAGCCCGCCGTGACGAGCTCTATCAGCAGTGCGTCTTTGCGATCGGGATGGAGCTCGATTTCCCCGTCTTTAACCATGTTGTCCAGAGAAATGGAAAGCGCATGCATCAGCTTTCGCGTGAAGGGGGTGTGTTGAAACGGTGGCGGCTCGACTTCGAAGTCGTCGTCTTCGGGAGACGGGACGTTCGCGGCGGTGCGCCATGCGTCGTGGCGTTCGATCCAATCCTGCGCAAGAGCAGCGAGCTTCTCGTCGGCACCATTGGCCGCAAGCTCGATGATCGCGGGAACTTCGCCGCTATGGAGTCCTTGCTCGAAGTCGATCAAGTGCTCAACCAGATTTCGATGAACCGCATCCATGTCGGAAACCGCGATGTCTGCAGGCAATTCGAGGCGCCGCGTTTCGACGAAGCGCCGCGTGAGCCACAACGACAATCGCCGCTGCCAACCGTCTTCTCGATCGATCGGTGCGGGATCATCGGTAGGGTCGACGACTGGCCACTGCCCGCGGGAGATGGCTCCCCACGCATCGAAAAGCGGGGTGTGGATCAGCTCTTCGAGAATGTACAAGCCGGATGTTGGGCCTTCTTCCCAGGCGTCGTCGAGCAGCGCGGATGCCTTGCTCTGAATCTCTTGTAACTGCGCATCGTCGTACTCGCCCCGGGCGTGCCGGACCTGAGCGGCCATCCAGTTGAGCACACCGGCAAGGTCAGAAAACTCGAGGTCGCCGCGGAGGCCATCCTTGACCGTGTAGACGCGGTGTCGCCCTTCCGGATCCGCGATCGTATCGGCGAGGAAGATGACATCACCCAGACCCGGCGTCCCGAAAGGCTCGAGCTCACCGACCTGGATCGCCCAGTGCAGTCGCCACGGGCGGCTTTGATCACCGACGGCGATGCCGGCGTACGGTGCGTCGAGCCCTTCGACGAGACGGAAGCCGTGCTCGGCGGACGACGTCAAATGCAGCAGGTCGACGAACGCATCGATTCGCGACTCACCGAACTCGGGTGGGGTACCGGGTTGACCTAGGGCGCTCCAATAAGCCCCGATCCCCTTCAGAAACGCCTGCTGGGGCATAGGGCCCAGTAACTAGCCCAATTTCGCAGGACGGACAGCCGAAAGTCGACTTGAAACACGTTCTATTTTTGCCTAAACCGATTCTGGTATGGCGGCGCCCAGCCCTTCTTCTGCTTCGCCCGCAGCGCCGCTCCGTTTCGAGCTGCCAAGCGGCATCACCATCGCGGCCGATGCGTTCGGAAACCCCGACGCGCAACCGGTGATTTTCCTTCACGGTGGCGGGCAGACCCGGCATGCATGGGGGAGCACAGCCGAGGAGCTCGGGGCCCTGGGATTCTACGCGATCTCGATGGACCATCGGGGACACGGCGACAGCAGCTGGGACCCTAACGGCAACTACAGCATCGACGCGTTTGTCTCCGACTTGCTCGGGGTCATCGAGGAGGTGGGTGCACCGCCGGTCCTGGTCGGGGCGTCGATCGGGGGGATCACCGCGCTCATGGCTGAAACTCAGTCGGATCGCTCCATTGCTAAGGGCCTCGTGTTGGTCGATGTAACGCCCCGGATGGAGAAGCGTGGGGTTCTTCGTATTTTCGACTTCATGAAGGGAAGCTCGGATGGCTTCGAAAGCTTGGAGGCAGCTGCCGATGCCGTCGCCAGCTATCTGCCACATCGCCAACGGCCGAAAGATTTGAGCGGGCTGAACAAGAACCTTCGACTCTCGGAAGATGGTCGCTATCGCTGGCACTGGGATCCCAAGATGCTCAAGGCATGGGACCCGGATGGGTACACCGAGGAAGACGGCGAGCGGGTCATGAAGGAGCGCTCCAAAGCTTCGCAGCGCCTTACCATACCGACCCTCCTCGTCCGTGGCCGCATGAGTGACGTAGTCACCGAAGCGCAGGCTCGCCAGTTTTTGGATCTGGTCCCCCATGCCGAGTACGTCGACCTCGAGGGCGCTTCGCACATGGTCGCCGGCGACAAGAACGACGTGTTCACCGAGTCGGTGAGTCACTTCATTCGTAAGCATTTCAAAGCCAGCTTAGCTTCCCGGAAATAGCATGCCGATCGACCAGGAACGATTCAGGGATGTACTGCGAAACTGGGCCAGTGGGGTGACAGTCGTCACGACGCGGGCCGGCGAAAAGATCCACGGAATGACGGTCTCCGCGTTCTCGAGCGTCTCCGCGGATCCGCCGCTCGTTCTGGTGTGCGCGAACCAGGCTTCGACGACTCACGGGGTCATCGAGCAAGGCGGTCTCTTCACGGTCAATATCCTGGCGTCACACCAGGCCGACATTTCCGATGTGTTCGCGTCCCCAGAGCACGAGGACACCCGACTCCAATCCGTGAGTTGGTCCGTGGGGGAGACGGGCGCGCCGCTGATCGACGAGGCCTTGGCCTGCCTCGAGTGCAAGGTCACGAGCGCCCATCAAGAGGGAAGTCACACGATCTACGTCGGTCAGGTCGAGGCCGTTCATACTACCAACGCGAAGCCCCTTCTCTACTATCGGGGCGGTTACCGGGCCCTCCACGACGACGACTGAGCGACTCGATTCGTCCTGCGTTCCTCGGGCTTCGTGCTAGCTTTGCGCCATGTCGCAACTGAAATGGGGTTTTGTAGTGCTCGCCGCAATCGCTTTAGCCGGCACGATGGGTTGCACGAGCAAGGAAAAGGAAGCAGCGCCCGCCGAAGGGGCAGCCGTCGTCGAGGAGAAGGTCGCAGTCGTCGCAGAAGAGCCGCTCAAGCCACTCCCCGAGCTCGGTGAGCTCAATATGGAGAAGGTCGCCCTCGGGAGGAAGCTGTTCCACGACACGATCTTATCGGGCGATGGAACGCTCGCATGCTCCACCTGCCACACGCTCGACCACGGTGGGGCGGAGCCCCGCAAGACCTCGAAGGGTATTCGGGGACAGCTCGGTCCGATCAACTCGCCGACGGTGCTCAACTCGAGCCTCAACTTCGTGCAGTTCTGGGACGGTCGCGCCAGGGACCTTAGAGAACAGGCCGAAGGCCCCGTCGCCAATCCCATCGAAATGGGGGCGACCTGGGAAGGGGTGGTTAAACGGCTCGAGGGCAATGCCAAATACGTGGCCGAGTTCAAAGCCCTCTACGAGGACGGCATCACCAAGAACAACATCACCGACGCCATCGCTGTCTACGAAGAGGCGCTCATTACCCCGTCACGGTTCGACAAGTATCTGATGGGCGACCAGAACGCGATCACCGACGCCGAAAAGAAAGGCTACGAGACCTTCAAAGCGGTCGGCTGTCCCACCTGCCACAACGGTGTGCTGATCGGCGGCGGCATGTTCCAGAAGATGGGCCTGGTGAACGACTACTTCAAAGACCGTGGCACCGAGGTTACCGAGGCCGATCTGGGACGCTTCAACGTCAGCAAGAACCCCGCGGAAAAGCACTTCTTCAAAGTCCCCACCCTTCGCAACGTCGAGCTCACCCCGCCGTATCTCCACGACGGCTCCCGCGCAACGCTCGAGGAAACCGTGCGAGTCATGGGTAAGTACCAGCTCGGCCGAGACCTCACCGAGGCGGAGATCAACAGCATCGTCACCTTCCTCAAGAGCCTCACAGGCGAGCTCCCACCCTACGCCCGATTGCCCGGCACCTAAAAAGGGTAAAAGGGGGACTGTCCCCTTTTTCGTCAGTTGACGACTTGGAGGCGGGCTTCCGGGTTGGGCTCGCTCCGCGGGGTCGGTGCCTCGATGTACTCGAAGCTCGTCGGGATGTCCGGCACGTCCTCCGCCTTCGGAACTGCGTGCTTCATGAGGTGTCTCCATGCCTCTTTGGGCGCGGGAACTTTTTCTTTGAGCTCGGTGTAAACGAGGCGACCGAGGGAGGGCAGGTAGGGCGCCATCTTGTCAAATGTAGCTTTCGCGGCAGCGAGGTCCTTCGTGAAGAAGGCCCTGGTCCGGGCGACGGTACGACCGGCGTGCACCTTTGCACGACCGACGAGGCCCTTACCAACTAGCGGCCCGATTTGGTGAATGAGGTCGGCACTCGTACCGGCCTTGATGTGCGGCGCCTTGTAGAGTGACCTGCCGTACCGGGAGCCGCGCAAGAACTCGCGGGCTTGCTCCTCGGTGATGCCGTGTTGGTCGAGCGCTTCTTGGTGCTCCTTGCGAGCCCGCTCACGCGCTTTGAACATGTACATCTGCACACGGGAGTAGAAGTTGACCGCACCGTCACCACTGGTTTCGACAGGACAATAGATCGCGTCCGGGTGAAGCTCGGTGATCACCGTTTGAATGCCGTCGGAGACGCCAGAGCTCGGCATGCAGCCAAACGGCTTTACGCTCAGGGTCATGTTCGCTTTTTGCTTGGCCACGTTGAGCACCAGCTTGGCCACCTCCATGTGACCCTCACCGCCCCGTAGCTCGTTGTTGTAGAAGCTGTGACCGACCTTGGCGATCTCGTCCATGTCGGGGAGCTTGTGTCCTCGGAGCCCGGCAACACCGCAAAACGTTGCGAACGTAGCTCGAAGAGCGAGCTCACCAAGCCAAACGCCGGCCATCTTGTAGCCAACGTCCGACCCCTCGAGCCCGTAATACGACTTGTCTTCAGCGCGTAGTGTCATGCGGAGCTCGGTGTCGTGCCGCATCTCCCAGAGCGTGTAGAGGAGCCAGTTGACGAGAGTTTGGATGTCGTTTTCGCCACCTTCCGACTCAATGAAGCGCTGAAGGTGATAGTTGCCATCGCCCTCGGTCGTCATCGCCCAGAACTCGCCGATGATCGCCACCTTGGGTTTGGCGCGAAGGCGATCGACCTCGACTGCCGCCAGATGGCGACGGCCGCGCCAAAGCGCCTTCAATACGCTTCCGTCGTTCTCGAGCGCGTCGCAGACTTCTTCTTTCACGGCGGCGATCGCTCGATCGGTCGCTCCTTCTTCGACTTCGTAGGGCCGGATGCGATAGCTGAGAACGTTCAGCACGTCGCCGGCGAAGAGCCCACGGGCCAGCGCCATGAAGAACTGGGGGTTCAGCACCAAGCCGATCTCCTCGCCAGTTGCCTGCTTGAAGCCGGACTGTTGCTGGAAGAGAAGCACTCGGAATCCATCGAACCCAGCATCACGAAGGGCCTTCCGGTACTCGGTGACATACATGCCGAACCGGCAGGGGCCGCAGGCGCCGGCGGTCAGGAACACGTAGCTGTCGATGATCTCCTGAGGGGTCATCCCTTCTTCGTCTCGTAATCGGCAGAGCTCCTTCACGAGGTTGCCCACGGTGAAGTACGTCGGGTTGCACTGGGCCTTGTTGCCGAACTCCTTGCCGTACCGAAGCGCGTCGGTATCGGCGCACTCCATGACACGTGTGTTGTAGCCGATCCCCTTCAAGGCCGAAGCGACAAACTCGTCGTGGGCCATGGTGAGCCCTCCGTTGAGGATCG
The DNA here is from genome assembly GCA_029861865.1 of Myxococcales bacterium. Taxonomy (GTDB): domain Bacteria; phylum Myxococcota_A; class Polyangia; order Polyangiales; family Houyiibacteriaceae; genus SG8-38. The sequence continues at coordinate 9,447 of JAOTYL010000018.1, read as the reverse complement.
TCGTACGTGGACGCTCGGCCGCCGAGAAAAACGGATCGATCATGGAGTCGGTCCACTGCTCGCGATTGTCCTCGAGCCCAAGCTTTGCGCGTTCTTTCGCCTCGAACTCCGCTAGCTCTTTCTCAATGTCGATTTCGAATCCATCAGCCATGGTTCAGCCCCTCAGACTCGGACGATGTTGCCGTCCTTGGTTTTCTTGCCGAGACGAATCAAACTCTCCGACATCTCTGCTACGACCTTGCCCTCTGCGGACTTCGCAGCCTCGATGCGATAATTCACGACCTTCTGCGAGAGCTCCTTGATCTGCCGCTCGAGCTGCAGGTCCGCGCGACGGTGCTCCGACAACTGCGCCTGCTTCATGCGGAGAAGCTCCAGACGCTTCTCGTCGATGCGGCGCTCGAGCTCGGCCTTACGTGCCGCGACGTCTTCGAGGTGCTCTTCACGGAGCCGGAGCGAATGAGCATATGTCTTGACGCGGATCTTGATCGAGCCGCCAGGTTTGTTGGCGTCGATGTCGTGAAGGGAAGCCGCCAGCACGCCACTGCTCGAGACGATGCTGTCGATGATTCCGTACGTCGGAGCGTCATGCCCGCACTTGAAGCTGCTCAGGTCGAGGATGGCAACGTTGGGATTCCGCGCGGCGAACTTCACGGCCCAGACCTTTTGGGCCGAGGCAGTGGAGTAGTTTTCGGGCCAGACGTCGTTGATACTGAGTGCGTCTTCACCATCTTCGTAGAACCGACCGAGCCATTCCCGATCTTTCGGGATCGAACGAATACTGAGGATTGGGTACCCGAGTACTTGAAACTCGTCGGGGATGTTGTGGTGCAGGCCAGGGTCGAGGTGGTACGAGCGGCCGACGACCAGGATTGCGATCTTGTTGTCGTATTCGACCTGATCGAGGATGGCCTTACCCTTGGCTTGCACGTCCTCGTCGAACCGCTCGAGCGCCGCAAGCCCCTCGGTGACCGCGAAGTCGCTCTCGTCTTCAGTGACTTCGAGCACATCGCGGAAAGCCTCGAACATGCTGCGTTGCAAAAGGGTCGGTTCAGCAAAGCTGAAGGCCGGCGCCATGTAGGTGATCCCTCGGGTCTCGAAATAGTCTTGCTCTTTGGTGAAGGCAGCCTTCATGACATCGGGCGTGCCGGCCACTATCGGGCAGCTCGCGTAGTCGACGGCGTCGGTGACGAACGAGGGAACGTGGGTCAAGATCGGGAAGAAGATCGCGTCGAGCGGAGTCTTGACGTGCTTGTGGAAGAACAGCTGGTGGAAGTGCGCCTGCGCAACCTTCGACGGATAGCAAGGGTCGACCGAGCCGTACTTGCCGCCTTCGGCAAACATCTCCTCAGAGCTCGGGTCGCTGAACACGATGTTCTTCGGCCGGACGCCCAGCACCTCGAGGTACGTTCGGAAGAAGGGCGCGGTCGAGTACATATTCAAGACGCGCGGAATGCCGACACGCCAACTCGCCCGCTTCTCTGCAGCCGCCTTGGATGACCGCCGGAAGCTGCGCCGGTATTTCGTTCGTTCGATCGATCCGAAAAACTTGCGATCGACCTTGACGTCCTCGATCTCCGTTCCGGCTTCGGGCAGGGATTGGACGCCGGAAATTCGCTTGAACGCCTTGAGCCCCTCATAGGTCACGAGGTTCGGAAACTCTTTCATGATCTTTCGACGCTCTTTGACGAGGTTTTCCATCGCATCTTTCGATTCGACCATGCCCTTCTCACAGGAGAAGCCGCTTATGTAGCGACTGGTCGACCCGTCCGGGCGGAACGCATCGATGAAGGTGCGTGAGCATTCGTTGGCGCAGAAATGGCAGGTCGTGGTCTCGTCGTTCTTCGTCTCGTATTTGAGGTCGATCGCGGCATCCAGACCGATGAAAGTGGAGTGCCCCCGTCGCTTCACGACGCGCAATGTCTCCATCGCCGCTCCGATCGCGCCCGCCTCGCCACTGTGTGGATGGACGAAAACCTCCGCGTTGGGCACGCGTTCGTTGATGTAGTCGACCTGAGCTTTGACGGCCGCCAAGTTGTATTGCGTACCGCCCTGGAGCACGAACTTGCGCCCGAGCGCCGCCATGCGCGGCACCCCGACGACGTACTGCCAAACGTTCTTCGGAAGCACTTGCGCGAGTCCCGCCAGGAGCTCTTCTTTGCCGAACCCCTCCTTTTGAAAGTTCACGCGATCGGTGTCGAGAAAGACCGCACAGCCGTAACTGAATTTCGGCGCGAGCTCCGCTTGGAAGGCGTTCTCGGCGTACTCCTGAACGGGAAGGCCAAACTGGTCGGCCATCGCCTGGAGCAACATCCCGTTGCCTGCCGAGCACTGGTTCGACAGCTTGAAGGTCTTGATGTCCCCGTTTTCCATGAATAGGACTTTGATGTCTTGGCCACCGATGTCGCAGATGACGTCGATGTCACCAAAGTAATGTGTCGCACTCATCATGTGGGCGACCGTTTCGACGACGTTGACGTCCGCACATACGCACTCTTCGAGCACATCGGCCGCGTAGCCCGTCGCTCCAAAGCCCATGATGTCGAGCTCTGCTCCCCGGGCATGAACGCGGGTGCGCAGGTCGTCGAGGAGCTCTTTGGCGTCCTGGATGGGATTGCCCTTGGAAAGGGCGTAAGACTTCATCAAGACTTCGCCATCTTCACCCAAAAGCACGGCCTTGGATGAGGTGCTGCCACCATCGAGGCCGATGACGGCTCTCACGGTGCCCCCCGCGGGCAGGTCTGGCTCAACGAACTTCGGGATCCTGTACGTGTCGAGGAACTGCGTCAGCTCGGCTTCGCCACTCGAAAGCGGGGGACCCGCACTTTCGCCGAGGCGCTCCTTGCGGCCTTCGTTGATGTATCGCTCGAGTCCGTCGAGGCCGTTGTACGCACCGACTTCTGGCGGCTCGTGCATCCCGTACATGACCGCGCCGTATGCAGCGTACAACGCGGCATTGTCCGGCACGGGAATGAGCTCTTCGATCGGGACATTCTTCGGGTAGTCGTACCCGCGCTCGTCCCACGTCTCCGGGATGCGTTTTCGCCAGCACTCTTGAAGAAACGGAAGAAACGTGTTCGGACCGCCAAGCAGCAGCACCTTGTGCCGAAGCGTATTGCCACGCGTGAGCACCGAAAGATTTTGCATGACGATCGCGTCGGCGAGCGAGCACATGATCTCGTCGGACGGGATGCCCGTCTTGACCAGATTGACGATATCGGTTTCGGCAAACACGCCGCACTTGGCGGCGACGTGGTGAAGGCTCTCGTCGTTGAAGTGCAGGCCGAGCGTCTCCTCGGACGGCATGCCCACCTTGATCATGCATTTGTCGATGGTGGCACCAGTCCCCGAGGCGCACTTGTCGTTCATCGATGCGATCGCAGCTTTGTCACCGGTTTGCAGATTCTCTTTGAAGATGATGATCTTCGCGTCCTGACCGCCCAGCTCGACGACCGACCCAGCATCAGGATGGAGCGTTTCGACCGCCAAGGTCACCGAGTTGACCTCTTGCACGAATTTCGCGCCGAGCGGCGCTTCCAAAGGCGCCGCCCCCGATCCGGTGATGAATACGCGAATGTCGTTGCACCCCCGCCCTTTCAACACGTCGCCGATGCGCTCCATGAAGTCGAGGACGCACTCTGCCTGCTTCGTGTGGTGCCGCTGGTAGTCGTCCCAGAGGATCTCTTTCGTCTCGGGGTCAACGACGACCGCCTTTACGGTGGTCGAGCCGACGTCTAGCCCCACAATCGCTCTTCGCATCAGACCGGCGCTGCCCTTCTTGGTTGACGAAGCCGAGGTAAACACATGCCCAGATGATTGTCACGCGAGTTGAGCCGCTGAAACGCGACTAAAAAGTCACGCCTCGCGTGGGCCTCACGAACATCGTATACCGCGCCGCGGAGGGTTCGATGGGGAAGGTCTTGATCATCGGGGCGGGAGGCGTCGGCGGGGTCGTCACACATAAATGCGCCGACGACCCGAGCACGTTTTCGAAGATCGTCCTCGCGAGTCGGACGCTCGCGCGATGCGAGAAGATTCAGCAGCAGGTCCGGGAGCTCCGCGGACGCGAGATCGAGATCGCGCAAGTCGACGCGGACGATGTCGCCCACACCGTCGCGCTGATCAAGCAGGTGGAGCCGGCTCTCGTGATCAACGTGGCTCTCCCGTACCAAGACCTGCCGATTATGGATGCCTGTCTCGAAACCGGAGTCGACTATCTCGACACCGCCAACTACGAGCCGCCCGACGAAGCCAAGTTCGAGTACAAGTGGCAGTGGGCGTATCAGGACCGTTTCGAGCGTAAAGGGATCATGGCTCTGCTCGGGTCGGGCTTCGATCCCGGCGTGACCAACATTTTCTGCGCATATGCTCAGCGAGAGCTATTCGACGAGATCGACACCATCGACATCCTCGACTGCAACGGGGGTGATCATGGCCACCCGTTCGCCACGAATTTCAACCCCGAGATCAACATCCGAGAGATCACCCAACGGGGGAAATACTGGGAAGACGGCAAGTGGATCGAGGTCGACCCCATGTCGCAGTCACGGATGTTCGATTTCCCCGAGGTCGGAGAGCGCAAGGCGTATCTTCTCTATCACGAAGAGCTCGAGTCCTTGGTCAAGCACATCAAGGGTCTCAAGCGCATTCGGTTCTGGATGACGTTCGGCGACGAATACATCACACACCTTAGGGTGCTTCAGAACGTTGGAATGACATCGATCGAGCCGGTAACGTTCGAGGGCCGTGAAATAGTCCCGATTCAATTCCTGAAAACTCTGCTCCCCGACCCCTCGACGCTGGGCGAAAACTACAAAGGCAAGACCAGCATCGGCTGTCTCATCGACGGACGAAAAGGCGGCGAGACACGCAAAGTGTTCATCTATAACGTGTGCGACCATGAAGAGTCGTGGAAGGAGGTCCGGGCGCAGGCGGTGTCCTACACCACCGGCGTACCAGCCATGGTCGGCGCCAAGATGATGCTCACCGGGGCATGGCGCGGTAAGGGCGTGTTCAACGTCGAGGAGCTCGATCCACATCCCTTCCTTTCGGAGCTGGCGGTGCGAGGGCTTCCTTGGCACGTCATGGAGGTCTAGTGCTTGCTTGTGATCAGCTCGACCTCAGTCGAGTGAAAACACCAGCGTTCGTCATCGACGTTGCTGCGCTCGAAAAGAACCTCGAGCTGCTGGCCCACGTGCAGGAGGCGGCTGGGTGCGCAATCTTGCTTGCGCTCAAAGGCTTTGCAGCATGGTCGATGTTTCCTCTCGTGGGGAAATATCTCAGCGGGGTTTCCGCCAGCGGCGCCGATGAAGCGCGTTTGGGTCGAGAAGAGCTCGGAAAACAGGTCCATACCTACTGCCCTGCGTTCGACGAAGACTCTCTTCGAGAAGTGATTCGAGACTCGGATCACGTCATCTTCAACTCGCCGTCCCAGTTGGAGCGCTTTCGACATGTCGTCTTGGCCGAGAGGTCCAAGACCAGCTTCGGGTTGCGCATCAACCCGGAGCACTCCGAAGTCGAGGTGCCTCTCTATGATCCCTGCGCTCCCGGCTCTCGACTCGGCACCACCAAGAGCGAGCTCCTGAGAGCAAACCTCTCCGGCATCGAGGGGTTCCACTTTCACACTCTATGTGAGCTTGGCGCCGACGCACTGGGACGTACACTCGCGGTCATCGAAGACAACTTCTCTCCGTGGCTCGACGACATGAGCTGGGTCAACTTCGGTGGTGGGCACCACATCACCAAACCCAGCTATGACGTCGGCCTCTTGGTCGATTTGGTGAAATCGTTCCAAAGGAGCCATGGAGTCGAGGTGTTTCTCGAGCCTGGAGAGGCGGTCGCGATGGACACCGGCGTGTTGGTCGCCTCCGTGCTCGACATAGTTCACAACGACGGAGCAATCGCGATCCTCGACACCTCCGCGACGGCGCACATGCCAGACGTGCTCGAGATGCCGTATCGTGCAGAGGTTCGAGGCGCACGGAAGCCGGGAGCGCTTGCCCATACGTACCGCTTGGGTGGGCTGACTTGCCTCGCCGGTGACGTCATTGGCGAGTATTCCTTCGACTCGCCGCTCGAAATAGGCGACCGATTGATCTTCGAAGATATGGCGCACTACACCATGGTGAAAACCACCACCTTCAACGGGGTGAGGCTGCCTTCGATCGCATTGTTCGATCCACGAGACAACTCGTATCGCGTACAGCGGCAATTCGGCTATGAGGACTATCGCAACCGCCTATCTTGAGGCTTGGACGAATGGAGCTCATTCGTAGCAATCGCACCGAAGAGCTAGCGGACGCACTTGCGTCCTTGGTCAGAGACGCACCCCTAGGCGCCTTCGATTCCGAAGCGATCGTCGTGCAGAGCCGGGGCATGGAACGTTGGCTCACCCTCGCTTTGGCGAGCCGACTCGGGGTGTGGAGCAATCCATCTTTTCCGTTTCCTCGTTCCGCGATCGAACAAGTCCTTGATGATCTGGACTTGGGTCCTTCAGCGCGATCGAAGGCATACGATCCGGCCCGGTTGAAATGGACGATCGCGGAGCTGCTCCACGAGGGGACTCCGTTGGCACTCCGGGGGTATCTCGACGAAGCACCTGAGCCGGACCGCGTGCTCCGACTGTCATCGAGTCTCTCGGTCATGTTCGATCGATATGTGGTCTACCGCCCGGAGTTGCTCCGTGGTTGGGTCGCAGGCTCGGAGTCCCATTGGCAGGCGGAGCTCTGGCGTCGAATTGCGGTCCGATTGGGCCCGCACGATCTCGCATCCCGAATCGGGCGCGCGTGCGCAACGCTTCGGAGCGGCGACAAGACGCTCGAGATTCGGTTCGAGCGGCTGCACCTATTCTCACTCGAAACTCTGCCTCCACTTTTTCTCGATTTTTTCGCAGCGCTATCGCGATCGATTGCTACTCACCTCTACCTTCTAACGCCGACCACCGAGTACTTCTCGAACATCGACAAAGCCGGCCAACTCTCACTCGCCATCGACCCTTTGACGCAAGACGGGCACCCTTTGCTGATGTCGCTCGGAAACCTCGCCCGCGACTTCCAAGAATTGTTGCTCGATGCCGATTCGAGCGTCCGGCGGGACGAAGACCGGTTCACGGTGCCGAGCCGTGCGACTCTGCTCGGCTCTCTCCAGGCGGACATTCTCGAGTTTCGGAGTCCACCCGACAGCCCTGAGAGGACTTCGATCGCCGCAGCCGACGATTCGATCTCGATTCATGCGTGCACGAGCCCGATGCGCGAAGTGCTCGTTCTGCACGACGTCATCCGCGCAGCCCTCGAAGACGACACTTCGCTGCGACCGGAAGACATCGTCGTGATGGCAGGAGATCTAGAAGCATACGCCCCAGCATTCCGCGCAGTGTTTGGGCAGACAGACGTCACACGCATTCCCTACGAAGTACACGACCGAAGAAGCCGCGACGACACCGGCTTCTACGATGACTTTCTCTCGGTGCTCGAAGTGCTCGAATCGCGGTTCTCGGTTCTCGACGTCGTGCGCTTGATGGACGCGCAATCGTGGCGAGAGGATTTTTGCTTTTCATCGAACGAGCGCGCCCGACTCACCGATTTGCTTGAAGCCGCGGGAATTCGATGGGGCATCGACGCCAACCATCGCGAGGAGCTCGGTTTTCCCCCGGAATCGCTGCACACGTGGCGCGCCGGTTTTGGTAGGCTTTTCTTGGGCTTCGCATTGATGCCAGGCACGATCGAAGTCTTCGATGGGCTTCTTCCGCGCGGGGAGCTGAGCCTGGAAGATGCCGAGTTGCTGGCTCGGTTGTCGCGTCTGTGTAGCGTGTTGTTCGACTTCCGCGAGCGAACGCGGAGGCCCTTGCACGTGTCCGTTTGGGTACGTCTCCTTGGTCAGTTGTCGAGCTTGCTCTTTGCTGAGGAAGACGATGACAGCGGAGCCGTGCGCGTGCTTCGTTCCTCGCTCGAATCGCTCCGTGAGCTGGCTGAAGACAGCGGGTACAGCGGTGCCATCCCGCTTCGCACGATTCGCCGCGAGCTGGCGGGGACCGTGCTAAGGGGGACACCCGCCGCAGGGTTTCTACGACGCGGGGTGACCTTGAGCGAGTTAGTTCCCCTCCGTTCGATTCCGTTCCGCATGGTTTGTCTGATCGGCATGAGCGGAGAGTCTTTCCCGCGTGCAGACGACAGGCCAAGCTTCGACCTCACCCGAGACAAGCCGCGGCTAGGCGATCGCAGCAAGCGCCATGACGACCGGCACTCGTTTCTGCAGGCCATCCTGTGCGCACGCGATCGGCTCGTAGTTACCTACAGCGCCCCCGTGACGAGTAGCCGAAGCGCCGCAACCCCCTCCACGGTCGTGTGCGATCTCGAGGATACGTTGAACCGGTACTACCATCGCGATGGCTCGGAATCGGTCCTCGCTACCATCGAGCATCCGCTCCATGCGTTCGACAAAGCCTATTTCACCGTAGGAAACGCCCTTTCGAGCTTCTCGGAGCGCCACCTTCGGATCGCTCAGGCCATGGCACAAACCCCAGGCGAGCCACGACCGGTAGAGCTACGCGCGGAGCTGAAGACGCGCAAGAGCCGCGTTTCGATCGCAGAGCTCGCGAACTGGATCTGGCACCCGACACGCGAGTTCATCCTGAGCACACTCGGAACCCGATTCGACGACTCGACCTTGTACGAGCCTACGAGAGCGCTGACCGAGCTCGGGAGCTTCGACGCCTTTCGCTTGGGGAACGACGCCATCGAACGCTCGCTGATCGGTGAAGAGCTCCAAGGATTTCTGCGAGCCGCGCCGGAATTTCCCGAAGGCAGCTGGGGTGAAATCAGCCGAAACGAGCTGGCTGGCGAGATCGAAGCGATCCTAGAGCGGCGTGAAGCGAGCGCCCGGCCCCGTGAAGAACGGACGCGAGCTGTCATGGTCGATCTAGGTGGCATCACTTTGGAGGGACGTCTCGATGGTCTTTACCCCGAACGACGGGTGAAGCATCGATTCAACAGAACGAAAACCAAAACCGAGCTGACGACCTGGATCGAGCATCTTCTGATGCAGGCTTCAGATGATTTCGATCTTCCAAAAACCACCGAGCTCGTCTTGCGTGCGAAGGATCGCCGAGCAGACGTCGTGTACCTTGCGCCGGTCGACGACGCACGAAAGCTTCTCGAAGGCCTGGTGAAACTATACGAGGCCTCGCAGACCAGCCCGGTGCCGCTCCTGGGTCAGCCATCCTGGGTGTTCGCCGATTACGTGGTCCGCGACAAAGCTTCGGAGGCGCTCGACAAAGCCAGGAAGAAGCAGCGAGACCAGACTTGGGATCGGTACGCGCGTTTTGCCTGGGGCAAGGCAGGTCCTTTTTCCAACGAGGCGTGGGCGGAGAGGTTCGGGCCCACGAGCTCGAGTGTCTACGGGCCGTTGTTGCGACACCGGAGCCTGCGATGAGTGTCAACGCGGAGCGAGTGC
>JAOTYL010000013.1 GCA_029861865.1 Myxococcales bacterium | reverse complement strand
CAGTACGCAGCCACGCAACGCGGGGCGAGTACACCCGACGGGTGCGAGTCCCGTGCAACCAACTCGAACACCTGGAACGCCTAAGCCGCACTTGCAGGCCTGTTAGGTAGTGCCGGGAGCGGGACTCGAACCCGCACGTGAATTCTCACGGGCGATTTTAAGTCGCCTGCGTCTGCCATTCCGCCACCCCGGCAACGCCGGAAGGATTGCGTTAATGAACGAGCTCGTCCACCCTTCGCGGCATTTGCGGCCCAGGGCGCTCTGGACCGGTATCCACGATGCGGTTTTTGTCGTCGACGAGCACTACTTTGGGCTCGTGCACGCGTGCCTCTTTGTCGGTCATCTCGCCGAAGCTTGCGATGATCGCCAGGTCGCCTGGGCTCATGTGATGCGCGGCCGCACCGTTGACACAGACGACGCCGGAATCGCGTGGGCCTCGAAGCGCATACGTCGCAAGGCGTGTGCCCTGGGTCACGTTCCAAATCTGGACCTCTTCATGCTCGAGGATGCCAGCAGCATCGAGCAGGTTTGCGTCGATCGTGACGCTACCTTCGTAGTCCAAGTCCGCGTGTGTGATCGTAGCCCGGTGGATCTTTCCGAGAAACATACGTCGCCGCATTTGAACCTCCGTAGCGTCCCGATGGGTACGCTCAGATGACAGCGGCAAGCTAACCCTGAATCAGCGATACCGCAACCGGCCAAGCCGGCATCCATGCAGCCCCTTAAAAGCCAGTGGTTTCAAGCCGATGGAGACTCGATGAAGGCGAGACCCAGGACGTATCCGTCCGGCCGGGCCTGGGACCAAACCACGCGCGCGTGCTCGACTGTTTCGTGCTCGGGGGCCGTCCGGACGCGAAGCGTACAGGCTTCGTCGATCGGCAAGCCGCGGTCGAGCGCGATTCGAAGGCCGCCGACGCTCGCATTGATAGCGAGTCCCGATCCGCGACCTGGCGATAAGAGCTCGACTTCGGCGTCGAGGGCCCACCGACGAGCGCGTCGACGCGCACCCCGATGCAAGGCAGCGTCCGCACCGCCCTTCGGTAGGATCGAGGAAAGCCTATCGACCGCGATTGTCAAAGCATGGCGAACATACCGGAGCGCCTGATCGTTGACTAGCGTTTTGTTCAGGTATCCTGTGAAAAACCGACCACGCACGCACCCTTCCGGCGGATGCACCCCGGTCAATTGTGGCGCAGTCTACAAACCCGAAAACGCTCACTGCCCGAGCCGGTCGATGCATGCGCGGAGTCGGTCGATGGCGACCGCCACCCGCGTTCCGTACCAAAACACATCCTTGCCGTCTATCAGCTCCAGATCGAGCTCCGACGACGACTCGAGCTCGCGAAACGCCCCGAAATCCTTTTCTGTAAACGCATAGGGCTCGTCCGGCAGAAGAACCGCGCGGGCTCCTCTTTCCATGACCTCTTCGAGGCGGACCCGGGGGTAACGCGTGTCGCGCTGGTCCACCTTTTCATCGGTCCACGCGACTCCTTTCCCGAGATCGGCCGCCAACGGATAGCGCCGTGGTCTGCCTGCAAAGACGTTGTGCGCGCCAGCTAGCCGGAGAACGTCGCTCGCATAGGCCCGACCGTCGAATGTCATCCACGGATCCCTCCAGATCGGCACGAACACCGGGATCGGTTTCGTCGTCACGCTCGCCTCGGCCCGGGCAGCCGCCTCGCGACAATTGTGGAGGTGCGGCGATTGGTTCGGATCCACATCGAGCAGCTGACAGAGGCTTTCGAGGTATCGATTCGAATCGGAGACCGTGCAAGGAAAGCTGACGTGCACCTCGAGGCCGGCCTCAATCAACGCCATGACCGAGGAACGGCTATTCTCTTCCTTGTTCGCCAAAACGAGGTCCGGCTTGAGATCGAAAACCGCTTGAACGTCGAACCCCTTCGTTCCTCCAACCGCCGGCACCGCCTCGATGATACCCGCCGGCTCGATGCAGTAGTCGGTCCGCCCGACGAGCCGCCCTAGTCCGACTAGGTCGAACACGGACATCGTTTCGCTGGGCACGAGCGAAACGACCCTCGCGGGGGCGCCGGCGAGCTGCAAGTGCTGACCGATGGCGTCTTTGACTTCGATCATTGGGCAACAGGGTGAGGGAGGTACCCTCTTCTAGCACCCTCGAGGCCGCTCATTTGCGCACCTGGTGTGGGTGGTGGTAGGTTGCTCGACCCGTAGCGCAAGCTTTCCGTGAGTGGTTTGGAGAAAACGCTGACGATTCAGGACATTCAGCGGGCGCTTGCCAACGCCGGCGTGGAGATTTACCGCTCCGCGGCCGAGGAGCTCCGGATCGCGGAACGCGTGCGCCTTCACATCATGGACTCGGGTGTCCGCGTCGTTACCAACGACGCTCTAGCCGTCCAGTTCACGGCACGCACGCAGCGCTCCGATGCACCGTCAGCGCACTCTGAAGAGCTTTTCCGATGTGTCCGTGTGGCCGTGGGCCAACAAGCGGCGAGCCGGGGCTACGAGGAATCCGGCGCGGAGATCGTCGAAGTCAAAGACCCGGTCAACGACGCCCGTGTTCTCGATGTATGGCACGAGGTAACATACCGAAAGTCGCTCGAAGACGCTGGTGCAGTCGTCGAAGAAGTCCGTTGGGCCCTCGACCTCGACAAGTACGTGCGTCCCTGAACGCTAGTTCGCCTGAGCGTGCGAGCTGAGCTCCTCGCCTGAGCGAACGTTTTCGGCAAAATGCCCACGCGGCCCTGAACGAAGATCGTACGCAACCTGCTGCCCCGGTCGCAGAGTTCGGTACCCGTCACCGTTGATCTGCGAATAGTGCACGAACACGTCGGACCCGTCTTGTCCGCTGATGAACCCCCAGCCCTTCGCATTGTTGAACCACTTGACCATTCCTGTTTGCATGACCCCTCGACTGGATGTGAGACCCATCGGCTACCCCGGTCACACTACAAACATCTTCACCGACGGCTCGTTCGTCAAGTGCCTTAATTGAGACGCACTATGGATACAGCCGCACGCAACTCCACCCGTCGCCGCTTCGTCTGTAAAGCCATCGGTCATGCAGGCGATCATCCCGATTCTCCCAAAACTCGATGGCATCGGGTGTGATTCGAAAGCCTCCCCAAAATGGTGGTCGCGCAACCGAAACATTTTCGAAACGCTTGCGCACGTTTGCGACTTCAGCTGCGAGCGTCTTTGGATCATCGAGCTCCGCGCTTTGCCTAGACGCCCAGGAACCAAGCTGGCTTCCACGGTCACGAGTGGCGAAGTACGCATCGGCCTCTTCGTCGGATACCCTGCTCACGGCGCCTCGCACGCGTACCTGCACGCCGGTCGTGTGCCAATGAAACACCAACGCTGCACGCGGGTTGACCTCGAGATCGCGGACCTTTTGGCTCTCGAAGTTCGTGTAGAACACGAATCCACGTGTATCGAAGCCCTTGAGCAGGACGAACCGAACCGAGGGCTGTCCCTGTGCGTCAGCCGTGGCCAGTGCGCATCGGCCCGCCTCGAAAGGCTCGCTCTTCTCGGCTCGCGCATACTCACGCGAGAAGCGCTCGATCGGGTCGTCCTCCTTCACGGACGCGGATCCTCATCGAGATGCTTCTGCGCAATATCGGCCCAGGATCCGGTCGGTTCGAGGGCCAGATAGTGTTGCCAGTGAGCGCAGGCGGCGTTCCTGTCGCCGTGTTCTTCCAGCGCCATCGCCAAGTTGAAGTGGGCGTCCGCAAAGGAGGAATCGCTCCTGAGGGCCTGCCGAAAAAGCGTGATGGCAGGTTCGATCTCGTCGCGCTCGAAATGCAAGAACCCGAGGTTATAGAGCGCTTCAGGCTGCTCCGGGTCGCATTCGAGGGCAAGGCGGTAGAAGCGCTCCGCCTCGTCGAGCCGGTCGCGCCGGTAGCTGAGATTGCCGAGGTTGGTGAGCGCATTGGAGAGCGTCGGATCCAACGAAAGCGCCTTTTGGTACGCCTCCTCGGCTTGTTCGAATGTCCCAGCCAGCTCGTCGAGCCTGCACCCCTCAAGGTAATATTCGTAGGCTCTCGACCGATCGTCGCCTTCGGCACGCAGCATGCGCACCACATCCGACTCGAGACCATCGATCGTGAAATCGAGCACGGCTTGTCCCGTGGTGGGCTCGTAGGTACCCGCGTCGTCTTGGACCAGCACGGTCCGGCCGTCGGCCAGCACCCGCACCTCGGAGAGCGGCTGCGTGGTTTTGGGAAGGGAGTTCCGAAGAGACTCGACCGTGCGCCGCACTTGCCGCAAAGGTACCCCTTGTTCGAGCAGCCCTTTGGCCGCTCGCACCCCGATCAGGTCTTGAAAGGTGTAGTAGTTGCGGCCGCCTACCCGCGCGGAAGGCTCGAGGAGGCCGGATCGATGCCAATAGCGCAATCGAGACGGGGTGTATCCGAAAAGTCGGGCGACCTCGGTCACGGTGTACAGACCTGCGGTGGGATCCAAGGCTGGCGACGCGGCCTGCGAAGGCGCAGGGGCCGGGGCCGGTTCGGGCGTTGCGGTACGTGTTAGCTTTCCATCCGCCCCGAAACCAACGCGGATCACGTTGTCTCGATCGCTGCCTTCGTTCAACTCACTCTCCCCGCGGGAGAATAGGCCGTGCCCGTTTGGGCGCAAGGGTCGAAGTTGACCGACCGCGCCGGTGCGCGGGTGCTAGAGTCCAGCCATGGCGCATCCTCCGGCAACCGGCCCGATCGCCTTTCTTTCGGACTTACACGGGAATCTCGCAGCCTTGGAGGCCGTCCTGGGCGAGCTCGATCGACTGGAGGTCAAGCGGGTCTACGTCGCGGGCGACCTACTCCTCGGGGGTGACGAGCCGCTTGCCGTCTGGCATAGGCTGCAGGATCTCGGGGCGGTGTGCGCTCGCGGTCTCTCGGACATGGCGCTTGCTTCGGTCGACCCGAGCAGCCTGTTGCCGCTCGATGATGAACAGCGGCGCCTGGCGCGACTCTTCGCCAACACTCGCGCGGCGATCGGAGACCTGGTCGCCGAACGCCTCCGGCGCCTCCCCGAACAAGTACGGATTCCCCTCGTCGACGGGCGTGAGGTGCTCATGGTGCACGGCTCCCCCGCGGACAGTGGCCAGGAGATCAGTCACGACCTCGCCGACGAGGAGATCCTTTCGCTTCTCGCGGACGATCCAGCTGACATCATCGTGTGCGGTTCTACACACGTCCCCTTTCAGCGCACGCTGGGCGAATATCACGTCGTCAACGTCGGGTCGGTCGGTTCGGCACCAGAGAGCGGAATCGCCCATTACACCGTGCTCACGCCTCGGATGAGCGGCGCGGACATCCTGCAGGACTGGATTCGCTACGACGAGCTCCAAGCGTCGTGAGAGAGCTAGATGGCCGCTGCTGCGGGCTGCTCATCGGGCTCGATATCGACCTTCAGCATCTCGACCCGTCGCACGTGTCGCTCGTCCGCATCGAGGACGACGATACGAAAGGAGCCGGTGAGCAAAGTCTCTCCGATCGCGGGCACCCGCCCCGCAAGGTGCACCAAGAGGCCACCAAGAGAGTCGAACTCCGACTTGTCCTCGCAAATCGACTCACCCAAATGCTCCTCGAGGTCGTACACGGAGATTCCCGCGTCGACGAAGTAGTGGCCGGGCGATCGCTCGAAGACCATGGGCGGCTCTTCGTCATGCTCGTCTTGGATCTCGCCAACGATCTCCTCGACGATGTCTTCGAGCGTGACGATCCCGGCTGCGCCACCGAACTCGTCGACCACCACCGCAAGATGCGACTGGCGTCCCTGCATCTCTCGCAGGAGCACTCCAATCTTCTGGCTCTCTGCCGCGAAAAACACCGGCGTTCGAATCAGGTCCGCCAACACGAGCGTTGACGACTCGTTCGGCCTGCGCACAACTTGGAATAAGTCTTTGGCGTATAGGATACCCTCGACGTGATCGATTTGCCCCCGGTAAACCGGATACCGGCTGTGGCCGGACTCGATGACGCTGGCGAGCGCTTCGTCGACGCTGATCTCGATTTCGAAGGCGACGACTTGGGTGCGCGGGACCATGATCTCTCGAGCCACAGTGTTCTTGAATTCGAGGACACTTCGCAGCATCCGTGCATGGTCTTCTGCGATCGAGCCGGTCTCCTCCCCCTGCTCGATGACGTGCTCGACCGTGAGGTCAGTCAGGCGCGCTCCGTCACCCACCCGAACCTCGGGAACGAGACGGGTCACCAACGCGCTTACCCAATTCAAAGGCTCCGCGAGGGGAACAAGCAACAGCTCGATTGGGCGTAGCCACTTCCAGACCTTGAGCGTTGCTTCACCAGAACGCCGGCGGACGATCGTGCCTGTGATAGTCGCGACGACGGCATACATGATCGCGACTGCGATCACACCGAGAAGCGCATCGAGCAGTGTCCCCGCTCGGAGGAGCGAGTAGCCCACGAAGGATGCCGAGATGGCGACACAAAGCACCCTGCCCATGAGAAGACGCGCCTGCACCGCACCGAGCTCTCGCGAGACTCGCTCCGCAACTCCCGCGTGAGGCCCCTCGGTTTCAGCGAGTGCCTGAAGACCCGCTTCCCCTAGGGTGTGGAGGCCCCCACTGACGCCGGCTAGCAATGCGCCTAAACCCACGCCGCCGAGCACTGCGGCGACCAGCTGTATACTGGGAACGTCCAAACCTTAGACTTCTCTAGAGTACCGAGGACGGGTTTCTACCGCAACAAGCGCCCGTCCCCTCATTCACGCCGGTCGCGAAGCGCCCGAATTCTCAGCCTAAGCGCGTTCAGCCGGATAAAACCGGTCGCATCCTGTTGATCGTAGACCTGGTCCTCTTCGAAAGTCGCGTAGTCCGGATCATAGAGGGAGGTTGGGCTTCTCCGACCGACCACGTCGGCGTTCCCCTTGAAAAGCTTGATTCGAGCTTCGCCTGTCACGTCCCTTTGCGAATCGTCGATCAAGGTCTGAAGCATCTCGCGTTCGGGCGCGAACCAAAACCCGCGGTACACCAGTGATGCGTACTCTGGGATGAGGCTATCGCGGATCCGAAGCACCTCGCGGTCTACCGTGATCGACTCGACCGCCCGATGCGCCTTGTGAAGAATGGTGCCACCTGGAGTCTCGTACACTCCCCGCGACTTCATGCCTACGAATCGATTCTCGACGACGTCGACCCGGCCGACTCCATGCTTGGCGCCTAGCTCGTTCAGCCGGCCAATCAATGCGGCGGGCCCAAGCTCCTCGCCATCGACGCTGACGGGATCGCCTTTATCGTAGCCGACCACGACATACTCGGCGGCGTTGGGTGCGTCCTCTGGTGCTGTCGTCAAGCGGAACATGTCCTTGGGCGGCTCGGTCCATGGGTCCTCGAGCACGCCGCCCTCGTAGCTGATGTGGAACAGATTCGCGTCCATCGAGTAGGGCTTCTCGGCGGTCGCCTCGATGGGGATTTCGCGGTCTTTGCAGTAGGCAATGCAATCACTGCGCGAGCGCAAGGACCAGGTCCGCCAAGGTGCGATCACCTGGATCCGGGGATCGATCGCCATTGCCGTGAGCTCGAAACGAACTTGGTCGTTTCCTTTGCCTGTGGCGCCGTGAGCGATGGCGTCTGCGCCCTCTTCGTGGGCAACCTCCATCATCGCCTTGGCGATCACTGGCCTGGCGATCGAAGTGCCTAGCAGGTATTCCCCTTCGTAGATCGCGTTGGCACGAAGCATCGGAAAGCAGAAGTCGCGGGCGAACTCCTCTTTGAGGTCGGCGATCACGCACTTCGAAGCGCCCGTCGCGCGTGCTTTTTCGTCTAGGCCTCCAAGCTCGTCACCCTGCCCTACGTCCGCACAAAAAGCGACCACCTCGGCTCCGTAAGTCTCTTTGAGCCAAGCCAGAATCACCGATGTATCGAGCCCACCGCTGTAGGCGAGCACGATCTTCTTGGGGGAAGCAGCCATGGCCCCGGATGGTAGTGTTCCGCCGTGGCGGCGCAAGCTGGCGCGCCGCTATCCCACTCGCTCGATGGCTTTGGCGTCGAGGAGCTCGGTGAAGACGCGGAGCGCCTCGAGCTTACCCATCTGACAGAGGTCGAGGACCTCTCCCACGCTCGTCTGGCCATCTACCAACGACAACAGGAAGGCGGCCTGGGGGTCGAGTCCCAGCCATTTGATTTTCGAATCCGGCACCGACACGTTGAAGACGTAGTCGAGCGACCCGATGCGGGTCGCGTATCGAACCTCGAGGCGCTCTCGACTGCTCTCGGCGTACCGGCGGATCTCATCGTCGTCGGGCTCTCGCCCGAGCTGGAGCTCGGCAGCGCTCAACGCCGCAGCGTAGTCTCCGAGCGCAAACCGATCGGCGATCTCGCGATGTACCTCGTCTCGGGTGGTGGCCTGGCTTTCGGCGGAGGCCGGAACCGGTCGGTCGGGTGGCAACGACTTGGCAGCGTGGCCAGGCGGAAGGCTCCGTCGATCCCGGTCGAGGACCCATGCGTCACCCGAGGGGCGGTTGGTGGGAGGCTCGTCCCGCATAGGGGACGCGAGCTCGCCGGTCAGGTCGATGTCGCCATCGGCACCCAGGACGCTTGGGAACCCGGAACCACTCGATTCGCGGCGGCCTGAGCTCATCTCCTAAGCCGACTTGCCAACCACGCCCTTGAACATCCGCTGCGTGCGGCCGAGCGATTCGAGCTCATCCTTGAGCCCCGCGATGTCGCCCCGCTCGAGCAGGGTCCGCGCGTTGTCGACCACGCCCTTTGCCTTGTCGATCGCATCGCGGCCGAAGTCGCTTCCCGCGACGATCTGCTCGACCTCCGGGAACAGACGCTCGATCTCGGCGATGAGAGTTTCGGCTTCCTGTCGTACTTGCTCGGATGCCTCGTCCTCGCGCCGGGTCACCGCGTAATCGGAGGCGTCGACCATCATGTCGTTGATCTCGTCCTCGGTGAGGCCACTGGTTGCCGTCACCGTGATCGACTGCTCCTTGCCGGTCTCCACGTCTTTGGCATGTACGCTGACGATGCCGTCGGCGTTGATCTCGAAGGTCACCTCCACCTCCACCTGGCCTACGGGCGCGCGGCGAAGACCGGTGAGAATGAACTCACCGAGAAGCTCGTTGTCCTCGGCGCGGCGCGACTCACCCTGCAAGACGAGGATCTTCACGGCGGTCTGGTTGTCGCGAACCGTCGTGAAGGGCTTGCTGCGCGATGTCGGAACGGTGGTGTTCTGCGGAATGAGCTCTTCGAAGTAACCGCCGACGACCATGATCCCGAGGGTGTGGGGCGTGACGTCGAGCAGCACCATGTCCATCTCGTGCGTCTCGTCGACCAGGGCGGCGCCCTGAATCGATGCCCCGAGGCCGACGACCTCGTCGGGGTGCACGCCCTTGCACGGGTCGCGCTGAAAAAATTTCGAAACGCGCTCCTGAACCTTGGGCATGCGTGTCATCCCACCCACGAGGATGATGTCTTCGAGCTCGTCCTTCCCGAGACCGGCCTCGCCGAGCGTCAGCTCGCAGATCTGAACCGTGCGATCGACCAAATCGGCCGTCAGCTCTTCGAGCGTCGCCCGGGTGAGCAGCCGCTGCAGGTGCAACGCTTCGTTTCGGGCGCTCGAGATGATGAACGGTAGATTCACCTCGGTCTCGGTTACCGCGGAGAGCTCGCACTTCGCCTTTTCGGCGGCGTCCTTCAAACGCTGAAGCGCCATGCGGTCCTGGCGAAGGTCGATATCGTGCTCGTGTTTAAACCCATCCACGAGCCAGTCGATCACCCGTTGGTCGAAGTCCTCACCGCCAAGGAAGGTGTCGCCAGCCGTGCTGATGACTTTGAACACCCCTGAGCTGGAAATCTCGAGGATCGAAATGTCAAAGGTCCCGCCACCGAGGTCGAACACCGCAACCGTGCGGTCGATGTTCTTTCCGAAGCCGTAGGCCAACGCAGCGGAAGTCGGCTCGTTGATGATACGGATGACATCGAGACCTGCGATCGCGCCGGCGTCTTTTGTCGCTTGGCGCTGGTTGTCGTTGAAGTATGCGGGCACGGTCACGACAACCTTGTTGATCTCTTCCCCGAGGTAGTCCTCCGCGACCAGCTTCATCTCCTGGAGCACCATCGCGCTGACTTCGGGAATGCTGTAGACCTTATCGCGCATCTTGATGCGGCAGTCCCCATGAGGGCCTTCGACGATGTGGAATGGACACGTCTGAATCGCGTTCTTCACCTGGGGCGTGTCCCACTTCCGCCCTATCAGCCGCTTGGCAGCAAACACGGTATTCTCGGCGTTGGTCACGGCCTGCCGTTTCGCGATGTGGCCCACTAGCCGCTTGCCGCCTTCAGTGACTGCGACCATCGATGGAGTCACCTTGTAGCCTCCACGGTTGGCGATGACGACGGGCGTGCCGCTTTCGACGACGGCAACACACGAGTTGAACGTTCCTAGGTCAATGCCTATGACTCTTTCCATGCCCCTTTTTCCAACAGCTCGAATGCATTCCTCACATCACCCCCCGAGCTGCTTCCTCAGATTTTTGACCATCTCGTGGCCCGGGTCCAGCTTTGCGGCCTCTTTCAGCTCATTTTCCGCGCTCTGGTTCATGCCAGCATCGATGTAGATCCGCGCCAAAAGCAGCCGGGTATCTAGCGAATCGGGCTTGAGCTCGAGGCTGTGTTGGGCGAAGTCGCGGGCTTTTCGCAGATCGCCTCCGGCGGCCAGTAGGGCCTTTGCGGCGTGCCTCGGAGCCTCGTGGTCATCAGGGGCTGCCTCGGCCACCTTCGCCCAAGAGATGCTCGCCGCTGCCCACATGTTGTTCTCTTCCTCGTACTTGGCCTGCTGGCGGTGGATGTCCACCAGCTGAATACGCAGGTTCGAGTTCACGCGGCGATACTGCTGCTGGAGCTCTTGGCTGCTCGAATCGAGGGCGATCGCCAAGCGCAAGGCCGTCGCAGCTCCTGCCAAATCGCCTTCGAGCTCCGCGATGCGCGCGTTCTCCATGTGCCGTTGCGCGCGGTCCACGCCTCCGGTGAGCACCGCGGTGTGCTTGAGCGATCGCGTGAGGTCCCTGAGCGCCGCCTTCTTCCCCACACGCGCGGTCGGGACGGGGATCGATCTTGCCGGGTCCTTTGGTTGCTGCCTGGCCTTGCCCTTGAGCCGACGCTCGAGAAGCTCGCGCTTACGCTCCATGCGCGCATGCTCGGGAGATCCCGGGACGACGGTGCTTGCAGGAGACGCAGTGCCAACGGGCTTCGGGGCTTTAGACGGCATCCACTCCTTGGACGAAGGGGCAGCGGCCGTGTGCCTCTGCGCCACCGGCGCTTTGCTGAGTGCCCTAGCCACGGCTTGGGCCCGTTCCTCGACGCGGTCGATCTGCTCTTCAGCGGCCCGCACCGCCATCTGCTGCTGCAGGTATCGGTCGTAGGCCTCGCGCTTCTTCGGGCGGCCGATCGCCTCGTAGGAGTCGGTGATCTTCCGAAAAACGACCTCCATCTTCGATTGGAAGGATCCGAGCTGCTTTCCGTAGTACGCGTCCGGGTGAAAAGTCTTTGAGAGCGCGAAATAGGCTTTGCGGATTTCTCTTGGGTCCGCGTCGATGGCCACACCGAGGCGCTCGTAGTGATTGAGCTTATCGGTCCGGTGGAAGGCCTCGACGATCTGCGTCTGGAGGTTCTCGGGGATATCGACGTCCGGCTCGGCATCGGCTTCGGGAGGTGCGCTCTGGCCTCCCGACTCCACCCACTCGACGAGGTGGAGCGAGATCAGGTGCTCGATCACTTGTGCTACTTCTTCGGTCGGCAGCACGGTAACGTCGGCGATGTCCTCAAGATTGAGTACTCCGTCGATGCACGAATAGACGAAGCCTTCCTTGGCGCCGATCTCGCGGGCCATCACATCGGCCCCGTCGACGAGTCGTGGGATCCTCTCCTCTTGCATGGCCCGGCTCGTGCTCTCCCCCATCACACTCTAACGCGGACCTTACGTAATCAGCCACTCCAGCAGGGCCTTCTGGGTGTGAAGGCGGTTCTCGGCTTCGTCCCAGACCCGGGACTGAACACCGTCGATGACCGAAGCGCTCACCTCTTCACCGCGGTGGGCAGGCAGGCAATGAAGGAAAATCGCCTCCGAACTGGCTCGTCTCATGATCGCGTCGTCGACGAGAAAACCCGAAAAAGCGTTCCGCCGCTCTTTGGCCTCGCTCTCTTGGCCCATGCTTGCCCACACATCGGTCGTGACCACCATGGCGCCCTCGGCCGCTTCTTCCGGACGTTCGATCAGCCGGACCTTAGCGCCGTTCGCGCGAGCGTCCGCGAGGACCTCGGGGTCGGGCTGATACCTATCCGGACACGCGAGCACGAGCTCGAAACCGCCGAGGGCAGCCGACGCAATCCATGAATGCGCCATGTTATTGCCATCACCGATCCACGCTACCCGGATGTCTTTGAGCGATGGACCAAAGCTCTGCCGAACCGTCATGAGGTCAGCGAGCAACTGACAAGGATGGAAGCGATCGGAAAGCCCGTTGACTACGGGGATGGTCGAGCTCTGCGCGAGCCTTTCGAGCCGATCATGACCAAAGGTTCGGTAGACGACGGCATGGACATAGCTGCTCAGCATTCGAGCGGTGTCTTCGATCGGCTCACCGCGGACAAGCTGAGTATCCTTGGAAATCAGAGTCACCGGGCTCGCACCCAGCTCGTTGATCCCCACCTCGAGAGACAACCGGGTCCGAGTGGACGCTTTCTCGAAAACGAGCGCGACGGTTTTGCCGTCGAGTGGTTTAGGGTGCTCAGGTGCACCGCGGAGTGCCTTGAGCGCGGAAGCACGATCGAGCAGTCGAATGAGCTCATCGTAGGTGAGGTCCGAGATTGTCAGGAAGTGCCGCAGGGTCATGTCGTCCTCGGCGGGTCGACGAGGACGGACTCTAATAGGGTCAGGCCCTCGTCCAGCTCGTCGTGGGTGACGTTGAGCGACGGCGAAATCCGAATGACATTGCCGCCAGCCAAGGTGAGAAGCAGCCCCGCCGAGAAAATGGCGCCGAGCGTTGCGGCAGGGTCAACGTCGTCGGCGAGCACGAGCCCCTGTAGGAGGCCTAGCCCTCGAGCTCCTGCGGTGCTGGTCAGCCGCTCGTCGATTTGCTGAAGCCGGCCCGAGAGATATTCGCCCGCTCGGTTGGCGTTTTCGATCAGGTTTTCTTCGTCGATGATGTAGAGAACCGCGAGGCCAGCCGCACATGCTAGTGGATTGCCGCCGAAGGTGCTCGCGTGGCTGCCCGGAGGGAGCCCCCCGGCTACGCGCTCGGTGACCGCGATAGCGCCGAGCGGGAACCCCCCTCCGATTCCCTTGGCGAGCGAGGATGCATCGGGCACCACATCGAACCATTCCTGCGCAAGAAAACGACCGGTGCGTCCATAGCCGGTTTGGATCTCGTCGAGGAAGAGCAATGCACCGCGTTCATCACAGATGCGTCGCGCACCCTGAACGAACTCCGGCGTTGCAGGGATGATGCCCCCTTCGGCTTGCACGGGCTCGAAGATGACCGCCGCCGTTTCGTCGGACACCGCCGCGTCGAGCGCAGAAAGATCGTTGAACTCGATGAAACTGACACCCTCGAGAAGCGGCGCCATCCCCTTGTGATACTTGGGCTGCCCTGTGAGCGACAGCGAGCCCATCGTTCGGCCGTGAAAGCTGTTGTGCGTCGAAACGAACTCGACCCGTTTTCGATCCCCGCGGTCGTGGTGGTAGCGACGGGCGAGCTTCAAAAGGGCCTCATTGGCCTCCGAACCGCTGTTGCAGAAGTAGACCTTTTCGAACGAAGTCCTTGCGCAGATCGCCTCGGCGAGCTCGATCGCGCGATCGTTGTAAAAGAGATTCGATACGTGCATCAGCCGTGCCGCCTGCTCCCCGATTGCGGCAGCGAGCCTGGGATGACTGTGACCCACCGAGAGCACGGAAATGCCCCCCGACAAGTCGAGATACTCGCGACCGGATGCGTCGGTCACACGACGCCCACGCCCGTGAGTCAAGACGAACGGGGCCGGGGCGTAGTTGCCGAGCTGGACCTCTTTCGCGGTCCGAAGCATGTCATCCTGCCTGGTCATGGTGTGCTCTGGGGAAGCCCGCGGCATACCACCATTGCGCGAGGGCGTCGACCCTGCCCGACCGTCGCTCAGCGCGTGATCTCGGTACCGATCCCGTGATCGGTGAAGATCTCGAGCAGCACCGCATGCCGCACGCGGCCATCGATGATGTGCGCCTTGCGAACACCGCCCGACAGGGCACTGAGGGCGCACTCGACTTTGGGAACCATCCCGCCTTCGATCACGCCGTCGAGCTTTAAGGCATCGATCTCGCGAGCGCTAAGGGAGCTCACGACCTCGCCGTCGCCCCCCCGTACGCCTTCGATGTCGGTGAGGATGACGAACTTTCGTGCTTTGAGGGCTTCGGCGACTTTTCCGGCGACCGTGTCGGCGTTCACGTTGAGCGAGCGACCGTCCGAATCGATCGCGATGGGAGCAATGACGGGGATGAAGCCATCTTCGACCAGGCGACGAACGACATCGGGGTTCACCTGGGTCACGCTGCCGACGCGCCCCGGATCGACCCACTTCCCGCTCTTGGTTTTCATCTTTTCGACTTTTTCGGCGCGCAGAAACGCGTCGTCCTTGCCGGTGAGCCCAACGGCACGACCACCGTGGCTGGCGATGAGTGAAACGATCTCCTGATTCATCTTCCCGCCGAGAACCATCTCGACCACCTCCATCGTGTGGTCGTCCGTCACCCGAAGCCCATGGAGCCGCTCGGATTCCACACCCATCGACTTCAAGACATCGTCGATCTGCGGCCCACCTCCGTGGACCACCACCGGATGAAGGCCCACGTACTTCATCAGAACGACGTCCCGCGCGAAGCCATCTCGAAGCTCCGGATCGACCATCGCATTGCCACCATACTTGATGACGAAGATGTCCCCATGAAAGCGCTGAATGTAGGGAAGCGCTTCTTGGAGAGTGGCCGCCTTTTGGATGAGGTCATCCATGAGGGGGCCGTATAGCAGGCTTCGCGGGCCGAGTCAGTGGCAGGGACAGTGTCAGCGTCAGTGCCAGTGCCAGCGCCGCAATGTAGTCTAGAAAGGATCCTTACCGCAGAGTGCCGTCGCATCGTGTTCTGCTTTACACGGAGCTTCCGCGAGACCCTGGTCCTGTCCCGGATCGCATTGAAGCTCGCTTGCAAAAAGACAATCGAGCACGGCGCCCATTTCATCTGGGCAATCATTCAGATCTTCGGAGCATTCTCCAACGCAATCCGGTGTCGTGCTCATGCATGCTTCTTCGATCAAATCACAAGCTTGTCTGCAAACCGATGCATCCGACGAGCCGCAGCCAAATGCACTCAGTGCTAGCGCCATGATGAGTAGTGTGCGCTCAACCATATAGACCTCCTGCATAGAGGACGGCGTTACCATTTCTTCGTTCTTTTGCGCAAGAGCATAGATGGAAGCTAGCTGCTTCGCGGCCGCAGGCCGCTTCACCGGTGGCGCCACGACTACAAGATGTACTTCGCCAGGTCTTCGTCCGCGAGAATGGGCTCTAGCGTCGTTCTCACGTATTCCACATCGACCATGAACTTCGAGTCGGCACGCTCCGACGCGTGGTACGAAAGCTCCTCTAGGAGCGCCTCCATGATGGTGTAGAGGCGCCGCGCGCCGATGTTTTCTGCCCGCCGGTTGGCTTCGGCCGCATACCCTGCGAGCTCCTCTATTGCGTTCGGCTCGAAGACGAGCTCGATGCCCTCGGTCTTCATCAATGCTTGGTACTGTTTGGTCAGCGCGTTCTTCGGCTCCACGAGGATCCTGACGAAATCCTGTTTTTCGAGCGAATCGAGCTCGACACGGATTGGAAAGCGACCCTGAAGCTCTGGGATCAGGTCGGCCACCTTCGACACGTGGAAAGCACCCGCAGCGATGAAGAGGATGTGATCCGTCTTCACGGCGCCGTACTTGGTGCTCACCGTCGAACCCTCGACGATCGGTAAGAGGTCGCGTTGAACACCTTCGCGCGACACGTCGGGACCGCCGACGCGGCGATCCGAGCTCACCTTGTCGATCTCGTCGAGAAAGACGATGCCGGCCTGCTCAGTGCGTTGAACGGCATCGCGCTGAACGGCGTCGTGGTCGATCAGCTTTCCCGCCTCCTCTTGCTTCAACACCTCGAGTGCCTCGGGAACCTTGAGTCGCCGTCGCTTCGTGCGGCCTTTGAACCCTGGCATTTGTGACATCATGTCTTGGAGGTTCACCTCTTCGGTACCTTGCGCCCCGAAAATCGTCATGAACGGATTGTTGCTGTCGGTCACGTCGAGCTCGACCTCGACGTCGTCCAACTCCCCGTTTCGAATGCGCTGCCGAGTGTCGTTGACCTCGCTATCTGAAAAGAACGCTTGGGCTTGGGGAGACTGCTGGGGTGTGACTTGGAAGCTCAGCGGCCCGAACTGATGCGTCTGCGGCTTCACCTCGGCCTGCTGGGGTTGTACCTGCGGCCGTTGCGCCAACAAGACCATCCGGGCCAGGCGTTCCTCTGCGCTGTCCTGCGCGCGGGTCTGCACACCCTCGAGGGCCTCTCGCTCACAGATTTGAATCGCGTTCTCGACGAGGTCGCGAATCATCGATTCGACGTCGCGGCCCACGTAGCCGACCTCGGTGAACTTCGAGGCCTCTACCTTCACAAACGGTGCACGGGCCAGCTTGGCGAGGCGTCGCGCGATTTCGGTCTTACCGACACCTGTTGGTCCGATCATGATGATGTTGCGAGGGGCGATCTCGTCTCGGAGGTCGTCGGTCACCTGTTGGCGTCGCCAGCGGTTGCGCAGGGCAATTGCCACGGCGCGCTTCGCTTTGTCTTGCCCGATGATGTACCGGTCGAGCTCTCCGACCGTCTCCCGAGGCGTGAAATTGCCAAGCGTCATCCGCCAATCTCCTCGACCACGATCTCGTTGTTCGTGAACACGCAGATCTCGGATGCGATTTCGAGCGCCTTGCGTGCCACATCTCCCGCGCTCAGGTCCGTGTTCCGCATCAAAGCCCGCGCCGAAGCCAACGCGTAAGAGCCGCCCGAGCCAATGGCGATCACCCCTTCGTCCGGCTCGATCACATCGCCCGTTCCGCTGACCAACAACGTGGTCTCGTCGTTCATCACGACCAACATCGCTTCGAGACGCCTGAGATACCGATCGGTCCGCCAGTCCTTGGCGAGCTCGACTGCTGCGCGCTGCAGGCTCCCTCGATGCTCCTTGAACTTGCTTTCAAATCGATCGAGGAGGGTAAACGCGTCGGCGGTGGCTCCAGCAAAGCCGGCCACGACCTTGCCGTCAGCAATGCGTCGAACCTTGCGAGCCTGGCCCTTCATGACGGTCTCGCCAAGCGACACCTGGCCGTCTCCCGCCATGGCTGCCCTCCCATCGCGGCGGACAGCAACGATTGTGGTGGAGCGAAAAACGGGCTTCTCGTGTTGATTCATCTCGGACCGAAGCAACCTAAGTACGGCCCTTTCGACTGTCAACTACCTCCTTTTTTCTCGCGGGCGAGTGGATGGGAGCGATCGTAGACCTCCATCAGACGATCCACGCTCACGTGCGTGTAGCGTTGCGTCGTCGACAAGCTCGCGTGCCCGAGAAGCTCCTGAATCGCGCGGAGGTCCGCTCCGGCGTCGAGGAGATGAGTTGCGCAGGTATGTCTCATGGCATGCGGATGCAAGTCGCCCCGGCCTGCGCCGAGCGTTCCATGTCGCCGAACGATGTTCTGCACCTGGCGAACGCTGAGGCGGGTTCCGCGTCGAGAAAGCCAAAGCGCCTGCTCGTCGCCTTCTTTCGCCTTGGCGAGCAGGCCGCGACGCTCTGGCAGATAGGCTCCGAGCGCTTCCACGGCAGATCGACCAAGCGGGACGACACGCTCTTTGCCACCTTTGCCTAGAACGCGAGCGCTCGCGGCTTCGAAGTCGCAGTCGTCGATGTTCATCGAAGCGAGCTCGCCCACGCGGACGCCGGTGCCGTAGAGCGTCTCGAGAAGCGCGCTGTCGCGGGCCTGAAGAGGCTTGGCGCGCGTGCTTTCCTTCGGCGGCGAATCCATGACCCGAAACGCCTGGTCGACCGTCAGGAACCTCGGGAGCGACTTCGCGACCTTGGGTGACCGCAAACCTGCTGCTGGGTTCTCGTCGATCATGCGACGCTTCAGAAGGAACCTATAGAAGGACCGAATCGCACTCACCTTTTTCGACAGCGTGCTCGCCTGGTTCGAGCGAAACAAGCTCGATAGGAAACCCCTCAGCGCGACGATGTCGAGCTTGCGAGCATCCGCGGGAAGGCCCTCTTCGCGCACGAAATCGCGAAAGCTGCGAAGGTCACGAATGTAGGTCTCAACCGTCCGCGTGGAGCTTCGACGCTCATCCGCGAGATATCGTGCGAACGCGTCGATCTGCTTGTGGAGCGGATCCGTCGGCGGCATCGCTCGACTCTACCACGTCGGCTAACCACGGCCCGAGATCCTGCAAGGCGCGCTCCACCTGCGCATCTCGACGTGCACGTTTGGCAATGCGCCTCCCTTCGAGCGGCGGAATCATGCTCCACATCACGTTTGAGGGCTGAAAGTCGTCGTGCTGCGTGCGTAGATGACCGACGAGCGCGCCAAGCATCGTCGTGCGTGGCGGAAACGAAAACGGCCGGCGCTTCGATTCATGCGCGATCTTGATCCCGAGCAGCAAACCGCAGGCTGCGCTCTCGACATACCCCTCTACGCCGCTGATCTGACCGGCGAGGTACACGCCAGGGAGCCCGGCGATCGCCAAATCATCGTCGAGCACCTTCGGCGAATCGACGAACGTATTACGGTGAACGCTCCCGAGGCGCTCGAACTCGGCCGTCTCGAGCCCGGGGATCGTGCGAAAGATCCGCTTCTGTTCGGGCCATTTCATGCGTGTTTGAAACCCGACCATGTTGAATGCCGTTCCCGCCTCGTCTTCCTGGCGAAGCTGGACCACGGCGTGGGGGCGCCTCCCGGTACGCGGGTCGGTCAGACCCACGGGCTTCATGCAGCCAAAAGCCAGAGTCTTGGGACCGCGGGCGGCCATGACTTCGATCGGAAGACAGCCCTCGAAGTACCGCACCTGCTCGAACTCGTGCGGCGTCACCTTTTCTGCCTCGATGATGGCCATAACGAACGCTTCGTACTCGTGCTCGTCGAGCGGGCAATTGACGTAGGCGTCGTCGCCACCTTTGCCGTAGCGGGAGGCGCGAAACGCGCGATCCCAGTTGATCGAGTCGGCCGCAATGATCGGAGCGATCGCGTCGTAGTAAGCCAGATGCTCGGCCCCGACAGCCCGTGCGACGTCGTCTGCGAGCCCGCCGGAGGTGAGCGGCCCGGTTGCGATCACGACGGGCCTTTCGTCCGGAATGCGATCGACCACTTCATGAATCACTTCGATAAGTGGATGAGCCTCGATCCGTCGCGTGATCTCCGCGCTGAACTGCTCGCGATCGACTGCGAACGCACCACCTGCTGGGACCCGATGCACCTCACCGACCTCCATGACGAGCGAGCCCGTACGGCGCATCTCCTCTTTCAAGAGGCCGACGGCGTTGTGCAGAGCCGCTCCCCGAAACGAGTTGGAGCACACGAGCTCGGCAAATGAGCTCGAGTGCTGGGCCGGGGTGCGCGACGATGGCTTCTGTTCGATCAGCCGTACCGACACGCCACGGCTGGCCAACTGCCAGGCACATTCGGTGCCGGCTAGGCCCGCACCGATGACGACCGCCTCTGCCACGGTCGAACCTTAGCCCGTCGCGGAGCCCGCGGTAGGAGTGGGCTCTTCGGACTGGGTTTCGTCGAGGAGATCCTCGGGATCGTAGGGTCGCTCGTAGTCGCAGGTTTCGTTCGCGCACTTGAGCTTGGGATTCTTCTTGCCACCCATCGGCACCAGGAAGTCGCTTCCGCAGGTCGGGCACTTCTTGCCGATGGGCTTTTGCCACACACGGAAATCGCACTGCTGTTCGGACTGGTAGTTGGTACAGCCGTAAAAGGGGCGCCCCCGGCCCTTGGGCTTGATCGGAATGATGTCGCCGGTCTTGCACTTGGGGCACTTGTATCCGAGCGGAACCGCGCGCGTATGCTTGCAGTCCGGGTAGCGCGAGCAGCCGAGGAACCAGCCGTTACGCCCCCAGCGCTTGGTCATCTTGGCGCCGCACTCGTTGCAGTCGTAGTCGGTGAGCTCAGGCTCTTTGGGTTCTTCGATCTCGCCATCTGGGCCGATGTTGAGCGTGTACCGGCAATCCGGATAACTGGTGCACCCGATGAACGGCCCGTTGCGGCCCCAGCGCCTCACGAGTGGATCGCCCGACTCGGGACACTTCTCGCCGATCTCGACCGGCTCCGGCCACCACTTGCCCTTCTGCTCGACCGCGTGGGCGATCTGTGCCTGCAAGCGTTCGTGAAATGGCTGAAGGACGTCGAGCCGCTTTGCGCGAGCCTCCTCGACGGCGTCGAGGTCCTCCTCCAGCTTGCGAGTGAACCCGATGTCCGCGAGGTCGAAGTTGTCGGCGACGAGCTTTTCGATGACGAGCGTGCCGAGGGGTGTGGGAACCAGCTTGTTGCCCTGCTTTTGGACGTACGCACGCTGCTCGACCTTGCTGATGATCTCGGCGTACGTGCTCGGCCGGCCGATGCCCTCCTCCTCGAGCTTCTTGACCAAGGTCGCCTCGGTGAATAGGGGCGGTGGCTCGGTCTGCTTGTGGTGCATGTCGGCTCCTGGCGGAATGACCAGAGTCAACGCCTCTCCTTCCTGAAGCTCCGGAAGGCGGTCGTCACCTTCCGGGTCTTGTTCCTCGCCCGCAAGCGGCTCCGTCGTAGCTCCGTACACGGCATGCCATCCCGGAACCTTGAGCACGCTGCCGCTCGCGCGAAGACCGTACTTACGAGCGCCGGCAATCGCCTCGATCTCGACCCCGGTTTGGTCGAACACGGCAGGAATCATCTGCGACGCGACGAAACGATCCCAAATGAGCTTGTAGAGCTTACGCTGTGGATCTTTGAGGTATTTGTTGACGACCTCGGGCGGGTGGTCGAGTTGTGTGGGCCGAATCGCCTCGTGAGCGTCCTGTACATTTTGCTTCTTGGACTTGAAGATGTTCGGCTTGTCGGGGATTGCATCCTTGCCGTACTTCCCGACGATGTAGTTGCGACACTCGTTCACCGCGTCAGGCGAAAGCCGCACGCTGTCGGTGCGCATGTAGGTGATCAGACCAACTATCTCGGCGTTCTTGCCGCGACCGAGCGTGACGCCTTCATAGAGTTGCTGCGCGATTCGCATGGTGCGCTTGGGAGGAAGGCTGAGTCGGTTGGCGGCGTCCTGCTGGAGCTTGGACGTGGTGTACGGTGCAGGAGCCTTGCGAGACGCCTTGCGCTTGGTGATGCCCTTGACCTCGTAGTTGGCTCGCTTGAGGTCCGAGACATACTTGGTCGCGTCGGCCTCGCTCAGCGCGGCAAGACGGGAGCCCACTTTGTCGAGCTTCTCCCCATCGACGCTCTGCATCGTGGCCATGAAAGACTGAGGCTTGAGACCCTGAAGGCGAGCATCGACCAACCAATAGTCGAGGGGCACGAACGCGTCTCGCTCGTGCTGACGATCGACGATGATGCGAAGCGCGGGGGTCTGCACCCGACCAGCCGATAGGCCGAACGCGAGCTTCTTCCACAAGAGGCTCGAAAGCGGATAGCCGCCGATCCGGTCGAGTACGCGGCGGGTGCGCTGCGCTTCATACAGGTTCGCATCGAGGTCGCGAGGGCGTTCGAGGCCTTCTTTCACCCCTCGTTTGGTGATCTCCTCGAAGAGGACGCGCTTGATTTCGGCACCCTTGTTCGCCTTCTTGGCGACCTCCATCAGGTGATAGGCGATCGCCTCACCCTCACGGTCCGGGTCGGTCGCGAGCAGAACTTTGTCAGCCTTCTTGGCGGCGGCCCGAATCGCCTTGACGACCTCGGGCTTGCCTTTTTCCTCGAGGAGCTCGTAGGTCTCCTGAAAACCTTTCTCGATGTCGACCCCCCCGCGCTTGGGCAGGTCTTTGATGTGGCCTTTGGACGCAAGAACCTCATAGCCGTCGCCGACGTACTTCTTGATGGTCTTCGCCTTGGCTGGGGACTCCACGATGAGCAGAGTTTTGGACATCGATCTCCTTTAGTAAGGCTTGGTGCTCCGCCGGCAACTTTGGAACCGCCCACCCGGCTTCTCCTCGACCAGACCGCGCACGAGCAGCCTCAGGATAGAC
The DNA here is from genome assembly GCA_029861865.1 of Myxococcales bacterium. Lineage (GTDB taxonomy): Bacteria > Myxococcota_A > Polyangia > Polyangiales > Houyiibacteriaceae > SG8-38. The sequence goes on along the minus strand of JAOTYL010000013.1, from coordinate 124,225 downwards.
CGCTGGACCTCGAAGGCCGGAATTCCGGTGCGGTGGCAGAGGTCCTCCGCATGCCGGGCCCGACCGCGAAGAGCGTCGAGAATCTGTTGTTCCGATGGACTCAAGTTGCTGTAATCAGGGTCTTCTGGACTCTCTTTGGGGCCTGAAGCTTGAAAATCGCTAGCCCCCACAGCCGACCCGGATAGGACATCGCCCGGCCCCATGCAAATCCTCGCACCCTTATGGAGGAGCATGAGATTGCCCGATCCCCGCGGATCCCAAGGGGAAGCGGGTGTCGTAAAAACAGATCGGCCGAGGGCGCTTGCATGCCGCGCCGTCGACAACGCCCCCGATCGCGCAGGCGCCTGGATGACGACCGTGGAGTGGCCGAGGGCCGCGACGAGCCGGTTCCGAGTCAGGAAGCGCCCCTTTTGCATGTCGACGCCATCGGCGACCTCGGTGAGCAAACAGCCGGCCCTGATCACACGCTCGAAGAGATCGTGATTGTGAGCTGGGTATGGCTTGTCGAAGCCGATCGGAAGGACGACGATCGTTCGCCCTCCCCCGTCGAGCGCCCCTTCATGGGCGGCACGATCGATGCCGACCGCCCCTCCAGAGACCACCACGACCCCCTCGAACGCGAGCCTCCGCGCGAAGCTATGGGTGAAATCGAGCGCTTCATCATCGGCCAGGCGCGTCCCGACGATCGAAACCGAACGAGACAGGTCGGGGAGCTCGCCAACGATGCGGACTTGCTCAGGCGCATCGGAAAGATCGCGCAACCCGCTCGGATACTCATCACCCGCGGACGCAACCACCCGCGCCCGCCCCGACAGATCATCGAGCATGCCGAGATATCGGTCGCAAACGCTCGCCGTTGCCCCGAGCTCGCTGAGGGATAGCTACGGGAAGACTTGTGCAGTCGTGCTGTTGCTTGGCGGTGTGGCCTACATAGTGTCGCGTAGGCGCGAACAAGAAGACGTCGCCTGATCGACCGACCGCCGCGGCGAGGTTGGCCGCCATCAGAGACGACGTCACTCAGGGTGCAATCTTCTTCTTGATCGCCTTTGCGACGGGTGCTGGGACGCTCTCGAGCGCATTCAGCATATGCGGCAGCGCTTTGAGTTTCAGGCCTTCGTACTCGCTCGGTACGATCGCTTCGATTAAAAACGGGCCACGCGTCTCGAAGGCGTCCTTCAGGGCTGCGCTGAAGTCCTCGGCCCTTGCAACCCGTCGTGCCGGTACACCCATGCCTTGGGCCATCGACACGAAGTCGATCGCCGGTTCCGACAGATCCAACTGCGCCTTAGCCTCGGGGCCGATCTTCTCTGCCCCTACGCGCTCGAGCTCAATGTTGAGAATTCCGTACGAGCGGTTGTTGAAAATGACGGTTGTCACATTGAGGCCCTCAGCCGCGATGGTCCACAAGGCCTGAATCGTGTACATGGCGGAGCCGTCGCCAATGAGCGCAAGCACGGGACGGCTGGGCAAGGCCGTCGCCGCGCCCAAGGCGACCGGCAGGCCTTGCCCGATGGCGCCGCCGGTCAAGGTCAGCACGTCATGCCGAGGCGCGCCGGCAGTGTAAGTCGGCAGCTTGATGCCTGAAGTTTGCGCTTCATCTGAGATGATCGCGTTTGCAGGCAACAAGGCACCAATCGCCTGGCTCGCCTTGGCGGCGCTGAGTTTGCCTTTCGGCAACGTGGGACGGCTGGCGCCCTGCAGCTTGGGAGCAATGTCGGACGCACCAACGGCCTCGACGAGAGCCTGCAGCGAGGCCACCGCATCTTCATCGGGCTGCACCAATGTGTGGGCCGTGCAGTCGTCTGGCACCAGATAGCTCTTCTTGCCTGGATACGCGAAGAACGACACAGGCGCCTTGGCATCCACCAGGACCAAGTGGTCGTAGCCGGCGAGTTGTACAGAGGCCAGTTCGGCGAGATACGCAATGCGCTCGACGGCAGGCAGCCCTTCGCCTCGCTCTAGTCGTGTCGGAAAGACCTCACAGAAGAGCGTGGCGCCTGTCTTCTCCGCGATCTGCGATGCCGCGCGCAACCCTGCCTCACGCAGCACCCGATTGCCCAACAGGAACGCGACCTTCTTTCCTGACTTCTTGATGACCTGTGCGATCGCTTGCACGGTCGCATCCGAGGCCGGCGGCGCTTGCACAGGCGCGTGCGCTTGCACGGGCTCGGCACCCTCGTTCCAGGACACATCTGCGGGCAAGATGAGCGTGGCGATCTGCGCTGGCGGGCCTTTGGCTACCGCCACAGCCTCGGCGGCATCGGCGGGGAGTTGACTCGTTTCAGGCGTAGTCTTGATCCACGTAGAAACATTCTTCGCGACCGTCTCGATGTCCGACTGCAACTGCGCGTCGTATTGGGTGTGATGGGTCGCGTGATCTCCGATGATGTTGACCATGGGCACACGCGCCTTGCGCGCGTTGTGTAGGTTCGCCAGGGCGTTGCCGAGACCACATCCGAGATGCAACAGAGTGGCGGCCGGCTTGTCCGCCATGCGCGCGTAACCGTCGGCAGCCCCCGAGGCCACCCCCTCGAACAAGCACAGTACACCTCGCATGTCCGCGCCATCGAGCGCCGCCACAAAGTGCATCTCCGAAGTGCCAGGATTGGTAAAACACGTGTCAACGCCTGCGTTGACGAGAGTCTGAATCAGAGCTTGTGCGCCATTGGCCATGGTGCGCGAGACTATAATACATGAACCAACAAGCAATATTGCTTTGATCTTGAGCGTCTCTAAGCGATCAACAAAACCAACTATCTACGAATAATCGCAGGAGCTTAGCCGCATCGCCGTGTTCACGGTTCGTCACCGCATATCACTAGCGTCAGAAGAAAGGGCTCCCCGATCGATGCGGGTTTGCTTCTGGGTCTGGTCTCTTTGTGCGAATGTGCGCTGGAACCAAGTCGTCTACAGGTGCGTCGACCTTGCGAATCGCGAGTTGGCAGACCTCGACACCGGGCTCTGCCTGCGAACGAAGCACCACGAGCTGCCCACCGATGCGCTCCAGCATTTTGCGGTCGTACTCCATCATTCTGTAGCAACCCTCGACGTTGCCGGTGCCCCGGTGCGGGCACGGCATGTGAATCTCCGCATAGACTGTGTCGCTTTCAATGCCCGTGATTGGGACGTCTTTTCGCGACGGGAACATGCGTTGCCACTCATTGCCGACACCTTCGATGGTCGACTGGGGTTGGGCCTTACGCATCTTGAGCGTGACTCCGCCCAAAAAGCGCATGAGCGGTCGGGTGATCCCGTTCAGCCGAGGGCGGCTGCTGAACCACACCGAAACTGGAACGAACGCAAGAAAAAGCTGCTTTGGAACGCGCACACCAGACCATGCGAACCAACGGGTGAATTTGTCAAGGGGACGATTCATGCTCGACAAGCGAGGCATCGAAATAGGCGGCTTCGATTTTGTGGCCGTCCGGGTCGCGCGCAAAGGCTCCGTAGTACCCGGGGCCGTAGTCGGGCCGTGGTCCGGGCGCTCCGTCGTCGGTCGCGCCAGCTGCTATGGCGGCCTCGTGGAAGGCGTGCACAGCTTCTTTGCTCTCCGCGATGAAAGAGAAGTGCGTCCCGTTGCCGACCGAGGCCGCCTGGCCGTCGATCGGCTTCTGCACCCAGAACTCCGGAAACTGCTTTCCGTACGCGACCGCAAAGGGATACTCGAAGAGCTTCTTGCAGCCGAGCACGGGAAGCACGGCGTCATAGAACGCAAGAGAGCGAGGCATGTCGTTGGTCCCGATTGAAACGTGGGACATGATGCTGGGGTTCTCGTTTTCCATCGATTTGCTCACCCTAGCCCCTTGTTGGGATTGATCAGGTACTTCTCGCCCGTCGCCTGTTTGCCGTACACAGACATGGCCTCGAGAGACAGGGCTTCGGCGAGGGATACCTCTCGTGTGTAGCTGCTCGCGAAGGTGGTCTTGATCTCCGCGGCGACGCGTTCGCGTAGCTTCTGCGAAGCTTCAGGCCCGATCTTTTGCAAAAACGGAAACAACAGCCAACCGCCGATACCCCACGCCATGCCAAAGTTGCGCTTCAGCTCCGTTGGGCTGCGATCGAGGCCACCGTAAATGTAAACCTGCTTGTGTTTGGCAGAACCATAGGGGCTATATGACGTCGCATTCGTGCTCACAGCCGCTTCCATGCAGGTCAGGATCTGGCCCGCCAACTTACCCCCGCCGATGGCGTCGAAGGCGAGGGTAGCGCCGGTAGCGACTAGCGCTTCGGTCAGGTCTTTCATGAATGTCGGTTCGCTCGAGTTACACACGTGGGTTGCACCGATGCTTCGGAGGCGTTCGACTTGTTCCGGTTTGCGCACGATGTTCACCAACGGCACGTCGTCGCCGAGGCAGACCTTCTGCAGCATCTGGCCGAGATTGGAGGCCGCGGCCGTGTGCACCAATGCGGTGTGACCCTCGAGCCGCATGGTTTCGACCATACCGAGCGACGTGAGCGGGTTTACGAAGGACGAGGCGCCCTCGGCGGGCGTAGTGCCCTCAGGCAAGAGGAGCACTTGGGCCACCGGTACGCATCGATACTGCGAGTACATCGCTCCGCCGATGAGCGCTACCGTCTTGCCGATGAGGGCCCGTGCCGAATCGTCGGCGCCAGCCGCGATCACGATACCTGCGCCCTCGTTGCCTACGGGCAGCGACTTGTCGACGCGGGCCGCCATCCCGTGCATCACGTTGTCGGGAACCCGGGCGGTCACGATCGGCCGATCATCGCTTCCCGACCACTGGAGGGTTGCGAGGTCTGCGGCCCCGAACAATGAGCCGAGGTCCGAAGGGTTGATCGGCGATGCCTCGACACGGACGAGGACCTCACCGTCTTTGGGATGTGGGATGGGCACGCTGGCGAGTGAAAGCTCGAGAGTCCCCCCCTTTTTGATCGTCGAGCGCAACTGCAGCGCCTCACCAGAAGGTGGTTCGGTCATGTCGGACTCCCCGGTTAGAAGTGAATCATGTCCGCGAACTTAGCTCCTCGTAGGGGATTCGTAACCCCAGGGGTGCCACTCAGCTCCCGAATTGCGCGGTACTAGCTCTTATGTCGACTTACTATTCGACTGCAAGCCGGCGTTCGCGACCATGCGATTGAGCGCATCGTATGAAGGATACAAAACCGCATGATGTGGTCCCCTCGCGGTATGTCCAGCGTGCCGGTGACCACACCGCGAGCGTGGCCCATCCAAAGAACGCGCGCACCGAGTCGGCTGAACTTCGACAACGTGCGTCGGAAGTACGGCCGAAACACATCGCGCCCCGGTTTGGTTTCCCCCCAATCGGCGAGCTCGACAAGACCCTGCGGCCGGCCGGCCCAATAACGCGGTAGGGCACATAGAAAGAGGAGATTGCCCCCAAGCACGAACGGGTGGGGACCTCCTCCTCTTAAGGCGCTGATCAAACGCCGGTAGAAATACACCCAACCGGGGCGTGCCTGTCAACCCTAAAGCAGCAGATATTGCACGCTTGTTGCTGACATGGATCCGTCGCGTCAAGAATTCCAAGACGGTGCGCCGAAATCGGTCGAAACGAAGGCCCTGTCGGCGTGGCAGGGGGCCTGCCTAACCATAAGAATCGAGGGGCCTTTTCGAGGTCCGCCAAATGATCAACAGAAACAACTATCTACCAATAATCGCGGGAGCTTGGCCGCATCGGCGTGTTCGCGGTTCGTCACTCCATATCACTTGATTTCAGATCACCACGTCAACGTCAGGTCAACGAACGCCCCCGAGACGTCGAACGTCGAGAAGGAAATCTGCCTGAAGGCTCCTCTTGTTCCCGGTCTCCAGAGCACCTATGCGCCGGGGGTCTGTTTTGTTACCTATCGATCCGGCCATCGGAGAGTTCGATGCCAAGTGTGCGCGCCAGGGCGAGATGCTCCTCGGATTCTTCACCTTTCAGAAACCGCCGCAGCTCGTGTTCAGCTTCGGTTTCTAGGCCATGCTCGAGAAGAAAATGAAAGTAAACTAACGAGATTGCTTCCGACGTTGGCGAAAGCTGTACCGCTCGGCCAAAGTGAACCGCCGCGCGAACATGCTCGTCAAGGTCCCAACAGCCGTTGGCGACCATCGCGTGCAGGATACCGACGTTCGGATTCGAATCTACTAGCTCCAACAACAGTGATGTGTAGCCAGACACGTCGCCGCGTTCACTAAGCCGCCGCGCCTCGCCATACTTGGCACGGTCCGACTCGGACAGTTTGTCATTGACAGTCATGCTGACCAGCTCAATCGAAGTCCTCGGAATCTAGATTGTAGGGCATAGGGCCAGCGACTCACCACGTGAGCCCGAAGGTCTCTAGGTAGCGATCCAAGACCACCCGTTCATATCTGTACGCCCACTCCTCCGCGAACGGTTCCCCGCGCCCACCCTCCTTTTTTCTTTTGGTGGACATTCGGTCGCAGTGGTGCCCGAGTTCGTGCAGGAAGATATGCAACAGCTGGTACGCCCGCGCCGTTGATTCGGTGAACTCGCAGCGAACCCACCCCTTGCCATCTCGTTCACGGTGGACCTGAAGGCGGTCAAGCAGGGCCTCGTGCTCCTCTACGTGGCTACGGCTGTGGACCTGCGCGATCTCCCTCTCCCATGCGCAAATCCCGACCACTCCAAGGTCGTACCATCCATCCACCTGCGAGCTGCCGCGCGCCAACAAGACGGCGTCTAGACCGACCGACAGCCGTTCCCACTCAGGTACGATGGAAGCGAAATCCACGATGTCTTGCTTGCGAAGGAGATGCTTGTATCCTCGGCCAGGACGTTCGCGATCGACAGCCGGAACCGCCTGAGGCGTGTTCCAGTAGGTCGGCGTCGCGGCATGGCGGTTCTTCTTCTGCACCTCGCCATCGCGGACCTTGGTAGCTGTTCTGCGGTGATAGCGTCCCATTTGACTCAGTTTCGGCTATGCTTTTCCGTTCGTCGAGGTTCGCCGATACCATAGAGTCGTGGAAGGCGCCGCGAGGCAACCAAAACGTCAGAAAACGACCCACGAGCCGGCGAGAACCGCATGGGCAGCACCGATAGCGACAAAAAAACCAGGAGGGCGCCAATCCTCGTTCTCGCTAGCAATTGCAAAAAGCTCGACGTCTTATCTGTCTACTTTCGGTTTCGGCAAAGAAGGCGTTTGTAGCGGCTATCAGCTTATCAGCTCGAGGTGAGCCCCACGGTGAGTCGACATTTCAGATCAGCGACATTGGAATCATGAACGCCAGGTCTAAAGGCAACGGACGCGGGCTCTATGCCTTTCGGCACGGCTTCTGCGTGGCGCTTGCCAACGGCTATTTCGGCGACCACTGGGAACGCGCGGAGGCGCGCGACATGATGCGCCACACGAACGCCAAGACGACCGACACCTATTACCACGTGCTCAGCCATCGGCTTGCAACGAAGGCAGCACAGACCAAACCGCTGTCAAATCCTGCCGAGTTTACGCACGTAACCCCTCGGAATCGTTCCGAAAAAGAAAGGGGCGACCCGGCACGGACCCCAATGGTCCGTTTCGCCGTCTCGCGAAACGTCAACCAGAACAACACTTCCCTAATGATCATGCACGAGTACACGCGTCGCCATGTTCACGTCACGTCACTCGATCTCACATGATCAAAGATCGCCACGGCACCCTCACGGCACCGAGGCGCGACAACCGGAACACAAACGAAGAGAGAAACTGATTAGCTCTGCTTATCATTCAGCTTCACATCGTGGGTCACCGGGCGCTGTGCCTCCCCAGAACCCCGTCGACTGCACAATCGCGTTCGGAGTCGAGCTAACCTACCCCCGATGCTTCCCTTGCTGTACGCCCTGCTCGCAAGCGCCAGATCGAGCCTGAAGCCGCAGCGCGAGCTCGCTCTGCAGGACCTCGCCTTGCGACAGCAACTCGCTAGTGTGCAGCGCAAGACCAAACGCCCCAAGCTCAACAACGCAGACCGCGCATTCTGGGTGGCTGTGCCTTGTGCCTCCTCAGAACCCCATCGACCGCACAATCGTCGATGTTCCCACGCTCGGGGCCAACCTACACACGACGCGCAGCCTGAGCGAAAGTCTCGGTCCCACACGGTGTCGGGTGGAGGGGTGACCTTCGCCAACTTGCGGGGTTAACGCGGATGCCGCGCTCGACTTGCGCATTTCGAGCCGTCGGCAATGCACGTGAGCGTCTGAGCTTTGTCCGCTTTCCCATCCTCGCGAGCATGGCGCCTAACATCTCGCGACGGGTAAGGTTCTGAGGAAAGACAGGCCGCCGTTGCCGTCAAGATGGTATGGGGTGTCATGACGATCGCTCTCTGGATTCTCTTGGGCCTCGCCGGAGCGGTCGTCATGACGGCGGCGAGCCGCGTGGCCATCCGACACGTGGTTGCGCTGAGCGACAAGCTCCGCGTTCCACCGTTCTTGGTTGGCATCACGCTCGTTGCACTCGGTACGGACTTGCCCGAGATAATGAATTCGGTCGTCTCGTCATACCTTGGGCACGGCGACATCAACGTCGGCGACTCGGTCGGATCGGTCTTCACGCAGGGCTCGCTCGTACTTGGGCTCATTCCGTTCCTCACCAGCAACGTCATCTCCGTCAATCGTCGCGACGCGGGCCTGCTGACTGGTCTCACTGTCGCCGCGCTCTTGATTGGCGCATGGCTCATGCGGGACGGGATACTGGCCAGGTTCGACGCCGCCATCCTCGTCTTGGTGTCGCTCGCCGCTACTGCCGTAGCCTGGCGTTTCCATGCGGTGGATCCAGAAGTCAAAAAGCCTGTGACAGCGACGGGCGGTGCGCTCCGTCACGGAGGTGTGGCGCTGTTGGCGCTGGCGGCAGTTGGCAGCGGTGCCTCTGGACTCGTTCATGCCGTTCTTGGGGTCTCGGCGAGCCTTGGTGTTTCTGAATACGTGGTGAGCTTCTTCGGAGCCGCGCTTGGAACCTCGTTGCCGGAGTTGGTCGTCAATCTCAGGGCGATGCGACGCGGCCATCCCGAGATCGCGTTGGGCGGCATTCTCGGGGCCTGTCTGTTGGACGCATCAATCTCGGTGGCTGCAGGTCCGTTCCTGTTCCCGATCGCGGTCACATCGAGCCTGGCGCTGCGCGGCGCTGTCATCGCTATCGCCGTGATGGTGGTGGCGGGACTGACCCTTGCGCTGCGCGGAAAACATGACCGGTTCAGCGGTGCAGGGTTCATCGCGTCGTATGTGGCCGCCTACTTCCTCTTGTGAGGTCTATCCACTGGTGGCGCCGGTAATGTTCTGCGCCGTGCGACCGGGTCACTTCTTCCGCAAGTAGATGAACCAATAGGCGAAACCCGGCGGCGATGGAGGCTGTGATGGGGAAAACGATGGCAACAGCGTTGACTGACCCGAGACGGCGAATGTGCCGGGGCCGATCGAGACCTGGCGGCGCGCCAAGCGCTGAGTAGCCGCTATCGGCCTCGAGGCACTTGCGCACTGTACTCCGCGCGATTAGCAGTCTAGCGGAGCATCTCGTCCGAGGAAGCCACAGTCGCAACGGAACTTGGTGGCGCTCGCACCGCGTTTGGCTCGGTTCATCGAGAGGCACGCCCCGGCCACCGGTGACACGGAAGGAGTCGCTGAGCGTCGCTCGGCGCACGTCGTTCTTGTCGGCTTCGGACCCGCGGATCAGGCGGTAGCGGCACACCTCACGAAGGAGAAGACCCCCTTGGTGCTCATCGAATGGAACCCTCTTCTGGCGCAGAGGGCAGATGCGATGGGGATTGACACGATCATTGGCGATGCCACCAGAACAGACGTATTGACTCGCGCGAGTGTGGGTACGGCGAAAGCCGTCGCCATCACCGTACCCGATCCCACAGCTGCCCGAACGATCACCGCCCACGCGCGCGCGGGCGCGAGAAACGCAGTCATCGTCACGCGAAGTCGATACCAGAGGTGGAACGAAGATCTACTCGCATCGGGGGCCACGTCCGTGTCGGACGAGGAGACCGGAGTTGGCCTTCAGGTAGCGTACGAGCTTCAAAGGGCTTTGACGCAACGGAGTCCGGTCAGTCATGACGACAGGTGCAACATCGAAAGCGTCATCGCGGCGCTCCCTGCTTCAAGTTGAGAGCGTGAAAGTGAAGACAATAGGTAGTTTCGCAAAATTCCGGTGCTGGGGGAGCCTATGCCGACGAGTACGCAGGCCGTGGCGGTTGCGCTGTTCGTAAATTGCGTGACCGGGGCCGCGAAGGCAGCGGCATTCCTGCTCACCGGTTCGACCGCAATCATGGCCGAACTGCTGCACTCCGTGGCCGACATCACGACCCAGGTGTTCGTCCCTACCGCGTCGCTCGCGATCCAAGAACCGCTGTCGGCCGACCGCCAAGACTATCTTCGGGTGACGGGCCGGAAGCATTTGTACTTTCTCCAAAAACTAGGACCTTGCTCGGCCACGTCAGTCGGGCCCTGCGGTCCTTATGAAGCACTTTGCGTGCTAAGTTAAAATGGACACCGCCCGAGGCTTCCCGAGGGTGCCTACGCGGCGACCCGCACTGCTTCGGTGCAAGGGCCATGCCTCGACGTCTTGGGAGTTCGTCATTTCGGTCTTGGGATCTCGTGTCCGCGCTTGCGCGCCTGGGCGATGTTGATGGCAGCCGCTTGCGCTCTTAGCGACGAGGCGCTTCGGCTCCCGCCGTGGTCGAGCGCCTTGCCTGTTGGCCCTCTGGCGATCCTGCCCGTGTCCCTTTCCAGGATGCGGTATTTTTCGCCGCGCTTTCGGACGATCAAGGGCATCACGTATCCCTCATTCAGTGGATCTCTCGAAGATTTGGACCACCGGATAGCCAATCGTCATCTTCAACATCAGGAAGCTGTTCGGGGAAACCAGGGAGTAGACCCGATCACCCAGCTCGACACCGAGTTTGGCCAGCAAGTTGGCGAACTGATTGCTGAGCGAGTCGAGCGTGGAATAAGTCAGCTTGATCCGCTCGCCCTTCTTGTCCAGCCAGGTGATCGCCTTCTGGTCTCCGTGCCCGTGGGCCGCGTGACGGTCGATCGCCTCCTGCGCGATGCGCATGCCGCTCACCCTCCGATGAGAATACGGCGATAGAGGCGATTCACCGCAGGGTCTTGGAAAGGCAGGAGCGACTCCCCGTACACCCAGTCCCGATTGAGCGTTCTGAGCCAGTCCTCGGTGACCAGCTCCGGTTCCAGTCCCGCGGCGCGGATCGCAGCCACGAGCTCGAACACACTTCGAATCGGTTTCCCGTCCGCATAGACGCGCGCAAACGAGGCGTATAGTTCTTGGAGCTCATTCTTGTCGGTCATGTTCGTTCTCCATGTCGGACGGCGTCGATCAACATACGCCGCTCACCCGACGCGATCACCTGTCACGTGCGCCACACCTGTGCCTCCTCAGAACTCCGTCGACCGCACAATCGTTGATGTTTGCGCGCTCGGGGTCAACCTAGCCTACCTTCATGCTTCCGTTACTCTACGCCCTTCTTGCAACCGCCCGATCGAGCCTCCGGCCGCAGCGCGCACTCGCTCTCGAAAACCGCGCCTTGAGACAGCAGCTGGTCATTCTGAAGCGCAAGACCAAACGCCCAAAGCTCAACAACGCGGACCGCGCATTCTGGGGCGCGCTCTCGGGTCTGTGGCCAGACTGGCAGAACGCCCTGATCCTCGTGAACCCTGAGACCGTGATCGGTACCATTCGGGGGACTGCCTCGACCACTCGGTCCGTCTGGGGGCTGATGCATAGGCGCTCGCTGGACCGAACGAAACGAGCTACGATAGCGTGCGATGAGCGCAACGCCGGAGAGATCCGAATCCCATGTAGAGGCGCCCGCGTCGATCGGGGTGGATCACGTCTGCGTTTGTATCGACGGGTCTCCCGTCTCCAACCGGATCATCCCGCATGGACTTGCAATCGCTCGCGCTTTCGGCGCGTCGCTCACAGTGCTGCACGTGCTCGAGCCTCAGCGCCAAGATGGCACATTGACTTCGACGAATCCGTTGGAGTGGGAGATGCAGCGCACCGACGCTCGCGGTCATTTGGACGGCATCTCGGCAGAGTACGGATCCCCCGAGCTGCCCGTCAAGACAGTGCTCCTCGAGGGGCGCGTGGCCGAGGAGATCTGCGGGTGGGAGACGAGCCACCACGTCGACCTCACGGTCTTGTGCAGTCACGGAGCGAGCGGATCGACCGATTGGAGTCTGGCGGGTACGGCCAGGAAGTTGATCGAAGGTCTTTCTGGGCTGACGCTCCTGGTGCCAGCCTGCGCCCTCGAGGAACCGCTCACGCGGGAAGTGATCTACGAGCGCATTCTCGCTCCTTTGGACGCCTCACCACGCGCCGAGAGTGCCCTGCCCCCGGCCGTCCGTCTCGCTCGCATGCACGGTTCCGAGCTTGTCCTTGTCCATGCTGTTCCAGTGCCCGAGCTCACGCGCCCTGCTCCCCTCGACGAGGAAGAGCTGGAGCTCGAGCGACGTCTGATCGACCGAAACACCCGCGTGGGTGAGAGCTATCTCGCACGAGTCGCAGGACGCCTGATTGACCAGGGGCTACGCGTGCGAACCGTCCTAACCGCTGACGATGTCCGATTCGAGCTCCTGGGCTGCATCAAGGAGGAACGCCCGAACCTCATCGTCGTCTCCGGACACGGCCAGAGTGGGCGCACCGAGCTCCCATTCGGAAGCGTTGTGGGATTCCTCCTCGAGCACGCGACTGCGCCGATCCTGGTCATTCGCGAGAGGGCAGACGAGCGGGAGTCTCTCATGCCGAAGCGCCGTGATTCGGAAAGCGGGCGTCTCCCCCCACTGGCCTCGACGTGAGCGCACAGGCGCCCGCCGAGGCTCCCCCTCGGAGCCTCGATGCCGCAGCGCACGACCTCGCCCGCGTGCACGCCCTTTCCGAGCAGAAGCCACGGATGCTCACTTCCCTCAGTGGGTTGTCGGCGATGTCGGGCTGGCTAGCCCAGGCGCGCGCCGTCCTTCCCACGGCGCAGGACCCGATAGCCAGCAAGGCCGCGGAGTGGCTCCTCGACAACACCTACCTGGTAGAGGGCGCCGTCCGCCAGGTTCAGACGGACCTACCTGCCGGATACTACACGCGTCTACCCGCCCTCGCTTCAGACGGCGACAAGCGCGCTCCAAGAGTCTATGCGATCGCACACGGCCTGGTCCACGACGCGAATCTTCAGCTCAGCGCTGAGAGCGTCATTCGATTCACGAACGACTATCAGCAGATCGCGCCGCTCAACCTTGGCGAGCTCTGGGCTCTGCCGACGATGTTGCGCCTTACATGTCTCGAGGTGCTCGCGGGCGCGCTCGAGCGCCTTGCCCCGGACCTTCGCGCTCCGTTCGCGATCGATTTCGATCATCGACTGCTCCCGCTGCGGGACGACGCCGAACTGGTTGCCAATTCGATCCGAGGCCTCAGTGTTCTGGCCTCCATTTCCTGGCAAGACTTCGTTGAGCAGACCAGCGTCATCGAGGCTGTGCTTCGGAATGACCCGGTCAAGTCCTACGAGCGCATGGACTCGGAGACGCGCGATCGCTATCGGCGGGTCGTCGAGGACCTCGCGAGTCGCTCCGAACACACCGAGCGCGACGTAGCCGGTCGCGCCGTGACACATGCGCGCAGAGCCACGGAGCCTGCAAGTCGTATGTCACATGTTGGCTATTGGCTCATCGACGAGGGTCGCGCAGAGCTCGAGCGGTCGCTCGGGTATCAGGCCCCCTGGCAAGAGCCTGCACGGCGGAGCTTGCTGAAGAATGCGACACCCTTCTACCTCGGTTCTCTGCTGGTGCTCACAGTCGGCTTTGACCTGTTGCTAGGGCTCTATCTCGCTCGTGTGGGTGCTTCACCTGCCCTGTGGACCGGCAGCATGGTCCTCGGGCTTCTGCCCGCTTCAATGTTGGCGCTCACGGTTCTTCACGCTGCGATCTCGCGAGTGCTTTCCCCTAGGGTCCTCCCCAAGCTGGCACTTGAAGAGGGGATTCCTTCCGAGTGCAAGACCGCTGTCGTCGTGCCGAGCTTGCTCGGCGATGCGGCTGAGGTGCAGCATCTGCTCGACCAGATCGAACGCCACTACTTGTGCAATCCCGATCCGAGCTTGCGTTTCGTTCTCCTCACGGACTTCCCGGAGGCGGACGTTGCAAAGCGCCCCGAGGACCGAGAACTCGGGAAACAGGCTGTTTCGGGCATCCAGCACCTGAACCGCACGCACGGGTTAAACGGTAAAGGGCCGTTTCACCTCCTGCACCGCGAGCGCCGCTACGCCGAGCGCGAGAGCAGCTGGATGGGCCGGGAGCGCAAGCGCGGCAAGCTCGAGGAGCTGAACCGTTTGATTGCGGGTAACGATGAGACCGAGTTTGTCGTCCAGGAAGGCGATACCGAGGAGCTGCGTAGCGTGCGCTTCGTAATCACCCTGGACGCCGATACGGTGCTGCCGCGAGGGGCAGCCGCGCGGCTGATCGGTACCCTTGCGCATCCCCTCAACCAGGCGGAGTTCGAGCCCAACACCGGCCGAATCGTTGCTGGCTACACCATCATACAGCCCCGACTCGAGACGTCCCCGACAAGCAGCCGCCGCTCTCCCTTCGCGCGGATCTACTGCGGCGACACCGCCATCGACATCTACAGCCGTGCGGTTTCGGATGTGTATCAGGACCTGTTCGGAACAGGGATCTACGTCGGCAAAGGCATCTACGACGTCACAGCCTTCTCCCGCAGCTTGGCCGATCGCGTCCCTGAGGACGCAATCCTGAGCCACGATCTCTTCGAGGGGATTCACGGAAGCGTCGCGTTGGCCACGGACATCATTCTCTACGAGAGTTATCCATCGACTTATGTGGCCTTCACGCGCCGTTTGAGCCGCTGGGTTCGCGGAGACTGGCAGCTCGTTCCGTGGCTCTTGCCACGCGTTCCCGGGGCAGGGAGTGACTATGTTCCGAGTCGCTTCCTGACGATCGATCACTGGAAAATCCTCGATAACTTACGGCGAAGCCTCCTTCCCCCGGGCCTGCTCCTGTTCATCATCTCGGGCTGGATCTGGCTTCCTGGACACGCACTGATGTGGACGCTGCTCGGCATCCTTGCGCCGGCCGGCCCCTTCTTCCTCGAGTTTGCGAACGGCCTGATACGGGAGAGGGGGCGCCCCACTCCTGGGCTCCGTCGGAGCCTCCGAGAGCAGGTCGAGCGTTGGCTGCTGTTCCTCGTCTTCCTGCCACATGAGGCCGCGGTGACCACGAACGCCATCGCGCGCACTCTGGTGCGCCTCACCATCACGCGGCGCCACCTCATGCAATGGATGACGGCCGCGCAGACTGCGGCGTCGATCGCCCGTCGGGGAACGCAGCGGCTCGCATGGCGCGAGATGGTTGTAGCACCCCTGATGTCCATTGCCGTCGGCGTCGCGCTCGCGTACTGGCGGTCACCGGCGCTCCCCTACGCGGCGCCCCTTCTCGTTCTTTGGCTCTTCTCACCCGAGATCGCGGAACGTATTAGTCGGCCTTACGAGCCGAGTGGCGAGCGTCTTGGTGCCGACCAGATAGAGTTTCTCCGGGGCCTCGCCCGGCGCACCTGGCTCTTCTTCGAGGTTTTCGTCGGCCCCGACGATCACTGGCTCCCCCCGGACAATTATCAGCAGGATCCGAACGTCGGAATCGCACATCGCACCTCCCCGACCAACATCGGCATGTTGCTATTGTCGACGGTCGCCGCATACGACCTCGGGTACGTGAGCTTACGCGGACTGGCGCTTCGGCTCCGGAACAAATTGGAGACGGTCAGGCGCCTGCAGCGCTATCGAGGTCATCTCCTCAACTGGTATGACACGCGAACGCTCGCGCCACTGGCTCCCCGCTATGTCTCCGCGGTCGACAGCGGCAATCTCGCGGGAGCGCTTCTTGCGCTCAAGGCGGCCTGCGCCGAGGTCCAGTCTGCGCCCTGCCTGCGGGGTGCCCTTTGGCAAGGGCTGGCGGACACGATTGCGCTGCTAGAGGAGAGCCTCGAACGGATGGCCGCCGGAGGCGACGAATCAGTCATTGCTGAACCTGGCAAGAAGGCCCGTGCCATGCGGCAGGCAGCCCTGGCAGCGCGGAATGCACCGGAGTCCTGGCGTCGCACGATTCAGACGCTGGGCGAGATGGAGTCTGGGGATCTCGAGCCGCTCGTACTCGAAACCATGGGCGGGCGAAGCGTGTCGACCGATCCATCGGTTCTTCACGAGGTGCATCTCTGGCTTTCGCGTGTCCGCGACCACATCCAAAGCATGCAAGACGAGCTGGCGTCTCTCGCACCATGGCTTCCCATTCTCGATGCGGCGCCATCCCCCCTGAATCCGAATGCCGCCGAGCCGTATCTTTCGGAGACCCGCACGCGACTGGCCGAGCTCCTCTCGCCAACCGTGCGGGTGAACGCTGTTTCCAGACATTGTGCGCTCGCGCGGGAGGTGATCTCAGACCTGCGCGTCCGCCTCGGTGACGACCGGACGACACGCGACAGCGATTCGCCAGAAGTCATCGGGTGGCTCGGCGATCTCGAACGATCCTTGGACGTAGGAGAACGCAACGCGAGCGAGCTTCGAGTCGAGCTCGACCGCTTGTCCGCACAGGCGGAGCAGGAAGTGCTCGCGATGGATTTTCGCCTGCTCTACGACTCACGCGTACGTCATCTACATATTGGTTACAACGTCGATGCGGACCAAATCGATCCGCATCACTACGACCTGCTTGCTTCGGAGGCTCGGCTGGCCAGCTTTGTGGGCATCGCCAAGCGAGATCTTCCGGTCGAGCACTGGTTCGCGCTCGAGCGACCCCTGACGCAGACGAAAGGCGGCGCCGCGCTTCTGTCCTGGGGCGGCTCGATGTTCGAGTACCTGATGCCCGCGCTCTTGATGCGCAGTTACGACGGAACACTACTCGGGAGGAGCGAGAGGGCAGCGGTGGAGCAACAGATGGCTGACGGACACCGCCGGAGAGTTCCGTGGGGTGTTTCCGAATCAGGATACGGGGCGGTCGATGCAGATCACAATTACAGGTACTACGCCTTCGGCTCACCTGGCCTGGGCCGGAAACGGGGCCTCCATGACGACATCGTCATCGCGCCCTATGCCACCGCGCTCGCCTTACCGCTCTTTCCTGCATCCAGCGTCCAGAACCTGACCGCTCTTTGCGAGCTCGGAGCGCTGGGAACGTACGGTCTTTATGAAGCCGTCGATTTCACGCCGAGCCGCCTACCCGAAGGGAAAGCCTTCTCGATTGTCAGCTCCTATATGTCGCATCACCAGGGGATGACACTCTCAGCGCTCGACAATCTCCTCTGCGACGAGGCATTGGTGCGGCGATTCGAAGCGGACGCGCGGGTGCAGGCGACGCAACTGTTGCTTCAGGAGCGTGTGCCGGATGTCTTCCCTGTGGAGGCGGCACGCGGTTCCGAGGTTTCGGCCGAACGACCACGGGAGACCGAGGCCGTCGTCCTCCGGCCATGGCGCCCGAAGCAGCCAAACAGCTCGCCGCAGGTCCACGCGCTCGGCAACGGCCGCTTGGGCTCCTGGATCACGGATGCTGGATCCGGTGCGGTCCACTGGCGAGGCCACGCGGTCACTCGCTCGGTGCCGGACAGCACACTCGATGCTTCGGGGCTCTGGATCTACGTGAGAGACGAGGAGAGTGGAGCTGTCTGGTCCGCGGGCCGACAACCCACTGGCCCTCAGGGCGCGGAAACGGATGTCGTCTTCCACGCGCATATGATCGAGCTCCACACGCGCTACCACGGGATCGCTTTGCGCATGGACTTAGCGGTGGGCCCGGCAGACGACATCGAGATGCGCCGACTCACCGTCGTGAACGAGACCGATCGTCACCGACAGCTTTCGCTGACCAGCTACGGCGAGGTGGTTCTCGCGCCGGTGCTCGAGGATGCGCGACACCTGGCATTCAGCAAGCTCTTCGTCGAGGGGAGCTACCAGCCGGAGCGCTACGCGTTGGTATTCAATCGCCGTCCGCGCGAGCCGGGCAAGCAACCCCCCGTCGTCATGCACCGGCTGGTGGCGGATTCAGATGCTGTGCAATGCATTGGCTTCGAGACCGACCGGGAGCGTTTTCTTGGAAGGAATAGAAGCGCGCGTTTTCCCCGAGCCATGGAGGCTGGGCTATCGTCGACCGTGGGCACGACGCTCGATACGATCATGGCGCTGCAGGCCCGGGTGGATCTCGCACCCTACGCCACCGAGCAGCTCGCCTTCGTCACGATTGCCGGCGGATCTCGACGTTCCGTAGAGGAGACGGCCGCGCGCTACGGTACGCTCGACTCCCTGGAATGGTTGCTGACCGACGCCTACACCGACGTCCGACGTGAGATCCAGCGTCTAGGCCTGGATCCGGATCGCTTGCCCGAGCTCCAAGAGCTGCTCTCCGTTCTGCTCGATCCCGGCGCTGCGCTTCGTGCGGATCCCGAGACCATCGCTGCCAATCGTCTGGGCCAACCACAACTCTGGGCACTGGGGATCTCCGGCGATAACCCCATCCTGCTCCATCGCACGCCCGATCCAAGGGACGACAAGCTCCTCGCAGACCTCATTCGCGCGCACGAGCTATGGCGGAGGCGAGGGATCGTGATCGATTTGGTCGTGCAGTCACAGACGGCCTCGGCCTACCGGGACGATGCATTGCAGGCAGCACATCGTCTCGTCTCAGGTCTGGGTTCCGCGGATTGGCTAGGGCGGCATGGTGGCATTCACCTACTGCGAGAGGACCAGGCTCAGGAGGACCAGCTCGGTCTCCTCGCGGCCGCAGCAGGCGTCATCCTCGAGTCCGACGGTCGGTCGCTTGCCGCCCAGCTCTCTCCCCACGTCGAGCCGCACCCGCTTCCCCGCTTCGTCTCCATGCGCCCTGCCCCGCGGCGCGCCCCGACAAAGCCGCTCGGTCGACCCGAGGATTTGCACTTCGACAATGGGCTTGGTGGATTCTCACACGACGGACGTGAGTATGTGATTCACCTCCGGCCCGGGCAGACGACGCCCGCCCCGTGGTGCAACGTGCTGGCAAACGAGGAGTTCGGCTGCCTCGTGACCGAGGCTGGTGGAGGCTACACTTGGGCCGGGAACAGCGGGGAGTTCCGCCTTACTCCGTGGACGAATGACCCGGTTCTCGACGGGCCTGGCGAAGCACTGTACCTGCGCGATGAGGAGACGGCGGAAGTTTGGACGCCCACACCGAAACCAGCGGGCAGCGACGTTGCATGCGAGGTCCGCCACGGTGCGGGATATACGGAATGGAGGCAGAACGGCCACGCCTTCGAGCAGTTGCTGCGCGTCTTCGTGCCTCCAGACGACCCCGTGAAGATTGTCCAGATCCGGCTGCGCAACTGCGAGGCCCGCATGCGGAGGGTGACGGCTACGTACTACGCCCAGTGGGTGCTGGGGCGCTCTGCGGATGTCAGCGGAGCTCACGTAGTGCCGCTTTACGACGCCGAGGTCCATGCGCTCGTGGCCCGCAACGCTTGGAACCCAGACTTCGCCGAGCGGGTTGCCTTTCTGAGCTCGGACCGCGATCCTCACGGATTAACCGCCGACCGAAGGGAATTCCTGGGACGGGAGGGCAACGTGGGTTCCCCCGCGGCGCTCCGACGTGTGGGCTTGAGCGGTATGACGCGTGCCGGGCTCGACCCTTGTGGAGCGTTCCAAGTGCACCTCGACATTGGTCCCGGCGAAGAGGTGGAGACGTTCTTCGTCCTGGGTACGGGGCGAAATACCGAACACATGCGTGAGCTCGTCCGCGCCTGGCGTGATCCGGCGAGGGTCAAAGAGGCCTGGCAGCAGCTCGGGGTGCACTGGGACTCCCTGCTCGATGCCATCACGGTACGGACGCCCTCCAAGGAGATGGACCTGATGCTCAATCGCTGGGCCCTCTACCAGGTTCTCTCGTCGAGAATCCTCGGTCGCACAGGCTTCTATCAGTCGAGTGGCGCCTTTGGGTTTCGCGACCAGCTTCAGGACGTGCTGGCTATCGCCCACGTCGACCCCGAGATGACGCGACGACACATCCTCGAGAGCGCCGCACGGCAATTCGAAGAGGGAGACGTGCTCCACTGGTGGCATCCTCCAGTGGGTCGGGGCGTTCGCACGCGCTGCTCCGACGATCTTCTGTGGCTTCCCTACGTCACGGCTCAGTACGTCGAAGCGACGGGGGATCTGGCGATCCTGGATGAGCAGGTTCCTTTTCTCACGGGCCCGCCGCTCCAGCCGGACGAGCACGACCGCTTCGGTCTTTTTGACGCGACCACTTCAACCGGATCTCTGTTCGAGCACTGCCATAGAGCGCTAGAGCGCGGCGTGACGCGCGGGCCGCGGGGCTTGCCACTCATCGGAGACGGGGACTGGAACGACGGCAT
The DNA here is from genome assembly GCA_029861865.1 of Myxococcales bacterium. Classification (GTDB taxonomy): domain Bacteria; phylum Myxococcota_A; class Polyangia; order Polyangiales; family Houyiibacteriaceae; genus SG8-38. The sequence goes on along the minus strand of JAOTYL010000013.1, from coordinate 103,888 downwards.
GAACCGCGTCGGCTCCCGAGGCCGTGGCGAAAGCGTTTGGCTCGCGTGGTTCGCGATCGCAGCGATGGACGGATTCGCGAGTCTGTGTGAGCAAAGGGGTGAGGGGGATCATGCGCATGCCTGGCGTGACCGTTCCCGGGAGCTCGCAGCCGTGGTGGAGCGCGAGGGTTGGGACGGGGGCTGGTATCGACGGGCGTACGACGATGACGGCAAGCCGTGGGGGTCGAGCGCTTCAGAGGAGTGCCGCATCGATTCCATTGCGCAGTCATGGGCCGTGCTTTCGGGAGCGGCACCGCCCGAGCGGTCGGCGCGAGCGCTTCATTCGGCGGGATCGGTGTTGCTTCGGGAGGATCAGAAGCTCTTGCGGCTTCTCTGGCCTCCTTTCGATGCGACACCACGCGACCCAGGCTACATCAAGGCTTACCCTCCGGGGATCCGCGAGAACGGCGGCCAGTATACACATGCTTCGGCATGGCTCGCTTGGGCCCTTGCGGAGTCCGGCGACTGGGAGCAGTCGGTGCGTATCGCCCAGCTACTCAACCCGATCGCGCACTCCCGCAGCAGAGGCGACGCGCTCTGCTATCGGCTCGAGCCCTACGTCCTGGCCGCGGACATCGCCAGCGTCGATCCTCATGTCGGGCGTGGCGGCTGGAGTTGGTACACAGGCTCGGCAGCGTGGTTCTGGCGGCTCGGAATCGAGGTCATCCTTGGGCTGCGGAGGGTCGACGGCGGGCTGCGGATCGACCCGCGGATTCCGGGGGACTGGCCCGGATTCAATGCGACGATCCGAACGGCAGGTGGAGCTCTGCGGATCGAGGTGGAGAACCCAGGGGGTTCGGGCCATGGCGTCGCCGAGCTCCTCGTCGACGGAGAGCCAATCGATGGCCAGGAGGTCCCTCTGCCCAACGATGGGAAGACTCACCAGGTCAGCATCCGTCTCTTAGCCGATAGACGCGGACTGCTACCTAGCTAGGAACGCCCACGCAATTCCCCTGTACCTCCTCAGAACCCCGGCGACCGCACAATCGTTGACGTTTCCGCGCTCGGGGTCAGGCTGGCCAACCCAATGGTTCACTTGCTGTACGCCCTGCTTGCGACCGCTAGATCGTGCCTCCGGCCGCAGCGCGAGCTCGCTCTCGAAAACCTCGCCTTGAGTCAGCAGCTAGCCATTCTGAAGCGCAAGACCAAGCGCCCCAAAAAGTTGCTCGAGTCGCGGAATCATTTCGTAGTGATGCAGAGTGGCTCGTTCTGCTCTTCTTTGGCGCGTGCTGCGTTTTTTTGCACTGAAGTGATTCGGTCTGACTCCGAATGACGCAGCTTGAGTCACCGTGAGGCAAAAGGAGTCACTGTGGTTCAGATTGGTGCAATAAACTCCAAGTCGATTCATCGCGCGTCAAAAGGGACCAAACTTTGTTGGGGCAAGGCATAGTTTTGGCAGACACCAAAACTGCACGCCCTTCGCCTCGGAACTTGTATCGTTCCGCACTCGAGCGTGATGACGTGCTCAACGCCTACGGCTTATTCGCGCGCAGCGGCTCGTATGGCCACTGCAAATAAGCCGAAGGCGTTGAGCACTTCCACAAAGTGCGGCGGCGCGAACGTCGAAGACGTCGCGCGCAGCGCTTGCAGTTTTGTTAAACAAAACTCCACCTTGCCCGAACAAGTTGAGTCACATTCTGACCAATGTTGGCACTTTCTGTCACTCGCTGGCACTGAAAGTCACAGACGGACCAATCCTCTTCAGGGAACCGGACGCGAAAAAAAATCGCGATCCAGCGCAACATAGATGTGGACGACGAGGGGAGATTCAATCACGCCTGGCGGCGGCGCAAATCCGCCGACACCCTGGCTTACCTATGCCGAGGCCGCCGCCTACACAGGCTGGTCGGTTGGCTACCTACAGAACCTCGTGAGCGCAGGGAAGATTCCTGTCTACGGCCGGCCTCGCTCGCGCCGGTTCCGTCGAGATATGTTAGACCTCTATCTGACGGACCCGAACATGGCGATGCGGAAGTTTCGTGCAGAAAGGAAACGACCGCATGACCGTTAGACGACGAGATAGATCATGGCTGTACGACTTTACCTTGGAGGGGCACGGCAGGCACAGGCATGCCGGGTTCCGCACCAAGGCCGAGGCGTGCGCAGCAGAACGACAGAAGCGCGAAGAGCTCTTGATGGCGCGCAAGCGCTTCGTCCTATCGGACGCGTACGAGATGTACATGTCCGCGACGACCGTGAGGCCCGGTACGATCGATCACAGAAGGCGATTCTGGAGTCAGATCGAGCCGTGCCTCGGCCACCTGTACATCGAGCAAGTGGACACCTCCGCGATCGACGAGCTCAAGCAGAGTCTGCCGGATCACCTCGGTCCGGAGTCGATCAACAACCGCACGAAAGTGGTGCGCGCTGTGCTCCGCTTCATGTGGAAAAGGGGACACCTGCCATCAGTGCCTTACGTACCGATGGAAAGTGCCCCCGAACAGAACCCCGAATGGTACACCGAACAGGAGCGCGACAGGTTCCTAGACGGCATGTTCGAGAGGTTCCCGCAATGGTACACGTTCTTTTACATCACGACACGCCTCGGGCTGCGCGCCGGGGAGGTCTACGCGATCTCGAAGGATCGGATTCGCGACGTACCGCCTATGTTGGTGGTCGATCGCGCTGTGCAACGTGGCCACAAGGATCGGCCTGCGGCCCTGGGGCCACGCAAAAACAATCGTGTGCTGACATTGTCGCTCACGCAGGACGTGGTCGACGCGATTCGATGGCACATCAAGAGCGGATTTGCAGGGCCAGAGTTCCTGTTCAGCAAGGACGGGCGCTTTCCCAAGAAGATCCACTCCCACGCGCGCCCGATGCACCTCGTGCAACGCGCTCTAGGGCTTCGCGAGCTCGGACACCACAGGATTGGGCGTCACTCTGTAGCCAGTCAGGCGGCCACGGGAGGGCACTCCATGAAGGCGATCCAGGCGCAGCTGGGGCACAGATCGCTCAAGAGCACGGAGCAGTATGCGCACCTTGGAAAGCGCGCACAGCTCCGAATCGTGGCCGACCTCGAGCCCTCATCACCTCCCCACGGCACCCTGACGGCACCGGGCTGAGGCACCATCCGAAAAGCTGCTTAGATTTCAGCAGCTTACATAGGAAAGGGGCGACCCGGCACGGATCGCCCCTTTTGGAATTTCGCTCGCCTTGCGATGAGTTGTTCATCGCTCGGTTCCGTGCACGCCCATACGTTGCGTGCACCACGACCGACTTTGTCTGGATTTCGAGCGCGAGGCTCGATGGCAGGCTTATTCAGCGTTGCCAGCTTTGATCGACACGTCTCGGCGCGATGCGTCCCCCGTCGGGAAGCCTACTAACAACTCGCGTAAACATGTTTTTGCTCACTGGAGAAGCTTTGACCGATACGTCTCGAGCGCTGTCGTCGTACTCGTCTGCTTTTGATCGCTTCGAAGTACCGTCGGCCTGCATAGGTTGCCCTATGCTCGGCCTCCGGACGAAGCCCCAGCGCCGGTTTGGTGTTAGCAAACCGGCGTGATTGGACTCCGCGACGACTCTCGTCGTGCCTGAACCCCTGGATTTCGGCTCGCCAGGGGCGCCAGTTGGGATGCGCTTTCTCGTGGATCCTAAGACACATGCTTTGTCTCATGCCGTTGTTGGAGCTTTTGGCCCCGTGAGCAACGGTGTCGCGCAGCATGCTCAGACCGACGCGTGCAATCCAGATTTAGTTTTCAAAGATGGGCACCCGCACCTCGTGGGACTACCGCGGCCGGTTCCGAACCGGTGTTCGCAATGAGCCGACGGTGTCACCCCGTCACGCTCGCTTCGGCGGGCACTCCACTGCCAGGCAGCGTAATGCCGAACCTCTGACGCGCCGTCGCCGTCACCGATCGGTCTCAGTGCCAAGACCGTCGGCGCCTCGCCAAGAATCTTCGCGACCACCGTGCGGTGAAACAGGATGGTGTCCCGATTCAGGCGCGCCTTCCGCCACTGCCCCCCTGCGTTGTGGGAACCTCGTCGTAGCTCTCGCTCGACTCGAAACCCGCAGACGACCAATGACTTCTGCAATCCTCACGACCCACGGACACGTTCGGCGCTCTCAGCGCCCCGACTGCGGAACCTCGCGGCCCCGCCTCTCGCCCCCGTGAGAGGGAGAAACAACAACTTCTCGTTGCTGTTGTCAGATGGGTTGCTTCAAAGAACGTCGAACTCGCGTGTCGCGATCTTCCGAACGTCTACTTCTACAGATCTGCTTGGCGAGATCAACGAAATTCGCTTGTGGAAAAATGCATTTTTTTCTCCCCAAGCAACCCGCGTTTCACCCAACCTGTCCACACCCCGCGACGCGAATGAATTGCGTCTCGTTTTCAAGGCGACGAGGGGGCCGGTGCAACAGGAACAGCGGAAGTGTTGACTGGAATCGCCGCGGGCGCCGTCGTCGGGGTTGTCACTCCCGATGGCTCCCCGGACGCGGACGGTTCGCCAACCGCCGACGGATCGGTTGGCGCGGCTGGAGGAGCACCCACAACAGTCGGTTGCTCGAGGCTCGGATCGAGCTCTGGACCGTCGAGCGGCACATCGAAGTCGAACGGCTTGATCCGCGGCATCATCATGCCGAAGCGGTCGACGGTCACCCACGATCCATCGGGCATCACGTACGCGGCGACTTCTTTGTCGAACCGCGGCAAGTGGTGCTCGATCGGCCGTTTGACCTGACCGCGGACCCGTCCGATCGCAACTTCGACGGGAAGCGGTTCTTCCAACACGAAGTTGTAGCCGCCCTGGTCGAACTCCATGAGATACATCTCCTCTTCGAACTCGAACTCACGTCTGAACACCATCGGTTGGTGCCCATATCGCGTATGGGGGCGATGCTCGAGCACGAACGACATGAGTCGGACGGCGATGTGATTGTGCATGCGGTGACAGCCATGCGAGTGGCGGCGCATGATGCTCATGTAGTCCACTGAGCCGTGGGTGCGGATCCCCTCATCGCCACCGATTTGGATCTCACCCTCGGGCGAGCGGTAAAACTTTCGGTGATACGCGGCGACCAAACCGTATGCGGACGCGTAGCTCGGGCCGGTATCGTGGTAGTTGACCTCGTACTTGCCCTTTCGGGTCTTGATGAGCACCACCTTTGGCGGCGTGCTCTCGGGCGGCACCCAGACTGGTGCGGCTGCAATACGGCTCCACACCCGCTTCCCCACGGGAGAGTCCTTGTACTTCCACATCACCGCACCGTCGATGTACTCGCCCCGCCAGCCACCGACCGTCGTCCCATATCGCGCCAAGGGGATCTTCTGGTCGTTGTATTTCACATAGACCGTGAGGCGTGGACGACGGCTGACCGGTTGCGACCTCGCCTTGCCCTCTTCGTCGTAGGGGAATTCGTACCAAACGTCGCCTCGATTGATCGAGACGGAAAGGTCCATGTTATCGCTATAGTAAGGCGGAAGCTCGATGCCTTCGATGGCGACGATTTCATGCGGGCCAATTCCGCCGAGAGATTGGAGCCACGCATACGTCGACTCGGGAGTCTGAAGGCCGAAGGCCTCAATGACCCGCTCGCGCAGCTCGGCTTCGAAGTTAGGGACGATGACCTCTCTGCCGTCCTCGGTCTTGAAGGTGCGCGGCTCCCCGGACTTGAGCATGGAGGTGCTTCCGTCTTCGATGACCTGCGCTGCGTGCATCGCGCGCTCGGTCAGGACTCGTATGACGGCCTCTTGTTCGGTCTCTAGAGGCGTCTTTTGAAGCACGGCCAACGTCTCGTCGCCAATGAACCCCCAGCCGTAGACGCGATGCCGACGCTCGAACTCCGCCAACGCTTCATGGGTGCGCCAGTCGAACAATCCGGGAACGTAGTCACCTCGCCCCTCGAAGAAGCCTTCGCACTGCAACCGTTGTTGAGCCGCATCGATGGCCTCAATCTCGGGAGCCAAGACTTTGTATTCCTCGACTTTCGCCCACCGCTCCTCGGGGAGTTGGGAGGCCGTGATCTCGTCGAGGCCGCTCACGCCGAGCTGGGCAACCAGAGCTTCCACCTCGGGCTTCAACCGCTGGTATTGGGCTAGTCGTCGAGCGGGTCTACGCCCTGGCCGATACGCGAGAAAGCCTTCGAAGCTTTGGAGCGGCGTCAGATCGAGGGTTTCGGCACATTCGAGGTTGCGGATCTCTTCGAAGCGGGTTCGAATCAGAGAAATCGTGGGAAGGATCCCGTAGAGCTCGAGGTACTTGTCCTTACGTGCGCGGGCTCCGTGCCGGTCGTTTGGGAACTCGCCGCGCGCGAGGGCTAGATAGGTCGGTCGGTACGCCATGGGCTTCGGCTCTTCGTCCGGAGAGGAAGAGTCGGTGAAGATGTACGGGGTCCAGTCTTCGCCGAGGTCGAGGAGCAGCAGCCCGTCGACGTCCGCCCTGGCCGCATCGACTTGGCCCTGGGCGGAGCCGTCTTTCCAAAACGGCACAGGAGCTTCCAAGACGACCTTGGGAGCTTCGTCCGCGGACGCAGGTACCGTTCGAGTTTCTTGCTCGATTGGAGCCCGCGCCGGATCCTGCCTCGGTGTGCAGCCACAAAGGGCCGCACACGCCAGAATCATCAATAATCCCGAACGCACTTGAGCCACGACGTAATCACCTTGGGGCGTATATGCGGGAGGCGCAAGTTTCGAGCCCGTCCGACTGGACGGACCGGTAGGGGGCCGTGCTAGATGGCGCGGGGATGGGCTTTTTCGAGCGGCGGACTGTAGGGCTAGTGCTCACCCCGGCGCTGTTCCTGGCGACCTGGTTTGCGCCGCTCGGACTGGAACCGCGAGCTCAGCGGTTAGCCGCGGTTTTCATCGCCGTCCTGATCGCGTGGGTCACCGAGGTGATCCCCATCTACGTTACGGCTCTCCTGATCGGGCCCGCGATGGTCGTCGTGGGAGTGACCGATAGCAAGACCGCTTTCGCGCCGTACGCAGACCCGCTGATCTTCCTCTTCATCGGTGGCTTTTTCATCGCCCGTGCGATGACGCGCCACGGCCTCGACAGGCGGCTTGCCCGGTCGCTGATGCAGTTTCCGCTGGTCAGGGGATCACCCGTTCGGATCCGCATCGCCTTCATGATGTCGGCCGTCGTGCTTTCCATGTGGATCAGCAATACCGCAACCGCGGCGATCCTGATCCCGATCCTGCTCGGCACCCTCCCCGACGACCACGCCGGCAATCCAGGGAGCGTTCTGGCAGTGGCATATGCAAGCTCGATCGGTGGGATGGGCACCCTGATCGGAAGCCCACCGAGCTTCATCACGGTCCGCTTTCTTCAGGAGCAGGCCGACATTCAGATCGATTTCCTTCAGTGGATGGGCATCGGGGTGCCCGCAGCGCTCACGCTCGCGCTGGTTGTCGGGCTCGTGCTCCAGTGGCTTGCGCCGCCGCCCCCGATCGAGTCCGAGGTGGCCGGGGTCACGCGAGCTTGGTCGCGCGGCGAAATCGTCACTGCCGTGTGCTTCGGGTTGGCAGTCGCGGGTTGGACGATTCCTGGAATCATGCGCGCCGTCGGTGCTCCGAATGCGGAAGCGGTGGCGGAAGCATTGCCGATCGGCGCGGTTGCGATCCTCGCTGCGGCTCCCCTCTTCTTGATCGTAGACGAAGACGGCACGACCCCCGTGCTCCCGTGGAACGATGCGGTGCGCATCGACTGGGGACTGATACTTCTATTCGGCGGAGGTTTGTCACTCGGCGCACAGATGTTCGAAACCGGCCTCGCTTCGGCGATGAGTCATTGGTTCCTGTCGATCACGGGCATCAACACGCTATGGGGTTTGACCGCCGCCATGATCTTCTTCACCGTCTTCTTTACGGAAGCATGCTCCAACACCGCATCGTCGAACATGATCGTCCCTCTGGCCATTGCCGCTGCAGTGGAGCTCGGAGTGTCGCCACTACTACCTGCCCTCGCGGTTGGTCTCGCGGCGAGTTGTGCGTTCATGCTTCCGATCGCAACGGGCCCCAACGCCGTCGCGTACGGCCAAGGTCTGATCGACCTCAGACAAATGATGCGCGTCGGCTTCGTGCTGAACATCGTAGCTGCACTGATTCTGTTGGCAGTGCTCTGGTCTCTGAGCATTGCGTACGGCTGGGCGTAGCCTTGCCGTTTTGTTGAGGTCCGCCACAAGGGTGACTCATCCTTGTATGTCCGATGTCGTAGAGGCGACTTATGGCAACTGAGCCTTTTCTGCTGAACCAGTTGAGACCACTTGGGAAGGGCGGCGCCGCGCTGACGCAGGCCGCCGCATCGATCGCTCTTGCCCAGGGTCAGCCACAAACGATCGTCGACGTCCTTCACGGACGTGCGTTTCGTTATTACGAAGAAGGGCTGCGGCAGTACCTCGCGATCCGAACCGGGTCCACAGAGCGTGCCGAACACTATCTGGCGAAGCTTCGCGCATTCGTCGCCAAGACGGCAAGCGATTCGTTGATCAAAGCTCCTGGGATTCGTGCTCGTCTTTATCGCGCCGCGCGTGGGTACATCCGCAACGCCAGCCGCCCGCTCAAACCGCCGAGCCGGGAACGACTCGAGGCGCTTCCGTGGCGCGCCCTTCCCTCGGCACACAGGTCGGCGAGCCCACTCAATGGGCTTCGATTCGATTTGAACGGTGAAGAGTCCGAACTGCTCGAGCTTCGTTTCGCGCGAGAGTTGGGCGTCGAAGAGCTGGCTTTCGTCTACGGGAAGACGGCGGTCGAGATGAAGAGCCGGCTCGATGCCGCGATGGCCGACGCCAAGGACGTCCTTCGAGAACACGGTGTCCGAGACGCAGACCGATTCGGCCGCATCATCATCGAGGCGTTCGCCCTGGAGGAGCGCCCACGCACCCGCGATCGAGATCACGACGGCATCGAGCCGCTGCCGATCGGCACGATCGTCGGTGGCCGCTACTCGATCGAAGCACGGGTGGGGCTTGGAGCGTTTGGCGACGTGTATCGCGCGAAAGACACGGAAGTTCCGGGCCACGTGGTGGCGCTCAAGCTGCTTCATCAGGCGGCCCACTCGAAGAGCGCAAAACAAGCATCGCTTCGCGAGTTGCGCTTGATCGCCTCGGTGTTCCATCCGTCGATCGTGCAGTTCAAAGACCACGGGTGGTTCGAGGAGCGACTTTGGTTCGTCATGCCGTGGTACGACGGCGAGACGCTGCAGTCGCGTCTTCAACGTGAGCCCTTGAGCCGAGAGGAAGCGCTGAAGATCTTCCAGCCCCTCGCCCGTGCGCTAGCCGCGATGCACGCAGCGGGGGTTCGCCACCAGGACGTGAAGCCCGAGAACATTTTTCTTGCTCGCATCCCCGGCTTCGGTGGAGATGAAGTCACTCCCGTTTTGCTCGACCTTGGTGTTGCGGCGACCGAGGCAGAGATGGTCGTCGCCGGGACCCCGACCTATTTTGCACCTGAAGTCGCCGCGCAGTTTGCTTCGGTCGATCAAAAGCCGCCGGTCACCAACAAAGCAGACATTTTTGCCCTAGCCCTCTCACTTCGGAACGCCCTCGAGCCCGAGACGCAGGCCGACGTGGCCGCCGGCGCGGTCGACACCTTCATCGAGGAGCGTTCCCACGAAACACCCCGGGCACCGACCAGGCACGCGCTCAAGTATCTCACGCCTTCGTTCGACCGGTGGTTGAACCGAGACGCGGCGGTTCGTCCGACGGCAGATGAGCTCGCCGAAGAGCTGTCTGTGCTCGCATTGCCAGAGGTACGCCGCGAGCGAATCAAGACGATCCTTCGATGGACGATCCCGCTGGCCCTTGCGCTCCTCGGGGCGTCGGGCGCCGCGGTCACCGTTTTCTACCAACAGGCCGAGATCGAGCGAGAAGAAGCCAACCGGGCGCGACTTGCCGCTTCAGGGCTCCGGCAAGACTTGGCAGACACTCGCGAGATCGCTGAACGGCTCGAGCTCCGTTACGAGCAGAGTCGACTCACCCGCACCGAGCTTGCAAAGCGGCTCGCTCGAACCGACGGCAAGGTCGCTGAGCTCCGGAGCGAGCTCAAAGAAGAAGAGCGGCGTCTGATACGCACGCGCGACAAGCTCGTCCAGAACCGTCAGGAGAAGGTCGAAGTCGAGCAGCACCTTGCCGAAACGGAGCGCGACCTTTCCGAAACAGAGCGACGGCTGACGGTGACGTTGCAAAAGCTCTCGACCGAGGAAGACACGACACGGCGACTCGGCCGGCAGCTGAAGCGTGAAGAAGATCGCAAGCTCGAGCTTCAGGCTGAGCTCGCTGCACTCGAAGTCCGACTCAGCGCCGAGGCTGCGAAGACCGAGGAGCTACAGTCCGCGGTGGCGCGAGCCGTGGCTGCACGAAGCCGCGCAGAGCTAGAGATGGAGTTCTTGCAGGAGGAGCTCGAGGCGCTTCGCATTCGAAACCTTCCGCGTGAACCCGAGCCCGGTCCGGCCAACAAGGACAAGCCGAACGGCGACTCGGCGCCCGGCAGCTAGTGTCGCATCCTCTATGGTCACTCGAGCCGCGATTCCTGGGGGCGCTGACCCTCCGCTTCGGTGCGCTTCTCGTCTTCTCGACGGCCCTCATGGCTTTCGTGGACGTACCTCTGCAGGGTGAGGCTGCGCCGTGGGGCATCATTTCGTTCGAGCTTGCGGGGACTCCCAACCGGGCCCTCGCGATCTTGCTCGAGTGGCAGAGCAAGTCGGCGCTCGGCCACGCCAAGCTCAGTCTGATCATCGATTTCGTCTACTTGTTGATCTACGGCCTGTTCTTTTCGATGCTCGCGGTTTGGGTCGGCAAACGGCTCGATGAGGAAACCTGGAGCACGCGCGCTGCCTGGGGAGCGACCGTCGCCGCGGGCTTCGACGTGCTCGAAAACGGGGTCCTGTTGTTCGAGGTAGCTCGAGTCTCATCGCCCGCGCCCTACGCGCAGCTCGCCCTGGCATTCGCCGGAGCGAAGTTCGCCCTGCTCGGTGTCTCCGTGCTCTACAGCCTGGTCGGCGGTGCCAAGGTGTTGCTGCAGCGCTATCGGCGGCCCTTGTAGCCCATCATGTCTTGCATGGCGGACTCGCTCATCTCGGCGATCTCCGCCTCTTCGAGAAGGCGCTCGGCGCAGTCCTCGCAGACATTGATGCGTCGACCCTCGGTTTTCACGGACACGAGCTCGTCGACTTCGTCTTCACATGAACGGCAGACGGCCATGCTATCTCGCGCGTGGGAGCAAGCGGCTCATGGATGGAAGGACGACGTGTTTTCTCACCGAGCGCACCGCACCGCCGAGGCCGACCGGAAGCGCACGAAACTCGATGTCGACATGCTTTGGGTCGGTCTCCACACCGTGCAGCGTGACGAACGACGTCAGGAGTGAGACGGCGCGCCGAACGAGCGGGTTCTTGCCGATCTTCGGATCACGCATGAGATCGAGCACGATGCGATTGCCGTTGGCTTCGGCAAGAATCGGGGAGCGCCCAGGCAGGTAGGCGACGAGCGTCCCGGGGTTGGTGAGGTCGAGAGCCCCCGACTTGATCAGCGCGGCCACCGGCGTTTCGGACTCGCCGTTTAGCTTCATCATGACTTCCTCGAGACGAAGCGCGACGGTGAGCTCGTCTTCATTGAACACCACCCGCTCAACGTAGACGATGGCGGAAGCCCGAATGGGCGTCGACATCATCTCGACGTTGCCCGACAACCGAAGGCCGGGAGGAATGGAGTCGATGCTGAAGTCTTCGACTTTGCCGGCACGCTCGGCTTGGGCGCCGAGCCAGCGCAGGGCGGCGACGGGAACACCGAAGCGAAGCCCGAGCGCGCTTCTCACGGCGCGGCCGATCTCCTCTGGGTGCGAACGCAGGTAGCCGCGGAGGGCGTCAACTGTTTCTTGGGGGGTGGGCATGACCGGACGAGTCTAATGTCGTGGCGGCCCGTCGTAAACGGTCAATTCGTCGGGGTGCTCGCGGGATCGCAAAAACCGCGGCCGTTGCCCAGATCCAGGCAGGCCTGCTGAAATGGGCACAGACTGACGACGGTGGCATCACAGGCCTCGACGCAGACCGGACCGTCGCGGTCGACGTTTTCGAGATCGCAATTCTGCCCGTCGAGACACACGCAGATCCCGCCGAGCTCACAGTCGATACTGTAGGTGCACACTTCACCGATGAGCACCGGCGTGAAGTCTTCGTTGTCGAGCTCGCCTGGAAGGCACACCCAGAAATCCGCCTCGCCTTCGACGCCTGAATCGGCGTCGGTTCCGCCATCGACCCCGGCGTCAGCGCCTCCGTCGACCCCACCATCGGAGGGGAGCCCCTCGCCCTGCACGCAGGCCTGGCCATCATCGCAACGGATGATGTCGGCAGTGCAGGTACTCAGGCAGTAGTTGCCGTACACCGTGACGGTGCAAACTCCGCTCGAGCAGCTGGCCGTATCGAAACAAGCCGAGCTTATGCGGGCAGGGTCGCTGCATCCGAACACCACGGTCGAAGCCAAAACGCAGAGCACACACCAGGCTGGAGGCCTCATCGAGACGGGTTGTAGCAAGAGAGGCGGCGAGGCGCGATTTTGTGGCTCAAGGCCGTAGGGCAGAGCTGAAATCTCGGGCGGGCGCATAGCGTTGCTCTTGCTCGTCGAATGTGTAGAGCTCGGCGGCGTTGGCCAGCAAATCGCCTTCTAGGAGCGACTTGTCGGGACGAAAGCCGTCGGTCATTGGAATGCGTTCGACCCACTTCACCCATGCCGGCCGCTGACTCGGATCGAGCCCGGCGACGAAAGCGTTCCAGGATGGAAGGTCGAGGGCCCGGTTTTCATGGGTGGCCACGACCGCCACCGGCAGCGTCAGGCCTTCCCGCTCGACCCCGTAGACGACGGCCTGCCGGAGGGCCGCAAATCCATAGAGCGCGTCTTCGATGCTTCGCGTCGCGACCAGACCGCGCGGCGTTCGCAACATGCGGCTCAAGCGGTCGACGAACCAGTAGTCCCCGTCTGCATCACGACGAAGCACGTCCCAAGTCACGAACCAAGTGTCATCTCGCTCGAACACCCCTTGAAGCAAGCGTGAGCCTGCCTCGTCTCCGCCCGCAAAGGCCGCCACCGGATGTTCGGCATCGAGCCGCGCCAAGAGCACTCCGGGCTCATCGACGTGGCAGCGGACGAGGAGGCCATGCTCGTCGCGCGCGAAGTCGCCCCGGTCGAAATCGTAGCGAATCAGCGCCACCTCTGCGCTCCCCGGAAGCGGCCTTCCGAGCGCGCCGATCTTCTCGCCTGATGCGTTGGCAAGAACAGCATTGCCTTCGGTCGAAGCGTAGAACTCCAAAATACCGACAGGGCCGAAACGCTCGACTACCTGCCGCCAAATGTCACCACGTAGACCGCTTCCGGCAAATAACCGAATCGGGTTTTCGTTGTCGGCGGCCGAGGGTTCGAGCTCCAGGAGCCCGCGTAGCATTTCGCCCGCGTAGAAGACGACGGTGGCGCCGTAGCGCCGCACGTCTCCCCAGAACTGCTCCGGCCGGAAGCTTTCGGACAGCGCGAGACGCGAACCTCCGACCAGGCCGCCGCCCACCGTTACCAACATCCCGGCCGGATGATGGAGTGGAAGGCAACAGTAAACGGTGTCTTTCGGTGAGAGGGTGCAGGCTGCGGCCGTCCCGTAGGCGGAAAACGCCCAGCGCTGGTTGGTGATCTTCGCGGCGCGCGGCTTTTTTCCGCGACCGGCGGTCAGCATGACCATCGCGAGGTCTCGCGCGCAGCCCGGATTCGGCTCGTACCACGCGGGAAGCTCGACCGAGTCAGGGTCGATGAGCTCCATGTCGGTTGCGCCGGGCGGGATCTGCCGATCCTGGTGCGCACCGCCCAACACGAGTACTTCACTCGACAACTGCGTGCCAAGTGCTGCGCTCTCCGGATCGGCGACCAGATAGCGCGCGCCAAACCCCTTGAGGGCCTCCTCGAGGAGCTCTTTCGGCCGCCTCGGACTCAGCAAGATCGGAACGGCACCCAGGCGACTGAGCGCCGCAGTGATGGAAAGATAACTAGGACGCGCGCCCATCAGCACGGCGACACGCGCCCCACGCCGCACCCCGCAACGGATGAGCCCACGCACGATGTTGTCAACGCGTCGGTCGGCGTCTGCATACGAAAAAGCGCGACCCTCCCAGAGAAAAAACGTGCTTTCGGGGTTTCGCGTGGCCTGCTCGGTCAGGGCGAGCCCGAGACTCACTCGGGTGTCGGGCTTCAGCTGCTGTAAAACGCTCAGTCGCGGCACCTGCCAACGAAGACTATCGAGTTGCTCTCCGTAGTCGGACGCAGTGCGTCCGATCCGATTCCACCAAGCACCGAGTGAGCCGACGATCGTTTGATAAAAAAGCTCGACATCGAAGTCGACGGCGCCGAAGTCTGCCTCTTCTGGCTCCTCGAGCGGAGTCGGTGCCCGGAGCGGCTCGGGTTGTTCTCCGACCCCCGCACGCCACCGCACCCAGCTTGCGACCGTAGGCCAAGTGAACGACATCGCTTGCTTGCCGACGACCAGACCGAAGTGGCCCGCACGCATGGATACCTCGTACAGCTCTGCATTAGGGGCGGCTCCTCGGATGGCGCGGATCGCCTTCTCGTTGGCGATCGTATCTCGCTCGCCGACGAAGAACAGCACGGGGCGCGTAATGTCGGCTAGGGTTACGGTACGACCGTCCACGACGAACCCACCCGAGAGCATGCGGTTGTGGACGACGAACTCGTCGATGAACTTCTTGAGGGCGGGGCCTGGCCACGCCACGAAGCCCTCTCCGCCGAGGAACCGGCGACGAGCTTCGCGTTTTTCGAGCGCTTGTCGGTCGTGGAGCTTCCGAACGAAATCCACGAGCTGACCTGCTTCCTTGTGGAGCGCCAGCAGCTTGAACCCATTGCTGCTCAAAAAGCCGGGCACGCCTTCGAGCTTGTCCAAGGGCGTATCGAGCGCGTTCTGCAGTAGCTCGAAGACGCGACCTGCGATCGTGTCGTCGAGCATCGGGATGTTGCGGTGGATGTCGACGGGGCTGCCGAACGTCACCACGGAGGCAATGCCTGCGCATTTTCGATACGCGGCGGTCTGGTATGCGAACATGCCGCCCTGCGAGTACCCGACTAGGTGTACGTCGTGGCCGGTCGTGTTGCGAAGCCAGTCGATCGCATCGTTCACCGCCTTGACGTGGTCGTCGAAGGTGCGCTTCATGCCACCCTCTTCTTGCTCGGGCGAGCCAAAGTCGATGACCCACACATCGAGCCCTTCGGCGACCAACGCGGTCACGCCGCTGATGTCGGGCGCAACGTCGTAGATCTCGGCGGTGACCATGAGAGGCGGAATCAGAAGGACGGGACCAGAAACCGACGGACGGTGGTCGTCGCCCCCGTACCGCCGAAGCCTCGCGATCTCCATGCGGTGAGCGACTTTGTAGGGCGCGTGGACCGGATCGGTGAAGCGGCCGAGCCGTGCCAACTCGAAAGCGTTCTCAGTCGCCATCGCTGCACGGCGAAACAAGCCCCGCAACCGCTTCTTGCGTCGGGTCCTCGCCATCGTCAGGATCCCGACTCGGGCTCGCCGATGGTGATGTCGACCATCAGGTCGGCGGCAATCGCCTCGAGGCTTTCGCGAAGCTGCTCGACGTCTAGTGACTTGGGCGCACGCAAACGGGCTTGGGCTTTGAACAAAGCATCGCCGGACCAGGGCGCGCCATCGCACTCGGTATCGAGCTCATCGACATTGACGCCACGCGAGGCCAGCGCTTCGGAAATCTTGTGAACGATCCCGGGTCGGTCGCTTCCGATTACGTCGAGGAGAATCACATGGCCTTCTTCGGGCGGCCCTTCGAACCCGCGTTCGATCACGACCCGCAGCCCGCCGGAACGAAGAGCCTCGAGCGCCGCGGTGAGCGCATCGACGTTGGCCGCGGGCACGCTTACGCGCAGGATCCCCGCAAACTGCCCCGCTAGGCGAGACATCCGACTCTCGACCCAGCTCCCCCCATGCGCCTCCACCGCGGCCGAGACCGACTCGACCAAGCCAGGCCGGTCCTTTCCGATCACTGTCACGACGAGCGACTTCATGGCGGAAAGGCTCCATACCCGTAATCACCCGAGATTCAAAGGGTTTTGCGTGCCCGTGCGCAGGTGCATGTCTCAGACGCCGGGGTTCCTACCCGATTGCGACTAGATCTCGTGCAGTTAGGGCCGTACAGCCTGTCGCCATGTTTGCGAAACGCACCGAGAACGTCGAGCCGTTCCTCGCCATGGAGGTGATGGAGCGTGGGATGGCGATGGCGCGCGCGGGCACATCGATCGTGCAGCTCGGCGTCGGTGAACCGGATTTCGATGCGCCCCCACCCGCGGTTGAGGCAGCGATCGGTTCGTTGCGCGCGGGGCAAACGCACTACACGGACAGCAGGGGGATCTTTGCGTTGCGTGAAGCGATCGCATCGGAATGCGAGGCGCGACGCGGTGTCTCGGTGAGCCCCGACCAAGTCGTCGTCACGAGCGGCACCTCCCCGGCGATCCTGTTGTGCCTCAATCTCCTGGTCGATCCGGGCGACGAAGTCATCCTCGCCACCCCGCACTACCCTTGCTACCCCAATATGATCGCCGTGTGCGGGGGCAACCCAGTGCTCGTTTCGACGGGACCCGCGGATGGGTTTCTGATCGATCCTGCCGGGGTACGGAACGCGATCACGCCTCGAACGCGTGCGATCTTTCTCGCATCGCCTGCAAACCCAACCGGCGCGGTCCAGCCAAAGGCGATTGTCGAGGAGCTGAGCAGCCTGGGCGTGCCAATCCTTTCGGACGAAATCTATGACGGTCTTACCTATGACGACGCCGAAGTCACCTCTCCCTTGAGCTTCACCGAGGACTGTTACGTGCTCGACGGCTTCTCGAAACGATACGCCATGACGGGGTTCCGGCTGGGCTACCTAATCGCACCCAAGGCCGCGATGCGCGCGCTTCAAAGCCTGCAACAAAGCTTCTTCATCTCCACCTCGGAGTTCGTGCAGCAGGCAGGTCTTGCCGCCCTTTTCAAAGGGGCCGAGCACGTCGAGCGCATGCGACAGGAATATGCGGTACGGCGTCGACTGCTGATCGACGGCCTTCGGGACCTCGGCCTCTCGATCCCGATCGATCCCCCGGGCGCCTTTTATGCGTTGGTCGACATGCGCCACTTCCAACGAGACTCGCTTACGCTGGCGTTCGACATTCTCGAGCACGCTCACGTCGCGGTCGGTCCCGGACGGGACTTCGGCGAAATCGCCGAGGGCTTCCTGCGTTTCAGCTTCGCGACCGCGCGCGACGAAATCGAAGAAGCCATTGCTCGCCTCCGCAAGACGCTCCCAACGCTCTAGCCCGCACCGAGGAGCGCGATGAGCGCATCCTCATCGATCACCTCGATGCCAAGGGCATTGGCTTTGTCGAGCTTGCTGCCTGGCTCGTCGCCGGCGACCACGTAGTCGGTCTTTTTCGAGACCGAACCGGAGACCTTTCCACCAGCGGCTTTGATCTTCTGCGCGGCCTCGGTGCGCTTCATCGTCGGTAGCGTTCCGGTCAACACGAAAGTCTTGCCGGCAACCGCATCGACCGTCTTGACGGTTGCGGCCTTGGCCGTGAGATCCACGCCCACGTCGGCCAAGCCCGAAAACACATCGCGCACCGCTCCAGAGTTGAGCTCGTGAAAAATGCTATCGGCAGTCTTTCGCGCGAGCCCTTCGATCGCCCCGCGCTCGGTCGATCTTGCGGGCGCCACCATTTCGATCGCCTCGTCGTCGTCCGCCACGTAGCGGCCCGCAAACTCGAGTAATGCCTCGGCGGTCTTGAAGTAACCGGCGAGGTCCTCTGCCATCGTCTCGCCGACGTGACGGATCGCAAGTCCGGTCAGTACGCGCGACAATCCCCGTCCCTTGGCTGCTTCGAGCCCCGCCTTCACGCGCTCGGCGCTCTTTTGCCCCATGCGCTCGAGCGAGGCGAGCTGATCGGCCTCCAAGCGGAACAGACCGTCGGGCGCCCGCACCCCGAGCTTGTCGACGACCTGGTCGACCAGGACCGCACCCATTCCGTCGATGTCCATCGCATTTCGACTCGCGAAGTGACGTAGCCTCTCTCGCACCTGGTCGGGACACGCGGGGTTCGGGCAGTAGATGAAAATCTCTTCGCTCACCACTTCGGTGCCGCAAGTCGGGCAGGCATCGGGTGGCACGAACCGTCGCGCGCCGCGTTTGCGCTGACTCTTGTCGACCTCGACGACCTGCGGAATGATCTCGCCCGCCTTTTCGATCAGCACGGTGTCGCCGATGCGCACGTCTTTGCGCTCGAGCTCGACGAAGTTATGTAGCGACGCCCGACTGACGGTCGTCCCTGACACGAAGACAGGCTCTAGAATTGCGATCGGGGTGAGCTTGCCCGACTTCCCGACCGACACCTCGATGCCGAGCAACTTCGTCGGCTTTCGTTCGGGCGGGAACTTGTACGCGATCCCCCAAAAGGGATGGTGGCCCGTCGAGCCAAGATGCGAGTACAACGAAAGATCGTCGATCTTGATCACCATCCCGTCGATGTCGTAGTCGAGCTTCTCGCGCCTCGACTGGTACTTCTCGCAATACTCGAGCGCCGCCTCTGCCGAGGTCGTCTCGAAAACTTCGCTCACGTACACCTCAGCACCGAGGTCGGCGAACCATCGAAGTGTCTCGCCCTGCGTTCGCGGCACGGCGACGCCCTCTTCCCAGGCAATCTGATAAAAGAACGAGCGAATCCCGGTCTCCTCGAGGCCTTTGGGGTCCTTGCGCTTCATCATGCCGGCGCACCCATTTCGGGGATTGATCAGCGGTTTGTCGAGCGTCGCGTTGAAACGCGCGAACTCGGAGAGGGGCCAATAGATTTCACCACGAATCTCGATCTCGCCCTTTGCCATGCCGTCGAGGTTGACCGGCACCGTACCGAGCCGGCGCACCTGTTTGGTGATGACATCCCCGCTTCGGCCGTTGCCGCGAGTGACCGCGCGCTGCAACTTGCCACGGGCGTACAAGAGCGACACCGAGATGCCATCGACCTTGGGCTCGACGATCAGCTCGAGCTCGTCGATCTCGAGCTCTTTCTTCCTGCGGCGAAACCAAGCATCCAATTGGTCCTCGATCGGCATCGGCTCGCCGCTGCTGTCGCGTCGGTTCGGAGAAAGCTTCTCGAGAGAGAGCATCGGCACGCGGTGCTCGACCGTCTCGAAGCCGGCGGTGTGCTCCTGGCCGAGCTGCGCATCGAGCCTCTCCGACGGATCGATCCCGAGCGCATCGGCGAGCTGCTCGTACCGGTCGACCAAGTCGTCGAAGGCAGAATCCGGAATCTCCGGCTTCCCCGCCCGGTACGCGGCCTCGTGGTAACGAATCTCTTCGGTGAGCTGCTCCAGCTCCTTCCGGCCGCCCATGCCAGAAATCTTGCCAGAATTAACCCCTGATAAAAGGGGACAGTCCCCTTTATTTTGGGGTGATGCTGTGACAAGGGTTCGCCGCTAAGGCACTTTGTTTAGTTGGGGATGGAGGAGGAAGCCCGACGTCGGCGCGAGCTCGAGGAGCAGACACGACTGCGTTCGCTCCAAGCCCTGTCCCACATGCTCCCGGTGCTGGCGTTCATTTATGCCGCCGCCACGGCGATGTTCTTGATCGCCCCACCCTTCATTCCGGCAGAGCCCCATATCTTGATCTGCTCCCTCGCCTCGGCCCTCATATGCTTGGTGTGGGCGATCATCCGCACGGACGACCCGCGTTTCGACACACCGATTACGCTTTTCACCATCACCATCGCGGCGGGGATGGGCCTCTCGATGTTTGCGGTGACCGGCGAAATGTCCAACACCACGACGCTCGTCATTTCGATCGTCGCAGCTGGGGCGCTCCTCTATCGCTTCTCGATGTACCTGGTCATGGTCGCCGTCGTCTTCATCGGCTGGCCTCCCATTGCGTACGGCGTCCCTATGCGCGAGTTCGTCTTGGCGGCTTTTCACCTTTGGGCAGCGGCCGTCGTGGGTGGTCTCGTCTTGTGGTCCCGCCGCCGACTCATGTTGAGCCTTCTGCAAGAAACGGAGGAGGCCAAAGCCATGAGACTGCTCGCCACCGAACAGGCCGAGACGCTCGTTCGAGCCCGCGACGCCGCGCTGGCGTCTGCCCAAGCCAAGGGTCAGTTCCTCGCCAACGTCAGCCACGAGGTGCGAACCCCGCTCAACGGCATTCTCGGACTACTTCAACTGATCGACCCTTCCGAGCTCCCTGAGCCGGAAAGCGAATATCTGCGAGAGGTTCACAAATCCGGCCGGTCGCTTCTCGCGATCGTCAACGACCTCCTAGACCTGTCCAAGATCGAGGCCGGAGAGATGCGGCTCGAGTCCGTGCCTTTCGACCTGGGCTCCATGATGCAGGAGATCGCCGTGAACTACGCGTCGGCCGCCGCTGCGAAGGGGATCGAGCTCGTGACTGAAATCGACCCGGACGTGCCATCTGAAGTGTGCGGTGACCCCCTGCGATTGCGGCAAGTCTTGTCGAATCTCTTGAACAACGCGTTGAAGTTCACGAACGAAGGCGAGGTGCGCATGAGTATCCGCGTCCTCAGTCGCGACGAAAATCACGCCGAGCTCGAGCTTCGCGTATCGGATACCGGTGTCGGCGTTTCGGAGGAACAGGCCAAGAGCATCTTTCGGCCATTCTCGCAGGCGGATGCGTCGACCACGCGCAACTACGGCGGCACGGGCCTCGGGCTTCCGATCTGCACCCAACTCGTCGAGCTCATGGGCGGAAGTCTCGAGCTGCAAAGCGGGGTCGGCGAGGGAAGCAGCTTTTTCTTTTCCGCACGGTTCGAGCTCGAGGAACAGCTCAGCGATCAGCTCAAAGCGGTGACCGAAGGCCTTTCCGGGATGCGAGTGCTTCTTCTCGAGAGCAATCACCGGACGAGCGAGACCCTGAACGCCCAGCTCCGAGCTTGGGGCATGACGGTTTGGACCACGACAACCTTCGACGGTGCAAGGCGAACACTCCGCGCCGCGCCGTATCCCGACGTCACGCTGATTGACGTGCGGAGCCTCGGCAAAGATTGGCGAATGAGAGCCCAAGACATCGCAAGCGCTGCGGCCAGGGTCGGAAGCTCGGTCATCGCCGTTTGCTCGGGACGCCACGAGATCAACGACATGATCGAGGCTGGCATCGATGTCCACGTCCAAAAGCCCCTGCGCCGTGCCAAGATCATCGCGGCGTTCCTGAGGACGCTCGAGGGCAGGCAGCGTCCAAGCTTGCTCTCTAGTGTCCCCGAGCGCCCCTCTCTTCCAGCGCCGATCGTCACCAAGAGCTTGCGGTCGAACGGCATCCGCATCCTCGTCGCCGAAGACAATGCTATCAACTGCAAGGTCGCGCAGGCACACCTCGAGGCCCTCGGCTACGAGGTAGACACGGTGACCGACGGCGAGGCTGCGCTCGAGACCCTTCACCAAACCCACCCTTACGCGGCGGTCCTGATGGACTGCCAGATGCCAAAGATCGATGGCTATCAGGCAGCGAGAGCACTACGTGGGCGCGAGGCGGAATCTGGACAGCGTCGCGTCCCCATCATCGCGTTGACCGCCCACGCCATGACGGGCGACCGCAGGACAGCATTCGCCGCTGGAATGGACGACTATCTCTCGAAGCCGTTCACCCAGAGGCAACTGCAAATGGCGCTCGCACGGTGGACCGGTGTCTACGAGGAGAAGATTTCGCAATTCCCACCCCACGTGCTCGACACGGGCATCACCGCCCAGCTCTTGGATCTCGAACGAGACGAGCCTGGGTTCTTGTGTGATGTCATCGACTCCTTCTTTCAAACCGCAGAGGACAGCATCGCTCGCATGGAGACGGCGATCCTCGATGGCGATCTTCAAGCCCTCCGGGCTGCGGCTCACATGGTCGGCGGCAGCAGCCAGCAACTCGGCGCGCGTCGGTTTGGGTTGACATGCCGAAAGCTCGAGCAGCTCGACACCATCGAGGACGCAGAGGCGCTTCTCGCAGAGCTGGAGGGCGAGCTCGAGGGTGCGCGCGACGCACTGACCAGGCTTGCGGACCGGGCACTCGACGCGGCGTCCTGACTAGTGGTCTGGCCGCGCGCCCGAAAGCCGCGACGCGTCCACGATCCAACTATCGCGGATCATGTGCGCGGGGACCCCCTCGACGTGCTCGACCAGCCATTCGACGTCGGAAGTCTCGAAGCGCGCGATCTGATGGTAATGATAGATGCCTAGACGGTTGAGCGAGCGCTCGACGCTGGGATCGACGCCTTCGAGGCGCTGCAGATCGTCACGCGGCCCGTACGGTTGTACCATGACCCAGGCCGGCGGTCGCGACTTGCCGGTGGTCTTGACCTCTAGCTCGGCTTCCCGAATGCGCCCTTTGAGCCGCTCCATGTCGTCGAGCATGCGCTCGTGAATCCCGTGAAGCACCTCGAGCTCGGCTCGGAGGCGTTCTTGTCTTGCCTCCGCTTGGCGAAGCGATGCCTGGGCCTCGTCCCGCTCTTCGACCGCCAACCGAAGCTCGCGACGAAGGTCCTCTGCAGACTCCCGTGATGTCGGGCGCGGAGCCTCGGGGGCCTCCGACAGCCGCGTTTGCACGTGGTGCATGGCCTCATTACGCGCATCGAGCGTGGCCGTGAGCTGTCGTTTCGACCGTTGCAGTGAGTCGATCTGTTCGTTGGCTTTGTTGAGCTGCCTATGAAGGGCCTCGATGCGTTCGTTTTGGGAAGCCATGTCGGTGCGCGCTTCGTCGAGCTCGTATTCGAGCGTCTTGGCGTGAACGGGCGCCCCGAACCGCCCCCAAAGCACCTGGCCCAACCACAGCATGACGGCTCCAAATGCAGCCGACACGAACAGGGCGCCGATCATCTGTAACACCAGATAGGTCACGTATCCCCTCCCCCTTTTCGCCCGGAGCCGCGCTCTTTGGCGACGACGAGCTGCGAACGCACTACTCGAACCCCCCGCAAATTGCGCACGATGCGCTCGGCTCGCTCGGCTTCGGACCTCGACGCTACCCGGCCTTCGAGTTCGACGTCCCGCCCTTCGACTACTGGCATGATGTCATCGAACCCAGTCCGCTCGAGGACGCTCGTCACCCGGGTGGCCACGTCCCATTCGATCTGGTGACGGGCCGGGCTGAGATACGCGACCCATGCGACGTAGCCGAGGAAGGCCGCGAAAACTGCGCCAAAGACTCCCTTCTTCCACATGGTTCGTGTTGCCTAGGCGGCATTGAAACCGATTTGCTCCGAAAAAGCCACGTTCCGACAAGCGCAGACCCCGCCTAGCGAGAGGCACCACACAAATCCGAGGGTGGCCTCGCCCGATCGGGTGGCCGTTGCAAGGCCGTCAAGCACCAAGACCGCGCTGCTCGACGATCTGAAACAACCGCTCCCTCCGATCGTCGGCCCATGTGTAGAGGGCGACCGACGATGCGACGAACGAGGTATCTGCGAGCTTTAGTGACTCGGCCCACCGAAGTGCCGCCCTGCGTTCCCCCGCCGATGCCCGTCGTTGAATCCGCGCCAGGGTCATGTGCGGCAACGGCGGGCGCTCGTCTGGAGGAGCACCCGCGGCTTCCAAGAGCGGCCCGCGCGCGTGTTCGATGATCGCGGACAGCGACTCGCGCCCATCGCCGACCATCGCCGACAGCGCCGATGGTTTACGAGGATTGCCGAGCGGCTTCACCTCGACGAACGAGCCGGTCACCGCCTCGGAGTTCACGAGATCTGGAACCCGGCTCCAAGCGCGCCGCGCGTCGGCCTCGGTGACCGAACCGAGAAAGCCCAAGGTGCAATGCCGATCGGCGCTCCCAAACACGCGAACCCGCGGTGGCGGCTCTGGCACGAGGCGCAAACCCTCGACTTGCATCGGAAACGCGATGAACCAATTAGGGGCCACGGCGCGAGTCTAGGCCAAACCGAGATGCGCCGCGAGAGCCATGCCCTTCATCGAAGCCTTCAACGACTCGCTAGCCGCTCACCCGCTCTACACATGGACCGTCCTCGGCGTCGTCGTGATGGGGATCATCGCTTTCTTGGTCTTGTCGTTTATCTCCGCGCCCTACGGGCGACACCTCCGCGGCGGGTGGGGTCCCACGATGAACGCGACGGTGTTGTGGGTCGTGATGGAAGCCCCGTCCCCGCTCTCGTTCGCGATCGTGTACTTCATGTCCGACAATGCGTTCAAGCCGGTCCCGCTGATTTTGCTCGGGATGTACATGGTCCACTACCTCTATCGGTCGTTCATCTATCCATTCCGGATGCGCGGGGGACACAAGCGTAAGCCCATCCTGACTGGTGGGCTCGCGATCACGTTCAACATCGCCAACGGATCGACGAACGCCTTCGCGATCACCGAGCTCTCGCCACATTTGCTCAGCACGGCCTGGCTCGCCGATCCTCGATTCCTCGTTGGCGCGCTCGTCTTCGCGGCCGGGTACGCGATCAACCACCAATCGGACGCGATCCTGCGAAACCTCCGGAAACCCGGGGAGAGCGGCTACAAGATCCCTCACGGGGGCTTCTATCGCTGGGTTTCGAGCCCCAACTACTTTGGCGAGCTGATCGAATGGACCGGATTCGCGCTGGCCGCCTGGACAGTCCCAGCCGCCGTATTCGTCTTCTTCACCGCTGCGAACCTCGTCCCTCGGGCGTTTTCCAACCACCGCTGGTACCTCGAGCACTTCAGCGACTACCCGAAAGACAGGCGCGCGCTGATTCCGTACCTGCTCTAGACTTGCCAGCACCACCCTCTTGACGCGACAATGTGCGACCAAGGGCGCTTGTCGTCGGGGAGGGAAGCAGGGTGGCCGAAAAGCGGAGGGACCCATCTGATCTGTTCAAGGTCGAGGAGGCGACGACATCGATCTCTCCGGTAGAGAAGATCGTTCTGCCGCCCGAGGAGGCGCTCAAGCGTCGTATCAAACGGCTCGCCTTGGCCGGAGTCGCGGCAGTCATTTTCTTCTACATCGGGCATTTGGTGCTCGGTTGGATCCACGAGAACCGTTTGGCCGCTGCGCTCGACGACGTGATCGACGACAGTAGCCCGGCCACGATCGACAACGCCCTCATCCTGCTTCGCGAGGACCCAAATGGAGCCGTGCGCGCGCGGTTGCTCGCCACGGCAGCGCTTGGAGGTGACCAAGAACGACTCCAAGAGGCCGAAGCGCTCCTCGCCGCAGGGGATATGGGCAATGACCCCGATGCGCGTATCGCGCGCGTCTACACACTTCTTGCGCGGGGTGATGCGCGTGGAGCTCACGCCGAGGCAGAACGGCCGGCCAAATACGATGACCAGGCAGCTGCCTTCTTGCGCGGGCGTGCGATGATCGCAATGGCTCGCGGCCAGTCGGCCCAGGCCCTCAAAGATGCGCAAAGCGCGGTCGAGATGCGACCCGGAGCACCCGAGCCAGCGGCGCTCCTTGCGCTCGTCACCGCCCAAACCGAAGGGCCTGACGCGGCGCTAGCAGTGCTCGGCGAGGCCGATGACCAAACCCCTGCGACATGGGTCGCACGCGCCCGCATCGTCGGTCTGGAGCAAGGAAACGCGGAAGACGCACTCTCGCTCACCAAGCGCGTGCGCGAGGATTCGAATGCCACCATCGTTCAAAAGGCATGGGCAGAATTGATCGAAGGCGTGCTCGCCTATCGACGAGGCGCGATCGGTGCGGCTTACGCGCACGCCCGCGCTGCGGCTGAGCCAGAGGTGCAAGTCGACGAGCCCTTGACGGTCGGCACGGCACAACTCTTGTTGGCGCTCGGACGCGCAAGCGAAGCCAAACAACTATTGCAAAGGCTGTCGAGTGGCCCATCGGCTGACCTTTCGAGTCGCGCACACGTGATCGCGTGGTGGTATGCCCAAACCGGTGACCTCAAAGCGGGGCTCGCCACTTTGTCGGGTGCGGGGTTGGGCCCCAAAAAAGAAGCGGATTCGGCGTTTCGGGCGCTCACGATCGCCGAGCTTTGGAAGAGCTCTCCTAGGGCCAGTGAACGCGACCGCGCCGCAGCGCTGTACCGCCAGGCCGCACAGGATCCAGCATGGGGTGTCGCCGCGTCTGATGCACTTGCCCGCATGTTGATCGAAGACGGCGATAGCGAACAAGCAATCGCTGTTCTCAAAGAAGCGTTGGCCGAGCACCCGCATCATTTGACGTTGGTCGATACCGCCACGGAGGCCTACATCGCATCGAACCAGCTCGCGGAAGCTGACGCGGTCACCACCGCTGCGCTCGGTCCGTTCGGTGACGAGGGTTGGGCGCATGGAAGCCG
Organism: Myxococcales bacterium; assembly: GCA_029861865.1. GTDB lineage: Bacteria > Myxococcota_A > Polyangia > Polyangiales > Houyiibacteriaceae > SG8-38. The sequence goes on along the minus strand of JAOTYL010000013.1, from coordinate 77,625 downwards.
TGCTCGGGTGTTGCTGGCCAAGAGAGAGCCTTCGAAAGCCGTCACCGAGCTCGACCGGGCAATCGAGCTAAGCCCGAACGACGCAAGCCTTCATGCGCTTCGTGGTGATGCGGCGCGGGCGGTAGGCGACACGAGCGCGGCCAAGGCGAGCTACGAAAAGGCTCTCGAGCTCGACTCCGAACAGCCACGGGCGCTCTCTGGCTTCTTGGCGCTCTTGATCGACACCGGAGACTTTGCGCGCGCTGCAGAGCTCATACAGCAGATGGACAACGCCAAGGTGCGTGACCTCCGGGCAGACGAGCAGCGAATCCGATATCTCGTGCGCACCGGGGCGGGGCAAAGCGGGCTCACCACGATGCGAAACGCGGTGAACCGTCACAGCCGCAACAGCGGGCTCCGACTCGCCGCTGCTCGCGTCTATCTTCAGGCTGAGGAGTACTCGAAGGCGGGGAGCTACTATCAACAGGCCAAACGCCTCGGGGCCGACCCCCGCACCGCCGAAACCGGGCTCGCCCTTGCGCAGATCTATGGCCGACGAATCTTGGGCGCCGAGAAAACGCTCGAGCGCGCCGGCGAAGTGCCCGAGGATGCAACCGAGCCACCACCGCCGCCGAGCACCCTGGTGCAGGTCTGGGAGCTCGTGGTGAAAGCGCGGCTCGCCCTCGCCGACGAAAAGCGCGGGGGTGCCGTTCGCTATGCCAAGCGCGCATCGGAGCTACTACCGAACGACGCCGACGTGTTCCTCTTGCAGGCCGACATCGAAGAGGACCGCGAGCGTTCCCCGGAGGGACCGCTCCGACTTGCCGCCGGCTCGCCGGTGCCGATGCCGGTTGCTGTAGGCAGGCTCGCCGTCTTGCTCGGGCCCACCGAAGACGGCTGCGAGATGGCAAAACGCTACCTCAAGACGAATCGTGCCGGTCGGTTTGCCTCCCGCGTCCGCAACGTCGTGCGCCAGTGCCCCGCAAAGTGACCTCAGTCGTCGTCACTCGGAGTTGGCGAGCAGCGTTGAGATGTGTTCGACGGCGTCGATGTACTCGCTGACCATTTCTTCGACGACCTGACGGGCAGGCTTGCGCGTGTTCATCTGGCCGACGACCTGACCGACCGGCGTGCCGAGGAGCGCCTCCGAGCCCTCGACACCACTCTGCGCGAAGCGCGTGATGCGCTGTGTCGCTTCGGAGGTCGCCATGAATTGTAGCGGCATCGGTAGGTAGCCGGGGCACTCGGGGTCTTCGTCCCATGCGCGAGTGTACGCCGTCTTGAGCTGGCGGGCGGGCTTGCCGCTGATGCAGCGCGAGCGCACCGTCTCGGTCGAATCGGCGACGAGCAGCTTGTCGACCAACGACGGAATCGAGTCGGATTCTTCGGTGGCGAGCCAAATCGAGCCGGTCCAGACGCCCGCAGCTCCCATCACCATCGCCGCTGCCATCTGTCGGCCCGAGCCGATCCCGCCGGCGGCAAGCACGGGCGTCGGAGCCACGGCATCGACCACCTGCGGCAACAGAACCATCGAGCCGATCTCACCGGTATGACCACCCGCCTCGAACCCCGACGCGATGACGATATCGACGCCGGCGTCCTTCTGCTTGATCGCCTGCTTCACGGTCCCGCAAAGGGCCGCGACCATCACACCTTTGTCGTGTGCCTGACTGATGATGTCGTCGGGGGGCGGGCCGAGCGCGTTGGCGATGAGCGCGATTGGATGTTTCATCGCCACCTCGAAGTGCGCACGGCCACCGGAGGCCGACCACCCGAGCAAGCCTTCGATCTGCTCGACGTCATCGGGGAGCGGCGGGACGCCGTGGCGGTCGAGAAGGTCGTTGATCCACTTGCGATGCGCAGGCGTGATCATCTGCTCGAGCTGCTCTTTGGTGATGTCGCCCTGGTCCTTGCCGATGTACTTGGCGGGGATGACCGTATCGACGCCGTAAGGCTTGCCGTCGACATGCTCGTCGATCCATTTCAGCTCGAGCTCGAGCTGCTCTGGGCTGTACGCGACCGCTCCCAACACCCCGAGCCCCCCCGCCCGACTGACCGCCGCCACCACATCGCGGCAGTGACTAAACGCAAAGATCGGGAACTCGATCCCCAACCGCTCACAAATCTCAGTCTTCATGCAACACCTGAAAAGGGGACAGTCCCCTTTTCCGAGGGGTTAACCCTTGTAAAAAGGGGACTGTCCCCTTTTTGGAATAGAACGTGTTCTATTTTGGGGGAGGGCTGGCGGGAGGTCAAACGGAAAGGTCAGTTCCCGCGGAAACGGGGCGGATTGCATCGGAGCGGGCCCGCCCCCGGAATCCCCTTTCGGACATCCGGCACCGACGCGAGCGCGGCGGCCACGACGTCGAGTGGCTGCGCCTCCCAAAGCGCCAACGAGGCATCGCTCTCGGCGGCGATGATGAACAAGTCATTGTCCTGCAACACCGCCGACCAGGCCACGTCTCGGTCCGATTGATTGATCGCCTCGGCCACAAGGCTCGGGTCGACCGCAAACCGAATGCGCCACACCGCAACGACCTCCGAGCCGTTCTCGAAGACCCCGAGCTCATCGCCGAGCCACAGGCTAGCGTAGAAGAACGCGACCTCCCGCTCGAACCCCGCACGCAAAAGCGTCGCAAACGCATACCAAGCGCCGAAGCGGTCCTCGAGAGTCAGCGCGCTTTCCGCCACCGGCGCGGGGAAGGCATCCTCCGGCGCGTCGATCATCGTGAAGCCATTGTTGACGAACGCCTCGTACCCGACCATCGAGTCCCGCGCCGAAGGTGGCGGCGCCATGAAGAACGCGGCACGCCCCGAAAGCCCTTCCGCTTGAGTTGCTCGACCGAGGAGCTCGAGCCCGTACGCGTACGGGAAACCCGACGCTGAGGCAATGATCGGCACTTCCGGATCCGCCGCCTCCAGAAGGGAGCCCTCTTGGAAGTCGAGATACAATTGATCCCAGTCGACCGCGGTGCCGAGCTTGTCGTAGATCCATGCGAACGAAGAATAGGTTGCGTCCCCTTCGATGACGGTCCGGGCTCCCATCACGCCGTCGGTCGTATCGACGTTGGCATAGACCGAGCCGATCCCAAACTGCCGGTCCTGAATCGCATGCACGAACTCGTGCGCCAGAATCGACTGTGCGGTCACCACTTCGTAGTCGCGATCGATGACCGTGATCGAGCGGCTTCCGCTGCTGTAGTACGCCGCGATCCCGCTCACCTGGTAGTCGATCTCAGTTTCGGTCACGCTCTCGGCCGCCTCCGGGATGAACCCGATCAGGCGAAGGCCGCGCGTCTCGGGGTCATTCCCCATCAAGTCGTCGGCGCTCACCCCACTCCGAACCTCTTCCTCGAACTGCTCGACCGAAATGGTGCGGATGGCGGGCAGCGTAGTCGAATCGGCCCCCAGGCTTTCCGCCACCGATTCGAAAATCGCACGCTGACACACGCTCTGCGTGATATCGCACCGCACCACGTCTTGAAGCGCCACCGGCGCCGGCGCACCATCGTCCCCGCAAGCCAATAGAGCCACGGGGAGAACAAACAAAGAAAATGAACGAACCAAGGCCATATCCTTAGGGTATGCGATGGCCGCCAAGTCGCCCAACCAAAGCCACGCGGACAAAGAATCTCGCTGCGTTTATGAATTTCGATGATTTTTGATGAATGAAAATGAATTGGGGCGACGGGGTCTAGGCCTCGGGCGCGTCTGAGGATATGGTGACTGAACGGATGGTACACAGATGCGTTGCACCATTGGCCTAGTCGAAGATGACGATGTGATTCGCGAGAACTACGCGGACTTCCTCGAGGCACGTGGCTTCGGCGTCCGCCACTTCGCCGAGCGGGAGGCCGCAACCCAGGCATTCGCCGCCGCCCTCCCCGACATTGCAGTGCTCGACGTGGCGCTTGGCGATGAGCGAGATGGCGGGTTTCGGTTATGCCAAGATCTTCGCAAGATATCGTCGACCCTGCCGGTGATCTTTCTCACGTCATACGACAGTGATGCCGACCGCATCTCGGGACTGCGCGTAGGGGGCGACGACTATCTGTCGAAGGACAGCAGCTTCGAGTTTCTCGCGGTGCGGATCGAGACGTTGCTAGAACGGCACGAGGCGATCCTTGAAGGGGATGAGGGACGCAACACCCAAGTGGTCGTCGGGCCACTCGCGATCGATTTGCAGCGCACGACGGTTCGTTGGAATGGCCAACCGATCGAGCTCTCGCTGACGCATTACTGGATGGTGGTTGCCCTCGCAGCCTCTTCACCTGGCCAAGCCAAGACCGCCAACGAGCTCATGACCGCCGCAAACATCAAAGTCGCACCGAACACCGTAGCCGCCCACATTCGCTCGATCCGGTCACGCTTCCGCGCGATCGACCCCGGGTTCGACGCCATACGAACAGAACGCGGGCACGGCTATCGTTGGAGCCTCTGAACGTTGCTCCGCGAGGTTTGGGCCGGCGCTACGGCCGCGGTTGCCGTCGCAGCCTATGTGTTTCCGTATCTCTACCTACCCGGGGTTTGGTGGCGCGCGATTCCGAGCACATGCGTGATCCTCTTCGTCGGAGCGATGTTCTATGGGCGAGAGACACTGACGTTCTTCGGCGTGAAGTTGTCGTCAAGAGAGCTTGCCGTGAGCGTCGGGCTCTTTTTCATCCTGCTGCCGGCGTGTTGGTATTTGATCTTTTCGGTCGTGGTCGTCGAGCCGGTCAGCGCGCATCTGAATGCCTATCCCCCTGCGCAGATCCATCAGTTCTTTCAGGTGCTCAATGACGAAATCGTCCTCCGGGCCGCCCTCCTCACCCTGCTGCTTCGCGCGTTTCCCTACCCTAAAACCGTGATCATCCTGACCGCGGCGCTGTTCTCGGTAGGCCACCACCTGCTTTATGGGCTCAACGGCGTCGACATCGAGTGGCCGGCCATGGTGAGCCTCTTCTCGTTTGGCGCGATCGCGAATGCCCTCTTCGTGCGTTACCGGCACATCGGGTACGGCCTTGCGCTTCATTACGCCTGGAACTTCTACCGCTTCAACAGCACGTACTCTCTCGATGGGCGAGTCCTGAGTGAAGGGATGACGTTCAACGTTATCGAAGGCAACGCGTGGGTCGCGGTCGGGTCCTCGATGGCCCTCGTGTTGGTGTTCGTCGGGTATTGGCACGTGGAGCAAACCTCGGAGCAGTCGAAGAGGTCGGAGCTCGCTTAGCTTGGCGCCGCATCGCTTCTGGCGACCCGCCGCATCACTAGCACCCCCGCGACGAACAGGATCACCGCCACATACTGCGCCGGGGTCAACCCTGCGTAGCGAAGATCCCCGCCCTCCGCGGCTGGCGCCCTCAAGAAATCCAGCATGAACCGACAGGGTGCATGCAGCATCGGAAGCAGCCCCACGTAGAACCCCGGCTTCCGCGGCTTTTGGTTGAGCACGAAGAACGTGATCGCAACTCCTGTCAATACGATCGCTCCGTAGAGGCCGAGGTCGTGACGCGGCTCGTAGGGCGGCGCCCCGGTTTGATAATCCGCCACCGCCAAAAAGAAATCACTCACCCGCCCCGGATGATCGTGCGTCACAAAGCAGCCGAGGCGCGCGATCGTCCACCCAAACGGCCCCGCGAACGCAAACGAATCGCCCACCGCGAGGATCGACGCCTTTCGCCGCCACTTCCACACCAGAGCACCGATGATCGTGCCGATGATCCCCCCGTACATCGACCAACCAAGCCCGGCGCCCGCGATCTCCGAAGGACGCGTGAGCACATGGAAGAACTTGTCCGGCTGGTAAAAGAGCCCGTTCAGCAAGTACGAAATGGGGAAGGCAAACCCGACGAGGTAAAGCGCGAGATTGAGCGTCAGGTCGACCGGGCGGTCGTGCTTTCTCGCAAACAAAATCGCCACCACGTACCCGACAAACAGCGCCGCGATCACGGACACCGCAAACGGTTGCACGACGAGCTCGCGCTCGCGAAACGGCAGGTGAACCACCCAGGGCTCTGCCACGAACCACGGAATCAAAAGCTGCGTCGCCATGAGTCCGAGCCTTTACCGGCCTGCACAGGTGCCGGTCAACGATCGTGATCGCTGAACGCGCGCAGCCTCACGCACGACGCCCTCCCTCACGTGAGGGATGATTTTCATCTTCATTCATTTTCGTTCATCAAACTTCATAAGACTTCACACTAATTCATAGTTCAGAAGCGCATCATCGACGTGAAGAAAGCGTAGGTGGTGTCATGGCCCAGCCAAGCAAGACCCAAACCCGAAGTCGCAAAGCCCTTAGCCTAACCACGCAATCGGCGGCCTTCTTTGTGCCGATCATTCTGGCGGCTTCGTACTTGAATGCAGGGCCGACGTGTTGCGGGTCGAACTGTCCGCCTCGTCCGTATCCCGAACACCTCCAGATCGACCTTCCGATTCTCGAGATCGTCGATCGGGCCAGTGGGGAAAACGAAGAGCCTTACTTCGTGACCATGATATGGGAAGCCACGTCGGCCAAAGCAGTATCCGGAGGGACCGCGGACGGAAGCACCAAAGTTCGAGTGACGAGGGGCGACCTGCCCGCTCAGGTTCGGAGGAACGCACGGATCAGCGAACAGGTCCTCCTTGGAGAGGACATTAGCCATGCCGTGTTCGATTTCCCGGACGTACCGGAGACTGCGTTCGCTGGACTTGGCAAGCACGTCAAGATCGCCGGGCTGACAACGTGTGGATTCGAGCAGGACGACGCGAATCAACTCGGGTCCATTCTGACCGAATTTGGGAATCTCGCCGCCGCGCTGGAGGCCACCCTTGACAACGTCTATTCGGAGAACTTGTTCGGGTCAACTCAGACCAAAGCAGCCTTCCGGCAGGTTGCGACAGTACTGAGATCTCAGGCGACAACCGCCTTCAACGCGTTGACGGCCCAGCAGCGAGCGCAGAATACACCACTTTACGAACAGATACTTGCTCAGATCGATGATTTCATTGAGCTGATCGATCAGGGAATCGACAATTTCCAGCCAAAGATTGGCGTAGGTGCGGTGCTAGGCATCGTGGGTGGTGCTCTCGAGGTGCTGCCAAACATCATCTCACTATTCCGGAAGAAGCATACCCCGGACAACGACGACTTCGTCGGGTGCGCCAGTGTAATCTTCGTTGGGGTTCCTTTCACGGTTTGGGATAGCATGGACGAAAGTAACGACAGCACGTGCTCGTTGGGTGAAGGCGGTTATCCCGTACTAGTCTGCGCCATCGATGAATACGCATCCACGATACTCAGATTTGCGGAGCCTTTCGATGCAACGGAGAGTCGGCACTGGAAAGCCAATGTAGACGCACGGCGGGGACTCTGGCGGACGAGCAGCGACGCAAATTATCCTCGCGGCACCGCACATAGATACCAGGTGGTCAGCGTACAACAGAGCGCAGAAACCGTTGACACGCCGGTCGCCAAGAGCAGGCCGGTTTGCCCGGAAGGTGTGCATCAGGGCGAATGCGAAATTCATTTCGCGCACATGGTGAACTACGAAACATTCCATGATGACTGGTTCAACTACGAGATCATCGAAAAGCCGTCCAAGAGATATGAGATCTTGACCGAGGGAAGAAATGACTATCCCAACGTCGGTGTCCGTCTTTCGACGGTCACACTGCCGAGCTACGTCGAGGTTAGACGCGAAGTCATCGAGCTCTCCGTGGTTGGCTCTCAGGTTGATACCCAAGAGTCATACTACCCACCGGGTTACGCATCCTCTCCGGATGTGATCATGATCCCAGAAATCATGTCGATTCAACGCGAAGGAGAACTTCAAAGCTCGATCAACCTCACCATGAGAAAGCAGAGCGACCGTACAGAGCTCAAGCTCCACGGGAATGGCGGCTGCTTCTACTGGGGCTGTTCGGCTACGCGAGTCAAGGTTCGAGTGACGTACCTCTATTGGGATAGCGCCGCGCCTGTCGACCTGTATCAGGCGGTCGTCCAATCCGACGACGACCAGAGCACTGGGCCCCAGGAGCCCGAGCGCGCCGACATGCATTGGACAGCTCCATTTTTGGATGAGCACGTCGGTGCCCCACTCTATTTCCCGATGGAGATCTGGTCGGGAGACGACAAAGACATGGGGTTCTCGCTTCGCGCGACGGGCACCGAAGTCAAAGATACGGGTAACCCGGATGCCTGGCTGTACGCCCAAGACTACTACGCCGGTAGCGAGGGGTATGTGAAAGCCAAAATCGTCAATTTGCGTTTCCGGTAGCGGCCTGATGACGGAGTTGAACAAGACCCGAAATCTTCAGACTTCAGGAGAACCCATCATGAGCAACACAGACCGACATATGAGAAGCGTAAGGGCAGCTGTCTTCGTCGCGCGCTCCACGTCATTCCTCCTGCCTCTGATTGTAGCTAGCGCCTATCTCAACATGGGGCAGTCTAGTTGTGGGGGTGGCGGCTCCTATTTCTGCCAAGGTCAGCAAGCGACACAGGTGTTCAACGAAGGGACTCACGTTGCCACTGAGGGAGACGATGTGATCGTGCTCGCCGTGGGGGCATCCCAGCCGGCCACAGTCTTTGCTGGCCGCGGCAACGATCTGGTTTGCGTCATATCACACGCGGCCAACGACGACATCACGATTTACGGTGGGGACGGTAACGACACCCTGTACGGCGGTGACGCTGGGGAACGCCTATACGGTGAGGTCGGAGATGACATCCTCTACGGTGGCCGAGGTGATGACTACCTCGACGGTGGTGACGGGCCAGATTCCCTGTCGGGCGATGACGGCGCGGATACCCTCATCGGACAGGAACACGATGATTTACTTGTAGGCGGCCGCGGATCAGACTCGTTGTTTGGCAGCTGGGGTGCCGACCGCCTGTATGGGAGTGACGACGATGATCTGCTCCTGGGCGGCGACGACAACGACCAGCTATACGGTGAGGCCGGAAACGATAACCTGAGCGGGGGGCAAGGCAACGACACGCTTTTCGGTGGGACTGGCGCGGACGAGCTTTACGGAGACGATGGTAGCGACAATCTACGGGGTGGAATTGGCGCAGACGAGCTCTTCGGCGGCACGGGCAACGACACACTATGGGGAGGTGGGGACAACGACACACTGTGGGGGGACGAAAACGACGACACGCTTTTTGGTGGAACGGGTGACGACTGGATTGCCGGTGGCTACGGGAACGACATACTGTCCAACGGAAACGGAGACACCGAAGGCTATCTCAATGGCGGACCTGGGTATGACTCGGCCTACGCGTGCGCGGTCCTTCAGTCAATATACAACACTGAAGAAGTCCACTACGATGACCCGGACTGCCCCCGTGTTCGCATCTTGCCGCTGACCGTGTTCGCGGAGGAGCTTCAGGGCGGACCCGGGCACGACGACGACCCATACTTCGCGGTAATCAAGTTCTCATCGCAGTTCGGTGCCCAAGGGTCGACAAGTGTGGAATTCATCGAGCAGAACGTCGTCCTCGGTCCCGTAGGAGACCTGTTATTGGGGTTGGCCGGCAGCGGTGTTGTCGTTTCCGGCGGCGAACGTGAGACCGAGTTTCCCGGGTGGATTCAAGATGAGCTGGATTTCGGACAGCGATCCATACCGGCGGATCCGAACGGCTTTCCGGTGTCTGTTGACGGCATCATCCTGGTGGCGATGGAGGCAGATGACGCCGGCTGGGATCCCCTAGGCGCGGACGGACTGCGCGACATTCTTCGCGAGAGGGCCGAATGCCTGGATTCCTCTCTGGTTAGTCACGTGGAGACGACCCCATGGCTCGGTAGCCTCAGCTTCCTAGGAGCTCTGCAGGCGGTCCAAGCAGATCTCGAATCTGGGTGCCCAAGCGGCATCGGAACCCTGCAGGGCGGCGCATCGTTGGGACAAACCATCCGTGGCTGGCTAAAGAGCTTCGCATCGATTTTTGTCAATCCGGACGATCCGATGGGTTCCGCGTTCATTGTACGCGTGAGCGTAACCGACTCCTATTTCGACGAGTCCATTGCAGGCCCGCTCGGCAACCCTCAGGACCAAACGTGCGACGACGGCTCGACAGAGACAGTCGTCGCCGGGTGCGCGCCGTTTCTCGCGAATCCTTGCGAGATGAAGACGGACCCTGATGCCATAACTCGGTACGCGTCGATCTGCCCGGCTCTTCCTCCAGACACACCGATCGGCGACCGATATCCTCGGGAGGCAAGCTTCCCGTTTGAGCGGGCAACGCGTGGCAAGTGGACGGTGCGAATCGGTTTCTAAACGGCGACCGACCAATGATGAGACCAGGGACGTCCCGACGACCCGACGACCGACGACCCCGACGACCCGACCCGGGTTGAGCCCTGAGGACCTCTGAGACCCTGTCTTGACAAGTCTTGACAAGTCTTGACAAGTCAGGTCCCACGCCGCACACTTCCTATTCATGGGCGAAATGGTGAAATTCAGCTCGAAGATGGAACGAGAGGCGCTCGAGGCGCTCCGGGCTCATGCGCGCGAGGAGGGGCGGACTCTGGCTGGCCTTCTCACAGAGGCTGCCAAAGACTTTTTGGCCAGGAGGCGTGTTCGTCCAGCGTTTCGCGAGGCGGCTGAGGCGGTGCTCGCGGAGCACGATGAGCTTCTCTCGCGGCTCGCCAAATAGGGGAGCCCGGTGTCCGCTCCGATCTATCCAACGGTCGAGGAAGTGCTCGTGCTGCATGGGTTATTGATCGCGCGCTACGGCGGCGAGGCGGGCGTTCGCGACCTCGGGATGCTCGAAGCTGCCCTGCACCGGCCGCGCTCGGGCTACTACGCTTCGCTCAGCGAGCAGGCCGCCGCTCTCCTGCAAAGCCTCGCCAACAACCATGCCTTCGTCGACGGCAACAAGCGGGTGGCATTCGCCACAACAGCGATTTTCCTGCGGCTCAACGGTTTCGACCTCCGTGCGACAGCCGATGACGCCGAGCCCCTCGTGGTCGAAGAGGTCATCCGAGCGCGCGTGCCGCTTGCGCGAATCGCCACGTGGATCGAGCAGCACATCGAAGACCGAGGGTCGTCGGATGAGTGAAAGCTCGACCGCGCTGTGACTGGCGGATACCCTATGAACCGATGGCATACGCCAACTCGGGTCGCGGTGGTAAGCCAGGTCGCAGTGCTCGTCGCGGCGCGCTGCTTATGGCGCCGGTGGTCGGCATGCTGTTGTTGGGGCAAACGACGCCGAGCTGCGAAGAGCGGAAGCTGATTCTCCCCAACGCTGGGTACCTCGTCGTGAATGATGCAACCGCCTCGGTCACAGTCTTCGTGACGCTAGTCACGAAACCCTCGTTCCTGATGGCACGCGACACGGCTACAGGCCAATGGCGGATCGTGGAGGGATCACTGAGCAATGAGATCAACTACGCGTACCAAGGTCCTCTACCCGCATGGGCATGGGACTGCGCCGATCCCAATGAATGCGTTGCCGTGGTGCAGGTGCGCGATCGCAACGGCCCGATCGTTTCACCGCGGCGCTACGGCGAGGTTACCGTCTGTACCAAAGACTACGAATACGATCCCAGTGATGGTCGCGTGCCTTGTGGCGAACGTGTCGTGCAAGGCCATGCCGAGTCGGTTCTCGTAAAGCGCTACGACTCCACATACATACCGGATGATGTCGCACCTTTTTCGGACATCGTGCTCGATAGCCATGCCCGATTGATCGCGTCTTCCGTAACCCCCAATGGAGCGTTGCTGAGAGAGGGCGCCGGCGACCCGTGGAACCCGAGCACGACGCCAGCCCCGCCCCGGAAGTACTCGGAGTATGCGGTCGGCAAAAGCAGCCGCTATATCCGCTTTGGGATCGATCCCGACGCGCTGAGCAGCGAGAACCTCCATCGAGTCGTAGATACGGGCGCATGTGGCGTGTTCATTCCATGGGAGTGGGCAAACCGAAGCAAGGTCGCCGCTGTCGACGATGCGATCGGCGGCTTCACCAACGACCTCGGGCTCGCGGAGCTCATTCTCGAAGAGATGCGCGAAAGTCTCGACGCGGCGGCCGGCCGTACCGTTCTCTACGACGTCCAGCAATGGATGGATGTCTTCACGGACCTTTACCCGCGCGAAGAACCCGAGTTTCACTACATCGAAGTCCGCGAAAAGGGGCCCCGTGTGTGCCTCAAGTCGTATTGGGATGTGAGCGGGCGGCTCGGTACCCAACCGAACGCCCCCTACCGAATCGACCAGGCCTTCGCGGCATTCTTCGTAGAAATCCTACAGATTGGCGACTGCACCAAACAGCGTGACGCCATGGTGCAGTTTTGTGGTTCGTTCAGCCTCGCGGAGAATGGTGAGCCCACCTTCACGATCGACGATGACTTCACGCGAGTCGAAGTGCAGCCCTATTCGGCACGCCCCGCATGCAACAACCGATTCATCCCGCGGCTCAAAGTGTTACTCGCAACCGCGATCAACGAGCTTGCTGCGAAATCGATCAGCGACAACCTCAATGACGCGAACATTGGCGAGATTTTCGACATCCAACGGATCGAAATGATGCCGAGCGGCATTCGGCTCGTCACAGCAAACCATCGCGAAGAGGCAAGCGATCTCGACTTCTGCTGGCAAGACATTGCCGACGACGACCTCGAAAACCCATTCATCGTCACCCCGCGCCCATCGATCGACATCGAGCCCTCGGTGACGGGGATCACGAGGGACCTGCTGCCATGACGATCCGTTTCCGCACCCAATCGACCTGCGACGGGTCCTAGGGAACATGCGCAGGGTCCCACGCGATCCCAGTGAGCCGCACACCGCTAGTGAAGACAGGACGCCCGGAAACGAACCTCGAAACGGGCTCCGGGTAGCTCGGGATTGTCGGTCGCCACGATGTCCGCGCTGTGCGCCCGCGCGATGACTTTGGCAACGAAGAGCCCTAGGCCTAGGTTTTGCTTGTTGTGCTCGTTCTCGCCAGCCCTCACGAACGCGTGAAAGAGGCGCTCGCGCATCTCGGGTAACGGGTCCCCCCGGTTTTCGACCCCCAACACCACCTGGCTCCCTAGGCGCCGCAAGCTCACGTGAATGTCCCCACCCTCCGGCGTGTGCTCGACCGCGTTATCGAGGAGCTTGTCGAGCAGCTGGGCCAGCCGATCCTGGCTGCCATCGAGTTGGATTTGAGACTCGATGTCCGCGTGAAAGGCTCGATCGGAGTTCGCCTGCCGAAAAAGGATCACCCGCTCCCCGACCACCTCGCTCAGGTCGACGAGCTCCTTATGCTCCGCTGCGAGCGCAGTCTCCAAGCTCGTCGCCTCGGTGGCATCCGTGACAAGTCGATTCATGCGCCCGAGGCTCTGACGCGCCCGACCTATGTAGCGATCCCGTGCGTGCCCGGGTTTGTGCTCAAGCAAGTCCAGTGAAGTCGAGACCGCGATCACTTGGTTCTTGATCTCATGGCGTAGAAAGCGGGCGAGATTCTCGAGCCAAACGAGCCGGTCCTCGCGCATCTGCGTGACTTCGGTGAGCAAGCTTTCGGTCTTGGCCTTCTGCGCGGCCAGCTCGAGACGCTGCTGGAACTGCTCGCGTGCAGCTTGGTACTTGAGTGCGGTGAACACAACGGACAAAACTGCGCCCGTCGCAAGATAGGCGTGCGCCGCAAAGATCTCGTATCCGCCTCCCGGCACTTGAACAAGCCCCATCTCCCCAATCGCCAGCAGCGCGAGGCTCATCGTCAAGGCTGAACGCCAAGTCCAAATCACGAAACCTGCGGACCCAACTTGGGCGATGACGATTACGAACACGTGGCTCAACAGGTGATTCGGGGTGTGAGGAATCATGAACGCGCTATTCGCACCCCAGGCCAGAAACCAAAGCCACATGGCAGCGTACCCCAGCCTAGTGTCGCGGGCTTTGACCGCCACCAACGCTGTCGAGACGCACCAAACGACCACGGCGACCCGAACGTAGAGGAAACGAGTCGCGACTTCGGGGAAGTAGCGAAAGTCCCCAACGGCCCACAAGAGCGCCAACGTGCAAGCGGCAACCGTGACGACCGCCATACCGCGCGCGCTTCGCTCGGCCGCTTCTACGGAAAACCGCGCCTCTACAGAAGGATTCCAGGCCCTCTCGAGCGCGGTGCTGGGCTTGTGGGACATCATCGGACTGGACTGGACTGTACAGCACCGGCCAGCGGCGCCGGAAACGCAAGCCGAGCCGGGGCGCCACGAGGTCTAGCCGCACGACCCACGGTCGTGTATTTTTCCCGGTCTTGTGAGGTTGCTCACATCGGGAGAGACCCAGAAGGCGGTACTCTCAGCGGCTCTCGTCGGCGACGCAACTTTGTCTGCGAGGCGCCGATAACGATTCCATCGATATGTTCCGAAGGCCCGAAGCATACCCTTTCGTCGCTCTCCTCGACTGCGTTGCGCGGCTGCCTGCCTTGGCGCTGGTCGGCATGCTCGCTGCTGGCTGTGGGACCGTCAGCTGCCCGGACGCGTTCGTCGACGCCGAGGGCACCTGCGTGAAGAGCGAGTCTCCCCCCGAGCGTTGCGACGGCATCGACAACGACGGTGACACGGCGGTCGACGAAGACTGGCCCGAGCTCGGCGAGCCCTGCGGCGAAGGGTTGGGGGTGGGCGAATGCGTGGCCGGCATGTTCGTGTGTGCCGAAGACGAGGCGAACGTGGTGTGTAAAGGGGCTGTCGGGCCGACCGCCGAGGTGTGCGACGACAAGGACAACGACTGCGATGGGGTCCCCGACAACGGCCCTCCTGAAGTGTGCGACGGCGAGGACAACGACTGCGACGGTTTCATCGACGAAGGGGTGCTGGCCGTCAAAAAGGAGGAGGTGTTTGATGGATTGAGGTCGGTCGCTGCGGTCGATGGTGGCTTCGCGGTGACTCGAGTGTTCGGCGGCCAGCTTCGGGTTGAGACCTACGACGACGCCGGGTCACGGACGGGGCACAGCGATGACATCACCACGACTCTCGATGTCGCTTTCCTCGAGTCGGACGCCGACGGGAGCGACGTCTATATGACCTGGGGTAAGCTCAACTACTTCGCAGCCGAGGCGCACGTCGATTCCGACCTGATTCCGGTCATCATCGGTTCACACCAGTTGCACGAGAGATGGGATCAAACAACCATGTTTTTCGCGTACCGGCCGCCCTTTCATCCACGGGTGGTCGCGTCGTCCCGCCGCTTGATGGGCTTCGAAGACCCGTTCACCTTCTCCTTTGTCGCGTTCGGCGACGACCTCACGGCAGTGACCGAGCCTCCCGTCGTTTCGCCGGAGTTCCCGATCGTCGGTTCCTATGAGGCGGCGGGCGTCTGGGTCGTATGGAGAGCCGCGGAAGGGGTCAGAGCCGCGTGGCTCGGCAACGACGCGAGGGCCGTCGTCGACAAAGACCTCGGGCCCGGTTTCAACCCAAGCGTGACGGCAACCGGCGACGGTCTCGCGATCGCGTTCCTCGACTTCGACGACGTTTTCTTGAGTGAGCTCGATGCGTTGACGCTCGAGTGTCCTGAGGGCGGGTTGTGCAACGCGCGGCTTCCGGCAGAAGGCTTATTGGGCCCTGCGGACGCCCCGACCGATGTGGCCTACCACGAGGGCACCGATACCTGGTTCGTGGTGGCGGGTCGGCAGATCATCGCCGTCGGGCGCGACGGTACGAGCGCGGTCGTCAATCAGCTCGACGAGCGTAGCGACCTTGCCGATGCGCCGAATCTCGTCGACATCGTCGTCACTGGCGACACGGTGGCCGTCATGCAGTCCGCGCCGAGCGGCGATTCGGCTCTCACATTCCTCGGGTGCTTCTAGAGGACGCATGCGACTCGTCATCGCTTCGCTGTGCGCGCTCGCCGTGACTTGGCCGCCGGTCCCCTCGCTCGGACAGGCCGACGAGCTTCCGGCGTCCTCGGCGCGCTGGCTGGTCTTGCCGGCCGTCACCGACGGCGGGGTCGAGCGCCTCCACAGCGACGCCGAAGCGGTACGCCACGAGCTCACGGTTCGCAGTAGAGAGGTGTGGCGCGCCGATCGGGCCTCCGAGCGCTTCGAGGTCGTCGGCTCGGCCCCGGCGCCCGAGATCAGCCAAAGCGACATCGATTTGTGGGTCGAGCGGTCGCGGGCCGCGGTGAAGTATTTGGCGCGCGCCGATTACAAAGCGGCACGGCGGGAGCTCAAGGCGGCGCAACGGCTTGCCGAAGGGGCTGCGGCCGAGCTCAACCGGGAGGCGGCGCGCGCGCAGCAGGTGCTCGACACGTGTCTGTTCATGGTGCGTGCGTACGTCGAAACCAAGAACGCCGCCGAGGCCCGAAGGCAGGCGCGCGAATGCCGACGATTGGTGCCGCGCGTCGAGCCAACCGCGTTTCGGCACACCCCCGAGGTGCGCGACCTTTTGGCCGAGGTCGACCAGGAGATGGCTGCCGAGGCGCCTGGTATCCTCGAGGTTAGGAGCACACCCTCTGATTGCCTGGTTCGGATCAACGGGGTCGAGTTTGGGCAGACGCCACTTCGCGACGTCGAGCTGCCGGTCGGCACCTATCGACTGCAGGTCGAATGCGAGCCCGAAACGCGCGGGCGCATTCATCGGGTCGCGATCGAAAGCGGCGACAATACGGTGGTGTTCGACATGGCGTTCGAGCGCATCGTGCAGACGCGGCCGGTGCTGCATCTAGAGTACGCCTCTCCCGAAGCCTCGGCCGCCCGCCGCATGGGGGACGCAGCACAGGTCGCTCGCGTGCTCGGGGGTGCAAACCTGCTGGTCGTGAGCCGGCCTTCGGCAAAGGTCGTCCGCATCGATTTGGACGCGAAGGGCGTCAAGGCTTCGTCGGTGTGGTTGGCGACCGGCGACCGTGGTCTTACGGGCGACGAGGTGCGGCGCGGGGTGGATGCGCTCTTCGAAGGCCGCTCAGTCGACTTCTCGGGGCCGCATCCGATCGCGCGGGCAAGCTGGGACGCCGAACTGGAGGCGGCGGCCAAGCGGCGTGCGGTCGCGGCGACCTCGGCGGCGACGGTTGCCGAAGCGCAAATCGGGAAGGCCGGTACCGCGCGACCACGCAACCAACGCATTGCGGGATGGTCGCTTTTTGGCGCCGGGGTCGCGAGCATTGGGGCAGCGGTCGGGCTTCACGTGCACCGCGGAACCCTCGGCGACGAGCTCATCAGTGCCCCCTCGAGCCTGCAGGCCGCCCAAGACTGGCAAGACGCGCGGATCGCTGTGTGGACCCTTGCTGCCGTCGGTGGCGCCGCGACAACCGCCTCAATGCCCCTGCTCTTGCCGAACTATGAGCGAACCCCGTGGTGGGGCTGGACGCTCGGGGCGGTCGGCCTCGGGCTCACCGGGTACGCGATTTACGAAGGCGTGACGCTGACCGCATGTCCGGAACCGTTCGTTACCGATGTGACGGCGGTGCGGGCGTGTGTGAGCCGCGGCCAAGAGGCGGGGCGAGTATCGCTCGCGTTAGCGGGGGCGGCGCCGTTATTGACGGTGCCTCTGGTGTATCTGTTTCGGCCCCTTCGGATGAACGCATCGGCGTTGGTGAGTCGGCAAGGGGCGATGTTCCAAGTGCGGCGAGCGTTTTGATGTGGTGGGGGGTGCTGGTGTTGGGGGCGTTGGCGATCGGGGTGCCGGTCGCAGGGGCGCAGTCAGCGACAGAGGCAGGGGCAGAGACAGGAGCAGTGTCAGCGCCAGTGTCAGTGCCAGTGTCAGCGCCAGTGCCAGTGCCAGTGCCAGTGCCAGCGACAGTCTTGGTGGCGTTGGTGCAGGGGGCTTCGGAGGTTCGGGCGGCTTATGCTGATCGTGTCGGGGAAGCCCTGTTGGGGGCGCTCGTGGAGCGCGGGTACGCGGTCGTCACCGACAAAGCTCGGGGTGAGGCACTAGTCGCCTGCGGGACACTGGCATGCGTGGAGCAAACGCTCGAGGGCGGGGGGGCTGCGTTTGGGATCGTGCCTGCGATGTGGGTCCGGGCAGGCGACCGACGCGAGGTCACCCTCACGCTCGTTGGAAAGTCGGGCCGAAACTTGAATGCGGGTACTGTCATCGACGGTGACCTGTCCCAGACGACCGCAGCCCTGGTCGACGAGCTTCTCGCACGGCGGAGCGAGCTCGAGTCGAACACCCCGTCCGCCGTCCCTCGAGCAGCAGACGAGCCCAAGCAGACATCTGCACGTCCCCACGCCTGGAGGGCGGGGCCCATCCTTCTCTGGGCGGGCGGTGCGGTGGCCTTCGTCGGGATCGGAGCCGCAGCCGGCATGAAAGACGAAACCCAAGAGCTCAACAAAGGCGCCGTGGTCGCTTGGTCGGTCGTCGGGGCCGCGGCCCTCGCCGGAGGCACCGCATGGTGGGTGCTCGGGGATAAGCGCCGGCGGCGTCAGGCCGAACGAACCGCGGCCACGTCGAACACCGCAATCCGCGTGAGCCCTCGGGGGTTTGACTTGAGGCTCCGGTTTTGAAAAAGGAGAGGCAATGAGATCGCTCACTTGCTTCCTTTGGTTATTCACACTCACCGCCGGCTGCGTCCTCGAAGACAAGTTCCTCGAGGTGCCAGACGGCAGCGTCGAAGCCGGCCTGTGCGGTTTTTGCGACTCGGCGACCCCCGCCTGCAACGAAACGACACAGATGTGCGTCGAGTGCACTGCGCAAAACGCGAGCGCGTGCATCGACAGCACTCCAGTCTGCAACACCGACGACAACAAGTGCGTCGAATGCGTTGCCAGCTCCGATTGCGACGACCCCACTGCGGCGGGATGCGACACCGAACTCAACGAGTGCGTCGAATGCGCAGGCGAGGCCGACTGCGACGGCATCGAAGGGTTGCCCCTCTGCAACGCGGGAACCTGCGTCGAGTGCGTCCCCGCCACCGAAGACCGCGACTGCGGCGGCAACAGCTGCAACCCGGACAACTTCGCCTGCACCGCCACGATGCTAGCCAGCCGCGACACCTGCCAAACGTGCGTCAGCGACAGCGAGTGCCAAAACGCAGGGAACCGCTGCGTGGCGATGGAGTATCAGGGCGCAGCCTACCCTGATGAGCTGACGGGGTTTTGTTTGAAGACGACCGAAGGCGGGTGCGAGCAACCGTACTCGATCACGCTAGAGAACCGCCCGAGTCTGTCCGACGCGGCTGTAGCCGACTACTGCGGCATCAACGAGGAGCTCGCCACTTGCGAGGCCGTCAGAGGACTGCTGACCAACGTTCGCTGCGACGGCGGGGACGACCAAGATTGCCCGCAACCAAGCGGCCTCTGCAGGCAGGTAGGCAGCCTGGAGAATCGCTGCACCTATGCCTGCCAAAGCTTGATCGAATGCCTCGAGGATATCCCGCTGGGCCGACCCGGCTCCACCTGCGGCTCCTCCGGCTCCGGCGGCGACGACTACTGCGGCGGCTAAGCTTTCGACATCCGTCGCGAACAGGTCAATTCGTCGAACGGCGAAACGGGATCAGTCCTCGGCTTCGATCGACGGGGGCACGAAAGTCTTGCCAGGCTCGGTCGAGACGCGCCCTTGCGCGGAGGCATCGTTCACAGCGACACTGGTCTGCTCGCGCACTTCCGGCAGCCGCAACACAAACCGCGCTCCGCCACTGCCCGGCAGGTCCTCCGCGACGATGTGTCCCCCGTGGTTCTGGGCGATCGACTGCGCCACAAACAAGCCGAGCCCGAGATTCTCTGGGCGTTTTTGCGACGACACGAACGCCTCGAAGATGCGCTCTTTGTCCTTCGGTAGCGGGTCGCCGTCGTTCTCTACGGTGAGCTCGAACTCGTGGTTGTCCAGGCGCCGAAGGGTCACGCGGATCTCGGCGTCGGCTACCGAGTGCTCCACCGCATTGTTCAACAATTTGTCGAGCAACTGCATCAGGCGCTCTTCATTACCCTGAACGAACAGCCCTGGCTTCAGCCTGAGCACGAGCTGCCTCGAAGGGTGAAGCTGCTGAAAGGCCAATACTCGGTCTGCCACCAAGGCGCTCAGATCGACCTGTTCCGTCTCGTCGACTGCCAACGCCGCCTCGAGGCTCGTGGCCTCCGTGGCAGACGACACGAGGCCCCGCATTCGGTTCAGGCTGCGTTGTGCACGGTCAAGATACACCCGATTTGCAACGAGCGAATCCCCGGTCTGCGCGAGATCGATCGAAGTCCCCATCGCCACAATCTGATTCTTGAGCTCATGCCGGAGAAACCGAGCCAGATTTTCGAGCCACGTCAGCCGCTCTGCGCGCATGGTGGTGATATCCTTGAGAAGCGCCTGGCTGCGCGACTTCTCACTCTCCAACCGCTCCTGCGCTTGAAAAACCTGACGAGCGGTGCGCTCTGCTTGCACGCTGTGAAGCAGGGCAAACCCAACGCCCGCCACCAGAAAGATCGCGTGGCTCCGAACCAAATATTCAGGCTCTCCGTGAAGCATCATAAGCGCGATGGTGCCCAGCGCTATCACTACCCCGGCCAGGGCCGTCGACCAGGCGTTCGCACGAAAGATCGCGGACGACGCCGCGATGCAGATAAGCACGCCCGCAATGCCGATCGCAAAGCCTTGAGGCACGTACCAAAGAATCGCGGACACACCGACCCCCGCCGAGCCGAGCAGCACCACGTAGTACCAGTTGTACCATCGCCGAACGCTCGGAAGACCGCTCGCGATGAACAAAAGCATGCAGAAACCCAGGAACACCAAGCGTATCCCCAGCGTCGTCCTCACGCTCATGGGCGCAACGATCACGTCCCAGCAAATGAATGCCATGAACACAGCCGCCGCGAACAATACGTTTCGCCTGAACAGCTGCGCCTGTGCCTCGCGATAGACCGTGTCAAATGCGGCCTTCTCGCTGGCCGCGGATAGCAAAGTCTGGTCAAGACTCATGTTGGGTCACCTCGACCAGCAAGCGTAACTCGAAACCAGGCTTTGGGGAGGCGCCAATGTCCCGATGTGCCGGCTTACCTGGGAACCCAGCTCGGGACGGTGCTCTTGCGCGCTATCAGCGAGAACGGTGGCCGAGCCATTTCTCCGGCCGCAGGCCGAGCGCGTTCGTTCATCTGCTCCTCAATAAAGACAATCGAAACGGCTCGGCGTGCTATCCTGCCCCCTCGGCGGGCTTCACACCCTTAACTCAATACCAACCTCGCAATGACGATGACGGAATATATCATGGAGTCCCCCGACGAGGGGCTTCGGCTCGAGAAGAAGACCGACGATGAGTTCACGAGGAGGCTGCTTGCGGCGGTGGGCACGCGGGCAGGTATGTGCGTCCTCGACGCTGGGGCCGGAACCGGAGCAGTAGCTCGCGTGATGAGCGATCTTGTCGGTGTCAGTGGCTCCGTGACCGCACTCGACATCTCGAAGACACGCCTCGCCGAAGGCAAGCGGCGTGCCGAAGGTGTTCGCAACCTCGTCTTTCACCATGGCGACGTTATCCACTCAGGCCTGGAGCAGGGCGCGTTCGACTTGGTCTGGTGTCGCTTTGTGTTGGAGTACCTGCCAAATCCACAGCTGGCTGTCACGGAGCTTGTCAAGTTGGCGAAGCCCGGTGGCAAAGTCGTGCTCGCTGATCTTGATGGGAACGCGCTGTTCCACTATCCGATGCGTTCCCGAGTTGCTCAGGACCTGGACGTCCTGATGAGCGCATTGCAAGGTAGCTTTGACCCGTACGTGGGCAGAAAGCTCTACCACTTCGCCCATAATGCGGGGCTGAAGGAGATCCGCGCTCACGTCATTCCGTACCACCTCTACCCTGGCGCTGCCTCCTCAGATCACCTTGAGAACTGGCGCCAAAAGCTCAAAACGGTCGCTCCAAAAGGCATTGAGGCCCTAGGAAGCGTGGAACGCTACGAGTCGTTCGCCGAAAGCTTCATGGACATGCTGGCTGCGTCAGATACGTTTTATTACAGCGTCTTGATCCTAGTGGAGGGACTGCGTCCTTTGTAAGTCTTTCTGCAGTACTCCGCTGTGCAGCCCTTATCATGGACCGCTCGGCCGTTCAGAATATCCTTGCACTCGCGTATAAGAAACTGGTACGCACGTTTCGTGGTGTGATGTGCCGACCTAGTCCAGGCGGCAGTACTTAGCTGGTCGCATGTCCAGCTTTTTTACGCTGCTTGCGACTTACCTGGACCGTCGCTGGTCAGCTCACGTATTATCCCCAGACTTGGCCCAGGCTTCGAAAACGTGTGTGAATCCTGAAGGAGCGCCCGATAGGTCGCAGCGGACGTTCGCTGCTAGCGGTGCTGATCCGGTTCATGTATTCGTGATAGCGGCGAACAGCCGCAACCGGCAGCGAATTCTCTTCGCGCTCAGGGGTCTGGTGCGCATCACTTCGGCCTCTGACCCCGCTAAACTCGAGCAGGCCGTTCTGCGCTCTAGGCCCGACATCGTGGTCGCAGAAGGATCGTTCTGCCGCAAGGACTTCTTGGACTTGGTGGCATCGGAGGGACTGGCCACCCGAACGATTTTCGTCTCGGATGACCAAACACGATCAAGCATGACGGCCCAGCTTGCGACCGGGCGTTCTTTTGTGGTCGTAGACGGTGAGGAAGTCGCATCTAACCTTCGGCAGGAGGTTTTTAGGCTGGCCATGCCGAGATCGGAGACTCGCATTGCGATTTCTGACCTAGAGCTCCGATTCACTCTTGCTGGCCACGACATGCAAGGGGAGATCGTAGATATTTCGAATCAGGGGTGTGCCGTAAGGCTTCCGTTCTTTGGTGGGAGGGCGCCAGTACCAGGGACAAGCTTGGAGGCGTTGGCCGTAGTGCGCGGACGGCGTGTCATCGTCGACGATATTGGAGGGGTGGTCCGACACCTGGGACACGACAGGGCGTCGAACGGCTTCAGGCTGGGGATTGAGTTTCTGACTCGGGCAGCGAGCAGCCAACCGCCGGTTAGGGAAGTGATCACAGAGAAACCGGCGCACGTTGCCGCCATGTTTGAGGCGCTGGCGGGAATCGAAGGCGCCATGTCTTTCGTGTGTGTCGGCGAAGACGGTGAAATCCTGCGAGCAACGCTCGATGACTTCGCACCGGAAACAAAGATGCTCAAAGTGCGGGGATCGCCCGCCAGGCAATTGGAATCAGGAGACGTTCTACAGGGGAGCTTTGAGTGCGACGGCACTCAGCATCAGTTCTGGACAGCCGTTCGAGATGCGCAGGCCGATGCTGTCATTGTGGGGCTTCCCAGGACGATAGTGTCGAAGCGGAATCGCGGAGTACAGCGCTTTCGTCCTTCGGAGGACGCCCCCGTTCAAATTACGGTTCGGTCACCGCTGTCCGTCAGGAGCGTTACGGCGAACGCCCTCGATATCACGGCCAGCAGTGTTTCCTTTCCCATTTCCCGCCAATCCGATCTATTTCCAGTTGGCACGAGAGTCCAAGGTTTGGAACTGACTTTCGCAAATGGAGATTCGTTCCGCGTCGACGGCCAAGTAAGACGGATCAGCAAGCACTCAGACGCGAGCGAGGGCCACTCGCTTCGGTGCGTAGTGGAGTTCATCGACGGGGCGCAGCACGATCTAGGAGAGCTCGCGGCGCGAATCGCGCTGGCTTCGCTGCCAGAAGTCTCCACCGACGAAGGCGCCACATGTGAACAGATCTGGCGGTTCCTTGAAGAGTCCGGATTCTTATACCCTGCCAAACTAGCGCACCTGGATGTAGTTGCCGCGAAGAAGACGATGAACCGGTTGATAGGTACTCCGAACGAAGTCGCGAAGGCGTGGTTAGTGCGCCAGGATCGGCAGATTGTCGCTCATCTCTCATCGGTACGGCTATTCAGTTCGACGTGGGGGCTTCAGCATCTTGCGGCGACCTCGCACAAGGCTGGCGGGTCATGGGCTAGCATGCTGAACCTCGCGTTGGCGGAATATTGCGAGCAACATCCGAAAATAGAGTGGCTGCGCGTCGCATACCGCCCGAACAACCAGTGGCCCCATCATGTATTCGGTCGTTTCGCGCATCGAGTGAACGATCCAAACGTGTCGGACTTTCGGATCCTCGCCTATATGACTTCGCTCACTGGTGTTGGAATTCGCAAGCCGAACAAGCATCGGTACGAGATCAGGAAGTTCAAGCTTCCCGACCTCGGCGCGTTGGAGGCATGCCTGGTTGCGGAAGGTCGGTCGATTCTTCTCTCCTCTGCCGACGTCTCGCGCGAACGAATTGACATGCGGGAGGTGACCGACTCCTTTGATGGCTTAGGACTTACTAGGCGACGAGAGATCCTTGTGGCGGAGCGCGCTGGAAAGCCGGCAGGTTTTGCGTTGCTCGAGATTTCGTCCCCGGGTTTGAATTTGAGTGAGCTTACGAACGCGGCGACGATTTATTGCCTCGAGCATGACGGGGAGTTGATTCGCGCCCTTGGAGATGCGGCCCGCCAACGTTACGGGCAACTGGGTTACACGAACTGCATCCTGCTGACGGATGAGCAGTCCAGTGAGCACTTGGCTGGGATAGGTTTTGTAAAGACCAAGGAGTACTGCCATTGGATATGGCACTTCACGCTCTTAAGAGCTTTCTATCGGTACGTATCTGCACGGTTCCCCTAGACGACTGCTTTTAGTCAGCGCGCAAGCTGCGGCGAGAGGCTATTCGGGCGCGAATGAGGTGCTATGTCACCCGTGCGGCGGCGCGCTATAGCATCTGGAACGCAAATCTGGAAGACTGGCAGGACAGGTTCAGAGTGCCTTGTTCTTACGCCATAGGCGACCGGGGAGTTGGGAAGCCTACGACGAGTATCTCAACGCTTTTGTGGGCACACGACGACGTGCGAGGTCGTAACCATTCGGGTTGTTTCAACTCTGACGCATATTGGTGTCAGCTAGCGCCTGGAGGATCATGAGATCGGTTCCTAGGCAGCACGCATTTGCAGAACACATCCGCGAAAAGAACCTTGGTGGAGCTAGGGTCGCATCCGTGTTGGGCGCCACCCTAGTCCCGTCTGGTGTCGTTCTCGATTGGCTTACCAGTCGGGAGCACCTGGCCTCCTTTGTCATCATCCGGCTCGCGGCCGCTGCTGCGTGTCTAGGCTTCCTGGCCCTGACTCGATGGAGCCGCGCCAAACAGCACGCTTTCGCTCTCGGCGTCGCGCCAATCATCGCTTGCTCAGTCGCCCTCGAACTCATGATCCTTGATTTGGGCGGCTACGCATCGCCGTACTATGCGGGTCTTGTTCAAGTGATGTTGGTTGTAGGCCTGATCTTCTATTGGCGCGTGAGCCAGGCCATTCTTGTCTGCGTGTTCATCGTATTGATTTGGTTGTTTCCTGCACTGGCACACATACCCGACATCATCCCAGGGCCGTTTCTAAACAACCTGTACGCCCTCTTGATCACCGCTGTCATAGCCGTCACCTCTAATGCAACCCGGTACCGATTGGCCCAACGGGAGTTCGCCGCGAACTCAGCATTAGCACAGACCTCGGAAGAGCTTGCAGTCGCTTTGGCACGAGCCAGGGAAGTTGATCAAGCGAAGTCCGAGTTCTTCGCCAACGTTTCCCACGAGCTCAGGACGCCGCTTACGCTGATTCTTTCGCCGGTGGATGAGCTGCTGTCGAAGCTGCGGCCCAGTGCGGAGCGTGATGCTCTCAAGGTGGTCCGGCGGAATGCGGAGCGCCTGCTTCGAATGATCGACGATCTCTTGGATCTAGCGCGGCTGGAGGCAGGTGGTCTGCGGTTGAAAGTGATGCAGGTGGACGTCGGGGACCTTGCGCAGCGGGTCGCGGAGAACGCCCGACCAGCGGCCCGAGCCAAGGAAGTTGAGCTCGCGTACTCGGTCGAAGGCGAGCCACCGGAGATGTTTGGCGATCCTCACCGCGTCGAGATCATCCTCACGAATCTCGTTGGTAATGCCATGAAGTTCACACCAGCGGGGGGACGGATCGAGGTTCGCGCGATCTACAACGCGGCGGGGACGTCTATCGAGGTGCAGGATACGGGGCCGGGGATTCCGCGGGATGAGCAGCAGAGGATTTTCGAGCGGTTTCATCAGACGGAGACGTCTGAGCGGCGGCAAGCCGGCGGCGTCGGTATCGGCCTTGCCCTTGCGCGGGAGCTTGCGCAGCTCCATGGGGGGTCCCTCACGGTGGACAGCGAGGTTGGGGAAGGATCGACCTTCACGCTCTTTCTCAAGAGTGGGCGGGACCATTTCCACAGCGAGATCATCGAGCGACGACAGGTTCACGTCGATGTCCACCCGGGGCGGCGTATCGAAGACAGGATGACGGCACCTCCGACCCGACCGATGCAGCAGGCGACCGTGGAAATCCGACAAAGCCAGCGACCTTCCGAGCGGGTGCTGCTCGACCGCGGTCGGGTGCCCCGTGTGCTGGTCGCGGAGGACGAGGAAGATCTGCGTGGCTTCATCGTAGGCGTTCTCTCAGAGACCTATCATGTCGACGCGGCGAAAAATGGCTCAGAAGCCCTCGAGCTCATGAAAGAGCACCGCCCGGATCTGGTGCTCACCGACGTCATGATGCCGGGCACGAGTGGGCTCGATCTCTGCAAAGCGATCAAAGACGACCCGTCCCTCCGGAACATCCCAGTGATCTTGCTCACGGCGCGCGGGGAGAGCGAGACCGCGCTCGAAGGCTATGAAGCTGGCGCCGATGATTTCGTGTCGAAGCCGTTTCATACGCAGGTGCTTTTGGCGCGTATCCGTGCGCACTTGAAGATGCGCGGCTTGTCGCTCCAACTCGCAGATCAGGCCCGGCTGGCGTCGGCAGGCACGCTTGCGGCCGGCCTTGCCCACGAAGTCAAGAACCCGCTCAACGCGGTCGTGAATGCGGCCCGGGTCTTGCAGCGGGGTGGGTCGCAACGCGTGCCCAGTGAAAAGCTCCTCGGCATCATGATCGATGGTCTCGACCGCATCGACAGCATCTTGTCGGCGCTCGGGGCTCATGCTCGACCCGCGGATGGCACGGATCTGGCGCCCTGCAACGTTCAAGTCGCCGTCCAGTCCACGCTCAATCTGCTGCAGCACAGGATGCGGGACGTCACGGTGCATGAGGACTTCGAGGTCACCGGAAACGTGTTGGTACCTGCACGGGCGTTCAACCAGGTGCTCCTAAACCTCATCGACAACTCGGTGCGTTCCGGCGCCAAGAACATCTGGCTCGAGCTCCAACAACACGAAAAGGTGATCTCGGTCACAGTCTCCGACGATGGCCCCGGCGTACCTCACGACATGGTGCACCGCATCTTCGACCCCTTCTTTACAACGAGGGCGGAAGGCGAAGGGACGGGGCTCGGGCTTCATTTGAGTCGAAGAATCGCCCAGGAGTCCGGTGGTGAGCTAAGATATGAACCTAGGCCCGGTGGGGGGGCCCGCTTTGTGATGGAGATTCCGGCCATGGAGCAGGCGGCATGAAAGCGCACGTGTTGTTCGTCGACGACGAAGAGCCGAATCTCGTCGTCTTCGAAGCGATGTGCGGGGACGACTTTCCGGTGTTGACCGCGTCGAGCGGTGCAGACGGGCTCGCGTTGATGAAAGAGCACGAAATCGGCGTGGTGCTCACCGACCAACGGATGCCAGGGATGACCGGGATCGAGCTCCTCGAAAAAGTAGAGAGTGAATACCCGGACACGATTCGACTTTTGATCACGGCGTACTCGGACCTTCAAGCGGCCGAGGACGCCATCAACCGCGGCCACGTGCGGCGCTTCATGCGCAAGCCTTGGGAGCCCGAGGTGCTTCGAGCGGAGCTCCGCGATGCGATCGACCTCTACAATCTCAACACGCGCGTGAAGCAGCTCGAGCAGCGCTTGCTCGACACCGAACGGGCGTACTCGCTCAGCGTGGTCGCCAGTGGGCTTGCCGAGGAGCTTCGCAACCCGGTCGGGTGGATCCGCAACAACCTGACGGTGATAGAGACATCGGTGGGAGCCGCAGCCTCCGCGCTTGCAGAAACGACCCCCGACGTGACGCGGGCCCGCGGGGTGTTGGCGCAGATGGACACCGCCGTGACCGACGCGCGAGACGGGGTGAAGCGAATCCTCGAGCTCACCGAAGAGATGGCGAAGGCGCCAGAAGAGGTCGAAGCCGAGATCGTCGATCTGGCCGACGCCGTGCGGGTTGCTTTGCGTAAGGCCGAAAGCAGTGGGCTTCGCGGTCGCGCTCTGATCGAGGTGGCGACCGGTATCGAGCCGAAAGTGCTCGCGACCCGCACCAACATCGTGCAGATCGCGCTCAACCTCCTCGCGAATGCGATTCAGCGGGCTGCAAGCCGAGCCGAGGGCCAGGGCGTGGTCCGGGTGACGACCGCCATCCTGAACGGCAAGGCGGTGCTCGACGTGTCCGACAACGGGCCGCCAATTGGTAGAGACCAGCTGAGCAATGTGTTTAAGCCGTTCGGTGTCGGTGGGCGCTTGCAGGGAGCGGGGGTCGGGCTCGCGATCTCCAAGCGCATCGCCGAAGAGCTCGGCGGTCAGCTCGAGGTGTCCGCAAGCGATGCCAAAGAGACGCGGTTCCGCCTCACCTTGCCACCCGCAGCCGAGAGCTAGAGCGCGACATGACGACGGGGACGGGGGCGAGACCGAGACCGAACGTGACTCATCAGTTCGGGCTCATCTTCGACGAGACCGCGTGGCCTCTGCTCTATGTGCGGTTTCCTTCGAGACCTCTCAGCGACGAAGGCTTCGAGTTCTTCATCACTCGCTACACGGAATATGTCGAAAAGCGCATCCTCTTCGCGACAATCCTCGACTCGCGCGGCTTGAGCACGGCGATTACCGCCAACCAGCGACGGCGTCTCAGCGAATGGTTCGAAGTGACGGGCCCCCTGGCGGGCGAAGTGCACTTTGGGATTGCAGTCCTGTTCACCAACCCGCTGATCCGCGGGGCCCTCAAAGCGGTCACCTGGCTGGCCCCGATCCCGGTTCCTATCCAGCCATTCGCCTCGATCGCAGACGCTGCCCCGTGGGTTCGCAATCAGTTCGAGGCTTTCGAGGTCCCCGTGACACCGGCCGTAGATCGACTACTGGCCGGGCACGGTGGATGAGTGTTTCGTAGAGAGACCGGTCAGTCGATCCGACGGTAGCGTGGGTCCATCACGATGTCCTTGGCCATCTTGATGAAGTCGTAGCCGTCGCTTCGGAAGGTGTTCACCTTGTCTGGGAGCCACCCGCCCTTTTCGTTGGTCGTCAGCTCGCGGCTGAACAGGAACTCCGAGAAGTTCTGCACGGCGCAGCTTGCGAGCCTGTCTTGCATGCCGGGCTCGTCGAAGAGCCCGCTTGGGCCCTTGTCGATCGCCGCTGCCTCTTCGGGCGTTCTCCACGCTACGGTGAGCAACTTGCCGACTTCGTCGCCGAGCGAGCCTGGGGTCGTCTCGAGATCCATCGTGACGTAGTCCCGTCGACAGCTGTCTGGGCAGTTGCCCGCCTCACAGGTGGCGCAGTTCTCCCGATAGGTATCGAGCTCCGCGCGATAGTTGAAGTCGCCCTCCTCCCAACGGCCAAAGTACGTGGTCGCCGGCTCGATGGTGGTGTGGCACGAAGTACACCCGCAACGCTTGGAGAGGTCGGGGTCCTGTGAGCACGGGTCGGTCGCAGAGGGTAAACCGCCCGCAGGAGCGACGAAGGGGTCACACAGGAACGCGGTGTACAGTCGATTGACGCGGGCCCGTTGAGACGTGTGTCGCAAGAGATAGCCCATCGTGGTGAGGATGCCCGAGTGATAGTCGGGACGCTGGATCAGCTCCCAATCCGTCGTGAAAGGCGCCTCGGAAATGTCGTTGAGCTCGCCGTCCTGATCCCGCTGCAGATAGCGATAGTAGTGGCGAAGCGCCCCGTTGAAGTACGTCTCGCTGGTCGAGAACGCGTCCGTGTACGGGCGGCCAGCCTTGATGATGCCCTCGAAGATACGAGCCGGCTCCTCGGTGAGCGCCTTGCGGA
Source organism: Myxococcales bacterium (assembly GCA_029861865.1). GTDB lineage: Bacteria > Myxococcota_A > Polyangia > Polyangiales > Houyiibacteriaceae > SG8-38. Next base: position 47,853 of record JAOTYL010000013.1, on the reverse strand, counting down.
TCTCATCGACATTGCCATTGGGCCCCTCGGCCGCGCAGTAGCTAAGCGCAGGGCCGCAGCCGCATCCCGGGTCGTCGTTGCGTCGTGAGCAGTCTGTCAAGACGCCGTCATTGTCCGTGTTGACGCCTGTGGTGAACTCCTGCGCGTCGAAGGCGCAGACCTGAATCGTGATGCTCGGGTCCCAGTACGGGCTCATTTGCACCCAACCGTCCATGTCGCACCCGTTGGCTGTCTGGGCACACTCGCCGCCCATGTAGCCTGTCTGCATCGGGAGCGGCCGGCCGTTCCCATCGAAGTTGGTGTGCTGCATGTTGAGGCATGGCTCGTAGGCCCCGCGGAAGTCGATCTGCTTATCGAAGTCCGACCAGACCTCCGCGCCATCGACAGTGTCGCGCTCGATGAAAGTCCGGAAGAGGTCGTTGTTCGAGGGAAGCGCCGTCCAGAGGAAGCCTCGATGGTACGCCGCGAGGCGATCGAAGAACTCCGGCGATGCGAGCATCTCGTCGACCTTGGCTTCGTCGACATCCGCGCCATTGTGGAGTTGTTCGTACTCCTCGATGGTGGGAGGCCGACCGTAGAGGTCGAGCGTGACCTGCCGCAAGAAGCGATACTTGCCCAAGCGTTCGGTCGGCGCACATTGCTCAGGCGATTGAGCGAAAGAGGCCAGCGGCAACACGGTCAGCGCCGCGATGGCAATGATGAGAAGACGCCTCATGGCTGCACCTCCTGATTGATGATCCAGTCATCGAGGGTGATGTCACGGAAATCGAACGGGTCGGCACCGATGCTCTTGACGAGCGTGCCGAGGACCATTTCGGGTTTGAGTTGGATGCCACTTTCATTCGGGAGCCCGGTCGATTGGTCGACGGAGATGATCCCAAGGTCTTGATCGTTGCTGGCACCGAAGACGCCCGAGCGGAGCGTATTGCCGATGACCACGATCGAATCGTTGAACCAGTGATCCCGACCGCCGTTGCCGTTGATGCGCGGCGTCCGGGAGAACTCCGAGTAGACGACCACGGTGGTGCGGTCGAAGTTCGGGTCGTCTTCGCGAAGGTGCGAGACGAGGGCCCCCACCGCATCGAACGAGCGTCGGAGGCGGTCAGGCTGGTCGTTCGCCCAGTTGTTGCCATGCGTGTCAAAGCCGCCGGAGAGGCGCGCAGTGACCGCCGTGCTGAGGTCGGTCCGGAGGAGCTGGGCGGCCGTGGCCGCGGCTTCTCCTGCGCCGTCGTTGACGTTGTAGAGCGCCTGAATGTTCTGGGCCTCCTCGGAGCCGCCGCGAAGATCGAACCGGCTGATCAGGTCTTGGTCCTGAATCCGCTTGAGGCGGTCTCGGCTGAGCTGCATCTGATCCTCAGGAAGCCGGCCGGCGTACTCGGGCGACACGCAGGAGCGGGACGCGTCGAGAGAGGTCCTCACGAGATTCTCAAGGTAGTCCGGGAGCCGGTCGCGGTTGAGGCCGATGAGCTGCCCGATCTCGTCGGGGTCGTTCATCTGGAAGGCCGTCACGCGGTTGTCGAAGCTCTTATTGAAGTTCGCAACATTGATGGCCGCGTTCGGGATGAGCTTGCCGTCGTCGAAGGTGGCCGCCGCAATCGTGCTGAGGGAGTCGCCCTTGGCAAGGGTGTTGTCAGGCTCGAGTCCGGTGTGGCTGTAGAGCCTCGCGCTCTCGTGCGAGACGGTGTTCATGTTCATGCCGCGAAAGATCGTCACCAGCTCGGCGTGAGGGACCAGCGCGGCCATGGTGGAGCCCCAAAGGACCTCGGAACCACCGCTCATGACGGGGATCGGGTCTTGGTACTGCCCAGGAAGCCGGTTGATATCGAGATCGATGCCGTCGTACGTGCGGAGTGGGTCGCGCGTATCGGGACCGAGCAACACATCCCAACCGCCCGAGAGATAACAGGCAACGAGACGGCGTCCGCCCAGCGACTGACCGAGCACGCGGGTGATGGGGGCAAGCGTGAGCATACCCACACCGGCCAGGGCACCCCGGAAGAGGTACCTGCGACTGAATTCAATTTTGTTGTCGTTGCACATGGTCACACCTCAGTACGTGAGAAAGTCGGGGTGGGTGATGAGACCGACGCAAACCGCTTTCCAGCGGTCGCGGGCCTGGGATTCGCGTTCGCCCTGATCCGCAGGCAGGTCGGTGCGCATGATCGCAGCCCAGGGGTCGAGCCGAGAGTCCAGATCGTCGGTCATGTGAATCCCGTGAAAGCGCAGCACGAGGTACCGCAGGTTCGTCAGGACGGAGTCGTTCTCGGGATCGAGGCCGTCGAGATGCTTGAGGATGAGGCGATCATCGGTGTTCGCCATCTCGAGATCGGCATCGACCGCCTCTCCGCAAACCTCGCGAGCGGCATCCCCTGCAAGCTTCACGAAGCTCACCGAGATGTCTTGGGACTGTTGCGTCGCTTGGTTGAAATCCGGCTTCCCGAGCGTTGGCGCGTACTCATCCGCGCGCGACCAGGTTTGTCCGGTCGTCACTTCGAGCGAGCGAAAGAACTGATCGGCGGTGAGCCGTACGATTCGCTTGGTCTCGGGTGTCGCATTGGGGTCGTTTGGGTTTCTTGGTTCTGAGCCGTTGAGATCGCCCGTACACCCGACGAGCAGCCCTCCGATCAGAACGCCAATCATTGTCCACTTGGGCGTCATGGCGCCATTCCTTCCTGGATCCACGTTTCGATGAGGCCGATCTCCCCCTGGCTGGGACCAGGCAGCGGAGGAGGCGGCATTTCACGACTCTTGATGAGGTCGAGCGCGCTTTGAGCGGTCACGACGAACGACTCGTAGTCGCCAAAAAAGCGCTGTGTCCCGCTCGGGCCGTGACACTGCGCGCAATACATGTCGAAGATGGGCTTGATGTCGGTCTCGTAGAAGACCGTCGGGTCGTTTCCGCCGATGACGACTTCGCCATCGACCCGAAACGGAACGGTACGCTCGACGGGGCCGAGAGGGCTCGACAAGGCGAGCCTGAGCTCGTGCCAACCCGCGGGCACCGAACCGAGGCCGCCGAGCGTCCAAAGGCCCGAAACCCCGGTCACCGGAATGCTCCGTCCGTCGATGCTGGCGGAAAGCGACATCGCCCCGGTGGGGTCGGCCATGATGGTGAGCTGCTCGGGCGAATCGTCTTGATCGAGTCTTTCGAACGGGCGCACGCCATCGACGATGACCGACTCGCGATGGCCGAAGTGACACATCCGTGAGCCCTCGACGACCCATGCACCGCCTGCAGGATAGGCCAGGACTTTGTCGATGAACGCGAAGGCCGTGTCGGGCTCGATCTCTTCCCATCGCGCGAAGCGATCGCGGCGGAAGATCTTGTCACGCACGGTGGCCCAGAGGACGCCGCCAGCAGCATCGGTGTGCATCACGAAGCCGCCGTCGAAAGGGATATGCTCCCAACCGCCCGCGTAGCGGTAAAGCGAGCCGAGGAAGAGGCGAATGATGCCGTGCTCGGAGTCGACCGCGAGCTCTTGAGCGTCGTCGATCGAGCCGATCTCGCGGAAGAACGGGTTTTCGCCGAAACGGACTTCCCAAAGCGCTCCCTCCGTGGTGGTCAGGTAGAGGATCTCGTCGGCGGTTCCGCACGACCCTTCGAAGTGCTGCATTTCCATCGCCTCGAAGACGTCGACCGGGATGTCCCAGCGAAACCAAGCGCTGCCGCGGCGCTCGAAGAGGCCACGGGTGCCGAGGACGAATGAGCCCGACGTCGCGTCGGGATCGCCGCACGCATATCGCGGACGGCCGAGGTTGTCGGGGAGGATGAACGGTTGAGAGCCATTCGGGCCCGCATCCCAAAGCTGGCTTTCACTAACGATGAACGCGCGATCGGCAGTCCAGGCCACGAGCTCGTCGGCGGAGCCAAACCGCACCGTAATCGATTGCGATTCACCGTTCGGGTCGACGACGCGGAGACCATCGAGGCTGGTCACCCAAGCGTGCCCATCGGGGCCGATACCGGAGAGCGCCTCTCCTTCGGCGAGGTCGACACAGGTGGAGAGGCCAACGGTGGTCGCACTATTCCCCGCGTTCCCGTGAGAGAGGCTCGGGTCTCCACAGCCAAACAGCAGCAGACAAAGCGCCACTGCCCCGCAGGGGGGTGCCGTCCACGAATCCATGATGAACAAGTTAGCACCATCGATTTCTTAATTCACCCTTTGGTGTTGCTTTTGTCCCCCAAAAAGGGGAGATAGATCGCATTCGATCCGCTATAGGGGTGACCAAAAGACGAACACTGTGAGGTATCTCACCGGGAAGCGATCAGCTTGCGCCCTAGAAGTCGACCGTGCCGGTGACGTCGCCGAGGGAGTTGCCGCCGTAGCCCGCCGCTTGCATCGCCCGAATGAGAACGCGCGCCGGATGTTGGCGACCACCATCGAAGTGTGCGCCCGGATTGAGACCGCCAGCGCGGCCGGCGACCAGCATGACCATGTTCTCGACAGAGTGCGTTTGGTTTTGGGAGGAACCGTCGTTGAGCTGCAGACCGTGACCGGCCTCCGCCGTGAACACGAGGACGCTGTTGTCGAGAACGTTGCCGCCGCCCTCTGGTGTGTTTCGAAGCTTGTCGATCAAATACGCGTAGTGTGAGATGTGCCAACCGAGAAGACCGGCCGATGGGATCTGACCGCGGTTGTTGGGGTCACCGTTGTGGCCGACTTCGTGCAAGTCGCCACCGACCGACGCCCAACGCGCTGGGCGGGTCGTGCCTGGAAGCGTGCCGAGGCCGTCGGCGATCGGCCGCACGTTCATGTGCGATTGGAACGCGGTGATCTGGAGTGAAGCCGAGCGTGTGAGATCGCAGACGAAGGCCATGTGGATCAAGTCGGCAAAGATGCGTGACCGGGCATGCTCGTCACTGTAGCCGGAGCCTGGGGTGACCGAGCCACTGCCGCCCCCATCGTGATCACCGCCGATCGGCGGGTCGGCGCCGGGGTCCGGCGGAACGAAGCATGCGCCGCTCGCTATCGGTGGCAGCGCGCTGATACGGTTTTCGAGGTCGCGGATCTCGTCGAAGTGGCGTTCGAGGCGTTGCTCGTCGGCCCGGCCAATGTTGTTCATCAACCTGGCGCGCTTTTCGAGGACGAGGTCGAGAACGCTTCGCCTGGAACGGAGCTCGAAGTCGAAACGAGCCGCCGCGTCATCGTCATCGGGGACAAAGCCCTGAAAGAGCGAACGGTAGGCGACCTCGGGGCTTGCTTGGGCTTCGATGCGTGCCCCGCTTCCGCCTCCCGCGCCGTAGGAGATGTACTGACGTCCCGAAAAGCTGTAACCGCTCACATAGAAGCTAGGCTGCGCACGAACCACCAACGACTTGTGGGTGGTCTGTCCGTCGTTGAGGTCGGCAATGACCTGGTCGGACGTGATGCCGTTGCAGACGTACGATGGCGAAGTCGATCGGGTGCCCGAGAGCAATGGGCTCGAACCGCCGCCATGGAAATCACGATAAGCGCCGGCTGAAGGAACGGCGCTCCCATCGGTCGAGCTCTGGTTGAACGGAATCGCCAGGTTCGAAATCATGGAGAAGTCGTTTTCCATCCCCTGGAGCGGCATGAGGGGGGTCGTGAGCGCATAGCCCCGGCCGTACGAGGTGTCGGCGATGTAGTGACCGCCTTCGGTGATGTTTTGGCCGTCGACCCGGCTCGAATTCTTGGCGTAGTTGTCACCGCCGAGCGCTTGGCCTGCGAACAAGAGGGCGTAGCGTCGCGGGATCGTCTGCGCGATGGCGCGGGTTGGGGCCATGCACTCGAGCCAGGGCAACGCGACCGTCACGCCGGCAATGCCGCGAAGAACCGCTCGTCGATTGATCTTCACAGCCATGTCAGAACCTCTCCTCGACCCGCCGGGCGAATCGGTCGGACCCGATGAACCCGAGCATGAACCCCTTGAAGTCATGCGCGCCGTCGCGGAACGAGCCGGTCATTTCGGCAAGAAGCTCTTCTTCGTAGACGCTTGGCGGGCGGCCCCAGGCGTACGTCAGGAACTGCTGCACGGCGCATGCATCGACATACTGATTGTCGACCAGAAGCTGAGAGAGCTCGGCAGGGCTCGAGAAGTCGCCGACGCCGACGATTTCTCCGTTGCCTTCGATCACACACTCCGGAAGGCCGTCGTCGTACTCACGGTAGCGGCCGGCTACATCGAAGTTTTCGAGGCCGAAGCCGATCGGGTCGACCAAGCTGTGGCAACCCGCGCAGCTGCTCGACTGATCGCGGTGCTCCGCGTAGCGGTCGTACTTACATACCGCATCCATCGCACCTTGAGGCGGCTGGTCGGTGTCGATATCGGGCGGAGGCCGCGGCACGTCTTCACACATGAAGCGCGTGCGCACCAAGATGCCGCGTTGAGTCGGGCTGGTGTCCTCGAACTTACTGAAGGCAGCGAGAAGGCTGCCGTGGCCGAGAATGCCGGCGCGGCCGGTGCCGTCGTAGGAAACCCACCCTTCTCCGTCGGTCGGGCGAGGTAGGCCGTAGTGGTCGGCAAGGGCATCGTCGACGAAGGTTTCGCCCATCGTGAAGAGGCGAAGGTAGCTGCCTGGCTCGTCGAGGATCACGCGGTCGATGAGCGCCGAGGTCTCGCGATTGAATGCGTTGACCAACTCGGCCGTGTGCGGGATCGAACGGTAGCCGAGCCACATCGCGTGAAACCGGTGAAGCTGCGTCCGAGCGCGCGGGTTGTCGAGCATGCGGGCCGCCTCAGCCCGTCTTCCCTCGGCTGTGTTGAGCGTGCCCGCCTGAGCTGCAGCGAAGAGCGCATCGTCTGGCATCGTGGCCCACAAGAGGTACGACATGCGACTCGCGATCTCGTAACCGTCGAGCTCGAGCAGACCTGCCGTGCTGCCCGCACTTCCGTGCTCGACCCGATAGAGGAACTCCGGGTCCTGCAGGGTGGCCGACACCGCGAGCTTCACCGCAGTGTAGAAGTCGTTGTTGACGACGGCGTTGTCCTCGGTTGCGAAATCGAGCAGCGGCATGTACGAATTCACGTCTTCAGAGGTCACCGCCCTTCGGAGGGCACGCGGCAAGAAGCCATCGAGGAACTCTCGGAAGCACCCGGCATCATCTGGGCCCGTAGGCGCACAGGGAACAAGGGCGCTTCGACGGGAGGCATCCGCGACCGCGCGCTCGGCCACCTCTTCGGCGAGGGCCTCGAGCGAGGTGATCAAGGCATCCGACGCCTGCTGAATCGTGTAGTCGTTGTCGAACGGCCGGAACTCGTCTTCGTTGAGGAGACGCGATGCAGGCGCCGTGTCTTCGCCCAACAGGTCGCTCAAGGTGTTGTCGAGCTCAGCCTGGGAGAGCTGGCGCACGCCACTTTCGACGGCGAGGATCGGATCCACGGCGGGCGGGCCATCTGGGTTTCCCCCGCCCGACTGGGCTATTTTTCCGGTGCAGGCTGCGAGGCAAACGCAGATACTCAGCGCGCAATATCGCCACAACACAACCCAAATATCTCAAGTATTCAGCGCTCAGTCGAGAAGATTTCACCCTAAAGTATGATATCACGCAAATTGCATCCTTTGATGTCCCTTCCAGATCCAGAGCGCTCGAAGGTGCATGCTGGCTGGGGCCGGCTCGCCGCGGAGCCAAGCGATGGCCCCCTTCTTGAAGCGGACCCAGGTGCCATCGGGCTCGCCCGTCGTGAGAAGCGCGAGCGTATCGCTCATCCAGGGCTCGTGACCGACACAGGCAATCGTTTGTCCTTCGAGGCTTGCGAAGAAGGCCGGGGCGGGAGAGTGCGCCAAGCCCTCGGTGGCGATGAGCTTGCCGTCGTTCACTGGCGCGAGGAGCTCGGCGGTCTGCACCGCGCGCGCCCATGGGCTCGTGTAGACGCGATCGAAACGGATGTCGCCGCGCTCGAGGCCTTCGACCATCTGCTCGAAGCGTTGGCGCCCGGTGTCGGTGAGCTGACGATCCGCGTCGGGGAGCCCTGCCCTCCTCTCTTCTGCAATCGCATGGCGAATGAGGAACAAATCCATGGTCGATCACTCGAGCTCGAAGCCATCGAGCCGGAACCCAATGGGCTTGATTGATTTCTGCTCGCGCTCCAAGTCGGCATGCACGAGCGGATGGGCTTCGAGCCATTCTCGGTCGAAGGCGAGCCGGAGGTTGTTCTCTTTGGCCTCGAGCTCCGGGATGGGGACGTCCTCGGGATCGCGGTTGCGGTTCAGGAGCACCGATAGCCGCAACAATACCGTGAGGCGCTTGGCATCGAGCTGAAGATCCGAGGGCAGCGCATCGAAGTACACGTTGTCGAGCTTTCGGCGGTGGCCGCGCACCAGCGTCGCCATGAGCAGTTGCTCATCGCGCGAGAAGCCGGGCAAGTCGGAGGATGCGACCAGGTACGCCCCGTGCTTGTGATGACCGGTATAGTTCACGGCGAGGCCGATCTCGTGGAGCTGAGCCGCCCAGATCAGCGCATGCGCGTCGTCCGGAGACTTCAAGTCCCAGCTATCGGCGACCTGACCGAGAAGACCAAGGGCGGTTTCTTGGACGCGATCGGCGTGGGCCTGGTCGATTGAGTAACGCGTCAAGAGCATGGCGATGGTGCGGTCGCGGGGGTCTTCGTCGTGGATGCGGCCGACCATGTCGTAGATGAGCCCTTCGCGAAGCGCCGTGGGCGAGATCCACATTTCGTCGATGTCGAACTGATCGAAGACGGCGCTCAGGATTGCGACGCCGCCTGGAAACACCGCGCGCCGATCGGGGTCGAGGCCGGGCAGCTCGAGTTGCTCCAACCGTCCCGCGGTGATCATCGCTTGCTCGAGCTTGCCGAGCCCTTCAGCGGTGATGGTGCCGTGCGCCCAACCTGCTTCGTTCAGGATCGCTGCGACCGCGCGGATCGTCCCCGAGGCGCCGAGCGCTCTTTCCCAGCCTCGTGTTTTGAGCGACACTCTCAACGGCTGAAGCTCGAGGCTCGCCGCGAGCTTGGCGTTGCTCATGCGCTTGCGGCTGATCTTGCCGTCACCGAAGAATTGCGTGGTGAACCCTACGCATCCCATGTAGAGACTGTGCACCGCCACGGCGTCGAAGCTGTCCCCGATGATGCACTCGGTGCTGCCGCCGCCGATGTCGACGACGAGACGACGTGCCGGTGCTCCAGCAACGCCATGCGAGACGCCGAGATAGATGAGCCGTGCCTCTTCGCGGCCGGGGATGATCTCGATGTGGTGGCCGAGCGCGTCGCTGGCCGCGTGCAAGAATGGGCGGGAATTCTTGGCCTTTCGGAGTGTGTTCGTACCAACCACGCGCACCTGATCGGCGCCGAAATCGCGAAGGCGCTGCCCGAACCGAGCCAAGGCTTCGAGCGCGCGAGCCTGGGAAGCCTCGTCGAGCGAGCCGTCGTCTTGGAGGCCCGCAGCGAGGCGCACTGGCTCCCGGATCCGGTCGACGATTTGAAGGGCATCGCCGTCGAGCCGCGCGATCACCATGTGAAAGCTGTTTGACCCGAGGTCGACGGCGGCGAGCGACTCCATAGGTGACCCACGTACACTCTACCTTAGTTGGCGGCGGAGGCTGCGGCTTTTCGAAGCCACTCAGCGCTCTATGTAGCCGATGGCTTCTAGGTGGGCGGCGACGTCTTCGTCTAGCTCTACGGAGTCGGCAGAGATGGCGTCTTCGTGGGCGACGGCGCGCTGCTTGACCAGTGTCTTGGTGGTGGCGACGACGGCGTCGGTTTGGGCGTCGGCGAGGTTTTCGGTTTCGCCTGGATCGAGGTCGACGCGGTAGAGCTCGACAGGCCGGAGGCCTCGCGGGTTGCCGGGATTGGCCGTGATGAGCTTGTACTCGTCGGTGCCGCGCAGCTCGCGCACCGATTCGAGCACGTTCCCTTCATGACTCTCTTCGGCGTAGATCACATCGGTGCCCGCAAAGGCGTCGCCCCCCTGCACGCCCTCGGGCACCGCAGCGTCGACTAGGCCGAGAAGCGTAGGCATCAAGTCGATGCTCTGCACCCAGTGCCGCACGACCGTTCCCCCACGCTTGCTTTGCGGAAGCTTGATCAAAAGCGGGACGTGTAGCTGCTCGTCGTAAAGGGTCGTCCCGTGCCAGAACCCACCGTGGTCGTCGAACTCCTCCCCGTGGTCGCTGGTGACGACAATCGTGAGGTCGTCGTAGAGGCCGCGCTCCTCGAGCGCATCGAGTAACTTCCCGAGCTCGGCATCCCAATAGCTGATCTCTCCGTCATAAAGCGTGCGCAAGGCAGGCGCCTCAGATGGATCAGGCTTTTGGTGTGCCGCCCGCGCGTAACCGCTTCCGTCGTATGGGTGCACGAAGTACGGATCGTGGGGGTCCATGTACCCGACGAAAAGAAACCAGGGGGCCGTGACTTGAACGTCGATCCAACCAAGCAATGCGCGATTGACCGTTTCGGCGTCTTGGTACGCCGTACCGGGGAGGACATCGCCCTTGGCCGCTCTAAAGCGCTCGATCCGTTGGCGAACGAACTGCATCAACAAGAGCTTTGCGCTCGCATCGTCGGCACCGAGGACGAACGCCGGCTCGAGGTAGTAGTAGTCGTCGAAGCCTTGCTGGAAGTTGAAGTAGGGCGCGACGTTGAAGTTGGTTGCGTAACCGGCGGTGCGATAGCCCTGGGGCTTGAGCGCTTCAGGCAGGGTCGTGAGCGAGTCGGGGAGCGCGTCGCTCTTGGCCATGACCCCGTGACTCGAGGGAAGTCGTCCCGTCAGGATCGAGGCAAAGCTCGGGCGTGTCCAGCTCGAATTGGTGAACGCTTGGTCGAAGCGCACCGCGTCGTCGGCCAAACGATCGAGATTCGGTGTCGAGCCGGTGGCGTAGCCATAGGCAGGTAAGTGATCCGCTCGCAGGGTGTCGACCACGATGAACAAGATGTTGTTGGCGCTGCCAGTCGGTGGCGATGCGTCCCCGGTCGTTCCGGCACGAGAAACGCGATCGCCCATGGCGATGTTGGCGACGAGCCCGAGGCCGACGAGCACCAGAAAAGCGATCGCGATGGGTGCTTGAACCAGCCGCGCGAACGGTTTTCTTTGGACGAGCGAGCGGACAGCGCGCGCGAGGACGGCGCTCACCCCCGACACCACGAACGCGCAGCCAAACAAAACCGCCAACCCGATCGCACTCTTCCAAACGAGCTCCTCATGAAAGAAGTCGCGTCGAATGCGAAACGCGCCGAGCGCCAACACGAAGAGCCCGAAAATCGCGGCGACAAAATACCCGAAAGCCTCTCTCTCTGGAAGGGCACGGCGCTTCATCCACCGACCGCTGAGTGCCGTGGCGAATCCCAGCCCCGCGCCGAACACCGCACAGAAGGCGCCGTACGCAAAGGGCCCATAGAGAAACACCCGAGCGCCTGTCGCGCCCGCCGACGAAAACGAAATCGCAAACGCCTCGGCAAGCCCGATCAACAATCCCGCAAAGATGCCCGCGCTGAGCCCCACCCGAAGCCCGCGCAATGGCTTTGGCCACGCCTCCGAGGGCGCTTTTTCGATCGCTTCGGTGGCGAGCTTTTCGCGGTCGGGATCTTCGACGCGGATCTTGGGATCGTAACCCGACCTTCGCACGAGGAAGATGACACCCCCAAACGCCGAGACGAACATCTCACACGCGAAGCCAAGCGTCGGTATCAGAACGGCGACCGCCAGCGGTAAGCCCACCGCAGGTGATGTGTAGAGCGCAACCGCTGCCGCCTCGCGGAGCCCGATGCCGTTGATCGATGCCGGAATCAATGTCGCAAGAATTTGCAGCGACGACGCAAAGAACACCTCGCCTAGGCTCAGCTCGACTCCGAGCGCACGCGCCGCGCACACATAGATCAGATTATTGAACGCGTGCGTGCCGACCCCGAGCGCAGCCGCCTGCAGAAGCAACCCCGCCTTGCCGCGATAGGCCGCCACCGCATCGATCAGAGTTTGAATGCGCGCACGGATCCCGTCGGGGACGAAGCGAGCGAAGAACAAGAAGAGCTGGGGCTGCGCCAAGAACACGATGCCAACGACGATGATCCCGAGGAACAAAGCATTGACGAGGAGCACCCCGTCGGTCCCGATGAAGCGCATCCCAAAGATGCTTCCGAGCATCACGACGACGCCGAATGCGAGCTGCCCGAGGATCATCTCGACGCCGATGGTGGCGGTGGCACGAGCGGTCTTGCCGGTGTGCGCAGCGACGTCGTAAATGCGCCAGCCGCCAAATCCCGTGAACCCACCCGGCGTGAAGGCCCCCCAGAACCGCGCGATCATGATCGAGCCACCAAGGAAGCGCCAGGGCGCGAAAATCCCCTGCCCCACTAACAGGCGCTGCCACCGGACGGTGCTGAAACCGATGGCGATGAGCTGCATGCCGATCGCCGCAACGACCCAGCCCCAGTGCAAATCGCTCAGCCGACCGAGGAGATCCTCGGCCCCATCACGCCGGATCACCTTTCGGAAGATGAAAGCCAGCATGCCCACCGAGAAGGCCAGCTTCAGCAGGAACAACGCCATTTTCTTGGGACTCGAGCGCATCTATCCCCTGCCGGCTGCCGTAACCGGTGCACGCTAAAGGGTCAAATTGGCGACGCTCTCATCGTCGAGTGGCGCCTAGTTGCGCCCTGCGGCCGTGGTTGGTAGCGACGCACCATGCGAGATACCGCCGCAATCGGAGTCGGGCTTTGGGCCGTGGTTTTCCTCTTGGCCTGTGAGGGCGAAAACGCACCGTCCGCCGAGGCGCCCGCGGCGCAAGCCCCCAACTCACCCGACACGACATCCAAAGAGCAGCCGGCCGCGAAACCTCCGAGGACGCAAGCGCTGCCGGACGCCCTTCCGAACGGGTTGCTCCTGGCGTACTCCCAGTTCGAGGTCGTCGATGGCAAAGCCACCGCGAAGCCGGGCCCGGCGCGTTTGGAAATCCTCACCCGGGCAGGAGGCAACTGGTCGACCAAGGTCATCGAAGACCCCGAAAGCAACGTGTTTCACAAGGCGATGTTGCTCGAGCCCCGGGGCCAGGCGCCGGGCATCCTAACGTTGGGCGGCTCGAGCGCGTTGGTGAAGCTCTGGCGTCCGACAAAGGGCAGGCTCAGGCCGATCACCCTGTGGCATGCGGAGTTCGGCGGCAAGTTCAACCGCATGCGTGACGCCGAAGTAGCCGATCTCTACGGAGACGGAACCCCGGACATCGCGGTGGCGACACACGACCAGGGTGTCGTCGCGATCCTCCGTCAGCGCCCGAACGGCAAGTGGCAAGTAGCGCCCATCGACAAAAAGAAAGACACGTTCGTGCACGAGATCGAGATCGGTGACCTCGACGGCGACGGAGTGCTCGAGGTGTATGCCACGCCGAGCGACCCCAACAAGCTCGACGCGGAGGCGCAACATGGCGAAGTCGTCCGCTACGTTCCAAAGAAGGAACAAGGCCGGACGGTAGTGGCAGACCTCGGCAACCGGCATGCGAAAGAGATCTATGTAGGTGACGTCGATGGCGATGGCACCGATGAGCTCTACGTCGCCGTCGAGGCGCTGACCAAAGGACGCGGTGCTAGCCTCGAGATCATCGAGCCGGTAGAGATTCGCCGCTACGACGCCGACACGTTGCCCGACGCCAAAATCATCATCGCCTCGATTCCAGATCGGCTCTCGCGGTTCTTGACGGTTGGCGATGTGGACGGAGATGGGAAGAAAGAAATGGTGGTCGCCTCGTTCAGCAAGGGCCTTTGGCTGCTCCGGCCCGGGAAGGACTCGAAATCCGAGTGGGGCATCGAAAGCATCGACCGCGACTCGGGTGGCTTCGAGCATGCCGCGCTTCTCACCGACCTCGATGGAGACGGGACTGACGAGCTCTATGTCGCCGCCGACAACCAAGGCGAGCTTCGACGATACGTATGGCTGCGAGGCCGGCCCAAGCGCGAGGTGATCAAGAGGCGGGACATCGCGATGTCGCAGATGACCTGGAACATCATGCCGATTCCGGCCGGCGCCGTTGCCTTCCCGTAGCGGCTAGTGCTCTTGGAGCCGCGGAATCAGCTCGGCGAAGTTGCAAGGGCGGAAGCGAATGTCGAGCTGGTAACGAAGGATGCCATCCCAGGCGTCCTTGCATGCGCCCGTCGACCCCGGAAGCGCAAACATGTACGTGCCGCGCGCCACACCCGCGACGGCGCGCGATTGGATCGCAGAAGTGCCGATGTGCTCGTAGCTCAACATCCGAAAGAGCTCTCCAAAACCTGGAATCGACTTCTCCCACACCGCTTCGAACGCTTCGGGCGTCACATCGCGCCCGGTCACCCCGGTACCGCCCGTGGCAAGCACCACCTCGACGTTCGGCTCGTTGATCCAACGACGGAGCTGCACTTCGATGCGCTTGCGGTCATCGGGGATGATGACCTTGTCCATGACGTGGTGACCGGCCTCGAGTGCGCGCTCTACCAAGAACGCCCCGGACTTGTCGGTGTCTTCGGTGCGCGTGTCGGATATCGTCATGACAGCGATGCGAAGCCCTTTGAAGGGAATCGATTCGTCGAAGCTCGGACCGGACATGTTACCCCCCAATCTCGTTACTCAGCGACGCCGCAAGCTTGGCGGCTTCTTGTGGGTCGAGCTTCTTCGCGGGCCATTCGATGCCTAGCCCCTCATCGACACCTGGCTTGGGAATGATGTGAAAGTGCACGTGAAATACCGCCTGGTGAGCCATCGGGCCGTTGTTTTGCAGCACGTTGAACTGCTCTACCCCTGTGATGGCTCTGATCGCGCGGCAAAGGCGGGGGAGCACGCGCCCGATCGCGGCGGAGGCGTCATCAGAAAGCTGGTCGAGAGTGGCGGCTTCTTCCTTTGGAATGACGAGGGTATGGCCGTAGCTCAAGGGCCGAATATCGAGGAAAGCCAACACATGCTCGTCCTCGTAGACCTTGTGGCAAGGGATGTCCCCCCGGAGAATCTTGGTGAAAATCGTGTCCGCCATGGCGCTGAGCTTATACGCTCGAACCTGGGACGCCTAGAGCCTTGGGCCTTTACCGATGGCCGCGAGGGCTCTAAGGTCCCCGCCATGAAAAATCTTGCTTCTGTCCTTTTTCTGGCCCTTTCCCTGACCCTCGCCTGCGGCGGCGATGGCACCGAACAGGTCTTTTCGGCCGATCCGCCCCTCGTCCTCGACGAAGACGAGCGGCCCGCGATGGTCACGATCCCATCCGACTACGACCCGAGTACCTCGTACCCGCTTCTGATCCTGCTTCACGGTAGGGGCGCCACTGGTCAGTTAGAGGCGATTTACTTACGGATGTTCGACGTCATCGACGCCAAGCAATTCGTGTTCGTGTATCCGGATGGCATCAGCAATGCCTGGAACGCCACCGAAGCCTGCTGCGACCTGACCGGCGAGGTCGACGACGTCGGCTACATCAGCCGCCTCATCGACGAAGCGCAAGGAGTCTACAATATCGACGCCGAGCGCGTCTATCTCATGGGGCACTCGAACGGCGGGTTCATGTCATTCCGGATGGCATGTGAGCGCTCGGACCTGATCACCGCGATCGTGAGCCTCGCGGGCTCCACTTTCAACGACCCGGCCGACTGCCAGCCGGCCACCCTGCCCGTCAGCGCGCTCGCCGTCCACGGCACCGACGATGAGACAATCCCCTATGAGGGGAGTATGAACGGTGCATTCAGCTTCCCGGGGGCAGTCGAGACGGTCGAACGCTTCGCAGCACGGGCCGGGTGCAACGTCGATTCCCCCGCGATGCTCGAAAGCATCAATCTCACTGGCGACGACGTTGCCGAGACGGAACGAGTCGCATACACGATCGGCTGCGATGAAGGCACAGACTTCGAGCTCTGGACCATCGAGGGTGGTCCACACATTCCCGTCTTCATCGATACCGAGTGGGCGACTCGAACGACCGACTGGCTGCTCCGCCACAGTCGCTAGCCACCCGGCGGCTTAGCCTGTGGGCACCGCTCCGACCTTTGATTGCCTCGACCAGTAGAGGCGCGTCAGGAGGGGTAAACGCGTCGTTTGGATTTCACGGGTGCGGGCGAGCCAATCGTCGACATGCGCTCGATGCTCACGCCAAACCTGTTCGGGGTCGACCCGGGGCTCGAGGCACGCGGACTGAAAACGCTCGCGATCTTCGGCGAAGGTGACGCGACGCCGCTGATAGTCGGCCAGCACCTCACGGTGCAGGCGTTCGTGCGCCCACCAGATCTCGCGGTCGTCGAAGCGTGCATCGGCGATCGGGCGCGGAGCGAAAAGCAGCGGGCTGAACGGCGCGGGCTTGAAAACGCTCAGGCATGGCGACGAAGTGCCGGTGGCCCATACGGTCGGGCCGCTCTTGTCGAGGCGCGCGATCATCGACGAAGTGGTCTGCGCAGCCGTCATCGTGGGTAACCAGGAAGCGTGCGCGCATGGAGCCTCGTATTTCCAGGACCTTCCCGGGGTCTCTTCGCCGTGGTCGGTCAGGGCTCGGATGAAATGGCGCGGCATGGCGTCGACGATTCCCGAGAGCGAACGAGCCGTGCAAGCGCGACGGACTTTGGCGCCCGACAACCTCGTGATCGTTCGATTGGAGAACGCACGCGCAAACCCGAAGCCCTCGCCGGGGCGCACCCAACCTTGGTCTTTGGCAAACCGGTAGGCACGCTCGTGGATGCGGTCGAAGTCGTCTTCGATCGAGAGGGCATTCGAAATCGTCGCGACGCCCTGAATGCGCTTGGCTGCCCAATACTCGCCGGCCGTTTCGAACACCCAGGCCGTCACCGCGTCGGCCACAGTAAAGGAGCTGTGGTAGCGAAACGACCGATGCCGATGCAACATCCGACCGCCTTGAGGAAAGTTTTCGGTGAGCTCGATGAGCTGCTCGAGCGCGTCATCTGCCGTTCGTGACGTCGCCAGAGCCACCCGCTGAAAGTCCATCCCGGAGTAACCGCACTTCGAAACTCGCACCTTGGTGAACACCGATTCGTTGCCGATCGCAACCCCGTGCTCATTCACCCCCATTTCGCAACCCCACATCCAAGCGGGGCGACTCATCAGTATGCGTGCATGCCCGTGGGCCTCTGGTAACCCCTCGGGGATCCCTTCGGCATTTGCGTTGGCCTCGTGGCACTCGACGAACTGTGCTTCGCTCGGCTCGCGATTGCTGTTCTTGGCAAACCAAACCGGCCCTTGTTCGGGGACGACGACCACAGTGTCACACACGGCTCAACACCTCGCGTTCCGGTAGAATCCCTAGCACGGAGGCCGCTCTGACAACACCCTATGCCTTAGCGGTTCAGTACATCTCGCGGCGTTTTGCGTTCGGGTCGGTTTGAGGAGGCCGGCGGTATGCGCCCGTTGCTTTGGTGATGAGCGTGTGTGCCTTGCATGCAGCCGGCTTGTCGTCGAGGTAGAGGACGGGGCATCGGCCGATCTCGACGACTTCCATCCCAAGCTTTCGAGCCTTGGCGACCGCGTCGCGGTGCCCGGTCATGAACGAGAACCAGACGCGTTTGCAGCCGGCCTGATGGGCAATATCCACAGCAGCGGACGCTGTGCTCGGACGGACCCAGATCACGGCCAGGTCGCCTCGGTCATCCGGAAGCTCTTCAACCGAATGATAGACCTTGCCACCCTTGGTCGGTCCCCGAGACGCAGAAAGCTCGCCCATGTCGAGGCAGTAGAAATTCTTCCCAGTCTTTGTGTACACGCTGTACGACATGCCGGGAAAGCGATCCTCCGAAGAGTTCCCGATCAACACGAGGGGTGCAGCGTCGTTGATGACACGTTCGAGGGGATGCATGAAAACCTCCGGGGCCGACTGCAAGCACGCTAGCACGTGTCCGAAAAGGGGACAGTCCCCTTTTAGCGGGGTTAACCCTTCGAAAAAGGGGACTGTCCCCTTTTCTTAGCCGGTGTGGAACTGGTAGCGTGCGCCCATCCTTGGAGCTTCGAACTTCGGGAACTCGACGTCTTTGACGACGCTCAGGATGCACGATCGGAATCGCCTGCTTCCCGGTGAGACCGTGGCGCCTTGCACCGAGCCGTCGCGGAGGATCGCGATGTCGATGGTCACCGTGTCGAGCGTGCCGCCGCGCTTGTACTCACGCACCACGCACTCGCGGTACATCTCGTCGAGATGGCGATCCATCTCAGCCACCACTTGCTCATCGCTGAGCTGCTTTTCAGGGCACCCTTTGGTGACATCCCCCATCGACACCGGCTGCTGCATGGCCTCGTCGTAGGCGATGATCGCCGCCTGCGTGCTGCCCACAGTCGGTTGGGTTGCGGACGAGCCCCTCGAGGCACATCCGATCGATGCGGTCAGCAGGCCCCCCAGCATGACCGACAGAATTGCGCGCTGTGATTCCATGCCCCCAAAATAGCGAGCCGCGGACGGGTCCCCAAATCGATCGACGAGAACGCCACGATACCCGCGCCACTCTGGTAGAATCCAGGGGTGATTCGCGGTGCAACAGCTCGGGCCGCCCTGACGCTCTTGGTGGCTGGATCCTGCGCCGCGTGGGCAGGCTGTGACCTTGGCGCGAAACCCGAAGCGGCGTCTGCCCCACCCCCGCCTGCTCAGTCACCCGCCGAACCGGCCCCGCAGCCGATCGCCGAACGACGGGTCGAGCCGCCGCCTGCGGATCCCAACGCGTGGCTCCGCGAAGTCGAAAAGGACCCGATCGCCGCACTCAAGAAGCTCGACCCCGGCGCGCTCTCGCCAAAGCGAACGCGTCCGTCAAACGACACCGCGCCCCAAGAACCGACCCCCGAGTTTCGGCCAGGCCCAGCCGTTGCAAAGCACAACCCCAACGCTCCCCTTCGAGGATGGCCGCCAATCGTCGGTCGCCCGTATCCGGAGATCGCGCTCATCGACCAAAGCGGTCGCGTCACCGCGCTGAGCGAGTTTCGCGGCAAGGTCGTCCTCGTCGAGCTCGTCGGGTTGACGTGTCGTGCTTGTCACGCCTTCGCGGGCGGGAATGAACCGTCGGTCGCTGACTTTCGTGGCATCCCCCCGCAAGACGGGCTCGGCTCGATCGAGAAATACTCGCTCCAGTACGCCAAGCTCTCGCTCGACCACCCCGACATCGTCTTCGTTCAGCTCGCCCTCTACGGGATGGATGGAGAAAGCCCCCCCACCCTCGGCGACGTCAAAGCTTGGGCGCGCCATTTCGGTATGGACCGCTACCGAAACGAAATCGTCTTGGTTGGCGACGCGCGCTTCATCAACCCCGAAACCCGTCAGCTGATCCCCGGCTTCCACTTGATCGACCGCCAAGGAATCCTACGCGCCATCAACAGCAACAACCCGCGCCACGACAATCTATGGTCGTCGCTGTTGCCAACGATGGGCGAGCTCGCCAACACTCGCTAGAACACGAAGCGGGCGTCTCCTACGACGCAACCGACAAAAGCGCTTCTGCCGGGCCGATGAGGCGCTGTTCCATCATGAACGAGGCGTAGCGCGGGAACTGGACGAGGGCGCCGGTTTGTTCGGCCAGGGCGATGGCGTCGCCAAGCGGACGGTTGGCCATGAGCATCGATCGGATTTCGTCGGTAACGCGCATGGACTCGATCACCGCGACACGTCCCGCCAGGCCGGTTTGATCACACGCATCACAGCCGGGTGCCCGAGGGAGCGGGACGGGATTCTTGGGGTCGTAGAGTTTACGGGCGATGAGCGAGTCTCGAAGCAACTCGGGAACATCGCCGGTCACGGTACACCGTGGGCATAGGCGACGAGCTAGGCGTTGGATCAAGATCAGGGCGATCGAATGTGCGATGACCGTCCGATTGCATCCGAAGTTCTCGAAGCGTTGAATGACAGAGCCCGCATTGTTGGCGTGGATCGAGGTGAAGACGAGGTGGCCCGTCATTGCGGCTTCGAGCGCGAGCTGTGCGGTTTCTTCGTCGCGGACTTCACCGACCATCACCACGTCCGGGTCTTGGCGGAGCATTGCGCGCAATACCTGAGCAAAGCCGAGCCCGATCGCATGATGAACCTGGACTTGGGTGACGCCGTCGAGACGGTATTCGATCGGGTCTTCCACCGTGATGATGTTGGTATCTGGGCGGATCTTTTGCCGCTCGTGAAGGGCCGCATAGAGAGTCGATGTCTTGCCGGAGCCGGTCGGTCCGGCCACGACGATCGCCCCATACGGCCGCTGCAAGACGTCTCGCATCGCCGAGAGAGTCCCCTCCTCCACGAAGATCTCCTCTAGGGGACGTAGCATCGCGGCAGCCTCGAACACGCGCATCACCAGCTTCTCGCCCTCGCTCGCAGGCAAGGTCGACACACGAAGGTCAACGTCACGCCGCCCGACCCTAACGCCGATACGCCCATCCTGCGGGCGCCGCTTTTCCGCAATGTCGAGACCCGCAAGCACTTTGAATCGCGCGATTAACGCCTTCGCAAGGTGGCTTTGAACAGACTGCTCCCAATCGAGCAGCATTCCGTTCACCCGAAAACGAACTCGCACACCGCGGCGCGCAGGTTCCAAATGAATGTCGCTGGCCCCGCGCTCGAGCCCCGCCGCCACCACCTGCGACGCGAGGGCCACAATCTGCTCCCCCGCGCTTTGAAGTGAGCGTTCCGATTCGCGTTTTGAGTCGATCTCGTCGAAGATGACCGAGTTGGGGTCTACTCGCTGACCGTGTCGGACGCGTTGCGCAAAGCCGTGTAGTTTTAGGCGTCGCGTCGCTGTGGTGAAGTCTTCTGCGGAAATTGCGACGACTTTGGGCTCCGCATTGTGCAGCACGCGCCGTAAGTCTCGAAGCGCCGCCTCGTTGAACGGGTCGACCATGCCGATGGTGAGGACATGATTGCGAAGTTCGAGGGGGATCATTCGGTGTTGTTGGATGATCTGTACCGGCACGGTTTCGATGACTGCG
Organism: Myxococcales bacterium; assembly: GCA_029861865.1. Taxonomy (GTDB): domain Bacteria; phylum Myxococcota_A; class Polyangia; order Polyangiales; family Houyiibacteriaceae; genus SG8-38. The sequence goes on along the minus strand of JAOTYL010000013.1, from coordinate 27,043 downwards.
TCGATGAGCTCGTAGGACGAAACGCGTACGAAAGGAATGGTGTCGCCGGCACGGGTCAGCACCGAGGGACGAGCATCGACAACCGGATGCACGGCAGAGGGGGGCGGGGGCGGACGGCTCGTGCTCGTCTTCACCAACCGGTCGGCGAGTGATTCCGCGAGCGCCTGGGCGAAGGCCGGAATCTTGCGGCACAGTTGCTCGACCGCGCTTCCACGCAACGTGAGCACGACACACGGACCCTCCGCGACGACATCGTAGGGTTGCGACTCATGCAACAGTGTGCCGAGCTCGCCGAAATGATCACCCGCGCTGATCGTGAAGAGCGTCGTCCTCGATCCCGAAGCCGAATCGAGCACGCTCACCGATGCCTTGCCGTGCATCAAGATGCCGATGTCGTGCTCATGCGAGCCAGCGCGCACCAACGCCGCGCCCGAAGGCGCCTCGATGGCTTCGATGTGGGGGGCAACCTTCTTGGCGACCTCCGGGGGGCAGCCCTGGAACAGTGATGAGCGGCCCAAGAACTCCGCAATGGCGGTCGGCGTCAATGGGCTGGCCCGGTCTATGGCATCACTCCGTGGCCTTGACCATGACGACACGATCACGGTTGACGAAATGGACGGCGCGGGCGTCACGAACCTCGAAGAAGCGGTCGGAGGTATTCAGAAAGTCTTGCAACCGGCTGTTTGCCTGCGGAAGCAGGATTGAGACTTCGCCGACGAAGGTGCTGCCGTCGTCCAGAGTCAGGTCGATGGGCGTGCAGCCATCCATCGCGAGCCTGGCCTCCGAATCGGATCGACCGCTCATCTCCAGCTCGAGGGCAACGGTCATATAGGCAATCGCAGCCTTGTTGATGAACCGCACGCTTCCATCGCCCGCAATGACCGTCAGGAAAGGCTCGTCATTGAGCAAGAGCTCGCTCGGTCGCTCTTGACCCGCGTGCGATGCCGCCCTCGGATGCAGGAACACGGAGACCTCCTCCGGCTCGCCACCGCGAAGCGCGAGCTCGATCGAGACTTGGTGCTTCGGAATCCGATACGAGTCCGAGCGCGGGCTGGGCTGCGAGAGCATTCAGTGACGGTACTACGAGCGGTTCCGCGCCCGCAATTCATTAAGATTCGTCGTCGAAGCTGCCGTGACGGCCGGCGCCAGCTCGGAAGCTCTCGGCGCCTGATCCGGTTTCGCCGCTTTGGATGGTCTCTAAGCCAAGGGCGAGCTCGTTACGCATGGCTTGCTCTTCGGTGAGCGACCATTGTTCGATCGCGGAGCGTCGGTCGTTTTGCATGCAAAGGCTCGGGTGGCGCGCGATTTCTTCGGCAAGCTGAACGGCTGTTTCGAGGGCCTTACCGGGAGGGGCGACGCGGTTGGCGAGGCCCATGTCGGCGGCTTCGCGTGCGGAAACGGGACGACCCGTGAGGATTAGATCCATGGCGCGACTGTGACCTATCAAACGAGGCAGACGAATGGTGCCGAGGTCGATCAATGGCACGCCGAAGCGCCGACAGAAGACCCCCATCACCGCGTCTTCGGCCATGACGCGAAGGTCGCACCAGATGGCAAGCTCTAGGCCGCCCGCCACCGCATGACCTTCGATCGCTGCGATGACGGGCTTTCGAAGTTGCATGCGGGTGGGGCCCATCGGACCGTCGGTGTCCGCGGAGAAATCGCGTTCCTCGCCGGCGGCGAGCGCTTTGAGGTCGGCGCCGGCGCAGAAGCAGCCGCCCTTCCCCGTCAAGACGGCAACATCTGCTTGGTTGTCGTCGTCGAAGCGGCGAAACGCATCCGCAAGCGCTTCGGCGGTCGGCACGTCGACGGCGTTTCGCACCTCAGGCCTGTCGATCGTGACGATGGCGATGCGACCTCGGAGCTCGTAGCGAACGCTCATCGCTCAACTCCGAAGGTGGTACTCGGTGCAGTAGAAGGTTTCGACTTTGCGCATGTCGAGAAACCCTTTGATGTCGTTGGCGACCCGCAGCATGTTTGGCACCATTTTGAGGGGGCCCCCAAAGAAGCGCGCGGGGTTCAAGAGGTCGCTCTTGGTGGGGCAAGCCTCGAGGACGATCCCATCGCACGCATCCGCCCCCTGTGTGATCGGCTCGCGGATCACATTGCGCTGGTAGTACCACAACGGATGAATCTCGAGGGAGAGCGGGGTGTGCCCCCCGTGCCAACGCTTGATGTACTCGTCGAAGTCGAGGCCGGGCTTCCGGTGAAGGATGGTGAGAAGGATCGGGCTCGGCGTTGGTTCCCCGTCATTCCATGATTTGTTGTACTCAACTGGATAGCTCTCCTCGACTTCGTAGCCGGAGAGCTCGCCTGCCGCATTGGCCAACGCTTCGGTGAAGCGCGACGGATCGCCCTGCTCGTCGTGAATCGAGAAAATCGCCGTGGGCTCACTCTTGAACGGAAAGAGCGCGACTTTCGGCGGCGGCCCTTCGGTCAACGTCAACGAAAGCTTCGAAGGCCCAAGGTCCAGCAACCGCTTGCTGACCTCCCCACGCATCCGGTCGCCAAACGCGGAGTGGCTTTCGCCGTTCCCGCGGAGCACGTAGATCCATTTTCGGGCGGCCATTTGGCGGTTGTAGTCTTCATCGATGGAGCCGGCAACGGGGGGTACGGTTGGGAGGCGCGACTGGTGCTTGAGAGTCACGCTCTCCCGGTATAGCCTCGCCCTTCGGAGGTTTTCATGAAGCACACTTGGCTTATCCCAGCGCTCGCGATTTTCTTTTTCGGTTGCAGCGAATCCGATGATGCAGGCGGCACAGGCGGCGTCGGAGGCGTAGGTGGCATCGGCGGTACAGGTGGTGCGGCTGCTACAGGCGGTACGGGCGGCGTTGACGCGAGCCTGTACCCACTCCTCGACTGCGATCCTCTGGTCCCTGAGTTCTGCGGCGTTCCTTTTCCATCGAACGTCTATTCGGTCGAAGATTCGGAGACGCCGACTGGGCGTCGCGTTTCCTTTGGGTCCGGCCTCATGCGCGGGAACGACCCTGCACCCTGGGACAAGAGCGACGGCTTCTCCGCCGGGTCGCCGATCATGACTTATCTTCCCGGTATAGCGCTTGGGCAATTCGGCGGGCCCAACGACATCGACGAGTCCCTCTCCGACAACTCACCGAGCATCCTCCTCGACGCAGAGACCGGCGAGCTCGTTCCGCACTTTGCCGAGATCGACATCCGCGCCCCGACTGCAGAGCAGCGCTCCACCATGATTCGACCGGTCGAACGCCTGCGCGACAACGCCCGGTACATCGTCGCCTTCCGCAACCTGCGCAATGAGGCTGACGAGGTGATCGAGCCATCAGAAGGCTTTGCCGCCCTGCGCGACGGCACCTCGAGCGCCGACGAATCGATCGAGGCGCGACGCGCACTCTACGAGGACATTTTCACGCGGCTCGCCGATGAGGGCTGGGATCGAAGCGAGGTCCAGATCGCCTGGGACTTCAACACCGCAAGCGATGCCAACAACACCGCATGGCTCGTGCACATGCGGGATACCGCGCTCGGGCTCGTTGAGAGCGGGATCGAATATACGATCGACACGGTAGAGACCGACTACAATCCCGTGGACATTGCGTTTCGGATCTTTGGGACGTTCCGGGCGCCGCTGTTCATGACCTTTGACGGACCGGGCTCCGTGTTGGTCTTTGGCGAGGATGGCTTACCGGCAGTCAATGAAGACACACCATGGGCAAATGTCCCCTTCGAGGTCCTCATACCCAATAGCGCAACCGCCAAAGACCCGGCAGCGATCATCGAATATGGACATGGGCTCCTTGGCGAAAAAGAACAGATTCAATCGGGTCACTTCCTCACGTTCATGAACGAGTACAACTATGCATTTTGTGCGACCGACCTCATCGGAATGTCGGACTTTGACTTCCCCGTGATCGGGGCCGCGCTCGCCAACGGGAACATCTCGACTTTGCAAACGATGTTCGACCGGCTGCATCAAGGCTTCGTCAACTACGTCCTCTTGATGCGGATGATGAAGACGGCTTTTGCCGCCGACGCGACGTACGGGCAGTACATCAAAGGCGAAGAGGCCTATTACTATGGCATCAGCCAAGGCGGCATCATGGGCTCGGTGTTCATGGCCCTGAGCCCCGACATCGAGCGCGGCGCTCTTGGGGTCATGGGACAGCCGTACAGCATGCTCCTCTTCCGAAGCGTCGACTTCAACCCGTTCCTCGACCAACTCAAGAACACCTACACGGATTTTCGTGAGCAACAGCTCGTCGTGGCGTTGTTTCAGATGCTCTGGGACCGGGTCGAACCCAACGGCTACACCCACCACATTCGAGAAAACCCGCTGCCCGGCACCGGTACCAAGGAAGTGTTGACCCGGGTGGCCCTCGGCGACCACCAGGTGGCGACCCATGCTGGGCATATCATGGCCAGGACGCTCAATGCGCCGCATCTGACGACCGGGCTTCGCGAGGTCTGGGGACTCACACCGGTCGAATCAACCGCAGGAGGGAGCTTCTTCACCGAGTACGACTTCGGCATGCCTGGCCCCGAACCGCTCTGCAACGTGCCGATGTCGCTCTGCAGGGATCCGCACGGAGAGCTTCGGAAGCGCGAGGCGGCTCGTAAGCAGCTCGACGAGTTCCTTCGCGGCGGAACAGGGACGAATTACTGCGCTCCCGGCGATGGCGATGAGCACCAGGCAACCGCTCCAGGCGTGTGCAGCTACCCATCCCTGCCCCGATGCGACCAGGACGACACCCCTGAGTACATCGAAACCCCCGCGGATACAGAGGCGCTCTGCACGCCCGGCTCTGAGTAACCAAACCGCCCGGCGGTTGGCTGCTTACCTGCCTTTCGGGAACCACGGCACCAGTCCGCTCACCTGCTTCATGTGCTCGGCGTACTCGGGGCGTCGTTCGCAGCTGCGGCGGTCCATCCAAGGGATCGACACGGTGACGAACATCAAAGTCATCGCCAACGGGCCAGCGATCGTCCAGTAGTGACTCGGGTCCGCAGCGACGCCAAACAGATACAAGCCCCACCAAAACGAGAGCTCACCAAAGTAGTTCGGGTGCCGCGAGTATCTCCAAAGCCCGGTCTTGATGATCTCGCCGGGCTTCTTCACCTTTGCAAACGCGACGAGCTGCTGGTCGGCCACCATTTCGATCGTGATCGCCCCCGCGGTGACGATCAGCGCAACGACGTCGATCCAGGAAAGCGGCCCGGTGCCGACCACCAGCGCAACCCAAGCGCCCGATAACCCTAAAAACACCTGAGCCGTCGGAAAGAGATGGATGCCAAAGAGGTCGCTGAAGAACCAGAGCTTCGGCGCCTTGTCTTTCATGATTTCGTAGCGCCAGTCGATGTGATGTAGCCCCGGCCAGCTGCGCGCCCAGTTGTAAGTGAGCCGCACCCCCCACCAGGTCACCAAGAACAAGACCGCGCCCGCGCGAATGGGGTTGATGCCGGGCTCGGCGTGAAACGCCCAGTAAAAGACGATCACGACCGGGGCGACCGACCAATAGGCGTCGTACATGCTCGAGCACTTGAGACCGCGCGAAAATGCGAAGATCACCAGCGTCGCCGCCACATCGGCGATCGCCACCGTCCACAACGGAGCCACATCTTCCGGCACCAACACCACGGTGACCCACGCGGCAACGAAAGCCGCAGCGTACCCTGCCGCCCACCAAGCAAACGAGGCTTGTCGACTCCAGCGCAGCGCGGTCATGTGAGATGCCTCAGCCGCTCAGATTCTGACTTGCGAAGTCCCAGTTGACCAACGAATCGAGGAACACCTTGATATAGTCTGGACGCGCGTTGCGATAGTCGATGTAATACGCGTGCTCCCAGACGTCGATCGTCAGAAGCGGCTTGGCGCTCGTCGTGATCGGGGTCTCGGCGTCTTTGGTCTTTTGGACGGCGAGCTTATCACCTTCGGCGACGAGCCAGGCCCAGCCGGAGCCGAACTGCGTCGCCGCGGCGTTCGAGAACTCTTCGCGGAACTTATCGTAGCTGCCAAAGCTACCATTGATCGCGTCGGCAATTGCACCGCTCGGCGGGCCGCCCCCACCCGGAGCCATGCTGTTCCAGTAGAACGTGTGGTTCCAAACCTGGGCCGCGTTGTTGAAGGTCGCCCCACCTGCGCGGATGATGTCCACCAGGGACTTGCTCGCGTGGTCGGTCCCCTCAATCGCGGCGTTGAGCTTTTTGACGTAGCCCGCGTGGTGCTTGCCGTAGTGGTACTCGATCGTCTCGGCGCTGATGTGCGGCGCCAGCGCATCTTGGGCCCACGGAAGGGCGGGCAGTTCGATCGCCATGTCTATCTCCCTCGTAGCTTGGGGGCCGTTTCCTCAGCCCAGGGGCTGTTCTAGAATCCCCGTGATCGTTGATCAAGCCCTAATGCTCCGTCCTTTGATGTCCAGGCTAGGCCGGCGCAAGTGGGGGCGTATCCTCGTTGTCGGTCTCGGGTCCGTCCCAGTCCGCTTGGACCTTGTCCGGTTGCAGGTCTAGGACGAAATACCCCTGTGACCGCTCACCAACAGGGGCGTCAGCCCGGCTGCGCCCATCCCTTTGATCACATCTCTACGACTGAATTTCACGGTGCTGGTCGCCGAGACTATTCTCGCTGGAGAAAAAGTGCTACCGAGTCATGGCCGGTGCGACCAAGATCCATGTTCACGGATATGCCAGTAGCGATCGTCGATCCGACACGCCGTCGGTTTCTCCAAAAGAGCTTCATCGGCATGGGTTGGATCATGTCGGGTGGGGCGTTGACCCACTGTGGCGGCGATGGGGCCTTGATGAGCAACATAGGGGCGCTCGGGCCTCTGCAGGAGCCCGATGAAAACGGGATCCGCCTTCCGGAGGGTTTCAGGAGCCGGGTCATCGCGAGGTCGGGCGAGCTCGTCGGAAGCTCGGGGTATGAATGGCACTCGGCGCCCGATGGGGGCGCGGTGTTTATCACCGACGACGGAGGATGGGTCTACGTTTCGAACTCCGAGACGGTCGCTCAGCTCGGGGGCGGCGCAGGCGCGGTTCGGTTCTCCCGGGATGGCGAGGTCATCGATGCCTACTCGATCCTCAGCGGCACGAGTGTCAACTGCGCGGGCGGCGCGACACCCTGGGGCACTTGGCTTTCCTGCGAGGAGAAGGACGACGGCCGCGTTTGGGAGTGCGATCCTGTCGGGATCACGTCGGCAGTCGTGCGCCCCGCACTGGGTGTGTTCAAGCACGAGGCGGTTGCCATCGACCTCGACAGCCAGGTCGCGTACCTAACCGAAGACGTCGGTGACGGCGGTTTCTATCGCTTCGTGGCGGATTCCATGATCGACGGACGCGCCGACCTTTCCGCTGGAGAGCTGCAGATCGCCGAAGTGGTCGGCAGCGGTCCTGGGGGCCTGATCGAGTGGCGAACCGTGCCCGACCCTTCCGCGAGCTCCACCCCGACGCGCCGACAGGTCGCATCGAGCACCCCGTTCGACGGCGGTGAGGGGATTTGGTACCACGATGGCGTCATCTACTTTTCTACCAAGGGTGACAACCGAGTTTGGGCCTACGAGGATCGAAGCTCCAATCTTTCGATCATTTATGATGCCGCTACCTCGAGCACGCCCATCCTGACTGGCGTCGACAACCTCACGGTTTCGCCGGCCGGCGATGTCTTGGTGGCAGAGGACGGCGGCAACATGGAGATCGTCGCGATCAGTGTTGATGGCGCGATAGCTCCGGTTCTTCAGGTGACCGGTCAGGACGGCTCCGAGATTACGGGGCCCGCGTTCGGACCCTCCTTCGACAGGCTGTACTTCAGTTCCCAGCGCGGGACTTCGGGGGTCATCACGGGCGTCGACGGGGTCACCTACGAGGTGAGCGGTCCGTTCTTCAGCTGAAGCCGACTAACCGAAGGTTCGAACGACGAGGGCAAACGTCCCCACCGCAGCACCTGCAAACGAGGTGACATCGACGACAACCTCCCCGAGGTCCCGGCGACGGAGCCATTGCAGTAGCGGCCATAGGGCAGCGACGATCGCAAGCTGACCGAGCTCGACCCCCACGTTGAACCCGAAGAGCGCCCCGACGAGCTCCGCGCGCGGCAGCTCCTGCTCGAGAAGCACGCTAGAGAAACCGAGCCCGTGCACGAATCCAAAAAGGCATGCGATGACCCAGCGCAGGCGCCCTGCAACGGCGAAGGTTCGAAGAAGGCCGAAGTAACAGGCCGTGAACAGAGCAAGCCCCCAAAGCGCGGAAAGCCCACCCGCCCACGCACTCGCAACGAAGAGCGTCACCGCCGCGAAGATGACGACCCGCCCCCCGCGTGTGTGCTCTGCACCGGCGTTCTCGAGCGCAATCACCAAGATCGACGCCGCGATGATCGCTTCGACCGCCCTCGGGTGGGGGACGACCGCGCCGAGCGCGGCGGCAGCAAGGGTGATGCTATGGCCCACCGTAAAGCCCGTCACGAGGACGACCACCTCGCGAAGACGGCGCGCAATGACGATCAAAAGGAAGAGAAACGCCAGGTGGTCCCACCCGGTGAGGATGTGCTCGACCCCGAGGCGCAGATACTCCGTGATTCCCGTCTCGCGGGCGCCCTCTCCAGAGGCGATCCGAGCTTTCGGCGAAGTGGAGGAAAGGACCACATCCCTCGACGTCGCGCCAAAGATCGTCGCGAGATGGACGTGGTTGGTCAGAGTCCGAAAGAGGCCGCTATAAAGGGCGGTGGGCGGCGCGTCACAGCGAACCCTCCATTCGACCCGCATCCAGCCGCGCTCCGCGGGAAGAAGGGCGCCGCTCGCTTCGATCGGCTCGCAAGGTCCATTCTCGGTCTCGAGAAGTAGATGATCCTGTAGATAACCGAACACCGTCGTCGGCTCGAGCGGGGCCTCGGCGGCGTCCTGAGCAAGCGGGAGCGAAGTGAGATCGAGCCAGCTGACCTTCACCTGGGCGAGCGCGCCCGCATCGAGAATCGTCCACTTCGAGTACGACACGCTCTTTTGATGGGCGGCGGCTCCTGAAGGGGCAGCCGCCAGTCCAAGCGCGGCGATCAGCAACCAGCCCTTCACGGCTGAACCTCGACACGAATGTCGCTTCGCTTGCGCGCGGCGTCGAGAAAATCCCGCACCGCAGCCTCGCCTCGGGCCCGAAGGTAGGCGGCTTCGACGGTCTCACGCGCTTCTTCAAAGGATGCCACGCCACCACCGCGACGCTCGAGGAGGGTCACAAAGAGATCGCCAGACGGTGTTCCGATCGTCGTGGAGCCCCCGACCTCGAGCCCGCTGATCTCGCGGGCTGCGGTGGGGCCGAGGCGCTGCTCGATCTCCTTGGCGAGCAGAAAGCCATCAGGCAACGGAATGGCCGAGCCTTCTACCTCGATGCGGTAGAGCGGATTTCGCTCGAACCGAAAGCTCTCGCTTTGATGGAACTCGCGGAGCTCCGACTCGCTTGCCGCACGGGCGTCGTCCTCGGCTTGACGCACGAGAAAGTCGATCATTGCGGTCGTGAGCTGATTTCGAATCTGCGGATCGCGTTCATGCAAGCCGAGCTCGATTGCACGATCGATAAGCAGCTCTTGATCGACCAATCGATCGAGGACGCGCTGGCGATCTTCTGGGCGGAGCTTGCCGTCTCTTCTGTCGCCAGCGACTGCCGCAAGGGCCTGCTCGTAGGACTCGCGGGAGATGGGTCGCTCGTTCACCCAGACTGCCACATCGGCGACCTGCACCGTACGATCGGGAACGCGAGCGATGTAGAACACGGCCGCAGCCGCCCCGACCAGCATCCCGCCGGCGAGCAGCCACGATCGCGTCACGGCACCTGACCGGCCAGAAGAAAGATCGGCGACGACCACGCACGCTCTTCGCTATCGACGAGGCAATCGTCATCCTCGCCTGTGCGAAAGTTACCGTAGCAAGGCTCGCACAACCCCCCGGCGCAACGAAGCCCGCCACCGTTCACGGTCGGCGTCGGTTCTTGAATGGCGCGTACGTAGTAGAGCATGTCGCGTTTGAGCTCGTCATAAGCCGGGTCTTCGAACTCGACTCTGCAGAGCTCTCGATCTTCAGGGCACGGGATCGTGAGCCAGGGGTCTTCGATCAGCTCGGCGATCGGCTCGTCCTCAGCGCGCTGACGCTGAATGCGAATCACCTCGATGCGCGTGATGCGGCGGCGGCGATCGCCAGGGTTGTAGCATTCGCCCGCGCAGATGCTCTCGACCCGCTCCGTACCGAGCGTCTCGATCACGTCAGGCGGGCAGCCTGGCTTTTGCACGAAGGAGCCCGCGGCACGAACCTCGAACTTGGGCGTCTTGGAAAATCCGAGCTCGCTTCCCATGTGCCGAACCCCTTCGGGCCCGTTTAGCAGATCGAACCACAAAAGAATCCTGTCGCCGGAGGTGCCGTACACGTCGCGGTCTTGCATCGCTTCCCAGATCGCCTCGCGCGATCGGGCGGCGGCGTGCACGGCGACTAGCCCACCGGTGAGGAAGAACGAAGCCTGCCGCTCCATCCACATCAGCTCGAACGGCGGACGCTCCATGAGCTTGTCGATCGTGAACGAGATCGACTCGGGCTCGGCTTCACCCCGATCGCCAAACACCGCCTTGCGCCACTTCTCGTCGGGTGCACCCCTGGCGTCGGTCATCTTGCGACGCGCGAACTCTTTGTAGCCCGTCCCTGGGCGGGCGCTGTGATTGTCGCTCGACCCGATGAAGCCCATCGTGGCGTGCCGCGGATTATCAGGCTTTTCGAAGTCGCCCTTGGCCAACATGTATTGCACGGAGCCACCCGGACGATACTGATACGCCGCCAGGAAACAATCGCTGCATTGGCCGCAATCTTTCCAGTCGGCGACATCTTCACCTGGCAACGTGACGTGCCCCGCCAGGGCCACGCGTAGGTAATCGGCGCGGGCTTTTTCGACCCGGTGCTGGCACACATCGGAGCTAGGGTCTTCGCATCGTTCGCGGATGACTTCCCCGGCACGCCAGCAACACGCCTCGTAACCTTCGACCGGCTCGGGACACTCGAGCCCGTCTTCGGTGACAACCGCGGAACGAAAATTGCGGTACTCCTCGGAATTGCCGTGCCCTGAAAACACCTCGACCAGCCGCTGGAGCTCGGGATCGTCGAGCTCCGCACGGAGTTGCTTGTCCCAGGTGTAGCCGAGCGGGGTGTAGAAGCCCCAAGTCGTGCCATGCGGAATCACGATCGTGTCGAGGCCCCACTCGTTGAGCTTCTTGAAAAGCACGTCCGGGCTTCCCGCTCGCTCGCGGCACGTAGGCGGTAGATCTTTGGTGTCGTAGCCCTCGGGGCAGACCGGGTAGCGCCCGTTTTCGCGAATGTGCCGTGCGAAATCGAGATAGCTCTGCTGGTTAGGGAAGGACCGCGCAGGGATCGTCAGCAAGGGCCAAAGCGCACTGAGGTTCGAAAACGCGCGTGAAGTGATTCCGGGCGCGGCGATCGGGCGCGCGGGCAGCTGATCCTCGGTGTCGTACTTGAAAATGACGTTCTTGTGGCCGTAGTGAGCCTCCGGTGTGAGGCCGACTTGCGTCCACTCGAAACCCGTAAAGGCGATGGTGTCCGGCTGGTCGCTGTCAGCGTTCACGGCGTTGCATTGACGAACCGAATCTTTGCTCATCGCCCACGTGCGAGGATTGAGCGCCTCGGCGTGGTCGGTCAGGGCGTAGAAGTCGAGCTGAGAGCAAAAACGGGCGAAATCACAGGCATCGGCCGGCGGATGTACCCCCTCGCCTCCCATGAGAGGAAGGCTCCACATGAACGCATCGACCGAAAGCGTCGTATGGACGTGCAGGTCGCCGAATAGGATTCGGTTGTCGGTGTCAGGCACCGTCCCTTTTTGAGCACGGATCCGAGCAGCAACGAGGTCCGGCGCGAGCGCAGCGACCGTGATCTCGCCATCGAGCTGCGATTCGGCGCCCCCGTAGACCACCCAAAACGCCAGAACCAACAGAACCAGCCCGAGAACGACGCTAAGACAGCCTTTTTTCCACCAACCCACGCGGCCGTTAGCATAGAGCGCGGACGACCGGAGTCCAAACACTTGAGGGGTTAGCTCGGCGCCCAGCCTGCCTTCGTGCTACCTCAAAGCCGGGCGGGGAGCTCATATGCTGGCGACGGGAACACATGCGGGCAAGCCTCGGGTGGCTCACGTCACGACCGTCGACCTCTCGCTTCGATACCTCCTTCTGAACCAGCTGCAGAGAATCCAGCAGGAAGGTTACGAAGTGTTTGGCATCAGTGCGGACGGCCCCGACGTCACCGCGGTCGAGGCTGCCGGCATTCCGCATTTCGCCGTCCCGATGACCCGCCGATTCACGCCACTGGCGGACCTGCGTACGCTGTGGTCGTTGGTCCGTGTCATGCGGCGTGAACGGTTTGACGTGGTCCACACTCACACCCCGAAGGCCGGGTTGTTAGGCCAGGTAGCAGCGCGCTTGGCCGGTGTGCCGATCGTCGCCAACACCCTACACGGCTTCTACTTTCATGACGACATGGAGCCATTGCCCAGGCGGTTCTACGTCTGGATGGAGCGCATCGCCGCCAAGTGCTCAGATACGATTTTGTCGCAGAACCGAGAAGACATGGAGACCGCGGTGGCAGAGGGCATTGCGAGTCCCGATCTACTGAAATGGCTCGGCAACGGCATCGACTTGAAGCGATTCGATCGCCGGCGCGTTTCGAACGAGACCCTCGACGCGCTTCAAGCCGAAATCGGCATCGACGCAAAGGAACCCGTCATCGGTTTCGTCGGCCGCCTGGTCGAGGAGAAGGGCATTCTGGACCTCCTTCAGGCTGCCAAAGCCGTCGTCGCAGCCATTCCCAACGTGCAATTCTTGATCGTCGGCCCCTACGACGGGGAGAAACCAGATGCGTTGGGTCCGGAGGTCGCCGAGCGCTACGGCGTCGCCGCCAGTTGTCGCTTCGTCGGAATGCGCGACGACATGCCCGAGCTCTACGCGCTGATGGACGTATTGGTGCTCCCCTCGTATCGCGAAGGCTTTCCGCGCGCGCCAATGGAGGCGTCGGCGATGGGGGTGCCCGCGGTTGTAACCGACATCCGTGGTTGTCGCGAAGCGGTCGACCACGGGGAAAACGGCCTGCTTTTTCCGGTGGGAGACGCGGGCCAACTCGCGCGGTCTCTGATCGAGCTTCTCCAAGATGACGAGCGGCGAGCACAGATGGGGATCACCGGGCGTCGAATCGCCGAGGAGCGTTTCGACGAGCAACAGGTGTTCGACCGAGTTCTAGGTGAATACGAGAGGTTGCTCGCGTGACCTTTTACCGACGAATCGGAAAGCGTGCGCTCGACCTCGGGCTTGCGGTGCCTGCTTTGGTCGTCCTTGCCCCCGTTGGGCTTGCGATTGCGGCGCTGATTCGGTTGAAGCTCGGCAGCCCGGTGTTGTTTCGACAACTGAGGCCGGGACGGAATGACCGCCTCTTCGAACTGATCAAGTTTCGAACGATGGGCGACGCCCGAGGCGCCGACGGAGAGCTTCTTCCAGACCAAGAGCGGTTGACTCCGTTCGGCATCCGCTTGCGTCGGATGAGCCTCGACGAGCTCCCTACCCTGTGGAACGTGTTGCGGGGCGACATGAGTTTGGTGGGGCCTCGTCCCCTGCTCGTCCAATACCTCGATCGGTACACGCCCGAGCAACGACGCCGTCATGAAGTCGCCCCGGGCATCACCGGCTGGGCTCAAATCCACGGCCGAAACGCGATCAGCTGGGAAGAGAAATTCGAGCTCGATGTCTGGTACGTCGAAAACGTGTCGCTCCGCACCGATCTGGAGATAATTCTCCGAACGGCGGTGCAGGTCGTCGGGCAACGGGGTATCTCCGCCGAGGGGCACGCAACGATGCCAGAATTCGAGGGAAACCATGAAGAGTCTGCCAGATGATATCGTCGTCGTGGGCGCAGGGGGACACGCTAAGGTCGTGATCGCGACCGTGCGCGAGGCGGGAGGCGAGGTCGTGGCTGTCTTCGATGACGACCAAACGCGGTGGGGGCAACAGATCTTGGGTGTGCCAGTCAAAGGGCCTGTCTCGGCTCAAGAGATCGGGGCCGCGCCTACGATCATCGCGATCGGAAACAACCGAGCACGCCAATCGATCGCGGAGCGCCTGCAGGCTCGGTGGGTGTCGGTGTGTCATCCGAACACGACCATCCATCCCTCTGTTTCGATCGGACCCGGCACCGTGGTGTTTGCAGGTTCCGTGATCCAACCAGACGCCACGATCGGAGCCCATTCGATCCTCAACACGGCGGCGAGCGTCGACCACGACTGCATCGTCGGGGATTTCGTCCACATCGGCCCGGGGGTGCGCTTGTGTGGAGGCGTCACCGTGGACGAGGGTGTGCTCCTCGGTGTCGGCGCAAAGGTTGCCCCCAACGTCGAAATCGGACCTTGGGCAACGGCCGGGGCCGGCGCGGTGTGCGTGGTGGACGTCGCGCATGACACGACGGTAGTCGGCGTGCCTGCCCGGTCGGTCGAGGCCAAGGCATGAGCGAGCGCATCCATCTTTCGCCGCCCGATATGAGCACCCGAGAGCGTAAAGCTCTTCTTGCGGCATTTGATTCCAATTGGATTGCGCCGGTCGGCCCAGAGGTCGATGCCTTCGAGCGGGAGCTTGCTACGAGGGCCGGCGTCAGCGCGGCTGCAGCGTTGAGCAGTGGCACAGCTGCTCTGCATTTGGCGTTGGTTCTCCTCGACATCGGGCCTGGAGACGAGGTTTGGACAGCGACCATGACTTTCGCAGCGACCGCAAACGCCATTCGCTATGTGGGAGCAATGCCGGTCTTCATCGACAGCGAGCCTGAGAGCTGGAACCTCGACCCGGTACTGCTGCGACAAGCCTTGCGCGAAGCATCTAAACGAGGGTCGCTCCCGAAGGCCTTGATCGCGGTCGACCTCTACGGTCAGTGTGCCGACTACGACGCGATCCTGTCTGCATGTGACGAGCATGGAGTCGTCGTGATCGAAGATGCCGCCGAGGCCCTGGGGGCCACCTATCGGGAACGACCGGCGGGCTCGTTTGGTGCCATCGGTGTGTTCTCCTTCAACGGAAACAAGATCATCACGACAAGCGGCGGTGGAGCCCTGGTCAGCAACGACGACACCCTCGTCGAGCGAGCCCGTCATCTGGCATCGCAAGCCAGGCAGCCCGTCGCTCACTACGAGCACGAAGAGGTCGGCTACAACTACCGGTTGAGCAATCTCCTGGCCGCGCTCGGCCGCGCCCAGCTTCAGAGGCTCGACGCGCTCATCGAAAAGCGCCGGGAGATTAATCAAGCGTATCGCCAAGCCTTGGAGGCGGTCGACGGCATCAGCTTCATTTCCGAAGCACCGGGCCGTCGCTCCAACTCTTGGCTGACGTGTGTTCTCCTTGACGAAGCCCACGTTGGGGTGGGACCCGAACAGGTCCGTGAGCACCTCGAGGCTCAGAACATCGAGGCGCGCCCGGTTTGGAAGCCCATGCATCTGCAACCGGTGTACCGAGACTGCCCTGTGGTTCACGGTGCGGTCGCGGAAGACTTGTTTCGCCGGGGCCTTTGTCTGCCTAGCGGCTCGACGCTTTCCAAGGGCGCGCAGCAACGGGTGATCGACGCGTTCCTCGGGACCCCCCGGCTACGACGCGGCTAGGACGCGTCGAAACAACGTGTCGTAACGCTTTGCACCCGAATCCAATGAAAAATGTTCCTCCGTGGCAAGTCGCGCGCGTTCGAGGACTTGGACGTCTGGAACGCCCCGCGCAACAAAATCGGCTGCGCGCTCGAGCGAGTCGCTCGAAAGGTCCTCGAGCACCATTCCGCTGCCAGCCCTGTTCACCCAATCCGTGACTTCAGAGTTCGCTCCGTGACTGATCGGTGCGATACCAGTCGCGAAGAATTCCCCAAGTTTGGTGGGCATCGATGCCCGTTTCGCTTGGATCGGATTCACGAGAAGCGTCAAGCCAAAGTCGATCCACGGAAGCCAAACATGAATTTGATCGTTGGCCACGCCCGTAATGAGCCGGCGATTCGTCGGAATCGCAAATTCGTCGGAAAGCGAGCTCATTTCCGGAATTTGAGATGTGAGCGCGAGAAACTTCGCTTGCGGTACTCGTTTGAGAATCAGGGCCGCGAGTTCCAGAGCCTTGCGATACTCGTACGACGGATTGAGCGAGCCAACATAAGCGATGATCGGTCCGTCGTTCAGGAAATCATTTGGAGCGGCGCCCTTCTCCATCCTGAATTTCGAGTAGTCCACGCATGTTGGGATACAGATCGAGCGCTGTTCAGGATGCCGCCTCCCAAACCGACCGTTTCGCACATCTTCGGCGGCAAGCTCGGTCAGACTGACGACCCCGCTGGCCCGCTCGTAAAGCTCTCGTTCGACGCGCCTTGCAATCGCACGTGACGCGACATCTTGAAACCAACGGCCGTCTTCGATCTTCTCATCGACCCAATAGCCTCGCGTGTCAAAAACGTACGGTACGCTCTGAAAGACATCCGCGGCAGCTGGGAAGAACGCGCCGAAATAGCTCCGGCAGTGAAAGAGGTCGGTCGTTTCCCAAGCATCCCGGATCATGGCCGTCATCGACAGAACGTTCTTGACAGCTCCAACGCGCCCCCGGCGATAGGGTCGATGCTGCCAGCGAACGCCGCTCAAAGCCATGCGCGCATAAAGCCGGTCGAAGGCGCCGTCGCCTGAAGGTTCCGGCTCGAGCGAAAGAATTGTGCATTCCCACCCCATGGAATGGAGGCGCTCACTCACCGCTAGCACTTGCGACTGACCAAGGGGTGTCGAGAGTCCATCCAAGGAAACGTGCGTTACCCGGTCGCGCATCACGAGACTTGGCCAACGAAGTAAGCATCGTCGGGGTCCATAATCGGAATGCCCTGGACCACTGGGAAGAGCAAATGACATGCATCGCACGTTCGCGCGGTTTGTGTCGCCTCCAGTGGACCATGACACGCTGGGCAAACCAGTGCGGTATCGCCACTCGGCTTGGATTGCGTTCGGCTCAGGTGGATACGTGTGGTTCGATTGAACGGGCTTCCGACATCGAGCACCACGGCCGGCGCCAATGTGAAATTCGTTTTGGAGCTCGCGTATGGAAGAAGCCCTCGCACATAGCCCTGAGCGTACATCCTGAGCTTCTGCGCCCAATCCGACTTTTCCCATATCGGTTCGAATAGGACCACATGCCTCCGGGCAACGCGTGTGATCTCGTCGACCGCCGCTTGGTATCCAAAGGGGATGTGTTCGAGGCAGTGCGAGGTGATCACCAGGTCGAAGGACTGATCGGCGAACGGGAGGTGCACCGCATCGCCCTTACAGGCCGGAATGTCGATGCCAAACTGCTCCCGAAAGAACTCGCGGCCATGGAACACGCGATTGAAACTGAGTTCGACACCTTGCCACTTTATCCGCGGCAACCTCATGGCTAGGGCCCCAGTTGTCGTGAGCTCCCCTGCCCCTACCTCTAGCGCGGTCTCTACTCCATCCAAGCTGGCTACGAAGTCTGCATAGACGTCGACCTTGCGCTCGAAGAAGTCTCTGTAAGAGCACTCTACGAACTCACCATCGACCACGAATGTTCCGTTCTGGTCGCGAAGGTAAGAGGCCTGATTGTAGCCGCCGGCGAGGCGATCGTACTTCGATTCTACGAAGTCCTTGTGCAGGGCCGAAGAGCGGCCAATCCAATCTCGAATCTTGTTTTCGGCGATGAGCGAGGTCGCATCAATGGCATTGGCAACATAAGCCTGGGACTCCAAATCACCGTCAACGCGACGGAGCAGAGTCCTCTTGACCTGGCCACGCAGGCGATGGGCTGCGCGTGAAAGCGTGAGCAGATTCATGGCCAATTCATTCTCCGCAGCATCACGACGCTTTCCTTTCCGGTGATGCAGAGACCAATTGTTGAAATTCGGGGGAATCCCTCAACAACTCGTCGTAAGTGCCCTGAGCCACGAGCGTCCCCTCATCCATTACGAATATTCGGTCACACTTTCGTACTGTCGATAGCCGATGGGCAACGATCACGGTTGTAAACCCGCTCGAGCGCAGATCTTGAAGGGCCTCGTTGATCTGTTGCTCGGTTTCGGTATCTAGCGCTGAGGTCGCCTCATCGAAAACGACGATCTTGGGATTGGTATAGAGCGCTCGTGCGATGCCGACGCGTTGGCGTTGCCCCCCTGAGATTCGGTCTCCAAACTCGCCGACTCTCGAATCGAGTCCTCCAGGTAGGGTGCGGATGAAGCCGGCGATACGGGCTGTCTCGACGACTCTCCATACCTGGTCCTCGTCTTGGTCTGTCTCCGAGATCCCGAACGCAACGTTGTTTCTTATGGTCTCATCCAGCAGTCGAACACTCTGCGGCACATAGCCAAAGAGGCCCCGCCATGCGCGAAGATGGTTGCGTGTGTCCAACCTCCCCATCGCGATTCGACCCTCCGAAGGCAAGAGCAGCCCGAGGAGAAGCTTGACGATGGTGCTTTTTCCAGCCCCCGAACCGCCCACGAAGGCCACCGATTGCCCGGCGTCGATGCGCAACGAGATCTCATGAAGGATCCGTGGGCCGTCTCCGTAACCAAAACTAACGTTCTCGAATTGAACGAACGCGAATTCATCGGGGAGCGGCTCGCCCTCCAAAGCGGAAGCAATCGGTTCATCCAACACCTGATGGACCACGTCTACACTCGGCCAAAAGTGACGAATGGAAGTTAAGGCAGAAATGATGCGAGTCCCCGAAGGCGCGAGCCGCACCGCCGCCAGACCAAAAACGCCCAGCAGAGGTACCAAGGATTGGTCGGCGGAGAGAGAAACAGCCAAGAGTACGACCACGAGCATGCCGCCAACCCCGACGACCTCCAGAACGGGCCGGGTAAGCTCCACGTAGAACCTGTAGGTGCGTACGGCATTGGCATAGGAGTGGCTTCGCGTCCGGAACCGCTCTTCGAAGTGCCGAGCCGTGCCCGAGATCTGGATCTCCGCCACCGAGCTCAGCGCTTCGGTGCTGGTCCGAATCATTTCGCCAAATTCGTTTTGCTGGAGCTCGCCGAGCTCTGACAAGCGGCGCCTCACCACCCAAAGAAAACCACCCCCGGCGACAATGAGCACGAGGCTTGCTGCGATCGCGATCAGGGGATCGAGTGCCAGCAGCAAAATCGCGACTGCCGCGACCACCAAGAGCTCGGTTAGCAGCATCATGAGCGGCGAAAGGACGAAGCCAAAAACGATCCGCACATCTTCTGTGATGGTACGAATCAGAGTCGATGAATTCGTGTCCAGGTGGAACGAAAATGGCGCGCGTAGATACCGCTCAACGAGCTCGCTAGCGATCTCTACCTGGCTTTCGTAAATGAACTTGAACTTGAAGTGGTTGAGTAACGCGAAGAGCCCGTTCTTGGCGATGAACAAGCCGAGCAGGACTGCCGCGGATACCTGCAATTGCTGCAGGTAACTCAATTGCGTAAAGAATGCTGGCAGACTGTCCGACCCTAGATTTCTTTGTTCCGGATCGGAAAGCAGCTGAAGGAAAGGAATGAAACTAGCAATCGTCAACGCCTCGAGCCCTGCGAGGACCATCATTGCCAGGACCAACCCCCCGACTTTTCTGCTACGTTGGGGCCCCAGTATGTCGAAGATCTTGGACATGCCCATCGATCTAATGTCGGCTCCGTAGTTCGGTTCACGCGGCGAGGCAATACGAACTCATTGAAGCGCTGATCATGCACAGACCGATTTTCATACCGGTGGAGACGTTCAATCGAGAGCTCGACAGCCGTCTATTTCTAGCGGCTCGCCTCGCTACGTCCAAGAAGCGCGTATTTGTCGGGAAGCATGGCTCGCTCGCGAGACTCTTTCCGCACTCCAAGGGCGCTATCTACTTGGGCAAAAGCCTGGTCACCCCCTTCTTCACTAGCCGACTGGATGAGTTGAACCAGCTGCATCAGGCCCATGGTGCATTCATACACCTGGACACCGAAGGCGCTGTCTTCCCGGGTGACGAAGATGACTGGAGGGAGACGCTTCGCTCTCGCATCGATCCGGCACGTCTGGACGGGTGCGATACGATCTGCACGTGGGGTGAGTTTCAGGCTGATTATTATCGATCGGACCAGCCGCCGCCAACCATAACCCCCACCGGCGAGCCGCGGTTCGACCTCTACAAAGAGGGCTATCGTGCCTTCTACGACGCCAAGGTTCGTGAGCTGAGGCAGAGGTTTGGCGATTTCATTTTGATCAATACGAGTCTGGCCAAGGCCAACAATCAGCTCGGGATCGACTATGCGTTCTCACCCAGAAGCGGATATCGCGCACATTCTGAGGAAGGTCGTGACTTCGTTCTCAGGTCATGGGAACGCCAGACGCTAGCGCTGGTCGCTTTTGTGAAGCTCATTCATCGATTGAGCAACATGCTATCGGGTCGGAAGATCGTCGTTCGACCTCATCCATCTGAGAATCAACAATTTTACCACACGGTGCTCGCGGGTTTGGACAACGTTTTCGTCATCCACGAAGGTTCCGTCGCCCCGTGGTTGCTCGCTGCTGAAGCGATGATTCACGATGGTTGCACGACGGCTGTCGAGGCGTATTTTGCGAACGCCGCCATCATCAACTATCAGGTGGCTGCCGAGACCGCGGGGGCATATCTCGCGAATTCCTTGGGGCGACACGCGCATTCCGAAGATGAAGTGCTCGAGCTCTTGGCAACGACGAGCCGTGGGGACGGAGGGTCGGTCCCCGAGAAGGCAAGACAGCTGCTGCAGAATTTCGAAACCGACGCAATAGAGGCGCTGAACCAGGCCGTCGAGTCCACTGTCGACCGGCTCGATGTCGCTCCCTCGTGCCCCACTGATGAAGTCGTACAGCGGGTGGAGGGGCGCGCGTTCAACACTGAGCGGGCCAAGCGCATCCTGCGTCCGCTTTCCAGACTCCGAATGAAGCACAATGCGTATGCACGCTCAAAGTTTCCCGGATTCAAGCAACCTGATATCGAGTTTCGACTGAAAGCGATTGAGCGCGTCACCGATGTCCGGCTGAAATTCAAGATCTTTAGTGAAGATCTGCTAGTCATCGGGCAACGGGTATAGTTCGATGGACAGGCCGAAAGTCACCGTCTACGTCACCAATTACAACTACGGACGCTACCTCAGGCAGTCGATCGAGAGTGTTCTCAATCAGACACTGAAAGACATCGAACTGATCATCATCGACGACGGGTCTTCCGATGAATCCTCTCAGATGCTCGGTGACTACGAAGGGATGGAGAATGTCTTCGTCATTTTTCAGGAGCAGCGCGGGCTCACCAAGGCATCGAATCTCGCGCTCAAGATGGCCCGTGGAGATTACATCGTTCGACTCGATGCCGATGACTATTTCGTGCTGGACGCTTTGGAGTCGCTAGCCACTGTGCTGGACCAGAGCCCTGACGTTGTGATGGTCTTTCCGGACTATTTCGAAGTCGACGAATCGGGCACGATCGTCGCCGAGGTCCGGCGACACGACTTTGGGCGCGAGGTGACCTTGCTCGATCAGCCTGCCCATGGCGCCTGCACGATGTTTCGGCGGTCAGCCATGCTGAAGGTCAAGGGTTACGACGAAAGTTTCATCTGTCAGGACGGATACGATATGTGGCTCAAGCTCACGCATGAGCACAACGTCGCTAACATCAATCGACCGCTCTTCCACTACCGCAAGCATGGGCACAGTCTCAGTCGAAACGAGGAGCGCATTCTGAAAACACGTGCGGCCATCATGTCGAAGCATGTGCAAAGCCGCGGATTGGAGCCACTGCGAACGTGGGCGGTGATTCCGGTGCGTGGTGCCTCCGCCGACCCTCGTTCCATTCCTCTCCGCGATCTGGGAGGCAAGCCGCTCATCGAATGGACGCTCGATGCAGCACTGGCGAGCACCGTGCTGGAACAGATCATCGTGTCCACTCCGGATCAGGTCGTTCGCGCCCATGTCAAGGCACGCTATGGGGATCGAATCCGTGCTGTTGACCGGCCGCGCGACCTAGCCCGCATCAACACCTCGGTGGTGCCCACGATTCAGAATGCGTTGGAGCAAGTCTCAGGGTCGATGTCTCCGCCGGATGCGGCGATGGTCCTCTTTGTCGAAGCACCGTTTCGATCGGGGCTCTATATCGACAAGGCCGTTCACGCCATGCAGCTCTACGGCGTCGATATTGTCGATGCCATTCGACTCGATGACCGCATCTACTACAAGCACCATGGAGAGGGATTGGAGCCGCTTCGGGGTAATGATGTCCTCCGCCTGGAACGCGATGATCTCTACCGGCAGGTGGGCGGGATGAGCCTCGCGCGCCACGAGACATTGATGGCCTCAGGTTCACTGTTCGCCGGGCGCATCGGCCATATCGAGCTCGATCAAAAGGCGAGTTTCATGATCCAATCCGAGCTCGATTGGTTGATTGCCGAGTCGTTGGCCAACACGGAGTCGTAGTCGTGCGAGTGGCCGCAGTTGTCCAGGCGCGGATGGGAAGCTCCCGGCTTCCGGGCAAGGTGCTCATGCCGTTGGCTGGTCAACCGGCGTTGTGGCACGTAGCACAGCGTCTCCGAGCGCAGCCTCTCATCGACACCATCTACATTGCAACGAGCACCCTCGGACAAGACGACCCGATTGCCGACTTCGTCCGGGGGCTGGAAGGTGTGCGTCTCTTCCGAGGATCTGAAGACGACGTATTGGCGCGTTACTACCACTGCGTAAGAGATGTGCGCCCTGAGATCGTGTTGCGTGTCACAGGTGACGTCCCTCTGGTGTCGCTGCGACACATGACGCGCCTTCTCACGAGGTTGATGGAACGAGAGGACCTCGCGGGGATCGCATCCACTTACAAGTATTCCGCGTTGCCGGTCGGTTTCGGGCATGAAGCATTTCGATTCTCGGCCCTCGAAGCCGCCCACTTGGAAGCCCGCCTTCCCGAAGAACGAGAACACGTCACTACCTTCATCAAGACACATCCCGAGCGCTTCAAGGTTGAGATACTTGAGGCTGAGGAAGCACTCCGAGGTCCTTTCCGATTTGCGCTCGACTATCCGCAAGATTACGCGCTCCTACAGGTGATTTATGACCGCCTCTACCGACCTGGGGAGATCATAGACACGTTGGACGTGATTGAGCTGATGCGCTCCGAGCCGGATCTCGCCGGAATCAACGCCGATTGTGTGCAGAATGTCGATCCCGCCGAGGCTGTGCTCGACTCCACGTACGACCGTTCCTAGCTCCCATGTTCACCCGCTTTACGGTTGGATCCGTCCTTCGAACGCGTTAAAAGAAGAGCGCTGCTTGGCCACACTATCGCTGAGAGAAGAAGCATGACCACGTTGGTTGCAGAAATTGGGATGAATCACGACGGTCGGTGGGACCGCGCCTACGAATTGATTCGACGCGCCTCATTGGCTGGTGCCGACATCGCGAAGTTCCAGTTCGGATGGCGCGACAAGCCAGGCGAAATCAACCACATTACGCCGGGCTTGGCGAAGTCACTCAAGGACTGGTGCGACTATTGGGAGGTCGAGTTCATGGCGTCCATCATCAGTGACGAAGCGATGGATTTGGCGGCCGAGGTCAAACCCGATCGCTACAAGATTGCGTCACGAACGGTCGTCGATAAGCCCGATCTCGTCAAACGAGTCCTCGACACCGGCAAGGAAGTCTTCATCTCGCTCGGGTGGTGGAAGGAAGAGGGGTGGCCGATGGGACCTCCCACCGACACGCTTCGTTATATTTACTGTGTCTCTGAGTACCCAACCTATCCAGCAGCTCTCCAAGGACTGCCTACGCGGTTCGGTCCGGATACCTACTACGGCTATTCAGATCACCTCCATGGCATCGATGGCTGCTTGCTGGCGCTGTCGCGCGGAGCACACTTCGTCGAAACGCATTTCACCTTGGATAAGGCGCACGAATCGGTTCACAACGACCACATTTTGAGCACGACCCCCGATGAATTCGAGCTGCTCAACACCCACGGACGCTCGATCTATAGGCTCTCTCGGGTGCTAGCTGGCGAGACAAAAGGAGCTTCAACCTGGCAAGGGGCAAAATGACCTCTGAGTGGAGGAGACAACGGGCACTTTGCGTCGACGATGACCACGCTATCGAAAATTGGTTCAATCCCGGCGGTGAGAAATTCGAGCTGCTCGCCAAGTATGGAAATCCACTGGACATCGTTGGTCTCAAGAGCAACATCGTGGCGGATTTCAAGGGTCAGATCGATTCAATTCGCGAGTCGCGTATCGCACTCTATCAAAGCGATCGGGTTGAATCGGTTCGCAAGTGCCCCGCATGCGAGGTTTCGTCGGACCAGGCAAAGTACCAATTCTCGGTCTACGATGCCCGTTACAACCAATGTCAAAACTGCGGACATGTGTTCGTCAGCCCTCAGCCAACGGCCCAAGCGATGGACGCGTTCTACGCGAAGAGCACCGATTACAGTTCGACCTACACTGACATCCCGAGCGCGATGCTGCGCGTGGCACAGATCGGGGCACCGCGGGTCCAATGGGTCACCGAGACCTTTGAGCGGCGTTTCGGGCGCAAACCGGAGCACGTTCTCGACGTAGGCGCCGGTGGAGGACACTTCGTTCGAGCATGCCGTGACGCGGGCTTGAGAGCCGAAGGTGTCGAGATCAGCGCGCCAAGTCGGCAGTTCGCCCATGATCACTTCGGTATCGAGTTGATAAATCAGGATTTCACGACGGATTTCGATTTCGGCCAGCCCGACGTGATTACGTTTTGGGGGGTCATTGAGCATGTGACTCTACCGGCGTCCTTTGTGGAAGCGGCTGCACGTCGCATTGGTAACGACGGCCTAGTCGCAGCCGCTGTACCCCGCTGGAACTGCTTGGATACAGGTACCCAATCCTTCTTCAACGATTCAGTCGTGCGCCATCTGGATCCGCTGGGCCATATCAACTGCTTCAGCGACAATTCCTTGGTTCATCTCTTCTCGCGCTTCGGCTTCGACCCCGTCGCGGTCTGGTATTTCGGAATGGATGCCTATGAACTCCTGATGCAATGTGGGCTGCGCTCTGGAGATCCCGAGTTTTTCGACCGCATGAAAGTAGCCATTCCGACGCTACAGGCTGCCATCGACAAGGCCGCGTTATCCGATGAGATCGCGTTGGCGGTCACTCTCCGCGCACATGGCGATTGACCTCTCCGAAAACGAAATAGCACCATGACTGTGTCGACCTGTCACGCATGTACATCGCCGAACTCTGTGCACCTGCTTTCCGCGGACGGGGGGAACCTCAGCGTAGAGCGTTGTCTGTCTTGCGGCTTCGTGTACCTTGCAAGCTGGCAACGAAGCCTCGAGAAGTTTGGAGAGCTCTATGATTACTACGCTCGGTTGAGCGAGGAGGATCTGGCGCGACGGTATTCACCGGAGAACCGGACGCGGCAGCGAGAGCTCCTCGAGACGTTGGCAGGCTACACGCGAGGGCGAAAGCTTCTGGACGTCGGCTGCGGTGAGGGCCAACTCCTCGAGACAGCAAAAAATGAAGGTTGGGACTCGGTCGGGCTCGACTTGTCGGAGACGGCCATTCGCCTCTGTCGACAGCGTGGGCTCTCCGCTTCGCAAACGGATTTTTTTGATTCCTCTCTCGACCGACAACGCTTTGACGCGGTCATCATGTCGGAGCTGCTCGAGCATGTGCCTTCGCCGGGGAGATTCTTGAAGCGGGCGGAAGAGCTGCTCGAGGAGAACGGTATCCTTTACCTCACCACCCCCAACTTTGGCTCACTAGCGCGGCGCACGCTTGGCGGGGCGTGGTCCGTGATTCATGCGGAACACATCGGCTACTTCGAGCGAACAACGCTGAGACAGATGGCCTCCGAACAGACCGGGCTTCGCGAGATCAGAATCGAAGCCAACAACATCACCCCCTCGACCTTCGTTGCCTGGTTCCGCCGTCGAGGCGCCCAGTCTGTGGAGGCGGCGGCAACGGTGCACCGCAAGGCCCGACGAAGCCTCGACCAGCAGCTTCGCAGCGCAGTCCACCAGAGCCGCGTACTGGGGGCTTCAAAGAAGCTCGCCAACCGTGCGATTTCGCGCGCGGGTCTTGGTGATACGCTGGTCGCGTGGCTTCAGAAACCGGCCAACCCTACTGCCCGAGGCGCTGGAGCCGGCTTTTAGCGAATCCAGAGACGCGTTCGCGTTGCAATCAAAGGCCCGCCCACGTCGCTCGTGAAGTACGCTGGAATGCCGCCATTGTATGCACTGGAGGTGCCGACCGCCCACCAGAAGCACGTGTTGGTGCTGCCGTCGAGCAGGGATTCTACACTTTGCGCGGGGGATCCGTCGCCGTCAGCAGCCAATCCGCCGAAAGCTGTGCACCCCGACTGGTTGGTCGGTAACTGCATGACGGTTCCCAGAGTCCCCCTTCCGACGAGCGGGTTTTCGGACTGGTCCCAAGTGACGAAGTTCGTGCGATCGTCCCAGTCGATCAAGAACTCGTAGCCACCGCCTTGGTCAAAATCGGGTGTCAGCTGCAGAATGCTGAACTGACCACCATCGGGAACCGTGTTGGTCACAATGCCAGCCCAGGTTGCGGTAGGCAGGTAGCCTCCCATCACCGTCACGTCTTGATCATAGAGCTGTGTCCATCCGCCACCCAGGGTGGTCATGTCGCAGTACGTATCGACAGGCGCATTCGGCCCGGATTGGTCGGGGTCGATAGTGTAGACCCCATCGCTCGCGGTGGGATTGCCGGCCAGAATCGAGGCGCAGCTCGCCTCTATCGGAGGCATCCCGCCCGTACCACCGGTGCCGCCCGTGCCCCCGGTGCCGCCCGTACCACCGGTGCCGCCCGTACCACCGGTGCCGCCGGTACCGCCGGTACCGCCCGTACCACCTGTGCCACCGGTGCCGCCGGTACCAGCCGTGCCGCCCGTACCACCTGTGCCACCGGTACCAGCCGTGCCGCCCGTACCTGCCGTGCCGCCCGTGCCAGCCGTGCCGCCGGTGCCAGCCGTGCCGCCCGTACCCGCCGTCCCGCCAGAACCCCCCGTCCCGCCCGTACCCGCCGTGCCGCCCGCACCCGCC
>JAOTYL010000012.1 GCA_029861865.1 Myxococcales bacterium | reverse complement strand
AGAAGTGGCCACGCTAACCCGCAAGGGAGGCAGGTCCCCAAGGAGTGTTTGGTAACTGGGGTGAAGTCGTAACAAGGTAGCCGTAGGGGAACCTGCGGCTGGATCACCTCCTTTCTAAGGAGCATTTCCTCGCAAGAGGAATGTATCTGGTCATATCCGAGTAGTAGCTATGAAAAGGGGACAGTCCTCTTTTCCAGCAGTTGCCAGCAGTTTGAGCTCTGCAGGGATTCCGATTCAGTTTTCAGCGTCCGATCGGTCGCACAGACCCGATCCGAGATCCGACCGGGTCTAGATGCACTCGCACAGCCCAACCTCTACGCCGCATGCCTCTGATACCTCGG
Organism: Myxococcales bacterium; assembly: GCA_029861865.1. GTDB lineage: Bacteria > Myxococcota_A > Polyangia > Polyangiales > Houyiibacteriaceae > SG8-38. The sequence goes on along the minus strand of JAOTYL010000012.1, from coordinate 146,867 downwards.
TCGAGGTGCAACAGGGCAATCCGTCGAGACAATCTGCGTTGTTCCGACACGGTGCGCCGAACTCCCCGTTTCCTGGGGTCACATCGGAACAATCCGACACGCCGCTGCCTCCGGTGCCTCCTGTGCCCACCATCTCCGGGATACAGAGGCAGGGCATGACAGCACCCACGGTATCATTGTCGCAGGTGAGGTCTTGTCCACAGTCGCTATCGAACACGCAGAAGTCTCCTTCGCCGCCATTGCTCAATTGATTCGCTGCGAAATCACAGACGTTGGTGCATACCGAGGGCCCGATTTCATTGATCAGACAAAACTGAGCGTAGGTGCCGCCGTTTGCTAGCGTCACCGGCGGACACTCGTTGGCCACCCCCGGCGTGCACGCGTCCCCATCGAAGGGACTCGACGTGCCGCAACCCGATCCCGCAATAGCGAGCAGCGGGAGCGATACGATCCAACAAATGAAAATTCTTCGAATTCGAGAGCACATGAGAGACCTCCTCGCGACCGTGGGGCCGCAGCGAGAGGTTAGCGTTGCTCGCACCACGATGAAAGGGCAGCCGATACGTAGCGTCCAATCGGCATAGCTCAGGCTCTACTGCCCGAGCTCTACCGTGCGCTCCGCGTTGGCTTCAGCTTCGGCGATATCGAGGACGAGAGGCATGGGCTCGTTGGCCAGCCATTTCGGTAGAAGGTCGTCGTAGTTGGGCGAGTCGATGTCGCCGGACTGCCCGCCGGGGACCTGGAATGAGCAGGTGACCCCCTCGGGACGAGCCTCGCAGATGAACCGGGTCGAGGGCCCCGCAGTCTGCTCATAGTTCGAGTTCGGGTTGGCGACATCGACGGTGAAGAGCCCTCCGTCGTTGGCGAACGGCGACTGGCCCGGCACCGGGTTGTTGTACGCCGCGGTGGCGAAGTTATCGAAGTTCGAGACGAGGAGGGTGCCATGGATTCGGCCCCAGGCCCACTCGGTCTCGTCGGTCCCGAGCGCACACGTCTCGCCATGCCCGTCGACCGACTTTGCCCGAGCCGCGACGGCTCGTTATCATGAATTCATGTCTCTTGGGGGTTGGAGAAGCGTCGTCGCAGCTATAGCGGTGCTCGCTTCGATGGGGTTGCTGCGGCCGTCGGTCGCAGGCGCGGAAGTTTTCACGGGTGGGCCGAGTGATGACATCGAAGCGATGATCAACGCGCTCGGGCCCGGTGACGAGCTCGTGCTGTCGGGTGGCATGTACACCTTGACGGAACGCTTTTCATTTGCGATCGCGGGTACGGAGAACGCGCCGATCATCATTCGGGCGGCCGAGGGAGAAACGCCGCACCTGCACCGTCCGAACGCCAGCCAGAACATCATCGACATCGACGACGCAGAGTACGTCACGATTCGAGGCATCGAGTTCTCGGGAGGTTCGGCAGGCATCCGAATCAGCGGGGCGCGCTATCTGAGCATCGAGGAGTGTGAGGTCCATGACACCGGCGATGTGGCGGTGCGAGCGAACGATTCGGGCGTCACCTACGAGTCGCTGCGAATCCTCCGCAATCACATCCACCACACCAATAACACTGGCGAAGGGATGTACCTCGGTTGCAACGCCGGCGGTTGCGAGGTCGTGAGCAGCTTGATCGAGGGAAACTACATCCATCACACGAACCAGGCGTCGGTGAGTCAAGGGGACGGTATCGAGCTCAAAGAAGGAAGCTTCGACAACGTGATCCGGGACAATGTGATTCACGATACGAACTACCCTTGCATTCTCACCTATGCCTCGAATGGCGCCCCCAACGTCATCGAACGAAACGTGATGTGGAACTGCGGTGACCACGGCATCCAGTCGGCCGCAGACGCCGTGATCCGCAACAACATCATCTTGAGCGCCAACTCGGATGGGATTGCCATGCAACCACACCAGTCGGGCAGCCCGTCCAACTTGGTGGTCGTCCACAACACGGTCCTCGAGGCTGACGGCGATGCGGTCAGCTTGCGTGGTATCTCCGGGTCGGTCGTCATCGCCAACAACGCGATATATGCGCAAAATGGCCAGAGCTTCTTCGTCAACGGCGGCACCTCCGGCCTCGTGTTCGAGGGTAATGTCGGCGTAGGCGGCGTCTCCGACGGTTCGCTGACCATGCTCACAGGAAGTGTCGCCGCCGATTTCGTCGCTGCGAGCTTCAACGGCGAGCCACCGATGGATCTCTTTCCCGCGCTCGGAAGCGGGCTCGAGTCCGCTGGAAGCGCGACACACGTCGCGGTCGACGATTTCAATGGCACGCTCCGCGACGGCATCGCCGATGCAGGCGCCTATGCATTTTCAGCCGATGGCAATCCGGGCTGGGTCCTGGCTCAAGGCTTCAAGACGTCGACCCCAGACAATACCCCTGGGACCGGTGGAAGCGGAGGAAGCAACGGCGGATCGTCCGGCTCCGGAGGAGGCTCGAGCGTTTCAAATGACAGCCCGTCGGGTTGCAGCATCGGAGCCTCCGGCGCCGGTACACTCGACCTAGCTGCCACCATTTGGCTTGTCGCCGCGTTGGGCTGGCGCCGACGGCGGCAGCCGGTGAATCCTTGAGCCACTCGACTGGCAACACGCTTTTTGGTGCAGTAGCGTCGATGCAATCAGCATGTCGCGACGACGCACTCGACCCGATACATCCGGCAAACCCGGCTACATCACCCCCGAAGGATACCGCCGTTTCGAGGAAGAAGCGGACCGGCTCTGGAACGTCGATCGCCCGAAGATGGCCAAGGCCGTGCAGGTCGCGGCCGCGGAAGGCGATCGCTCGGAGAACGCAGAGTACCAATACAGCAAGCAGCGTCTCGCCGCGATCGATCGAAGGCTTCGTTTCTTGGGTCAACGGCTCCAAGTCCTAACCATCGTCGACGAGAAGCCCCCCGACGACGGAAAGGTGTACTTCGGCAGCTGGGTCACGATCGAAAGCGACGACGGCAGCAGGCAAACGTATCGCATCGTCGGGCCCGACGAGATCGACGCCGACGAGAAGTGGATCAGCATGGACTCGCCGGTCGGAAGGTCGCTTCTCTCCCGGGAGGTCGGCGACGAGATCACCGTCCGGCGCCCCAAGGGCGAGGTCACCGGGGAGATCATCGCCGTGCGCAACACGGCGCGAGAAGGCTCAACAAACACATGAGGGTCATCAAGGCCGGCGCGACCTATTTTGGGCTGGTCTTCGCTGCCGGGTTCATGTTTGGAGTAGTCCGTACGCTGTGGGTCGTGCCCCAGGTCGGCGAGATGTGGGCCGAGCTCCTCGAGGCACCGCTCATGCTCGTCGTGATCGTGGTCGCCGCGCGCTGGGTCATGCCGCGCTTCGAGCTCCGTTCGAGAGCTGCGTCGCTCGGCACTGGCTGCTTCGCCCTCGGGCTTCTCTTGCTTGCCGAGCTGACCCTCGTGCTTGGGCTTCGCGGAATGGCGCTCTCCGAGTATGTCGAGTCGCGAGATCCGGTGTCGGGAAGCGTCTACGTCGCAATGCTAGTGGCGTTTGCGCTAGCGCCGATGATCGTGGCTCGCCGGGACTGACCCGAGAAAAAGCGGACTGTCCCCTTTTTGGCACGTTCGCCTTTCCCTTGCGATGGCGCGGGACCTATACTGCGCCGCAAATGAACTCATTTGCTTTCACCTACAAACAGATGCGCGGGCTTATGTTTGCGATCCTCGCGTCGTTCGCGCTCGTTGCTTGCTCGAGCGACAGCGACGGAGATGGCGCGCCGTCGGGCAGCGACCTTCTAGCCCTCGGATGCGATGACGCGCTCGACAGCGTCTATCAAGGTCAGACCCCGCCCGTTGACTGGGGCCCGGAGATGCGCGGGGACATCACCCAGTGCGCGTTCGAGCGTAGGATTTCCATCGATGAGATGGCCGAAGCGTTCGCCGTGTCCGATTCGTTCATCAACCCAGGGCTGTCGACGCCGGTGGACAAGTATCGTGTCCAGTATTGGACGGAGCGCAACGAGGGAGAACCGGTGCTCACGAGCGCAGCTCTCTACATTCCCGAGACTCGGCGTGCGGATCCGTCACCACTGCTCGTCCTAGGTCACGGTAGTGTGGGCAACGCGGACCAATGCGCTCCATCCCTCGAAGATCCGGGTGGGTTCAATAAAGACACCCGACCGTTGGTGTACTCGTACGCAGGTGACGGCTGGGTCGCGATCATGCCCGACAATCCGGGCCTCGGGACGCCCGGAACGACGGCCCCTCTTTACAGCGTCGACGAGGGCCACGCGATCCTCGACGCGACCCGAGCGGCGCGAAAGCTCTTCAACGACGGCGCGCTAACCGAGAAGAACGCGCTCATCGGTCTTTCGGCGGGGGCGCATGCCGTCTTGAGCGCCCACGCTTTTGCCGCGGACTACGGCCTCGAAGGTTCGGTCGACACGGTGATCGCATTCAGCTCCATCTGGCTCTCGGCGGGCATTTGGGGCACGCTCGTATCGGACGTCGGGGCTGCTTTCATCAACTCCACGCTGATGTCGGTCACGATGCAGTACTTCATCGGGCACCTCGCGGTCTACGAGGGGGAGGACGCGATCGGCGATGCGTTCCTTCCGGAAAAGCGCCAAGAAGCGCTCGAGATGCTCGAAGCGGGATGTTGGGCCCAGGTCACGACCGACGAGCAGGGGCCGCCGAGCATCGGTGTCAACGTGGGCGCGGACCTCTTCCTGCCAGAGTATGTCGATGAGGTCGGATTCTGTGGGCTCAGGGATATTTGTGAGACGGAGCTCGCGCAGACTTGGCGCTCGCGCTGGGCCGTAGACCGGCCGCCACCTGACCCTACGATCCCCGTCTTTTATTGGGTCGGTGGTATGGACGATTTCATCCCGCCAGGCTTTCAAAAGTGCGGCCTGGATCGGTTGGAGGCTCAGGGTGCAAACGTCACGGCGTGCGTAGAGCGCGATAGCGACCATTCGGGCATCGTGTCGCGAAGCGCAGATTGGGCACGTCAGCATTTGGAGGAGGTTCTGTTGGGCGGTGACGCTCCCGAGCCCTGCGAGACCCTCGAAGAATTCGATCCGATGCTCGGCTGCACCATCCCCATCGTTCCGAACTCGCCGGATCCAGCGGATCCTTGATCCGAAGGGTCCTCAAGGCCGGCGCGACCTATTTCGGAGAGCGTATACCTCGCAATTCTGGTGGTGCCTGCGCTTGAACCCCGTGCTCGGCTCGTCAGGCTCACAGTGAGAGAGTTGTTCACCGTTGCCGTCATGTTCCTCGCTTTGGTCGGCCTGGCCTACGGGATCGCGTTTGTCGGCCAGCCGCAGATCTATGAGGTTGCTTGGCTGTCGATGACGGTGATCGGGCTGATCGCAATCGTTGCGGAAATCGTTTATTTTGCTGCGCTTTTTTTGTCGCTACGGAGCATCGGTGAGGTTCCCGACCGTTGGTACGCCCGCTCGTTCGAGCATCACCGAAGGCTGAGCGCCGGCCAGCAGAGGGTGGTGCTTCCGTTTTTCTACCTCGGCTTCGTTGGACTCAGCGTGGCGCTTCTGATAGCGGTCGTGTTGGTATTCGCGAGCTTCGGGGTGTTTGGAGACTTACCGGGGAGTTTGTTCGAGGGTGATTCATGACGCTGCGTGGGACGCATCTCGGGCGGATGCGCGACCGATCGTTCGATACGTTGGTCATTGGGGGCGGCATCAATGGGGCGGTGACGGCGGCGTCGCTTGCCGGTAGGGGCGCTTCGGTGGCGCTCATCGACCGCGGTGATTTCGCGAGCTTCACGAGCGAGACGTCTTCGAATCTCGTGTGGGGTGGGTTCAAGTACCTCGAGGGCTACGAGCTCTACCTGGTGTGGAAGCTCTGCCGTTCTCGCAATCGGCTTTTCAAGGCATACCCCGACAACATCAAAGAGATTGGGTTCTACGCGGCGCTCGATAGGAAGGGCCCGTACCCGCCGTGGTTTGCGGCCTTGGGGGCACTTGCGTATTGGATCATCGGCCTGTTCGGCACGCGCCATCCGCGTCTCCTGAGCCAGAACAAGATCGAGACCGAAGAACCAGCGATCGACACCGATACGGTGCGCGGCGGTATCGAGTACTACGACGGGATTTTGGTCGACAACGACGCGCGCTTCGTTTTCTCGTTCGTGCGTTCGGCGATCGAGGCTGGCGCGGCTGTGGCGAACTACGTCGAGCTCGTTTCCGCTGAGCGTGACGGCGACCACTGGAAAGCCAGGCTCCGTGATGTCGATACCGGTGAAGAATTCACGACCGCCGCGCGCACGATCGTCAACGCGACCGGTCCTTTCGTGGACGCGTTGAACTCCGAGTGGGGAGTCAAGACCGAACATCGAATCGTCTACTCGAAGGGCATTCACCTCATCGTTCCGCGTCTCACTACCCGACACCACCACAAGGTGCTTGCGTTTTTCGACGACACCGAACGCCTGTTCTATGTCATTCCCATGGGTCGGCGTTCGGTCATCGGCACCACCGACACCCGCGTCAACACGCCCTTCACCGAGGTAACGGACGACGACATCGAGTTCTTGCTCGAACAGATCAATGCGCGGATGGACCTCGAGACGCCCCTGACGAAGGCAGATATCATCTCCTCGCGCTCCGGTGTCCGTCCGCTCGTCGTGAGCACCGAGGGGAGCGACCAAACCGACGTCGACTGGACCAAGCTCAGCCGTAAGCACGTGGTCGAGGTCGATCGCGACCAGCACGTGGTTAGCATTTTTGGCGGCAAGCTCACCGACTGCCTCAACGTCGGCGAAGAGGTGGCCGATGAAATCGAGCGCCTCGGCATCCCCCTCGAAAAGGATCTCCACAACTGGTACGGCGAGCCGGCACCGGCCACACGCAAGGAGTTCTATCGCCAGGCCCGGCTCATGCGGCTCGACGCCCTTCGGGAAAAACCCGAAACCGAGCCGCTCACCGATCGGCTATGGCGGCGATACGGGCGTCGCGCCTTCGACATGCTCGAGGATATCCGTCGCAACCCCGCAATGGCGGAAGACATCATGGGCTCGGCCGACTATCTCCGGGCGGAGCTCTACTCGGCAGCCGAGTCCGAGATGATCACCAAGCTCGAAGACTTCGTGCGGCGGCGATCGAAGATCGAGCTCGTGGTTCGCGACGAGGCCATCGAAAGCTCTCCCGGCCTTCGCGAGGTTGCGCAGATCCTCTTCGGCGACGATGCCGAGCGCCGCCTCGCCGAGTATTTCGGCGGAAAGATCCCGGAGGCTTCTCGAAGTCGAGGCGAGAGTTCCCTCCACGGTCGGACGGTGGGATAGGCTCGGGCTCGCGCGAAGTGCTTGGTTGGTGCTACGGTCGGCCCGTGGCGCGATTCGAGTATGTCAAAGCCCGACGCGAAGACGTCGCGGAGATCCCCGTCAAGTACGAAAAGCCCGTAAGACTCGGGGCGAAGCTATTCGCGAAAGTGAACGTCGCCGTCTACAAGATGAGCGGCGGCCGTTTGATGAACAAAGGCCTCGCCAACAAACCGATCTGTTTGGTGACGATGACCGGACGCAAGACCGGTAAGAAGCGGGAGATCCCGCTCATGCACGTCCCCCACGGAGAGCAGAAGATCCTTGTCGCCTCTCTTGGCGGCATCTCCAAGAACCCGGTCTGGTACTACAACCTCAAGGCCACTCCGGACATCACGATCACCGCCGATGGCGTCACCCGCGCCTACCGCGCTCGCGAGGTCGGCCCGGCAGAAAAAGCAAGCCTTTGGTCTGTGATCGTCGATGCTTACCCACCCTACGACGAATACCAGGCACGCACCGACCGCGACATCCCGGTCTTCGTCTGCGATCCGGTGGGCTAGAAAAGGGGACTGTCCCCTTATCTGAAGGAGGAGGCGGTGAGCTCGATGTCGGCCTTCGACCAGGCCGCTTCGAAATGGGATTTTGCCTGGGCTGCCGCGGCGTGTTTGCCTTGGGCTCGAAGCGCTTGGGAAAGGCCGAGCAGGGCCCAGCCATTGTTCGGGAACACGGCCAAGTCTTCTCGATAGACGCGTTCCGCGGCCTTTGGCTTCCCGGCTTGCAGATACAAGGCCCCAAGGACGTTTCGTGTCGATGAGTACCAGCTCGGAGGCTCGTCGTAGTTCTGCGCGTCTTGGAGCTCGACAGCTTCTTTGAGGAGCGTGATCGCTTGGTTCCACTGACCTCGCTTTGCTGCGATCTCACCGGCCAGGACGCGCTCCGCAATCCGCATGAGGCTTTGGGCGCTATTGATGTCCCAGACCGTGACTCCTTCTAGCCGATCGTCGGCGACGATCTTCCGAAGCTCGGTCAGCTCGGCCTTCGCTTCGGCGAGCAGGTCGTCGGCGGCGAAGGCGAGCCCACGGGCGTAGTGCCAAACGCCGATCGGGTACACCAGATCGTCGTCTGGCTTCGGGTAAGAAAGAATCCGATCCCACATCCCAAATTGCGCCATCACGTAGAGTGGCGTCACCCAGTAGTGCTGCAGGGTCGTCAACCCCGGCTGACGCATCTGATCGGTGGGCACGTGCGCTTTCATCCGGTTGGCGGCCTCGAGCGCCTTGGCGCTTCGACCCTCGAGTGAGGCGGTGCGCGAAAGGAAATGGTAGTTGTGCGGATGATAGGCGAGCGGGTAAATCCCCTGAGCACGGCACTGCGTGATGTACGCCTGGTCGGCTTCGATCGCGGCCTCGTTGGCCTCAGAGGCTTCGTGGTACTCGCCGACGCGGATGTAGACGTGCGCGGGCATGTGGACGAGGTGCCCCGCGCCAGGCGTCAGCTCCGGAAGACGCTTAGCGGAGGGAAGGGCGCGCTCCGGCTCGTGCGAAGCTTCCACCAGGTGGATGTAGAGGTGGTTGGCCATCGGGTGGTTCGGCGCCCGCGCGAGCGTATCCTCGAGCATGCTCACGATCTCTGGCGTCCAAGGTTGCGCCTTGCCCGTCTTGAGATCCCAGAAGTCCCACGGGTGAAGGTCCATCAGAGCTTCGACGCCGAGCACTCGAGCGTCGACATCGTTGGGATACTTGGCGCTCAGCGCCTTCATCGCCTCGGCGTACGCCTCGTTGAGAGACGTTCGGTCTTCGGTCGGCGTTTCGGCGTAGCGGGTCGCAAGGGCTGTGATGTAATCCTGCTCCTCCGGGCTCACGTTGGGCACCAATGCCTGCGCGCGTTGTAGCGCTTCCCATGCCTGTGTCCCCGCTTCGGGAGACATCGGTGCATTGATGTTCGGCCCGAGAACGTACGCCACGCCCCACCAGCACATCGCACACCCTTCGTCGAGGGCCGCAGCGTGACGGAACGAGCGCTCGGCTTCGGCGTGATTGAAGCCAAACGAGAGCACCATCCCCTGATCGAAGTAACGTTGCGTTTTGCCGTTCGACGTGGTGATCGCATGGCTGAAGTCGCCAAGCCCCTCGAACAGCGGCGCCGTGGGCTGCGCTTGGACCGAGGCGTTTCGTTCTTCCTCAACCGTCGAAGCGTTCACCGGCGGCGGCTCTGCATGTTTGCAGCCCGCGATCACCAACGCCCCAACGGAAACCAACCAGATAGCGCGCGTCATGTGTCGCCTCCTTTGCCGATGGGACTGCCATGCTAACCGAACGAAGGGGCCGCCGCATCCCAGAGCCCGTTGCCGGTGTGCACACGCAGTGATGACTTCGCGCAACGGCTCGCATCGTCGGACCCCATGGGGCATAAACGCGTGCGATGGGCGGACAATCGAGCGTCGGCCAACAAGTTCGAGATGCGGCCGACCGGGTCAGTGCCTGGATTGCCGACCTGCCAGCGCTCGTGAGTCGCGCTACGGCGACCGTCCCTTCGCCGGTGCGTAGAGGTCTTCGACGCGCATTTTCGTTAGCCTTCTTCATTGCGATCGGTTGGGTTTTGTACGGTCAGCTCAACAAGCTCGATTGGCCCGAGGTCGTGCGCTCGTTGCCGACCTCGCCGTGGTTCTATGTCTGCTTTCTCGCGCGGTACATGATCCTGCCGGTCACGGAGGTGCTTTGTTACTCGGCCGTATGGGCGATGAGCCTCTTTCGGCACTTCGGCGTGTTCCTGTTCAAGCGCATCTTGAACGCCTCGGTCGCAGGCGCTTCGGGCGACGTCTACTTCTTATTGTGGGCCGTTCGAACGCTGCGAGTGACATACAAACGAGCATTCTCCGCCGTGAAAGACGTGACCCTACTATCGGCTGCGGCCGCGAACGGGGTAGCGGTCGTGGTGCTCGGTGCATACCTCGCGGTCGGCGATTGGAAGGTCTTCGAGGGCTTACAACCCAAAGTACTCGCATTGATCATCGGGGCCACGATTGCAGTTGCCGTACTGAGCCTGCTGGTCATCGCGTTTCGCGGGAAGATCCTCGGAGTCAACACGACGGTGATGTGGCGCGTCATCGGTTACCATGGGGTTCGTAGCGCCGGAAGCATCGTGTTGTTGGGATTGCAATGGTGGGCGGGCATACCCGAATCGGGCTTCGTGATTTGGATCAACCTACTCATCATCGATCTGTTGATCGCCCGCGCCCCCTTCATTCCGGCACGGGAGTTCCTGTTTCTCTCGATCGCGCTGGCCCTTGCCGGTACGGTCGACGCGCCCGAGACTCAGGTGAAAGCGATGTTCTTGGCCGATACGGCACTCCTTCAGATCGCGCTGGTGCCTTCACTCATCGCGGGGGCGTTGTGGCGCTCGAAGGCACACCCGCTACCTATCGACCCCGGGGACGAGACGGCCTGATCGGCGTTCGATCGCTCAGCCGTCGACGCACTCGCGATACCAGAGCTCGAGGATCATCGTTGACCAAATCTGGAAACCACGCGGCTCTCCTCGTTGGTGTCGGGCCAACATGTCCTGCACCGCGGTCGGATCCAAGATGCCCCGCTCACGGGCGCTTTGGTCGAGCAGAACGTCGCGCGAAAGCGGGGCGAGGTCTTCCCGCATCCACCGGTCGATCGGGAGGCCGAAGCCCTGCTTCGATCGTTTCAAAATGCGGCGTGGCAAGAGCTCCTCGGCCACCCTCCGCAACAAGAACTTCGTGGTGAGGCCTCGGATCTTCATCGATCCGGGAAGCGACGCGGCAAAGCGCATGACTTCCTGGTCGACCAACGGACAGCGCACTTCGAGCGAGTGCGCCATCGAGGCGATGTCGACTTTGGTCAAGATGTTGTCCGAGAGATACGTTCGGATGTCGACGTCGATCACGCGATTGACCGCATCCTGCGCGGTCGAGGTCTCGAATAGTCGCTCGAATTCTGCGGCGACCTGGTCGGCTGCGAAACGCTCTCGCATCACCCGGCCGTAAATCATCATCCGGTCCTTGTGCGGAATCGGCGAGCTCAGTCCTAGGAACCGCACGTGCTCGGGCTCCATGATGCGCTTGCCGTAGTCGCGCACTTCCTGGGCCTGCGGGGTCGGCAGATGGCTGAGCATGGCGGCGACGAGCCGTGGCAGCGGCCATGGAAGCCGCCGGATCGCGCGTGCGGTGCGAGAGTGCGTGTAGCGGCGATATCCCCCGAAGGCCTCGTCGCCACCGTCGCCGCTCAGGGCGACCGTCACCCCCGTGCGCGTGTACTGGCAGAGGTACCAAGTGGGCAGCGCGGAGCTGTCGGCAAAGGGCTCGCCATAGTGGCGGACGAGCTCGGGAACGACGGACGCCATGTCGGGCTCGACGACCATTTCGTGGTGATCCGTCGCATAGCGATCGGCAACCATCTTGGCGTACGGCAGCTCGCTGTGATCTTTGCTGCTGAACCCGACCGAGAACGTCTTCACGGGCTGCGACGAATGACGCGCCATCAGCGCTACGATGAGCGACGAGTCGAGACCTCCTGAAAGAAACGCTCCTAGCGGCACGTCGGACATCAAGCGGACTCGCACCGAATCTTCGATCAAGTTGCGAAGCTCTTGGGTGAGCTCCTCGATGCGCCCCCTCCGCGGCTCGTCGAAGCGAAGCGCAAAATAGGGCTCTGGGTCGTGGAAGACGCCGTTCTCGAAGACGAGCCGGTGCCCCGCCGGTAGCTTCTTGACTCCTTCGAAGGCGGTCATCGGCGCGGGCACGTATTGCAGGCACATGAAAGCGTCGATCGCATCGAGATCCGGCCGCTTCTCGAAGCGTCTGGACGCGACTAGCCCACCGAGCTCGGAAGCGAACGTCAAGCCGCGTGGTCCGAGGTGATAGTACAATGGCTTCTTGCCAAATCGATCACGGGCGAGGACGAGACGGCTCCGCCGTTTGTCCCATATCGCAAGTGCGAACATGCCTCGCAGTCGATCGAGAAAGTCGACACCATGTTGTTCGTATAGGTGCAGGATCACCTCAGAATCCGAGCGCGACCTGAAGTGATGGCCCCGCTCCTCGAGCTCTTTCCGAAGCTCGACGAAGTTGTAGATCTCGCCGTTGACGATCATCGAGATGGTGTCGTCCTCATTGGTCATCGGCTGGGCGCCTTCGGGCCTCAGGTCGATGATCGAGAGTCGGCGGTGACCGAGCACGCAGGGACCGTCTGCGCGCAGCCCATGGTCATCGGGACCACGGTGCACCATCGCGTCGCACATGCGACGGACCGCCTCGGTGTCTGGTGCGGCCTGTTGGTCGACCGCTAGCAATCCCGCGATGCCGCACACCAAAAATTCCCTTTCGCGACCCTCGGAGTGAGGCGGATCGTTGGGGATGGGTTCTCTTCGGTCAAGGGCCGCAGCAGTCGAGTTGTTGCCGCGCCGCAGGGCGCTAGAGATCGGGACGTTGGAGCACTACAAGACGATATTCCTCCGGTCTTTTGGAGACTACGGGCGGTACCTCTGGAACGAGATCACCGAGCCCAGCTGGCGCAGCTACTTCTACGGTTTGATCCTGGTTTCGGTGGTCGTCTATGCGCTCGAGCTCATCTTTCCATGGCGGAAGAATCAGCCACGAGTTCGCAAAGACTTCTGGCTCGATGGCTTCTACATGTTCTTCAATTTCTTTCTGTTCTGGCTCGTCGCTTACAACGCCGTGTCGAATGTCGTCGTCGAGGCTTTTGCCGACCTGCGCCGGGCGATCGGGCTCGAGAGCCTCGCCTGGATCGATGTCTCGGTGCTCCCGATCGCGCTCCAGCTATTGCTCATGTTCGTGCTGCGCGACTTCATCCAATACTGGATTCACCGGTTGCTCCATCGAGTCCCACGGCTTTGGGACTTCCACAAGGTACATCACTCGGTCGAGCAGATGGGTTTTTCGGCCCATCTTCGTTACCACTGGATGGAAACCATCGTCTACCGAACCATCCAATACCTGCCGCTCGCGATGATCGGGTTCGGCCTCCAAGAGTTCTTCGCGATCGACATGATCGCCCTCGCGATCGGGCACATCAATCACGCGAACTTTCGGCCGCCGATCGGGCCGCTGCGCTACATCTTCAACTCACCCCAGATGCACATCTGGCACCACGCCAAAGAGATGCCGAGGCGCTACGGTGCAAACTACGGCCTTAGCCTCAGCGTTTGGGACTGGATATTTGGAACGGTGTACTGGCCGGGCTCGGGGCGGGATATCCCGCTCGGCTTCGCGCACGTCGAGGAGTACCCGGACCACTTCCTCACCCAGATGGTCTTCCCGTTCAAACACGGGCACGATTGATCAGCTCATGAGGCGATCGGGTGAGCGGACTCGCCGCGTTCGACCGCGGGGAGATAGATGCCTACCGTGGTCCCTTGGTTGAGCCGGGTCTGCATCCGGGCGAAGCCGCCACTCGATTGAGCGAAGGCATCGACGGCCGCGAGACCCAATCCTGTCCCCTGGCCGGTCTCTTTCGTTGTGAAGAAGGGCTCGAAGGCGCGCGCCGCGATGTCGCTGTCCATCCCTGTCCCAGTGTCCTTGACCTCGAATGCGACAAACGACTTCGAGCCTCGCTCCTCTTGGCGCAAGCGTACCTCCAAACTGCCGCCGTCGGGCATGCTGTCTCGTGCATTGATGGCGAGGTTGAGCAGCGCTTTCTGGAGCTCCGCTGGATCCACGTGTACGACGGCATTGCCGGGCAGTGGCGTGACTCTGAGGGTGATCTCGGGGGGCAAAGCGTGTTCCAGCATCAGCGCGGTCGTCGACGCGATCTCGTTCGCGGAAACGTACTCGGGTTGCAGCGGGGTCTTTCGTGCGAAGGTGAGAAGCTGGTGGATCATTTCGGCGGCGCCATGCGCGGCATCTTCAATCTGGTTTGCGACTTTCTTCACTTCCGACGGAGTCAAGTTGTTCGTGCGAAGAAGTTCGGCTCTGCTGGAGACCACCGTCAGCGTGTTGTTGAAGTCATGGGCGACGCCACCCGCGAGATGGCCCAGTGCTTCGATCTTCTGATTGTGTCGAAGACGCGCCTCGGCTTCGAGTCGTTGCCGTTCCGCATCGTCGCGCAATTGCATCGCGCCTTTCAGGTTCTCGACGAGCTCGGCCTGGTCTTGGAGGTTCTCGTCCAGGTGACTCGTAAGGACGTTGACGCTGACCACTGCGATGCCGCAAAACAGAGCAAAAAGGGTGATAACGCGCACCCAATGGCCGAAGTCGGTGGGGTCGTAGAAGGTGGTCGTCTCGACCGTCAAGATGCCGCTCGACAACAGAGTCCCTACGGCGAGTAGCGCGACTAGATTGGCTCCAAGCGCGATCCAGGTAGCTCTACGACCAAAGAACACGGAAGCGAGCACGTTCTGGGACACCAAGACCAGGACGGGAGCGGCAAGATAGCCCACTGCAAGCAACGAAAAGACACCGGCTACGAAAAGTAGCCCGAGGAAACCGAGAGCGCGTAACTTATAAGACAGACGTCTTGCCAAGAGCAGGGCGACGACGCTGCCATAAAGAAAGACTGAAAGCCCCGCCACTCCCCATGCCTCGAGCTCGATTGCGTCGACGAGGGTTCGGACGAACCCCAGGCCGCCCACGACGACTGCGACGAGCAACGACGCATTGAGCATCCGCTGACGAAGCCTGTTTGCTTCGCCTACGACGTCCCGTTCCGTGGAAGTAACGTTTTCCAAAAAGTCACCTACCATTCAGCTAAGGGCAAACCTTACCGCTCGGACAGGCAGAGCACCCAGAGACCACCGTCCAATCTCTGCTTGATTCCAGGCATCGCAAGGCTACTGCCGGCCAAACTAAGGCGGCAAGCGCCATCTGAGTCGGGCAGGGTGGCGCGCCGATCGGTCTGAGTGTCCAAGACGATGGCCCCTGAGTCCGCGAGATCACAAGGATTTAAGGGCAAGGTACGATGATGCTTGCAGTTTGGCGTGCCTTTCTATTTCTATCTGGGTCGATGGTCGAATACGGGACAGCCGACATTCACAACGTCCTACTCGCCGGTCGGCGGTCTACGGGCAAGACCACACTTGCCGAAGCTTTGCTGTTCAAAGCTGGTGAAACCACTCGCCAGGGGACGGTCGAGTCGGGCACGTGCGCGAGCGACTTCGAAAAAGAAGAGCAAGATCATCAGCACTCGGTGTATTCGGCGCTTCTTCACGCCACGCATCAAGGAAAACGAATCAACATACTCGATCTCCCGGGAGCGCCAGACTTCGTCGGGCAAGCGATTGCATGTCTTCCTGCAGCCGAGACTATGGTGCTCGTGATGGACCCCGAGATTGGAGTCGATAGCATGAGCCGGCGGCTCGTGAAGTTGGCGCACGAGCTCGATCTGCCTATAGCGATCGTCGCGAATCGAATAAGCGAGGGCGTTTCCAGCCTCGCGCCTTTTCTAAGCGAGTTGAAAGAGATCTTCGGGCGCGGGTGCCTCCCGATCAATCTACCCACGGACAACGGGAGCGCGGTGGTGGATTGCCTGCTGAACGGCGAGGGAGAAAGCGACCTTGGCCCCGTCGGGGGCTTTCACACTGAGCTACTGGATCAAATCGTCGAGACTGACGATGACCTGATGGAGCGATACCTCGAAGGCGAAGAGCCGAACTACGAGGCGCTTCACGAACCGTTCGAGCGCGCGATGGACCAAGGCCATGTGGTTCCGATCTGCTTTACCGATGCCGTGAGCGGAGCCGGGGTCGAGGCCCTCCTCGATGTGATCGTGCGGCACTTCCCTAGCCCGCCGGAGGGCAATCCCCGCCCTTTTTTCATGGGCGATGGAGAGGACGAGACCGCGTTCCGGTATGAGGACGACCCCGAGAAGCCGCTGCTCGCCCACGTGTTTCACGTCACGACGGACCCCTACCTCGGCAAGCTCTGCTTTTTTCGGGTGTACCAGGGCACGATGAAAAGCGGCGAGCAGGTGTTGATCGGCGACGGCAAGAAACCAATTCGGTTGAGCCACATCTTTCAGCTTCAAGGCAAGGAACGCACTGAAACCAAGGAGATCATCGCGGGCGACATGGGTGCAGTCGCCAAGATCGACGACCTCCATCTCGGCGATGTCTTGCACGACGACCATTCACTCGACCACGTGCACCACAAATCACTCCCGTATCCCACGCCGCTGCACGCGCTGGCCGTCGTGCCTAAGGCGCGCGGAGATGAAACCAAAATCGCAGAAGTGCTTGCGCGGATTCGAGAAGAAGACCCCACGTTCGCCGCCAACTTCGACCCCGATACGCACGAGCTGATCATTCATGGCCTTGGCCAAATGCATTTGAACCTCGTGCTCGAGCGGATCAAGAATCACGGGGTCGAGGTCGAAGCCAAGCCCCCCAAGATCGCATATCGCGAGACTATTCTCGGCCGCGCTGAAGGTCACTACCGTCACAAGAAGCAAAGCGGCGGGGCCGGGCAGTTCGGCGAGGTATATCTGCGTATCGAGCCGTTGGAACGTGGTTCAGGGTTCGAGTTCGTCGACAAGATCGTCGGCGGGGTCATCCCGAAAGGGTTCATGGCCGCCATCGAGAAGGGCATTCGGGACATCATGGGGCAGGGGATCGCCGCTGGTTATCCGGTAGAAGACGTTCGGGTGACCGTGTACGACGGTAAGACGCATTCCGTCGACAGTAAGGAAATCGCCTTCAAGACCGCTGGGAAGTTCGCCTTCAAGGACGCATTCCTCAAGGCTAATCCAGCGATCCTCGAGCCGATCGTCAGCATTGAAGTCACGACGCCGGGCGACACGGTCGGATCGATCACCGGGGACCTCTCGAGCCGCCGTGGCAAGGTCTATGGTACGGATGTGATGAGCAGCGGAACGACGGTAGTGAAGGCGTCGGTGCCGCTCGCTGAAGTGATGGAATACGAGCCTGCTCTAAAGAGCATGACGAGGGGGCGGGGAAGCTACACGATGGAGCTCAGTCACTACGACCCCGTGCCGGCGCGCGTGGCTGAAGAGCTCGCCTCCAAGTTCAACGGACGCTAGCGATGAAGGCGTTTGTGACCGGATCGACGGGGCTCTTGGGCAACAATCTCGTGCGGCAGCTTCTCGCCGAAGGGCATGAAGTCATCGGGCTGACGCGCTCAGCCGAAAAGTTCGAGCGCATGTTGGGAGACACGGCGGCCATCCGCGTGGTTGGGGACATCGAAGACATCGACGGATTTGCCGAGCATCTCACCGGCTGCGACGTCGTTTTTCACACCGCGGCATATTTCCGCGAGTACTACGGTAAGGGCGATCATCTGGCGAAGCTCGAAGCGATCAACGTAACCGCCACACTCGAATTGATGGCGGCGTCTGATGCCCGAGGCCGTAAGACCTTCATCCATACGAGCTCGGCCGGTACGATCGGCAAACACGAAAATGGTGAACCCGGCGACGAAGAGACCCCTCCCTCACCGAAGCAGCTCCGCAACCTCTACTTCAAGAGCAAGGTCGATGGTGATGCCAAGATCCGGGCCTATCAACCGCCCAATGGGATGGCGGTCATTCAAATCCTTCCAGGATGGATGTGGGGGCCGGGTGACGCCGGCCCGACCGGTGCGGGCCAAATCGTGTTCGACTTTCTAGACGGGAAGGTTCCAGCCGTGCCCGATGGCGGCTCGACTTTGGTCGACGCACGGGACGTCGCAGCCGCCATGGTGCGTGCAGTGGGCAAGCCGCACGGGGAACGTTTCATCGTCGGTGGACGCTACCATTCGCTTCGCGAAGTGGTGGACCTGATCGCGCGCGAGACCGGCAAGCCGGCGCCCAAAGGGAACTTGCCTTCCTGGTTGGCTATTGGCTACGCATACATGAGCGAAGTCTGGGCTTCACTGACCGGGGGTCGGGCGGCAGCCAACCTCGCCGGCGTGCGAACGATGTCGGAGAAGCACAACGTCAGCTCGGCTAAGGCGGAGCGCGAGCTGAGCGCCAGCTTCCGACCGCTCGGCGATACGATTCACGATGCGATCGCCTGGTACGAACAACACGATATGCTGCCGCAATAGCGCGCGCTTCAGCGATACGAAGCTTCGAGAGCATCGATGAAAGCGTCCAACTGATCGTCGGGGAGGGCATTGATGCCGGCTGCCGCGGCGCGTCCGCCACCGGTCGGAAATTTTCGACAGAGCTCATCGGCGCCGCGTTTGTCTTCGAGCGGTGCGCGCACACTCACCAGATAGGTGCCGTCTGCACGTTCGGTGAGCACTGCGTGTGCTCTCCCCGGCCATGCATTCGCCAGGGCGTTGCTGTATACGCCCGAGACCCGACGCGCCCAGGGTTCATCGGGGAGGATGAACAGGGCGGTCTTATCTGATGCGCGAACGGGCTTGACCGCTCCGGCCAAAGCCATGTCGTTTCGATACCCAGATTGGAGCTTGTCGAACGTCTCAGGCGCCTCTTCGACAAAAGCGAAGGGTGTCGGATGAGGACTAACGAGCTCGAACAGCTCGGCTGGGGCGAAGTGCAAGTCTCGGAGCGAGGAACCGTATCCGTTGTAGTTGATGCAGATCCCGAGCGTCTCTAGAAGTGTCACGCGCTCTTCGGAGAGGCCGAGGGGCTTGGCGAGAGCGTGTGCGGTCGCCCTGAGATTGTCCCCGAAGGCTCCGGTGACCGCCCACTCGACGTACTTTCCCCGGAGGTGCCCATTGACGAGGAGGCTCGTGCACACGCTTGGATCGGTATCGATGATCGTGGTGAGCCTGTCGTCGGCAGGGATGTGACCTGCAAAGTGATGATCGACGTAGAAGATCTCGGCTCCAGCCTGAAGTGCCTCGACGACCCCTTCACGGTTCTTGTCGAAGCTCACATCGAGCACCGTCATTCTGTCCCCTTCGGCTACCTCAGCCTTTGCGACGAGGGCGATATCGCGTTTCACCCCAGTGACGAGGGTGCTCTGAACAGGCTCGGCATTACGGAGCTGGGTGAGCGCGCAAATCCCATCGGCGTCCCCGTTGAAGATATCGATGTAGGCCATGAGTGCTCCTCGAAGGCATGTTTCTGCACGGAATTCGGTCCGCCTGCTATCCGTGGGTTGCGCGCCCCTGAATTCGCGGCTAGCCGGCGGGTGGCAAATCGCGCAAACGCACGAGCAAAACGATGAAAGACCTTAGCAAATATCGAAACATCGGCATATTCGCCCACGTGGATGCGGGCAAGACGACGACCACCGAGCGCATCCTCAAGCTCACCGGCAAGATTCACAAAATCGGCGAAGTGCACGACGGTGCGGCGACCACCGACTTCATGGAGCAGGAGCAAGAGCGAGGGATCACGATCCAGTCCGCGGCGACGACCTGCTTTTGGGATGATCACCAACTTAACATCATCGATACGCCGGGACACGTCGACTTCACGATCGAGGTTTATCGTTCGCTAAAGGTGCTCGATGGCGGAGTCGGAGTCTTCTGCGGCTCGGGCGGTGTGGAGCCGCAGTCAGAGACCAATTGGCGTTATGCCAACGACTCCAAGGTCGCTCGGCTGATCTTCATCAACAAGCTCGACCGTTTGGGAGCCGATTTTTACCGCGTCGTCGACCAAGTCGAGTCGGTGTTGGACGCGAAACCTCTGGTGATGGTGCTGCCGATCGGGTCGGAAGCAGAGTTCGTGGGCGTCGTCGATTTGCTAACCCGGAAAGCCTACGTTTGGGACGAGTCAGGTAACCCGGAGAAGTACGAGATCCAGGAGGTTCCTGAGGACATGAAAGAGCTCGTCGAGAAGTACCGATTCGAGCTGATCGAGACCGCCGTCGAACAAGACGACGATGCGATGGAACAGTACCTCGAAGGAAACGAGCCCGACCTCGACACGATCAAGGCCTGTATTCGCAAAGGCACGCGGGAGCTCGCGTTCTTCCCGACCTTTTGCGGCTCGGCTTTCAAGAACAAGGGAGTGCAGCAGGTGCTCGATGGCATCGTCGCGTATCTTCCGGATCCCACCGAGGTTCCGCCGCAGCCCGAGATCGACCTCGAAGGCCACGAGACTGGCGAGTTCGCCGTCGTCGATGCGACCAAGCCCGTTCGCGCCCTCGCATTCAAGATCATGGAAGACCGATTTGGGGCGCTTACTTTCGTCCGCGTCTACTCCGGCACGATCAACAAGGGCGACACGCTGGTCGACACCGCGACTGGCAAGACCGAGCGCATCGGTCGCATGGTCGAGATGCACGCCAACGACCGCACCATCGTCGACTCAGCACAGGCTGGCGACATCATTGCGATGATCGGTCTGAAAAACGTTCGCACGGGGCATACACTGGCCGATGCAAAGGCGCCGGCGACGCTCGAGCCGATGGTGTTCCCAGACCCGGTCATTTCGATTGCGGTGAGCACGAAGGACAAGGCCGCCAGTGAGAAGCTCAGCACTGCGCTCGGCAAGATGGTTGCCGAGGACCCTTCTTTCCACGTCGAGGTCGACCAAGAGTCCGGCGAGACGATCCTCAAGGGAATGGGCGAGCTCCATCTGGACATCAAGGTCGACATTCTTCGCCGGAGCCATAGTGTCGACGTCAACGTGGGAGCCCCGCAGGTGGCCTATCGTGAGACGGTCACCCAAGGCGTCGACGACAGCTACACGCACAAAAAGCAGACCGGTGGCTCCGGTCAGTTTGCCAAGATCGACTACCGCATCGAGCCGTCCGAGCCTGGTGAGGGCTTCGTATTCGAGTCGAAGATCATCGGCGGCAAGATTCCCAAGGAGTTCATTCCAGCCGTCGAGAAGGGTTTTAAGCTCATGAAAGAGACGGGACCGCTCTGCGGGTTCCCACTGCTCGACTTCAAAGTGATCTTGAACGACGGGGCATTCCATCCGGTCGACTCCTCGCAACTGGCATTCGAGACCGCCGCGAAGGCGGCTTTTCGTCAGAGCATGTCGAAGGCAGGCCCGCAGCTCCTCGAGCCGATCATGAAAGTCGACGTCTTCGTGCCGGACGCCAACGTGGGCGACGTCATCGGTGACCTCAACCGTCGACGCGGCATCGTCAGCTCGCAGGAAAAGGGGCACACCAGTGTTCGTATCAAGGCCGACGTCCCTCTGAGTGAGATGTTTGGTTACATCGGCGATCTTCGTTCGGCAACGTCGGGTCGCGGCCAGTTCTCGATGGAGTTCAGCAACTACGCGCCGGTGCCACGCAACATTCTCGAGAAGGTCCAGGCTGAGGTCGCCGAACGCGAGGCCGCCAAGAAGAAATAGGCGGGGCTGCGGCCAAACCGACGTCGTAGCGGAACCTGCTTTCATCTATCAGCCGTTGTGACTAGACTTCATCAGCTCGCAAAGGGTCGACAATGAAGAAGCTGACCGAAGCCCAAATCGCCGAGCACATGAAAGCTCTCCCCGGTTGGGAGCTCGGCACGGACCGCATCCTACGCAAGTATCGCTTCAAGGACTTCGTCGAGGCGTTTGCCTGGATGACGGGTGTTGCGCTCATAGCCGAGAGGATGAATCACCATCCGGAATGGCGGAACGTATGGGCGACCGTCGAGGTCGAGCTCACCACCCACGATGCCGGTGGGCTTACCGAGGCCGACATGAAGCTCGCCGCCAAAATGGACGAGCTCAATCGGCTCGATTGATATGCTCGCGCGATGAAGACCAACGTTCTCATCGCCGGAGGAGGAATCATCGGCTCGGCGGTTGCGTGGGCCCTCGCCGCGCGCGGAGTGTCGGATGTGACCGTGGTGGACCTCGACCTCACAGGGCTTTACGCCTCGTCCGAGCTGAACGCCGGCGGAGCCCGCGCTACCTGGTGGCAGCCCGTCAATGTGGAAACGTGCGCGGCCACGCTCGAGTTCTTTCGTGAGCATGCCGATGCGTTCTCGTTCCGCGAACGGGGCTACCTCTGGCTTTACGGGGAGCAGATGCTCTTCGAGATTGCAAAGGAGAAGCTCGAGCTGCAGAACGACTTCGGCTTGGGGGTCGAGCTCTTGACGCCCTCTGATGTCGTCGAGCGCTTCCGGACTCTCGATCCCGATCCGGCGCGCCTGGTGGGAGCTACGTTTTCGCCACGCGACGGGCTCGTGAACCCCAACGCGGTTCGACAATGGTACCGGCGCGAGGCCGAATCCCTCGGGGTTCGATTTCTGAACCGGCACTACGTGATCGGCGTCAGCACAACGCGCCAGGCTGACTCGAAGCGTCGCGTAACTTGGGTGGAAGTGCTGGAGATCATCGGGCGTGATCCGACAGACCGGGAAGGAACGATTCGAGACATCCTGACGACTCACGTGGTGCCGCCAGATCGGACTGCAGCGCACGAACGCATCGAGTGCGATGTTGTCGTGAACTGCCTGGGCGCATGGTCGCCGGTTTTTTCCGCGAAAATCGGCGTCAGCGACGTCACAGAGCCGACGCGAAGGCAGATTTGCATGGTCAGCGTCCAACACGAGGATGCGCAGCGCATTGGAGAGCTACTCTCGATGGGGATGGTGGTCGACCCGAGCGACCTCTACTTCCATCCGGAAGGCAAGGACATCCTCGCCGGCTACTCGATTCCGGAAGAAGCGCCGGGGTTCGATTTCAGCTACGACGGTGAGGGGTTCTTCATGGAGCACGTTTGGCCTCGTCTGGTTCAATGCTCGTCGGTTTTCGAGCGTTGCAAGCACGTGCGCGGTTGGTCCGGGCTGTATGCGGTCACTCCGGATCGCAGTGGGATCGCAGGACCGGTGCGCGGTTTCACCAACCTCTTCGAGGCCCATTCGTTTACTGGACGAGGCGTGATGCAGAGCTACGGAATAGCGACCGCCATGGCGGAATGGATCGATCTTGGCAGTCCGTCCGGCGCAATTACTGCGCTCACCCGCGAACGTTTCGCCGATCCCGCTCGATGGTTGGTCGAGGACCTTCACATCTAGCGCCGGGGTTCAAAAACCTGCATGTCGCGGTGATCGTGGCGTAGAGTGATCCGCTGGATGGGACCGAACTACGCAATCGTGATCGCGCTCATGGCAGTGATCGGGTGCAATCGCAGTGGAGCGAAAGATCACGCTTCCACGAGTGCCGTCAACGAAAGCCGGGCTCGCAATCCAGGCGATGCCGCAAACAACACACCCGAGCAAAACAAAGAGCTGGCTCGCTACCTGATCCGCAAGAACTACCCGCAGTGGAACGGCTCGAGCGAACTACGGTGTCTCAATGACCTTTGGCAAAAGGAGAGCCATTGGAATCACCGTGCAGTGAACAAGCGCACGGGCGCGTGCGGCATCCCGCAATCCTACCCTTGCAACAAAATGGCCAGATGGGGCGAGACCTACGGGGTCGACTACCGTCGCAATCCGTGGCCGCAGATCGCCTGGGGGCTTCAATACATCGACAAGCGGTATCAAACTCCGTGTGCTGCATGGAAGCGATTTAGACGCGGTGGCGGTTACTAAGCGTGGTCAGGGCGAAACAGGGGTAGCGTGATATCCTCTGCACGCGGTCACGCATCGATGGAAGTCCTCGGCGGAAGTAGACAATGGGTGTGTCCGATGCACCCGGAGGTGGTGAGGAGCGCGCCAGGCAATTGCCCGAAGTGCGGGATGGCGCTCGAGCCCCGGACGTTGAGTCTCGAGGAGGACCAAGACGCCAATCCCGAGCTCCGGAACATGACCCGTCGCTTCTGGATTTCCGTCGCGGTGACGGTCCCTCTCCTCATCATCGCCATGGGTGACATGCTGCCGGGGCATCCGATCTCGAGCCTCATCGGCGCGCGCAACCGCGTATGGGTCGAGCTGGCGCTAGCCACACCGGTGTGCCTCTGGTCCGCTTGGCCTTTCTACGTACGGTTCGTCAACTCGCTACGAAACCGTCATCTCAACATGTGGACGCTGATTGGCCTTGGCGTGGGAGCCGCGTACGGATACAGCGTCGTTGCGGCAATTGTCCCGGAGATCTTCCCTTCGTCGTTTCGGCACGAGTCTGGCGAGGTTGCGGTCTATTTCGAGGCCGCCGCCACGATCGTCACGTTGGTCTTGCTCGGGCAGGTGCTCGAGCTTCGCGCGCGAAGTCGTACCGGAGCGGCGATCAAAGAGTTGCTGGGCTTGGCGTCCAAGACCGCCCGGCGCGTCTCTGCCGAAGGTTTCGAGGAGGATGTGCCGCTCGAGGTGGTTGAGGTCGGAGACCGTCTCCGTGTCCGCCCGGGAGAAAAAGTGCCCGTGGACGGCATCGTGCTCGAAGGGACGAGCTTGATCGACGAATCGATGGTGAGCGGGGAGCCGGTGCCGGTTTCGAAGGGACCGAAAGACACGGTCATCGGCGCGACCGTCAACGGGACTGGCACATTCCTGATGCGGGCAGAAGCGGTCGGCGCGGACACCTTGCTCTCCAGGATCGTGGCGATGGTGGCCGAGGCGCAGCGGAGTCGGGCTCCGATCCAAAAGCTCGCCGACGTCGTCGCTGGTTACTTCGTTCCTGCCGTGATCGCTGCCGCCGTGCTGACTTTCGTCGTGTGGAGCATCGTTGGCCCGGATCCCAAGATGGCGCACGCCCTCGTAAGCTCGGTTGCCGTTCTGATCATCGCTTGCCCCTGCGCGCTCGGTCTCGCTACACCGATGTCGATCATGGTTGCCACAGGCAAGGGAGCGTCTGTCGGGGTGCTTTTCAAGAACGCCGAGGCGATCGAGGTCATGCGACAGGTCGACACGCTCGTCGTCGACAAGACAGGCACGCTCACCGAGGGAAAGCCGGCGCTCGTCACCACGAAAGCGATTGGCGACATCGACGAAACCACCTTACTAAGCCTCGCTGGGAGCCTCGAGCGGGCGAGCGAGCATCCATTGGCCGAGGCAATTGTCACCGGCGCGATGCAACGAGGTGCAACGCTTGAATCGGTCGAGCAATTCGAATCTTTGACTGGGAAGGGGGTGAAAGGCCGCGTGCGCGGTCGTCACGTAGTCCTCGGAAATCGCGCGTTGCTCGAGGACCATCGGATCGATGTCACGCCATTGCTGCCCGATGCCAGCGTCGCGCGGGGCGATGGTCAGACGGCGATGTTCGTCGCAGTCGATGGTAAGGCTGCTGGAACCCTCGGCGTGGCGGACCCGATCAAGAAGAGCACCCCCGAAGCGATCGCGGCACTTCACGAGGCCGGTATCCGCATCGTCATGCTCACCGGCGACAACGTAATAACCGCCGAAGCCGTCGCCGCTAAGCTGTCTATAGACGAAGTCGTTGCAGACGTGCTTCCCGACCGAAAAGCAGAGGTCGTGAAGCAAATGCAAGAGGAGGGGCACGTCGTGGCGATGGCGGGCGATGGCGTCAACGATGCTCCCGCTCTGGCTCAGGCACACGTCGGAATCGCAATGGGCACGGGCACCGACGTCGCGATGGAAAGCGCCGGGGTCACTCTCGTCAAAGGGGATCTTCGCGGCATCGTGCGCGCCCGAAGGCTCAGCGCAGCCACGATGAAGAACATCCGTCAGAATCTGTTCTTCGCCTTCGTCTACAATGCACTTGGGATTCCCATTGCCGCTGGCGTCTTTTATCCAGTCTTCGGCCTGCTTCTCAATCCGATGATCGCTGCAGCCGCGATGAGCTTCAGCTCGGTGTCGGTGATCTCCAATTCACTCCGCTTGCGACGCGCCAAGGTTTAGCTCTGGCCACCGGCGCGCCGGAGGTTACAAATAGTTAACTTAGGGCTTGCTCGAGGTCCCGAGCTAAGTTTACACTTAGTTAAATAATGACCAAGGGCCTGGAAAGCATGGAGGATTCGATGCCTCCCAAACCGATCCCGCGCCACGAGGGGCACTGGCTTTGGGGCGGAACCTTCGACTTTCAACGGAATCCGGCCGAGTTCCTCCTCGAGGCCCACGAGAAATACGGTGACGTGTTCGTTACCCGAGTGTTGACGGGCCAGTCCTACTTCATCCGCGATCCCGAGGTGATCAACGCGATCAACGTCACCCACGCCAAGCACATTCGCAAGCCCAAGGTGGTCAAGCAGATGTGGAAGCCGTTTCTCGGGAACGGCTTGGTCCCCAATGATGGCGAATCATGGAGGCGCCAGCACAAGTTGATCATGCCAGGCTTTCACAAGCGTCGAGTCGATGCTTACGCCCCCACCATGGCCGAGTACACACGCGACATGGTCCGCGGGTGGGTAGAGGGTGAACAACGCGACTTTCGGAAAGAGATGGTAGCGCTGACTCTGCGAGTCGTGGCAAAGACTCTGTTCGACACGGACCTCGCACACGATTCAAAGACCGTTCACGACGCAATGGAACACATCGTCGAGGCGCTGATCGATCACGCGCAAACTCCGATTCCAGTGCCGCGGTGGTGGCCCTCGAAGCGCAACCGCCGCATGGTCAAGGCACTCGATGCCATGGATGGCGTCATCGCCCGACTCATCGCTGCACGGCGCCGCGACATGAGAGACCGCGGCGACCTCATGTCGCACATGGTGTTCGCCACCGACGAAGAGGGTGGTATGTCGGACAAACAGCTTCGCGACGAGCTGATGACCCTGATCTTTGCCGGCCATGAGACCACGGCGCACACTTTGACCTGGGCTTGGTATCTCATGGCGACCAACCTCGACAAGGTTGCCAAGGCCCAACAGGAGATCGACCAAGCCCTCGACGGCGAGCCGATCGTTGTCGAGGATCTCACCAAGCTTCCCTACCTCGAAAAGTGCGTCAAAGAATCTCTCCGGCGAATGCCGGCCGTATGGATCTACGGACGTGAGGCTGGCGAGGATTTGCGTCTGGGAGGCTACTTCTTTCCAAAGGGCTCCATCCTGGCGATCAGTCCCTTGGCCACTGGCCGTAATGCAAAGTACTTCGACGACCCCGAAGGCTTTCGACCTGAGCGTTGGACACGTGAGTTCGAGCGCGCGCTCCCAAGGGGGGCATACGTGCCATTCGCCGCGGGGCCCCGCGTGTGTCTCGGCAAGCAGTTCGCCATGATGGAAATGCGGATCATCCTCGGGACACTGCTTCAAAACGTCGAGATCAATATTCTCGATGGCTTCGTGCCCGACATGCTTCCCGAGATCTCGTTGAACCCTGGGGAACGAGGTATGCCGATGAAGGTGCGTTTCCGTGAAGGGGCCCCAGTGCGACTAGGTACGGAGAGCTCAAGCGTCCGCGCAGCTTGAGGCACGGCATCGACGCAACGTTCGGAGCTGGTTAGGACGGGCTGCCGAGTGTCCACTGGTACAGCATGAAGCCGACTCCCGCGAGAAAAAGAATCACGAAGGCCACCAGCCACTGACGCCAGATGGTCCTAACCAAGCCGAAGGTGTCCACCGACCGAACGGACTCGGTTTGTCCGCACTTCGGGCACGGTGGCTGCTCGCTTCCATCGCCGACGACGAACTCATACTCGCAGTGGGCGCAGTAGTAGTCCCCCGACATGTCGGGCGAGCATACCTGCACCAGACGCGCTACACCACCGCTATGAAGGCCCCGAAGGACAACGCGGCGAGCCAAGAAAACGCGCCCAACTTCATCCACGAATTGGTCAAGAGAGAAGCTCAAGAGGGGATGTACGGGGGCGTCATCGTGACGCGTTTCCCTCCAGAGCCCAACGGCTATCTCCACATCGGTCACGCCAAGTCGATCTGCCTGAACTTCACGACCGCCCAGATCTCGGATCGAGGGCGCTGCCACTTGCGCTTCGATGACACCAATCCGGAAGCAGAAGACACCGAGTACGTCGAGTCGATCCGTGAGGACGTCCGCTGGCTCGGCTTTGACTGGGGCAGCCACGAGTACTTCGCGTCGGATTACTTCGAACGGCTCTACGAGTGCGCGGTAGATCTAATTCGGCGTGGCTTGGCCTATGTCGACAGTCAGAGCCTCGAGGAAATCCGCGCGGGCCGGGGCGATTTCTACAAGCCTGGTGTCAACGGCCCATTCCGCGAGCGCAGCGTCGAGGAGAATCTCGACTTGTTCTCGCGCATGCGCGGCGGAGAGTTCGATGAGGGGGCGCACGTTCTTCGAGCCAAGATCGACATGGCGTCTAAAGACGTAAACCTCCGCGATCCTCTGATGTATCGAATTCGAAAGGTGAGCCATCACCGCACCGGAGACGATTGGTGTATCTATCCAATGTACGACTATGCGCATCCGATGTCCGATGCGTTCGAAGGAATCACCCATTCGATCTGCACTTTGGAGTTTGCTCACCACAATCCCCTCTACCAATGGTTCGTGTCACACTTCGACTTCGATCCCATCCCGAGGCAGATCGAATTCGCGCGGCTGAACCTGACCTTCACGGTGATGAGCAAGAGATTGCTCAAGCGGCTCGTCGAGCAGGGGCATGTCAGCGGCTGGGACGATCCTCGCATGCCAACCATTGCGGGGATGCGACGGCGCGGCTACACGCCGGCCGCTCTTCGGCGCTTTGCCGAACGGATTGGGGTTTCCCGTCGGGACGGTATCGTCGACGTCGGGCTTCTAGAGCATGCCCTTCGGGAGGACTTGAACGCGACCAGCCCGCGAACGATGGCCGTTCTGCGCCCGCTCAAGCTCGTGATCGAAAACTTCCCGGACGGCGAAGAGATCGAGCTCGATGCACCATACAACCCCAGCGACCCGAGCTTTGGCTCGCGAAAGCTTCATCTGACTCGCAAGGTCTACATAGAGCGCGACGACTTCATGGAACAGCCGATGAAGAAATGGTTTCGACTCGCACCAGGAAAGGAAGTCCGCCTGCGCTACGCGGCCTTGGTGGTTTGTAATCGAGTGGTCAAGAACGACGCGGGCGATATCGTCGAGCTCCGGTGCACGTGGGATCCGGCTTCGAAAGGCGGAAACGCCGCCGATGGGCGAAAAGTGCGCGGGACGATACACTGGGTGAGCGCCGCCCATGCCGTCGACGGGGAGGTGCGCCTCTATGACCGGCTTTTCAACGAAGAAAATCCTCTCGATGATGCACACGACGCGGATTTCACCAAACGCATCAACCCGACGTCACTCGAAGTCATCGACGACGCGAAGCTCGAGCCAGGCCTTGCGGTGCGGGCACCCGAAGAGCGAGTGCAGTTCGAGCGTCTCGGCTATTTCGTCGTCGATCCTGACAGTACACTCGAACGGCCGGTCTACAACCGGACGATCCAACTCAAAGATTCGTGGGCCAAGCTCGCGAAGAAGGCATAGCAGACGACGATATCTGTATGTCGCACGAGACGAAACAGCATGAGCAGCTCGACTACAGACTGGCGGAAGGTGTTCACCGACGAAGAGGTCGCCGAGCTTCGTCGGCACAGTGACTGGCAAGGTTGGCGGATGTTGATCACCGACTACGGGATGATCGCGACCGTCATGACCTTGGTCGCCTTCTATCCGAACGTCGTTACGGTCGTTTTCGCGCTCATCGTGATCGGGGGCCGACAGCTCGGCTTGGCCATCGTGATGCACGAGGCTGCACACCGGACTCTCTTCAACAACCGAAAGCTCAATGACTGGGTCGGTAACTGGCTCGCCGCTTACCCGATCTACCTCTGCGCCGACATGTACCGTTCGCACCATCTCGACCATCACGGAAAGACGTGGGGCGATACCGATCCCGACCGCATCCTCGCGGAAGGTTTTCCGGTCTCGAAGATGAGCATGACTCGAAAAGTGCTTCGCGACTTGCTGGGACTCACGGGCTTGAAGCAGCTGATCGGAACGAGCTATGTCGCCTACAAAGTGATTCGCCGCGAACAGGTCAACAAGGGGACACTTCCCCTTCGCCTCAACCGCGAGCGGATGATCAAAACGGTGATCGGCACTCTCGTCACCAATGCCATCTTCTTTGGTTTGCTGTGGGTACTCGGTCACCCGATGTTGTATCTACTGTGGTTTGGCGCTTGGATGACCACCGGTAAATTGGTGGTTCGACTGCGTTCGATGGCCGAGCACGCCCTCGTGCCGACACCAGACCCTGGCGATCCATTCGGAAACACCCGCACGACTCTGACCCGCTGGTGGGAGCGACTCTTCATTGCTCCACACAACGTTGGCTTCCACTTGGAGCACCATCTGGTCATCACGATCCCGCAGTACAAGCTCGAACGCTTCCATCGGATGCTTGAGGAGCGCGGCATGCTCGACGGCGCCTGCATCGAAAAGGGTTACGCCCGCGTTTTCCGCAGGATGGTCGCCTAATGCGGACAGGCCTCGCCAGGTCGGGTCGCTACGAATCGCGCCACGATCAACACCGTCTCCTGACCACGTTCATCGAGGCTTGGCCGCAGATCGATCCCCCCTTCGACGATTACCAGTAACGGAGACCCGAGTGGCACGTTGGAGTCGAGGTACGCCTTCTCGAGCGCCTCATTGTCGCCTTCATGTGCCACCCGCCATTGCTCTCGGGTCGTACAATCTTGGAATGTCCCGATGGCGCCTACTTGAGAGTAGTTCCCCGTCAGGCTCATCGTGCCCGAAGGAGAGAGAGGGCGACCCGGTTC
Organism: Myxococcales bacterium; assembly: GCA_029861865.1. Lineage (GTDB taxonomy): Bacteria > Myxococcota_A > Polyangia > Polyangiales > Houyiibacteriaceae > SG8-38. The sequence continues at coordinate 116,258 of JAOTYL010000012.1, read as the reverse complement.
TGCGTCGGCCGCGGTTTCGACTTCCTTCCCCTTCTTACACCCAGTCAGCCCAAGCACCAACGCGAGTAGGGTCAACAACACAATCTCAGTCGGTCTTTTCATCGGGTCGTCTCCTGAGCGCTCACCGGACCAAAACGCCGAGATACGGGGTTGCCCACTGTTCTCTTCGGACAAAAAAATCACCAGGGCCAGACAAAGAGTACTTCACGCCGAGATCGATGTGGACGCCCTGCTTCACGCGAAACGCGACCCCTGCCTTCGCCGTGAAGCCGGGCGTGAAGCGAAAGACGGCAACCTGTGTGCAGTACCAAAAATTGCATCCGATCGCAGTTTCGCGAAAGCGCCACCAGTTGACGTCGAAGGTCATGCCGACGTAGGGAAGAATAGGGCTCTTGTTGGGGACCTGCACCCGAACTTCCGGGGCGAAGTAAAGGCGTGTGACCGGACTGCGCCCTGGACTGACCCCGGTTGGCAGGCCGGTGATCTCGTTCAAATCGAGGGGTGTCCACATGGCGCCGAGGTCCAGCCCGAACACCGCGTACCCGATGTCGTATCCACCAAAGAAGTGAAGGTCGGCACCTGGCCGAACGACATCTCTATCGACATCGAGCCAGATGGGTACGCCGATGTTGAAGCCACCTTGGAAGCCACGGTGCGAGCTCGTTTTCTCGGACGGTGGGGAGGGATATGCGGGCTCTGTGCTGTAGGGCTGACGCTGAGGGGGAGGGGTCGGGTACGAGTAGTCCTGCGCGACCGCACTCGACGTGGCCAACACTACTGTGAGCAAAGCCCACGTTGCTCCATCTTTGCCCCCCATCGTCCCCCTTAGCTTCGCGCGACCCTACAATGAGTCCGGCTCGGGGCCAAGAGTAATAGAGAATCTGCGCGCACTGCGGTACATGGATAGCCGTGGGGATGCTCGACGGATCGGGGGATTCGAAGGTTTGGGCGATCGCAGGTCGTTTGCACCCTGCCTGGGTCGGGGTGTTGGGGGCGCTTCTCTATCTTCCGACCGCGCGTTACGGGTTGATTCGCTACGACGACCCCTGGCTCATCCGGGACAATGCCCTCCTGCACCGTCTCACCTGGGATGGCATTCGTCGCGTCTTCTTCGATCTTTCCGTCGAGCAGCGGCTCCAACTCGGTGCAGAGTATCTTCCGGTGCGCGACCTGTCCGTGATGTTCGACTTCGCGATTTGGGGCGATCGGTTCGCCGGGCATCACCTGACCCAAGTGCTTCTCTACGCCGGCGTCTGTGCGCTGGCCGCAACGCTCGTGCTCCGGTTGTTGGAGAACCGAGGCCTAGCGTGGTGGGTCGGTGCGGCGTTTGCTCTTCACCCCGTCCACGTCGAGGCGGTGGCCTGGCTTTCCGAGCGCAAGGGCGTCCTCGGAGCCTTGCTTTTCTTTGGCGCAGCCTGCCTCGGGGTTCGCTACCTTCGTGTGGGCGGCGTCGCGCGGCTCGTCGGCTGTCTGGTCCTCTTAGCCGCTTCGGCGCTTGCCAAGGGCCACATGCTCGCCGGCGCTGGGGCCCTGGCAATGTGCGCACTATGGTCCGCGGATGCCGTGCCGCGACGTCGTTGGACGCTCGGATCGAGCGCATTGGGCATCGGCGCTCTCGTATTCGTGCCGATCTATGTGGCCGGGCAGTCAGTCGGCATGGTGCAGCCCTATCACGGTGGGGGGTTTCTTGAGACGCTCGCCCTCTCGTGCACCGTGCACGGTAAGTACCTCTTACTGATGATGCTCGGCGGTCCGTATTCGATCGCCTACCCGGTGGGCCCCGACTTTACGAATTTTGGGCTCCTGGGCCTCGGGTTGCTTGGTTTGCTGGTCTTTTCATTCTTGACGGTCTGCGCAGTCTTTCAGAGCTCTCGGCGAAACGCAGCCAACTTCGGGCTCGGCTGGTGGTTGCTTTTTCTTGCTCCCGTGAGTCACATCGTCTTTCCCCTTCAAAACCTCCTTGCCGACCGCTATCTGCTCGTTGGGAGTTGGGGTTTGCTGCTCGTCTTGGGGCTTGGCGTGGTCCGGCTTCCCCGGCGTAGCGCGTGGGTCGTCGGTTTGAGTTGGTTGGTGGCGAGCACGGTCTGGAGCGTCACTCAGCTCGGCCATTGGGAATCATCGCGCGCCCTTCGCTTGCATGCGGTCTCTGTGCATCCGTCCCACGTCGAATCATGGCACCGACTTGCGTCACAAGCCGAAGAGGAAGGCGAATACGATCAGGCAGAAGCGCACGTCGCGCAAGGGCTCGAGCGCTCCGCCAACGCCACGGACCGTTGGCGGCTCTACCATCGACGTGCCCTCATTTTGCAGAAGCAAGGCCGTATCGATGAAGCGATCCGCTGGCTGCGCGTGGCTGCGAGTCGGCCCGAGGCGCATAAGGCCTACGCCAACCTCGGGCTCTTACTCGCCAGACGCGGTGAGATCCGAGATGGTCTCGAGCAAGTTCGCAAAGCGTGCGAATATCAGCCCCGCTCGGCACACAACCAACGCGCGCGCGGGATCGTCGCGCTCGAGGCGGGTGAAGTCGAAGAGGCATGCGCTGCGTTCGCAGAAGCTCGTGCGCTCGAGCCGTTCAACGCCGACAATCACTTCAACCTCGGACTCTGCGAGCTGCGCCGTGGTGACGACCCGGCAAGCGAAGCGGCGTTCGAGCAAGCTCTCGAACTTCGGCCGAATCTGGTTGATCAGGTCGATCGAGCGCGGCGATCGGCTCCGCGATGACTAGGGCCGCCACAGGGCTTCGAGCCACCATCGGCTTGGCGTTCCTGAGCTTTGCCCTCCCGTTCGGCCTTGCGCTCACGGCGCCGCTTCGACCCCAAGGGGGCGATACGGTTCCGGCAAAGGTCGGCATGCACGTGCTCCAATGCGAACGCTCCTTCGACCTTGCGGGCGCCGGCTGGCTTCGAGATCAGGTGCTGGCCGGAAAGCGCCCTTACTACGCCGTCGTCACCGCCGACCGCAGTCGCCTCGTTTCGACCTGGGGCCCCGGACCGGCCGTGTGGGGCGCCCTGACCTCTCTTCCCCTCGATTCCGGGTCGGTGGTCGATGACGCGACTTTGGCGCGGCGCGCGCGAAGGTCGGCCGCGCTTGCGGTGGCGCTTGCGAGCCTTTTTCTGTTCTTGGCGATCGCGCAACGAGCCCCTCCTCTCATTGCGCTGGCTGGGGCAGCGACGGCCGCGCTTTCATTCGGCGGGGCTGGTCTCCTCGGTCAGGCCCTCTGGCAACAAACCGTCGCCTGTGTGGCATTCACCGCGTCTTGGCTGGCGCTTGCGCGCGGCACGAAGGAGTCGACCAGCGTCCTCTGGCTTGCCGCCGGGGCGGCTCTTTCTCTAAGTGCCGGCTTGCTGCGTCCCGCGGACGGCATTCTCGCGATCGCGGGCTTTGCGCTTTGTGGTCGGGCCTTGCTCCGAAGGCGCCAGCCAGTTGGGGTTGCGGCAGCAGTCGCCTTGGGGGCGATCGTGTGTGGCATGTTTGTCGTCTGGAACCTTCGACAGTTCGGAACGCCGTGGCCCGTCGGCCAATCGATCACGCACGCCGGGAGCGAGGGGTTGTTTCACTCCGACCTAGGGGATTTGGGCCTGGCCTTCGCGGCGCTCTTCGTGAGCCCGAACCGGGGTCTCCTGGTGTTCGCTCCGATCGTGATCGTCGCGGTCGTTGCCGGGGCCCGCTCCACGAATCGAGCTAAATTCCTCTCGGCTGCGCTCCTCGTGCAGCTCGTGGTCTACGCCGCGTTCTACAAGTGGTGGGGAGGCGTCGCGTTTGGTCCCCGTCTTGCCGCGATCCCGACGTGGGCTTCGTGTTTTGTCCTGTTTGGCTTGGTCGCCCCGACCGCGGTCTCGAGGCGACTCGCTGCATTGGCGGCGATCCTCACGATCGCGGTTGGTCTGATCGGCTTGTACCGCTACGACCCACGCAAATGGGATCTGCGCGTCAACGTCGACGAGCGACCCGCCGCCGTCTGGTCAATCACGGACTCCGTCGTTGCTGCCTCTCTGCGCCCGCTCCCCGAAGGTTGGCCGGGGATCGTCGACAGCCCGCAGGGACCGTTCGCGTACTGCGTCGATCGAACGTTTAGTCAGCGTCCGACCGGGAACCTCAGCGCGACCCCACCCAGCGAGGAATCGTCGCAGTTCGCGGGGACGTTGAAGTTGCCCAGGGAGAGCGAGATCCCGCCAAAGTCGAGCCCAAAGAAGACCTCTGTGGCTTCGGATGTCGCGTTGGCCGTAACCGTCACAGGGTCGAAGTCGAATCGATGAGGTCCGGGCAACCCGTCGTCGTCGGGGTCTGCCTGGAGGTCGAACCTGATCGGAGTTCCGCCAAGGGATGCCGTCATCGTCGCGGGGGTTGCGCCGGTCACATTTGTAGTCACCGACGCGGATACGATGTCGATCACGGTGGGCAAGCCAGCGTCGATCAGCGCCTCGATCAGCGACGCGACAGATTCTTTATCAAGTGTCACGCTCGCTGAAAACGTGGCTTCGGTAGAGTCCGTCCGGGAGAACGGTTCCATGAGCTCGATGAACAGCTCGATCTCGATGAACAGCTCGATCGGGAGGTTGAGCTCCTCTGTCTCGAACTCACAATTCAAACGAAAGACGCCCTGTCCGGTCGGAGGTGCGCCTCCCGCACCGCCTTCTCCGGCTGGGATCAGAGGGCCCGCATTGGCCCCTCCACAAGCAGCAATGGCGCCGAGAGCCGCCACCAAACAAAGCTCACTACACTTCACGATCCGTAACTCCGTAGGATGTCCAAAAATGGCCAGTCGGCGCATGGAACCAGCGCCTGCACGAAACCTTGGTCGGTGTTCCCCACTTCGGTCAAGCCACCAAAACAAAGCATTCAGGCTGTAGCGTGATTTCCACCACGTGTGATGTGGGTCACAATCCCACCGTTGGTGAACCTCGTTTCCCGGCGACGCGCGTGTAAGGGAAAGTGGTTGGCTGTACCTGTAGAAAGATCGCACATCTTTGAACTGGGCAAAGAGTCGTCTGTTGCGACGACTTTGCGCTTGGCAAAACCCCCCGGTTGCTGCGATAAACGGGGTCCCCGTTTGCCTGAGTACCCGCTCTGGTATTGCCCGTTATCTGTGTCGGTTCGTCTATGGGTCCACGCTTCATAGCTTTGGTCGCTTTAACATTCGTGCTTAGCGCGTGCGCCGAAGGGGGGGAGCAACAGCAGACCTCCGTCCGTGTCACGGTGGAGTTGTCCGCCGAAGAAATTGGCGCGGATCGGCTCGAATACATCATCTCGCATCCGACCGAGTTGCCCGACTTCATCGTTGGTAACCTCGAGGTCACCAGCGATACGACAACCTTCAGTCTCACATCCCTTCCAGCCGCCACCAACTACACTCTGTCGTTGGGCGTCTACCGGGATACAGGCGAGCGCTTCTGCGACGGGTCGGCGAACTTCGACATCCTCGAGGGCGAGACGACTCTCCTGGCCATGATTCTCACCTGCTCGACGAGCGTGAACAATCCTCCGGAAGGCGACATCGGGGTCAACATCACGTTCCAGCTCAACTATTGTCCGGTCATCGAGGATGTCGACGTCGGCGCAAGCGCGTTCCTCGGCGACACGATCGATCTCAGCGTCGTGGCGACCGATCCGGACGGCACCGCTCCTCTTCAGATCAACTGGAGCGCGCCCCTCGGTTCGATCGCCGCCCCGAGCGCAGCAGTGACGACCTATACCTGCACTTCGGTGGGCACCGATGTGATCTTGCTCAACGTCAGCGACACCGACGTGGCTTGCGACCAGGACAGGCAATTCTTGGTCACCTGCCTTCCAAGCCCCTTGTGCGGCGACGGCGTGGCCGAGCGCCAAGAGGTGTGTGACGATGGCACCAACGACGGTGGCGAGGGCGAGTGCCTTCCTGGGTGTTTGAAGGTTCAGGCCTGTGGTGACGCCATCACCGACGGCACCGAGGTCTGCGACGACGGTCAGAACAATGGTGGCGAGGACGAATGTCTTCCCGGGTGCCTCAAGCTCCAGCTTTGCGGCGACGCGGTCACCGATGGCACCGAAGAGTGCGACGACGGGCAGAACGATGGCGTTGGTACGCTTGGTTGTCTTCCAGGTTGTTTGTTCCCCGCGAGCTGTGGCGATGGCATCACCGAGCCGCCCGAGGTTTGTGACGACGGGGTCAACAACGGCGGCGAGCTCGAATGCCTGACTTGCACGAGTGTCCAGACATGCGGCGACGGGATCAGCGAGGGCACCGAGTTCTGCGATGACGGGTTCAACGATGGCGGTGAGGGAGAGTGCCTCGCCAATTGCGTCGGCTTCCAGGTCTGCGGCGACGTCTTGACCCAGGGCACCGAAGAGTGCGACGACGGCGTCAACAACGGCACGGGTCCACTCGGGTGTCTGCCCGGTTGTCTCTCTCCCGCGAGCTGCGGCAACGGCACCGTGGAGGTTCCCGAGATCTGTGACGACGGCGTCAACGACGGTGGCGAAGGCGAGTGCCTCGGGTGCTTGCTCGTCCAGAGCTGTGGCGACAGTTTGACCCAGGGCACCGAGGTCTGCGACGACGGCGTCAACGACGGCGGTTCCGGTCAGTGCACCGCCGGCTGCCTTGCCATTCAGGTGTGCGGTGACGGCATCACCAACGGCACCGAGTTCTGCGACGACGCTGTGAACAATGGTGACGAAGGTCAGTGTCTTCCAGGGTGCTTCGACGTGCAGAGCTGCGGCGACAACGTCACCGAGGGCACGGAGCTTTGCGACGACGGGGTCAACAATGGTGATCCCGGACAATGTGCCCCGGGCTGCCTCACGTTCCAGAATTGCGGCGACGGCGTGGTCGAAGGCACGGAGCTTTGCGACGACAGCTTCAACGATGGCGGCGAGGGCCAGTGCGCGCCGGGTTGTACTTCGATTCAGACCTGCGGCGACGCGGTCACCGAAGGCACCGAGGAATGCGACGACGGCCTCAACAACGGCCTCGGTCCCCTCGGTTGTCTGGCAGGCTGTCTAGCGCCTGCGAGCTGTGGCAACGGCACGATCGAGGTTCCCGAAGCCTGCGACGACGGTTTCAACGACGGTGGCGAAGGCGAGTGTCTCTCCGGCTGCATCGGCATCCAGAGCTGCGGCGACAACCTCCGCCAAGGCACCGAGCTTTGTGACGACGGCGTCAACGATGGTGACCCAGGCCAGTGTGCCCCAGGTTGCCTGACCTTCGAAACCTGTGGCGACGGAGTTGCCGAGGGCAAAGAGCTTTGCGACGACGGCCTCAATGACGGTGGCGAGGGCGAGTGCGCGCCGGGTTGTGTGACGATTCAGACTTGCGGTGACGCGGTCACTGAAGGCACCGAAGAGTGTGACGACGGGGTCAACAATGGCCTCGGTCCGCTCGGCTGTTTGGCGGGATGTTTGTCACCGGCCGCTTGCGGCAACGGCGTGGTCGAGGTGCCGGAGGTTTGTGACGATGGCACCAACGATGGCGGCGAAGGCGAGTGCCTCGCCAACTGCGTCGGCATCCAGGTCTGCGGCGACAATCTGCGCCAAGGCACCGAGCTCTGCGACGACGGCGTCAACAACGGGGACCCAGGCCAATGCGCGCCAGGGTGTCTCACGATTCAGACCTGCGGCGACGGCGTCGCCGAGGGCACCGAGCTCTGCGATGACGGCTTCAACGACGGTGGCGAAGGCGAGTGTGCGCCGGGTTGCTTCACGATCCAGACCTGCGGCGATGCGGTTACCGAGGGTACCGAGCAGTGCGACGACGGCGTCAACGACGGCACGGGTCTCCTCGGTTGTCTCCCGGGTTGTCTCGCGCCGGCAGCCTGCGGCGACGGTGTGGTCGAAGCCCCCGAAATCTGTGACGACGGTTTCAACGACGGAGGCGAAGGCGAGTGCCTGGCCGGTTGCGTCGGGATCCAATCGTGCGGCGATAGCCTCACCCAAGGCACCGAGCTTTGCGACGATGGGGTCAACGACGGCGGGCAGGGTCAGTGCGCGCCAGGGTGTCTCACGATCCAGACCTGCGGCGATGCGGTGGTTGAGGGCACCGAGGTCTGCGACGACGGCATCAACGACGGAGGCGAAGGCGAGTGCCTCGCGACCTGTCAGAAGCTTCAGAGCTGTGGCGACGCGGTGACCGAGGGGACCGAGCAGTGCGACGACGGCGTCAACAACGGTGTCGGCCCATTGGGCTGCCTCGCTGGTTGCCTGGCGCCGGCTTCTTGCGGCGACGGCGTGGTCGAACCGCCCGAGCTCTGCGATGACGGCGTCAACAACGGCGATGAGGGTCAGTGCCTTCCGGGCTGCGCGAAGCTCCAGTTCTGCGGCGACAGCATCGCGGAGGGCACCGAGCTCTGCGACGATGGCGTCAACAACGGGGATCCAGGCCAGTGCGCGCCAGGGTGTCTCTCGATACAGACTTGCGGCGACGGTGTCATCGAGGGTACCGAGGTCTGTGATGATGGCATCAACGACGGCGGCGAGGGCGAGTGCCTTGCCACGTGTTTCGGCATCCAGAGCTGCGGTGACGCGGTGACCGAGGGGACCGAGCAGTGCGACGACGGCACCAACGATGGCACGGGCCTCCTCGGTTGCCTCCCAGGCTGCCTTTCGCCGGCCTCTTGCGGCGACGGCGTGGTCGAACCGCCCGAGCTCTGCGATGACGGCGTCAACAATGGCGATGAGGGTCAGTGCCTTCCGGGCTGCGCGAAGCTCCAGTTCTGCGGCGACAGCATCGCGGAGGGCACCGAGCTTTGCGACGATGGGGTGAACGACGGCGGTCAGGGACAATGCGCGCCAGGCTGTCTCACGATACAGACCTGCGGCGACGGCGTCATCGAGGGCACCGAGCTCTGCGATGACGGCACCAACGACGGCGGTGAGGGCGAATGCCTTCCGACCTGCCAGAAGATCCAGAGCTGTGGCGACGCGGTGACCGAAGGGACCGAGCAATGCGACGACGGCACCAACGATGGCACGGGCCTCCTCGGCTGTCTCCCCGGCTGCACTTCGCCCGCAGCGTGCGGCAACGGCGTGGTCGAGGTGCCGGAGGTCTGCGACGATGGCGTCAACGACGGTGGCGAAGCCGAGTGCTTGCCTGGCTGTACCGGCCTTCAGAGCTGTGGCGATAGCCTCACGCAAGGCACCGAGCTTTGCGACGATGGGGTGAATGACGGCGGTCAGGGACAATGCGCGCCGGGCTGTCTCACGATTCAGACCTGCGGCGACAACGTCATTGAGGGCACCGAGCTCTGCGATGACGGCACCAACGACGGCGGTGAGGGCGAATGCCTTCCGACCTGCCAGAAGATCCAGAGCTGCGGCGACGCGGTCACCGAGGGGACCGAGCAGTGCGACGATGGCACGAATGATGGCACGGGCCTCCTTGGTTGCCTGCCGGGCTGCCTTTCGCCAGCGGCGTGTGGAGATGGCGTGGCCGAGCCGCCGGAGCTCTGCGATGACGGCATCAACAATGGTGATGAAGGCGAGTGCCTGCCCGGCTGCGCGAAGCTCCAGAGCTGTGGGGACAGCGTCGCTGAGGGAACCGAGGTGTGCGATGACGGCACCAACGACGGCGGTCAGGGTCAGTGCGCGCCGGGCTGCCTCACAATTCAGGCCTGCGGTGACAACACGGTTGAGGGCACTGAGCTATGCGACGACGGCACCAATGACGGCGGTGAGGGCGAGTGCCTCGGCTGCACCGTGATTCAGAGCTGCGGTGATGCGATCACCGAAGGTACGGAGCAGTGCGATGACGGTGTCAACGACGGCACCGGTCCGCTCGGTTGTCTCGCTGGCTGCACCGCCGCGGCAAACTGCGGCAATGGGATTCCCGAAGTTCCGGAGGTCTGCGACGACGGCGTCAACGACGGCGGCGAAGGCGAGTGTCTCCCGGGCTGCACTGGTCTTCAGAGCTGTGGCGACAACATCACGCAGGGCACGGAATTCTGCGATGATGGCTTCAATGACGGCGGCGCCGGAGAGTGCGTGGCCGGATGTCTGAGCCTCCAGAACTGCGGCGACGGCGTGGCCAATGGGACCGAGGTGTGCGACGACGGCACCAATGACGGCGGTGACAACGAGTGTCTGGCTGGTTGCACGAGGGTCCAGGTCTGCGGTGATGCGGTCACCGAGGGCACCGAAGCCTGCGATGACGGCGTGAACAACGGCACCGGGCCCGGCCTCTGTCTCCCGGGTTGCGCCCCACCAGCAAACTGCGGCGACAGTGTCACGGAGCCGCCTGAGGTCTGCGATGACGGTATCAACGACGGCGGCGATCTCGAATGCTTCGCATGCACGGTCATTCAGACCTGCGGTAACGCGGTCACCGAGGGCACCGAGGCCTGTGACGACGGTGTGAACGACGGCACCGGACCGTTGCTCTGCCTTGCGGGTTGCCAGCCGCCGTCGGTGTGCGGCGACAGCGTGGTCGAGGGCCTAGAGGTCTGTGACGACGGCACCAATGACGGCGGCGAGGGCGAGTGCCTTGGCGGCTGTGGCGGCCTTCAAAACTGTGGTGACACCGTGACCAACGGCACCGAAGCCTGCGACGATGGGGTCAATGACGGCGGCGAGGGTGAGTGTGTCTCCGGATGCTTCGCCATTCAGAGCTGCGGTGACGCGGTCACCAACGGCACCGAGGCCTGCGACGACGGCGTGAACAACGGGACCGGGCCGCTCAACTGCTTGCCTGGGTGCACGGCGCCTGCGAGCTGTGGTGACGGCATCCCCGAACCCCCCGAGGTTTGCGACGACGGGGTCAACGACGGCGGCAACAACGAGTGCCTGCCCGGTTGCACCGGCGTGCAGACCTGTGGTGACACGCTGGTCCAAGGGACCGAGGTTTGTGACGATGGCGTCAACGACGGTGGCCCAGGTCAGTGCGTGGCCGGCTGCGTGGGAATTCAAGTTTGTGGCGATGGCGTGCCGAATGGCACCGAGGTCTGCGACGACGGCACCAACGACGGCGGCGAGGGCGAGTGCCTCGGTGGGTGTCTGAAGGTTCAGTTCTGTGGCGACAACGTCACCGAGGGCACCGAGCTTTGCGATGACGGCGTCAACGATGGCACGGGTCCACGCCAGTGCCTCCCGGGCTGCAACCCGCCTGCCGCGTGCGGTAACGGAACGGTCGAGGGCAGTGAGGTCTGCGACGACGGGGTCAACGACGGTGGCGACAACGAGTGCTTCGGCTGCAGCCTGGTCCAGGTCTGTGGTGATGGCGCGGTCGAGGGCACCGAGATCTGCGACGACGGGCTCAATGATGGTGGTCAGGGAGAATGCTTGCCCGGTTGTCTCGGCATTCAGAACTGCGGCAACGCGATCGCTGAAGGCACCGAGGTTTGCGACGACGGTACCAACGACGGCGGACCCGGCGAATGTCTGGCCGGCTGCAACAAGCTGCAAGTGTGCGGCGATGGAACCGCAGACGGCACCGAAGCGTGCGATGATGGCTTCAACGACGGCGGTGATGGGCAGTGCGTGGCCTGCGCTTTCATTCAGAGCTGTGGCGACGCCGTGATCGAAGGCACCGAGCGATGCGACGACGGCGTCAACGACATAGGCGGCACCGGTCCACTCGGATGTTTCCCAGGCTGTATCATCGGACCGGCGACCTGTGGCGACAGCACGCCCGTGGCTCCGGAGATCTGTGACGACGGCATCAATACCGGTGGCGAGGGGCTGTGTTGGTTCTGCTTCACGATCCAGAGCTGCGGTGATGCCTTGATCCAAGGAACCGAGGGTTGCGATGACGGCGTCAACAACGGCAGTGGACCGCTCGGCTGTCTTCCCGCCTGTGTGTTGCCTTAGTCCGTGTAGCGCAGCGACGACTTTCTACGTGGCCCGGAGACGCTTGGACAGCTCTTCGTGCCACCAATAGATCGGCGCTTCCTCGGTGCCACAGGTCAGAAACTCGTTGGCTCCGCTCCCTATGCCTTTTTGGATCTGCTCGCAGACCCAGAGATCCTCTTTGTCGAACACGCCGTTTTGGATGAGCTCGTAGTTGAGCTCCCAGTGTGCCAGCGCCTTTTCGGTTCCTGGAGCCTCGGGAATGATCAGATCGTGCTCCCAGTAAATCTCGTCGATCGACAGCGGATAGACAGTTGCTCTGCTGACGAAATCTGGCTGCACGACGAAGATCGTGTTGGGGAAGAACACATAGGTCGGTGTCGCGATGTCACGGATGTTTTCGGTCGCGTCGTTCTTGATGGCTTCGGCAAAGCCGCTTCGGCCTACGATAGAGCGCACGTGCGGACCAGCAGCTTCGGTGAAGCTCTGGTGGTCTTGGAAGTACGGGCCGACCGTGCTCTTGTGGAGGTGGCGGACATGGTAGCCATCGAGGAAGGCTTCCATCACGATCTTCCAGTTGGTGCGCCTGGTCGCAGTGCCGCGCCGGAACACGACGTGGTTCTCGAGCTCCAGTGGTGCCAGGTCGGCTTCGAGCGGATCGAGGAAGGAGTCGAAGTCGTAGTCGTCGCCAGGAGTGGCCACGACCCAAACGAAGCCAAACCTCTCTTGGACTGGCACCGAGACGAGATTGTGCGCTTCCTTCTTTAGCGAGGGGAAGAGCTCTTGTTTAGGGACGTTCACCAGCTTGCCGTCGATGTCGTAGGTCCAGCCGTGATAGCGGCAATGGAAGCCCTTTCGGACTTCGCAGAACCCTTCGTCTTCGAGCAGCCGCGTTCCGCGATGGCGACAGACATTGAACATCGCGTGGAGCTTGCCCTCGCGGTTGCGTAGGATCATGAGTGGCGTGCCTAGCGCATCGTGTACCAGGCAGGCCCCTGGCGCCGCGAGCTGCGAGACGTGCGCCACCACGATGGGAAGCCGACGCAGTAGTCGCTGTTCCGCTTCGAAAAGCGCCTCGTTAGTGTAGGACTTCGTCGGAATCTGGAACTCTGCGACAGGTGGCTTCAGCCGCCCTTGGTAGACCGCGGTGAGCTCTCGAAGAAGGCGATCGTAAGTCGGGGGATTCCTAGACACCCAATGAGAGCTTACACCCAAGGCCGCATGCGCAAATGCCGCACCTCCCTGCACCCCGTATTTGGTGGTGTTTGGATGCGCGGTCAAAACAAGAGGGTTTCACTGGCCCGTTTGATGGGTAAGATGGCCGAACCGCAATGAAAATGGAAATGGCCGAACCGGCGACGGGGCCGACCCAGCCGAGCACCTACCGATCCCAAGGCGAGCTCCCAAGGGTGATTCATGCCGATGGCAATCCCGGCGTCGAGGGGCTGATATCCTGGCTCACCGGCCAAGCGGACTACGTCCGCGACCAGCTCACTCGACATGGGGCGATCCTTTTTCGAGGCTTCGACGTCACCGAGGCGAACGACTTCGAACGCATCGCGCGCGCGATCGATGACGGCCTTCAGAGCGAGTACCTCGGGCTCTCGCCACGCAATGCCCTCACCGATTACGTCTTTACGGCGAGCGAGATCCCAAGCTTGTTCCCGATCCCAGAGCACAACGAGATGAGCTTCGTCGCCCATCCTCCGCGAAGCGTATTCTTTTGGTGCAAGTCCGAGCCCGCCGCGGGGAGTGGCGAGACGCCCTTGGTCGACATGCGGAATGTCTACAAAGATCTCGACCCCGAAGTGAGGGAACGCTTCGAGAGGCGAGGCATTCGGATCGTGCGAAACTATCGGGCGCCGGGTAAACAAAGGCCATGGGACCTCACGCAGCTCAAACCGTGGGCCGACATGTTTCAAACGACTGACCACGCGATCGTCGAGGAGAAGTGTGCGAGAGAGAACTTCACGCCGATTTGGGGCGAAGACAACTCACTCAAGCTGCTCAGCTTTCAGCCCGCAGCCAAAGCCCACCCGAGGACCGGCGAGATGGTCTGGTTCAATCACGCTGCTGTCTTTCACACTTCGAATGGGGACGGAGAGCTTCGCCGAATCTTTCTCCTGAGGCCCTCGCTGCGAAGCTTTCTCGCCTGGATCGCTGGGAAGACTTATACCGTGGCCCAGCGGCGCCTCAGGAACTCCGACGACCTGCCCATGCATTGTACTTATGGGGACGGGACCATCATTCCAGACTCGGACATGGAAGCCGTTCGGGATGCGATCTGGAAGAACCTGGTGATCACACCTTGGAAGAACGGGGACGTCCTCGCGATCGACAACGACTCCACCGGCCACGGGCGGTTGCCTTTTCTCGGGCCCCGAATGATCGCCGTTGCGTGGGCCTAGGGCGCAGCGATGAACGTGCAGATCAAGCGCGTTTACGATCCAGTCGAGCGCGGAGACGGACTTCGTGTTCTGGTCGATCGCCTTTGGCCGCGCGGGCTTTCTAAAGAAGATGCCGAGATCGATCTATGGGTCAAAGACCTCGCACCTTCGACCGAGCTTCGCCGCTGGTTTCATAGCGATGCCGGAACCTGGACGGAGTTCAAGAAGCGGTATCACCGCGAGCTATTGGCGCACAAGGACGCCGCGATCGAGCTCCGAAAGCAGATCGGTCTACGAAAGGCGACGTTCCTCTATGCATCGAAAGCCGTAGCTCACAACCATGCTCAGCTGTTGAAGGCGCATTTGGAAAAGCTTCATTGAACGGGGAAGCCGGCACAGGGCTCAAAGAGGGGGTTGGCGATTCCTCGAGCTGTCACGACACCGATTTCCGGGTCATTTCCTGCCGAAAACTACGTCCGGCGCCTCGATCATGGTTTTGTAGCGGTACCTCATGGGCCGGCAATCGACGTATCCGCCCCCTCCAGTGGCTCTCGATCTCGAGCTTGGCGCTTCGATTCAAGCTCGGAAAACACCGGAGATCTGCGTTCCCCAGTTCACGCAGGCGTGCGAGTCGCATGCCCGCTGGGTACGCGCAGCGAACCGAATTGGCGGACGGTGGGAGCCATTCGGACGACCCGACGCCGACGGGTACTGGGAAATCGCGCAGCGACGGCAACCCGACGCCGGTGACCCTACCCCGGACACGCAGACGGCGCTTCGAGCGCTCGTCGAGTCGTTGAATCAGGACGCCGCCCTCAACTTCATCGGCAAAATCGCCGCACGGATCGACTGCACGCGTATGGCGACGACGCACCTTCGCGTAGAAAAAGCCTTCCGCGAGAATCCAGCCGTGGAGGGCGTCGAGCTTCCGCCGCCTGTTTTCGTCTTGGGGCTCTTTCGAAGCGGGACGACTTTTCTTCATCGGTTGCTTGCCCAGGATCCGGATAGCCGGACGCTTCCCCATTGGGAGAGCTTCGACCCGGTGCACACGGCCGAGGGTCCCGAGGCTCGGCAACGAAAGCTCACATTTACACTAGGGCTGGCCGATATCCTATCGCCCAACATCAAGGCGATCCATCCGATGGATGCGCATCAGACCGACGAGTGCCGGGCTCTCTTCACCAACGTCTTTCGGACGTTACAGTTCAACGTTCAATATCGCGCTTCGGGCTACGTCGATTGGTTGCTCCACCAAGACTCGCGGATAGCTTATCGACACTACCGCCGACAGCTTCAGTTGATTCACCATCATCGGCCCTTTGGAAAACGGCTCGTACTCAAAGATCCGACGCACACGTTCTTCGTCGACACCATCGTCGACATCTTCCCAAGTGCCCGCTTCGTGTTCATTCATCGCGATCCCGTCGACACGTTGAGCTCGATCTGCAGTTTGCACGGCTATGCGCGTTCGGTCTTCAGCAGCGATGTCGACGCCAAAGCCCTCGGGCAGGAGCTTCCCGAGAGCTACATGATGTCGATGCTCGAGTCGGCGGTGGCTGCGGTGGACCGGTTGCCGGCAAACCGTTTCGCCCACGTCCGGTCGCCGGACCTGAGCCGCGACCCTCTAGGGACAGTAGTTGCGGCTTACCGCGAGCTCGGGATGGATCTCAGCGAGGACGCGAGTACTGCGATGCAAGCGTTCATCCGCGCGAAGCGTGAAAATGCGAGTCCGCGACACATTCACGGGGCGCAGGGATTCGGCTTGGAGCCCGGCGCCATCCGGGAGCGGTTTGCAGACTATTGCGACCGCTTCGACTTGATGGCTTGAGCGCGACCGAGCCCGAAAAAGACGGATCCGATGGTCGACGGAAAGGGTATGCTCCCCCGGTGGAAGCGAAGCGACCCTCTGATTCGTTCACCGAGATGACGGAGCTCGTCCTCCCTCAGCACACCAACGCCATTGGAACTGCTTTTGGGGGGGTGATCATGAGTTGGATCGACATCTGCAGCTCGATCGCCGCAAAGCGCCACTGCGGACACGTATCGGTCACGGCTCGGGTCGATGCGCTCGAGTTCAAAGCGCCGATCAAGGTCGGCGACGTGGTTCGATTGACGGCTCGCTTGAACGCCGCCTTCAAGACATCGATGGAGATCGGCGTGCGCGTCGAGCGCGAGCACGCCGAGACAGGAGACCGGGCTCTGTGCGCGGATGCGCGGACGACATTCGTCAACATCGGTGATGACGGCAAGCCATGTCCCGTGCCGCCGCTTTTGGCAGAAACCGACGAAGATCGTCGTCTTGCTGCAGAGGCCGTTCATCGCCGCAAGCGCCGGCTCGCCGCGAAAGGATCGTCATGAGCAAGCAGCGGTGCAAGAGAGAGGTATAGCGATGGAACGCACGGAGAAGAACGTCCGGCTCGGATTCACCTTGCCCATCGGCAGCGCCGACAAGGCAGTGGAGCTCGCCAAAGGCGCCCGCGACCTCGGGTACGAAGAAGTATGGATGGCCGAGGTCAATGGAGGCGATTCGTACGCGCTAGCTGGGGCAGTGGCGCAGGGTCTTCCAGGATTGCGACTAGGAACCGCCGTGGTTCCCGCGCAGACACGCACGCCGATGATGCATGCAATGGCTGCAATGACATTGAGCCAGTTGACCGATGGGAACTTCATCCTCGGACTCGGCCTTTCGTCACCCAACATCGTCCATGATTGGGGTGGCCAACCCTACGACAAACCGCTCACGCGCATGCGCGAGCACGTCGAGGTGCTTCGGCAAATGCTGACGGGTGCGAAGACGACTTACGAGGGCAAAACCCTATCGGTCAAGGGTTTCAGGCTCGGAAGCTCTCCCGTCGGAGAGGTTCCCATTTATCTTGGAGCGCTCAACAAAATGATGTTGCGGCTCACCGGTGCCCTCTGCGACGGTATTTGCCTCAACATGGTCCCGGAGTCCGCGCTTCCCCAGGTGCTCCGCGAGGTGCGTGCGGGCGCCGAAGAGGCAGGGCGCGATCCCAACGCGATCGAGGTGGTCGCGCGCCTTCACGTCATGTTGATCGACGACCCATCGATGGGGCGAAATATGATCCGAACGGTCTTCGGCGCGTATGCGGCTACCCCAGGGTACAACAAGTGCTTCGAGTGGCTCGGGTTCGAGAAGGAAGCGAGACAGATTCGTGAGTCGTTTGCGAAGCGCGATCGAGCCGGTGTGGCAGCAGGGGTGACCGACCGACTCTGCGATGCCATGGCCATCGCCGGGCCTGCCGAAACGATTCGTGCGCGGGTGCGCGCTTATGCCGAAGCGGGGATCGACGTTTGCGTGATCAATCCGCTCGCGGATCCGTCGGCTGTTCCCAAGGTTCTCGATGAGATCTCAGGATGCCTAGACGGCCTAAACCTTCGAAATAGTGGAGTAATTCGGGCCACGACTTAAATATTTGACTGACTGGCTCAGTCATTTATAATGCTTCTCATGCCTCGCGTTCGCGACCCCGCGCGCTTTTCCCGGCTCGTCTCTGTCGCCACCGATGTGTTCATCGAGCGCGGTTACCGCCGCACCCAGATGAAGGACGTGGCCGACGCCATGGGCGTCGCCAAGGGGACGATCTACCTCTACGTCGAAAGCAAAGAAGCACTTTTTGATCTGGCCGTGAGGGCTGCCAACGACGATCTTGCCGAGCCAAAGAAGTTACCGGTCGCGACACCAAAGCCAGGGGTAACCATCCGCTACGTCAAAGACGCCCTCGCGAACGAAGCGCGTTTGCCCAAGCTCGAAGCGGCGCTCGGCAGGCCATGCCCGACCGACGTGTGTGCCGAGCTCGAAGGAATCGTGCGTGAGCTCTATGCCTTGATGCATCAACGCAGGGTCGCTCTCAAGCTGATCGATCGAAATGCCGCGCAGTACCCGGAGCTTGCCGCCATCTACTTTGCGATCGCCCGTCAAGCAATACCAAAGTTGCTCGAGACATATCTCGATGCGCGACTCCCCAGAGATCGACGCGACGGCGTGCCCTTGACCGCGATCGCACGCGGTGTCGTCGAAGTGATCGCATTCTGGGCGATCCATCGACATTGGGATCCGGCACCGACGCCAGTCCAAGAAGAGGCGTCCGAGGCCGCCGCCGTCCGGTTCGCGTTAGGAGCGCTCGGCAGATGAGTTACGCGGCAACTGGGCGAGAAGCGATCACCGACCGACGAGGCCTTGCTGACGAGGTGATCGTCGCTATGACCCTCGTCGTCGCGAAGCTCGGGATCCACTTGGCCCTCGCCACCCGATACGGCCGACACCGTGACGAGTACTATTTCATCGACTGCGGGCAAAACCTCGCCTTTGGGTACGTGGACCACGCTCCTCTGGTGCCTTGGCTTGCCGGTCTGTCGACGGCCCTCTTCGGTGACAGTCTGTTGATGCTGCGTTTTCCATCGATCCTCGCTGGAGCCGGAACCGTTTGGCTCGCGATCCTGCTCTCTCGTCGGTTTGGCGCGAATGTGTATGGGCAGGCACTTGCCGGCCTGGCCGTTCTTTTCGCGCCCGCCTATCTCCGCATGCACGGGATGCTCGACCTTCCGGCATTCGAGCCCTTGTTCTGGACCGTGGCGGCGTTGCTGCTAGCCGATCTAATCGATGGTGCCGATCGAAGACGCTGGTTGCTGATCGGTGCGGTCGTCGGCCTCGGTCTGATGAACAAGCACACGATGCTCCTCTGGGGACTCGGGGTTGGTGTGGGCGTTCTCGCGACTCCGCTTCGTGCGCACCTCAGGACCAGATGGCCTTGGTTGGGAGCTGCGATTGCATTCGGGATCTTTACGCCCAACCTGGTGTGGCAGGCCCAACATGGCTGGCCTACTCTCCAGTTCATTCAAAACATGCGCGAGATGACGCTCGCAGAGGTACCTCGCCACCTCTTTGCGGCGGGGCAGATCCTCTACATGGGCCCTCTCGCGCTGCCGATCTGGCTTTGTGGGCTAGTTTACTTCTTCACCGACGCGGGGAAACGCTACCGACTGTTCGGGTGGTTGTTCGTTACCGTCCTCTTCGCGCTTACCGTGATGCACGCGAAGCCGTACTACTCGGCTCCGGCCTACCCGATGGTTTTTGCGGCGGGAGGAGCATGGCTGGGGCGCTGGTTTGAGTCACGCCACGTTCTGCGTAACGCGTTCATCGCAGCGCTTATCGTCTCCGGTCTTGCCCTCGGCGCGATCACGCTTCCGGTGTTTCCGCTTTCCAAGGTGGACGCAACCCTCGAGCGCGCTCTTGGCTGGGTCGTCCGACCTGTCGATCTGACGCACGACATGCACGACGAGTTCGGGTGGGCCGAGCAGGCCGCGGCCGTCGAGACAGTCTTCGCCGGCCTTTCGCCGCACGAACGACAGACTGCGACGATCTTCACCGCGAACTACGGGCAAGCCTCGGCGTTGAACCTTCACGGCCCCGCCCATGGCCTGCCGCGCGCGACCTCTGGGCACATGAATCATCATTTATGGGGGCCCGATCCATCGCGTCCCGGGCCGCTAATCGTGGTCGGGTTGTCCAGCGAGGACCTTGCGATGTTGTGTGAGGGGCCCCACGAAGCCGGTCGCATCATGAACCCAGACGCGATGGAATCAAACATTCCCATATACGTCTGCCGAGACCACGTGCCACTCGGAACGCTATGGCCCAAGCTCGCGCGCTACCACCACGGCCGAGCCGGATACGACGCCCAGTAATCGACTCAGCTCGCCGCGCGCGCTGGTGGATCGCAGGGGTTGCACGAGATCCGCGAGTCGCTGCTCTCGACTTGGATGGTGGTGTGATCGATGTCGAAGCGCTCGGAAAGCAGCCTCCGCGCCGCGCTGATCACGGCCTGCGGATCGATCGTCCCCGTGACGACGAGATGAGTGGTCGCGATGTGCCGACCGCTGGTGAGCGACCAAATGTGCAGATCGTGGACGTCGACAACCCCAGGCTGCTCCTCCAGTGCTCCGATCACGTCCTCTAAGGCGATGTGCCTCGGCACGCTCTGCATCAATACATCGAGCGTTTCGCGGAGCAGTCCCCAAGCCGAATAGACCACCAAAGCGGTGATCAGCAGCGAGGCGATTGGGTCTGCCCACACCCAACCGAAGATCAGAATCGAAAGGCCAGCGATGATCGCGCCTACACTTCCGAGCGTGTCCGCCATGACGTGAAGCCAGGCGCCTCTGACGTTGAGGCTTTCTTTTTTGCCGCCGCTGAGGATTCTCAGGTTGATCAAATTGATGGCGAGCCCGCCGGCGGCGATAGCGAGCATCAAACTCGCGTTGATTTCCTCGGGTTTGGAGATTCGCTCCCATGCTTCGATCGCGATGAGAACCGCAACCGCGAGAAGCGCCGCGCCGTTGATGAACGCGGCTAGGATCTCCGCGCGATGGAAGCCGAACGTGCGTGCAGCAGTCGCAGGCCTCTGGGACCAACCCAAGGCGGCGAGTGACAGTCCGAGGGCCGCGACATCGGAGAACATGTGCCCGGCGTCTGCAAGAAGGGCGAGCGAATTGGATAGGTATCCGCCTACGACCTCGGCCACCATGTAGAGGGCCGTGAGCGCCAACGCGAAAGCCAGGCGCTTGCGATTTCCCGCCGCCATCTCCGCCGAACTTGCATGTGAATGCCCCTGACCCATCGACCCCGATCGTAGCTGAAAAGAGGCCCCCATCCACCTTTAGGAAGCTAAGCGAACCATTCCTTTTGCTGTTCTTCGAGGGCTTCGTGCATCATTTGCTCGAGCGCCATCACGTGGATCCTGTAGTGCTCGGAGATTTGGGCCGAGAACCGGGACTCGTGGAAGCAGCGGACGAAGATTTCGAGGCTCCGTGAGCGCTTTCGAAGCAGCATCGCCAATCGGAAGTTCAAAGAGTCGTTGTCGGTGCCGAAGATGAAGACCGGGGGGTGAGCTACATTCTTGAGGAGCGCGTCGAGCTGGTCCCAGACCGTGGGATCTTCGGCGTCTCCATCGACTACATCGACTGGGAAGGCGGTTTTCTGAGTCTGCATGTTGAAGGCCGCCACGGCGTTCTTGGCGGTTCTGTCGACGATGACCACCCGTTCGAGCTCATCGCTCGCCTCGCGTCGTAGGTGTTCGAGCATGGTCTGACCAAAGCGCCCGAAACCGACGAGGACGACGACGTCACGAGCCGAGGTTTCCTCGAAGCGGGGAGCGAGATGGTGGTCGTAGAGCCGATCGGCAGCCATGTGATGCATGTTGAACGCGCGGATTCGTTGACCCTCGGCGTCGCCCATTAACCGGTCCATCTCCCGCTTCATTTGAATGTCGTCGATGTGGGCGACGATCGACATGTCAGGCTCGGCTTCGAGCACGGCCCATGCCGCCTCGAGATTGACCAGGTCGTCACCCGTCAGCAGTGCGACGCCTTTTGCGCGGCTCAGATTGAAGGCGTCCAATGTCGATGCGCTTCGGATATCGGCACACACGTAGGGCGCGCCGTACTGATTGCGTGCTTTCGCGAGGAGTCGCTGGCTTTCCTGCGTGTCGACCAAGAGGACACGCGGGTTCTTGTCGACCGCGTAGAGGCTTTCGAGAAAGAGCTCTCCGAGCTGGCCTACGCCGACGACGATGATGTGATCGCGCAGGCTCTGCCGTTGGATCCATGCAGGCCTCAGCAAGCGCAGCGCACTTTCCACCAACACGCCCGCTGTCACGAGCGGGGCGAGGAAGTATGCGAACCAGAGCGCGATCCGAGCACCGTCAGGGCCCTGGACCGGGACACCCAAGTCGAGCCCACCCAACACGAACAAGCCGAGCGAGTAGTAGACGTGTGTTAGGATTCCCGCGCCCAGCACCTCCGGACGATCCGACACGACCACGCCGCTCCGAAATGCGTAGAGGGCCAACCCGAAAGCGGAGACCGCCAATGCAATCCGCCAAGTCCACGCAATTCGCGAGCGCATGAGCAACCCTATCGCAGCGCGGACGGGTCGAAAACCCTTTCGTCACTCGTCATGTGAGTCGATTCCGAGCTGGTGGAGGGCCTCGGGGGTGTCCACGTCGATGTTTACCGAGGCACTTTCGACGTCGACGTAACAGATCGCTGCCGCATGCGCGTGAAAGAGTGCCTTGCCACCGACATCGCCGGACAGCTGACGAAGCTCAGGGAAGTGTCGCGAGCTCCATAGAACCGGATTGCCACGCTTTCTGCCGAACATCGGGATGTAAATGCTGAGGTCCCCACCTCTGCTGAAGGCATCTATCAGTCGACCGATCACGTCCGTGCTGACCCAGGGCATGTCTCCTAGGGCGATCAGGACTCCATCGACCTCGTCTCCAACTGCCGCGACGCCGGTTCGAACCGATGAACCCATCCCTTCTTCGTAGTCGGGGTTATGGACGAGCTCGACGTCGCGGTCTCCGAGTGCGTCCCGGATCGCTTCGGGAGCATGACCCGTCACGACGAACGTTTTTTTGATTCCGCTTTGTCGAAGCGCATCGACGACGCGTGCGACCATCGGCGTCCCGTCTACGGGAACTGTGAGCTTGTTGGCCTGGCCCATTCGGCGCGACGCCCCCGCGGCGAGAACTACCGCCACGATGTTCTTCTTGGCGTCCCTGGTACTGCTGAGGTTTCGTGGCATGGGTCGATCGGGCACCTCTTTGAGCAGACCGCCGACACCGAGGCCACTGATCAGCGTCGAATCGACGGGCTCGCCGACCAAGAATCGCCTCAGCACGTGGTCGAACCCGCTCGGATTGAGAGAACGTGCGCAGCCCGGCAAACCAAACACGGTGGTCTCGTCGAGCGTTCCAACCATCAATAGATTGCCAGGGTCGACGGGCATCCCCAGGTGAACCACCGCGCCGCCGACCTTCTGCAACCCGGACGGGATCACATCCCCGCGATCCACGATTGCGGAGGCGCCCAACAGCAGGATCGGGTTGCACCCTTCTTCCTGCAGATTTGCGATCGCTCGAGCCACCGCGTCGATCGAATGCTCGCAGCGGACTTCCCGCCGTACCTGAGAGCCAAGGGCGCTCAGGCGCGCCCGTTGTGCTCGACTCGCGCGTTCGAGCAACGATTGGCCGACGCCCGGTAGCTCGGTGAGTATGAGACCGGCGTCGAAGCGCTTGAATGGGGCGACGCGGATCGCGGGACCATCGGACAAGACAGCCGCCCATGCTTCGAGATCGTCCTCGGAAACGGCGAAGGGGATGATCTTGATCGTGGCGATCATCGAACTTGGGGGAACCAACGAGTACGCGGGCAACGTCGCAACCGTGATCGATTCGGAGATCCGGTTGCCCGCGTCGACTCGATCCCGGTCGACCATCAGCAGCCCAAGATAATTTGAATAAAGGTTGCATCGACCGGTGGACGCTTGGGAGGCGGTGACCGAGGGGCCTATCAAGTGCTCTGCAAGGCTCGCTGCCGCTGCATCTTCGCGCACGTCGCCTGGCTCCAACTGAGCGACCATGACTTGGCGGTAGCCTGCCTTTCGCAGTCGTTCGATGGTGTTCGCAGTGAGCACGGCGCCCTTCTTGATAGCGCCCGCGCCGTTTCCGAGTCGGAGGGTGTGCGCAAGAATCGCCCCCTCCAACCCGTCGGCATCGATGTCGACTGTGCCAAACCTCATAGACCCAAGCGCATGGTCGAGCGCCTACTTGTGACTCTTTTCAAACGCCGCCTTCTGCTCGGGAGTCGCGTCGGTCTGATACTTCGCTTTCCACTCGGCGTACGGCATCCCGTAGATCAGCTCCCGCGCACCCTCTTTGTCGAGGTCGATGCCCTTGGCCTCGGCGGCTTCTTGGTACCAGCGCGACAAGCAATTTCGGCAAAATCCCGCGAGGTCCATCATCGCGATGTTTTGCACGTCCGTTCTTCCCCGGAGATGCCCAACCAGTTGTCGAAAGGCGGCGGCTTCGAGCTCCGTTCGGGTATGATCGTCGATCTCCATTGCCATGCACTCCCTGCTAACCGAAACCCTAGGACGTTCGCAACGCGAATTCTAGATCTACCGCTCATGACGGACGGGGATTAGAATCTCTGCCGTGAGCCTAGATTCCCAAGAAGAGGTGACGGCAGTCCTGCAGGAGCAGGGCTATGTGTCGGACCCCAACCTTTCGATGAGCCTCTTTCTGGCGCTCAAGATGCGCCGGCCGTTGTTCTTGGAGGGGGCCCCGGGCGTCGGGAAGACCGAAGTTGCGCGGGTCTTGAGTAAGGCCTTTGATACGGAGCTCATTCGCTTGCAGTGCTACGAAGGGCTCGACGTTCATCACGCGCTCTACGAGTGGAACTACCAGAAGCAACTGTTGCGTTTGCAGGCGGGCCAGAAAGAAGACCTCGGCGAGATCTACTCCGACGAGTATCTGTTGAAACGTCCGTTGCTGCAGGCCATCGATCCGGAGCGCGACAAACCCGCAGTTCTATTGATAGACGAGATCGACCGTGCCGACGACGAGTTCGAGAGCTTTCTCCTCGAGTTGCTTGGCGACTTTCAGGTCACGATCCCGGAGATCGGAAGGATCGAAGCGGTGCATCGGCCCATCGTGGTGCTCACCTCGAACCGCACCCGCGAGATCCACGATGCCCTCAAACGACGCTGCATCTACTGTTGGATCGACTACCCGAGCTTCGACAAGGAGCTTGCAATCGTTTCGATGAAAGTTCCCGGCCTTTCCAAGCACGTGCAGCGTCAAGCGGTGGCGTTCATCCAAAAGCTGCGCCAGGAAGATCTCCTTAAGCCTCCTGGTATTGCAGAAACGCTCGACTGGGCAGAGGCGCTGATGCACCTAGGCGTCGCTGAGCTCGAAACGACCGAGGTTCACAAGACCCTCGGTGTCGTGTTGAAGAACCAAGAAGACATCTCGGTCGTGGAGGCGCTGGTCAACGACCCGTCGTATCAGTAGTCGCGCAGAACCGATTGCTTGACCTTGCGTCGTGCGATCGGAAGGGAGATCTCGTCGACCAGGCCTTCCCGGAAGTGTGCGCGGTACCGTTCGACGGTGCGTTCGATCTCATCGCTGAAATACAACTTACCCTGGGCGACCACGGCCACGAGGGTGCCGAGGGCCTCGGGACTCTGCGTAGGGTCTTCTCGAAAAACCAGGAGGTCCGCCGGTGCGCCGTCGGTGAGTCGGCCGAGGTCGGGCATCAGCGTTTGTCCCTGTTTCCACGTGGCCATGGCCCAGACCTCTTCCAAAGGAATGCCGGCCTGCATGAAGAGCATCATTTCTTCGTGCAAGCTGGCACCGGGGACGACGAACGGCTGTTGCGTATCGGTTCCGAGCTGAAGCGTTGCCCCTGCCTGGTGGAGCTGGCCGGCCAGATCGAGCTTTTTCCTGAACGCGTCTTCGATGCTTGGTAAGAACCCGTCGATCTCTCTCCAGTAAGGAATGCCGGACACCGGATTCCACACGACATCGGAGAAAATCCGTGGCAGCAGAACGACGGCGGGGTCGCTCTTGGCCGCCTCGTAGTCTCGATAGAGCATCAGGCGGTGAGACGATACGAGCGTCGGTGTGTTGATGATCCCGTGCTCGAGCGTCGTTTGGACGATGAGCTCGAGGCGGGCGTCGTCGACGTCTTGCCAATCCGCGATGCGGTTGAGGACGTGGTCTCTCTTGAGGCTCTCTGCTTGGGGCACCCCGAAGAAATGCTGAACGTCGGGGACCAACGCTTCTTCGAAAGAAAGCTGCGAAGGCACATGACCCATCACCTGCAGACCGTGCCGTTCTCCAGCGGCTTTCAACGCCACGATCTTTTCAACCGAAAGATCTTCGTACACTTTGATGCAGCTATGTCCGGCCTCCACGAGCGCGCTCGCAATGCGCTCCGCATCCTCCGGCTTCTCGACGATCTCGGTATTCGCCCACCGGCGTGGCTCAGCGCCTGCAACGAACGGTCCGCAGCTGAAGATCCGTGGCCCCGGGAACTCGTGATCCTCGATCCCTTTTCGCGCGGCCGGGACCGCCGTGCCATCTGGATCGCCCGCGTCGCGGATCGTCGTTACGCCGTGCGCCAAGAACAGCAAAGAGTAGTAACCGCTCAGCTTGAGCGGTGTATCGGGGGGAAGATGCGCGTGCATGTCGACGAGACCTGGAAGCACGTACGTGTGACTCAGGTCAGGGAGTTTCATGGCGCCATCGATTCGATCGGTGCCGCGTTGAATGCGTCCGTTGACTACCCGCAGCGTCGCCGCGGCGCCGCGGCTGAGGGTGGGCTCGATGACCGTGACGTCGGTGAGAACGAAGTCGTCAGCGGCGGCCCTCGCGGATTTCGGCGGCTGGAGTCGCTGGAACACCCAACCTCCAAGGAGGACCAGAACCAGGGCCATACCGATCGCGACTTTCCGCACGGGAGCACCGATACTCGCACGGCTCGGCCATCCTAGGAACCACTGATGAAAGAGGTTAGGCTCTCCCTTCGTGCCGGGCGCTCCCCCCATGCAGTGGCGAGTCGTCGAGTTCGTTCAAGAGCTCCGGGGCCTGGGTTTGCCGATCGGAGTCGACCAGAGCGTGAGCTTCGGCGAGTCGTTCACCTGGATCCAGCCTTTGAGCCGTGAGGAAGTGTACAACGCGGCGCGGGCTACCTTGATGAACCGGCACGAGTACCTCGCAGTGTTCGATCGCGCTTTTGCTCGATACTGGGAGCGACGGCGTGATGTGGCTGAACCCCAGAAAACACCGCAGGCCCCACGCCATCGCCCGGAAGACTTTCAGCGTCCAAGCCTCGTCTCGTTCATGGCCGAAAAAGCTGCGCGACAAAACAAAGAGATCGAGATCACCGATCGAACCGAAACCGCTACCGAGGTCGAGTGGCTTCGGCGGAAGGACTTTTCGAAGCTCACCGACGACGAGCTCCGTGCGATTCGTCGAGCGATGGCGGGGATCCAGTGGGATTTCAGCCGACGCCGAACGCACCGTCTCATGAAGAGCGATCGTGGCCGCCTGCTCGACCACCGCGAGGCTCTCCGGCGGGCGGCGAGGCGCGGAGGCACGATCGTCGAGCTTCCGCGAAAGCGTCGGAAGGAAAAGACGCGCCCCCTCGTCTTGATCGCCGACATCAGCGGCTCGATGGAGCTCTACAGTCGAATCGTGCTTCAGTTCTTTCACGGCGTCAGCCAGCAGCTCGACGATACCGAGGCGTTCGTATTCGGCACTCGCCTGACTCGAGTTACCGATGCGTTGCGGCTCAGCGACGTCGACGCCTCCCTCGATGACGTCTCACAGCAAGTGCTCGACTTCTCCGGGGGCACTCGGATCGCCGAAAGCCTGCATACGTTCCGGCGGTTGTGGGGGCAGAAAGTGCTTCGCCGAGGCGCCGTCGTGATCGTGATTTCGGATGGATGCGAGACCGGTGACGTCGAGCACTTGAGGCGCGAGGCACAGGCGCTTCAACGCAGCTGCTACCGGTTGATCTGGCTCAATCCGCGGCTGGGACAGCGCCGGTACCAGCCTAGAGTTCGTGGCATGGCGGCCGTTCTGCCCTATGTCGATGATTTCTTACCGATTCACGATTTCGAGTCACTTCGGCAGCTCAGAGATCATCTAGCCCGGTTGCCGAAGCGAAAGGGAGGTTCGAGTGAAGCTAGCAGGAGACTATAAGTTCGAAGCTCCGATCGCCGACGTCTGGAACGCGCTGCTCGATCCGGTCGTCCTCGCTGCCGTCATGCCTGGGTGCGAGAAGTTGGAGTTGGTCGATGACACCTACGTCGGCGACCTCAACATCAAAGTCGGGCCCGTGCAGGGCTTATTCCATGGAAAAGTGAACCTGAGCGATGTCGAAGAGGAAAGGGGGTACACGATGAAGGTCGACGGCCGCGGCGCGCCTGGATTCGTGAAAGCCACTGCTGCCGTCAAACTCACCCCCGAGGGCGACGAAACCAAAATGGAGTACGACGCTGACGCCCAAGTCGGAGGCCGGATCGCCAGCGTCGGACAGCGTCTGATCGACGCCTCTGCGAAGGCCATCATTAAAGAGAGCCTCGAAGGTTTGAACGCCAACGTAAAGGCACGCGCGAACGTTGCCGAGGGCGAAGTCGCCGAGGTCATCAAGGCGAGCCAAACCCAATTCGCGACCAAAGTGGCCAAGGAAGTCGCCAAAGATCTGATTCCACCCCCGGTACGCGTCGCGCTCGTCGTATTGGCTCTAGTCGGCGTGGGCGTGGTGATATACCTTCTACTTCGTTAACCAGAATCACCGCTTGTCAGGAGAAGACCTGTGATACCAGGAGCGTTTGACTATCATTCTCCGCGGTCGTTGGACGAAGCATTGTCCCTGCTCAAACAGCATGCGGGCGACGCGAAGATCCTCGCCGGCGGACAGAGTCTCATTCCAGCGATGCGGTTTAGGCTCGCCATGCCGGCGATTCTGATCGACATCAATCGCTTGAACGACCTTCGTTATGTCGAGGAGCGAGGTGACCATCTCGCCATTGGAGCCATGACGCGAGAGCACTCGCTCGAGGACTCATCGATCGTCAAGAGCTCGTATCCCTTGCTGCACGACACGGCAGTGGTGATCGCGGATCCCTTGGTGCGAAACCAAGCAACCGTGGGAGGGAACATTGCGCATGCCGACCCGGCGAACGACCACCCTGCGACGATGTTGGCATACAACGCGACAGTGGTAGCCAAGGGGCCGAAGGGTGAACGGACCATCGCCATCGATGATTTCTTCACTGGTCTATTCGAAAACGCGATGGCCGACGACGAGATTCTCACCGAGATTCGGATTCCAAAGCCGGCTGCCAAGAGTGGGGGCGCTTACACGAAGCTCGAACGCAAGGTGGGCGACTACGCGATCTCGGCTGCGGCGGTTCAGGTGCGACTCGATGGAGACAAGGTTGCCGAGGCACGAATCGGTTTGACGAACGTGAGCGCCGTACCCATGCGAGCCAAGGGCGCGGAAGCCGAGTTGGTCGGCAAGTCGATCAGCGATGTGGTCGTCGAAGCCGCGGGCAAGGCCGCTGCAGCCGAATGCGATCCGTCGCCGGACCTGCGAGGCGGCGTCGATTACAAGCGCGACATCACCCGGGTCATGGTGAAACGCTCCATTCAGCGGGCCGTGGCGCGGGCCAAGGGAGGCAAGTGATGAGCGAGCACGAAGTAACTTTGACCATCAACGGCGAGAAGGTGACTCGCTCGGTCGAGGCGCGGACGCTTCTCGTACACTTCATCCGAGAAGACTTGTCGCTCACTGGTACCCATATCGGATGCGACACCACGAGCTGCGGCGCTTGCACGGTGCTCATCTGCGGGAAACCGATCAAGAGCTGCACCATGTTTGCGGTGCAGGCGGACGGCGCCGAAATCGAGACGATCGAGAGCTTGGCGGCGGGCGGAGAGCTTCATCCCCTCCAAGAAGGATTCTGGGAGAAACATGGCCTTCAATGTGGGTATTGCACGCCGGGGATGATCATGAGCGCCAAGGGTTTCTTGGCCGAAAACCCCAACCCGACCGAGGACGAGATTCGCCACGGGATCTCGGGAAACCTGTGTCGATGCACCGGCTACAACAAGATCGTCGAGGCCATACAATTTGCAGCCGAAAAACTTGAAGCCGCCAACGCGGGAGGTGAGTGATGCCTCAGCTCGACGATCGCAAAGAGCACCACAGCGAGCAAAAAGCGGGCGTTTCCGCGAAGGTTCCCACGACTGACGAAGTTCAGATCAAGACTCCCGAAAAGATCTGCGGGATGGGTCACCGCAAGAAGCGCAAAGAGGATCCGCGCTTCATTCAGGGCAAGGGCAACTACGTCGACGACGTGAAGCTTCCCGGGATGCTCTACATGGACATCGTTCGAAGCCCGTATGCCCATGCGAAGATCAACAGTATCGATGCCAGCGCGGCGCTCGAGATGGATGGTGTTCTTGCGGTCATCACAGGTGAAGACCTCAAGGCGGCCGGTGATCTCCACTGGATGCCGACTCTGATGTCGGACACGCAGATGGTGTTGCCGATCGACAAGGTCGTCTACTACGCGCAAGAAGTTTGCGCGGTGATCGCGACGAGTCGTTACGTCGCAGCTGATGCGATCGAGCAGGTGTACGTCGACTACGAGCCACTCGACGCGGTCGTCGACCCTTTCGAGGCTATGAACGACAACGTCATCGTTCGGGACGACAAAGAAAAGAAGACCAATCACATCTGGCACTGGGAAGCGGGGGACAAAGCAGCGACCGATGCGGTCTTCAAAGACGCCGCCACGGTGGTCAAAGAAAAGCTCTACATCCCGCGCATTCACGTCTCGTCAATCGAGACCTGCGGCATGGTCGCGAACTACAACAAAGCGCGGTCGCACATGCAAATCTACATGACCTCTCAGGCACCGCACGCCCACCGAACCGTCTTTGCGCTCGTGAGCGGCCTACCGGAGCATAAGATTCAGATCATATCTCCGGATATCGGTGGAGGCTTCGGCGGCAAGGTGCCTGTCTATCCAGGATACGTGATCTGTGCGGTGGCCAGCTTGGTGACCGGCAAGCCGGTGAAGTGGATCGAGGACCGAAGCGAGAACCTCCAGGCTGACAGCTTTGCGCGCGACTATCACATCGAGGCTGAAATGGCCGCGGATAAGAACGGCAAGATCACGGGGCTCCGCGTGAAGACCTTGTCCGACTGCGGCGCCGCGGACGCCGCCGCCAACCCGTCGAAGTTCCCGGCGGGGCTCTACAGCATTTGCACAGGGTCGTACGACATGAAGGCAGCCCACGTCGAAGTCGATGGCGTCTATACGACAAAGCCGCCCGGGGGCGTCGCCTACCGTTGCTCGTTCCGGGTCACCGAGGCGGTTCACATGATCGAGCGCATGACAGACATCATGGCGCACGAGCTCGGCGAAGACCCAGCAGACTACCGGCTCAAAAACTTCATTCGTCCGGACCAGTTCCCCTATAAGTCGCCAACCGGTTGGGAATACGACAGCGGGAACTATGAAGCGGCCTTGAAGAAGGCGATGGACATGATCGACTACCGCGCGCTTCGCGAAGAGCAAAAGCAAAAGCGCGCCAACGGCGAACTGATGGGTATCGGCATCTCGAGCTTCACCGAGGTGGTCGGCGCGGGTCCCTCGAAAGACTATGACATCTTGGGCATCAAGATGTTCGACTCTGCCGAAATTCGAATCCATCCGACGGGCAAGGCGATGGCGCGCTTCGGGACGAAGTCTCAGGGTCAGGGCCACGAGACGACGTATGCTCAAATCATCGCAGAAGAGCTCGGCCTTCCTTCCGACGACATCGAAGTGGAAGAGGGCGACACCGACACCGCGCCCTACGGTCTCGGCACCTACGCGAGCCGCTCTACTCCCACGGCAGGTGCCGCCGCAGTGATGGCGTCGCGGAAGATCAAGGCCAAAGCCAAGAAGATCGCCGCACATTTGCTCGAAGTCGGGGAAGACGACCTCGAGTGGAGCATCGATCGTTTTCAAGTGAAGGGATCGCCCGACCAGGCGAAGACGATTCAAGAGATCGCATTTGCCGCGTACACGAATCATCCGCAGGGGATGGAGGCCGGCCTCGAAGCGGTCGACTACTACGACCCGCCCAATCTGACGTTCCCGTTCGGCAGCTACATCTGCGTCGTCGACATCGACAAAGGCACCGGCGAGGTTGCGATCCGTCGCTTCGTGGCGGTCGACGACTGCGGGCACATCATCAACCCGATGATCGTCGAAGGTCAGATTCACGGCGGCCTCACCATGGGACTCGCCCCAGCTTTGTACGAGGAGATCGTCTACGACGAGAATGGTCAGAACCTAACCGGCACCCTGGCCGACTATCTCGTGCCGACCGCGGTGGAGTCGCCCAAGTGGGAGCTCGGTAAGACCATCACCCCGTCTCCTCACCATCCGATCGGCGCCAAAGGCGTCGGAGAATCACCGACCGTGGGCGCCCCACCTGCCATTGCGAACGCGGTGGTTGATGCCCTCTGGCATTTGGGCGTCCGGCACATCGACATCCCCATCACCCCGCCGAAAGTATGGAAATTGCTTCGGGATAATGGGGTTACAGACTGAGCCCGCGTCACTAGAATGGAATGATGGACCGCTGGTATCGGACGGCGAAGGAGCTCGAGGCCAAGGGCGAGGGCTATGTCTTGGCGACGGTTATCCGCGCGGTCGCACCCACCTCCGCAAAGCCAGGCGACAAGGCCGTGGTCACCGAGGAGGGAGTAGTGCACGGATGGATCGGTGGAAGCTGTGCAGAGCCGACCATCAAGAAGGAAGCCGAGCTTGCGCTCTCGGATGGCGCCTGTCGCGTTGTTCAGATCACGCCCGATCAAGGCCTTCCCAACGACCGGGAGGGCCTCGTCGTCGTCCCCATGACTTGCTACAGCGGCGGTGAGCTCGAGATCTACCTCGAGCCACATCGGGCGAAGCGAGAGTTGGTGGTGTTCGGCAACTCGCCGGTCGCCCAAGCGCTTGTCGAGCTCGGCGTCGCGGTGGGCTACATGGTCACGGTGGTCGACATGACTGAGCGCCCTCCGCTCGAAGGCGCGACTGTGCTCACTTCCCTCGATGAGGTCGAGCTCAGACGTTCGGACGAAGCCGCCATCGTCGTCGCGACCCACGGGGTGTTCGACGAAGACGCGATCGCCAAGGCTGTCGAGCTTGCTCCGGCTTACCTCGGCGTCGTCGCGAGCCCGAAGCGTTTCTCTTCTCTTCACGGATCCATGGAGCGCCGGGGCGTGTCTCGTGAGGCGTGGAGTCGCGTGGATGGCCCCGCGGGGATCGACATCGGTGCCAAAACCCCAGAAGAGATCGCCGTCAGCATCATCGCCGCGATCACCGCGCAGCGCGAATCGATCGCAGTGACGACCGAGCGCCCTTCGAAGGCACCCCAACAAGAGGCAACAGCGACCGGCACCGAAGCCCAAAGCTCCTGCTGCCACGACGAGTAAAAGAGGGCAGTCCCCTTCTTGCATCGGTTAACCCTTCGAAAAAGGGGACTGTCCCCTTTATGGCTTTCGAAGGGTTTCGGTGACCTGGGCTAGGACGGAGACGGCGATCTCTGCGGGGGAGCGGGAGCCGATCGGGAGGCCGACCGGGCCTTTGATGCGGGCGAGCTCAGACTCGGAGAACCCAGCCTTTTCGAGCCGGCGTAGACGTGAAGCGTGGGTTTTCTTGCTTCCGAGGCAGCCGATGAAGAAGGCGTCGCTCCGAAGCGCGACTTGAAGGGCCGGGTCGTCGAGCTTTGGGTCGTGGGTGAGCGTGACCACGGCGCAGCGCTCATCCAACGAGAGTGCCTCCAAAGCCTCGTCGGGCCATTCGAGGTTCAAGGCAACGCCCGGGAAGCGCTCGGTCGCCGCAAACGACTCGCGGGGATCGACGATGGTGACTTCGTAACCGGTGAGCGTAGCCATCGCCGATAGCGGTTGGGCGATGTGCACGGCGCCGACCAAGATCATGCGAAGCGGTGGGTTGAAGGGTTGGTAGAAGACCTGCGGAGCCCCTTCAGCGTCTGTGGTGATGCAAGTATCCACTCGCAAAGCTCGTTCGACATTGGCGCGTTCGAATTCGGAGTCACCATTACCCCGGCGGAGCAGACGCTGCTCGCCGGTTTCGAGATCGGTCGCCAATACGATGGGTCTCTTGGCTTCGACATCGGCCAGCACCTTCTCGAGAGTCCCGGTCTTCATTGCAAAGGCTCCACGAAGATGCGGACGGTGCCCCCGCAGGCCAGGCCCACCTCCCATGCTCGCTCGTTGGTGACGCCGAACTCCAAAACCTTGCAATGCCCCGACTTCATGACGTCGAGGGCCTCCTCAACGACAGCGCTTTCGACACAACCCCCGGAGACCGACCCTAAGAAGAAGCCGTCATCCCGAACCGCGAGGTGGCTCCCGGCGGGTCGCGGAGAGGAACCCCAGGTCTTGACCACTGTGGCCAGCGCAACACCGTGGCTCGCGAGCTTCCAATCACGCGCGGCGACCAGTACTTCCATCTCGGAGTGGTCCGGCATCAGAGCAATACTACTGCTCGGTCCGAGGAGAGGCTACCGTGCCGTTCGCTCCTGACGGGGCGGAGTGTGGGCACTCGATCACGTATTGCGTGAACTTCGTCCGTGATATCCTCGTCCGATGCGAACCATCGTGGTCCTTTGTTGCGCCGTAATGTTTGCATCTTCGGTTGCCCAGGCCGACGCCGACACGAAGTGGCATGGGCAAGTCGCAGGTGGAGGTGACTTTGGGCTAGCGCCCGAGGTCGTCGGGTTTGGGTGGGTTCTGTTCCAAGCAACGCGGGCGGACATTGCCCGCGATGCGGACCTTCGCCTCTACTACAACACCGACACCGTCGAGGTCGGGCTCGATCGTCTATCGTTCGGCAAGAACTTCGAGTTTTCGGTGGCGTTGCGGGCAGAGTTCATTTTCGCTGGGTTGCTTCGTTACTACTACCAGCA
Source organism: Myxococcales bacterium (assembly GCA_029861865.1). GTDB lineage: Bacteria > Myxococcota_A > Polyangia > Polyangiales > Houyiibacteriaceae > SG8-38. The sequence continues at coordinate 81,751 of JAOTYL010000012.1, read as the reverse complement.
GGGCAAGCGCGTCGATGGGCTCGGCTTCAACGCAAGCTACGTGGTGCTCTTGCCCAAAATTCAGTGGCACGCTGGCGACCACCACACGCTCGAGCTCCTGACCAACGTCCGCTACTGGTTCTTCGGGAGCAACAACACCGACCCGACGTATCTGCTCCCCAGGAACAGCTGGGTGTTCGAGCCACGACTCGGCTACATCTATTGGAATGTGACTTCGCCCTCCGAGGAGTGGGGCGCCGACCGCTTGTTCCCGCGGATCGAAGGGGTTGCAGTCGGCGCGTGGATCGGGGTCGATGTGCGCTCGAACATCACCCCCTGGGGCCTCCCCGACGGGCGCAACGACCCGTCCAAAGGGATCTTGACGATCAACCAATGGCTCAAGGCGGGGTGGCGTTTTGGCGATCGCTTTCGCCTCGAGCTCGGGGACACCGCCAACTGGGGCGAAGGCCAAGATGACATCACTCGCATGCGCGTGGCAGGCATGAACCCTTACGTGGTCGTGGTGCCCGGCCTGCCGTGGTCGGCGATCCTTTCCGAGCGCCTGTTCGTCGCGCAGGTGAGCGGCAACGTTCGCGTGAAGAAGAACAAGCCACAAGAGCTCGGGCTTTTGATCTCCGGTGGCACGGTGAACGACCCCTTCCGGGTCGGCGATCTCAAACAGTTTGGCGGGATCGGCGGCGTGGCGATCACTACCGACCTTCGTTGGGGGATCTGGCAGGTCTATGCGCGCGTCGGGTACGCGTTCCCGGCTAACTGGATGGTCGACAATCCCTACTTCGCTATGATGGCAGGCCTCGGCGTCAACGCATTTTGAACGGAGTCAAGTGCGCGGCCAACGAAACTGACGTTCTCTTTCTTGGATCGCGATGTCGTTGATGCTCGCGATTCGCCTCCGCATCAAACCATTGTCCGCAAATTCCCACAGCTCGTTTCCGTAAGACCGGACCCATCGTCCCGCGTCATCGTGCCATTCGTAGCGAAACGTGACGGCAATGCGGTTCCCGTCATGGCACCAGAGCTCCTTCTCGAGGCGATAGTCGAGCTCCTGTTCCCATTTTCGCTTCAAGAACTGCCGAATCGCTTCGCGGCCATCGATAAACTCGGACCGATTGCGCCATTGAGAGCCGACCGTGTAGGCAAGCGCCACACGGTGCGGGTCCCGAGTGTTCCAGGCGTCCTGCGCAGCCTGCACCTTGGCTTTTGCCGTTTCCAAGGTGAAGGGCGGGAATGGAGGCTTGGCTTGTTCCTGAGTCATATCGGCTCCTTGCTCCCTCGGCTGCGAGGGTAGTCTTTGCGGCAATGAAGCACTAGGCTTGTCGATCTCAGTCCGCTTCACTTCAAGCACAAACCATGCCGCGACGACGTTCAAGCGAACCGAAGCCTTCCCTCACGATCGAGGCGCTCGAACGCCAGAACGAGCTCATATTGCGATGCGCAGGCGAAGGCATTTACGGCTTAGATCGCGAAGGCCAGACCACGTTCGTCAACCCGGCTGCGGCGGAGATGCTCGGTTGGACCATCGACGAGCTCATTGGCAAGCCGCAGCACGCAGTCATCCATCACACCAAACCGGACGGGTCGACTTATCCGCGCGAAGAGTGTCCCATCTATAGTGCTTTCAAGGACGGAAAGGTCCACCGCGTCGACGACGAAGTGTTTTGGCGCAAGGACGGAACCAGCATGGCCGTGGAGTACGTGAGCACTCCCATTCGTGATGAGGCAGGCGAGCTAGCAGGCGCGGTCGTTACCTTCAACGACATCACGGACCGAAAACGCCAGCAGGACGCACTCGAACGCGCCCTCACCGAGGTCGAGCAGCTCAAGGAGCGCCTCCAGGCCGAAAATCTCTACCTGCGGGAGGAAATCAAGGGCAGCCACAACTTCGAGGAAATGATTGGAGAGAGCGGTGCCCTCGCAGAGACGAAGGGTCGCATCGAACAGGTTGCGGCGACCGATGCCACGGTTCTGGTGCTCGGAGAGACCGGCGTGGGCAAGGAGCTGATTGCGAGGGCGATACACAACTTGAGCCCGAGGAGCGAGCGGCCTCTCGTCAAAGTCAACTGCGCATCGTTGCCCTCAACGTTGATCGAAAGTGAGCTGTTTGGCCACGAAAAGGGTGCTTACACGGGCGCAACTGCCCAGAGAGTGGGTCGTTTCGAGCTCGCTCACGGTGGCACGATCTTCCTCGATGAAATCGGCGAGCTGCCGCTAGAGCTACAAGCGAAGCTGCTCAGGGTGATCCAGGAAGGGGAGTTCGAGCGGCTCGGCGGCTCGCGCACCATCCAAGTGGACATACGCATCGTCGCTGCAACGAATCGTGACCTTACCAAAGCGGTATGGGCCGGAGACTTCCGCGACGATCTCTACTATCGGTTGAACGTCTTTCCCGTGACAGTGCCTCCGCTTCGTGATCGCAAGGAAGACATCCCCCGCTTGGTCACGCACTTCGTGCGGAAATTCTCGGTCAAGCTAGGGAAAAGGATCGACCACATTCCGCAACAAGTTCAGCAGGCGCTTCAAAGCTACGATTGGCCGGGAAATGTGCGTGAACTCGAAAATGTCATCGAGCGAGCGGTCATCCTTTCGACGGACTCGACCCTTCGCGTGGATGAGGCGCTCGAGGCTCGACCGCCGGTGCCAGGCGCGTCTGGTGCTTCTGGCGCGTCTTCGGATCGACGTACCCTCGATCAGGTCGAACGCGATCACATCGTAAGCGTCTTAGAGCAAACGGGATGGCGCATGGAGGGCGATCGAGGGGCCGCCGTGGTCCTTGGCCTGCATCCCAATACGCTTCGATCTCGTATGAAGAAGCTCGGCATCGCCAAGAAAACCGGCGCTGCCTAGACGGCCGACATTTCGTAGTTCTACGAGATGTCGTGGGTGTTCGTCGTCTTGCTGGCTGATCGACCTCTCTTTTCGCTCCAGAGAGCGGCGCACGCCGCGGCACGCCCTTTGCAAACGGGATCGGCATCCGACTTTGTCTGCAGGAGGACACCATGGCACTGCCCAACCCCGGAATGACCATCGACCCCGCACGCACAGCGCTCGTCGTCACCGACCCACAAAACGACTTCCTCAGCCCTAGCGGCGTGACCTGGGGGGTCGTCGGCAAGAGCGTGACGGAAAACAAGACGGTAGAGAACATCGAATCGCTGTTCAAGGCAGCCAAGGAAACCAAGCTGCCGGTCTTCGTCTCCCCGCACTACTACTACGCGACCGACCACCGTTGGCACTTCGAGGGGGCGCTCGAGGCGCTGATGCACCAAATCGGTATGTTCGATCGTCCGAACGCGTTGAGTCTCGAGGGCTTCGAAGGCTCTGGCGCCGACTGGCTCGAGCAATACAAGCGGTACATCCAGGATGGAGAAACCATCATTACCAGCCCGCACAAGGTGTACGGGCCCGAAAGCAACGATCTCGTTCTTCAGCTTCGCAAGCGCGGCATCGACAAAGTGATTCTCGCCGGGATGTCAGCGAACCTTTGCACCGAATCGCACCTCCGGGAGCTCCTCGAGCAAGGGTTCGAGGTGGCCGTTGCAAAGGACGCCACCGCCGCGGCTATCGTCGAGGAAGGGAACGGCTATCAGTCGGCCGTCGTAAACTTCCGCTTCCTCGCAAACGCAGTCTGGACGACCCAAGAGGCGCTCGCGGCCATCGCAGCGACGGCCAACTAACGAACGGGAGAGAATCATGTCTACTGCAATCAGCGATATCGCATTCACTCCAGCCGTGAAGGCCCTGCAGGCACTCAACGGTTCGCGTCGTAGTTACGCACGAATGGAAGAACGGGGCGGATGGAGCGACCGAATCGACAACGACCTCAAGACCTTCATTGCGGAGCGTGATTCGTTCTACTTGGGAACGGCGAGTGCCGACGGGCGGCCCTACATCCAGCACCGTGGCGGCCCCAAAGGCTTTCTCAAGGTGCTTGACGCATCGACCCTCGCCTTCGCCGACTACGCCGGAAATCGGCAGTACATCTCGATGGGCAATCTTTCCGAGAATGACCGGGCCTACATCTTTCTCATGGATTACCCGAACCGGCGCCGAGTCAAGATCTGGGGCCGTGCCGAGGTGGTCGACGACGATCCGGCTCTCCTCGAGCGTCTCGTCGATCCGGGTTACGAGGCCCGCCCCGAACGCGTGTTCGTGTTTCACGTCGAGGCCTGGGACACGAACTGCCCCCAACACATCCGGCCGCGTTTCACCGAAGAAGAGATCAATCCGGTCATCGAAAAGCTCGGACGGCGAATCACCGAGCTAGAGGGAGAGCTCGCCGCTCTCATGGCCATCGAACAACGCAACGCGCAAGAGCGCGGACGCGAACAAGGAAGAGAATCATGAATCTATCGAACAACATCGATCACAGTCCCACGAAGCTCGCCGCCATCACGCTGGTCGTAGCCTGCGGGGTAGCCCTGGCCACGGTCGCCGATACGACCCAAGCCAAGGTTGCCGACAAAGCCCATACTTCAAAGGTCGACACGACCCAGGTCATGTACCGCACGGTCGAAATCGACGGGCAATCGATCTTCTATCGCGAGGCCGGTTCGCCAAACGCGCCAACCATCTTGCTGCTGCACGGTTTCCCGACCTCCTCGCACATGTTCCGTAATCTCATTCCCGCTCTGGCGGGCCGGTTTCACTTGGTGGCTCCAGACTACCCCGGCTACGGGAACAGCTCGATGCCTCCCGTCGACGAGTTTGAGTACACGTTCGACAACTTCAGCGAGATCATCGAGAAACTCACGGTGAAGCTCGGGCTCAAGAGTTACACCTTGTATCTGATGGACTACGGGGCGCCGATCGGTTTCCGTCTGGCCGCAAAACACCCCGAGCGTGTCGATGCTCTGATCATACAGAACGGCAACGCGTACGTAGAAGGAATCGACAACGATTTCTGGGAGCCCATCAAGGAGTATTGGAAAGACCGCGCCGCCATCAACAAGGGCCTCGACAGCGACTTCTGGAAGAACGTCAAGGCCGCGTACAAGCAGCCGAACATGGCGAACGAAGACGCCCTTCGGTTCCTGGTGACTTTGGGTGCGACGCAGTGGCAGTACACTAATGGGGTTCGCAACACGGAGACGATCAGCCCCGACAATTGGCATGTCACGCAGAGGCTCCTGGACCGCCCCGGAAATGCGGAGATTCAACTCCAGCTGTTCTACGACTACGGGAGCAACCCACCTCTCTATCCAGACTGGCAGGCGTACCTTCGCCAACATCAACCGCGGACGCTCATCGTCTGGGGCGCGAATGACGAGATCTTCCCAGTGGCCGGCGCGCACCCGTACAAGCGAGATCTCAAGAATCTCGAATTCTACCTATTCGACACCGGGCATTTCGCCCTGGAGGAAGACGGCGATGCCATCGCGCAGGAGATCCGCAGCTTCCTGACCTCCAAGTCGCGGAAGAGACGCCGACCATCGGCGCGTCGAGATTGAGGTCATTTCCAAGCGCGGAGAGGGTGGACTCACAGCGGGTCGCCCTTTTTGCTTTTGGCTAAACCTTTGCCGATTTTGCGAGGTATGGTTTCCGGCGCGCCCGTGCTATCAAAGTAGGGTTATGATTCTCCTCAATCCGAAAAAGCATCAGCGACCTTATCCCGACGAACGAACACGCGAAGTAATGCTCAAGACGATCGAGTTCTTCGAGCGCAAGGGCAAGGGCCGAATCAAAGAGGACTATCACGCCCGGGTTTGGTACGCCGACTTCCTCGATTTCGTCAAAGAGGAGCAGATCTTCGCGACGATGTGCACCCCCGAGGGGTATGGCGCTGCCGACTCGCGTTGGGACACGTGGCGGGTCTGCGAGTTTGCCGAGATCCTCGGTTTCTATGGGCTTCAGTATTGGTACACCTGGCAGGTCACCGTCCTCGGTCTCGGGCCGATCTGGATGAGCGAAAACGATGACATCAAGAAGCGAGCGGCCAAGGCGCTCGAGCAGGGCGGCATCTTCGCCTTTGGGTTGTCGGAAAAAGAGCACGGCGCAGACGTCTACTCCACCGAGATGACCCTCACACCGAAGGGTGACGGCCGCTACACGGCGCGCGGCGGGAAGTACTACATCGGAAACGGCAACAAGGCCGCGATCGTCTCGACATTCGGTAAGCTTGCTGACTCGGGAGAGTACGTGTTTTTCGGCGTAGATTCGCAGCACGAGAAGTACAACTTGGTGAAGAACGTGTGCGCGAGCCAGAACTACGTCTCGCAGTACGAGCTCGAGGACTATCCAGTCACCGACGCCGACATCATCGCCAGGGGAGACCACGCGTGGAACAGCGCGCTCAACACGGTCAACATCGGGAAGTACAACCTCGGGTGGGCTTCGATCGGGATGTGCACGCACGCGCTCTACGAAGCGATCGATCACGCGGCCAACCGACGCCTCTACAACATGCATGTCACCGACTTTCCGCACGTGAAGCAGATGTTTATCGATGCGTATGCGCGATTGGTGGCGATGAAACTGTTTGCGCTTCGGGCAGCCGACTACATGCGGGTCGCGTCACCTGAAGACCGTCGATATCTCCTCTACAACCCGATGGTGAAGATGAAAGTCACCACGCAGGGCGAGGATGTCATCAACCTCTTGTGGGATGTCATCGCGGCCAAGGGCTTCGAGAAGGACATGTTCTTCGAGCAAGCTGCGGTCGACATTCGCGCTTTGCCGAAGCTCGAAGGCACGGTGCACGTCAATATCGCGCTCATCGTGAAGTTTATGGCGAACTACTTCTTCGCGCCGGGCGACTACACCGAAGTGGCACGCCAGGACCAGGCTGCTAACGACGATTTCCTCTTCGACCAGGGCCCGACCAAGGGGCTCAGCAAGATTCGCTTTCACGATTACGAGATCGCCTACTCGAGCCGGGACACCGCGAACTTGGCAGTGTTCAGGGAGCAGATCGCCGCCTTCAAGAAGATGATGCTTGCTTCGCCGCCCGACGAGGGGCAGCGCAAGGACATCGATTTTCTTCTGGCTGGAGGGGAGATCTTCGCGTTGGTCGTCTACGGGCAACTGATCTTGGAGAACGCGAACATCTACGATGTCTCGGACGACGTGGTCGATCAGATCTTCGATTTCATGGTTCGAGATTTCTCACGCCATGCTCTCAATTTGTATTCGAAGCCCTCGAGCAACGAGAAGCAGATGGAGTGCTGTCTCGAAATGGTCCGCAAGCCGGTATTCGACGAAGGACGCTACCAGCGGGTCTGGCAGCAGGTGTACGAGCTCAAAGACGAATACGAGATGAGTCCGTAGACTCTGTGTCAACCGGTGCCCCGGACCGCGCCGCAGGCACGCCCTCGCCCGCTCAGACATCCTCGGCGGGGATGCGAGGAACCGATTTCGACGCCCTGTTGGCTGTTGGCCTCGGCACGATGGACCGGCGCCTGCGGAACTCGCGCTCGAGGACATGCCTGCAGCGCGGCCCGGGGCACCTACTCCTCGAGGACAGTGACAGCGGCAGTGCCAGTGACAGTGTCAGGCACAGTGCCAGCGGCAGTGGCAGTGCCAGCGTCAGTGCCAGCGCCAGTGCCAGTGCCAGCGCCAGGGACAGTGCCAGTGACGGCGTCAGTGGCAGTGCCTGCGACGGCGGTAGTGTCGTGCGAATGATTGTATGGGCTCACATGAAGCAATCGAGTGAGTCGCGCCCCGCACAAACGCTCAGCTCGTTCAGACAAACGTCGTAGTCCTCGCAGACCATACCGGTTGTGCCACCGATACAGGCGACGTTACCGCATATCGCCACGAGTGTGCTGGCGCATAGGGTGTTGCAGTCGAATCCTGCGCACCACGCCAGCTCCCCGTAGCAGTTTGCACAGTCGGATGAGAGTTGGTCCGATGGCGTCGCGTCTCGCTGTACACATGAGGTCACGCACTCGACGAACATCTCTCGGTCGACGAAAATCAGATGGTCGCACCTAACCGTTGCGCATCTGGCGGCCCAGTAGCGCAAGTTCGGAATCGTCATTTGGATAACCTCGAGATCACCCGGGTCCGTGTTGCAGGCGTCCACGGTTGTGAGGCCGCCCATGCCGCCTGCGCCTGACATCCCCCCTGACCCGCCGGTTCCGCCCGACCCGCCGATTCCGCCTGTGCCGCCGGTTGCGCCTGTGCCGCCGGTTGCGCCTGTGCCTGGGGTTGCGCCTGTGCCGGTGGTGCCGCCGGTGCCTGGCGCTGCGGGTGCTGCGTCTCCACAGGCTGCCAGCGACGCTATCAGAATGACCAGGCCGAGCAGGCGAAGCAGATTCATCTAGGGGAGGCTAGCAAACGCGGCCCACTGAGGCACCCTGAAGAGCCTGGCTAGCTCTGCGCTGGGTCTTGCCGGTAGAAGTTGCTCAGCTGATCGTAGAGCTCCGGATGGCGTTCCTTGAGCTGATGCGGTTTTTCGAAGAAGAGCTCGGTGACCACCGCAAAGAACTCCGCGGGGTTGGTCGCGCCGTAGGGGTCGATCAGTGTTCGGCGGTGGTGATCTAGAGCGTCGAGAAGCGCTTCGTACTCGTCTCCGAGAACCTGTGCCCACGCGAGGTACATCGAACGCTTTGGGAGCGTCGGCGCTCCAGGCCCAGCGGAGCTCTCCTCGTCGAGCTGATGGGCGAACTCGTGGAAGACGACGTTGTGACCATCCCGGACGTCGAACGCGCCCCGACGCACGTCGTCCCACGACAACACGATGCTCCCGTGTCCCCACGACTCACCAAGACGCGCCTCGGGACCCTCGGTCATGATGTGCTCGTCATCGGCGTGAAGGCCCTTGGCGACGTAGGTGTGAGGGTAGACCAGGATCGACCGAAGCTTCGGGTAGAAGTCGGTCTCTCGATGAAGGAGCAGCACACACGCCTGCGCCGCGATCGTCACTCGAATCTCGTCGGTGATCTGAAGCCCCCCACAGCCCTCGAACCGCTTCTCGTCGAGGAAGACCTGCATCAAGCCTTGGAGCTCAGATTGGTCCTCGGGCGTGAGCTTGGCGAAGTACGGCACGTTCTCGCGCACCATCTCGAGCCACTCCGCCGAAAGGCGCTTTTGCATGAGCTTGCGCCGACGCTTCTTTTTCGAGCCAAACATGAGATCAGGATCTTCGCGTCCTAGGCCGCATCCATACTACGATTTCGTCGGCAGAGCTGGGGATGGAGCCGACCAAACGACAGCATTGGATTCGCCTAGCAGGTTTCGCCCTGGTGTTGGCGTTGGTTTCGTTGCTGGCCACCTGGATTGGGCTGTCGGGGAGTTGGGTCGCCGACGACTGGCACATGGTCGACAACTACCTCTATGCGGACTGGGCCGAGCTCGGGGCGGTGTTCAAACGCAACGCCGCCTATTACTTGTTCACCGATGACAAAGTTGGGCCCTATCGGCCGGTGACGATGTTGACCCTGCTCGCGACGCATCTGTTGGCTCCCGCGGCTTGGCTTCACCACGCGGTCAGCTGGGTATTGCATGCGTTGACGGCGTTTATGCTCTTCGTCGTTCTTCGGCAGCAGCTGAGTCGTGATGACGATGCGTCGACCCGCCTCGTCGACGCTGTTTCCGCGCTCTTCGCTGGCCTCTTCTTCCTCCATCCGGTCCACGTCGAGTCCTATGTCTGGATCAACGGTCGGTCGGATCTGCTTGGGGGGTTCTGGCTCGTTGCTCTTGCATTCTTATTGAACAGGGAAGGGAACGGGTCGTCGCGTCGAATCGGTTCTGAACTGGTGATCGGCCTCGTCGCATTCCTCGGGGCGAGCTCGAAGCTTCCCTTCGCGATTGCGGCCGCGGCAGTTTGGCTTGCGTGGGCCGTTCGCGATCGGTCTCCCGTTCGCGGGATCTATGGCGCCATCATCGCCTTTGGGGTCGGTGCGCATGTCGTTCTCAGGTTGGTGTTCGCGCCTTTTCGCGGTCAGCTCGGCACCTCCGACGATATCCTGCTCGACACCGGCGTTTGGTTGGCGCTTCCGAGGCTCTCCGCGCAAGCCATCGCGTCGTTGATGGCGCTACGAGCCGAGGCGATGCAGTCGCTCTCCTGGGTTCTGTTCGGCCCATGGTCGTTCTACGATTGGGTCGGTCTCATCGTGATTGCTTTCGCGCTTTTCGGTCTTGTGCGACGTCGCGACTGGCCTGGTTTGATCTATTCCATCGGGGCCTTCTTGACGCTGGCGCCAGTCGCCGTGGTTTCACGCTCGTTCTGGATGGGCTTCGACCGGTACATCTACATGCCCTCGATCTTGCTGTTCCTCGCGGTCGTCCCGTACGTGCTGCACGGGTTTGTCCGGGGAACGCGAGGCCACACCCTCACGATCGCAGCGCTTTGGCTATCCTTGCTCGTCGTCGCCGCAATCCAGACTCACCACGCCAGTAAGGCGTATGCCAGCCAGGACACCTACGATGTAGCGCTGCTCAGAGACCATCCCGACGACCCGACGACCCACTATTACCTCGCTCGTGCCGCTGATCGAGCCGGAGACATGGAGGGTCTCAAGGAGCGGCTTTCCGCGATGCCGCCACCTCCCTGGCCGAGACCGATCATCGTCCCTACATACGAGCTGGCCGCCAAGGTGTCGGACATTCCAAGAGCGCATCAAGCGATCGATGCCTTGGTGGCTTCCCAGAACGATGGCGTGCCTTGCGCCAAAGTCCAACATCAACTCGAAATCTGGCGCGGCCGTGCCCCCGACGAAGCTACCACCGACGCTTTGACCGCTACCCTCGCGGGTCTGTCGTGCGAGCCGTGACTCGCTTCTCCCGAGCAAACTGCGTTCCATCGACGAATCCAAGCTCGAAGGTCTCCTGCAGTCCATCGGGATTGGCATAGTCGAACTTGTCGATTCTGATCGGTTCGGAGGGCTGAACGTACGTCATGCGGGGACGGGTTGGAAGGCTCGCGTACCTGCTGCTCAGCAACACCAACGTCTCGCCTGGCTCATCCTTGGCGAGCAGCGTCGGCACATTGTCGATCAGGCCCCCATCGAGCACGCTCTCGTTTGCGTGCTTTCCCTCGGGCAACACAGGCGGGATGCATGAAGCGGCAAGGACGAGATCGACGTACTCGCCTACGGTCCGGCACTCATTGGCCCTTCCCACGATCGGTCTAAAGCCGGCGCGCTTGGGCCACTTCGGATGAAGCGGATTCCTGAGCATCCGCTCGAGACCGTAGATCGACGCTCCGATCATGGCGCTCGCGGCTCTGCTCAACCATTTCGGCGCACCGCTCATCAGGAAATGCATCGAGACCTGGTTGAACGTCGCAAGATCCTCAGGTCTGATGAAGAGCTCGAGCGCCTCTCGGTACATCTGCGCGTGCGGCAGCAACGGTGCTTTGCGCAACGGGTTGAGGTTTCGCCAATGAATGTTCCTCGGATTCCTGGTGGTTAGGTCCTTGAACAAATTTAGGGCGACCGCGGAACGATCGAGCACCGCGGCACTTGCAATCGCGCATCCTGCACTCGTCGAGCCGACGAATTCAACCGAGCTTCGTAGATCGAGCCCGGACTGGATCGCCCCTTCCCAGAAGCCCAGCTGCCAGAAGCACCGGCTGCCTCCGCCTGCGAATACAGCATTCCGGAAGGACATCGGAGTGGTATCTCACGAAATCCGCATCCGCGAAAGGCACCGCTCTACGCATTCGCGATATCAGGTCAGCCCGCTGAGTGGGCCCTGACTGTACTGGGGAAGCCCAAAGGTGCTGACCGGCTTGTCCATGGCATGGGTGAGGGACACCAGGAGCTTACCGTGGGGCTCGCCCCCAAAATCGATGTGTCGGCCGGTGTTGAAGTAGCCCTGCGCGCTGCCGGCGAGCATGAAGGGGATGTCGCGTCGGGTGTGACTGTTGCCCTTGCCGAGCTCGTTGACCCACACGACCACGCTGTTGTCGAGAAGGGTGTTCTCCCCTTCTTGAATGCCGTCCATCAAGCCGAGCATGTAGGCGAACTGCTCGGAGTACCATTTGTTGATCTCGAGTAGATCAGCCTGTGAGTCGGCATTGCCGTCGTCGTAGTGCGAAAGGTCGTGGTGGCCCTCCCCAAGACGAAGCGGCACCCAGTTGTGTTGCACGTTGCTCACCGAGCGCGACCACTGAATCGATGCCACCCGTGTCATGTCGCATGCAAGCGCCATCACAAGCATGTCCATCTGGGCCCTTCCAGTCACCGGGTACTGGTCGTTCTGTTGAAAGCTGCTGCCGGGGAGCGTTAGGGTCGGCTCCTGACAGGCCTCGCCAATGCTGCCCGCCACGTCCAAACGCGCTTCCAGGTCTCGAATCGATTGAAGATGCTTGTCGAGCGTCTGCTTGTCCTCGTAGCCGAGGGATCGGTTGAACGCCTCGTGGTCCACCATGACCGCGTCGAGCACGCTTCGGCGTCGCTTTCGAATCAGCGCAAGCTCGAACGGATCCGTGTCGAGGTCTCCAAAGAGGTCATTGAAGTTCTGATTGGGGTCCTCTCGGTGCGGAACCGGTTGGTCGGGGCCGGTGTACGACATCCGCGACCAGACCGTGGAGCTTCGAACCTGAACGCCAAACTCGAGAGAGCGGAACTTGGTCACGATGTCATTGGCGATTTCGTCCGCCAAGTACTGGTCGACCGACTGCCCCCCGCCCCAACCGACGTACTGCGGCGTCGGGCCGTCGCACGAGCCCTCACAAAAGAGGCTGCCAGGTAAGATCTCGGCGTTGGTCAGCAGGCAGGCCATTCCGGTCTGGTGGCCGTCACCGATCGAATCGTAAGCCACGTCCTGGTCGACGCCGTCGAGGAAGAGAAGCTTCTGCGAGAACGGTGCGAGCGATGCGTGCATTGGATGGCCGGAGAGGTCCATGCTTGCCGGCGGGGACCACACGTCTTGACGTGTGCCATTCGCCGTGAACCAAAAGACGATTCGCTTGGGCGCAACACCAGCCTGTGCCGAGCTACGCGCGGGCAACATGGCATCGAGCATCGGTAGCCCGATCGCGACTGTGCCGCCAAACAGCGTTCCTCTTAGCATTCTACGACGACTGATCCGTTTCACTGCGCACTCCCTTGCTCCGCGACCACTGCACGACGGTATAGGAACGCATTGGTTTGCGTCAGCTCGACCAAGAGCTCCCGAACATTGAAATTAGAGGCCGCGAACCTCTCGTTGATCTGCTCGATGCTGCAGCTGTCGAGCTGAGTCACCGAACGGTTGTAGGCGAAACGGAACCACTGCGAGGAGACACACTCCTGCACCTGCGTGCTTGCTGCGAGGGCCTGGGCTAGCTCGATGGCACCGTCGTAGGTCCCGTCGATGTCGTCGGTTTGCACGACCTCGCCCACCGCATCGATGTCTTTGCCGTTCTGCTGGTCGCGCCACTGCCCAACGCCATCGTAGTGCTCGAAGATGAAACCGATGGGGTTCATCAGGCTGTGGCATGACGCGCAGGCCGGGTCGGCCCCAATCTCCTCGAATTGCTCCTTCGTCGTCTTGTTCGGGTCCAGCTCTGGCGGCTCGATGACGAGGTCATTCGGTGGAAGCGGCAGCGTGTTGCACATCAACTGCTCGCGCACGAACTTTCCGCGGAAGACCGGGGAGCTTTGATTGAGGTTCGCATGCGTGGCCATCAGTGCGGCGCTGGTCAAGAAACCCGCCCGTCTCGTCGGGTCGAGCTGAACCTGTCGGAACTCGCTCCCGGTCACCGGTTCGACCACGTCGTCGCCGTAGAAGCTTGCGAGCTCCTCATTCATGAAGCTGTAGTTGCCGGTCAAGAGTGTTTCTAGAGATCCGTCGCCTTCGAGAATCACCCGCTCGATGAACGTCTGGATCTCCTGCTCCCAAAGCGGGCGCAGAGAAGCGTCGAAGGCGGGGTAGATCGACGTATCCTTGGTGACGTTTTCCAACTGCGTGAGGAGCAACCACTGCTTGTGGAAATTCCGAATGGTGTCCCTGGCCCGGTCGTCTGCGAGCATGCGGACGGCCTGCGCTCCAACTTGTTCTCGGGTCAACAGCGCATCGTTCGCCGCTGCTTCGAAGAGCTGATCGTCGGGCATGGTATTCCAGAGCATGTACGAGAGCTTGGTTGCCATTTCCCAACTGGTGAACGGCACCACGTCACCCTCGATCGGTGTGTCGGAGCCAAACTCCGGTCGATAGAGGAAGTTCGGAGACTGAAGCACCACCTCGATCAAGATCTGAATGCCGTCTTCGAAGGTCCCTAGGTCGGGATCGGCGACTGCCCAGTCGAACACACCCTTGAGTCGGTCGATCTCTTCTTGCTCGAGCGGCCGGCGATAAGCGCGCTGACCCCAACGTTCGATGAAGGACAGCGCGCACGCGTCATTTCCTTGAGTCGCCGGGTCACACCCGTTCATCAACGCGCCCATGTTGGTGATGGCCCGGGCACTCACCGTTTCAGCGACGTTCGCGTACTGCTCGATGAGCAGGTCGCTGGTGCTCAATGCGCCTGCTTGGTTGTTGAAGCCGGCCACCTCTTCCTCGGGAGGAAGCACGTCGGCCGGATTGGTGTCATCGCCGAGGAGGTCGCGGACCGTATTGTTGTACTCGAAACGCGTCATTCGCCGGATCGGCGTGTCGACGACGCAGAGCTCCTTCGCGACCGCATCATCGGCCGACCCGTCACCGCCGCTCCCGATCAGGCCGGTACAGCCGCAGATGAGGACTGCGCCGAGCGCCGCTGACAGCTGACCGTGGCGACCTAGGCGTAGGGGGCGCATACATTACAGCCTAAAGGATCACTGAACGGTTTGCAGCCCTTTTGGGTGAGAATCGCTTTTGAGGCGTGATTCTGGAGACTTATGCGCGACCCGCTATACGAGGATCTCGCTGACCGGGAGGGTCGCTTTCATCGACAGCGCGCCCCAGCTCTCGACGTTCAAGCCCATCACCTGTTGAAGGGTGAGTCCGACCCGGGTGGTGGGAGCTGCGTTGCCGTTCACGTGCACGCCAGGCTTGACGCGTCCGCCTGCGCGCCCGGCTACCATCATGGGGATGCCGATGATGCCGTGGACCTTGGCGAACGAAACGTCGGAGTGGGCAAACACGAGGCAGTTGTCGAGGAGCGTCCCGTCGCCTTCTGGAATCTCGGCAAGCTTTTCGACGAAATCTGCCCAAGCCTCCATCGAATCGAGCACGAATGCCGTCGCCTCGGGCTGGTATCCGAGGGCGGGATCGATCGCCTCGTCATGGGTGAGCTGATGGTGCTGCGAGCTCGACCCGGCTTGCCTGAGACCCGAAATCGGAGCTGAGAACATCATGCTGAAGACACGCGTCTGGTCGCAGGCGAGCGCAAAGGACAGCAGCTCTGCCATGAGCTCGTTGGTACGCTTCGATTGGCCGACCTCGGTGCCCAAACTCTCTCCGCTCCGCTGAGGCGCTCTCATACACGCCTCGAGATCAGGGGGGCCGTCCAACAGAACTTCGATCTGCCGTTCGAGCTGTCTCACCGACGTGAAGTACTGATCGAGCCGCTGCTTGTCATGCGTACCGACCTCTTGCATCAACCGGTCGCCGTCTTCTTTGACGACCGACAGCACGCTCTGGCGAAGCATCAGTCGTGGGTCGGGTATGAACGGGCCAGCGCTTGGATCGGCGAACTCCGGTCCGAACACGCGATCGTAGAGCGCAGCCGGTGACAGCTCCGGCGCATTCGGTAAACCTTGGGCCTCACGGCTGTAGGCTTGGTTCGGGTTACCGGTGGCCGACATCTCGATCGAACGAAATCGCGTAGCGCCGCCTATCTCACTGGCGATGACCGAGTCCAAAGTCGGCTCGACGAAGACACCATCTTGCTCGGGCACCCTGCCGGTTAGGGTCGTCACCAGGCCGCCGCTGTGCGGGAAGTTTGGGCGGCCGTCGAGCGTCACATCGAAGCCGCTCAGGACACTGACGTAATCGCGAACCTTGCCGCCCGCCGAGAGGTCGCGGTCGAGGGCGATGAGCTCTGGCGGCAGTGCCCATCCCTCGCCTGTCGTCGTCGGTGCCCATCGGTCTGGGTTCATGCCGCAACCCCACATCCACGCGCCAAACCGCAACGGGAGAGGCGCCCCTTGAGCGAGCGCCGTGCCGTTGTCGTTGAGGAAACAGTCGAGCAGGGGCAGCCCCATCGAAACAGCGCCCCCGGCGAGCGTGCCGCGCAGCATAGTTCGTCGGTCGAAGCGCCTCTTCATGGCTCGGCTCCCACCATTTCTGCTTCACGGGGCCCTGACGTGGTCAGGAAGCCGTCGCTCAAGACCATCTCGCGCACCAGGTCTGCTACGCGAAATCCCGACTCTGCGAAGCGTTCCCCCAGAAAATCGAGAAGCGGCCACTCCTCGAGCGTCGCGTCACGCCCAACGGAGTAGCGGAACAAGGTGCGAACCAGGCACGGGCCGACCTCCGGGTGGTCGCGCAAAGCTTCGCCGACTCCGATGGGCCCATCGTAGGCCACACCATCGAGCTCTCCCGAAGCGTCGATCGTCACGCCGTTCTCCTGCTCGCGGAAGGCTCCGACCGCGTCGAAGTTCTCGAATGCGAGGCCGATCGGATCCATCAAGTTGTGACAACCGGCACAGCTGTCGCTGGTTACGTGTGCCTCGAGACGGTCCCGAGCCGTCCGAAGCTCCCCCATCGTATCTTCGACGATCGAGAAGTCGATGTTCGCTGGAGGGGTAGGAACGTTCTGGCAGAGCAACACCTCGCGGACGAACTTGCCGCGTAGAGTGGGAGAGCTGCGACCCGGGTGTGAGTAGAGCGCCATCATGCTGACGTGCGACAGGAGGCCAGCGCGAGGACTGTCCTGGTCGAAAGTGTGGGCTTCCCAGCCGTTCGCTTCGACGACAGGGACGCGATACACCAAACCGAGGTTCCTGGTCAGAAACGTGTTTCGCGTCGTAAAGAGGTCCCGGTAATCTCCGCCGTTGGTCAGGTGAGCGACGATCGTGCGCAAGGTTTGCTCTTTCGCATTTTCTGCAATGGTTTGGGTATACGCGGGGAACAACGCCGCATCCTTGCGGACGAGGCCGTCGTCGAATTGCCGGAAGTCGTAGAAATCGGAAAAGAGAGACCGAAGACCGATCTCGGCGCGCGGCGAGGAGACGAGCCTATCGACCTGCGCGGCCAACACGTCGTGGTCGAGCAAGTTGCCGCTCTCTGCAGCGTCGAGCAGCGCGTCATCCGGGCTCGTGTTCCACAACAGAAAGCTCAATCGAGATGCGATCGAGGCGGCCGTGAGACGCAGTCGGTTGGGGTCACTCGGATCCGGCTCGGCTCTTTCGACACGGAACAGAAAGTCGGGCGACACCAGAAGGCTCGAAAGTGCGAGCTCGAGCCCTTCATAGAAGTCTCCCAAGACGGCCGTCGCGTTCCGAGCCACTTCGACCCTGCGATCGATCTCCGCTTGACTGAGGGAGCGGCGGAACAAGCGACGCCCAACCTGCTCGATGAATTGCCCGGCGCAGACATCATCGCTCGACGATGCGGATGCGGGTTCGCATGAGACCAGCTCGGCGCGATGGTCGGCGTCGAGCGCCTGCTCTGCAACCGCGGCCGCCGCCGCCTCATACTTTTCGAAGCCTGATGGTGTCACGCCTGCGAACGAGGAGCCGACCGCGAGAAGCCCAGAACGTCGTTCATCGGGATCGATCCGAGTCGGCACCGTGATGTGCTTGCCCAGTACGTCATGAATGCTGCGGGCGAACTGCTCCGTCGTGAGTCGTCGGAGTGCAACGGGTCCTCCGTCGACGGCGGGTGCGTCGGATCCGCTGCCACCGTCCTCACTACTACAGCCGACGATCGCGACCGCGAGGACGGCTGCCATCAAGTCTCGTGAAAACCAGCTCATCGGACGGGCGAACTCCGGAGCTCGACACTATCCTTATCGGCCTAACTCGGCAAAGCGAAAATGAGCATCGCCCACTCACGGCGCCGCCGCTCAAGAACCCGCTGGCGCTGGCGTTGGCGCTGGCACTGGCACCGGCGCCGAAACTGTGGACTCAGCTCTCCGGCGGGAGCAACACGACATCGACGATGTGCAGCATGCCGTTCGACGCAGGGGCCGACGCGATAATGCTGGCGTCGTTGATCGATACCTTGCCGTCCTTCACGTGCATCGTCGCTTTCTTGCCGCTGGCCATGCTGAGGCTCTGTCCGTCGGTGAAGCTATCTGCCGCGAGCGCGGAAGTCGTGACGTGGTACTGCAGGATCTTCCTCAACTGGCCCACGTTCTCCGGCTTGAGGAGATCATCCACGGTGCCTTCGGGCAGCTTGTCGAAGGCCGCGTTGGTTGGCGCGAACACCGTCAACGGACCTGAGGCAGCAACCGAAGTGACGTAGTCCGCCGCTTTGATCGCGGCGACCAAGGTCGTGTGATCTTTCGACGCGATCGCCAGGCTCACGATGTTGTTCTCATCGAGCGGAGGAATATTCGATACTTCTTTGGCAGCAGGCGCAGGAGGTGCATCAGGAGCGGTGGCTTCCTGCTTCTCGCAACCTGCCGTGACCAGTCCGGCCATAATCGTGACTGCCAGTAGACTTTTCTTCATCACACCCTCCCGTGAGAAACACCATCGTGCGCCGCGCAGTATAGACTCAAAAAGCGCTCGAAAACATAGCGCGCAGATCATTCGCCTGTTCCTTTGAGAACGCATATTCTGCCACGGCTTCCGCGGTTGAATATTCGTGCCCCTAGCCTACACTCCAGCCGCCAAGGGAGGGCTTATGCGCATCAGGTACGTAGCGCTCATCATGTTCGGGATCGGTGTTGTGGCGCTCGGCTGCACCCCAAAGGAAGAGGCTGCACCCGCAGAAGAGACGGCGCCTACACCCGTGGCCGAGGTAGCCGAAGTAGCCGTGGCAGACCCCAAGGCAGAAGCCATCGAGATCTACGAAAACCGCTGCACGGTTTGCCATGGCAAGTTGGGCAAGGGCGACGGTGAAGGCTCGGCGGCCCTCGATCCGAAACCGCGCGACTTCACTCTTGCAGAATGGCAGGACTCGGTAACCGACGAACACATAAGAAAGATCATCGTTTACGGCGGGACCGGCGTGGGGAAGAGCGCCACGATGCCCGCGAATCCAGACCTCGACGCGAAGCCCGAGGTGGTCCAAGAGATCGTCTTGTACGTCCGAAATCTCGCCAAGTAGTGATTGACGGGCTGGCTTGCTTATTGCACGTAGGGTCTTCGTGACGATCCCCTTTTTCGAGGGGACGGAGGGAGTAGTGATGAATTTTATCAGGATTGGTGTGCAGGGCGTATCCGGTTTGGCTCTCTTGTTGGCCGCTGCCGTCAGCTTCGGTTGCAGCTCACAACCCAAGGGGCAGCTGTCGTCTGCACCTTCGGGGTCAGTCGCCAACCTGATGAAGCAGCGTGGACTGAGCGAAGCGGATGTAAGCGCTGCGCTCCAGACCTATACGCCGACCGGCAAGAAGGACGAGTACTACACGTTCGCGTCCGGCGGTCACGGTGGAAACCTGATCGTGATCGGCGTGCCATCGATGCGCATCTTGAAGTACGTCGGCGTGTTCACACCGGAGCCCTGGCAGGGCTATGGCTACGGCGATCAGAGCAACGAAGTTCTCGGCGGCGGCAAGCGGTTCGGCAAGACGATGACTTGGGGCGACATGCACCACCCGGCGCTGAGCGAAACCGGCGGCGAATATGATGGCAAGTTCCTTTTCGTGAACGATAAGGCCAATGCCCGGATCGCCGTCATCGACCTCCACGACTTCGTCACCAAGCAAATCGTCACTTCGCAGTTGATTCAAAGCGACCATGGCGCGACCTTCGTCACTCCGAACACCGAGTACGTAGTGGAGTCTTCTCAGTATCCGGCGCCCCTCGGTGGCAGCTACGCGCCGATCGAGGAGTACAAAGACAAGTACCGTGGAGCCGTCATCTTCTGGAAGTTCGATCGGGACAAGGGCCGCATCGACCCTGAGCGATCCTTCGCGATGGAGCTCCCGCCGTACATGCAGGACCTCTCGGACGCCGGGAAGCTGGCGAGCGAGGGCTGGGTCTTCATCAACTCGTTCAACACCGAGATGTCTTATGGCGGCACCTTGGAGGGCAATCCACCGATGGAGTCGGGCGCGTCTCAGAACGACATGGACTACCTGCACATCATCGACCTGGTCAACGCAGAGAGGGTGTCCAAAGAGGATGGGAAGACCAAGACGATCGCCGGCATGAAAGTGATTCCACTCGGCGTCGCCAACGAGGAAGGCCTGCTCCATCTCGTCGGCGAGCCCAAGAGCCCGCACGGTGTCGACATCACGCCAGACGGCAAAGAGCTCGTCGTCTCTGGCAAGCTCGACACCCACGCAACGATCTACAGTTGGGAGAAGCTCAAGGGCCTCATCGACAGCAAGAAGTATGAGGGTAAGGACACATACGGCGTTCCGATTTTGCCCTTCAAGGACAGCATTCGAGGTCAAATCGAGATTGGGCTCGGCCCGCTCCACACCCAGTTCGACGACAAGGGCAATGCCTATACTTCGGTGTTCATCGAGTCGACGGTCGCCAAGTGGTCGGTCAAAGACCTCAAGCTCATCGGGAAGCAGAAGGTTCACTACAATGTCGGCCATATCGTCGCGGCCGAGGGTGACACCGTCAGCCCGGATGGCGGCTATCTGATCGCCATGAACAAATGGGCGATCGACCGCTTCGCGAAGGTCGGGCCTCTGTTGCCCCAGAACTTCCAGTTGATCGGGATCGACAACGACGAGATGCAGCTCTTGTACGACATGCCGCTTCCGCTCGGGGAGCCTCACTACGCTCAGATGATCAAGGCGGACAAGCTCGACCCGATCGACATCTACAAGCCTGCCGGGATGGATGTCGTCACCGACGAGCATTCCGAATTTGCCGTCAAAGCCAAGGAAGAGCGGATCGAGCGTAAGCCCGATGGTGTCCACGTCTACATGACGGCCGTTCGAAGTCATTTCACACCAGACATCATTCGCGTCAAGAAGGGCGAGACGGTGCACTTGCACATCACCAATGTCGAGCAGGCACACGATGCGACGCACGGCTTCACGATCGGGTCGTACAACGTTCACAGCAGCCTCGAGCCCGGGAAGCACGTCGACGTCACGTTCGTGGCCGACAAGGAAGGAACGTTTCCTTTCTATTGCACCGAATTCTGCTCGGCTCTCCATCTCGAAATGGCGGGGTACTTCCTGGTGGAACCCGGATGATGCGCGGCGCCGCATGCAACGGGGGGGGGCTCGGTGCTCTCCACCGTGTGTGCGTGGGCGCTGCAGTCCTGCTTGTGGTGGCTTCGTGTGACTCTCACGCCGACACAGCTGTCGTCGGCGAGCGACCGCACGAAGCACCCGCTCGACCAGACGACTGCACTTTGGTGACCGCGGGCTCGAACCTCCAGCGCGCGATCGACGACACACTCGAGGGCTCCACCCTGTGCCTCGAGCCGGGCGACTATGTGGGCCCACTCGACGTCACCAAGAACGTAACGATTTGGGGCCCACACGAAGCCGTCATTCGCTCCTCGGGCAAGGGGACGACCATAGAGCTCGGCGCGGACGGAGCTGCGTTACTTGGTGTCACCATCGATGGCAGTGGTGGACGCTTCGATTCGCTCGATGCCGCGGTCCATGTCACTGGCGATCATAACCGGGTTGAGGGCGTGGTGGTTCGCAACGCGGTTTTTGGCTTGCTCGTCGAGAAGGCGAACTACGCATCGATTCGGAACAATCTCGTCTTGGGGCCTGACGAGGGCCCCCTTGGGCTTCGCGGCGACGGCATTCGGCTTTGGGAGACGCGGCACTCGGTGGTCGAAGGTAACGAAGTGATCGGAAGCCGCGACATGGTTGTTTGGTATTCGAGCGACAACCGAATCGTCGACAACGCGGTTGTCCGAAGCCGATACGGCACACACTTCATGTACAGCCACGGCAATGTCCTCGAAGGGAACCGCTACATCGACAACGTGGTGGGCGTCTTCATCATGTACAGCCGCAACGTCCAGGTGAAACGGAACCTCCTAGCGCGATCGTCCGGGCCTGGCGGCATGGGACTCGGGATCAAGGAGTCCGGGAACCTGGCCGTGTCCGATAACTTCTTCGTGGCAAACACCAAGGGCGTCTACATGGACACGTCGCCGCTCGACCAAGACGACTTCAACAGGTTCGAGCGCAACGCATTCTACCACTCCGAAGTTGCCGTCCTGATGCATGGCAGCGAGCGCCGGAACACGTTCAAGGACAATGCGTTCGTCAGCAATCATTCTCAGGTCGAGGTCGAGGGCGGAGGCGATGCGCTAGGCGTCGATTGGAGGGAGAACGCGTTCGATGACTATGCCGGCTATGACATGGACCACGACGGCTACGGCGACATCCCCTACGAGCTCCGGCGGCTCAGCAGTCAGCTTGCCAGCACCTACCCGCAACTGCTCTTCTTTCGGGGCGCGATCACCCTCGAGCTCCTCGACGCGATCAGCCTCTTGTTTCCATTGGTCGAACCGCACACCACGCTCATCGATCCGCGACCCAAGATGAGCGCGGCAACCTGGGACGGTAGGCATGCGGGTCGAAGGTAGAGATATCCGCAAGCGGTTTGGCCGCATCGAAGCGCTTCGCGGGATCGACTTCACGATCCCGACGGGCGGTCGAGTGGGGCTGGTCGGGCCAAATGCGTCCGGAAAATCGACGCTCATCCGGATCGTGCTCGGGCTTCAGCAATGTGAGGGCGAGCTGCTTCTCGATGGCTCGAGCAAGCGAGGTCTCGAGCTCGCCGACCGGATCGCGTACGTCCCACAGATCGCGCCAAAGCTCGGTGCCTCGGTGGGCGAGGTGGTCAAGGCGATCACCCGCGTCCGGGGCCTCGCCGTCGACGACGTGGTGGAGCGTGGCGCCCAGCTCGGACTCGACTTTCGCGCGATCGACCGGCAAGCCTTTCGTGATCTTTCGGGCGGAGCCAAGCAGAAGACCCTCCTCGCGCTTGCGCTGGCCAGCCGGGCCTCGCTGTTCGTTCTCGACGAGCCGACCGCGAGCCTCGACACGACTTCCCGCATGGACCTCTTCGATCAACTGTCGCATCGCACGCAGGGGGCAACCTTGATCCTTTGCTCTCATCGACTCGAAGAGATTCGGACGCTCGTCGATCGAGTGATCGTGCTCGAAGAGGGAAAGTTGGCTTATTTCGGGCCGACCGAGGCTTATCTCGACAGCATTACGCTGAGCACCATCGAGGTTCAGATGCTGAACGGCACAGGGGGCGAGACGCTGACCCGGCTCGGTTTCGAGCCCGGGGTTGCCGGATGGTGGAGTCGCACGGCAACGCGCGCAGAAAAGCTCGCTCTCGTCGCAGAGCTTTCGGAGACGATGGCGGGACGACTCGGTAACCTCCTCGTGCGGGATGCCGAGGCCATGCGGCTAGACGACCAAGCGGAAGAGAATGAGCCCAGCAAACGCCGGTAAGATCGTACTTTTGGCAGCAGCGGCGTTGCTCGTGGGCATCCTGTTGACTCGGCTCAATCGCGTCTCGTTGCCCGAAGGGCCAGCGCCTGTAGTGTGGGACCGCGAGGTTTGCGAACACTGCAAAATGCACGTCGGTGATCCCCGCTTTGCGGCCCAGCTACAGGCTGCGAATGGAACGGTGATGACTTTCGACGATCCTGGGTGCCTGGCCGCCTACCTCGAGGCGCATCCGATCGAGGTACACGCCCTCTACTTCCGCGATTACGAAGATCACCGTTGGCTCTCCCAATCCGAAGCAGGCTTTGTCTCCGTCGATGATTCTCCGATGGGCTACGGCATTGCCGCCGTGGCCGACGACACGCCAGGGGCACGCGACTGGGAGTGGGCCCAAAAAAGCGCGCTCGAGCGAGACCAACGCCTGGAGGCCGAGTGAAGCGACAGCTGAACTCGTACTGGGCCGTTGCCCAACTCGACATGGCTGAAGTGCTTCGGTCGAGGTGGTTGCTCTTTTGTGTCGTCATCTACGCGCTTTTGGCCTCGGTGTTCGTGCTCGTCGGGATGCGGGAGTCGACCGTTTTCGGTTTCACAGGGACAGGGCGAGTGCTGGTCTCGTACGTACATGCGCTTCTGGTGCTCCTGCCCCTGATGGCCCTCGTGGCAACCGGGCATGTCGTGAACAAGGCGCGTGACGACGGGACGCTAGAGCTCTTGTTCAGTCAACCGATCTCTCGCGCGGCGTTCTTCAGCGCCGTTTCGAGCGTGCGCTTGGTGGTCCTGCTTGCGCCTCTCGTCGTCCTGATGGTAGCGATGGGCATCTTTGGCCGCCTCGTGTTCGGGCAGCAGATCGAATGGAGCTTCGTCAACCACTGTTTGATTCTATGTACCGCTCTGGTTTGGGCGTTTTGCGGTCTGGGCCTGTGGGTGTCGACGTCGGTTCCGAACACCGCGCGCGCCACCATGTACTTGCTCCTCATATGGGTCGCGGGCATCGCGCTGCTCGATTTCGCCCTTGCCGGGATGATGCTTCAGTGGCGCCTCGAACCGAGAGTCGTGTTCGCCCTGGCGGCCCTCAACCCTGTTCAGAGCATTCGCATGGCATTGCTTTCCTCCGCCGACCCGCAGCTCAGCGTTCTCGGGCCGGTCGGGTTCTATCTTGCCAATCGAATTGGCAGCACGTGGCTTTACGTTCTGGGCCTCGGATGGCCACTGTTATTAGGCGCGATTGCCTGGTCGGGCGCGCTTTGGAGGCTCCGGCGCGGCGATGTCGCCTAGGAAAGAAGAGCTAGAGGAGACGAGATGACGAAGGCTTTGGATGCGTTTTATCGATTCTTGGATGAGCCGCTATTTCCGTGGGCGCGCATCGTCTTGGCGGTACTCACGCTCCTTGTGATCGCGAGCTTCACTGCGCCGATGTGGCACATTCGAATGGTCGCGCCCCAATACCCCGAAGGACTCGATCTCTACATCTACTCCTACAAAGTCGACGGTGGTCACGATGGTGCAGACGTCCAAGAGATCAGCACCCTGAACCACTACATTGGAATGAGGCCGCTCGACCGCACCGAGCTCACCGATCTCGATTGGATTCCGTTCCTCTTCGTCGGGATGATCATCCTCGCTTTACGGACTGCCGTGATCGGTAAGGTAAGCGATCTCATCGATCTGCTCGTGCTGACGTCGTACGCTGGGATATTTGGATTTGGGAGGCTCTACTACAAGCTCTATACGTTTGGGCACGACCTCGACCCAAGGGCGCCCATCACCATCGAGCCTTTCACGCCGGTCCTATGGGGCGAAAAGCAGATCGCCAATTTCTTCACCGAAGCGAATCCGTCGGCCGGGACCTATTACGTGGCCGCGTTTGCGTTAGGGCTGTCGGTGCTGGTGGTGCTTCATCTGGCGATCGGCCGACGCCGTCATCGCGACGCGGTTGGCGCCTAGGTCCCCAGGTGGACGGTGAGGGCAAACGTTCCGGAGATCGCGGTGCCAGCGGTGCCGCCCGTGATCGATTGTTCGTTGCCGGCAACGTTGGCGGTGCCGCGGATCGCTAACCCGATCAACGAGTAGTCGAAGCCAGCCGCCAACGAGACCCACTTAACAATGGGGATCCGCAAATCGAGGCCAATTGACGCCCCTCCGCCGTCGGTTCGCACGTCGGTGAGCAAGTCTTCGAAGCCCACGGCGAGGCCGCCTTTGGTCGTGTAGTAATTCAGCCCGAGCTTGATCGTCGGATGCACGTAGGGAACGGCCCGGATGAGGAAGCCGAAGTCGAGACCAACCGTGACCAAGTCGAACGGATCGTAGTTGCTCCTCTTGAAGTGAGCGCCTACCGTCGTCGAGCCCGCCCTAAACTTCAGCGCCGCGCCGAACTCTGGGCCGGTGACGACCAAAGACGGGATCTGGCTCGCGATCTCTGGCGGGATGAAATCCAGGCCCCGGAATTGAGTCACGTTCCATCGGGACGGCCCAGCGGTTGCTTCGAGCCAGACGAGGCCGCCGACGCGTTTGCTGTAGACGCCCGATTCCTCGTCGCTCGGCTTATCGGCGGTTTCCGGCGGCGTCGGCTCTACCCCGTCTTCTTCGCCAGAAAACGTTGTTTGCACCTCTTGTGCCGCCACCCCGGACGCCATCATGAGAGCCACACCAAAGATACAAGCAAAGTGCTTCATCGGTCCCCCTAACCGTTGATGCTGAGCAACCAAAACAGGCCGCAATCCCCACTTTCAGTGTCGGGGTCGGGTTCTTGGACGTCAACGTCAACCGAGGAGGATCGTGCGCTCCCTCACAGAACTCGAGCGACTTCGCTGCGTCCTGAACTGATAGAAGGGCCAGCGCCCAAGTCAATGACGCCTGTGACAGAGCGAGGGTCGTCGCCTACACTCGGCGCGGGTCGCTCCAGAGTGAAAGCGCAAGGAGAGCATCATGTTCAGGAAGTTCGTTTGGATCACGGGGTTTCTCGATATCTTGATCGGGCTTGGAGTCTGGACGCAGCCATTGACCAACCCAGAGCAGGGGACCTTCGTGTCGCTCATGACCCTGGGCGCATTCCTCATGTTTGCCGGCGCAGCGTTGATGTGGTCGTCGAAAGACATCGCGGTGCGCGCGCCTGTCATCTTTTGGCAAGGGCTCGTTCGGCTCACCGCCGTGACCAGCATTCTGTATGGTGTACCCCAAGGGCTCGCGACTCCTTACGAATATGGAGTTGCCGTTTTTGACGGCGTGATCTCACTGACGTACCTCGTTGGAACGGTGAAGCTTACCGGGGCGTCTGCCTTCAAGCTCTTCATGGGGAAGACCCAGTAGTTCTTGGTGCTTTGCCTCTGCAACGCTGTCGGCCCGTGCGTAGGTGCCGCGTCTGCTAGTCTCCTGTCATGGTTCGGCTAGCCGCGTTTGGAATTTTCCTGGTCATCCTCAGCTTGGGGCGTCCCATCGTCATCCCCGTGCTGTTGGCGACCTTGATCGCGATCAGCCTCTCCAAGATCGTCGATCTGAGCGAGAAGGGGCTTCCTAGGTGGCTCACAGTGCTCCTCGCCTGCCTTGCGGCGGTGACGGTGGTCATGGGCCTGGGCTTCTTGACCACTAGGGCCGCAACTGATTTCGGCTCGGCGTTCGGACAGTATCGCGACGATTGGGACCGGCTCCAGTCTGAGCTCGCAGGCTGGCTGTGGAACCAAGGGCTCGGGATCCCTGCAACTGCGGTTACCGAGTTCGACCCCAGCGAGCTCGTCCGAGGTCTCGCCGTCCCGGGTTTCACACTGGCCTTGAGCATCGTGTCATCAGGGTTTCTCGTGTTGCTGATCACGGTCTTCCTCGTCGTCGAGAGCTCATCGTTTGCAAAGAAGCTCGCCGCCACCGACAGGCTCGGCGGCATGAATGTCAGTGTGCTCCGCGGGGCTGCGCGCGACGTACAACAGTATTTGCTGATCAAGACCGTGACGAGCACTGCGACAGGGCTCCTGGTTGCCGGGCTCACGACCGTAGTCGGGTTGGGTCACTCCCTGCTCTTCGGTCTCCTCGCGTTCGTCCTCAACTACATTCCGAGTATCGGCAGCATCCTCGCATCCGTGCCTGCGATCGCACTTTGTCTGGTCACGTTGGGGTGGGTTCCTGCGATCGGGCTTGCGGCTGGCTATGCCGGGATCAACTTCGTGATCGGAATCGGGATAGAGCCACGATGGGCAGGCGATGCCACCGATCTCTCGCCAACGGTCGTCGTGTTATCGATGGTGTTTTGGGGTTTCGTGCTCGGTCCGGTTGGCGCGCTTCTCTCGGTTCCACTCACCATCATCGTGCGCATTACCGCTTCGCAGTCCGAAGAATGGTCGTGGCTTGCAAAGCTGCTGAGCTCGCCCCGTAGCATCGTTCGTGCCGAAGACGACCAAGGCGCCTAGTTGGCTAGTCAGCCGCTTGCCTGGCGGTTGGCGAGCCTTGCGACGGCATACGCCGCGATCGGCACGATCTGGCCATCCCCCTCGATGCCCTCGATGCACCACCGCGCGGCGGCGTCGATCGTCGAAAACGCCTTGTTTGGAGCAGGTTGCGGGGAGATCCATCGCAGCGCCGTGTATGCCCCGCGCACGATCGCGTTCTGGATGATGATCGCGCTTCCGATGTTCTTTTCCCGGATGATCGGTCGGTTGCTGTCCTCGAACTCTTTCAACTGCCGGCGCATCGTGGCCTCTGGTACACGGGCGATCTTCGTCGTGTCGACGATCAAGGCATGCCGAGTGGGTGCCGAAAAGACGTGCTCATAGCACTCACGCATGTAGATGATGTCCTCTTCGACCATCACCGGAGGCATGGTGATCAGCACCAACGGCCACATCGACACGTCGAACACGAGACCAACGCCGGTCGGCGGACCGCTGACTTTCGGAAATGCCCCCATGCTAGAGATTATCGGCATTTTGTCCGGAGGCGCAAAGGGCGCCTTTGGAGCCGACATTCCGCGCTACTGTACCACGATACACCCGGCCGCTCCTACGCTGCCTTCGTTGTTCTCCTCGCCGCATTCCAATGTCACAGAGAGCCCTGCGGCCTCGTCGTCCACGGTGACGTAGAAGTCCCACGGCCCGGTGTCCCCGTTTTCCGGGGTGAAATCCAGGACGAGTGTCTCGCTTTGGCCCGGCAGGAGCGCAACGGTGGTCATCTCGAATCCGAGCAGCGCGCCATCGGGCGGCACACCTAGATAGAATCCCACGGGCACTCCCGGCCCGACTCCGAGTGAGCCCGTGTTCGCGATCTGCGCCTGAATCCCGATCGAGCTAGGGCAGGAGGTGGTGTTTACAGACAGGCCCACGACCGCAAGATCCGGAGCATTGAACACGCCCTCCCCTTGCACGTTCTGACGATAATTGTTGAGACCCGCGCCCGACCAACTATCGCTCTCTACCGCGGGGATTGCGCCCGATGCATCGACATTGGTCACGTGGTAGCTGTGCTGATTCCATACTCGGCGTGTGCGCACCCACTTGTCGTTGATGTCGCCAAAGGCAAAGAGGCCGTGTGTTCCGACCGCGCAGCCATCTCGCACGATCTGGTCGTCGTTGGCTGGCACGACGAACTCGGAGTTGCCATCGGCATCGACATCGACGATGAGCGGATACTCCGCGGCCGTGCGTGAGGAATTGGCCATCTCGAGGAGCTTTTCACCGGTCTTACCCGACAGGATGTAAAGGGTGCACTCGTCATTGTAGATGACTTCGGCCTCGCCATCGCCTTCGAAGTCGAACACGCTAGATCCGGTGACGCTGGACGATAGGTCCTGGACGGCTAGCGACCACAAGATTCCATCCGTGCGGCCGCTCCCGCAGAACGGTGCTTCACCGGTGTCCGTGCAGTCTAGGTCGTAGACGGCGTACTGTCCGCGACCCGCTGCAGCGAACTCGGGTCGACCGTCTCCGTCGAAGTCTGCCACGGTGGGCGCTCCCCCGGTTCCACCACCCGGGATTGCGACGGGCCCGAAGATCACGGTGCCGTCGGTTCCGCTCAACACGCGTGCGTTGCCGCCGCTGATGGAAATGACGTCCGGGAAAGTGTCGCGGTTCACGTCCGCCACCGCGACGAAGCCGTCTGGCGCGGTATCATTGCGCCAGACCTCGGTGCCATCGACGTGATAGACGACGTTGCCCCCCACGATGTCGGGCGCTCCGTCCCCACTGATGTCAGCAACGGCGGAGACGCTCCATTCGCCGTTCTGGGCGAGCCAGCCTTTGTCCTGCAGTAGGGTACCGTCGTTATCGAACCACTGGCCCCCGATCACGACCTCGGGTTCCGGATCCGCGTCGAGGTTGGCAAGGGCTGGGTATCCCTGGCCAGTTCCGGTCAACGGTGTCACCCACTTCTCGGTGCCATCATGCTCGATGACGACCAATTGCCTTGGCACGCTCGTCATGAAGACGATTTCGAGCTCTGCATCGGCGTCCATGTTTCCAACTGCGGGCCCCGTACCCCAACGCACGTTGTAGGTGCTCACTGGGATCATCAAATTTTCGGAGCCATCCTCTCCGTTGAGGACGATGAGCATATTGTTGCTGGAGTCTTTGTAGGCCACTGTCGCCACCTCCGGCAGCCCATCGCCATCGATGTCGGCGATTGCTGGAGTGGTCTGCACCTGCTTGAAGTCCGGATCCATGCTCCATCCATCCCAGTGCCATTCGATGGTCGGCTCGAAGGTGAGATTCTCAGGCCGCAGCTCGCAGAGCTCACCTTCTGGCTGGGGGAGGCATTGGCCCAAGGTTGGCTCGCAGAACTCGCCCTCGGGGCAATCAAAGCTGTCTATGCAGTCGGCGCCCGGCGTAGCGCATTGGCTCGCCAGACAGACGTCACCCGCATCGCAGCACACCGAGCCATCGTTGCCACACCGCACCCCAGACGGGCACGGCGCGACGCACGCACCCTCGAAGCACTCCTCGCCGACGTCGCAACAAACTGCAGGGCTGCCGCATAGCAGTGCGGACTCGCACACTTGGCCCCCGCCGGTCCCGCTCGTGCCACCGTCGCCGCCACTACCGCTACCACCGCCACCAGCGCCTGCGCCGGTCGCATCACCACCGCAGCCCACCACCGCCATCATGGCGACGAGGAGCACCCCAAGTCTAACTACATAAACAAACATACAGTAATAATACAACAACAAAGGAATAAAGACCAGCCCTGCCATGGGCCTTGAGCGCCTCCCTTGGCGGGCCTGCGTGCTGAGTTCGCCCCCGCTTCGGCTGTGGTAAAGGGGGGTTATTCATGCGGCGTGAATTTCAGCCGAGAAGGGGTCGTCGGGCTCGGTGGCTGGTCCTGTCAGGGCTTTGCCTCGCCGGCGCGCTGTCGTCCCAGCCGACACGGGCGCAACAGCCTCGACTGCCAGGCCCGGCAAAGGGGCCCGCAGCCGAACGATCCCTCGAGCTCAGCGAGATCGAAGACCGGATCGCGGCTTCTCGCGAGCGACTGCGCGAGTGGAAGAGCAAGTCGCTCGAGTATCAGCGTGCCTGGGAGCAGGCCGCGACGCGCCTGCAGGTCATCGAGCGCGAAATCGACCAACTCAAGGCGCGTGAGAGCATCGTCCTCCCGACCGACGCCACCACATCTGAGCTCGATGCTCAGTTGCTCGAGGCTGAGCAGGATCTTTCGGCCGCGCGACGCGAGGCGATGGCTCTCGACGCCGAAACAGCTCTACGCGCCGAACGAAGGAAGAAGCTTCCGGAGTTGCTCGCATCCGCCAAACAGAAGCGCAGCACCCTAGACGTCGAGCCCGTTCCTACCAGCCCGGATCCTGCCATCTCCAAGGCTCTCGCCACGCTCGAGGCCGTGAATCGGGGGGCATTGGAGAGCGAGATCGAGGCTTATCAGAATGAGCTTGCCAGCTATGAGGCGCGCGGGCGCTTACTGAACAAGCAACGTGACCGGACCACGCTTCGCATCGCTTACTACGAAACTCTTGCGTCCCAGCTCCGCGAAGCCGCCAAGCGACGCGGCCGTATAGAGGTGGCGCGTGAGAACGAGGCTACGCGGCGGTTGCTGGAAGAGCTCAAGGCGACACCGAAGAGCTTCGAGAAAATGTTTCGCGAGTTGGCTGAGCACAATGCTGAGCTGGCCGATCTCTGGACCGGGGAGGATGGCGTCGTCGATCAGATCGACGACGTGAGTGAGAAGCTTTCGCGCACCGAAAAGAAGGTCGCTTCATTGGAAGGCGAGCTCGCCCGATTGGCTGCGCGAGTCGAAGCGGTAGGTTTGGCCGAGTCCGTCGGGGTTTTGCTTCGGCAACAGCGTGCGGATGCGCCCAACATCGGCATGTACCGTCGCTTCATCCGCATGAGGAAGGAGCGGATCGGCGATGTTCAACTGCAGCAGATCCGACTTCGCGAGCAGCGTCAGGCGCTCGGGGATATCGACGCTCTGATCGATCGAGCGTTGGCTTCCGTCGACGAGCCGATAACCTCCGAGGATAGGGCGCAGCTCGAGGGGCTCTTGCGACAGCTCTTCGAAACCCAAATGAGGTACATGGATGCGCTGCTCGAAGACTACGAAACCTATTTCCAAAAGCTCGTCGACTTCGATGCACGACAGCGAGAGCTGATCGACCGCACACAGAGCTTACTGGACTTCATCGACGAGCGGATTCTCTGGATCCCGAGCGGGAGGGCCATCGAGACCGAGATTTTCTCTGATGGGCGCGACGCGATGGCGTGGCTATTCGGGCCGCGTTATTTGGAGCAGCTCGGACGAGGCGCCCGCGATGCGGCAACGCGGCTCTGGCCCGTGAACCTCCTGGCATTCCTTTTAGCGCTGTTGTTCATCCCCGCGCGCAGGAGGCTGTACGACCAGATTCGCGCGCTGGGTGTGCAAGCCGCCCGACCAGACTGCATCCGCTACGGTCCTACGGCGACAGCGCTCGCATTGACGGTCATCGCCGCGGCATGGGTGCCGGCCCTGCTCGCCTATGCCGGCTGGCGACTCGGCGCATCACCCGCTGCGACCCTCTACACGCGCAGCATTGCCTATGGGCTGATTGGCGTGTCGGGCTTGGGGTTCACCTTGGCGCTCATACGACAGATCGCGCGCGGCGGCGGGGTTGCCGAAGCACACTGTGGGTGGTCCGAAAGCCGCGCGCATGCCCTATGGCGCCATGTCACGTGGCTGAGCCTGGTGATGGTGCCCGCGACCTTCGTCGTCCTCGTATTCGAGATGCGTGGCGAGGACGTGTGGCGGGAGTCGATCGGTCGCATCGTCTTCGTGGTGACGATGCTTGCCATCGCGGTCTTCAACCATCTCGTGCTGAGGCCGGAAGGGGCCCTGTCCGGGCTTCTCCCCGATGGCGTACGACGCCGTTCGTTGGCCTTCCGCTCCGTGCAGCTCGCCTCGATCGCGGCACCCCTCGGATTTGCGATTGCTGCGCTTCGCGGCTTCTACTGGACCACTCTCCAGTTCGCGATTCGGACGCACATGACCCTGATATTTCTATTCTTGCTGATCATCGTCGTGCAACTTTTCGCTCGGTGGACGATGATCTCGGCGAGACGAGCGGCGCTCGAAGCGGAGGTGCCAGACGAAAGGCCGGCCCCGGTCACTTCGGGCATCCAAGTCAGTCGCTTGATGATCGGCACAGCAATGTTGATCGCCCTCTTGGGTGCGCTTGCAATTTGGGCCGACCTTCTACCCGCGGCGCGGATACTTCGACAGGTCGAGCTCTGGACCGTGACCAAGACGATAACGCTTACCGAGCTCGATCCGTCTGGGCTCGAGGTTCTCCAGACTGAGACGCGTTCTGTTCCAGTCACTCTGGCCGATCTGTTTCGCGCTTTCTTGATCGGGCTCGTGGCCATTGCGTTCATTCGCAATTTACCAGGTCTACTCGAGGCCACCGTTCTTCGACGCCTGGGTCCAGGGGAGCGCTATGCATATGCGACCATCGTCAAGTACGCCGTGGCCCTCGCCGGCTTGGCGCTGGCGTTCGATGCCATCGGGGTCGGGTGGTCCAGCATCCAATGGCTCGTGGCGGCAGTCGGCTTGGGGCTCGGCTTCGGCCTTCAAGAGATTTTCGCGAATTTCGTCTCGGGCCTCATCATTCTGTTCGAACGCCCGATACGCGTGGGGGACACAGTGACGGTTGGGGAGATCAGCGGAACTGTGTCCAAGATTCAGATCCGCGCGACCTGGATTACGGGCTTCAACCGCAAAGAGCTCATCGTTCCGAACAAGAACTTCGTCACTGGCGAGCTCATCAACTGGACCCTCTCGGACGCAGTTTTGCGAGTCGAGGTTCCTGTCGGGGTCGCCTATGGCTCAGATACGGACAAGGTGATTGAAGTCCTTCGCCGGGTCGCCGCCGACAATCGCCGCGTGCTTCGGGACCCCGTGCCCCAGGTCCTCTTCCTCGAGTTCGGCGATAGCTCGCTCTCGTTCGAGCTGCGCGTCTTTGTGACACACGTCTCTGCAGTTTTTCCGGTTCGGCATGAGCTCCACATGGCGATCGACAAGGCATTCAAGGACGCGGGAATCGAGATCGCCTTCCCGCAGCGGGATTTGCATCTTCGATCGCTGCCTGACAACTGGCGTAGCTTCGAGCGCAGCTAGTCGAGGTTGTACGTGATCATTACCGACTTGCCGCCGCGCTGAACGGACAGGGTGAACTTGTCGGCGGTTCGTAGCGTCGTGTAGGCGCCGAGTGCTTCATCTGGGCCCGACAAAGGTTGGCCGTTGACGCTTTCGAGCACATCGCTGTTCTTGATGCCGAGCTTCGTCAGCAACGTACCTGGCCGTATCCCCCGGATCTCCATGCCGATCGACTTACCCCCCTCCATCTTTGGAGCGACCGCCGCAATCCCGATCAGCTTGCCGGCGTTATCGAGCACCTTGTTCATAAGCGTGCGCTTGATGTTGTAGGTGGTCTCGTTCACCCTTTCGATGCCTTCCGCGAGCTCCTTTTCGCTTAGGCCCGCATTTCGAGCTGCCCTCGCTCTCATGCGCCTTTTCTCATCATCGGCTTTCTTTTGGCCCGGCTCCACGTCCCTTGGTTTCTTGAACTGGACTGCAACTGCTGGGGCCTTCTCATCAAACATGGCGAGCCTGCACAAGGCACCGGAACCCGATTGCAGAAACACGCTGTCGGAATGAATCGCGCGGATTGTGGAGTCCTCGACCTTCGAAGGGCCCTGATACAGGACCGCTTTTCGGTCGGAGCCGACAATGACCGCGAGCGAGCGTTCAAAATCACCTGGCACGACCGCAGTTCCCATCAATCGCATCGTCGAGGCACAACGATTGACAGCCTCGCCATCCTCGAGGATGAGCTCGCCGTCGACGAGCGCTCCCTCCGTCACTGGGGCCTGTGTCAGGTCTCCGAGCTGCGAGTTGAAGATGTTGCGCCTCAAAATGACCCCCGGATCATGCCGGTTCTTCACGAATGTCGGGGCCGTCCTCGATCGGGTTCGGGCAGGCTGCACCTCTTGGTCCCCGTCCAGAACCTTGGCCCCGATCAGGGCAGTAGCCCCTTCAGCTAGAAAAAACGCGCAAAGCGCCAGGGTCGCGAGCACGACGCCACTCTTGAACCGGTTGTCTCTTGCCGTTGCCACCGTGTACTCAGCTTAGCCTACAAACAGACCCGACCATCGGTTATAGTCCCGCGCCCGGAGCGTGCGCCATACCAACGGCAGATGCGTTCGTTTAGCCTCAGATGTCGTTCTTGGAAAGCACACATGAACATCTTTAGCCGGCTTTTCAGCCGGATTTTCCTCGATTCTTGGCGGGAGGCAGAAGCCCAGGCCGACACCGCTCGGAGCGAACGATTTGATTGGCGCCCGATCGTGGTGCTCGTCACTACAGCCATCACCCTGACCCTCGCCCGCTACTACGGCGGCGCGAGTACCTTTTCGAGCTTGATTCCCGACGGGCGGAAAGCCTATGCGAAAGAGGATTGGGATTTGATGATTCGAGCCTGGTGGACTTTCGTCCGATGCATCACGTACGTGGTGATCCCGGTCATCACGATCTGGCTAATGCCTGGCGAGCGCGTGCGGGACTACTTCATTTCGTTTCGCGGTTTCATCAAGCACATGTGGATCTACATCGGCCTCTACCTGCTCGTGCTTCCGTTCGTGCTCTTCGTATCCCAGTTCGATTCTTTTCAGCACACCTATCCTTTTTACAAGTACGCCAATCAATCGTTGGGGCACTTTCTTCGCTGGCAGGCGTTGTACGCTCTCCAGTTCATGGCCCTCGAGTTCTTCTTCCGTGGTTACATGCTCAAGGGGTTGAGTCACAAGTTTGGCTATGGTGCGATCTTCGTGATGATCGTGCCCTACTGCATGATCCACTACCCGAAGCCTATCCCCGAAACCCTCGGTGCCATCCTTGCTGGCATCGCCCTCGGCACCCTCGCGATGCGCCTCCGCTCGATCTGGGGGGGCGTCGTCATTCACGTCGGGGTCGCCATGACGATGGACTGGCTCGCCATCGGCTATTGCCCACCCCCCGGCGAAGGCCCCTGCAAATAGGGGACAGTCCCCTTTTCTTGACGTAAAATAAGGTTGCAAAAAAAGGAATCGTATTCTAGCCTCCAAGGGCTCGATGTCACAAGCCGCGGCCAGAGCCCGAAGCGCCAAGACGACGATGTATCGCTCGCTGATCGTGGACGCCGCCGAACGGCTGTTCGCATCGCGCGGTTACGAAGGGGCGAAGATCCAAGACATCGCGGCGGAGTCTGGGCTGTCCCTCGGCACGCTCTACTCCGTGTTCGAGGGCAAGTCCGACATCTTGGATGCCGTCCACGACGATCGCCTCGGCCAGCTGTTTCAGCTCGCCGGTAGAGCGCTCGGGACCCACGACAAGGCCGCAACCCGCTTGAGGCAAGGGAATCGAGTTTTCATATGCTGGCTGACGGAGCACCCCGACTATCTTCGCATTCATCTCCACAGCAGTGGTGCGTGGGCATCCAATCCGCAGGAGGTCGGGGAAGGGCTGGTCAGCGCATGGCAACGTGGCATCGGTTTGATCGCGCGCGTCATCGAAGAAGCGATGTGCGACGGCGATGTCTTCGAAGGCGATCCGGTGATCCAGGCGCGCCTCATGGTTGCCATCCAGCAGGTGTTGATCTCGGCATGGGTCGAGGCAGGCATGAAGGTCGATGCGGACGACCTGGCCGATGAGGTGGAGCAGCAGCTCGAACGAATTCTCATCAAGGGGAACGGATGACGACGACTGCACGAGCCCGTACCACAGCGTCCACCGTGCTCAGGAAGCCCCCTCGACTCGAGGGCGGGTTTCCTTTCATCGGCCACACCATCGATTTCGCACGCGATCCGGTGGGTCTCCTGCAGCGGGCGTACGACGAATGCGGACGGGTGGCCCAGTTCAAGCTGTTTGGCAAGAGCGTGACCCTTTTCACGGGGCCGGAGGCTCACGAGTCACTCTTCCGGCTTCCCGACGAGGTGTTGAGCCCCACTGAAGCCTACAAAATGATGATTCCCGTCTTCGGCAAGGGGGTCGTTTACGACACGACTCCAGAGCGAATGTACGAGCAGTTGCACATGATGCACCCCGCCCTTCGCCAGAACCGCATGCGAACGTACACCGACATTATCGCCGACGAAACCAACCAGATGATCGCGGACTGGGGCGACACCGGTCAGATCGAGGTCTGCGGGTTTTTTGGAACGTTGACGAGCTTCACGTCCAGCCGCTGCCTTCTCGGGGAAGAGTTTCGAAACGAGATGAGCGAAGAGTTCGCACGAGTATACGCCGATCTTGAAGCGGGGATCGTGCCCATCGCGTACATCAACGCGCATTTGCCCATTCCAGCGTTTCGAAAGCGAGACGCTGCCCGGAAGCGACTCGGCGAGATGGTCTCGACCATCGTCGAACGACGCAGAACGAGCGGCATTTCCGGCGAGGATTTCACCCAGACCTTGATGGAGTCGAAATACTCGGATGGGTCGATGCTGACCAACCACGAGATCACCGGGATTCTGATCGCCAACATGTTTGCGGGCCATCACACGAGCTCGGTCACGACCGCATGGTCGCTGCTCGAGCTGTTACGCGCGCCCGATTATTACGCCAAGGTCTGTGCAGAGGTGCGCGACCGCTTCGCCGACAGCGAGGAGTATGGCTTCTCCGCCATGCGCGACCTCGAGAGGACCGAATGGGCAATCAAGGAGGCCCTACGCATTCATCCTCCGCTCTTCATGCTCTTCCGGGCTGCGATGCAGGACTGCGAGATCCTCGGTTATCAGATCAAGAAGGGTGACTGGGTGTCGGTGTCGCCGATCGTCGCCCACCGCGAAGACGCGGTGTTCCGGAACGCTCTCGAATACGACCCCGAGCGCTATGGACCGGGCCGCGAAGAGGACCGGGTGCCATTCGCCTACGTGTCTTTCGGTGGTGGTCGCCACAAATGCTTGGGCAATGCTTTTGCGCTCTTGCAGATGAAGACCATCATGGCTGTCCTGCTCAACAACTACGACTTCGAGCTCGTCGGCGACCCGATCACTACCGACTTCGAACGCGTCGTGCTCGGGCCCAAGCCCCCGATCCACGTGCGCTACCGCAAGGGTCAGAGAGGATGAGATGATGCCCGCGTTCCCGCGTGAAGAGCTCGAAGAAATGATGAAGCGGTGGCTCGAAGCAAACCGCAACGCCGAACGGGAGGGCGACTGGAGCACCCATCTCGGCGCTCACTATACCCACGACGCCGTCTACCGCTGGAATGTCGGTCCAAACGAGGAGTTTTGGGCGCGCGGCCTTCAGGAGATCAAAGAGGTCGCACTCGGTTATCACATGCGTGGATTCGAGGAGTGGGCGTATCCCTACGAAACCGTTTTGATCGACGACAAACAGGGGCAGGTGGTTGGATTCTGGCGACAGGTCGCTCCTTTCAAGCGGCCGGACGGCACGGACTATGAGATCTCTGGGGTGGGCGGTTCGTGGTTCAAGTACGCAGGCGACTACAAGTGGAGCTGGCAGCGCGACTTCTTCGATTTTGGTAACACGAAAGCGGTCTTCTTCGAGCTTGCGGGGGCCGGACATCTCAACGCGACGATCAAGGAGAAGATCCACCGCCAGGCAAAAGGCGAGATGCTGCCAGGCCACGAGCGTATCCGTAAAGAGCCCGGCAGGTTGGAAAAGCTGAAGAATTTTCAGGCGCTCGTACGAATCGCGTTGTTTGGATAGCTACGACCGATGGCGCGTTGGTTTTCCGAGAACCCGAGTAAGGCGTGGGGCGAAAAGTTTTTTCTGATCTATTCACCGATCTGGATGGCCCTGATCGGCCTGGTGATGGCTCTCGGCATCACCAACCGTATCGAGGAGTGGGGCTTCTTCATCACTGGGTTGGCTGTGGCACTTCCTTTGATGGTCGTGCCAGCACTGATTCGTGACGAAAGACCACTCGGTAGAGCCTGGTACCAGACGTATTGGTTCAAGGCGAATCTCTACATCGCGATCTTCAGCTTTGCCGCAAACTACTTTGGCTCGGAGTACTTCTTCGACATTCTCGGCATGGTCTACGACTACCCGATGATCGAGCTCAATCTCGATGCCACACTCGTAGGCTCGGGAGAACAACGC
The DNA here is from genome assembly GCA_029861865.1 of Myxococcales bacterium. Taxonomy (GTDB): domain Bacteria; phylum Myxococcota_A; class Polyangia; order Polyangiales; family Houyiibacteriaceae; genus SG8-38. Next base: position 42,834 of record JAOTYL010000012.1, on the reverse strand, counting down.
GTCCCGATAGTCATGTATCTCCTGACCCAAGCGTTCTTCATGACCTATCACACCACGGCGATCATCGTGTTACGCCGACTCCGCACCTCGAGGCTTCCCTTCGGCACGATCATGTGGCCGGTGCTAGTCGTCGTTGTCGCCTATTCTTGGGCGTGGATCGAGACACGGGCGATGGCAAACCCGTTGATCGCCACTCAGTTTCACTACAAAGACATCGACCGCATGCTGGCCTACGGATCGCTTTTCTATTCGCTCTACTTCATCGCGAGCTTTCCGATTTTCTATCACTTGGACGAGAAGCCGAGCACGAGCTGGAGCTTGACGATGACGGCGGGGGCGGCTTGCACGGCGGGCCTCATCATGTTGTTTCTGTTGGACTTCGCTGCGGCGATCTTCGGCCCGATCTGAAAAAGGGGACTGTCCCCTTTTTAGAGGAATAGGGTGTACGAGTCGTTCAGGATCATTTGGATGCTGAGGGCGAGGCCCCAGAGTGGAAAGATGAACCAGAGGCCGTTGCTCGTGCCGATGAACAACGCCAACGTGCCCGGGGAGTGGCCTTTGTGTCGCCCGGCGTTGAAGAACTGAAAGAAGTAAACCACGGTTCCGTAGAACATCTGCCAGAACATGATCACGCCGATGATGCCGAGGATGCGCGCGGGCATGAGCTCGAACGTCATGCCAAAGGCGAAGAGTGTCGCGAAAATCGGGGTAGACCAGCCATTGCCGAAGTCGATGTTGAAGCCGAAGGAGCTTCGGCTCGCATAGCCTGGGTCGAAGAGCGCATAGCTCGACCAAACTTCGGTCCACTGCCTGAACGAGAGCAGCCTCAACACCGGGATGCGCTTTTGAAACATCTCGCTGAAGCGATCGGCTTCGCGCCCACGATATGCGTCTTTGGTGGCCTCGTATTCGTCGCGGATCTGGTCGCGGCAGACGAAGAGACCGATCTCCCAGAAGTTCACCAGAAGGTTCACCATCAAAAAGAAGATCAGGCCGATTTGGTGGACGTTGTACGTCTCGCGCACGGTCCGGTGCAGCCAGATGTGAAACAAGGTGCCGCCGACGATGAAGGCGATCATGAAAGTCCACGCCGGGATCGCGAGCCCGCGCGCCTGTTCCTGGTCGCCGTCGACGGCGAGCGTGGTTTGAAGGTCAGATTCCATTTGGCTTGCGAAAGTGCCGTTTCCAGCTCGATTCTGCAAGCAGCAACGGGGCCGGGGAGCGATGCAGAACCGCGAGCAGGCTCACGCCCCCTTGGAAGCCCTTAGAAACGCCGGCCATTCGCCCCCGCCATGAAGAAGGATGGTGGCGCCGGTGACGTAGCTCGCAAGTGGCGAAGCGAGGAAGAGGCACACATCGGCGATGTCTCGTGGGAGCGCCATCCGTCCCATCGGCGCGGTCTTCTCGATGGCCTCTCGGACCTCTCCCTCGCCGAAATGTAGCTCTGCCTTCTCGGTAAGAATCATCCCAGCCGCCACCGCATTGACGCGAACCTTGGGCGCCCACTCCACCGCGAGCGATGTCGTCAAGTTGAGCAGCCCGGCTTTGGCTGCTCCATACGCGGCCGTCTCGGGTGAGGGACGGAGGCCGCTTACGCTTCCAATGTTGATGATGCAGCCGCCATCATCTTGCTGCTGCATGACGGCGTTTGCCTTCTGAGCGAAGTTGAGGGGCGCGGTCAAATTGAGATCGATGATCGCAGCTGAAAACCGAGGTGAAGCCGTTGCTGCATCTGCGGGAGGAGAACCGCCCGCGTTGTTGATGAGCACGTCGAGGCGGCCATGGCGTGTCGTCGCCTCCTCGATCACCCGGTCGAGGTCTTCGAGCTCGCGCACATTCGCGGGAATGAAGAGCGCCTCGCGGCCGTCTACCGCGATCGGTGCCCCGGGCTGGTTACGCGCACAGATGATCACGTGGGCTCCCATCTCGAGGAATCGAAGTGCGATCCCTTTCCCAGCGCCCATCGTGCCGCCCGTGACGACGACTACCTTCTCTCGAAGGTCCAGGAGCTCCTTCATGGTTTCCTTTCTCCGTGCGAGACTGTAGCGACGTACTATGCTCAGCGCGGAGGCAAAGCAAATGAGCCGCGTGTTGCAGTTGGGGTACCTGGTCTTCGAGGTGAGCGACCTCGCTGCATGGAGGGACTTCGGCACGAAAATCCTGGGCCTCGAGATCGTCGGCGACAGGGGCCAGCAGGGCTTCGGACTGCGCATGGACGAGCATTTTCAGCGCTTTTTCATCCAACCAGGGGCCGCGGACGACCTCGCCGCGGTAGGTTGGGAAGTCGAAGGCCCTGAAGCGCTCGAAAGCATCGTCGGGCGTTTGGAAGCCGCCGGCCACGAAGTGATACGCGGCACAGCCGAAGACACCGCACGTCGAAACGTCGATGCGCTCGTTCGGTTCGAAGATCCGGCGGGCAACCCATGCGAGCTCTACCATGGTCCGAAGATGGCAGACGAGCCCTTCGTCTCGGAGGTCGTTCGCTCGGGATTCGTCGCTAGCGCGCAGGGCCTCGGCCATGTGGTTGTCGCCTCCAAGAACGCGGAGGAGCACGAAGCCTTCTATGCGAACATGCTCGGGCTCAGGCTGAGCGACTACATCCGCTGCGAGTACTTCGGCCACAAGATCGACGTGACCTTCATGCACGCCAACCCGCGACACCATTCGTTCGCCTTTGGCGAGGGGCACGGCAAGCGCATTCATCACTTCATGGTCCAGGCACGAGCGATGGATGAGGTAGGGCTCTGCTACGATCGCTTCCTGTTCTCTGGCGGGATGGTGCACCAAACCCTCGGACGTCATCCTAACGACAAGATGTTCTCGTTCTACGGGTACACCCCTTCGGGGTTCCACTTCGAGTTTGGCTACGGTGGCGTCGAGGTCGACGACGAGACATGGGAGCCCACCACGCATGGCATCGTGAGCGAGTGGGGGCACCATCCGCCGCAGCTTCTGACTAAGGCCTACCGCGACGCGAAACGAGAGCGAGAAAAGAAAGACTGACGATGACGGCTCACGCGAACAAGCCGCTGCGCGTGATCCAATGGGGAACTGGCAACACCGGGTACCGCGCCCTGCGCGGCATTGTGAGCCATCCCGACCTCGAGCTCGTCGGGGTCCATGCGCACTCGGAGGACAAGGTCGGCAAGGATGCCGCCGAGCTTTGTGGCCTCGACAAAATGACTGGGATCATCGCCACCAACGACGCCGGAGCCCTCTTGTCGATCGATGCCGATTGTGTCTGTTACATGGCGATTGGCGAGACCCGGGTTTACGAGGCGCTCGATGACTGGCTAAGAATCTTGAGCTCGGGAAAGAACATCGCCAACACGGCCGTAGTGTCGATGGTCTATCCACCGTTTGCTAGCAAGAAGCTCACCGGCCCGCTCTCTGAGGCCTGCGCCGCAAATCACGTCAGCTTTTTTACCTCTGGTTTCGACCCGGGTTTCACGGGAGACCTGATCCCGCTGATCCTCACGGCCGGGTGTGAGCGTGTCGATTCGGTGCGCGTGGCGGAGATAATGGACTACTCGACCTACGCAGACCCGAGCTTCACCGGCGAGTTCTTTGGCTTCGGCCACCCACTCGATTTCAAAGCCCCGATGTTCTACCCGGGCGCCATGAAGGCCGGCTGGGGCAGCGTGATCGAGCTCGTCGCCGACGCGTTGGGCTTCGAGCTCGACGAGATCCGCGAAGACAGCGAGCGTGCGCCCGCACCGGAATCGTTCAACACCGACATGGGCGTCATCAAGAAGGGCATGTGCGCCGGCGTGCGTTTCGAGGTTCGAGGGATCAGCGATGGTCGCCCGGTCGTGATTTCGTCCCACACGCAGCGCCTGCGGGGAGATATCGCGCCACATTGGGAGCGGCTGAGTGGCGACAAGTCCGGATACCGCATCGAGATCAAGGGCTCCCCCGAGTTCAACTGCGAGATCGATCTCAAAGGCGACGACGGGGATCACAACACCGGTATCGTCACGGGAACGGCGATGCGGGTCGTCAATGCGATCCCTGCAGTTTGTGCGGCCGAGCCCGGCGTGCTGTCGATCCTCGATCTGCCCCTCTACACCGCCCGTGCGCGACCTTAGGAGGCCATGGTCAAACGGGAAGCCCCACTCCCTATCGGTGACGAGGTGATCGAAACCCTGCAAAATGCCGACGTTCGCTGCGAATGACCTCATCATCGCGCATTGCGGATGAGTCGTGCGGCGCGATAGCCGATCAACATGCTCGGCGCGTTGAGCGCTGAAACCGGAGTCCAGGGGATCACCGATGCATCGGCTACTCGGAGGCCGGTCACGCCCCGAAGACGCAGCTCCGTATCCACCGCGTCGGAATCGCACACCCCCATGCCACATGATCCGGCAAAGTGATAGGTCGTGATCGTGTTCTTGCGTACGTACTTTGCGATGGCCTGATCGCTCGTTACCCGCTTGCCCGGCATCAGCTCTTTTGCGCCCCATGCCGTGAGGCTCGTTGCGTTGCCGATCCGTCTAGCGACGCGAACTCCCTCGATCATCGTGTCCATGTCCTCTTCGTTGGAGTAATAGGCGGGGTCGATCAGCGCTTGCTCAGTCACGTGCGTCGATTGCAATCGGAGTGTGCCGCGGCTCTTGGGCTTGCCCAGAATCAAGATGATCCCGAACATGCGATCGGTAAAACGCTGGAGCGCACCGACTTTGAACGCCGCGCCGATCATGCCGCGGACCATCGCCCTCGAACGCGGTCCGTAGAACCCGTGAGGAATGACTTGCGGTGGAAGCATGCGCTGCGCCATCTGCTTCATGGCGGAGGGTGCCGGCCAATAAACGTAGCACGTGTCGCTTTGTGAAGGGGGAAGGTCACTGTCCTGATTGGTTCGATAGAAGCTGTAGAGCTGAGGGTAGAAGCAATCGATGTGTCTACTCGCTTTGAAGAAGATCGGGACATTCGGATGATCGTGAAGGCCACTTCCAACGCAGGGACGGTCGGCCACGATCGGAATGTCGAACGCGCGTAGGTGCTCACTCGGCCCGATGCCTGAAAGAAGCAGAAGCTTCGGAGTTTCGAGCGCCCCGGCGCACAAAACGATTTGTCGCTCGGCCGCGGCACGCTTCAACTCTCCTTCGTGCTCGAACTCGACAGCCCGCGCGCGTTTGTCCGACGTGAAGACGACCCTGTGAGCGCGTGCTTCGGGCAGTACGGTGAGGTTCTCGCGCGCTCCCGCATCCTTGATGAAGGCCACGTAAGAGCTTCGACGCTCATCGCCTTCGTACGACATCCATTCGTAGCCGATGACATTGCTCATGTTGCCATCGTTGAGGTCTTCCTTGCGTTCGAACCCGTTTTCCTCAGCCGACGCGATGCAGGCTTCGGTCCACAGGGTGGGAGGTCGCTGATGCGGGCGGAGGATCTCTTCGATCGCTTCGAAATCGGCGAGGTTGTCGTCCCAATGCCACCCGTCGGGCCATTGCGCGTAGTCTTCGCGAGCCCCGCGCGTGTAGACCATGCCGTTCACCGATCCGCTCCCGCCCATCACCGTTCCAGTGCCTGCGAACACGCGCTGCTTGGCAGCGTGATCTTGGGGCACGGAAAAGCGTTCTCCCATCACGGCGTCATTGATGAACGCCTCCTTGTACCCGCTAGCGACCAGCGTCTCGGGGTGTTCCTCCGCGGTCGGGCCTGCTTCGAGCAAGAGCACCCGCGCACGCGAGTCCTTTGCAAGCTCGGCCGCGACGATACAACCGGCGGAACCGCCGCCGACCACGATGTAGTCGAAGGCGTCGCTCATGGCTTACGACTAAGCAGCTTCACCAGTCCGCGCCACCGTCGCGCCAATCCTCGTCCGTAGACCAGGTCGATGACCCCGCTAAACGTGCCGTAGAGCTTCGGAGGGACCGGGAACAATTTGTTGGCTCGGTTGATCGGGAGTCGATCGTCGATGACCGCTTTGATGTTGCACATCGATCGCAGCCCCTCTCGCCCGTTCATCCGCCCGTAGCCCGATGCTTTGACACCGCCGAACGTTAGGTCCTGAGCCATGTAGGTGATCCCGCCAAACTCGTTGATCGCACTCATCCCCGCTTCGAGCTGCGATGCGATTTTCCGGGCGCGAGAACGATTCTTCGAGAAAACGGAAGACGAAAGCCCGTAAGAAACGCCGTTTGCGATCTCGACCGCCTGTTCGTCGTCGCGAACGCGCATGAGAAGCATGATCGGGCCAAACACTTCGTCTCGTGCGATTTCCATGTCGGGCGTGACATCGGCGAGGATCGTCGGCTCGAAATAGTCGCCTTGGTCCGTGAGCGTTCGCTTGCCGCCAGCCACCAGACGTGCCCCTTGGGCGATCGCCCCGTCGACCGCTTTTTCGATGATCTCGAGCTGAAGCGGCGTGACGATCGCGCCAACGTCGACAATCGCCTCGCGGCCGTTGCCCTGTCGAAAGCCTCTGACGAGCTCAGCGGCACGCCTTTCGAAGGCCTGGTAGATGGCGTCATGCACTAGGAGCCGCTCGGAGGCGACGCAGTTCTGACCGCAGTTGACATAGCAACCGGCGAGCGCGGCATGAACCGCCTGTTCGAGATCAGCATCGTCGCATACGATGAAGGCGTCCTTCCCGCCGAGCTCCATCACCACCGGTGTCGTGCGCTTTGCGCTGCCCTCGATGACGCGTCGTCCATTTTCGACCGAGCCGATGAAGACGATTGTATCGACCGCGGAGCGGACAAGTGCGGCGCCCGTCGCCCCATACCCTTGCACCGACTGAATCAGGTCCGGATTGTGTCCGGCCTGTTCGATCACTCCTCGAAACGCTTGGATGAATCGTGCGCTCGACCAGGCCACCCACTCGGAAGGCTTGATCACAATCGCATTGCCAGCCATCAACGCTGGAATGATCGGGTTGACGATGTTCTGAAATGGGTAGTTCCAAGGAATGATCGAAGCAACGACACCGAGTGGATGGAATTCGAGTCGCGCCTTTTTGTGCACGAGCAACCCGGATGACACTCGTTCAGGGCGAAGGTGTCTCTCGCCGTTGTTGATCATCCACCGAAACTTCTCGCAGGTGGTCCAGATCTCTCCGATGAGTGCGTTTTCGCGGGTCTTGCCCGAGTCGCGTTGAATGGTCAGGCAGATCTCGTCTTTGTTGTCGACGGTGTACGCCAGCAACCTGCGCAACACCGCGCGCCGCTCTTCAAAAGAAGTCTGGCGCCAGTCGCGTTGGGCTACTTTCGCACGCGCGACTGCGGCGTCGACATCGGCAGGGGTGTCGATGCGAATGTCACCGAGTCTTTCTTTAGTCGCGGGGTCGACGCAAGGGATGTGGGTCGGCTTTTCGGCGGCTGCCGCTCCGCGCTGCACGTGCACCGGAACAGTCATCTTGATTTTCGCGTAGCATTCGCTTCGACGATGTCAACGCCGGTGGAAGCCCTCGGTACTCAGTCGAGAGTAATGCCGTACCTTCGACAGTAGTCGGCGAACCGCTCGCGGATGAGGTCGAGCTCGATCCCAAAATCTTCGAGCTCGTAGCGATGCGCGCCATGCTTTCCGTGCGGATTGTCGGCCACAAACCTTCGCATGCGGCTTTCGGCTTCGTCCGACCACGGAATGCCGAAGTGCTCGTACGCCCGTGCGAGCGCAGCAACCGGATCGGCGATCACCTCTTCAAACTGAATGTCCATGAATTGGTCGCTCTTGTCCGCGTGCCGATCGCGCACTTTCATCGCGTGGTCGAGCGACTTGGCCCACCACTCGAGTTGCTCTGGGCCGACCTTCTTCGGATCGACTGCATCGGTGACGATCCCCCTGACGGTGTAGACCAGGCTCGCAAGCGATGGGATCGTCTTCGCAGGATCTCGGTGCGTGAAGATCAGCCGGGCATCGGGATACTCGTCGAGCAGGGCATCGAGGGTTGCGAGGTGTACGGGGCTCTTCAGCACCCACCGATCCTTCATGTGGCGACTTTGAAGGTGCTCTAGAAAATGCCGATGGTAGGTGTAGGCCGGTGCTGCATCCTGCTCGTCGACCCAGTCTTGATAGCTCGGCACATTGAACGCGATGCTCGCCTGAGGGCTCAGCATGCTGTGTGCCAGGATCGGCATGCACTCTTGGGGAAGCTCGGCGCCCACCTCGTGAATCGACGCCAACGAAGGTGCCATCGCATCCATCTGGCCGAAGTACCTGCGCGCCTTTTCGATGCGAGTATCGGTCGCACAAGTCGCGGTCTCCGGTGGTGGGTTGGGAAACTGGGTTTCCCAGCCGAGTGGCGCTCGGTTCGCTGGATCCTGGGCGAGAAGGTTGAACAAGATGGTGGTCCCAGTCCGAGGGAAACCAACGATGAAGAGGGGCCGGTCGATCGGCACGCCTACGATCTCCGGATGCCGTGCACGATGCCGGTAAATGCCGAAGCGACTCTCTAGGGCCATGGTGAGCGATTGGCGGCAGGCCACTCGACCGATCCACGTCAGCTGTGCCTCACGATCGACCATATCGAGAAAAACCGGAAGCGCCTCCAAGAAGCCGTCGTCGCCAAAATGATCAGACTTGGCTTTGCGTGCAGCGGTGCGGATGATGCTGTTCGGTTCGAGCGACGGCCAGCGGGGCGCCATCACGCCTCCGATCCTGTTCAGCAGGCGGATGAAGCGGGTGCGATGTGGCGGCGGGGCTGACACTTGGGACCGACGCGCGGCAGAAGCTCGGTGTCCCACCGGGTTGCGTCGCGTAGCACGCTCCGCCATAGCCGGCAAAACGTGGAGCACGCATGAAAGGTGATGAGAAACCCGCAAAGGTTGCGATCGTGACCGGGGCTTCCTCCGGCATCGGCGAGGCGACTGCCCATTGTCTCGCCGAGGCGGGCTTCACGGTGGTGCTCGCTGCCCGACGCAGAGCCTTACTCGATCAAGTCGCCGAAGAGATAACCAAGAAAGGTGGCAAAGCGCTGAGCGTGCCGACCGATCTCAGCGACGCACAGGCCACTTCGGCGTTGGTGAGAAAAGCGCTCGAGGAGTTTGGGCGCGTCGACGTGTTGGTGAACAACGCGGGGTACGGACCGCCGTACGCGCTCGAGCAACTCGATCGGCAGGCCTTGCGGCACGTCTTCGACGTCAACCTGCTATCGGCGATGCAGTTGATCGGCGAACTGACACCGGTGATGCGAGCGCAGGGCGGGGGCCGCATCATCAACATTGGATCGCTTGCACGATACGTGGGCGCACCGATTGCGGCAGCGTATGCGGCCACGAAAGGGGGCATGGAAGCAATGACGGCGTGCATGCGGCTCGAGCTTGCTCCTTGGAACATTCGTCTCAGCCTGGTGGTCCCCGGCTTCGTCGACACGCCGACGTTCGACACCGCGCGCGAGGCGGGGCAGCACCTTCGCGATGATCCCGAAAATCCTTACCGCAAGCTGATGACAGACCTCGACGAATTCGCGAAGGAGCAGCTCAAGAGCGCGGCCTCTCCGGAAGACGTGGGCAAGGTGGTCGTGAAGGCTGCAACCGCAGATGCGCCCAAGACTCGATATTTCGTGCCTCGGGCGGCGCGTACGACGGCTCGCATGTTTGGGATGATGCCGGACCGACTGGCCGACCGAATCTTGCTCAAGATGTACAAATGGGGGCCGTGGGCGTGACCGAGGCGACGAAGAGAGTGTTCGTCACGGGAGCCGCAAACGGAATCGGTTCTGCGATCACGCGCCTTTGTCGTGAAGCGGGGCATTCGGTCGTTGCCACGGACATCGATTCGGAGGCTCTCACACGGCTTCGCACCGAGCTTCCTGGCATCGAGACCGCAACTTTGGACGTACGTGACCTGAAGATGTGGGAGCGCGTCGTCGGCGAGGTTGAGACTCGCGGCGGACCGATCGACGTGTTGATCAACAATGCAGGGGTATGCTTGCCCGGCCGATGTGACCGCGTGTCCGCGGACGACGACCGCGTCACCGTCGAGGTCAACATCATGGGCGTCTTGCACGGGGTGCGAACCCTGCTCCCCCGCTTTCTCGAGCGGGAAAGAGGGCATTTCATCAATGTCGCGAGCATGGCGGCGTTTGCGCCTTCGCCCGAGCTCGCCGCGTATTGTGCAAGCAAGCACGCCATCCGCGCGTACACGCACAGCTGTGCCCTCGATCACCGCCACTCACCGATTCACTGGACGGTGGCCTGCCCGAGCGCCGTCGAAACGCCGATGCTTCAGACCATGCGCGACAAACGTGCCGGCGTCGTCGTTTTTACCGAGAAAGCGATGTCGCCCGACAGGTTTGCACGCGAGGTGATACGCGTGATAGACGAGCCTCGGCGTGAGCTGCTCGTACCGGCGATGCGAGGAAAGCTCATCCGGCTGCTCGGGCTGTTTCCTGGTCTAGTCGCACGCGGGATGGACGACGCCGAAAAGCGCGGCCTCGCAGCCCTCGACCAGCAGCAAAGGGGACAGTTTCCTTTTTCAAAGGGTTAATCCGTGTCAGCTCGGATGAAGTCGCGTTTCGGAATGTCGGCGATCTTGATGACCGAGAGCTCGGGGTCCAAGTCTGTTTCGGCCAGCAAGGTTCGAAGCACGACCTGGCCTCTCCTCCGGCCTTCCGTATCTAGCCAGTTCTTCACGCCCGGGTCTTTCCGGCTTGCGTAGATCCGAAACGAGCCGTCGTCGTCGAACTGCACTTGCCGGTTGTTGAGCGACACTCTGTGATAGCGATAGTCACCGGATTGCAGGAACTGGTTGAACAACTGGCAAGACCAGTAGCGGCACCGCACGTTTTTGCCCTCGATAAGAATCGCCTCGTCGTCAGCGAGCTTGAACGAGGCCCCGACATAGCCGATGCCGGGACCAGGTAGATTGTTGGCGACGACCTTCGGGTCGACCATGTCGACCAGCTCATCTGGCGTGTATTCGTCGTGACGCTCCTCGTCCAGGATGAGACTGCCGTCTGCTGCAATTCGGGTAGGGTTCGCAACGTCCTGATCGTATTCGATCATGTTGAGCGCAACGTACGCCGAGATTCCGAGGGCTGCGTCGAGGGTGTCCTCCATGAATGCGACAATGCGATCGAGTCCTGACGCAACATCATCTGGACTGTACGTGTGCGGAACGGGGACATTTTCAATGCACTGTATCGACATGGCGGCTTGTCTGTACTTCCCATCGTCGACCTCGATCACCGATTCGGGAAAGTATTGACGGATTAGAACGAATGGCTGCTGTCCTTTCAGCTCGAGCCAGTTCTTCGCGTCCTTTGGACGTTTCGCGCTGATGTGGATCGTAGCAACCTGGTCTTCCTCCTCGGTCTCGAAAGCGATGTCCTCATCGATCAGGAAGCTGACCATTTCGCGCATGCCTTCGTCGTCGCTCGCGTAGACGACGGTCGAAAGAAAAAGATCGTCACCACGCCTCACGGTGAGCTCGTACGAATGCGACTCCGCGAGCTTGGCTTCGTGGTAGAGCGTGTCGGTCCCGTCTGCGATGAAGCTTCGCATCGGCGTGAACATGCGCGTCAGCCTCGGGTGCGTCCGTTCGATCTCCATCTCGAGCTCGTGCGCCGCCGCCAACAACGCGACGAGGTAGCGAAACCCCTCGGCGCGCTCTCGCGGACCCTTCGCACCCGTTGGACCGACGATCTTGTCGCCGATCGCCTTCAGTTGATCGGCGAACCGATTGAAAAGGGCCTGGCTACGTGTGATCTCATCAGACATCGGGCACATCGTAGCGCGCGGAACGGCTGCGGAATTGACATTCTGATTTTCTTTATTATCATTCCGAATGTTGATGCCAACAGCAGAAATCGCGCCAAAAGCGCGGAAAAGCCTCAAAGACAAGAAGCGAGACCTCTATCGCGAGGCCATCCTCGATTCGGCCGAGCGTGTGTTTGGCGAGGTGGGTTACGAGGCCACCAAGGTCCAGCGGGTGGCGGCCGAGGCGGGGGTATCGCTGACCACGCTCTACAGCGTCTTCGAATCGAAGTGGGAGATCTACCGGGCCGTCAATCGCCGCCGGCTGAGCGAGGTCATGGTGCTTGCCCAAGGGATTCTCCAAGAGGATGCCCCGTCGATCGAGATGCTGATCGCCGGAACCAGGATGCAGCTCGCGTTCTTCATGAAGCGTCGCGACTTCCTGCGAATGCAGCTCAAAGAAGTCACCGCGTGGTCGACGATCGAGCTTCTTCGAAGCCCTGAGCAAGTAGAGGCGCTCGGCGCTGGCTTGCAGCTTTTCGCCGACATCCTTCGACGTTGCATCGAAGATGGTTACCTGATCGACGACGATCCAGAGCTGATGGCGAGAATCGTAATCGTTTCCCAACAGGTGAGGCTTGCGATGTGGATGGATCGCGGCTGCAAGCAGGATGCCAAGCACGTCACAGATCAGGCGATCCGACACATGCTTCGGAGCTACTGCAGACCCGAGCGGCTCGCCTCGGTGCTCGAATCGGCAGGCCTTGGAGACGCCTCGTGACCGTCGAGCTTCATGAGCTGGAGATTACGGCCGTGACTCGAGAGACCGCGGACTGTGCCTCGTTCGAGCTTTGGGTTCCGCCCGAGCTGCGCGAGGCGTATCGTTACAGAGCCGGGCAGCATCTCACCTTCGAGCTCCCATGGGAAGGTCACGAGGTCACGCGGTGCTACTCCCTGTCGAGCTGCCCAGACCTCGATGAGCCCCTGAAAATCGCCGTCAAGCGAGTCGAAGGCGGTCGCGTCTCGAACTGGATGAACGACAATCTCGCAGTTGGTGACAAGATTCGTGCGAGTGTGCCCGAGGGACGCTTCGTTCTCGACCCTGAGACGCGCCACGGTGCTCCATTGTTTCTGTTCGCAGGCGGGAGCGGGATTACCCCGATCATTTCCCTCCTCAAGAGCGCGTTGGCCACCACCAAACGAACGATCACCCTCGTCTATGCAAACCAGCGCCCCGACTCGGTGATCTACGCAGACGAGGTCGATCGACTCGTCGGGGAGCACTCGGAACGCCTGGTCGTCCACCATCACTACGACTCCGCGAGCGGATATCTCAGCCGCGACGAGTTGCGGTCGCACTTGCATGACACCGACATCGGCGAGTTCTACATCTGCGGTCCAGCTGCGTTCATCGAGCTCGTCGAAGACGCTCTCGACGAAGCAGGCGTGCACGAAGAACTGGTGTACGTCGAGCGATTCGTCTCACCTGCCGATCCCGACCAGGTAGAGCGCGGCCTCGTAGATGTCCAGTCCTTCGAGTCGCCCCCGAAGTTCAGCCTTTGGCTCGACGGCCGGTCGCGGTCGGTTCCCTACGTGCGGGGCAAGACATTGCTCGAATGTGCCCAGGCGGCCAGCTTGAACCCTGGGCACTCGTGCGAGTCCGGTTACTGCGGCTCGTGCATGGCTCACGTCAGGACCGGCCGGGTCTACATGCGAACGCACGAGGCGCTTTCCGAACGAGACATCGCAAGGGGGGTTGCGCTCCTCTGCCAAAGCATCCCGGCGAGCAGCGAGCCACTCGAGCTCGACGCCGATTCCACCTCGTTTCGCACGGCGTCTGCGGTTAAGTCCTCGTACGGCAGGCGTGTTTCGCAGCTGGCGGCGGCCGCGGTGTTCGCGTTCATGGTCGCCGGCACGCTAGTTCTCAGATTGGTGCACTAGGTTTACAATGAATGTACAGGCATCCCAATGAAGGTCCTCATCGTCATTCTCGCGAGCTACGCTTCAGCCGGCCTCGCGATCGCGCTCTTGCTCTACGCGTACCGCTCCAAGCGCGCACAAGAGTTCCTGATCAGCGACGATCCACACCGATCGGCAACCGATCGTGAGCTCCGCTCTAGGGTCATCCTGAACACCACGGTCTCGATCACCTTGATCTTCTCAGTGATGTACGGCCTAGGCGACTACCTCTATTACGATCATGCCATCCCCGCTTGGCGCTTCGCTCTCGAAGCCGCGACTGTCATCTTGCTATACGACTTCGGGTACTACTTCATGCATCGATTCCTCTTCCACGAGTGGAGAATCCTCCGCGGGGTCCATTCTGTGCATCATGCCGCCCGCAATCCTCGCGTCATCGACAGTCTGCTGCTTCATCCGATCGAGACTTTCATGGGGCTCTCGTTGTTCTTCGGCTCGGTCGCGCTCGTGGGCGGCGTGCATCTCTACACACTTGCATTGTTGTTCATCACGTACACCGCCTTCAACATTCTGAACCATGCCGGCGTCGACATTCCGCGCTTCCCCGTCAGGACTTTGGGCATCCTCGCGGCCAAACACGACCGGCACCATCACAGCATGATCTCCGGCAACTACGCGTCGATCACGCCACTGCCCGACATCATCTTCGGCACCGTGGAGTAGACCATGACGGTCAGCTTGGTTACGGGCGCCTGCGGGTTCGTCGGCGCCGAGATCGCCCGCGCCCTCGAGGCTCGCGGCGACGAGGTCATCGCGATCGACTTGGCGGAGGAATGCCCCGTCCAGGGGGCCGAGTACCGACGGATCGACATCACCGACAAGGCCGCTGTCATGGAGGCCTGCAAGGGTGTGGACACAATCATCCACAACGCCTCGATCGTGCATACCAAGCAGAACAAGAAAGACTTCGTGTGGGCGGTGAATCTAGGCGGCACCAAGAACATGCTCGAGGCTGCCCAGCAACATGGCGTCAAACGGTTCGTGTACATCAGCTCAGGGAGCGTCGTCTACGAGGGAAAGGACATCGAGAACGGCGATGAAAGCTTGCCGTACTCGTCGGTTTCGCAAGCGCCCTACGCCGACAGCAAGATCGCCGCGGAAAAGTATGTCCTTTCTGCGAACAGAAAGGGTGGAGTCGCGACCACGGCGCTCAGGCCCCACGTCGTCTTTGGCCCCGGTGACCGACGCTTCATGCCGGCCCTTCTCAACCAAGCAAGATCGGGACGGCTGCGCGTTCAGGTAGGTCGAGGCGTTTGGCTCTCGGACTACACCTATGTGACTAACCTGATCGATGCGGTGATCCTCGCCGACGAAGCGCTGGCCAACGACGGCCTCGAGAGCGTAGCCGCCGGGCAGGCTTATTTCATTACCAATGGCGAGCCGATGCCGTTTTGGGACTTCGTCCGGAAGGTCGCAGCACGCCTCGGGTTCCCCCCGATCAAGTATCGCGCACCCAAGTCGCTGGTCTACGCAATCGCTGCTGTGAAAGAGGGCATCGACACGCTAAAAGGGGGCACGTTGAATGCAGAAGACGGTCTCACGCGCTTCGCGATCCGGTACATGTGCACGCACCACTACTTCAGCATCGAAAAAGCTCGCCGAGACCTCGGCTACAACCCGTCCGTCAGCGTCGATGAAGGCATCGAGCGCACCTGTCAGCACCTAGAAGCCACCGGCGCCGTCTAAGAAGGACAGTCCCTTCTTTGCTCACGTGCCTGATGTGACCTTTGGGATCTTCTTGTTCGCGTCGGTAACCAGTCGCTGCGGCCAGCGTTCGCTCGACTCTATGTTCGTATAGCCGTAGCCCGCCCAACCGTAAGCATGGCTTCGTTGGAACTGACTCGGGCTCATGCCCATCGATTGGAGGATGTTGGACAGCCACTGATTGTAAAGAATCCCAGGTCGACGCTGCGCGTGAATCGCGCTGTTACCTGAACTAGTGCCGTTCATCTCGGCGCCGTCGCGATTGCGCAAGTCGAAGTAGTGGCCCGTGTTGAAGTAGCCGTTTACGCTACCCGCGGTCACGACAGGGATTTGGTCCGCCGAGTGGGTCCTAATCCCTGACTCGTGCGCCCACATGACCATGCCCTGGTCGAGAAGCGATGTGCCGTCTCCCGCGTCGATGTCGTCGAGCCTCCCGATGAGGTCGGTGAAAGCTTCGCGGTAGAAGTTGTTGTTGGCCGTCACCAGCGTGTCTTGCGGATGCTCGGGAAGATTTCCCTCAGCAGCCCAGCGGCTCCGGGTGAAGATTGCGCGGTGCGCGATCGGCTCGTGCCACTGCTCCCAGTCGACGGTGAAGCTCGGGCTTTGGTGGAACGTGTTTTGAACCCGCACGGTTGCGATCCGGCATGCGCCGCACGAAATGGCAGCTGCAAAGACCGCGTTGTAGTCGCGGTGCCATTGCACCAAGTCGCTGTACTGCGGTCTGTACATGTCGCCCGAATCGTCGGTGTTGCCGCGATTCGCGGACTGAGGGTCACACGCCGCTCCCGCGCCGACGGCCTTGGGAACGGGTGTGGCCGCATCGAAACGCCTTGCCAAGTCCGAGACCATGTCCATGTGGTCGGTGAGTCGTGCCTTGTCGTTGGCGCTCAACCGGCGTGCGTCTCCGAACGATCCGTTCACCAGGTTGTTGTAGTGCTCGACGACGCGATTCAAGACGTGCGTCCGTGTTTCGCCAGGCGGCATTGGAAGCGGCGGCGTTGGCGTTGGCGTCGGCGTCGGCGTCGGCGTTGGCGTTGGCGTCGGCGTTGGCGTTGGCGTTGGCGTCGGAGTCGGAGTCGGAGTCGGAGTCGGCGTCGGCGTCGGCGTCGGAGTCGGCGTCGGAGTCGGCGTCGGAGTCGGCGTCGGCGTATCTGGTGGCTGGTACGGAGACATCGTCGAAAGCAGGGTTCGGAAGAGCACGTCGGGGCTCGTGGCAGGTGACATCGCTTGCACCCCGGCGGACCGCTCGATCCAAGAAAGCCCCTCGCCCACGTGCATCGACTTCAAGAAGTACGGATCACCCGCTCCATAGAAGCCTGACCAAGCGGCAAGGACCTGATCGATGGTCGGGACATAGTTAGACACGCTGTCCGGGCCCTGATCCCGCCGCTCGTAGTTGCCGAGCACATGCGCCGTGCTGTGCCCCACATAAAAGGGAATGTCGAGGCCGCGGATCAGCATCATCTTGTCGACAAGGCTTTGCGGCATGTCACCTGAGGGGCATGTGAGCACCGGCGACAGCGCCACTTGCCCGCCCGAAGAGCTCGCTGAAAGACGTCCGTACCGGATCGTGTGATCGCTATAGAGGTTGTGCGAGTTGTTCAGTGCCTGGTCGCCCGGGTACATGTGCTCGGGCCAAACACCGCCATGACCGGTGAGATAAGCCACGAAGAACCGGGGGTCCGGGGCTTGCGCTTTCGCCCGGCGAGGCGCGAGTGAATGAAGGAATGGAATCGAAAGAACGGCGCCGCCGGTACCTAATAGGAAGTGGCGTCGACCCAATTGTCGGACGGGCATTAGGACTCGTCTCCTCTCAGACGTTGCTTGAACGCGGGCATGAAGGCGATCCCCTTAAAGACATCAGCCAGTGGCGCCCCGCTCGTGATCTGTTCGCTCAATGCTTCGATGGTGCCGACATCTCCGCCGTATGCCGGATCGGCAGCGAGGCCGAGCGCGAACCGGACGTAATGTTTCGCGAAGCAACTTTGCAGCTTTCCGCTGTCGAGAAGGTCATTCACCAAGTCCGCTGGGCCAGAGACTACAGTGGCGTCCGACGGGCCTTCGATATAAGGCGTCGCATCGAGCTCGATCGGAACCATCGACACATCACCGTCGACGTCGATGATCATCTCGTCGGTGCGATAACGCCCTAGCGCGTCAAAAGATTCGAGCGGAAACCCGAGCCCATTGATGAACTGGTGACAACCATTGCAATTCGACGGGCTCGTCAGTGCCTCGATGCGATCGCGCGTCGTCATCAGGGTGGTCGCCTCATCTGGTGCCCCGTTGACGTTGGCTGGCGGCGTCCCGAGCTCGTCGCACATGAAGTCCTCGCGAATTCGCACGCCGCGTAAGATCGGGTGCGTGTACACGGTGGCGGCCGAAAGAAGCGCGCCTCGACCTAGTAGTCCCAACCGTTCGGAGGTCGGAAACTCGATAAGCGGCTCGGAACCATCCCAAGTGGGAACCTCGTAGATCGCAGCGAGGTCGCTGGTGCGAGCAAACGATGCATTGCTCGTGAAGAGGTCGTCGAAAGTGCCGGATTTTCGGTAGTACTCGGTCATCTCGAGGACTTCGTCGATCATGTTTTCACGAAGCGCCGGTGAGACGTCATAACCCTCGACGAAGGTCATTTTCTGAGGGTCGAGCGACGCGACTCCGCCGAAGGGGTCGCCTGTGCGATACAGAGAAAGCCACTCGAAAAAGAACCGGTCGAAGGTCGCTCGCGTCCGCGTGTCTGCGTAAATGCGCTCCACCTGGGCCCGATAGCCTGCCTCAGTGAGAAGCGACCCGTCTGCGGCCGCGTCGAAGAGCTCTTCGTCCGGCATCGAGCTCCAGAAGTGGAATGAGAGACGTGAGGCCAACTCGTAGGCGTCGAGCTCGTAGAGCCCGTCCTCGAGTTCGGTACCTTGGTTTTCTACGAAGTACAGAAAGGTCGGCGACACCATCATGGCGACGAGCAGATCGTGGATTGCCTGCGGCGTTGCTGCATAGCTGTTCCCGTCGTCAGCGAATACCGAGTCGAGAAAGAAGCTGCGTTCGTTTTGCGTCAATGGGCGACGGGTCGTCCACAGGCCAAAGGTGTCGATAAAGGTACCGATGCAGGCAGTGTGATCGTCTACAGGTTGGTCGACGCAGTCGCCGAAGAGCGCTTGCCTTCGTAGGTCGTCTTGAACAATCGCGTCTGCGACGGTGACCGCGACGTCGTAGTAGCCGCGAATATGAAGCTCGCCAACGTTTTGCGACATTCGACTGAAGGTCGCGCCCACCAATTCGCCGAAGTCGAGCTCAGATGGGTCGTCGGGGATGAT
Source organism: Myxococcales bacterium (assembly GCA_029861865.1). Lineage (GTDB taxonomy): Bacteria > Myxococcota_A > Polyangia > Polyangiales > Houyiibacteriaceae > SG8-38. Next base: position 24,200 of record JAOTYL010000012.1, on the reverse strand, counting down.
GCCGTACACCGGTTCGACGGCATCGAGTACGGGCTGCGCGTCTCCGCCGAGGAAATGAACGAGGAGGTCTTGGACCGTCCGCTGGTGCTGCTGCTTGGTCATCCGCAGCATCGACGCTTGACTCGGGAAGCTCGCCCCGGGGCTGCCGCTTGCCGGTCGATCGTCGGGACCTCCCACGATCCCGTCCGTGCCCCCGATTACCCCTTCACAGCCGACTAGAAACAAGCCCAAAAGGACGATTACAAACCCTCGCGACACTGAACACCCCTTAGGCTGGGTATTGCGCCTTAGAGGTGTAGGTGTCTAGGAACCACGACACTTGATTACAACTTTAAGCATCTCTTAGGGTTATTTCCGGTGCGAACCGATTCTACTGTCGAAGAGTCCAAAAACGAGACGTGAGACCGGAACAAAGTGATAAAGAGCAGGGTTGCGACCGGGCAGCGAGCTGATACATGGCTCGCCGTTCGGGGTTTCAGCCGCCACGGGGACGTCCACCTGACCACAGAGATTCTCATCATCCTAACGGCCTTCGGGGTGCTCGCGCTTCTCGGCGTGGTGGAGTTCATCCTGCATCGCAGGCGCTTGGCCAAGATTCCAATCCGGATCCACGTCAACGGGACCCGCGGGAAAACCAGTGTCACGCGCCTGATCACGGCCGGGCTCCGCGAAGCGGGTATTCGATGTGTCGCCAAAACGACGGGAACCGTTCCCCGGTTCATTCTACCGAACGGGCGTGAAGTGCCGGTCTATAGGCCGGGCGGCGCCAATATCATCGAACAGAAGCAAGCGGTCACCATGGCGGCGGCTCAGCGCGCCGAAGCTCTCGTCGTCGAATGCATGGCGCTTCAGCCTCAGCTCCAATGGCTTTCCGAGGCGAAGCTCGTTAGGGCAACCCATGGTGTGATCACGAACGCGCGCCCGGATCACCTCGATGTCATGGGCCCCACCGAAGAGGATGTTGCCCGGGCCCTAGCCGCGACCGTACCCTTCGACGGGGTGTTTCTGACAGCTGAAAAGAAGCATCGTCCGTTCTTCCAGCAGGTTGCCGAGGAGCGTCGCTCGAGGTTTCGCGCCGCCCAGGACCTCCGCCGTCCCATTACGAACTTCGACATGAACGCATTCTCCTATCTGGAGCACGAGGAGAACGTCCAGCTTGCCCTCGCCACCTGTGAGGAGCTTGGGATAGACGCCGAGACCGCGCTTCGAGGGATGTGGCGCGCCAAGCCCGACCCTGGAGCGATGATCGAGGCGAGCATCGAGTTTTTTGGCCGACAGCTCGTATTCGTCAACGGCTTCGCGGCGAACGATCCAATTTCGACTAAGTACATTTGGGAACAGTCATTGGAACGGCATCGTGATCTCAAGAAGCGCATCGCCGTATTCAACTGCCGTGCCGACCGCGCGGACCGATCTGAGCAGCTCGCAAGATCGTATGCCGACTGGGTGCAAGCGGACGAAGTGGTGTTGCTCGGCACAGGCCAGTACATTTTCGCCCGTGCGGCGGTCAAGAGTGGGCTCGACCCCACTCGACTCGTTTTCGTCGATCGGTCTCATCCGGCCGACATTTTCGAAATTCTGCTTGGTCTCGCCGAATCCTCAGCCCTAGTGATGGGGCTTGGGAACATTGCGGGGCCAGGGTTGGCGCTAGTGGAATACTTTGCCAACCGAGGGACGGGTCATGCCAGAGTTTGAGTTGCTATCTTTGTCAATCGGGCTCGGCCTTGCGGCGAGTCTTCTCTATGGTGAGCTCTTCGGCCTTGCAGCGGGCGGAATGGTCGTTCCGGGTTACATCGCGCTCTATGCGAACAAGCCCGTGGACGTTGCGATCACATTGCTTGCGGCGCTCCTCACGTTCGGCGTGCTCAAGGGTCTGTCGCAGATCGCAATCGTCTACGGCCGCCGACGCACCGCGCTGACGATTCTAGTGGGCTACCTCGTCGGCATGGCGTTTCGGTGGTGGCTCGGAAGTCAAATCACGCCGTTCTCCGAGGCTGCCGTGATCGGGTTCATCATTCCGGGGTTGATTGCGATTTGGTACCAACGCCAGGGCGTGCTCGAAACGACCTTGAGCCTCATTACCGCGGCGATCATCGTGCGCATGGTACTCGTGCTGTTCATGGGAGACATCACGATATGAGGGGGATGTATTGGAAGCCGGAGGGCGCCTCCCAGGTCCAACGTGCATTGGTCGCTGCCCTGGCGATCACGGGCCTCGTCGCTGTCGAGCGCTTTCCGTCGGAAGAGCAGCAGCCTTTTTACGCAGAAAAAATGCTCGCCGCCCGCAAGGCCAAGGAAGCAATGGACGTGATAAGAGACGCCTCGGAGAGGCGCGGTTTGCGGGTTCGATCCAAGACCGACCCCTCGGGGACCCGCCTCATCGGCGAAGTGTTGTCGCCCATCACGAGCGGAAGTGGCAGCCTCGTCTCGAAGCAAACCAGTGTGAACCCGAACTTCGCCGCGGTCGTCGTGCAGTGGGCGAAGGACTTGGGTCTCAAGGGTGGGGACACAGTTGCAGTGGGCGTCTCGGGGTCTTTCCCGGCCATGAATATCGCGGTCTATTCCGCGCTCCATGAGCTCGGGATCGAGCCGATCATCATTTCGAGCACCGCCGCATCGCAGTGGGGGGCCAACAACCCGGGGTTCACCTGGCTCGACATGGAGTCAGTGCTCCGGAAAAAGGAGGTCTTTCCTTACAAATCAAAGGCCGCTTCGTTAGGCGGGGTTGGTGACGAGGCGATCGGCATCACCGAGCGCGGCCGTAAGATGCTCATGCGCGCGATCGAGCGAAACGAGATCCCGGGTATTGGAGTGGTCCAGCCGCAAGAAGAACCGCGTGCCGAGGAGGGAGCAGAGGAACCGCCTCCGGAGCTCGCTCCAATCGACCAGAACAGGGTCCGGGAACGCATGCGGGTGTACTACGAGAACGCCGGAGATCGTCCGATTCGTGCGTACGTCAACGTCGGCGGTGGTACGGTTTCCGTGGGCACCAAAGTCGGCAAGCGAAAGTTTTTACCAGGGGTCAATCGTCGGCCGCCCAAAGGGATCGACGAGATGCCGCCTTCGGTGCTCGGGGCATTTCTGCGGTCCGGCGTGCCCGCGATTCACGTAACGCGCATCATCGATCTGGCAGAGGAGTACGGCCTCGAGATCGCACCACGGCGTATGCCCGAAGTCGGCCAAGGCGATGTTTTTCAGAAACGCCAGCCCAATCGCTGGTTAGCTGGGATCGTGTTGGTGCTGATCCTCTTGTCGGTGTTCGTCGTCGCGCGCGCCCCTTGGGGAACGCGCATGCTTCGAACGACGATTCCGCCCGAGAGCGTCGTGCCGCCTGCGCCGCGTCCGGTAACGGGCATGACCACGATCACCGGGGAGGGCGACGGCAAAGGGGCCAACCAGTCTAAGTCCCCGTCTCAGTCTCCATCTCAACGCCCGCCGGTTTGAGTTTCTTCGAGGACTCGCGCCTCTGGCGGTAGGCGCAACATCCGCCACGCGACCTTTACAATCTCGGGATCGCGCACCAGGTATCGGTGGGCGAGCCTCCGCGGTTCGCGCGCGAGTCGATACAGCCATTCGAGCCCGGCTTTCGACATCCAAACCGGGGATCGAGAAACGTTGCCTGCAATGAAATCCAACGTTGCTCCGCTTCCGATGGCAACCGCTGGCGCGATGTCGTTTTTCCATCGGTGCATGAGAAGCTCTTGCTTGGGGCATCCAAGCGCCATCACCAGGAGATCGGGCTTGGCTTCGCGTACCAACTCGAGCACCCGGTCTCGCTCCTCAGGGTCGGTGTCGAAACCAAATGGGGGAGAAAGCGTCGCTACGATCTGCAGGCCTGGCTCGCGCTGTCGCAGGACCTCTGCAGCTTTGGCGCCAACACCTTCAGCTGCGCCGAGGAAAAAGATGCGCCAGCCGTTCTTGGCGGCCATCTCCATCAGCGCTGGGACTAGGTCGCTTCCTGAGATCTTCTCTGGGAAGGGCTGTCGCATCAGCTTCGATAACCAAATCAAGGGTTGACCATCCACCAACGACAAGCTTGCGCCTTCGTATGCGGCCCGCAGCTCTTCGCTGTGCTCGGCTTGGACGACGTGGTCGACGTTGGGGGTTACGACGTATCCACCGCTCCCGCGCCCGATGAGCTCGGCCACTTGGTGGAGCGCTGCTGAAAACGTCAGCGCATGCGCGTAGATTCGCCCCAAACGTACTCGCTTCACCTGAGCGCTCCCATCTGCACCGGGCCAGTATACCGATCGAAATCGTTCCGTCGAAACAGCGCACCGGCTCTGATGCGAGGGGATCTCAGCCGTGCTATCCCCCCGCCCCAAGGGAGGTACCTGATGCTTCGTTACTGGCCATTTGCGTTTGTCATTGCCTTTTCGTTCGTCGTACTCGGCTGCGGTGATTCGGGTGGCCAGACCGGGAGTCTGACCGTCGATTGGGATCGGACCGTCGATTTTACCCAGTTTCAGACCTTCAGCGTGGTGACCAGGCAGATCATCGAGAGCAATCCCGACCTTCCCCAACCGCCGCCAGACCTGCCTGCTGATGCCGAAACGGCGATTGCGCAGATCAATGCTTTGATCATCGAGGCCATGGGTCCGACGGGTCTCGGCTATACGTATATTCCCCCTGACCAAGTGACTCCTGAGAACCAGCCCGATCTGTGGGCAGGCAATGTCGGCGCGGTCACCGAGGCGCAAGGCGTCGTTTACGATTGTGTCGGCGGTTGGTGGTGGGGTTATTGGGGGTGGTACTGGGATCCCTGTGCTTGGGTCGTCCCTCGTATCGTCGAATTCGATATCGGGTCGCTCTTGATTCCGGTCGGGTCCTCCGCCACCCAAGAGCCGATCTTCTGGGGTCTCGCCCGGGGTATCGATTACGTGGGCGCCAACAACGAAGAGCGAATCCGCACCGCGGTAACCGCGATTTTCGAGCAGTGGCCATCCAACCAAACCGGGCTCAATGGGGGCATGGGCGGGTCCGGTGGCATGGGCGGCTCTGGCGGCGCGGGCGGAGCTGGCGGCATGGGCGGCAGCGCGCAGTAGGCGCTGGCGTGGGGGCGGCAATGCCAGTGCCAGTGTCAGCGTAGGAGTTTGCGGCGGTGGCGCTGGGGTCTTACGCGGCGTTTCTTTGCAGGTCTGGCTAGATTTGCTTGGCCTCTTCGCGTGAGGGTGGGCGGGAACACGTACGCGGCCAGGTGGTCGAGCGGGTCGAGGACTTCACCGTCTTTGAAGAGGCCGAAGTGAAGGTGGGCGGCGGAGTCGCGAACCCCCGTTCGCCCGACGACGCCGAGCTGCTGCCCTGCCTCGATCTCTTGACCGGCTTGGATGTCGTAGCTCGCGAGGTGTGCGTACAGGCTCACGACGCCGCCCCCGTGGTCGACTTCGACGAACAGACCCTTCGGCCCCATATGGCGCTCGTGCACGAGAAGCGCGCCCCATGGCTCGAGCGCGATGTGTGCGCGGCGCTCCCAATCCACGCCAGCGAATCTCACGATGCCCGAGGCCACCGCTCGAACGGGCTCTCCTGTTTCGGATGCGAAGTCGATGCCGCGGTGCAGGCGTTGGCCATTGGCTCGTGGCTCACCGAGGCCGCTCGTTGCGATACGTGGAAAGCCGTCCAGCGGGCTGACGAACGAGATCCCCGAAAGCCTACGACTCCTGCGATTCGTTTCGGCGTGACTTTTCAACAACCGCCGCCGCGCGGTCAGGACCCGATCCTCGGGCCCGGTATCAGCGACCCTGTCTCCCCATACGAAGTGCGAAACGAAATGCCGATGGGGGGCCGAGTCGAAGGCTTGGTCGATCTGCGGACACTGTTCGCTGAACACACTCAAAAACGCCGCGGCGAAGTACAGGTTCGCGTTCGGGTCGGTGAGGGCTTTTCGGTTGAATGGAAATGCGTCGACAACGAGCTCTCTACGGCGCCACCCTTCGCCGCCATACACGCCGAATCGGTACACGCCATGACGGACGTGCTCTCGGTGCATCCCCACGTTGATCAGGGTCAGCCCTGTTCCGTAGCTGTTGTTCGGTTGCGTAGAGCAGGCGCTCTGAGTGTACACGAGCGCGGCCAAGAGCCACGGGTCGACGCTGAACTTCTGACTGTAGCGAACTATCGCCTGGGAGTAGGTTGCCAAGTCCTCACTGCTCGTTTCAGCTGGACAGAGCTCTGCCATGGCGGCTGCGAGCTCGTCCGGCAACACCGTGGCCGGCGAGGGCGGTTCGTCGGGCCAATGCGAAAGGTCCAGCAGGCCAGCCCCGCGAGGCCTCAGCCCGAGACGCCTCAACTCCTGGGGGTCCAAAGACCCAGGTCGCGCGTCAGCCTTTAGTGCAGGTCGATCCGACAGCACCACGCTCGTCCGAAGACGGCGGTTCCACGGGGTCTTCTGCGCATGGGTCGACCGAAGGCTGACGGTCAGCGCGCAGAGAACGATCAAGCTCAGCAAACTAGCAAAGGGTTTCACGCGACACTCCGGGATAAGATACAGAATGCCGTCCCTGGCCGGGCGGAACCAACTTTACGGCCTAACTGTTCAGTTTTTTTGGATCTTCAAAGGTTTTGCGACCTCGGCGCAGGTCCGCTAGGGTGCCGGTTCAAGCCATGTGCCGATACACGGGATGATTGACCACGACGGGAGAAAAATGGGGGAGCGCCTCGCATCGCTAGTCAACCGTCAAGAGCTTTTCGCTCGGCGACAATACGAACCCGTCATTGCTGACGAAGCGCTTGCCAGCAGCACTTCGACTTGGTTCGGCGTCGGCGTCGCGACCGATTCGGCGAGCTGTGGTCTTCCAGTCGACGTGCTGATTCTCGTGTTCGCCCAAGAGATGGTTCGTCGCGAGCTCGGCCATCTGAAGAGCACCATCTTGATCGCCGACAGTAACGCTTGTGACGCGGGTGTCCCTCGACTCGATGTGCACCGCGCAGCGTCGCTGGCACAGGCTCCGCTCGAATTGCTGATCGACCGTTTTGGCTTCCCTGTCGAGATCCGCCGGGCTTCTCAGTTGGCGCCTGCGTCCGAAGTCGAGCGCAAGCAGCAAGCGCTCGAGATCAAAAACGGCTACGTCGCCCAGCAACTAGTGCAGACCGAGATCATGCGCGAGCGCGGCGCCGGTGTGAAGGTCGGTTGGGCGCTTTCTGCATGCACCTACGACGAAACCTATTTCGATCGTTTGTACGCGAACCGGTTTGGTCACCAGGTGACCTTTGCCTACACCATCGGGGGCCGCACCCTCAACCCGCACCGCCCACGAGCCTGCCCGTATCTGTGTCGGGAGCCGCGAGAGCGCTTGCTGCTCGGCGGTCGCGAAAACGCGGTTCACAAGCTCTATGCCGACACCAGCACGACGGCCGTTAGGGGCTACCGTCGGTTGCTCGGTAAGCTGGCTCGAGCGTACCGACACCTCACGGGTGAAGACTCCGGCACGCCTGAGAGTTTCCTTCAGTTCGTAGTGGACGTATCGGCCACGCCAACTACTGTAGGAAAGCGGCGAGCCCGCGAATCGCGAGCCGGCGCCCCTTCGATTCTGTCTCCCTGAGAGACCGCACCTGCACCTCGTTCAGTGCGCTTCGACCCTGCCCGACTTCTCCAGTGCGAAGAAAGGACTGTGGCTTCACGCCGCGCTCGAGCAGGAGCGCCGTCGCGTGGTCGAACATCGATTCACGACGCTTCATCCGTTCGAATCCACTTTCGATCACGGCGCGTTGGATCTGCTGCTCGTTCCGCTCCCACCCCAAAAAATTGACCATTTGTTCTATGCATCCGCGTCGGTCACTGAGAAGGCTTTCGTAGCGAAGGATCAACACATCCGAGTCGGACGCGTGCTCGTGCCAACCGGCAATGTGGTCGAACCAGGAGCCGTATTGCACGCGTCCGCGCATGAAGTGCCGGTAGAACTCGTCCAGCGTTCCTTCGAACCCGAGGTACGCCCGATAGAAATGAAAGTACGACACGAGCACGTCCGGGCCTTCGCGCTCGACGTAGATGTAGCGTGCGCCATCGGGGAGCCACTGCCGTGGCAGATGGCTCTTGAAGATTCGCGGTGATGGCAAGGTGTTCAGATCGGAAGCGGTCAGCTCGCCGATCGCCAGGGAACGCTCGAACCAAGGAGACACTCGGGTCAAGTGCGGTGGGTCCGGCCGATCGGCACGCGTCAACAAGTAGAGAATCCATTGAGTGAGGGTGGTGCCCGAGCGTGGATAGCTCGAAATGAACACGTCGCTCGGGCGCACCTCGAAGTCCATGCGTCCACGCAGGAAGTTGGCGATTCGGCGAGCGTTGTCGAGATTGCGAACGGTCGACTCGAGGATACTCGTCGTGAGTCCGAGGACCCGGCTTGCTGTCTTGGTTGGCCGCATGATCAGACCTGACTACCCTAGCACCGCCAGTGGACGCCCTAGCACACATCGCGACACCCGAGTTCGCCATAGCTTTCGTCATCACGTTCGTCGCGGCGACTCTTCAGAGCACGGTGGGTTTCGGCTTTGCCCTCCTCAGCGTGCCGCTCTTGTCGCTGCTCAACCCCATTTTCGCGCCTGTCCCACAGTTGATCGTCGTTTTGCCTCTCACCATCGCCATCGTCATCCGCGAGTGGCGAGCCGTCGAGCCGCGAAGCACGGTGTGGATCTTCGCGGGGCGGATCCCCGGCGCATTCGTCGGGGTCGCATTGCTGAAGCTCCTCTCGGCGCCGGCGTTGGATGTGCTCATGTCGTCGATGGTGTTGATCGGCGTCTTTCTGGTGGTGAGCACCACGACCTTTCGGCGAACTCGATGGACCGAAGTCGTTGCAGGTGGTGCGTCGGGGGTCATGGGGATGGTGTCAGCGATCGGTGGGCCGCCCATCGCCCTTCTATACCGAAACGACACCGGCCCTACGGTCCGTGCCAATCTCGGGCTGGTGTTTGCGATTGGAGTCTGCATCACGATTACGGTTCGTACGGCGGCGGGCGAAGTGAGCCTGGACGAGGTGGTGGTCGGCCTAGCGTTCATTCCCGCCGTGCTGATGGGGCTTCGTGCGAGCCGCGGGCTTCTTCCCCGGGTCGAGGGAACGGGCCTGCGCAACGCTATCGTCGTCGTTGCGGGCGCGGCCGCGTTGATGTTGCTCGTCCGGGGAGCGCTCAACTGGTGAAGTACACCCAGGTCGTCTCGGGCCGAAAGCGAACCCCATGCCACGCGGGCGGCACGTCTGGATCGCTCCAGTAATACAACCAACGGGCATCGACGGGCGCGATGTTGGTGCAACCGTGACTACGCACCCCTCCAAAGTCGGTGTGCCAATACGCTCCATGCAGCGCGTACCCGCCGTGGTAGTACATCGTCCAAGGGACTTCTTCGACCTCGTAGAAGCCGTCGATCGGGTCGGTGGCATTCATGGTGGTCGAGATGTGCTTCTCTTGGACTTGGAACGTTCCGGTCGGCGGTTCGTAGCCTTCCTTGCCGCTCGAGATCACCGTCGCGTACACGGGCCGATCTCCTTCGTACGCGACCAGCGTCTGCTGGCTCAGGTCGACGTGGATCCATTTCGTGTTTGCTGGAATGCCGCTCGGGCGCTTCACCTCGCGAACGATCCGCACTTCGTCACGAAGCACGATACCGTCTGGTCCTGCCACATAGGCTCGGTCGCGGTCATGAAACTCTTCCTCGATGACGAACCGAACGTGCTTCTTGGCGACCCCAACGTTCTCTAGAGCCCCCTTGCGACGCTCGAGGAGGGGTCGATCCTCGCCGTACACGAAAGCGATCGGAAGCGCCCAACCGTCCGTGCCAAGTCGCTCACCCCGCACCACCTCTGGGTTGCGGAGCTCGAGGTCGTCCTCGCGCACGTAGCGATTGCGGACCGTACGATAAAACACGGCACCATCGGCTTCACGGGTTTCGGTCTCGGCAAGGGCGAGGAAGTAGTCGCCCTCCATCAGCGAAGAGACCGCCTCCGGAGTCGGGCCCTTCTTCTGCATCGCTCGGCGTGCTTGCTTCTCCTCTTGAACGGTTGGCATCCGATAGTAGCGAGGAGCTCGCTTGGTCGTCACTCGCGCGTACTGATAGGGAAGGCGCGCCTCGACCTTCGCTGGAGGAACACCGTAGCTGTCGTTGCTCGGTTCGCCGCTCACGTGGAAGCCGAGGCTCGTACAGACGTAGCCAAAGGGTTCGGCCTTGTACCAGGTCCCGTTCTTACAACCCGAGCCGTTCACGATCCCACCGACTCGAAGGATGCTCCCTCGTCGGATAATGCCCGCGACACCAGGCTTGTCGCCTGCCTTGTCGTAGACGAACGCGTCATAGTGAAAGGCTTTGCCCAAGAGCTCGCTTCGACCGGGGTTGTTCTTGGGAGGTGAAGGACCATCCCATTCGTTGGTCGGCGCTTGGAGAACCCGTTGGTGGCTCTCGAGAGTGGCCTGTGCGGGTGCGTTGTGTTCGGAGCTGCCGCGGTCTGCGGCGCGCGTCTCGACTCCCGTCTCCTGCTCACCGAATGCGACAGTGCCTCCTCCGATGCATGCGGTGGTGACGAGAAAGACGACGCTCCAAGGGCTCGCGAGAAGTCGGATCATCAGACCGTCCGGAGGATAGCGCCCCGCGCGGGGGAATCAAAAGATCGGTATCGGCCTACTCGTCCACGCCGCGCTGGTAAGCCGATTGGGTGTCGATCGGGGCTCGAGGTTTGGTTACCGACGTCGATGAAGTGGCGGCGAAGGCGACCGCAGCCCTGATCGGCTCGCAGGCGTGGTCGATGCAACAAGACGTACGCGACCCCGCATCGCATCGCGCGGTTTCCGAGGCGGCCAAAGAGCGTGGTTCTTTGAAGTTGTGGGTTAACAATGCAGGCGTATTGACAGTTGGCGCGGTCTGGGAGCTCGACCGACGTGAGCGCCGTTTGTCCGGACGCGATCGATACCGACATGGTGAGAGACGTCGCTCACCATCGAGATGCTGGCCTTCTGTTCTCTGCTAAGAAGCTCCTGACCGTCAACCAGGTTGGCGATGCCGTTCTGGAGCTCGTCGACAACCCGAAGCTCGTCGTCACGATGCCCCGCAGAAGGGCCGCGCTCGCGCACATCTTGCGACCGTTTCCAACGGCAGGGCTCAAGTTGCTCGAGCCGTTTCGCCAGGCCGGCAGGCGTCGGCTGGAAGCGCTGAACAAACGTTGACCGTCGGCGTCGATTGAATGATTACGGACACTGCGCTAGCATCTCGCGGTCGGAGGTTACGATGAGAGCCTGGAGCCCGAAACCAGCCGCACTCGTTCTCACGCTTTTCGTTCCAGTATCCGTGGCCTCGGCCCAATGGGACGCCTCGAACGAGGCTGGAACATCGACGACCGCTACAGTTGCGCCTACTCCGCCACCCGCTCCTGCCGAGATGGTAGAGAGCCCGCCTCTGGCCCAATCTTCGCTTCAACCGCCCGAGGAGAAGGGCCTCGAAGTCGGTTTCACCTGGGCGCTCCAGATCGGCGTTCCGATCTTTCTCGACGTGGACCGAGACATCGTGAAGGCCGGGGCGGATATCGGCTTCTTTGGAGGGGCTGACTTCGGCTACTTCATCATCGGCGGCGCGGCCGGCATGGGCTGGAATCCCGTCGACCTCAACGCTTCAGGGATCTCGGGGCTTAACGGTAGGAGCCCGGTGACCCGGCTGTTCCTCTCGATCCCCGAGTTCCGGGTTCAGATTCCCGATCTCAAGGTCGTGCTGCCCTACATCAGCGGCTCGTTCGACATGAACTTCTGGAACTTCCGCGAAACGCAGGTGGTCTGTAGCGTTTACTACTGCAACCAAAGCTCGGTGTATCGCTTCACGCCAGGCTTCACCGGCAGGGGAGGTCTGGCTTTCGAGGTGAACCACGGCATCTACGTCGATCTCGGGCTTCGGTACTCGTTCACCGGCAAGGGCGACTTCTTCCAGCAATCGCGCTGGTGGCTCACGCCATACGTCGGTGTTCTCGTTCGCCGCCGCAAGTAAGTCGGCTTGAGTCAGCGCCGTCGCCCGCCTCCGCGGCGTCGCCCACTTCGTCTCGTGCTGCCGCTGGTGCCACGACTGCCTGACGGCTGCGTCGACGGCTTGCTCTTTGGCTGCGAAGGCTTTGTCGATGGCTTGGTGCCCGGCTTCGAGCCCCCTTGACTGGGCGGACGACTCTGGCTCAGCGATCTACTTTGATGTCTGTAGTGTGCACGCCGATGCGTTTGCGCGTAGTGGTAGCTTCGGTGCCGATACGCGGGCGGTCGTCCGTAGTACGGATGCCGATGGTACCAATGGTAGTGATACCAAGGGTGCCAGATCGGATACACGATCAACGGGGCGACGTAGACTCCGCTGTAGACATAGACCGTCGTTGTAGCCGGCTGTACCTGCACGTTTTCGCCTCCTCCTCCGGGCGGTTGCTCAGCGTTTGCGGCCGCTTCGGCATCAGGCGCCGGTGTCGCCCGGTAGACAACTTCGTTGGTGCCAGGTTTGGCCCAACCCGCATTGTGGAAGACCCACTGCTTCCCGTCCCATTCCCAACGCGGCGGCACGAGAATGTAGCCCTTGACCTTGTAAACCCATTGCCCGCTTCGCCATTCGAATTGCTCGCCGGTCCACACCCAATGGCCGGGGAGCCAGTGGTACTTGGTCTTCGCGAGCGTTTCGGCGGTGGGTTGGGCTTCTTCGAGTGACTCGGGTGTTTCGGGATGCGGAGGACGTTCGTCGGTGCCCCCGGTCGGCGGCGCTTCTGCCGGCGGCGCATTGTCCGGCGGAGGCGGCATGTCTTCAGGGATCTCGTCGGCCGACCGTACGTCACCCTCGCTCGAAGTGTCCTGCGCAAGAGCAAAACACGGGAACGCGACCGCAATAAGAAGAACAAGGAAACGCATCGTGCGAGGGTAGTGCGGATCTCGGGGGCGAGCTAACCCTCCGACACCTCGACGGCGATGAAGGCCCAGTTCTTCTTCGTGCGTCCGATGCGAGCGCCCCAGTCCGCTAGCTTCATCTGCCATCCGTACTTGCGGTGGAGTGCATCGAGGATCGCCTTTTGACCCGCTTTGTCTTCGACCACGCGTGCCGTGCCGTGATGCCAAGGCCCCTTGAGCCCCCCTCGGACGCCGCACTTGGCGATTCGGATTTTCGGGTTCCGTCGTAAGCGCTTCACCTTGTAGGAATCGCCGTTGGTGAAGATCCCCAACTCATTGGCCGTTCTAGCGACCCAAACGGGCGTCTGGACGCCGGTGCCGTTCTTTCGGAACGTTTCCAGGTTGACGTACCGCGTCTTGCCCAAGGTATCGATGGCCGACATTTCGAGAGCATACTAGTCTCCGCCGAAATGCAAAAGACAGGGAGTTCCTGGGTGCTTCATTTGGTTGTCTTGTTAGCTCTGGCCCTGGCAACGGTTTCGTGCAGCAGCGGCGGCGACGGGGGATACACGCCCGCCACCGAGACAGCTGACCTGTGTGAGACCCCCCTCGCGCCGACCGAGCCGTTGTGTAGCGCCGCCTTCGGCGACACGATCTGGGCCGCATCTCACCGCTCGAGTTATGCTCAGGGCTCCTCGGCCTTCCCGGGCCCGGCTGCGGGTGCAACCGTGACGAGCGCACATCTGGCGATTCCGTCGGCAGGGGTCCCGGTGATCATGTCCTTCAGCGAGCCGTACGACGACGGCGGCCGCGCTGTCTGGTCTACCGTCACGGGCGTCGACGGCGCGATCGTCAAGGTCGACCACCAGACGTTCGAGCTCGTCGACACTTACATCCCGGCAGAGCGAGAAGACAGCGCTCCAACGATTACCCTGGGCATAAGCGGTGCCTACACCGCGATCGACGCGCAGAATCGATTCATTGTCGGACGCTCTCGGTTCGTTTCGTTCTTCGGCGACAGCGCCGAAGGCGACCGCGCGTCGCCGATCGAGCTCAAGCAACGAATCTTCATGCCAGACGAGGTGTTCTGCAACGACAACGACATCATTGCCGGCATGTCGTTGACTTATGGCGGCGACCTTGCTTTCGCCACCGAGCTCGGCAACGTTTTCGTTATTCCCGCAAATGCGAATCCCACGGACCTCGGCCAGTTGCCCATCGCATCGGCAAATCCCGATTGCGGAACGGCTGATCCCGCCAACCTAGAGATCGTGTCCAACAGCATCGCCGCCGATGAGAACGGAGGCATTTACCTCGTCACCAGCGCAGCGATGTATCGGTACCAGTGGGACGGCACCGCGCTCGAGCAAGCCTGGCGCGCCGAATACGAGACGGTCGAAAAGCCTTGCGCAATCAGGCTTGGACCCGGCTCGGGCTCGACGCCGAGTCTGATGGGAACCGCAGCCGATGACGATCGGTTCGTCGTAATCACCGACGGCCAAGACCTGATGCATCTTGTCCTCTTTTGGAGAGACGAGATTCCCGAAGCTTGGGAGCCGATCGCGCCCGGTAAAGACCGGCGGATCGCCTGCGAGATCCCGATCCGGTTCGGCGTTCCCGAGGCGACCGAGTCGTGCTCCGAGCAGTCGGTTGCGGTCCGCGGCTACTCGGCCGTGGTAGTCAACGATCTGCTTCGCGATCCGACGATCAACGACTCCTCCATGTCTTTGGCCCTTGCACAGAACCTCGTTTCTGCGCTCGAGGGGGGCATCCCAGAAAAGGCGCCCTTCGGTTTCGAGCGGATCGACTGGGACCCCCAAAGCCAAACCTGCGCCTCGATTTGGGCCAATACCACGGTCAGCGTACCCAATGGGATCCCGAGCATCAGCGAGGCAAGCGGTCTCGTCTACGGCATCGGACAGCGCGATGGGCAATGGGGCCTCGAAGGGCTCGACCTCGACACCGGGGAGTCGGTGCTCTGGGCGCCGGCCGGTCCCGGGACTTGTGACCCTGCGTTGACGAGAATCGTCGGGCTCCTTCCGGGGGTGAGTGAAGTCCTTGAACAGGTGCCAAACTCTTGCGAGAACTCGATCTATTCCGCGACCACCGTCGGCCCCGACAGCACGGTCTACACTGGAACGCTCATCGGCATGAGTCGCTATACCCCCGACGCCATGACCGAGTTGTTGCCGGAGGCGCAGATCATCGCCGGGCTCGAGCAGGGCTCCGACCTGCTTACTCGTGCCGAAATGGGTGCGAGACCGGGCGGCATCAGCGTTCGTGACTATCTGCGACGTGCGCTGGTTCAACTGGGTGCTGCAGATGTAGTGGCGCGGGAAACTGGGTTGGCCGAGATGAGCATGCAATTTCGGGAAGCGCAGCGAGCGGTCGATCGAGCGGTGCAGGCTCTCGATGCGGGCAACCCGATCGACGCCGAGCTCGTCGAGGCGCGCGCGGCTATCGATGCCGCGAGTAACGCGCTCTAGTCCGAGCGCTCAGGAGGCGCCTTCGAGGCGTGCCATCACATCTTCGGTCAAGAGCGGCATCACCTGCAGCGCTTCCATGTTCTCTCGGACCTGCTCTACGCGGCTCGCGCCGGTGATGACCGTCGATACGCGGGGGTTCTTGGCACACCACGCGATGGCGACCTGGGCGGGGGTGCAACCGAGCTCTTTTGCGACCTCGACCGCCCTCCGCGTCGTGTCGTGGCTGGCGGGTGAGACGATCATCTCGCGCAGCCATTCGTAGCCGGGTAGGTTCGCACGACTCTCTTCGGGAATCCCGTCGAGGTACTTCCCGGTAAGCGCCCCCGATGCGAGCGGGCTCCATGTCGTCGTGCCCATTCCGTACTTTTCGTAGAGCGGTGCATACTCTTCTTCGACCCGTTCTCGAGAGAGCAAATTGTACTGCGGCTGCTCCATCACCGGCTTTCGCAGGTGGTATCGCTCCGCGATTTCGTACGCGTCGGCAATGGCGTGTGCCGGCCACTCGGACGTGCCCCAATAGAGCGCACGGCCCGAGGAGACGATGTCGTGCATGGCCCAGACCGTCTCTTCGATCGGCGTGTCGGGGTCGGCCCGATGGCAAAACACGAAGTCCACGAAATCCGTGCCGAGACGCTCGAGCGAGCCGTCGATCGCGTGCAACAAGTACTTCCGGTTGAGCGTGTTCCTCGTGTTGGGGCCTTCGCGGAGGCCCCAGTAGAGTTTGGTCGAGAGCAGGTACGATTCGCGCGGCCAACCGAGCTCGCGCGCGACATCACCCATGATCTTCTCCGACGCGCCATTCGCATAGATCTCCGCGTTGTCGAAGAGGTTCACCCCGGCATCCCACGCTGCCTGCATGCACTCGAGCGCCGTTTGATGGCCGAGTTGGTTGTGGAACGTTACCCAGGAGCCGAACGACAGGACGCTGACTTTGATGCCAGCTTGACCGAGTCGCCGATACTCCATATCCATGGCGTTCTTCTAAGGCTACGGTGCGCCGGCAGCGATCCACGTCTCGACGGCCGAGATCTTTGCTTCGCACAAGGGGAAGCCGAGTTGAGGCATTGGATCCGTGCCTTGCGCGATGTCTTGCCCTGTGAGCTTGTTGTAGAGGTACGATGCGGAGACGTCACCGGGCGTAACCCTATCCTTCGCTACCTGGTTGGACGGCACGTCGATCAGAGTTGCTTCGGAGAGCTCAGCCGTGCTCAGGTCGAGCATCTCCCGTGGGTTTGGGCCGCCGTGACACGAGCTGGCGGTGCAGCTGATGTCGAAGACGCTCGCTTGGATGTCGGCCAGCACGGGCTCGATCTCTGGAATGCAAACGCAGTCGCACTCGACCTCATCGACGCCGCATTCGTCGATGCACATGTCGTCACAGAGAAACTGTCCTTCGGTGCAAGCGCTGCTGTCACCGCCACACCCGAGGACGCATAGCCCCACGCACAGCACCAGGAAACCAAAAGCATTCTTATACATGCTCCGGCGTATAGCTCGCTTGGGCCCGATCCGTAAAGTGCTCTCATGCTGCGGTGGCAGTCCGTCCAGACGACGGCTTGCGGACTCCCTTGTTCTGCGTCTACAAATGCTAGTTGAAGTGCCTGGGGAGACCGCAATCCAATCGGGTGGACGCTCGAGCACCACGAAGCCGATTCCACGAAAACCTGGGCATTGGTTCTGGGGCAACCTCTTCGAGCTGATCGAAGACCGATCGGGGTTCTTGATCGACGGTCACCGCGATTACGGGGACGTGTTCGCCGCACGTCTCGTCGGGCGCAAACTGATTTGTATCCGTGACCCCGCGATCGTGAACGCGATCAACGTTACGTATTGGCAGGACTTCTACAAGCCCGCGCACATCAAAATGATGTGGAAGCCGTTTCTCGGCGAGGGCCTCGTGCCCAACGACGGCGAGTCCTGGAAGCGTCAACACAAGCTGATCATGCCAGGCTTTCACAAGCAGCGAGTCGACGCCTACGCACCCCGGATGGTCGAGTTCACCGAGCGCATGATCAACCGTTGGCAAGCGGGCGAGCGGCGGGACTTTCGTGAAGAGATGACCGGTTTGGCGCTCGTCGTCGTCGCCAACACGTTGTTCGACATCGACATCGAAAAGGGCGATGCGAAGAGCATTCGGAACGCGATGATCGACATCAGTGAGATTCTGGTTCGCGACGCCGACAAACTGGTTCCACGGCCGAGTTGGTGGCCCACTCGGGAGAGCCGCCGCAAGAGAAAGGCGATCAAAGCCGTGGAGGACATCATCCATCGCGCGATCGAAGAGCGCCGCCTGACGGGCCAGGACCGAGGCGACCTCTTCTCACATATGGTGTTCGTCGAGGACGAAGAGGGCCGCATGACCGAGAAGCAGCTCCGGGACGAAGCGATGACGTTGATCTTCGCGGGCCATGAGACGACTGCCCACGCGCTCACTTGGACCTGGTACCTCCTTGCCAAAAACCCCGAGAAGGTTGCCAAGATGCGAGAGGAGCTAAACCGCGTCGTTCAGGGACGACGCATCGAGGTCAAAGACCTTCCAGACCTTCCCTATCTCGAGATGGTGGTGAAGGAGTCGCTTCGTCTTCTGCCCTCGGTGTGGGCATACGCGCGCGAGCCACAGCGCGACATCGTGATCGAAGGTTATGAATTCAAGAAGGGGCAGCCCATTACCATCAGCCACATCGCCATGGGTCGAAACCCGAAGTACTACGACAACCCCATGGAGTTTAGGCCCGAGCGTTGGACGCGCGAGTTCGAACGAAGCCTCCCGCGGGGCGCCTACACCCCCTTTGCTGGCGGCCCCCGCGTTTGCCTTGGCAAGCAGTTTGCGATGATGGAGATGCAAATGATCCTCGGCACCCTCCTTCAACGGGTCGAGCCCAACATCCCCGACGGCTTCGAACCGGACTTCGTGACCGAGCTGTCGATGCACCCAGGCGAACGCGGCCTACCCATGGACGTCCGTTTCTTCTAAAAGGGGACAGTCCCCTTTTTTCCTACCAGGACTTGGAAGTGACTGCGAAAGAGACAAAGACGATCGAATATGATCCGATTTACGATCCGTTCAACCCCGAGTTGATCGCCGATCCGTATCCTTACTACGCGCGGCTACGTGACGAGCACCCGGTTTATTACAATGAGCGGCTCGATTGCTACGTGCTGTCGCGGTACGACGACATCTACCGTGCTCTCCGAAAGCCCCAGATCTTTTCATCGGCTCAAGGGCTTACCCCGGAAAAGGATGAGATCAGCAAGCTCGGAATTCCGCCGACCTTCATCATGATGGACCCGCCCGATCATACGCGGCTCCGACGTCTGATTACCAAAGCCTTCACTCCCGATACCGTCAAAGCGTTGGAGCCGAAGATCCGAGCGTTCGTGGTAGAGCGTATCGAGGCGATGAAAGCCAAAGCGGCGAACGGCGAGACCATCGATCTGATCCCCGAGATCGCTTCCCCGCTTCCGACGATGGTGGTGGCCGACATTCTCGGCGTGCCACCCGAGGACCGCGAGAAATTCGACCCGTGGTCGGATGCGATCACTTCGGCGTCTGCGGATTTCACCCTCGATGTCGAAAAGGCCATCGGTGCCGTGCAGGGGTTGGTCACCTACTTCGGCGGCATGTGTCAGGCGCGCCGCGCCGATCCGACCGACGATATGATCACCAAGCTCACCCAGGCAGAAGTCGATGGCGACACGCTCACCGACTGGGACATCCTCGGCTTTTGTTTCGTCATGATCGCCGGAGGGAACGACACGACGAGCAACTTCATCGGCAACTCGACCGAGCAGCTCGACAAACATCCCGACCAGCGCCGCGAGATGATCGACAACCCGACGTGCATCCCGAATGCTACCGAGGAGCTTCTTCGCATCGAGTCTGTCGTTCAGGGCTTGTCGCGTACCACCACCCAAAACGTCGAGTACTATGGCACGACGATTCCCGCCGGCAGCAAGGTTCACAACCTATACGCTTCCGGCAATCGTGATCCGCGACACTGGGGTGACGACGCTGACGAGCTCGACATCCACCGCGAGATCGACAAACACCTCTCGTTCGCACAGGGCCCGCATTTCTGCATTGGCGCTCATGTCGCACGATTGATGATCCGCATCTACTTCGAAGAGATGGGCGCGCGCATCGGGGAGAGCTACGATGTCGATTGGGACAACGCAGAGCGCCGAAAGTCCGGTTTCACCCGCGGCTACACGAAGCTCCCGATCCGTATCAAACCGTGAGCGTGATCCGAGTACGATTCGAACCCTCTGGCTTCGAGGTCGACGCCGAGCCTGGCGAGGCGATCATGGACATCACCGATGCCCATCCTGCAGCCGATGTACCGTACTCGTGCCGCGCCGCGACCTGTGGCACATGCCGAGTCGAAGTCCTCGAAGGCGGCGACGCGCTCTCGAAGGCCGAGCTCGACGAAATCGAGGTTCTCGACATCTTCGGCGACTCCCCTGAAGACGTCCGTCTCTGCTGCCAAACCAAGCTAGTCGGCGGCGCCGTCACCCAAGTAACCCTCAAAGTCTGCGACGACTAAAAGGGGACAGTCCCCTTTTGCTCAGTCCCTGTTTGCTCGGCGTAGCACGGTCAACCAAATCTCGTCGGCCGCGCGCAAAGGGAGCTTTTCGAGCGACGTGCGGAGGCGGTCTGGCTTCACCGAGTAGACCGGTTTCGGATTCTTGGTGGTCAAAGCCTTTTCGACGACCTGGGCGAGAATGTCCCGATCGTGGGCAGTGTTGATCTGCTTGGCAGCGAGCCGCTTGAGCTTCCTGATCACTTTCGCAAAGTTCGTCGTCTCACTCTCCGCCTGGTCGAACGCGCGCTCGATTCCTGCGACCATGGCGGTCTTGAAGGGCCCCGGCTGAATCTTGACCACCTTCACACCCAGCAGCGCCAGCTCGCGTCGCAGCGCATCGGAATAAGCTTCGATGGCGTATTTGCTCATCACGTACGGTCCGTTGAACGGCGCGGCGGTTTGCCACCCGGTTTCGGAGCTCACATTCACGATACGCCCGCCAGCAGCCATCACGAGCGGCAGGAACTTCTTGTTGACCCGATAAGTGCCCATTACGTTGACGTCGAGAACCTGCCAAAGGCGCTCCTCGGGAATGTCGGTCAACGATCCAATACCCATGATGCCCGCGAAGTTGACGATCCCGTCCAAGTGATCGGTGCGGCTCGAAATCGCATCGAACGCGTTCCTGATGCTTTGACGATCGGTAACATCCATGAGAACGGGCACGATGTCTGGGTCGTGGGCGGAAGCTCTCAGCATATCCGGGTTGATGTCGGTGGCGAACACCTGCCAACCGTCCATGACTAGGCGCTCGACAGTGGCGTGGCCGAGGCCACCCGCGGCCCCCGTGATCAATGCCGTTCTTTTCGTCATGGGTGCTTTGCGCGCGTAGCAAGTCGGGAGCCCCTCATCAGTTCACACCGCGCTCCTGGTCGCCCCAGAACTGCTTACGAAGCGCCTTTTTGTCGGGCTTGCCCAATGGTGAAAGTGGGATCGATTTTACGAAGTCGATCGATTTCGGTGACTGCACGGACCCTTTCGCACCTTTGACGGCTGCCTGTAGCTCGGAAGCAAGCGCCTCGCTGGCTTCATGATCGGGCCGGAGGATGACAACCGCCTTCACGGCCTCGCCCCAACGCTCGTCGGGCACACCGACGACGGCGACCTGTGCAACGGCCGGATGCGCAGAGATCACGTCTTCGATCTCGCGCGGGAACACGTTGAACCCGCCGGTCACGATCATGTCCTTTTTGCGATCGACGATGTAGAGATACCCCTCGTCGTCGTATCGACCGACATCACCCGTGTGAAGCCACCCCCCCGCAAATGCTTCAGCAGTTTGATCGGGCAAGCCGTTGTACCCTTGCATCACGAATGGGGCGCGAACGCAGATTTCGCCAGCCTCTCCTTTTGGGACCGGCTCGTTGTCGGGGCCGAGAAGGGCAACGTGCACCCAGGGGCTTGGTCGACCGCAAGACGCGAATCGCTCCGGCTTCGAGAGGTCATGCTCGCTCTTCTTCAAATGTGTGATCGCCATCGGCGCTTCCGATTGACCGAAGCATTGAAAGAAGATCTGCCCCCACTTCTCGACAGCCTCTTTGAGTCGGGCTGGGCTCATAGGGGAGGCTCCGTAGAAGAGCGTTTCGAGGCTCGACAGATCCGCCGTCGTTGCCCGTGGATGATCGAGGAGCGGATAGATCATCACCGGGACCAAGAACGTCGACGTGATTTTGTGCTTCTCAATGGCGTCAAAGAAGAGATCAGGCGTAAAGCCCTGCAACGCCACAAAAGCACCGCCCCGCTGGAGTGTCGGCACGACGAAGGCTGCAGCCGCGTGGGACAGTGGCGTAGCAATCAAGAACCGAACCTCCTCCGGCCACTCCCACTCGGCCATCTGGACGATCGTCATGTATGCGGCAGAGCGGTACGGCTGTCGCACGCCTTTCGGGCGGCCGGTCGTACCTCCGGTGTAGACGATCGAGTTGAGCTCTTCAGGGCCGATGTCTGGCGCAACCAGAGGTTTAGGCTCAAACGCCGCAGCAAGCGCATTCAGATCTTCACCTCCTTGGGTCGATCCGAATGCGAGGAGATTCTTCAGGCGGGGCACGCGCTTCCCGAGCTCCAAAGCGCGCTTTTCGAAGACGGCCGGGTCGTACACCAGGGTGTCGATCTTGGCATCCTCGAGAACGTACGCTTGATCATCGAGCGACCCGAGCGGATGAAGCGGGGTGTTGCACGATCCGATCAACAAGTTCGCACAGAGATTGTAGAGAACCTCAGGGCGATTGGCCGAGAGAACCGCTGTACGCGATCCTTTTCGTACACCTTTGGATTCGAGGGCCTGCGCGAAACGGCTCGCGTGCGCGCGAACTTCGGCATACGTGATCACGGCCTCTCCCAAGAACAGGAAGGGCCGGTCGTCGTAGCGGTTGAGCCCATCGATGACCAGATGGGGAAGGAGAGGCATGTCGTACAGTCGATCGCTCTTCATCGGCTTTTTCTACCAGGATTCGCCTCACCAGCGCGTGGCCGATTGCCAGCAGCCTCGGGACCTCACCTCAAAGACCCGATCCGGGGAAGTTCAATAAACATTGCAAGCGCTTAGAGGAAAGGGGACAGTCCCCTTTTCTCAGGGGTTAATTTTCAGGGGTCCCGCAGGTCCATCTCTTCCGCTTAACCCTTGGAAAAAGGGGACTGTCCCCTTGACCGGCTTTGGGGGAGCCGCTAAACAAGGCGTCCCTTGGCGGAGGAAGTTGGGGCCGGGACCAACAAAACGAAGTAGTTTTCAGGGCTTAGGCCCAAACGGGCTTCGGAGACGGTTCACGGAAACGGCTCTCTGGCGCTCTTTGACAGTTTGCGAGATGCACACGGGGCACTAGCTCAGGTGGTTAGAGCGCACCCCTGATAAGGGTGAGGTCGCTAGTTCGAGTCTAGCGTGCCCCACCGGCTTGTCTTTTTGCGCCAGGACCGGCTTTCCTCCTCGGCGCTGCGCTGCGAGCTACTGGTGTAGCTCTCACTCCGCACCTGCGGGGGCGCTCGGTCCTGACACAAAAATCCTGCGCCGGTGTTAGAACTGGTCAGCGGTTTGCCCATTGGGGTTGTAGCTCAGTTGGGAGAGCACCGGCTTTGCAAGCCGGGGGTCAGGGGTTCGAGCCCCCTCAGCTCCACCACTGGCCACTTGCCAAAAATCCCTTGAAAGCCCAACCTTGATTCCTTCGGTCGGCGGCGCGAAAGCCGCGCAATCGACCCGAGCAATCAAGATTCAAAGCTCGATTCTCGCAGCTCTTTGACAACTGAATATCGTAGAAAATTTTCTCTTTCTAGCCGCGACTGTGACCAGGCTCTTCTTTCGAACCCTGGTCTCGAGTTGCGAGAGTGCTGCGCCATAACCTTTCCGTCATGGCAAAGCACTAGGTGGTTCCTGGATATCGCGTTCAGGAGCACACCAGCTTCGTGTGGAGGCAACGAAACACGAAGTACGAGACGCGTCTTAGGAGTAAAGGTCAAGCTAGAAAGGGCACACGGTGGATGCCTTGGCGTCGAGAGGCGATGAAGGACGTGGGCAGCTGCGAAAAGCTCCGGGGAGTGGCTAACACACTTTGATCCGGAGATATCCGAATCGGGAAACCGTCTGGGGTCATACCCAGAAGCCTAGCGCTGAATACATAGGCGCTAGTGCAGCCAACCCAGGGAACTGAAACATCTAAGTACCTGGAGGAAAGGACATCAACCGAGACTTCCCTAGTAGCGGCGAGCGAACGGGAAACAGCCTAAACCATATCAATGTAAGCGTAGGGGCGTTGTTGGTATGGGGTCGTGGGACCAGTGGGAGAGCGCCCTAAAGCTCTCACAGAGTTACCAAACCAAACGTTAGATGAACGATCTGGAAAGATCGGCGAGACGAGGTGACAGCCCTGTAGTCGAAAGCGTTTGGTCTCTGCACTGGCACCCGAGTACCGCGGGGCACGTGGAATCCAGCGGGAATCTGGGAGGACCATCTTCCAAGGCTAAGTACTACTCGACGACCGATAGTGAACAAGTACCGTGAGGGAAAGGTGAAAAGAACCCCGACAAGGGGAGTGAAATAGTACCTGAAACCGTGTGTCTACAAGCAGTCGAAGCACTATGCCCTTCGGGGAATGTGCGACGGCGTACCTTTTGCATAATGGGCCTGCGAGTTACGCTTTGTTGCAAGGTTAAGCCGATAGGTGAAGCCGTAGGGAAACCAAGTCCAAATAGGGCGATTTAGTAGCAGGGCGTAGACCCGAAACCGAGCGATCTATCCTTGGGCAGGTTGAAGCGTGGGTAAAACTGCGTGGAGGACCGAACCCACTGAAGTTGAAAATTCAGGGGATGACCTGAGGATCGGAGT
>JAOTYL010000011.1 GCA_029861865.1 Myxococcales bacterium | reverse complement strand
GCCAGTGCCAGTGCCAGTGCCAGTGTCCCGCACCGCCCGATCGATCCGGGTTGATCCGGCTAGCGTCTAGAGCTCTTCCCAGACGGGTTGGCGCATATCGTAGTGCTCACCCCGGTGGCTTTCGCGTTCGGCTACGACCACCGAGAGGCGGCGTGCCGCGAACGCGAGCAGGAGCCCCGCAGCTACGTCGATGAACCAGTGCCATCGAAGGAACATGGTGGCTGCGATGATGTTGAAGGCCACGAGCGCCAAAACAAACCAGGCCCAACTGAATGGGCGCTCGTGTCGATGGCCGTACGCGTAGAGCGTGAAGTACGCGGGGAATGCGGTGTGCAGCGAGGGAAAGATGTCGAGCTGCGCGCCAGCGGTCTCGACCGTGACACGTACCTGGTTCCACCAGAAACCGCCGTGGAGCGGCTCGTCGAAGGAGATGGTGGCGAATGGTCCCGCGCCAGGAACGATCGTGTAGAGAAAGTGCCCGGCCGCGACGACGACGAGCGCGCCCACCATCAGCTCTTGAAGGCGTCGACCCGTCTCTAAAAAGAGCGCAGGAATCAGCATCAGGATCAAAACGAGAAAGTACCCGTAGTAGTAGAACGACAGCCACTCGACTACGGGCCTGGTGTTCCATGCCTCCAACCAGACCGAGGGAGTGGTCCCCAACAGCCAGAGGTCGATCGCGTAGAGACGATAATCCATCAACTCCGGTTGGAGGGCCGGCAGCAGAACTCGCATCTCGAAATACGAGAAGACCATCGGTAAGAAGAGACCGAGGCGGTACGTGAGCGCGCGGGCGCGTTGGCCTTGGATCACCTCTCCGCGGCTCAAGATGATGGCGCAGGCGGTCACGACCAACAGGGCCAGGGTGATCCGTCGAGCGACGATCGCGTCCGGGCTGTCCGGCGCAAGAGAAACCCGAAGGAAAACATAGGCATGGAAGGCCAGGGCGACCACGTCCTGGAAGGCCAGGTTCTGGGCCGTAACGCCTGCCACCGATCGCGCGCGTTCCGCTACGCTGCGTGTGAGTTCCAGCATGCGACTCCAGGGTGCCCGCAGTGTGTCGACACCCAGAAACCATTGCAACCATACGGCAACTGGTTCGGCATGGGTGGAAATTTCTATGCCGGCTTCGCCAGCGTCGTGCGTGTCGAGACTCGAGGCGGAAGGTGGGTTACACCTCGCTCACATGAACGAGCCAACCCAAGAAGTTGCGAGACGGCCCTCGATTCGGGAGGACGCGATCAACCTGCCGAACCTGCTCACCATGCTTCGGATCGCGCTGATCCCCGTGGTCCTGTGGCTGCTGGCAGACGGAACCCCGAGGGCGAACTTCTGGGCGGCCATGGTCTACATCGGTACGGCGCTCACCGACTTGATCGATGGTTATCTGGCGAGGAGGTGGGGGCAGATCAGCGTGCTTGGGAAGTTTCTCGACCCGCTGGCGGACAAGCTGCTGGTGATGGCGACCCTCGTCTTCTTGGCGTACCTCGGCCGCCTGCCGTTTCTCGGTGTCGTTGCGGTCGTCATCATGGTCGGACGTGAGCTCGCCGTCACGGCGCTTCGAACGATTGCGATGAGCGAAGGGCTGGTGATGGAGGCGATGCGGGCCGGCAAAGACAAGACGGCGTTGCAGATGGTCGCGATCCTGATGTTGATCGTCCACCACCGCTACCTCATCGACTTCGGCTTCTACCAAACCGAGCTCGACTTCGCGGGCGCGGGCCTCGTATTGCTGTACCTGAGCCTTTTCTTCGCGCTCAAGAGCGGAGGAGAGTACTTCAAGCTGTTCGTCGACGCAGTAGATGCGAAGGATGAGCGACTGGCGCGTGCGACATCGCAAGAATGACGATAATTTCGGCTGAGACCAATGCGTCACGCTGCATCGTGGGACGGGTGTTTCGTGGCCGCGGGTTGCAAGAAGCGCTCCGCGAGCTGGTCGATGAGCACCGCCTTCAAACAGCGTGGCTCAACGCACTTGGCGCTTTCGAGTGGATCGACCTTACGGAGTACAGCCAGTCGGGGCAGAAGTACGAAGAGCCTCACCGCTTCGAGCAGTGCGAGCTCCTGGCGATGCAGGGCAACCTCTCGGAACGCGACAAAGAGCCGTTCTGGCACTTGCACGCGACCGTTTCGCGCCGCGAGGACGGTCGTGACGTCACCTATGGCGGCCACGTCGTCGATGCAGTCGTGTTCGCGCTCGAGTTTCGGATCGATTGCTTCGATGACCTCGCGCTCTCTCGAAGCCATGACGAGGCGACCGGGCTTCATCTTTGGTCGAAGGCCGAAGGGACGTCTGACTCGACCGCGGAGGTCGCCGTGGATCGGCCGATCACCTGGGCAGTGGCCGCGGAGGCATCCAAGGTCGGGCCCGCCGAGGACCCTGAAACCATGCCGGTCAGAGGCGAGTGGCTGGATCACCCGAAGTTTGGTCTCTGCAAGATCGAAGGGCTCTCCGGCGACGGTGTCTGCATCATCAAGCTCCCCAATGCGCAGCGAAAAAAGATCCAAATCGGAGCGCTCCAGATCCTCGCACCCCGGCAGGACGGGACCCGCAAGGTGTTTCCGGTGCGCCCGAAACCGAAACCCTAGACGGCCTGCGGCCTCGGTTGGTCCCTCTCCATCGCCCCCACGCTATCGCCTAGCTCAATCGTTCAAGCGAATGCGCGGGTCGAGCGCAGCCACCGCAATGTCGGCGAGCAGGTTTCCGACCTGTACGGCGACGCCAAACATTAGGACGACGGCCATGATGACGGGGGCATCGAGTGATTCGATCGATTCGATGGTCAGCAGCCCAAGGCCTGGCCACGCAAAGATCTTCTCGGTGATGATGGCGCCGCCGACGAGGAATGGAAGGCTCAGGCCGACGAGGGTGACCACGGGAAGCAACGCGTTTCTGATCGCGTGCCTGAGGACGACCTGACTCGGCGGCATGCCCTTGGCCTTCGCAGTGCGGACGTGGTCGTGCCGGAGGGTTTCGATCAGCTCGCCACGCATGACGCGTGCATAAGTCGCGGCGCCAGCGATCGCCAAGATGAAGGCAGGAAGCAATGCGTGGTAGATGTGGTCCAAGGGATCGATCCCGTACCCACCGAACGGAAACCACCCGAGCAAGAACGAGAATACAAGCAGCGCGATCGGGCCGGTCACGTACGTCGGCAAACTGATTCCGACGAACGTGCCAAACATGATGAGGGTATCGGACCAACGGTTTCGCCGGAGGGCTGCGATGACGCCGGCGGTGAGGCCGATGAAGAGCTCGAACAACACCGCCATCGATGCGAGGAGCAGTGTTCGAGGCAGACGGAACCCGATCACGCTCGCGACAGATTCGTGATGCGAATAGGACTCACCCAGGTCGCCCTGAAGAACGCCGCAATACCCTCGTGAGCCGTCTCCTTGTTCGTACTTCGGCGAGTCTTTTCGTACGCAGGGGAGGATGCCTAGATAGCTGAGGAACTGCTCGCCCACCGGGCGGTCGAGACCCTTCTTGGCATTGAAATCCGCGATCTGCTCGGCGCGCGCCTGCGGCCCGAGGACGGTGACCGCCGGGTCGCCTGCCACGAAGATCAAAAAGAAAACCAAGGTGACGACCGAGACGACGACGAGGAAGCCCCAAAGCGCGCGCTGAGCGATGAATCGAATCATCGAGAGGTTTCCTCTGAATAGATACTCTGGCTCACGCGCTTTCGTGGGAGGTCGAGCCAGATGTTGCGGTACTCGTTGAGCCAAACCGGATGGGGACGAAAGTTCTTCACGTAGGGCTGCCAGACGAACATCTCGATCGGATAGTAGAGAAACGCCCACGGTGCATCGGCGGCGAGGATCGCATTGGCCTTTGCGTAGAGTTCGAGCCTCACCGCTCCGTCGACCTCGGGACGCGCCTTGTCGAGGATCGCGTCCAGCTCGGGGTTGCGATAGAAGGAGCGGTTTTCGGAGTTCTCGGGATGGATCGACCTGCTGTGGAACAGGATGTCCATGAAGTTCGAGGGATCTGGGAAGTCTTGGTGCCAGCCCGTGAACGCCGCCTGGGCGACGCGCGGCCGTCCCGTCTCTTTCAAATAGGTCGCAAAGGTCACCAACTTGAGCTCGATGTCGATCCCGATCGCCTTGAGATCCTGCTGAAAGAACTGCGCAAGTTGGACCTCACCTTCGCCCCGCACCCAGAGGGTCACGGGCTCGGGCAGGCCGTCGGGGTACCCCGCGAGACGCATCTCCTCCTTGGCGCGTGCGAGGTCGAAAACCTGGCGCTCCGGGAGGTCGGGGTCGTACGGAGGAAGCATCGGCGGCAAGATTTGACTGGCGGCGATCACCTTGCCCGGGTCGAGGCGCTCGAGTTTCGAGCGGTCGATGGCAAACGCGATCGCCCTCCGCACGTGGACGTCATCGAAAGGCGGGAGCTCGCAGTTGAGGCCAAGCGCAAAGACCGATGGGCTCGGAGCCTCCGCTCGATACGGTGCCCATGCCTTCGACGCGCGCAGAAAGAGCCGGTTGACCTTGCTCGGGCGGTAGATGATGTCGATCCCACCATTGCGGAAACGCGCGCTCGCTACGTCGGAGGAGATGTTCTCGAGAAACACCATTTGGTCGGGGCGGGCCCTCGGGTCCCAGTAGTCCTCGAAGCGCACGAGCTCGACTTGGACGCCCCGTTCCCAACGCCCGAGGGAGAATGGGCCCGCACCGATCGGATTTCGGCCGACGGCGGTTCGTCCCTCGGCCTTCTCGAGCGCTTCGACATGCTCGCGGGCCATTGGGTAGGCGAAGGGCATCGCGATCGCGTTCAGAAAAGTCTGATCAGCTTCGTCCAACCGAAACTCGATCGTCTTGGGTCCTAGGACGACGATCCCCTCGATCGCGTCGGTCTTGCCTTCGTGGTAGTCGGGGGCGCCCTCGATCGATTTGAAGAACGGGTAGCCAGGAGAGCCGATCCGCTCGCTTAGCAATCTGTGCATCGACCAAGAGATGTCTTCGGCCATCACCTCGCGGCCGTTGTGAAACTTGATCCCTTCCCGCAAGGTAAAGCGAAACACACGACCGTCATCCGAGACTTCGGGGAGCGAGGCAGCAAGGCTCGGGATCATCTTGCCGTCGTAGTCGTAGTCGAGAAGACCATCGTATAGGAGTCGGCAGGCGGCGGTCGATAACGTGTCGTACGCGAAGTGCGGATCGAGGGTGTGGATGTTGCTGCCGGCTGAGAAGATAAAAATGCCTCCCGACCGCGGAGTCTCATGACCTGCGCCGACGAAGCGTGGTCCGATGGGCGCCTTTGGAAAATGGGTGATCACCCAACCGCCAAGAACGGACGCTATGGCGACCGTCACGATTCCCACGACCCAGCGGTGAGCGCGCGTTCTAGTCTTTGGGGTCGAACGCATCTCTGAGCCCTTCTCCAAAGAGGTTGAAGCCGAACACCGCCATGCTGATCAGGACGGCCGGATACAGCGTCAGTCGAGGCACGCCGAGAAGCAGCGATTGGCTGTCGTTGAGCATCGAGCCCCAACTCGCTGTCGGTGGGCGAACACCGAGTCCGAGGAATGAAAGCGCGCTCTCCGCGATGATCATCCGCGCGACGAGAATCGTGGCGATTGCGACGATCGGGCCGGCGACATTGGGAAGCACGTGTCGGGCCAGTATGCGAGAGTGGCGCAAGCCGAGTGCGCGTGCAGCTTGGACGTAATCGAGCTCTCGCGCTTCCATCGTTTTTGCGCGCGTAACGCGGGCAAGGGTCGTCCACGAGAGCACACCGAGCACGATGCAGATGGTCCAAATGCCGGGAGCGTCCCACACGCGCTGCATGACGATGGCGAGCAGCAGGAACGGCATCGACAACACGACATCGACGAATCGCATCGAAATGGAGTCGACCCGCCCGCCGACATAGCCGGAGATCAGCCCGAGACCGACCCCGATCAGGACGGCAATCGCGGTGGCGATGTAGGCGACCAACATCGAAACTCGGGCGCCACTCAGGAGCCTGCTGAGCTCGTCGCGCGCCAGCGGGTCGCCCCCGAGCCAGTGTCCGGCCACGGCGCGGGGCCCCGCAGGAAGGCCGCTGTCCAGGAGCAGTGCGTCGGTGAACTGGTCCACCGGGTCGAAGGGGGCGAGCCAGGGGCCCAGGATGCCAAGCACGGTCACCGCTACGACGAGCACTAGCCCGGCGAGAGCCCCCTTATTGCGCCGAAACCGCCGAAAAGCCCGAGAATCCATGCGTTCGCAGGAGGTACTGGGTTCGGGGGGGGCAGTCAATTTCCCCAGAGTCAGGGGCAGAGTCAGGGGCAGAGTCAGCGGCAGTGCCAGCGACAGTGTCCGTGTCAGCGGCAGTGCCGAGATCGCCGTCGCTGCCGATCGTCAGTAGCTAGTTACGATCGGCATTTTTCGTCAAAGAGGGCCGGCAGCTTGAAAAGCTGCGACAAAAAACAAGCAATTTCGCAAACTTAGCAATACGATGTCTTTTTGCGTTGACGTGATTCTCTTCAATGGAATACATTCGCTATAAGCTATTCAAATGACTCTACCAAGAGGACAACATAGGCCGCATCGGGAACCAGAAAAGAGCTGGTCCAGCGAGGAGCTCGAAGAGATCGAGCGCGCCCACGCCAATGGGATGAGCGTCCAGCAGATCGTCGATGCCTTCACCGCGCGCGGCTCTCGCCTCACGGAGGCGACCTTCCGCAAGTACGTGCAGCTCGGCTTGTTGCCGCGAAGCGTGCGCGTCGGCCGCAAGGGCAAGCACCGAGGGTCTCAAGGTCTCTACCCAGCGACGGCGGTTCGCCAAATCGATCACATCCGTCGGCTGATGCATCAGGGCTTCACGATGGAGGAAATTCAAAAGGAGTTCCTCTTCGTGCGAGGCGATATCGATGCGTTGAGCCGGCAGCTCGACCGCGTCTATCAGGCGATCGAGAACGCGATTGACGACCAGCAGCGCGCGGCCACCGAGGATCCGGGGGTCCACGACGCGCTCCACGAAGTGCGCGAGCTCGGCAAGGAGCTCGTTGAAAAGCTCGAAGTCATCGAGCGGCGGCTCACGATGCGCGCTCGCATGGCTCGAGCAGCTGTCTAGAGAGGTTTGAGGGGGAGATTCCAATGAAGGACGCAGCAAGCACGAACGCCGTGGACGCAGAAGCGAGCTCCGAGGGCGAAGAACGGGAGTCGTTGGCGGACGCTCTACAAGAACCGGACCAGGAAGAGCGTCGGGGGCGGCGCAAGCGTCGATCGAGGGCCCGTGCACGCACCATCTCGATTCGTCGCCTGAGCAAGGCAGAGCTCAACCGTGGTCGTGAGCTCTATCCGGAGACCGACTACTGGAAGCCAAGAAGCCGGTCGGAGTGCAAGGATATGGAGCGGCCATGCCCGTTCGTATCGTGCAAGTACCACCTGTACATCGACGTTCACCCGGTGCGTGGCTCGATCAAGCTCAACTTCCCCGATCTCGAAATCTGGGAGATGACCGAAACCTGCGCGCTCGACGTGGCAGACCGCGGGGGCATCACACTCGAAGAGGTGGGCGAGATCATGAACCTCACCCGCGAACGCGTACGCCAAGTCGAGACCGCGGGCCTTGCGCGCTTACAGGACTACCAAGCCGTCGATCGCTTAAAGGACTACGTGACGTAACGAGCCACTCCAAGGGCAAAAGGGGGAGGGTGTCGCCATTCGGCGGCACCCTTTTTAATCGCTCGGGGAGGCTGGATCTGCGGGCAGTCGCTCTGTCAATGTCCGTCGAATGAACCAAGGGACATCGACGGTGCGGCCAGCGGAAGGGGAGCTTTACGCGATCTATAGCGATATCCTCGCGTCGATCTCCGGCAGTCCGCTCAGCCCACCGTTCCGAATCTACCGGATCGACCTCGCCTCCTTTGAATGAGCGTTGCCGGCTTGTCAGCAGCCGATCCGTTGCCTACGGTGCGCGCCGTCGTGGTGCGAGGGGCCATCATTTTCTTGCTTTGCTTGACGGCAACGGCGGCGTCCGCGGACGCACAGGAGGGTTCGTGCCCGCCTGGGAACTTGCTTGCGGGTAAATCGCCTTCCGCCACCAAGGGAGCGCGCTTCGCTCGTCGGCTTACCAACGGCGTCATGACCGCCGAGGGCGACGTGTGGGAGAGCGACCTGACGGCGATCTTGACCGACGCCACCAGTCACGTGGTCTATGACCTCGGGCAGCCGGTGCGAATCACCGCGGTCGACCTCCAAGGCGACAACAACGACGACTACATCCTCGAGTCGTCGGAAGACGGCGAGACCTTCGTGCGCCTCTGGACCGCAGACCCCGCTTCAGGCCAAGGCATGCGTCGACGTGGTTCGAGAACCCTCGATGCCCAAGGCCGCTACGTTCGACTGCGCGCGGAAGGGGGTGACGGCTACTACAGCCTCAGTGAGGTCCAGGTCTTCTGCCAGCAGCCCGCAAAGTGGCCTCCGCCGGTCGAGGTCAAGGCCACCGCGAGTGGCTGGTGGAAGGGGATCATGCAGAAGCGCGACCATCGCTACCGGCTTGGTCTCGCCTTCCTTGGTCTCATGTTCTTCATCGCCCTCTTTCGTGTAGAGCGGAGCAAGACTGCGCTCGGGGTCGCGGTGTCGTTGGCCCTCGCGATGTTGGCGATCGCTAGCTACCGGTTCTACTACGCGCGACACGCCCCGTGGTTTGCAGACTGGGGCCTTTACCTGTTGGGGGGCCTGGTCGCTGCCTGGGGTATACGCGGCCTTTGGCTCGCAACGAAGGGCGGCGGTGCATCGCTTTGGTGGGAGCGCGGGGCACTGGTGTGGGTAATCCTCGCGTGCGGCGCTGCGTGGGTGAACTTTGGCACGTACCATAGCTCGCGAATCGTCCACTACTGGGACACCTTCCACTACTATATCGGCTCGAAGTATTTCGAGGAGAACGAGTACGAGCGGCTCTACCAGTGCGTCCTCGCCGCGGACTACGAAGACCGCGGAAAGGCCGATCTCCAGAGGCGGAAGATCCGAGACCTCGTCGACAATCGGCTTCACTACCTCTCGGAGGATGACGCCATTGCCTATGCGAAGACTTGCGAAGAGCACTTTTCCCCGCAGCGTTGGGAAGCGTTCAAACAGGATGCACGGTCTTTCCGTACCGTGATGGGTACGTCGTGGTGGCGGGACATGCTCATGGACCACGGTTACAACGCGAGCCCGATCTCCAACATGGTTGCGGCCGCCCTGACGAACATTGGTTGGAGAAAGCAAGTTCCCGACGCCCCGAGCGTGCGCGTCGACCAGGGCGTGATGAAGAAATTTCGAAAGCGCATCCTTCGCTACGCGATGATCGACCTGGGGCTCTACGCCGGCGCGTTTCTCTTCATTCTATGGGCGTTCGGTCTGCGGGCGTGCACCCTTGCTGTGGTCGTGTGGGGGACCGGCTATCCGTGGGCATACTTTTGGACCGGCGGGAGCTTTGCGCGTGTTCCGTGGTTCTTCATGGCGGTCGCCGCGGTATGTCTGCTGAAAAAGGGATTCCCTGTGCTCTCGGGGTTCGCGTTGTCGTGGAGCGCGCTGCTGCGGTTGTTCCCTGCCGCGTTGGCGGGCGGACCGGGCGCAGCGATCATCGACCGTTTCGTCCGACGCAACAAGCTCGGAGGGCCGTGGCTGCGCCCCGAGGACAAACGTTTCATCGCGGGCGGGATGGCCGGGTTGCTCGTGCTGTGCTCGGCAAGCGTGGCGATCAACGGGGTAGACGCACACACCCGATTTCTCGGCAATACCTTCAAACACGCCGAAACCCCGCTCACCAATCACATGGGGCTTCCGACCCTGCTCTCGTACCGTCCGAGCACAGTCGGCCGTCACACCAAAGATCAGAGCCTCGAAGACCCGTGGGCTCATTGGAAGCAGTTCCGCAAAGACACGAAGCATGACCGGCGGTGGCTCCACCGCCTGATCCTGCTCGGCATGTTCGTGCTGTTGGCGTTGGCAGGCCGGCGCATGGCGGGATGGGCTGTCTTGGCAAGCAGCACGATATTGATCATCGGGTTCTTTGAGCTGACCTGTTACTACTACAGCTTCGTCGTCTTGATGGCCCCGCTTGCGATCGAGCGGTTGCGCTATACCGCAGCGCTGGTCGCCATGGTCATCGCCGGGTTGATCATCCAGTTCTTCGCCGGTTGGTACGACGAGCAGTACTTGTGGGAGACAGCAGCTTGTCTGATCGCGCTGCTCTACATCATCATCGATGTCGTGCTCCATCCGTTTCCCGAGTCGTCGGCGGCAGCCCCGTAAAGGCGACGCCCCCCCGGGGCTTCGCGCCCCCCCGACCGATTTTCTAGGGGTTTTGCGCTGGATTTGAGCCTATCACCCCGATGGCCTAGAATTGCGAGGGGATGAGGTTGTACGCACGCGTGCTGGTGGGGATTGCCGCGCTCCTGATCGGGTGCTCGAGCGCCAGCGGTATCGAAACGGTGTGCCCGAGCGGCAAGGTGGCCTTGTGCAACGATCCAAGCGACACCCTCGCTTGCTGTCAGGAATTCAAATGCGCGGACGGGCGCATCGTGCCGTGCAGCAGTCTTGCCCGCGCGGAGTGCCAGACCCAGGTCTGCGAGCGTGTCATCGTGCTTGACGCGGGGCTGCCCGACGCGGACGTCCCTGATGGCAATGTCGGGACAGGCGGCGCAGGTGGTTCCGGCGGTGCTGGAGGCGTAGGTGGCGCCGGCGGTGCGGGCGGTGCGGGCGGCGCCGGCGGTGCTGGCGGTGCGGGCGGCGTCGGCGGTGTTGGCGGTGCGGGCGGCGTCGGAGGCGCTGGCGGTGCGGGCGGCGTCGGAGGCGCTGGCGGTGCGGGCGGAGTCGGAGGCGTGGGCGGCGCAGGCGGCGCAGGTGGCGCAGGTGGCGCAGGTGGCGCAGGCGGCATGGCCATCTAGTTGCAGGGCCTTGCGAGCGGCCTTACCCTCTGTCGGTTAGACAGGTTCAAGCGATCGCTTGTGTGCTCTGCACACGGGAGGAAAGTCCGAGCTTCACAGGACAGGATGCCAGGTAACTCCTGGTGGGGGTGACCCCGAGGAAAGTGCCACAGAAAGCAAACCGCCGTGCCGTCGAAAGGCCGCGCGGTAAGGGTGAAAGGGTGAGGTAAGAGCTCACCGGGCTGGCGGTAACGTCGGTCGCACGGCAAACCCCATCCGAAGCAAGACGAAATAGGGAGGCGCTCAGGGTGGTTCCGCCCGAGTCTCCGGGTAACGTCGCTCGAGGCCGATGGCGACATCGGTCCCAGAAGAATGATCGCGACCCGTGTTTCGGCGACGAGCACGGGAACAAAACTCGGCTTACGAACCCTCTAACCACGGCGCCCTGTTTCGGCAGGGCGCCGCGCTGTTTTTTGGAGGACGGAACTGCGAACGCGCTACGACGACTTACGAGTAGGTTCGAAAACGATGCCTCGCGCTCTCGCCACTGCCTGGGCTTGGGCGCGGGGTTCTTGGTAGTTGCGGGAGCCGAGGTAGGCAAAAAGGCGATCGCTGGTGGGGACGACGATGTCCTCGGCTTCCCACACAACCGGAGTGCCATCATCGGCCCAGCGGACTTCACCCCGCTCCATCTTCCAAGCCGCTTCGGCGAGATCGAGATTGGCAAGCGCTTCGCGGATGGCCTCGAAACGCCCCTGCACCTCAGGATCCAAGAAGAAGAACTGAGCGCCGCCGATGAACGCGATGTGATAGCGCGAAGGATGGTTGATCACCCCATCGAGCTCGAGCCGCTTCGCCCCTTGAAAAAACATGTGCATGAGCTGTTCGCCAACTCCGAGCCCCGGGTGATCCTGTCCGGGCCACTTGGGCTGCCGAAGCGAGAACTCCGTCGTGGGGTTCTGGAGCAACATCCACTCGATCGAGAGAAATTCGAGATCATCAGGAGGGTCGAGGCCCTTGGGTGCTGCCATGTGGATACGGCGAAGCACGAGGTCTACCAGCAACCATTCCTGACCGTTCTTCTTGGCGTGAAGGGTGATGTGCTGTCGCTCGGGGTCCGTGGGGTCGACTGTGAGTCGCGGCTCCACGAAGCCCCGTTCGCGCGCCTCTCTCATCAGGCCGTACTTCTCGAGCGCGAACTCGAGGCCGTGTTTCGAGTAAAAGTCGAGGATGCGGGTCGACTTGTAGCGCGGTCCCTCGAGGTCTCCGAGCAAGTCGGCCTGGGTGATCTGCCAGTCGCCGCTCGTACGCTGAAGCTCGTATGGGTCGAGCTCGCGTGCGATCTCCTCGTACTGCTCGAACAAGCTCACCTCGGGCTCCACTGAGATCTGGGCGTCGTCGGTGAGGAGCCACCGGATGAAGTCCTTCGACGAAAGCCAAGCTTCCTCGCTATAACCGCCGCCGAGCGTCGCCACGACATTGCACCCCCGCGCCCGCGCCAGGTCGATGACCCGGCGATCCCGCGCGAGGACCCCCTCTCGCGTCATGGCGAACTCGCCCAGGCGATCTCCTCGAAGCACGTCGTTACCCGCGATGTAGAACAATAGCTGGGGCTCATGGGCGTCGAGCGCGGCTGGCAATGTCTCGTCGAGCTTGGCGAGGTATGCGGCGTCATCGGTATACGACGGCATCAAGAACTGCTGGTCGGCGGCTGCCTCGACGTGGCTCCATACCGAACCGTGGATCGAGTAAGTGAAGACTGTCTCGTCCTCTTCGAAGGTGACGATGTTGCCGTTGCCTTGATGGTAGTCGAGGTCGATGATCGCGATGGGCGCATCGAAGCCTTCAGAACGCAACAACGCGATGGCGACCGCGATGTCGTTGTAAACGCAAAAGCCACTACCCTGCTCGGGCTCGGCATGATGAAAACCACCTCCGATGTTGAAGGCCAGATGGCCAGGCTCGCGAGCGGCCCAGCGCGCGGCATCGACGGTCCCACCCACCTGGCGACGCTGCGCGATGAGGATGGGGTCGACATCGACCAGCGCGGGCTCGAGGCCGAAAATCTGGCCCAAGTCCTCCGGCCTTGCGGTCCTCTCGAGATAGGCATCGGAGTGCACCATCGCGAGGCTTGCGAGCTTGGCCAACGGCGCCGGTCGCACTTGTTTCGGGCGAATCAGGTCCTCGCTAGCGAGCGCGCCGAGGATCCTTTCCCCTCGGGCTATCTCGATTCCTGGCACGCGCGCGCTCTCGGCGAGTGCCTCAGCCTTGTATTGCGGATGGTACCAAAGGCCCACGGTGTCTTGCAGGCGTCGTCGCGCCCGGCGCTTCTGGATCCAGGTCGCCATTACATCGAAATCGAGCCCTTACGAAACTCCGAGCTCCCGATGTGCACATTGATGACGACCGGCTTTCCGGAAGCCGCGACCTCCTTGGCTCTGTCAAGGGTGTCGTCGATCTTCGACGGATCGTCGAGCAGTAAGCCCACCGCGCCATATCCTTGGGCAGCGTCGTGGTAAGCCGTCCGCCGAAGGACCGTGCCGACGTCATCGCCGAGTAACGGGACCTGCTCGCGAGCAATTTGCGCCCAGGACCCATCGGTGCCGATGACTGCGATGGGCGCAAGCCCGTGCCGCACGTATGTGTCGATCTCGGCGAGGCTATAGGCGCAGGAGCCATCTCCATAGATCAACCAGACCTCCTTGCCCGGACGCACCTTCGACGCTCCTACCGCAAAGCCGCCCCCAACGCCCAAAGTTCCAAACACCCCGGGGTCGAGCCAGGAAAGTGGTTTGCGTGGCCTCAAGATGTACGCCGCAGTCGCCACGAAATCCCCACCGTCGACGACGAGGACGGCGTCATCGCTCATCCTGTCTTCCAGCTTCAGAAATAGCTCGAGCGGATTGACGAGCTCCGAGGGAGCCTTGGCCTGGTCTTGGATTTCCTGATCTCGCTGGGCCTCTCGATCGCGCAGAGTTTCAAACCAATCGTCCCAAGGGCCGAGGCTCCGGCCGACGCTGGCTGCGAGCGCTCGCAGGAACTCACCGGCGTGCATGTGAACGGGGATTTCAGGGCGGCGGTTCTTCTTCATTTCGCTTGCGCTGAGGTTGGCGGCCACGAGTGTCGCCCGGCTCGAGATGCTTCTGCCGTAACCGAGTCGAAAGTCGAACGGGAAGCCCGCGACGATGACCAAGTCCGCCTCTTTGAGCGCGGCGCTTCGCTTGTGGCGAAACTGAATCTCGCTGCGCCTTCCGAGCAATCCACGCGCGGTGCCACCCAACCAAGTCGGCATTCCGAGCGCCCGCACGGCGTCAGCGAGCGGTTCAGGATCGCGGCAGTTGACCAACGCCTGACTTCCGATGATCAGCGCCGGCCGTTGTGCTTCTCGGAGCAGCGACCCGACTTTGTCCACATGGGGGCCCCTCAGGTTCGGTTTTGGCGGCAGAGATTCCAGAATCGGGGGGACGATGCTCACGTGCGGCTGATGAAACTGGCGGTACAGGTGCCCGCGCATGTAGAGCTCGAGTGCCTTTGACCCGAGGTTTTTGGCGTCCTTGACGCCACTTTCCTTCATCAACATGTCCCGCACGAGATCCTCGGGGTAGAGCAGATCGATCGGCACCTCGATGAACACGGGCCCCGGCACGCCGTCCTGCGCGAGGTCGAGCGCTTTCTCGACGGCCGGACCTATGCTGTTGACCGTCTTCAGAGATACCGCCCATTTGGTGATCGACTCCATCAGGGAGATCTGGTCGATGTCCTGGAGCGCTCCGCGCCCCTTGAGCAGGGTGGCGGCGGCGCCTCCGAAGATCAGGAGCGGCGACTGAGCGAGTTGCGCGTTCTTGACCGCGGTGATGGTGTTGGTGACACCGGGGCCCGCGGTCACGGCCGCGACGCCCGGGATACCCGTCATGCGTGCTACGGCGTCCGCGGCGAATACGGCGCTGACTTCGTCTCGCACGTCGACCACGTCGATCCCGCTTGCTTTGGCTCCGATGAGGATCGGGGAAATGTGTCCGCCGCAGAGGGTGAAGAGCTGCTTCACCCCGCGTGCAGCAAGTGTCTTTCCGATGATGGCGCCGCCGTCTTGAGTCATCACTCGCTCCCGGTTCCCTCGAGCACGTGGCGCCCGAGCACAAAACACGTAAACATCCCTTCGAAAACT
Source organism: Myxococcales bacterium (assembly GCA_029861865.1). Taxonomy (GTDB): domain Bacteria; phylum Myxococcota_A; class Polyangia; order Polyangiales; family Houyiibacteriaceae; genus SG8-38. The sequence goes on along the minus strand of JAOTYL010000011.1, from coordinate 134,821 downwards.
CTGGTGGCCCCGACGCTGACTTGCACCGCGACTTCGTGTTTCGGTCCTTCGGTCGCAACGGTTCGAGCATGCGCGATCGCGCGGTCGCCGCGCCTGACCGGCTTCAGAAACCTGCTCTGCGCGCCCGCGAGCACCACGTTAGGGTCGTTGACGGCGAGCATGGCGGCATAGTCAGCCAGGCCGAACACGAAACCTCCGTGGACCAACCCTTGTTCGTCTACCGCCATTCGATTCGTGGTGTCGAGGGCCACCGAAGCCCTCCCATCGCCGAGCTCGAGCGGCGAGCCACACAAGCTCTGATCTGCGTTTAGATGGGTTCGAGGCTTCACCGTCGGGACGATTACACGACCCGCTCGTCCAGAAAAGCGACTCGATGCCTCGATGAGGGCCTTTAGCACTTGCCGTTTGGGCGTTCGGGTGTCTAATACATGACCGGATCAGGCGATACGGAGGGTCATGTGAACGAGTTGGCGCGTTACCTCATGGAAAACGCTTACATCGACTTCCAAGGTGGAATTACCATCGAAGAAGTCCGCAAGTTCTTGCGAGACGAGGACAGCCGCGAATCCAGGGCCCTTTTGTCCAGGCTCATCGAGGACAATGGAATGGATGACCTCATGGTGACGATTGCCGATTGCCTGAAGGAATACATCCGAACGGGAATCAACGAGGATATCGTTCGGGCTCAGCTCATCACTTACAGCGAGTCCTGAGGCTCCTGGGCTCGCCACGGCATTGCGAAGAAACTCTGCTACGCTCCGCTCTCCCATGCGCTGGTTGGCACTGTGCGTCCTCATGGCCCTGGCGGCCGCTGGCTGCGAGCGCTCCTCCGAGGCAGATAACGGCTCCAAGAACGAGGGGTCAGCGGACAAAGCTGCGCCCGCCAAGTCGAAAGAGCCGATCGCGAGTCTGCCCCAAGTCGACGTGAGCGCGCTCGACGACTTCTCGCAGAGCATCTGGATCGATATGGTGAACGAGCTCTTGTCCCCGTGCGGCGATCCCGTCAGCGTCGCTCGATGTGTCGTCGAGAACCGCAAATGCAAGCGATGTGTACCGGCGGCTCGCTATGTCGTGCGGTTGGTCGACGAGGGCTACTCCCGTGACGAGATTCGCGAGATCTATCGGGTTCGGTACGACGAAGATACCAAGGTGAAGCTCACCCACAAGGGCTCTCCGTTTCGGGGCTCTCCGATGGCGCCGGTCACGATCTACGAGTTCAGTGATTTTCAGTGTCCGCATTGTCGCCTGGCAGCTCCCTACTTGAAGAAGATCGTCGACGACTCGAACGGAAAGGTGAAGCTCGTCTTCAAGCAGTACCCGCTCCCCGGGCATCCCAAGGCGCGGGAAGCGGCCAAGGCAGCGATCGCGGCCGATCGGCAAGGGAAGTTTTGGGAGATGCACGACCTGATCTTTAGGAACCAGGCAAAGCTCGAGACAGCGAACTTCGAAAACTATGCCAAGGAGCTTGGGCTCGACCTCGAGCGCTTTCGGGTCGACGTGAAGTCGAAAGAGGTGGAGGCCAAGGTCGACGCCGATCGCGCCGAAGGCAAGAAAGTTGGTGTCGATTCGACCCCTTCGATCTATGTGAACGACCGGCGGTTCGTATTTCCGCCTGAACAGCTTGGCGAGTATGTCCGTGAAGAGCTCGACCATTAGAACCTGGAGCCTCGGTGTGCTCGTCATCGCGTTCGCGGCCGCCACCGCGCACGCCCTCACGCCGGGTGACATACCTCCGCCGATCAGTCTCCCGGACCAAACCGGCAAGACGGTGGACCTCGGAAAGCTCGAGGGCAAGGTCGTCCTGATCGACTTCTGGGCGTCCTGGTGCGGTCCCTGCAAGCAAGAGATGCGGGTGCTCGAGACGCTGCACAAGAAGTACGCATCCGAGGGGCTCGTGATCGTCGGAGTCAACATCGACAGCAGTGACAAGAAGATGAACAACTTCTTGAAGGCCACACCCGTAACCTTCCGTCAGGTGCGCGACAAGAAGCTTCAGATCGCCTCACGGTACGAGCCTTCAACCATGCCGTCCTCGTACTTCATCGGCCGCGACGGCAAAATCCGCCACGTCCACGAGGGGTTTCGAAAGAACGACGCCGGCAAGCTCGAGGCGCGCGTCAAGGCATTGCTGGCCGAATCCCCGCCTAACTAGCCGGCGGCTCTCGGCGTGGCACCCCTTGCGACGAATGCGCTGAGCTGCTGCGTTACGTAGTCGACGACCTCACAGTCGGCCTCGCTGAACATCCCGCGACCGACGCCGTTCGCCAGTTGAAGCAACCCGAAGAGGCGACCCTTGTGAATCAGGGGCCGGTAGAGGAGTGCCCGCACGTCGAGCCCGGGCACGCCGTCCACGTCTTGGCGAAAGCGGGGGTCTTTTTGGGCGTGTGCAAGAACCAAGACCGCGTGCTCTGCGAGCGCGCTTGCAGCGCCCAGCAATCCAGCCGAAGAAGGAAAGGCGTTTCCCTTGCGCGCGTGCGCCCCGGTTCCTCGTGCAGCGACCATCCGAAACTCGTCCGTGTTGATGTCGAGGAGAAACGCCGCAGTCGCTTCCGCCGGAACGAGCTCCTCGAGGAGATGCACACCGAACTCCAAGGCTTCGGCGCGGTTCTTCAAGAACAGCAGGTCCTGGCAGGCCTCGAAAGCGACAGAAAGACGGTCTTCGGTCGCGGGAGGCGGCACGCTGCTGAGCCTCGGCTCCTCCCGCGTATCGTCCTGGAGTGGAAACTCGATATCGATGCCCTTGTTCCAGTCCTTCCATTCGACACGAACCACGGCGGGCCGTTCAGGGCGCGATCGCCAAACGTGATCGAACAACTCGATTCGAACGAACTTCGCGCCGCGCTGTTTCCGAAGCTCCTCTTGGGCTTCGCGGAGCAACTTGGTGGCAAGTTTCTCGGCCGTTCCCGCTTCGATAGGAATTGGCACAGCGTACATTCGCTCACGAAAGTGGAGCGGACTCGACCCCGTGGGCTGTTCCTCCCGGGTCGCCAGCAGGATGAGCTTGTTTTCGATCGCGGTTGGGGGAGGGCCGCTCGGCCTGGGCACGTTCGCGACTCCTTGGCTGGGCGAGACACTCGGCGGCACGGGATTGCGGGCCGGGATCGGCTCGATCACCGCGGCCGGTCGAGCTTGCGCGGGGGTGGCGGCCTCGACTTCCGGCCGGCTCGGAACCGGCCTCTTCGTGCCGGGTGGTGCTGAGGGGGCTGGCGCGGGGGCGAGCCGATAACGACGCTGCTCGCGGGAGTCGTGAATGGTGACGACGCCGTCCGGGCTCACGTTGCAACTGGCTCCGTCGGGCACGCCGCCTTCCTCGCCGATCGCACTGCGGGTCGCTTGAAGCGCAGCAGGCCATGTCGGCGCGTCGACCGTACCTTCGTACAGCGAATCCGACGTGCCGAGTCGGCTGATCAAGACTTTCCAGTGCTTCGTCGCCACTTGTTTCCGTGCAAACGCCGGCGACATGATAGCGGGGATCGGCCTAGAAGTCGCGCTCCCGACTGGCGTCCTAAGCGGCTGCGGTGTAGTAATCCGCGATGTGGATCCTCGTCGTGGGCCGAGAGGGCATCGAAGACCGCGAGGAAAGCGCGGTCGCGTGCCTTCATGAGCTCGGCTGCGAGGTCCAGACCGCCACGCTCTGGGACCGCCTCGATGAAGAGGAGCTGGCCAAGAGCCCGCCCGCGGCCGTCCTGATCGAGGCAGGAGACGAGGCCGACGCCGGTCGTGCAGCCTTGGTCCGCGTCCGGGGCGCGAGTCCACTTCAAGAGGTTCCCGTCATCATCGGCGTCACGTTGAACGCACTTTCTCGCCTCGACGTCGGCGACGGCTTCGACGATTTCGTTCTGATGCCCTACGTGCCGGCCGAGCTCTACATGCGAATTCGGCGAGTCGACTGGAGCCGCAGCGAGTTCGCTCAGCAGGAGCGCATCAAGATGGGCCCGCTCTACATCGACTTGGCGGCCCACGAAGTGAGCATCGATGGACGTCCACGGCAGCTCACCCACCAAGAGTTCGCCCTCCTCAGTTTTCTTTGCCAACACCGCGGACGCGTTTTTTCTAGACGACAGCTCCTCGAGCGCGTGTGGGGAGTCGACTACTATGGAAGCAGCAGAACGGTCGACATCCACGTTCGGCGTTTGCGCATGAAGCTCGGTCACTCGGTCAGCAACCTCGAGACCGTGCGCGGGGTCGGATACAAAATGAAGGAACCCTGATGCTCGCACCGCTCGCGATTTCGACAGGTGACCCGGCAGGAGTGGGCCCTGTGGTGACGGCGGCGGCACTGGCCCAGTGTATCGGCGCCGACAGAGCCGTGGTCTACGGCGATGCGGCCTGGATGGAAGAAGCGCTTCGAACCCTAGGGTTGGAGTCGGTCAAGCGCATCGAGTCGGCCGATGCCTCGGCTCTCGCGCAGGGACAAGTCGGCCTGGTTCACGTCGCGGATTGGCCGTTGGCCATGGTACAGGCTCGAGCACCGACCATCGACGGTGGCGCCATGCAATGCCGCGCTCTCGATGCGGCATGCGATGCAACCATCGCCGGGCACACTCGGGCGCTTGTGACCGGGCCGGTCAGCAAAGAAGCAGTGTACCTTTCCGGGGTTTCGTTCCGCGGTCAGACTGAGCACCTGGCTCGACGAGCCGGGGTCCACGTCGAGCGGGTCACGATGATGTTCCTCGGGCCGCGGCTCAAGGTGGCGCTGGTGGCTACGCACTGGCCGATCAAGCGAGTGCCGTCGACGATCACGGCCGAGCACATCAAACGCACCGTGCATCATCTCGCCGAGGCATTGATGCGGTGGCTTCCCGATCAGCGGCCTCTTCGCATCGAGGTCTCGGGGCTGAATCCACACGCGGGCGAGGGCGGCCTCCTAGGGACCGAAGAGGAAACGATCATCAGTCCCGCGCTCGATCACCTTTGCGAGGAGCCGCGGTTTTCGGGCGGCGAGGTGGAGCTCCGTGGCCCGACCCCGGCTGAGGCGGCGTTCCGCCATGCAGCCGATGGTCGTGCCCACGGCATCGTCGCGATGTTTCACGACCAAGCCACGATCCCGTCCAAGCTCCTCGATTGGGGTCAGGCGGTGAATGTCACCTGGGGCCTTCCGTTCGTCCGGACGAGCGTCGATCACGGGGTCGCCTACGATGCGGCGGCCGCGGGGACCGCTTCCGAAAGCGGAATGATCGCCGCCATCCGTGCGGCGCAACGCCTCACGGGTGGGACCCCCGAATGAGCGCGGACATCGTCATCCGCGGCGCTCGGGAGCACAACCTCAAGAACGTGAATGTCAGCTTGCCGCGGGGCCAACTCACAGTGGTCACTGGGCCCAGCGGAAGCGGCAAGTCGAGCCTCGTATTCGACACCCTTTACGCAGAGGGGCAGCGACGATATGTTGAGTCATTAAGCGGACATGCGCGGCGAATCTTGACCAAGCTTCCACGTCCGAACGTCGATGTGATCGAGGGGCTCTGCCCGGCGATCGCGGTACGGGAGCGGGCGTCGTCGCGGAACCCCCGCTCCACCGTCGGCACCTTGACGGAGATCGCAGACTACTTGCGGGTTCTGTTTGCAACCCTCGGCGAGGTCCACTGCCCGCAGTGCGGCGAGCGACTGAGGGCGCACTCGACCGCCCAAGTCGTGCAAGAGACGTTGCGGCTCCCAGAGGGGACCCGGTTCTCGGTCTTGGCTCCGGTCATCCGAGCCGGTGAGGGTGTTTCGAAGGGTGTGCTGGACAACCTGCGAGCGAAAGGCTTTGTCCGCCTGCGCGTAGACGATGCGGCAGTCGATCTCGAAGACCTGTCTGAGCTGCCCGAGGGTGTTGCTGTGGATGTGGTGATCGACCGGCTGTCGGTTCGAGATGGGGTCGACTCGCGCCTGGCGGAAGCGGTCGAGCTTGCCTACCAGATGAGCGATGGGTTTGCGGTTGTCCGTGAAGAGGGGGGCCACCGGTACCGATACTCCGAGCGCCATGCGTGCTTCGAGGGGCACGCATCGATTCCAAAGGTCACGCCTCGTCTCTTTTCGTTCAACACGCCGCTTGGCGCGTGCCCGGCGTGCGACGGCTTGGGGCGAACCCGGGTGTTCAAAGAAGAGCTGGTGATTCCAGACCCCGGGAGATCGTTGCGCCGTGGCGCGGTCGCCGCGTGGGGCAAACCCGGGCTCGCGTACCACCGATCGATGCTCGAGAAAGTGGGGGAGGCCGGCGTCGACCTCGACGCTGCCTTCGAGGAGCTATCGAAGAAACACAGACGTATCGTCCTAGAAGGGGGTGCGGGCTTCGAGGGTGTGTTGTCGGGGCTCGATCGACGCGCTCGGGAGTACGCGCGTCGAAAGCTCGCAGAGGGCGGAGACGAGGAACGGGTGTTTGAGTTCCTCGACGACGAGCTCGGGCAATTCGCGCGCGTGGAGGCGTGTGCTGCGTGTCATGGATCTCGCCTCAATCCCAATGCGCGCTCGGTGCGTGTCGGTGAGCTGACGATCGATCGCGCCAGTGAGTTCGACCTCCCTCGTCTTCGAGAGTGGGTGCAGGAGCTGACCTGGCCCGCTCCCCTGGAACTGGCGGCGCGGCCGTTGGTTCAATCGATTACCGACCGTGCGACCTTCCTCGAGCGGGTCGGGCTCGACTACTTGAGCCTCGATCGCGGCGCGAGCTCGCTATCGGCAGGAGAGGCGCAGCGGGTGCATCTCGCCACTCAGCTCGGTGCCCGTCTCTCCGGGGTGCTCTACGTGCTCGACGAGCCGACCGCGGGTCTTCATGCGGCCGATGCTGAACGGCTTGTCTCGACTATCCATGAGCTCAGGGACAACGGGAACACCCTCGTAGTGGTCGAGCACGACCCACAGACTACTCGCGCGGCAGACCACCTCGTTGAAATGGGACCGGGCGCTGGGGAGCGAGGAGGTGAAGTCGTGGCCGAGGGCGACATCGATACCGTGATCGCTGACGAGTCCTCGCTCACCGGCGCGTATCTTTCGGGACGCCGTCGGGTTCCCACCCCGGAGCAGCCCCGCGCGACATCGTTTGGGAAGATCGGCATTCGCGTCGACAAGCTCCACAACCTTCGGGGGATACGCGCCGAGTTTCCCGTTCGTACGCTGTGTTGCGTGACGGGAGTGAGTGGAAGCGGCAAGAGCACGCTGGTGGTCGACGCATTGCTTCCGGCGGTCCGGGAGAAGCTGGGGTTGTTGGCAGAAGTGCCGCCTGGCGTCGTGCTCGAAGGGGGGCTCGGCCTTGCGCGCGTGTCTTATGTCGACGCGACGCCGATCGGGAAGAGTGCGCGCTCGAACCCGGCGACCTATATCGGAGCTCTCGCGCCGCTTCGAGAGCTCTTCGCGGGGCTTCCTGAAGCCCGTGCGCGCGGCTACCGCGCCGGTCGCTTCAGCTTCAACACCAAAGGAGGGCGCTGCGCGGCATGCAAAGGCGAAGGCGTGCAGCGTATCGAGATGCAGCTGCTGCCAGACGCCGAAGTCGAATGCGACCTGTGCAGTGGCCGCCGCTACAACGACGAAACCCTCCAGATTCGCTATCGTGGCCTCAACATCGCCGAGGTATTGGCGTTGCCGGTTGAAGAGGCACGCGCGCTCTTCGAAGCCGTCCCCGCGATCCGGTCCAGGCTCGACGCTTTGTTGCGGGTGGGCCTCGGTTACCTCGAGCTCGGGCGCCGGTCGACCACGTTGAGCGGCGGCGAAGCACAGCGCGTCAAGCTCGCCCGAGACCTCGCCCAGCCCGCGCGAAGCCCGACCCTCTACATCTTCGATGAGCCTACGCGCGGTCTGCACTTCGTAGACGTCGAGCAACTAGTTTCCGTTCTGCAGCAGCTTGTCCACGATGGGCACACCGTGATCGCCGTCGAGCATCAACTCGACGTGATCCGAAACGCCGACTTCATTCTCGATCTTGGCCCAGGCTCGGGCCCCTCCGGCGGACGCATCGTCGCCTCGGGCACCCCCGCCGACATCACCGCGTGCCCAAACTCCGCCACCGGCCGCTACCTCGCCTCGAATTGAGTAACACCGGCACCCCGTAACGTCGACGCTTTGCGTCGTCCACGGGGCTCCGCTGGCACCCTGCCCCGTGGCGACGAAGTCGCTTTACGGGGTGGCACTGGCACTGGCACTGGCCCTGACACTGGCGCCGACACTGGCACTGACACTGACACTGACACTGACGCTGACATTGGCACTGACACTGACGCTGACACTGACACTGGCGCTGACACTGGCGCTGACCCTGGCACTGACGCTGACGCTGTTCAGCTGGCGTGGAGGGATCGGCTGAATGCGTCGCCTACGGTGACGCACGCCTGACGGACCTCGAGCTCGCCACCGACGAGGATCGCGAGCGGGTTGACCTCGACGGCTTCGATTTGGTCACGCCACTGGTGCACGAACGCGGCGAGTCGCATCAGCACGTCGCCGATCGCGCTGACTGCCTCCTTTCGCTCTTGAGCGCCGCCCTCCAGCAACAGAGAGCTGCCACGGAGCCTGAGCAGGACCTGTTCGAGCGCTCGCGCGGTCGCCGGCAAGACGGTTTGCGTGGTGTCCCCTGACGCCCGACCGTGAGGGTCGGCAAAGCCGATGTCGGCGAGCACGGGGCCGCTCGGCAGCGGTTCCATCCGGACGTGCAACAGGGTCCGCGCCATCGTCGCCGCGCTCACGGTGACCCCGAGGAGGCGCGCGGCTTCGGAGCGGCTCCTGGCTAATGCCATAATCTGCCGATACGCGTCTCGCGCCTGAGCGGCTGAGAAAACCTCTGCCGCGAGGTCAGGGTGATCCCAGAGTCGCAGATCGGGTGATGCAAGCGCAACCCGGACTGGAAACCCGATTCGTGAGGCTTCGGAGGCGGCCCTCGAGGGTGTCGCACACAGCTCTTCGACAGGTAGGGGTACGTCGTAGGGACCGAGGGCTGCTTTGCTCGCGGGATCAGAAAGCGCGCGCCTAGGCCCCAAGATCGTATCCAACACCGCGTCGGCTTCGACGCCTCGCACCACGGGCACCTTGGGTCGGGACGCTCCGTGCGAAGCTCGCATCGCTCGAAGAGCCGTCGCCACGTCCCGCGGGGTACCGATCGGACGGCTATGGCCCCCATCGCTTTCGTGCGCGATCATCCCGTCGTCGATCCGGACGAACCGGCCTTCGGCCCGGTGGCTCACGCTATCGCCCAGTCGAACCCGGTCCACCGGGGGAAGCTCTTTGGTGGTCGCCGCCCAGGGGTGCTCCGTAGGCAGCTCGAGCAGCGCGACGATCGCCACCATCGGGCCGGTCTCGTGGACGGCCGGCAGCCCCAGGTCGTGCAAGAGGCCGAGCGCTTGCGGGCCGACGACCGCGAGGGGGACCGTGGCTTCGTGCGCTCTCATCGCTTCAGCAAGTTGGACGCCCTGGTCGGCCGCGATCTCGCGTTCGAGTGCTAGGGCCGTGGGCTTGCCCGCCGATATGGCTTCGATCGCCGTTTCCGCCGGCTCGTCCGCCACGATCGCCTCGACAGATAAGCCGATTCGTTCGGCGTCGCGCGCCACATCGACCGCCAGCTCAGGGCAGTCACAAATCATACTCCACGACTTCGGCATCGCCGTCAGCGGAGGATACCGCCCTCCGGCACCGGCGCCACTTCTCCGACTCCTAATCACGCTCGGAATTCGGCAGTGAGCACAGGGCGCTGGAGCTCAAATATGGTGCGACTTTGAAGTTTGGTGCGCCGTGCGCTTGACGCCCTCGACGACGCGGTGATAAGCCGGGCTCGGTCGGTGCAAATCCCCCGAGCGACGGGGGAATTAGCCCTGGGGGGCTCATCCTAAGGAGAGACGCGGCATGCGCCTGAAGCTTATTGCGGGCAACATCATCGTGGTGTTGCTCGTCGGGTTGGGGTCGTACCTGGTGGTGCGAACCCAGCTTCAAACCGGGCTCTCGAGGGCCCTCGAGGGTCGGATCGACGAGGACTCGGAGTTGTTCGAGCGGTCCTGGCGGGCCGACGGAGCCAGGCTCGTCGAAGGGGTTTCGGACCGCGCGTCGAGCACTCAAGTTCGCTACGTCTTTACGGCGTCCGGTGAACAGAAACGACGTGGCCGTGCATTCTCCGCGGCTCAGAAGGTTTCCAAGTGGTTCCAAGACCCCGCGCGCGGGCGTCGCGGGCGCCCACACATCGTGGCGGTCATCGACGAGACGGGTCGGGTCATCGCGCGAGACACCGATCCGAATCGTATGGTCGGGCAGTCGCTCCTCAACGCCGTCCCCGTCCTTCGGCAGGTCCTCGCCAGCGGCGCAGCTCGCTACGGAATTTGGCTCGATCAGGACAAGTTGGTGCAGGTTGCCGTCGCTGCGGTTCGAAACGACGAGGGCGGCGTCGTCGGAACGCTTCTGGTTGGTTACGACCTTTCGAACGGATTTGCGCAGCGTGAGGCCAAGCTGATAGGGCACGACCTGCTGTTCATCACCTCCGACAAGATCTACAGCACCTCGACCTCTGTCGGCGTACGCGATGCATTGCAGCAGGCGCTCTACTCGGCCCCCCTCGACAAAGCCACCAAGTCAGCGCTTCAGGGCAAGCGGACGGCGCCTTGGAAGACACCGCTGCGGGGTGACGACTACGTCGGAGTGACCGCGTCTTTGCCCGACGTGTCCGGTGTAGAAGCGGGCTACGTCATCCTCGCCCACCACGGCAAGAGCACGGAGCTGGCAGGTGTGGCCACGATGATCCTCTGGCTGACCTTGCTCGGGCTCATCGGCGTGGCGATCTATGGGTTCATCGTAGCCAACAACATCATGGAGCCCATCGAGCGGATGGAGGACGACATCTTGGCGGTCATCAACGGGCGCGGCGACGTCCGGCTCGAGATCGAGACTGCCGAGCTGGGTGGCCTGTCGTACCGCGTGAACCAGTTGATCAATTTGTTCATGGGGGTCGCAGAGGAAGACGAAGAAGGTCGGGCTGTGACCAGCAGCGGCGGCTGGGACGCGATCAGCACGAACAGCCAGGAGCTCCCAGCAACGAGCTCGAGCGGACCGGTACAAGACGACGATCCCGACGCGGAAGCGCTCGCCGCGCAGCCCGAGGCCCAGTACTACACCCAGCTCTTTCGAGACTACATCGCTGCGAAACAGTCAGTCGGGGAAGATGTCTCGAACATTCCCGAGGACCGGTTTATCGAACGGCTTCGAGGCAACGCCGAGCATCTGCTCAAGAAGCACGGGGCGCGGATGGTGCGCTTCAAGGTAGAGACCATCGGCGGGCAGGTAAGTCTCAAGCCGGTGGTCATCCACTGACCGGGCAGTCCTGCGCTCGAGGGATGCATCTCGTTGCGCCAGCCGCCCGTTCGGCCTAGGCCTTGTCGCGTCATGGGGTTGTTCGATGTCTTCAAGGGCGGTGGCGGCGGGATTAAGAAGCACGTCGCCCGCGTCGCCAACAAGCGCGCTCAGCAGCACGAGCGCTGGGAATCCATCCAGGTGCTCGCCGCCGACGGCTCCGACGAGGCCCTCCGTGCGCTTCTGACCCGCTTCACCGTTCGGGTGGACCCGAGCATCACCGATGGCGAGGAAAAGAATGCCGCCTTTCAGGGCATTGTGAAGAACGGCGATGCGGCGATCGGTCCGGTCCGCGACTTCCTCGAGACCGCCGACACCCTCGCGTGGCCGCTGAAGATCCTCAAAGAGCTTCAAACCGATGAGGAGGTCACGGCGACCCTCCTCGAGCTCCTGTCGAAGATGGACATCGAGTACGAGCGGGATCCACAAAAAAAGATCGACATCATCGCGAGCTTCGAGGAGCGCAAAGATCCCCGAATCGTGGAGGCGGTGACCCGGTTTCTCGGGGACATGAATGAGACCGCGCGCTTCCATGCGGTCTGCGCGATCTTCGCGCAGGACGAAGCCCAACAAGCCATCGAGGCCCTGACCAAGGCCCTTCTCGCCGAAGAGAGCGTCCGCGTGCGAATGATGATCCTAGACGGCTTCGTGGAGCGAGGTTGGTCGATCACCGAATCGAAGGACGAAGTCACGAAGAAGCTACCGAACGGCTACTCACTCGGCAAGAAGGGCGAGGTTCGGAAGAGGCAGTAGCGGGTACAGCGCCAGCGACAGCGGCTAGTCTGTCGTCTTGATCTTTGGGGGCAGGACGAAGATGAAGCCGATGCTCATCATCTGGTTGAACTGCCCCTGGCGGTCGGTGCTGTCGATTCGGCCGTCGGGGAAGTTGCCGTCTGGGCCCGCTTCGTCGGTGCCGCCGGTGTTCCACTTGAAGGGGAAGGCTCGCCATCGGATGGCGAGCCCCATGAACTCCTTGAAGTAGGCCGTGAAAGCCACGCCGAAGGACGGCGCGATCGCGACTCGTTTGGAGCGGGCCAATTGGCTGCCGAGGCACATGGTGTCCATTGCGGGTGGATCGCAGAACTGTGTGCCATCTGGCGCAACCTGGATGCTGGTGTCCGACCGCTCGCTGATCCCGAGAAAGGCAGCCCCAACGAAGAAGTCAAGGTCCGCGTCGAAGAAGACCTTTTGGAACATCGCGAGCTTGCCTCGAAAGGGCGTGAAATGGGCGTCGACACCGGCCATCCAATTCATTCGACCGACCTGGTCGGGGAAGTTCTCTCGGCTCGGGAGGCTCAAGCGGTTGCGGTTGGTGGTGACCCCTTTGTCTCGCACTTGCCGGGTGAGGTCGGTATTGAGGTTGACGAACGAACCGCCGCCCCAGCCGCCGATGCCTAGCCAGTCCAAGAAACTGAACCGGATCTCTGCGCCGAAAATCAACGCACGTGAGTAGTCGTCTCCAAACGTGAACGCGAAAAACGGCTCGAGCTGGAGCCTGTTCTTACGCCAGAGTCGAAGCTTCATGACGGCCGGTTTGTCCGCAAGCGGGCCGGTGACGTGCACTTCCTGTGCGCTAGCCGAGTGCGTTCCGGACCGCAGGCCGTCGCCGAGCAGTAGGCACGAAGCGACCGCCACCGTGATGCTGATTCGCAAAAGCGTTTGTGGTGCGAGCTTGATCATTTCGGTAACCGGTACTCGAACTTAATCGGTAGGAAGAGGGTGAAGCCGAACTGCACCGTCAAGTTGTTGAAGAAGGTCGAGCTGTCTGCGAGCCAAGTCGAAGGATCGTCACGATTCGCCGGGTCGACACTCACGTTCTCGAATTGCTCGAGAAACATGTAGTCGCGGAACTCGGTGAAGAAGGTCAAGTAGCGCGTCAAGAAGATCCGAAGCCCAATGCCGACGTTGAACGACACTCGCATGTCCCAGTTGAATTCGCGAAGCTCCGGGTCGAACACCGGAATCGGCTTGGTGCGCATGAAACCCACGCCGCCGATCAAATAGGAGTCCCACTGGAATAGGAACTTCCTGAACATCGAGAACTTCCCGTAGAAGGGCACGTAGGTGAAGTTGGCCCACAGCCCGAACTGCCACTCGTTGATCGGCACGCCCAATCGGAACGAGCGCTGAATCTGTTCGACCAGTGTGGTGCCGCGCTCGAGTGGGTTCCCCCAGTCGTACCAAATGAAGTTGACCCCGATCGCCAGCACGTTGGTGAACCAGTAGTTTGCGGACACGCCGAGCCCCGGGTGCCTCAAGTACTTGTCGTTGACCGTGAACGCGGCGGATGGCGCGAGCTCGAAGCGCTTCAGGCGAAGTGCGTAGATCTGCTGTACGGCATAGATCTCTTCGACGGTCTCCTCGCGCGCGAGCCCCGGCTCTTCTGGGCCTTCGACTTCCTTTTCGGCAGCCAGCTGCTCGATAAGGTCGCCTTCTTCCTTGGCGTCCTTGCCGGCTTTGTCCCGCGCTGCCCGGTTTGGTTCCTCATCCTCGACTTCGTCGAGGGAGAACTCCATTTGGGCTCCCACCGATGCGGGCAGCGCTAGGCAAAGCGCTGCCAACAGAAGCGTGATCCCCCCAAATTCTCGCATTGGCCGCCGGCCTTCCCCCTGGAGCGCCCGGTCCCCCACCGGTGACAACTCGCTGAAATCACATGACAAGTGTCCGTTTCCGTTCGGACGACAAGACTATACCATGGCGAATATCGCACTACCAAATCCGGTAGCGATTTTCGACCGATATCGACATCGTCCCGGATGGTTAGCCGGTGTTTTGCGCCTCTTCGGCGGGCTCCAAAGCCTCTGGCGACTCGAATAGCGCCTGAACAAAGGCGTCCGCGTCGAATGGCTTCAGATCTTCGACCCGCTCTCCGACGCCTACGAACTCGATCGGGACCTGATGCTCATCGACGATCCCGAGGATCACGCCCCCCTTGGCGGTGCCGTCGAGCTTGGTCAGGACGATGCCGCTCAAAGGAAGCGCATCTTTGAATAGTTGGGCTTGTTGGATGGCGTTCTGGCCTGTGGTGGCGTCCAGCACGAGCAGAACGTGGTCAGCTGGGCGGCCGAGCGCCTTTTCTACGGTCCGGCCGAGCTTCTTGAGCTCATCCATGAGAGGCACCTTCGTGTGCAATCTACCCGCGGTGTCGGCGATCACCACGTCCATGCCGCCGTCCTGGGCTTTTCGGATCGCATCGAAGATCACCGAGCCAGGATCGGCCCGGTCCTTCCCTTTCACGACCTCGCAACCCACACGACGACCCCATACTTCGAGTTGTGTGACGGCCGCGGCGCGAAAAGTGTCGCCAGCCGCCAGCAAGACGCTCTTGTTCTTGCGCTCGAGGCGGCTTGCCAGCTTACCGATCGTCGTGGTCTTTCCTACACCATTGACACCCACGACCAAGATGACCGTCGGCTTCGAGTCAAGTGCCAGGCCACGACCACTTGACGCGAGAATATCCTTGGCTTCCCCTCGGATCGCGGCCCAAGCCTCGTCCGCGGATGCGAGTTGGCCGCCGTTCATCTGCGCGCGCAGCCCTTCGAGCACTCGGCGGCTGGTGTGCACGCCGACGTCTGCCGTGATCAGCACTTCCTCGACCTCGTCGAGGATCGATGTGTCGAGCTCGCGATCCTTTCGCAAAACCCCAGCCAGTCGTGAGATCAGATTCCCCCGCGTCGACTTCAACCCGGTTCGAAACGCCCCGAGATCAGCCGGGGGAGCCGGCGGTGGGGCAACCCCCCGTTCGGGTGCACCTGGCGGCCGGGTGAGCAGGTCTTCGAGCTCAAAGGGTAGGGTGGACTCCTTGGTTTGGCCGCTCGGCGCAAGGTCCGTGTCGCCGACGGCGCTCTCCGATGGCGGCGCGGGCGGTAACACGGGCCGCTTGCGTCCGCGCCAAAGGCCGATGCCGATCCCCGCGGCGATGAGCGCGGCGAGTGCCGCGATGATGATGACTACGCTGTCTATAGACTCCATTCGACCCCTGTTGCCCCCGATGGTCGTTGGGACCGCCGCAATATAAAGATGCCAGGCCTCCGCCGTCAACGCGACTGACCCTGTCGAATCGGTTGCCCCAGGGCCGAGCAGGCTGTGATACTGGAAACGTTGGGGAAGGGCGGGGACTATTGACGCGGCACATTGTGCGATGGCGTTGTTGGCGACCACTGGTCGTGATCGCCTTGCTGCTCGCCACCTCGGTTCACGCCGACGGGCGACCGGACTACCTCATCCGCCTCTTGCGCAACTCCGACGCCTTCCGAGTTCGTGCCCAAGCCGCGTTGTCACTCGGTCAGCTGGAGCCGAGCCCCAAGTCGGTTGGCGCGCTCGAGCGCGCCGCGCGCGACAGACACCCCGCGGTGCGGGTCTCGGCGATCTCGTCGTTACGCCGACTAGGTGCAAAAGAGGCGTTGCCGACCGTCAGACAGGCGACACGAGATCGTAACAAGTCGGTTAGGCGGGCTGCCGCCGAGGCGGTCGCTGAGCTCGAAGCGATCGGAGAGCGACGGCGCGGTCCCGGCCAGCCGAGGCATTTGGTCGCCGTGGGGATGCCAGGCGCCAGAGCCGAGCGCGTTTCCCGCCAGATGCTTTTCGACGCACGGATCTTCTTGTCCGACAAGCTCATCGAGCTCGCTGGGGTCGAGCTCGCCCCAGACGATCTGAGCCCAGCTGACGCCAAGCGTGAGATCACGCGGCGGCGGCTTCACGGCTATTACCTCGAAAGCTCGATCGTCACCCTCAAGCCTCAACGGAATGGGGTCAGGGCGGAGGTGTCGATCATCATGCTGACTTATCCGGGTCGTGACATGCGGGCGATGCTTCGCGGAGCCGCGACCGCTTCGGGGCGGTACACCGCGCAGACAGCAGAACAGGCCATCCACGGGGCGTTCGTCGGCGCACTTCGCCGGCTCCCACAGGCGTTGGCGGCAGCCGATGCGAAAGGAAGCCTTTGACCGGCGAAGACGGATGAGCGTAGGAAGAGAGAAACGCGATGAGCAGTAAGAGACAAAGAAAACTGAGGAACTACCTGCTCGATCGGCGTTTCCAGCTCAAGTATACGAGCATGGTCGTGCTCGTGACGGTGTCGGTCGCAAGCGGCCTGGGCTACGTTGCCTACCAGTTTTCGAGGGGGCAGACCGAAGCGTTGACAGCGCACATCGCGGCTCAACCCGATCTGGACGACGAGACCGCGGCCGATTTGGAGCGCTTCGCACAGCAAGAGGATCGCAAGATCCGAAACGCCATCATCACCGGCGTCCTTCTCCTCACGCTAGCCCTCGCGCTCACCGGAATTCTGGTGACGCATCGCGTCGTCGGTCCGGCATATCGGATGCGCCGTCTCTTCGAGGGGATCGGCGAAGGGAAGCTCAGGGTCACGACGGGCATTCGCAAGGGGGACGAGCTTCAGGACCTGTATCGATCTTTTGCAGACATGGTGGAGTCCTTGCGAGATCAGCGCTCCGAGGAGATCGCGCGCCTCGAGGATACGCTCGCGAAGATGGAAGCAGCGGGGGTGCAGTCGGACTACATCACCGAGCTTCGCGCCCTCTTGGAGCGGATCCGCGATACGGTCGACTAGGGCCCGACGGATCTGATAGCGCTATTGATGATTCGGTCTGACCGCGGTATCTCCGCAGTCGAGGTTTTCACCATGCGTGCATTGAAGGTCGTCATAGGTTTGCTGGTCGCGGCCGTTCTCATCGTTCTCGGAGTCGGTCTATTCCTTCCGAACGAATACCGCGTCGAGCGATCGATCGAAATCGAAGCCGCCCCGGAAGTGGTTTTCGATCAGGTGAACACGCTCAAAAATTGGAACGCATGGTCTCCCTGGGTGGCCAAGGACCCCAGCATCGAAAACAGCTACAGCGGCCCCGAGGCTGGGGTCGGTGCGAAGGTCACTTGGACGAGCGAAGACTCCGGCAATGGTAGTCAAACGATCACCTTCAGCGAACGACCCAAGCGAATCGAAACACATCTCGATTTCGGCGACATGGGCCAACCCAGGGCAGAGTGGACCTTCGAGCCAAGCGGAGAGAGCACGCAGGTAACCTGGGGCCTGAGCGGCACGGCATCAGGCCCCGTCGGCGGCTACTTCGCAAAAATGATGGATGGCTGGGTCGGCCCCGACTACGAGGACGGGCTAAGGAGACTGAAGAAGGTCGTGGAGGGTACCAGCGATGACGCCGCAGCAGACACTGCCGCTGACGCTGGGCCCTGACACTGGCCCTGACACTGGCACTGTCAGACCGACCGATACGGGAACGAGACGTTTTCGTAGTACTCGATGCATGGCTCCCCCGCTCGGCCGTCGAACACGACTGCTGCGGCGTCGATCCTCGCCTGCACTCGTCCGAGCTTCTCCTGCCTTAGCCACAACGCGGTGGCGCGCCGTACCCGGTTGAGCTTTTCGCCGCGGATCGTCTCGGCGGGAAAGACGGGGCGTGCGCTTCGTCGAGAGCGCACTTCGCACACGACGACCAAGGATCCATGTCGCGCGATCACGTCGAGCTCCAATCGACCGATGCGCACATTGCGCCCGATGATGGTGAAGCCGCGCTCGGTCAATAACGACGCGACGAGGTCCTCGCCGCGCCGGGCGAGATCGCTTCTACTGGACTTCGAGGGTCGGGTCGCGGACGCAGTAGCTTCCGCGGAGGCCGTCGCCCCCCGTTTCCAAGATCGGTTCGCAGATGAAGCCGCCGGGGCATCCGCAGGTCGGGAGGCTACTACCTTCGGGCGCGTCGCACCGGCACGAGCAGTAGACGCTTCGTTCGATGTCGTTTTCGGTGACGCATTCGTCGCTGTCGTCGACACCGGTGCAGATCTGATTTGGGTCACCTTCCAGTTCTCGGACGAGACAGACCCTAGTTGCGCACTGAACCGAGCTGAGCTCCAGATACGTTTCGGAGGCGAGGAACCCACCTTCGTACACCTTCTCTGGAACACACGGATCGCCCACGGCGCTCTCCGCGCACCCCGCGACGAAAAAAAGCGCAGCGATCGCGGCAAACCCCAGTAATTCAAGCCATTTTCTGCTCATCACGCCCCCTCAACAAGCCCCCGGTCACCCTCATCATAACGGCAATAAGAGATCGCACCCAAACTTCCCCCGCCGTCGGGGGTCAGAAAAGGGAGATGCCGGCGAAACCGACGCCTCTTACCAAATTTGTCAGGTCTGCGAGGAAGATTCCAGTGCCAATTGCAGTCAGCCCATCAAAAGCTCAATGGCGCTATACCTTGACGACCCCTTCGGCTGGTTTCTATGATGGTACCCGGGCGAGACACAAGGGGTTGGTTTCGTTCGAATTTTGGGGGTCAAGGGGAAACTTGGAAAACCAAGCTTCCACACCAAGGAGCACTTTATGAAGTGGATCCATTTGTGGGCGGTGCCTGTGTTGGTTGTCGGCTCGTGGGTTGGCACGCCCGCCGGCGCGCAGGACATGAGCTTCGGTCTCGAAGAGACGGGGCAGAGCGGTGCACCGGCAAAGCTCGGCAAACCATCGAAGAGGCTAGCTGCGGCGTTGAGCGCGTTCGAGTCCAAGGACTACGAAGAGGCGGCGATGGGTTTCCAGCGCGTCGCTGCGGGGAAGTCGAAGGACGGACGAGGCAATCGACAGAAGGCGCAGTTCATGTTGGGGCAGTCGCTTTACGCGGCGGGCTATTACCAGTCCGCGCTTAGCGTTTTCGACGAGGTCAGCGAGCAGGGCCCCGGTCATTTGTTTTTCGGCGATACTCTCGAGTGGCTCGGCAAGCTCGCTTCGAAGCTTCCAGAGTCGTCGGGCATCATCGGCATCGTCGGCCGGTACGGGATCGGCGCACTCGGAGAGTTCAAAGAGAAAGACTCAGCTCTCCACAACCAGCTCCTCTACTTGATGGGGCGTCATCTCTACGCCCAGGCGGACTTCCGTCAGGCCATCGACCTCTTTCAGGAAGTCGACCCCGGCTCCAAGCAATACACGTATGCGAAGTTCTTCGAGGGGATTGCGTTCATTCGGATGCGTCAGGCGCGGCCCGCCATCGCTTCGTTTCGTGCCATTCTCGACGTCGTCGACAGTGGCGATGCCAAAGGCGTCGACGAAGCCCGGATGACCAACCTCGCCTGGATTTCGCTTGCTCGCGTCTACTACACGGCGGCTAACCAAGGGACGAAGATCGATGGAACGCTGCTTGGTCAGTCCGTCGAGTCCTGGAGCAAGGTCTCGCAATCAAGCGAGTACTGGCTCGACGCGCTCTTCGAATCGTCATGGGCGTTCTTCCTGGCCGACGAATACGCCCGCTCGCTGGGCAACGTTCACACCCTGTTCTCGCCGTATTTCGAGGACTCGTTCTATCCTGAAGCGCTCGTGCTCAAGGCCGTTACGTTCTTCGTGAACTGCCAGGTCGACAATGCCGATGCGACGGTAGCCAAGTTTCACGACCGATATGATCCGGTCAAAAACGAGCTCGACGCGGTGCTTGCGAAGCATCAGGACAACGCGGACTTCTTCGAGTTCTTAAAGGCGGTTCGAGTTGGCGAGGCTGACCTGTCGCAGCGTGTGCGCCCCATCGTGGCCACCGCTCTGAGCGACCGCACCGTGCTTCAGCATCTCGAGTACGTTTCGATTCTCGACAAGGAAGAAGAGCGTCTGAACAAGTCGAGCGGGGAGTTCCAGGGCTCACCGGTTGGCGAGAAGATCCTCGAAGACATCTCTCTCGCAAAGGCCTTCGCGGTCGATCAGGCGGGCGACCTCGCGCGTGGGCGCTACAACCGACTGATACGCGAGCTTCGCGACCTGAGCAACCAGGTCGACACGGTCGAGCTCGAGATCGCGACGTTCCGGCGGGGACAGATCGATCAGGAGCTTCAACAGCAGATGGCGTTGGCCAAGCAATCGAGGGGCGGCGACGTCGAGGTGGACGAAGAACACCAACTATGGCCGTTCAATGGGGAGTACTGGCGAGACGAGTTGGGATTCTATCGACAACAGGTGACTAACCTATGTACGCGTTGAACAAATCAAAATACGTGACGAGCTTCCTCTTCGGAATCCTCGTCGTCGTGATGGGGGGCGAGGCCGCGGCAGAGCAAGCGCCAGTGAGCCTCGAGCCTGTTTGCATTCCTGAGACCACCGCGCAGGCGATCGCTGCCTGTCCTGCCGGTGCCAAGAAAGGGAGTGCGAAGGAGGGCGGGAACGTTCCGGTCTCTCGGTTCCACGAGGCCGAGCGCAAGCAGACCAAGAAGCAAGGGCCTACGGGTCCGTCGCTTCAAATCGACATGAGCACCCGGCTCGGGCGCGAACAGACCCGCGCCCGCACCGAGGCATTGCTCAAGCGCGAGGTCCAAATCCTCGAGCGCCTCGTGAAGAACAGCTCCGATGACGATCCGCGGCGGCCTCAGGTATTGCTTCGACTCGCCGAGACGCAGTTCGAGATGCAAATCGCTCAAACGGCGAAAGTGCGATCCTTCGACGACCCGATCTATGAGGCCTGCACCCGCGACAAGGACAAGGCCCGCTGCAAAGAGGCGCGGGAGGGTCAAAAGAAGGCCACGGCGGCCCTCGATGCGACCCGCAACGACAGCATTCGGACCTATGCGACTCTCGTTCGCGACCATCCGAACTTCAAGCGCATGGATGAAGTCCTGTTCTCTTTGGCCTTCGCGCTCCAAGAGCAGGACCAGTTCGACAAAGCTCGCGCGGTTTATCGGCGGTTGATCAAGGACTACCCGAAGAGTCGCTTCGTGCCGAACGCCTATCTCTCGTTCGCGGAGTATTATTTCAACGATAGCGACATGGAGGCGGCGGCAAAGTTCTACCGAAAGGTTCTCGAGTTTCCGCCAAAGAACAACTCCGTCTATGGCTACGCGCTCTACAAGGTCGCGTGGGTCGAGTACAACCGCGAGCGCTATCGCCAGTCATTGCAGGGCTTCGTCGACATTCTCGAGTTCGCCCGCAAGAACAAGTACGCCAACGACGCCAAGAACCTCGCGCGCCAGGCTCGAAAGGAGCTGGTGCTTCCGTATTCGCACTACGGCTCGCCCGGTAAGGCGCTCGATTTCTTCCGTCGGTACGCGAAGAACGACGCCGAGGCTCACGAGATGCTCGAAAACCTGGCCGAGCTCTACTTCGACACCGGCCAGTGGCCGCAAGCGATTACGGTCTATCACAAGCTGATGGCCGACGCGCCTCGCAGCAATTCACTCTGTGACTGGCAGACGAAAGTCACCAACGCGGTGATCTCCTCACGCTCGAATCAGGAGCAGGTCATCGAGCTCAAGCGCTTGGTCGACATCTACCGCACGTTCAAAGAGAGCAACAAGCCTACCGCCAAAGTCGAGGAGTGCAAGGTCGAGACCGCGACCACCATTCTTTGGCTCGCCACGTCGTGGCACCGCGAGGCCGTGGGGACGGACTCGGCTCCAGGCACCAAGAGCAAGAAGACGATGTCGCAAGCCTCCGTGCTCTACCGAACTCTTCTCAAAGAGTTTCCAGACATGGAACAAATGGAGTTCAAGAACATCGACCGTCGCGATTGGCCGACTGAATACAAGATTTCGTACTTCTACGCCGAGCTTCTATGGAAGATGGAGGAGTGGGGGCAGTGTGGGCCGGCCTTCGACTCGGTGGTCGAGCTGAACCCGCAGGGTGAGTTCACGAGCGACGCAGCTTACGCGGCAGTGCTCTGTTACAACAACCTTTACCAGCAGCAGTACGTGCCTCGCGAGACCAAGACGAAATTCGTCAGCAAGCGAGACCAAAAGGCGATGAAAAACGCCACGCCTGCCGAGGCAGACAAGCTCAAGAAAAAGAAGTTCACGCCTCTTCAAAAGGGCATGCTCGAAGCCTTCAATCGATACGTTTGCTACGTCGATAAGGCCGAGGATCTCGCGACGATCAAGTATCGCCGGGCTCGAATCTACTATGAGGCGAACCGCTTCGAGGAGGCTGCCGTCCTGTTCCGCGACATTGCGTTCAATCACAAGGACAGCGAGCTTTCCGAGTACGCCGCGAACCTCTACCTCGACTGCTTGAATATCCTCGGTACGCAGCTCGCAGAGCCGCGTGTGGCATGCGTGCAGGAGCTAGGCGCCTCGATCGACCCGATGTCGGCGTCGTTCTGTGGTACCGAGCAGCTTGCTGAAGAGCATCCAGACCTCTGCGGCACCCTGAGCACGCTTCAGTGTCAGGTGCGCCGGAAGGAAGCCGAGACTTACGAAAAGACGCAGCAATTCAAGAAGGCAGCTGCCACGTACGTCCGCATCTTTCGGCGTCACCAAGAATGTGGCGAAATGGACGAAGTCCTTTACAACGCCGCGATCAATTTCGAGGCAGCTCACCTTCTCGGTCGGGCCATTCAGGTTCGAACGGTGATGATCGAGCGCTTCCCAGAGAGCGCACTGTCGAAGAAGGCCATTTATTTGATCGGTCAAAACTTCCAGGCACTGGCCTACTACGAGCAGGCCGCCAAGTACTACGAGCAGTTCGCCCGGAAGTTCCCCGGCGAAGACGGCAAGAAGTGCGATGCTGACGACAAGAAGGCGGGCATCTGTCCAAACGCCATCGAAGGCCTCGAGCAAGCGACCTTTTTCCGCATCGGCCTCGGTGACGACCAAGCAGCCATGGAGGACTCGGACCTCTTCGCTCGTAATTATCGGCGCAAGCTTCCGAGGCAGACTTCGCAAGTCATGTTTTCGATCGGCTCGATCTACGAGCGACAGAACCGACATTCCCAGGTGATCTCTCATTACCAGGACTATCTGAAGAAGTACGGCAGGGTCGGGATGCCGCATCAGATCATTGAGGCGAACACCGCCATCGGCCGGGCTTACTGGCAGCTCAACAGGAAGAACGAAGCCAAGAAGTACTTCTCGACTGCGGTGAAGGGTTGGACTTCGGGTGCGCCCAAGAAGATTCGAGCGCTCAAGGACACCTCGAAGGAGAGCAAGGTTGCCTTCATGCGAGAAGCGCTCGATAGCGCTGCCGAATCGCAGTTCTACTTGTCCGAGTACAAGTTCGCCGAGTTCGAGAAGATTGCCTTCCCGAAGTACACGGGCGGCAAGAGCGCGGCCAAGGTGAAGAAGTGGTCGGAAACCGAGTTCAAACGGTGGATGACGAAGAAACTCGGGGTGCTCCGCTCCGCCGAGGCCGATTACGCCAAGGTCGCCAAGATGACGGTCACCCTAGATGGCGCCAAAATGCAGTCGGCCCCCTGGCAGATCGCGGCCGCATCGCGGACCGGTGAGATGTACCGCAGCTTCGTCGATCAGTTCCGGGATGCTCC
Organism: Myxococcales bacterium; assembly: GCA_029861865.1. GTDB lineage: Bacteria > Myxococcota_A > Polyangia > Polyangiales > Houyiibacteriaceae > SG8-38. Next base: position 111,277 of record JAOTYL010000011.1, on the reverse strand, counting down.
GATTCCACGCGAAATCGAAAAGGACCCAGGGCTTTTCGATATCTATGTGGGTGCTCTCGACGACGCGTCCGAGCCGCTTCAGCGGCAGGCGATCGACAAGTTCGAGTTCTGCCTGAAGACCGCCACCCAGGTGCGATGGTTCAACAAGTGGTCGCGCTCCTGTGAGCACGAGCTCAACGCGCTCAACCCGAAGCAATATCCCGTCGCGGCTGAGCTCCGCGGCGAGCCCAACTACGTGAAGCACACGGTCGGAGAGCCCGGTGCGGTGGATCTGGGCGCCATCAAGGACACGTCGCTGACGTCCAAGGATGCCGTCGCGGAAAGGGGGAAGCCGTGATGCGATATCGCAAACTGGCAGTCGTCGTCGCCATGCTCGTGATGGGCTGCGGCGGTGGCGAGAGCGCAAAGACGAAGAGGGAAACCGTCCCAAGGGCCGACGTCGCCCGCACCGCAGGGGGTGAAGCGATCACGACCGCCGACGGTAGCGCCGTCAGCAAGAAGGCACACAACCGATGGGGGTCCGCTCTCGACGATTTCGAACGGAATGAGAAGACGGGCTGGACCCCGGCCAAGTGTGGTGCCTCTTCGAGGGACTTCGAGAAAGCCGCCGCTGCGCAGGGTGGCGGCTTCGCCGAGGCTCACTACATGGCGGGGCTCGCTCTCGAACGTTGCGGTGACGACAGTGGAGCCAAGAAGCACTACGAGACGGCTCTCAAAGTCGATCCAAAGTTCTGCAAGGCCCGGGTGGCGCTCGCCCTCGAAGACTTGGAGGGCGGAAAGGGCAGCCAAGCCAAGTCCGAGTTCGAAAGGGCCATCAATGACGATCCGCAGTGCACGTCGGGCTACACCAACCTCGCCATCGTACAACGGGCACAAGGCCAGGACGACGAGGCACTCAAGAATCTTCGTCGCGCGCTCGCCATCGAATCGGACTACCTCTCGGCCTTCAACCAGATGGCGCTCCTTCACTATGACCGCGGTCGCAAAGGCAATGCCGCCGAGCTCGACCTCGCCGAGGTCGTCTGCCGCCAGGCTCAGATGATCGATGCGGACTATGCGCCGATCTACAACACGTGGGGCCTGATCAAGGTCTACAAGGGCGATGTCATTGCGGCGCTTCGGTTCTTTCAAAAGGCTATCACGCTCGATCCGGACCTCTTCGAAGCGCAGATGAACTTTGGCGAGGTGACGATTTCGTTCCGCGGATACGAGGACGGACGTCAGGCCTTCGAACGGGCGGTCGCCCTCCAGCCAGACAACTACGAGGCCATCATCGGGCTCGGCACCGCCCTTCGAGGCTTAGAGCGCTTCCCAGAGGCCGAGGCCCAATACGAACGCGCGCAGAAACTCGACCCGCGCCGTCCCGAGGCGTACTTCAATCTCGGGGTGCTCTACCAAGACTACATGTCGGGTTCGGTGGCTGACCTGAAGAAGGCGAAGCAGTACTTCACCGAATTCGTGCAAAAGGCCGGCAACCAGCCCGAGTTTCGTTCGAGCGTGGACGATGTGAACAATCGATGCGGGCCGAGGCCGAGCAAGAAGCGCGGCGCACCCAAGTGTCGACCCGGACGCATGCAGAACATCAACATCTCCATCGAGGCCATGCAGGTCGCGGGTTAGGTGGTAAACATGAGCAATACAATTTCGAAGTTCGCTTTATATGCCCTTGTTTTCATTGGATTATTGGCTTTAGTCTCGGTGGCAACAGGGCCTGTTGTCCAGGCGCAGGCTGGGCCGGCACCCGAGACGACCTATGACTTCGAGGATGACCTCGTCACTGGCGATTTGGTTCGACCCGATGGCGAGCAATTGATCGTTCGGCGTCGTGGGCGCCGAGCATCGCTAATTCAGATTCGCGAGCATTTTATTCCCGAGATGCTGAAATCTGTGGAAGATTTGTAGTGGGGGTTTCGGGTGAGTGATTCGAGTCACAATACTTCGGTCGCTTTCTCCGTCTATGACGGGGACGAGCTGCTTGGCACTGAAACGCTGAGTCAAGAGATCATCAAGATCGGTCGGCTGCAGACGAGCGACGTTCGTCTCGAGGACGACAAGGTCAGCCGAATGCACGCAGTCATCGAGGTCGCTGCGCCAGGGGAGGTGTACATCATCGACCTCGGTTCCGCTTCGGGGACTCTCGTCAACGGCGACAAGGTCAACAAGCGCAAGCTCCAGACCGGCGACATCATTCAGATCGGCAACAAGCGGATCCACGTCGACATCATCACGGGCAAAGTGGCCATGGCCTCGAGCCCACCTGTCGCCATGGCGGTGGGTGCTGAGCGGCAGACGCCGGTCGTCGACGAGCATGCGATGACCGCAATGGTCGATGAGGAGTCTGAGCCGCGACAAAAAGCCGTGGTCCAAGAGGAAGAGGATGACTCCGGCCCCAAGTTCAACCCGTTCGAGGTAGGGGCCAAGCGGCTCTCGCGTACGCCGTTTGCCAATACGGTCGGTGAAGACGGGGATGAGTACCGCCTTATCGCGACCACCGGCGCCGTGCCTTCGCACGAGATCGAGACCAATGAACGCGCGATCGAGGTGTCGGTGCTCTGGGGGGACAAGAGCGTCCTCAACGTCGACTACCTGAAGCCTGCGCGCGATTACTACGTCGGCGAGCCCAATGGCGAAAAAGTCGACTTCATACTCGGCCACGATGCGATCGGAGTCGACCGGATGCCGCTTTGTCTTGCACAGGGCGAAGGCGTCACTGCGATCATTCCAGAAGGTGCAAAGGGCGAAGCGACAATCGGTGAGCAGACGCGTTCCTTCGACCTGATGCGGGGGCAAGGCGAGCTTCGCCCAAGCAGCGCGATGGCGGGTGCGACGGAATTCCCGGTGCCCGAAGGCGGCGCGGTTCGAATGACGCACCGCGACTTCACGTTCATCGTCAAAGACGTGAAGGCCGGCAAGAAGGTTGCGGGCCACGCCAAGATCGACGTCCGCCCGATGATCTACGTCGCTGGCGCAGCGCTCTTCGCGAGCCTTGTGTTGACGATGTTCTACTTCCAGCCTCCGCGCCCCCGCGGCCTGTCTTCCGATCTGCTCAGCACCGATTCGCGTCTGATCCAGTTCTTGATGGAGCCTGAGGAGCTCGAAGAGCCAGAGCCCGAGTGGCTCAACGGTGCGGATTCGTCCGGTGGCGGCACAGGCAAGGCCCACGAGGGCGAGCAGGGCCAGATGGGCGACGAAAAGGCCGAAAAGAACCGCAACAAGTACGGCATCCAGGGACCGGAGGACAACCCAGACCCACAGATGGCGCGCGAGCAAGCTGAGCAAGAAGCGAGGACGGCTGGAATCATCGGGACGCTGGCAGCCATGCAGGGTTCATTCAACGCTCCGACATCGCCGTACGGTGCCGACTTTGCCCTCGGCAATGATCCGATGAGCGCGCTTGGCGCCATGACGGGCGACGACATCGGTCAGAACTTCGGGTTCGGCGGCCTCGGTCTCAGAGGCACTGGGCGAGGTGGTGGCGGCCTGGGCCAAGGCACGATCGGCATGGGCAACTTCGGCACGATAGGCCGAGGCGGCGGCCGAGGTGCAGGCGAGGGTGGCTATGGCCGGGGCGCGGGCGGGTTCCGCGGGCGATCGGCCGGTGTTCCCCAGGTACGCAGTGGCGGCGCAGAGGTTCGCGGCTCGCTCTCGAAGGAAGTCATTCGACGCGTGGTCCGACGCCACATCAATGAGGTGAAGTTCTGTTACGAGCAGCAGCTCAACTCACGCCCCGACCTTCAGGGCCGGGTCACGACGCGATTCGTGATCTCGCCGACCGGCTCCGTCCAGTCTGCGATGGTGGCGAGCTCGAGCCTCCGCAACGAGGCGGTCGAGAGCTGCATCGTGCGCGCGGTTCGCAGGTGGACCTTCCCGGCCCCCGACGGGGGTGGTGTGGTGGTCGTGAACTATCCGTTCCTTCTCGACGCCGCAGGCCAGTGACGGTCGAGTCGCCAGCTGAAAAGCGCGTTTTCCCTCTAATATCCCGGATTTCCAGCCCTGTTCCCACGTTCAGGGCCGAGGGGCTGTCTGCGGCTTCGCCAAAAAGGCGGAAACGCCTGAAAAATAGCTTAGTTTAGAGTTGTTGGCTGCACGACAAATGCTGTAGGATTGAAGTGCTTGTGAATTTCCAAGCGTAGGAGGCACGCATGCGAGGTCACAAAATCGGCTTGGTTCTGGCCGGTCTAATCCTGATGGGCGGCAACTGTTCGCGCGCCCGCGTGGAGTCGATGAACGAGATGAACGCTGGGGTCGAGCTGGCCCAGCTGAAGCGGTATAGCGAAGCCGCGGAGATGCTCGAGAAGGCGGCAGCTCTAGACCCAACCAACCACCAGGCCTACTTCAACCTGGCCATCGTCCAGATCGAGCAGCGAAACTTCTCCGCAGCTCGCGAGGCGCTCGAGCGAGCCGTCATCGCGAAACCGGATACGGCTGGCTATCACGAAAAGCTCGGCACCGTGCTCATCGAGCTCGAGGACTGGAAGGCTGCCGAGGCGTCATTCAAAGAAGCGCTCGAGCTCGACCCGTCGCTCTTCAAGGCGCACTTCAAGCTCGGCCGAGTCTACGAAGAGGTCGAGGATCCGCAGAATGCGCTCTACCAGTACACGGACGCCATCAAAACAGGTCCGCGGTTCCTCCCGTCATACTCGGCTCTCGGTCGCTTGTACGCTGACCTGCGCTATCCGGACAACGCTGCCCAGGTGTTGCGCGAGGCGCTCAAGGTCGCGATGGCCGGCACCGAGGAAGAAGCGAACATCCATCATCTGCTCGGAACCGTCTACCAGCAGCAGCGCAAGTTCGACGACGCGGTCGCGGAGTTCCAGGCGGCGCTTGGCATCGTGCCAGGCATGCCGGATGCGCTCTTCGCGTTAGGCTGGACTTATGCCCTTCAAAACAACGACGAGGAGGCGAAGCGCTATCTTACCAAGTACGTGATGATGGCGGGGGCCGAAGCGCCGGAAAACTACGTCAAAGCGGCAAAAGACCGTCTCGCAGAGTTGAGGACCGAATCGCCGTAGGGGGGCTGAGGCAACATGTCGGAAGAACACGAATCGGGGGATGAGGTTCTGGAGCTGACTCGGGATCAGGTCGCAGAGCTCGAAAAGCTCGACGACGCCATCGCGAAGTTCGAACAACAGAAGCGATGGTCGGACATGATCCGGTCCATCCTCAAAAAGGCCGAGCTCGTCGTCGACAAAGACGAAAAAGCGCAGCTCTTCCGACAAGCGGGCACCCTCTACCTCGAGCGTTCAAGCAACCAGGCAGAGGCGATCAAGTGTTTCGAGCGGCTTCTCGAGCTCGATTCCAACGACGTCGATGCGCTCGGGCGTCTCAAGCAGATGTATGAGAAGCGCCGCGACTGGGAAAAGCTCATTCGCACGATGCAGCGGGAAGTGGAGCTGCTGCCCGAGGACGACCAGCTCATTCGATATGCCGAGATGGCCGAGCTCGCGACACAGCGACTGCGCAAGCCCGACGTGTGCATCGAGCTCTGGCAGAAGGTCCTCGACGGAGACCCGCAAAACCCGAACGCGCTTAGTAACCTCGCACAGCTTTATGAGCGCGCCCGTCAATGGGAGCCGCTCGCCCACGTCCTGGAGACGCTGATCGAGAGCGATACCGACGTCGTGCAGATGAAGCAGCAGCTTCAAAAGCTCGGGATGATCTACGCGGACAAGGTCGGCAACGACGAAGGAGCCATCAACGCGTTCAAGAAGCTGCTCGAGCTCGATCCGTCAGATCGTCGAGCGCAAGAGCAGCTGAAGCGTCGTTACGTCTCGCTTGGAGCGTGGGACGAGCTCGAAATGTTCTACGCCCAAAACGAAAAGTGGGACGAGCTGATCCGCATCGTCGAGCGACAGGCCGAAGCGCAGGAGACGTCTTCCGAAGATCGGATTCCGCTGTTGTTTCGCGCGGCGCGCCTTTGGGAAGACAAGAAAAACAAACGCGATCGTGCAGCGCGGGTCTATGAGAAGATCCTCGCGGCCGATCCGAGCAACGTCCAAGCCGCCGAGGCGCTGACGCCGATCTACGAGGAGGCGCATGACGCTCGGAAGTTGGTTTCGGTCCTGGAAATTCGGTTGGCAAACGCGACCGATACCGAATCCAAGGTCGAGCTTCTGGGCAAGATCGGACTCGTCTTCGAGGAGCGACTTCGCCAGCCCGAAACAGCGTTCGAGCGCTATCTCGAGGCATTCGCGCTGGCGCCTTCGATGGAGGAGGCTCGCGTTCATGCCGAGCGGTTGGCGGGCGAGATGAACGGTTGGGACCGCCTCGTGTCAGGCTACGAGTCGGCGATCGAAGCGGTGGCAGATCCGCACCAGGCGGTGCCGATACGCCTGAGTTACGGCCAGACCTTGGCCGCGCTCGAGCGCATCGACGATGCGGTCGAACAGTTCCGGCTGGTATACGACCTCGAGAGCGACAACCTGGCCGCGATTACCGCGCTGGGCGACCTCTACTTCCAGACCGAACGGTATCGCGACCTTCTCGCGATCTACGCGCGGCGCATCGAGCTCGAGGAAGAACCCGAAGCGCGGCTCGAGATCGCCTACCGGCGCGCGGAGCTCTGGGCCGATGCGCTGAATGACACCGAAGAGGCCATCGCCTGTTTCGAGGGCATCATCGACGAGTACGGGGTCGAACAAGCCGATGCCTGCCGCCATCTCGAGCAGCTTTACGAGACAGAGTCCCGTTGGCAGGGGCTCGCGCAGCTCCTCGAGCGTCGGATCGAGGCCGGCCCTGAATCCGAAGAAGAGCTTGCGGCGCTGAAGTTCCGGCTGGGTCGGGTTTGCGATACCCGGCTCGACGACAAGTCCCGTGCGGTGGACCTCTATCGTGAGGTGCTGTCGCTCATCGAGGAACACGACGGTGCAAAAGAGCGACTCGAAGAGCTCCTCGGCCACGATGAGGTAGCGGCGGAGGCCTCGTGTGTCCTCGAGCCCGTCTACGAGCTGAGTGGCGACTGGGGGGCCTACGTCAACGCGCTCCGCGTCCAACATCGCTTCAGCAACGAGCCCCGGCGGCGACGCGAGCTGCTCACTCGGGTGGCCGACACGTATTTCCAGCACATCGGAGATGCCGATCGAGGCTTCTCGTCTCTTTGCGAGGCGTTTCGAGAGCAACCGTCGGACGCCGACACCTTGAATCGCATCGAAATGTTAGCGAGCGAACATGAGCGATTTTCGACGCTAGCCGAGCTCACCGGCGATCTCGCAGCTAGCGTGGATGACGCGTCCCTCAGCCGTTCGCTGTGGATCAAGACCGCTCAAATCCACGACACCCAGCTTCAGGACATGGACGCTTCGGTCGCGGCGTACCGCAAGGTGCTCGAGGCCGACCCCAGCGACTTCGAGGTTCTCGACGCCCTCGAGGGGCTCTATCGGGGCGCACAGCGCTGGCACGAGCTGGTGGGAATTCTACGGATGCGTGTCGAGGCAACGGCGGATCCCGACGACAAGATCGGCGTGCTCGCCGAGATGGCGAGGATCCAGGCCGACCTGCTCGAAGACGCCGAGCAGGCGATCCGGCTTCAAAACGAGATCCTCGAGCTCGACCCGTCGAGTCGACGGGCACTGGGCGCTCTGGACGACCTCCTGGCTCGCCAGGGCAACTGGACCGACCTCGCCGACAATGTCGAGCGGCAGCTGGCGATGACCGACGACGCGCACGAGCAGACCGCGCTCCTGTTGCGACTTGCGGACCTGCGAGAGCAACGGATGGATTCGACCGTTTCCGCCATCGAGATCTACCGCGATGTGCTAGCCAACGACGCTAGCAATCCCGCCGCTTTGGGGGCCCTCGAACGACTGCTGGAGTCCGCCGAGCACCAGGCCACGGTCGCAGACATTCTCGAGCCGATCTACAAAGAGGTGGGCGCTGCGGCGCGATTGGTCGACGTGTACGAGATTCAAGCGCACCACGCGACCGCGCCGGAGCGACGCGTGGAGCTGTTCCACGAGATCGCCAAGCTCCAGGAGTTCTCGGTCAGCGATCTCCACGGGGCCTTCGAGAGCTTCGCGCGGGCGTTCCGGGCGGACCCAGGCCACCCGCAGACACGCGAGGAGCTCGAGCGCTTGAGCGCAGCCGTCGGCGGAGGTGATGCGCTGGCGAGCGTCTACGAGCAAGTGGTCGCCACTCTCGACGATCCCGAGCTTGCCGTGGGGTTCTTGTTGCGAGCCGCGGAGATCCGAGAAAACGAGCTTGGACAAGTCGATCGCGCCGTCGAGCACTATCAGAAGGTGCTGCAGCTCGACGAGGAGCATCATCATTCGGCCGATGCTCTCGAGCGCCTGTTCCAACAGACGGAGCGGTACGAGGACCTCGCCTCGATCTATCGTCGCAAAGCGCGAATGCTCCCATCGCCAGCCGACCAGCGTGAACAGTTGATCAAAGCCGCGGCGATCTACGAGGACATTCTCGACAAGCCCACGGACGCGATGGCTGTCCATCGGCAGGTGCTCGAGGTCGACCCGGACGATATCGAATCACTCGACCGGCTCATCGAGCTTCAGATGCGGCTTGGCAAGTGGGAGGAGCTGCTCGCGACGTACGAGCGCAAGTCCGAGGTCATCACGGATGCCGAAGTGCGCAAGCAGCTCTTCACCGCCATCGGCCGCGTCCACGAAGATCAGCTCGAGGACTCGGAGAGGGCGATCGAAGCGTACCAGCGCGTTCTCGCGATCGACCCGGACGACTTGAGCGCATTGGGCCGGCTCGACGGGCTTTTCGAGCAGACTGGGCAGTGGCGAGACTTGCTTCAGGTGCTCGAGCGCCAATCGGACCTCATGGTCGACGAGGCGGAGCGGTTAGAAATTCGCTTCCGTATCGGCGAGCTCTGGCGGCGTCACCTCGACGACCCCGCGCAGGCGATCGAGATCTATTGTGACATTCTCAGCGTGGCCTCGGACCACCAACCGACCCTCGAGTCGTTGACGACGATGACCAGGGATGCAGTCGAGCCGCTGGCAGCAGCTGAAGTGCTCGAGCGTGTGTACCGCGAGGGCGGGGAGTTTCAAAAGCTCGTCGAAGCGCGTGAGGTACAGGTCCGGCATACCGAAGACCCGGCCGATCGGGTCGAAATGCTCCATCAACTGGCGGAGATCTACGAGGTTCAGCTCGAGGATCCGCCTTCGGCCTTCGGGGCGTTCGCGCGCGCGTTGCCGCTCGATGTCCGAAACGACATGACACTTTCGTCGCTCGAGAGGCTGGCGGAGCAAACGGGCAGTTGGCGCGAGGTGGCTTCTCGGTACGATGCCGAGGTCGAGCGCCATCGGGAGGACACGCCCGAAGACATCGTTCACCTCGCAAAGCGCTCGGCGATGATCAACGAGGTTCAGCTCGATGACGTGGACGCCGCGATCGAGCGATATCAGCTCGTCGTCGACATCGATGCAGGGGACGTCGCAGCCATCGAAGCGCTGGATCGCCTCTATGAGCAGACCGAGCGCTGGGACGACCTCGCAGCGACCCTCAAGAAAGAGGCGGCTATCGCGACCACCCCTGAGGATGTGCTCAACCTGCAGTTCCGAACGGGACAGATTTACCAGAACCGGATCGGCAACGTCGATTCGGCAATCGAACAGTATCGCGAGATCATCGCTGCTGCGCCCGAGTACTCGCCGGCTGTCTCGGCCCTCGAAGATCTCTTCGCAGGTGGCGTACGCCCGCTGCAGATCGGTGAGGTGCTCGAGCCGCTGTACAGAATGCAGGGCAACTGGGACCGCTTGCTGTCCATCCAAGAGGTTCAAGTAGAGCACCAGAGCGATCCGATCGAACGCGTCGTCATGATGCATCGACTCGCCGAAATCGCGGAGGACAAGGCCGACGACCACGGTCGCGCCTTCCAGTGGATGCAAAAAGCGGTGCTCGAGGATCCGAGTCACGATCATTCGCTGGGCGAGGCAGAGCGCCTATCGGCCATCGTCGACGGGTGGAGTCAGTTGGCGAATACCTATGCCAATGGCATTCAGCACACGGGTGACCCGCTCAGCAAAGCGGAGCTCGGTCGCCGGCTCGCGCGGGTCTACGAAGAGCAACTCGACGACGTGCAGCGAGCCGAGGCGACCTATCGCTTCGTGCTGGGCGTCGACGATCATGATGAGGCGGCCCTCAAAGCCCTCGACCGCATCTACTCGCAGCACAAGGCGCATCAGGCACTGGCAGAGGTGCTTCGCAAGCGAATCGACGGGTCCAACAACACCTCCGAGCTGATCGAGCTTCACTATCGATTGGGCCGCGAGCTCGAGACCAAGCTCGGTTGTACGGAACGAGCGATCGAGGTCTTCACCAAGCTGCTCAACGATTACGATTCGGAGCACGCCGAGACCATTCAGGCTCTTCAGGCGATCTATGCGAAGCTCGAGCGGTGGCCCGAGCTGTTTGCCGCCTTCGAAAAGGAGCTGAGTATTGCGCTGGGCGACTCGCAGCAGGCGGACGTTTTCGCGCGGATGGCCCGACTCTCATCGAATCGCCTGCGGGATCCGGAGCGGGCGATTGGGCTCTGGCAGCGGGTTCTCGACCTTCGGGGAGAGGATGCGGAGGCGCTCAACGCACTCGGCGACATCTTCGCGTCACAGGGCAATTGGAGAGATTTAGTCGACGTTCTAGAACGTGAGGCGTCCATCGCCGAGGACGACTCCTTCCGCATTCAGGTCTATTCCGACTTGGCGCGGGTTTGGTACGAGAAGCTCGAGCGCGAGCGCAATGCGATCGAAAACTGGGAGCGGGTCCTCGACGTAGACCCGGGAAACACCTACGCGCTCTTCAGCATTGCAGAGATTCTCCGCGCGAGCGGGCAGTCTCGCGAACGCGCGGACACTCTACATCGCATCATCGACGTCGGCGCTGCGACCCTCGAAGACTCGGATCTCGTCAATGTCTACATGCAGCTCGGTCACATCTACCGTGCCGAGCTACAGCAGCCAGGGGACGCCGTCGAGGCATACCGCAACGTGCTGACAGTCGACCCGACCTTTTTCGAGGCGCTCGACTCTCTCGAGCTCATCCATCGTGAAGAGCGGGACTGGGAGGAAGCCATCGGCGTGATGGAGCAGCGCGCTCAGGCGCTCACAGACCCGCACGACCAGGTGCGGCAGCTCCTCGCCGTCACCGAGCTCTGGGAGACCGAGGTTGGCGACAAGGACCGTGCTGCGGGCGCCTTCGGTCGCATCCTCGATGTCGACCCGATGCACGAGTACGCCTTTTCCGAGCTCCAGGCGCTCCACAAAGAAGCCGAGCGCTGGGATGAGCTGATCGACCTCTACGTCACGCGGATCGAAGCGACGGACGACCGCGACGAGCGCATCGAGCTTTTGCGAGCAGCTGCGCGGGTTTACGAAGAAAAACTCGAAGATGGTGAGCAGGCCTATCATACGCTCTACATCGCTTGGACCGAGGACTACAGCAAGCGGGACACCATCCTCGACCTCGAGCGCGTCACAGCCTCGACCGACAAGTGGAACGAGCTTCTCAGCTCCTCCAACCAGACTCTCCAAGAGGTGGAGGACCCAGCCACCCAGATCGCCATCTGCCTCTGCTGCGCCAAGTGGTACGGCCAAGACCTCGGTCATCCCGAGTACGCGATTCCGTACTACGAGCAGATTCGAGCGCTCGACCCGAGCAACGCCAAGGCGTGGTGGCAACTCGGCGACCTCTACGAGACGACCCAGCAGTGGGACAATCTCGCTCAAGTCCTCGCCAAGCTGGTCGAGCTCACCAACGATGACGACGTCAAGGCCAATACCTACGTGCGCATGGGTGATCTCGCCGAGGACCGCTTTGGAATGCGACAAGAGGCGGAGGACTACTATCGGCGCGCGCTTCACCTCAAGGAGAGGCACGTGGGCGCTCTCGAGGCGCTCGAGCGCATCTACCGCGAGGATGGGCGCTCCAACAAGCTGCTCAACATCCTCGAGCGCAAGGCCGAGGCTGTCGAAGACGTCGATAGCGTCGTGGCGGCGCTCCTGCAGGTCGCGGAGGCATACGAGGAGCGCTTCGACGACCAAAAGGCAGCCATCGAGAATTTCGAGAAGGCGGCCGAGCTGGCACCTTCGAATCTGACTGCACTTCGCGGGCTCGAGCGGCTCTATCAGCAAGCCGAGCGCTATCAGGACCTCGTCGGTATTCTGGAACGCCAGTACGAAGTGGTGGCGACCGAGCGGGAGCGGATCGACATCCTGGTTCGTCTGGCCCGCATGTGGGAAGAGGAGTTTCGCAAGCCCGAGAACGCCGTCGAGCGCCTCGAACAGGTGCTCGATATCGACCCGCTGCACGACGAAGCCCTCTGCAAGCTCGAAGACCTCTATCGGTTGACGCAGCGGTGGGACGACCTGGTGCGGACCTATGACCGCCACGCGAGTGCGACGGTGGACCAAGAACGACGGATTGAGATCTTCCGCGCGCTCGGGCAGGTGTATGGCGCGCACAAGGGCGACGCCGAGCAAGCGATCGACAGCTATCTCAACGCCCTGAACCTCGACGACCAAGACATTCTCAGCCTCCAGGCGCTCACGAAGCTCTATGAGCGCAAGGGTGACCATTCGGCGGCGCTCGACATGATGGGCCAGTTGGTTCGCGTCGTGGACGAGGTCGACGAGCAAGTGTCTCTCAAGCACCGAATGGGTCGCATCCTCGACCAGGAGCTCGGGGACCGCGCGTCGGCGCTCGAGCACTTCCAGGGCGCGGTCGATTTGGATCCGGGGGACCTGCCGTCGCTCGAAGCCATGCGGCGCATCCACATCGACTCGGGCGACTGGATCGCCGCGACGAAGACGCTCGGCCTGGAGGTCGAGCAGACCGACAACGAGCGCGTCAAAGCGGCGCGATTGGTAGACCTCGGCTGTATTCGCGCCGAGCGCCTCGACGACGAGGCCGGAGCCGTCGATGCCTTCGAGTCGGCACATGCCTTCGACCCGGACAACGAGGACGCGCTTCTCCCGTTGGTCGACTTTTATGTGGCCCAGGGTCGCTACGAAGAGGCGTTCCCGCTTCTCGAGGTGCTCGTCAAGCGTTCGGATAAGCGCGAACGAGACGAGCAGCACCGCCTGGCTTCCTTGTTGGGCGAGACGGCGACGAACCTCGGTCGCGCGGACGCCGCGGTGGCGGCCTATGAACGCGCGCACGCTCTCGATGCCGATGGCACGGCGACGATCAAGGGCCTTGCTGGAAGCTACTTCCGTGCGGAGCGATGGGAAGACGCGTTCAAATACCACCAAGTGCTGTTGGTCCAACACCGCGATTCCCTCGGCAGGGACGAGATCACCGAGATCTTATACCGGCTTGGCGTCATCAAGCGTGAGCAGGGCGAGGACAAGAAGGCGCGCAACATGTTCGACAAGGCTCTCGAAGAGGACACGCACTACGTGCCTGCACTCGAGGCGATGGTCGACCTTCAAGCTCGCGAAAGCGATTGGGAGTCGGTGGTCGAGTACAAGAAGCGCATTCTGGATGTCACCGATGAACCCACCGCCCGCGCCAAACTGCTCGTAGAGCTCGGCGACCTTTGGCAGGACAAGCTCGGCTCACCAGACGCGGCAGCAGAGGCCTTCACGGAGTCGCTCGACCTCGACCCCGATAACCACGTGGTGCTTCACAAGTTGCTCGGCACATACCAGGCTGCCCAGCGTTGGTCCGAGGCGATCGATGTCATCGAGCGCGTCAGCTCTCTCGAGGCGCGTGATGAGGCCAAGGCCAAGTACGCATATACCGTGGGCGTCATCCTTCGCGACAAGCTCGAGGACGAGGATGCTGCGCTCGAGAAGTTCAACGAGGCACTCGACCTCGACAGCACGCAGCTCAAGCCCTTCGAGGCGGTCAACAAGCTTCTGAATGGTCGTAAGGACTGGAAGGCGCTCGAGCGCGCCTACCGCAAGATGCTTCACCGCATCATCAACCAAGGCAATACCGACCTCGAGCACAACCTCTGGCATACACTCGGCATCATCTACAGGGACCGTCAGCGCAATTTCGACGCGGCAGCCGAGTCCTTCAGGATGGCGGCGGCGCTCAAGCCGGACGACGCCACCGAGCACCAGATTCTCGCCGAGCTCTACGCGACGATGCCGGACAAGACGACGGAGGCTATCGCGGAGCACCAATGGTTGCTTGGGCACGACCCGAATCGACTCGAGTCGTATCGAGCGCTCTACAAGCTCTACTTCGATGCACGCGCGTACGACAAGGCATGGTGTATCGCGCGAACGCTGACCTATTTTGCCAAAGCGGACGAGGAGCAGCAGAAGTTCTTCCAGCAGTACCGGCAGGACCGAGAGATCCAGCCGAGGGCGCGAGTCAGCAACGAGGCGTGGGTCAAAGATCTCATGCACCCGGACCAGGATATCTACATCTCCAAGATCATGGAGGTCATCGCTCCGGCGGTGCGCGCGTCGATGGCCTGGACGGACAAGAAGCTCAACCTGCACAAGCGTAAGCCCGAAGATCTCGCCAACCCGAGCCTCGCGCTCGCACGGCAGTTCAAGCTCGCGCAGGACGTCTTGAACATCACTATCCCAGTTCGCCTCTTCATTCAGAAAGAGCTCTCGGGCGCGCTTCGAGACGAGGCGCGAAGCAACCCGCCAGCCATCATCACCGGGTACACGCTTCTGTCGGGGTACCGTCCAGTCGACCTCGCCTTCGTGTGCGGCCGACACCTCTCCTACTACCGCGGGGAGCACTTCATTCGGACGATGTACAAATCGCATACCGAGCTTCGTACGCTCCTCTTGGCAGCGATGCGTGTCGTCGGCATGGGCGAGGCCGACCCAGCCGTGGACTCGACCGCCAAGCAGCTGGCACGCCACATCAATCAGGCTCACCTGGACGTCCTCAAAAAGGTCGTGCGAAAGTTCTTGGAAGCCGGAGGCAAGGCAGACATCAAGCGTTGGATGCAGGCGACGGAGATCACCTCGCTTCGGGCCGGCCTGCTTCTGTGCGACGACGTCGACACCGCCGTGCGGATGACGCAGCAAATCGCGTCCGAGTCGACCGCCGATCTTCCACCGCGGGACAAGGTCAAAGAGATCGTCCTATACAGCATCTCCGAGAGCTATTTCAGACTGCGCGAGACGCTGGGCATCCAGATCAAGGTGTAGCAGGGGCGCCGGGCGCCCGCGCTGGCACTGACACTGCCACGGGCGCTGGCACTGACACTGGCACTGACGCTGGCACGCTATCTACACGCGAGTTGTAATCGCGGCTGCGTTCGTATACTGATCCGAGGTACGGAGGCGCCTATGAAACCCTCACTAGTCATCACGGTGCTCGTCCTCTCGTCTGCGACGGCGAGTGCGCAAGATGTTTGTCCAGAGTTCGCCAACTCGGTCAACGCCATCATCAAGGGCGGTACCGCTGGCATCGAGCTCGGTTTGGAAGACGCCGCTGTCAAACAAGAGAAGAAGGGGCTCTACAGGGGCTGGGACAGCAGCATTCGATTGAACAACGCAAACGCCAAGATCGCCATCAAGGCATCGAAGGCTCCCCCGTCCTTCGCCTTTAGGCCTGTCAACGAGGCGGTTCATCCCCGCCAACAGATCAAGCTGTACGCGCTCGTTACGAAGAAACAATACCGGGAGCTTGCGGTTGGGGGCATGAACAACTGGGGCGGCACCAAGGACAAGAACTCCAAAGACAGCTCGATCGAGTTGAAGTTCGAGAAGATCAGCAAAGGCTGCTACAAGGTCACGTCGGCGGTCGAGCTGCCCCCAGGCCAATACGCATTCAGCCTCGGCGCTTCTCCGGACGTGCAGGGCACGAACGCCGGCTGGGGCACGACCAGCCAAGGACAGGTGTGGTACGGCTTCTCGGTGAAGTAGCTGCCGGAGTCAGGCCGACAGTTCTCACACCTTCCTCCACATCCCGTGACATCTCGACTTCATGATCAACCCGGGTGCGAGAGTCTCAATCGAGACTGCCGTCGCCGTCGTAGAGGGTGGGGTACCACGTGTCCTCATGCTGTAGTGCCGAGTGCAGCTCGCTGGACTGCGCCCTGAAGCAGAAAGAGTTCGGGGTGAGCTTTTTGGAAAAGACTCGGCTCCCCTCCACCTGCGAGCGAATCTCGCGGGGGAAGCCCTTCATTTCGAGAACGTGGCAGCCTTGTTCGCGCGCGGACTCGTAGGCGGCCGCCACGAGAGCATCGATGACACGTTCGTCATTCGACGCCACCAACATGTCGACGATTCTCGCGCCGGTCAGTCCACTGATGAGATAGTTCTCCTTTCGCTCCCAGACGAGATAGCCTTCGAGGCGCCCGTCTCTGCGGCCGCACAGCATCGTGACCGCGCGCGCGCCATCTCGCGGTTCGAAGTGCCACCGGATGTCCTCCGAGGCGCGACCGGCGTAGAGCCGATGACCTTCGGCAAGCTTGCGTCTCCACAGATCGTCGAACTCATCGCCCACGTTTTCGATCGCGATCGACTCCGGTTCGATTCCGGCGTGTAGCCGGCCCGGTCGACGACGGCCCACGGCAACAGCGGCACTCAGGAACGGCGACAGCACGGCCGCCCCGACGCTCGCGACTCCCGAGGGAACCTTGCCCTTACGCAGGGCCGCACGCATGAATGCCGTCTCGTCGAGAACCCAGTGGGGCACTCGATCCCAGTCAGGGTGCGGCAAGGCCGAGCCGGAGTTGCTCAAGTAAATGCGGCCGCTGGCAGGGATCCCAGTGGTTCCCATGAGCAGATCGACCTCGGTCTGATCGAAGTAGGCCCCCGAGAGCTCGCCTGTTTGTCTTCGGAAGGGCTTCAGGACCGCCCAGGCCGTACCGACGCCGACGAGAAGCTCACGATCCCCAAACCGGTACCGAATGGGAATACTGCCGAAGAACCCAACGATCTCCTCGTCCGCCTCGAGCACCCACCCCAGCGGCGGCGACGGCCGATCCATCGCGAGCGCGGGGTTGTTCTTCCAGAGTCCTTCCCAACGACGACGGACGGCTTCCGGTTCGGTAGCGATCTTGAGTCCCAGGCTCTTCAGCAGAAGGGTCACCCGTTGCCCATCGCTCAGGTTCGCGATCCGCAAGACCGCTTCTTTCGACTCCGTCATGACGCGTGTGAAAAGCTAACACACACACAACCGAATGATCCGGGCGCAGTGTCGTCAGGGCGGCTGCTTGCCTTGGCAGAAGCCGACAAACCTCTTGTGCCTGTCTGGATTGGACCGTATCATCGGGGACACTTTTTTTGGGTCGCATTTGTCGAAAAGAAGGAGAACTGGCGTGAGCCGAGAGGCGGACCCGGCGGCGCCGTTTCAGACGTTGGTAGAACTCTGTCGCCACCATGCCAGCGTTCGCGGGCCAGAGCTTGCGTATCGCTGGTTGAGGGACGGAGAGGTTGAGGACCGCACTCTGACCTTCTCGCAGCTCGATCTCGAAGCGCGCACGATCGCCGCGCAGTTGCAGGCCTCGGGCCTGTCAGGCGGTCGCGCTCTGCTGCTCTACGGGTCGGGGCTCGACTTCATCTCGGCGTTCGTGGGCTGTCTCTATGGCGGGGTCACTCCTGTTCCCGTCAGCGCACCGCGCCGCAACCAGGGATTGTCCAAACTCCATCGGATCGCATTGGACTCGCAGGCGACCATGGTGCTCACGACCGAGACCCTGCTGGAAGACGCCCACATTCGTTGCCGCGAGGATTCCGTGCTGGGCACGCTTCGATGTTTCTCAACCGACTCTCTCCCCTCGGCTCTCGCCGAGCGGTGGCAGGAGCCCGACGTCTCCGGCGAGACCCTGGCGTTGCTGCAGTACACGTCGGGCTCGACCGGATCGCCCAAGGGCGTGGCGGCCACCCACGGCAACCTTCTCGAGAATCAGAGTATGATCGCCGAGGCCTTCGGCCATAGTGACGAGACCGTGTTCGTCGGATGGCTCCCCCTGCACCATGACATGGGGCTGATCGGCAATGTGCTCCAACCGCTTTATCTCGGCATCCCATGCACCCTCATGGCACCGGAAGCCTTTGCACAGAAGCCCGTACGCTGGCTTCGAGCGATCTCACGCTACGGTGGCACGACGAGCGGCGCACCGAATTTCGCCTACGAGCTTTGCGTCAAGCGGGTTCCCGAGGAACGGCGGGAAGGTCTGGACCTCGGCAGTTGGAAGGTCGCCTACAACGGCGCGGAGCCGATCCGACCCGAAACCATGGAGCGCTTCGCACAGGCTTTCCGGCCCTACGGCTTTCGAGAGGCGGCTTTCTACCCCTGTTACGGGCTGGCCGAGGCCACCCTATTCGTAACAGGTGGCCTCTCGGACGCACCTCCGGTCACTTCGACGTTCGACGGTATGGCCCTCAACAGGCGACGTGTAGCCGAGGCTGGTGACGATCCGAGTGGCTGTCGGCGCCTCGTCGGTTGCGGCCGACCATGGAAGGGCCTGAAGGTGATCGCGGTCAACCCGGCAACGTCGGTCGCTTGTGAGCCGGACGAGATCGGTGAGATCTGGATCTCAGGGAAAAGCGTGGCCCAGGGATACGAGAATCAACCCGGGCTGTCCGAAGCGACCTTCCATGCACACCTGGCGGACACTGGAGAAGGACCGTTCCTGCGGACGGGAGACCTCGGGTTTGTGCGAGATGGCCAGCTATTCGTAACCGGGCGGCTCAAGGACCTGATCATCATCCGCGGCCGCAATCACTACCCGCAGGACATCGAATGGACCGTCGGTCTCAGTCACCCATTTCTTCGACCGGGGTGTGGGGCCGCGGTGGCCCTCGAGGCGAACGGAGAAGACGATAGGCTGGTCGTGATCCAGGAAATCGACCGCAAGGGCGCCGCGGCTCTCGCGAGCGAGGGATCACAGGCGGCTGAGGCGCTGTCGCTGGCCGTGCGCGCGGCAGTTGTGCGACAGCACGGTCTTCGGGTCCACGACCTGGTGCTGATCCACCCCGGCACGCTTCCGAAGACATCGAGCGGCAAAGTCCGTCGCAGGGCGTCGTGTGAGCAATACCTCAACGGGACGCTTCCGATGGTCTACCCCGAGATCCAGTCAACCGGGGTGGTCGATCGTCAGCGCGCTGGAGCCAGACACGCAAGTCACCGAGTGCAGACGCCTGGAGAGAGTTGAAACGATGGCTACACCGACGGCGGAAGAGATTCGAGATTGGATGGTGTTGTATCTCGGCGACCTGTTGGGCATGGATCCGAAGGAGATCGACACCGCAACGTCGTTTGAGGCATACGGCCTCGATTCCACCGCCGCGGCCGGCATGAGCGGGGATCTCGGCGACTGGTTGGGCATCAAGCTGGATGCGGCGCTGGCCTCCGAGTTCACCACGGTGGACGCGTTGGCGGCGCACCTCGTCGAGCATCTCCGCGAAGAGGCACGGTGACGAATTCTGCAACCCAAGCGGCGCCCGCGGCAGCACGGAAGAAGCCCTCACCGATCATCGAGTCGGAGCCGGTCATGGCCGCAAAGAGGCGGCTCGGTTTGATCACGCTTTGGGTTCCGACGATCGGCACCGTGATCGCCATCGCGACCGCCTTCATCTGGGGAATCGGAGCTCTCGAGATCGGTCTCCTGATCGGGATGTACGTGCTCACGATGGCGGGCGTCGAGGTCAGCTTCCACCGGCAGCTGTCCCACAAAGCTTTCGAGTCGAAGCCCTGGCTTCGTTACTTTCTCGCCGTCGCCGGCTGCATGGCGGCCCAGGGCGGTCCCGTCTATTGGGTGGCCACGCACAGACGCCACCACGTTCATAGCGACACGCCCGAGGATCCCCACTCGCCGCACTACCGCATCGGCAAGAAGGGAGGCGAGAGGATGGGCCGATCGAAGGGCCTGTGGTACGCGCAAGTCGGCAACATGTACGAGGGACTCCCCACGAACTGTACGCTTTTCGCGAGAGACATGATCCGGGATCCCATGATCTCCAGGATCAACCGTTCCTACAGGTTCTGGATCGTCGTCGGACTCCTGATTCCAACCGTGCTCGGTGGTGTGATCTCGGGAACCTGGCTCGGAGCGCTGAGCGGTCTACTGTGGGGCGGATTCGTGAGGATGTTTGTCGTCCACCACATTTACTACGCGAACGGTTCATTCAGTCACATGTATGGGGGCCAGCCCTACGACAACAAAGACTTCAGCACGAACAACCCGGTGTTCGCCGTTCCCACCTTCGGGTCGGCCTACCAGAACAATCACCACGCCTTCCCGCGCTCAGCACTGCTCGGATTCCGGTGGTATCAACCCGACGTCGGCATGGCGTTCATCAGACTGTTCCGGTGGCTCGGGCTGGCCTGGAACGTGAATGTGCCCTCAAAAGAACAGATCGAAAGCAGACGCAAGAGGGTTCAACATGCCTGAGACGAACCAAAGTCGGTCGGCGGACGTACGCAAACGCCCGCCTCTCGTAATACGCGATGCGGCACTTCGACCGCGCCACAGAAGAATCGCGCTGGCGACCGTCTGGGCGCCCTTTCTGGGCACGGTGGCGGCAGTTGCGTTGATCCCAGTAACAGGCTTCGGGGCGCTCGAGATCGGCCTCATGGTCGGGGGCTTCGCGCTGACGACCTTCGGAATCGAGGTCGGGCTTCATCGCAGCCTTGCACACAGGGCCTTCCAAACGCATCGGTGGATGCGGAACCTCCTCGCGGTCCTGGGGTCGATGGCGGCCGAAGGTCGCTTGCTGCACTGGGTTGCGGATCACCGCCGGCACCATGCCCACAGCGACACTGGCGACGATCCACACTCTCCCCGCGTTCGCCACAAGGAGGGGAAACCGCAGAAGCTCGGGCCGATGGTAGGACTGTGGCATGCCCACATCGGTCACATGCTGATGGGCGATGTGACGAACTGCACGCTGTTCGCGAGGGACATCAACAAAGACCCGGCACTGAGGAAGATCAACGACATGTACGGCATGATTGTCGTGGCGGGTCTCGTTATTCCGACGGTCATCGGTTGGGTAGCGACCGGGACCTGGGTAGGCGCGCTGAGCGGTTTCCTCTGGGGGGGAATGGTACGGATGTTTCTCGTCCACCACACGACCTGGAGCGTTGCGTCGTTTGCGCACCGCTTTGGCGCCAGCCCCTTCGACACCGGGGACTACAGCGCCAATAACCTCTGGCTCGCGCTACCCTCTTTCGGCTCGTCCTTACAGAACAATCACCACGCCTTTCCCCGATCGGCCTACCTCGGATTGAAGTGGTGGGAGGTCGACGTTGCGGGCGGGTTCATCACGCTCATGAAGACCTTCGGTTTGGCGTGGAAGGTGCGAGAGCCCAGCGCCGAGGAGATCGCTGCCAAGCTCGCCCAACCCTCTCGCGCCGAGGGACGCACCACGTGAGCCGACCCGCCTCCCCAAAGAAGGGCAGGGGCTCAGCCGTTCCAAGGTCGGTCGCCACGCCGGCCGGTGGCTCGAGCGGCGTGTCTGTCGAAGAGGCGTGGCGCCAATGGTTCACTCCGCCCCCCAGGAGTCAGGAAAGCGTTCGTGAGCAGCGGTTTCTGAGCACGGCGGAGCAATTCACGATCACTCATGGAGACCTGCCGCTCTCCGCGTACGCTTGGGGCAGCGGCCCAACGGTCTTGCTGATGCACGGGTGGGGCAGCCGCGCGTCGCATTTCAGCTCCTTCGTTCAGCCGCTTGTCGAGGCCGGTTTCCGGGCCGTCGCAGTGGACGCGCCGGCGCACGGCCGAAGCGCCGGGGATCTTTCGAACTTGTTCGAGTTCTCCGAGGTGGTAGAGACTGCTGCGCAACGCTTGGCGCCGGTCCATGCGATCATTGCGCACTCGATGGGCGCTGCCAGCGCAGCGATGGCCGTCAGCCGTGGGGTGGTCGTCGATCGAATCGTGCTGTTGTGTCCCATCTGCAAGCTGCGAGAAGCCCTGCACAGGTTTGTCGCGCGTAGGAATCTCGGCGATGCCGTAGAGGACGAGCTCGTGGCTCGCATGGACGAGTTGTTCGGCCCCAGGGTGTGGCTTGACTCCGCGTTGGACGAAATCGCGCCGCAACTCGACATCCCCGCGCTGCTGTTCCACGACCCCAGGGATACCGAGATACCATATACAGACTCCGTGGAAACAGCGCGGGCCTGGAGTGGCTCCCGTCTGATCACGACTTCGGGGCTCGGGCACCGGTCCTTGCTTCGGGATCAAGCGTTGATCGCGGAGGCGGTGGACTTTGTCGCGGCTTCCTAATCCGACCTCAGTTTCGTGGTGTACGCTTCCAGTCCCTCTCGCGTCCTCCGGTGACAAACGACAAATAGAGAGGCATCTTCCAGAGCATATAGAGTGGCGCAAGAAGCAGGTATCGAAAGGGGAGGACTTTGCGGCCGTAGCGGGCCCAACCTATCATCACGCCGAGAACGACCAGAGCGAGCGAAGCTCCGGAAAGCGCGAGGGGATTGATGGGACCTCCGAACGCGAACACGACGGCTGCGATGGTGAGCAGGAAGCTCAGCGAACCGACGAGCATCGCGAGTGGCGGCACCATCAGATCGGCCCCTGCGAATACGAGTGAGGGTCGACGCCTTGCTATTCCTGCCCAGACGAGGCGGGGGCCGTGCTGGAGCAACGTGTCGACGTGGCCGCGTTCCCAACGGCCTCGTTGCTGAAGAGCGGCGCTCGGTTCGGACGGAAGCTCGCTTCGAACGCTTGCTTGAATGCACAGTGCCGGCTCGTAGCCGCGCATGGCGAGCTCAATGCCCATCACGAGGTCCTCCGCGAGCTCTGCGCCGACTCGCGGCGCCGTGTGAATCACATCCCATGGAAATGCCATCCCGGTGCCCATGAGGTGGCATGGCAACCCAAGCCTGAGCAGACCCCGAGGGCGCACGCGGTTGCGGATCAGCATTGCAAAGGTCGAAATCCTGCCGACAACAGAGGGATCGGTGGCCTGGGATACGTTGTCCGCTTGTACGGGCCGTCCAAGACGCGTCGCGCCTTCGACCAACGCGTCGACCGAACCAGGCGTGAGCGAGCAGTCCGCATCGACGACGATCAGCACGTCGCGCGGGTCGGTCGCGAGGTGCTCCAGGCCGAACGCAAGCGCGTAACCTTTCCCGCGCTTGTCGGGGTCGCGGCGCTCGACGGCTTCCGCTCCGGCCCCGGATGCGACTCGCGCAGTGCCATCCTGGCAGTTGTCCGCGACGACCAAGATGCGATCCGAAGCAATTAGCTGTTGGCGAACAGACTCGACCGTGACGCCGACGATGTTCTCCTCATCGTGGGCCGGGATCAGAACGGCTGCGGAAACTCCGCTCGGCCGTGCGATGCACCGCCCGCTAGTCACAAACACGCTTGCGACGCACTCGACAAAGACAGTCAGCGAAGGAATGAGGAGGACGACCGCAGCAATGGCAACGATTGTGCCCAGGGCGTTGACGGTCATAGCGCGCTCGACTCCAAGCTTCTTTTCAGCTCTTCAAAGAGCAGTCTGGTCGCCGTGCGCGGGTCGTGGAGTGCAAGAACCCTGCGACGTCCTTCCTGGCCGAGCTCGGTGAGCCGTGAGACCGGAGTCGTCAGCACCTCCCTCATCGCGTCAGCGAGCACGTCGACCGACCCCGCGGGAACAAGCCACCCACAACGATTCGGTTCTACGAGCTCGGGGATCCCCGCAACGTAGGTCGTGAGAACCGGTCGTCCGAGGGCGAGCGCCTCCATGATGACCACCGGCAGACCCTCGGCGAAGCTCGGCAAGACCAATGCACGCGAGGACGACAGGTAGTTCCGGACTTCGTCGCCCGATGCCCAACCGGTTATCTTGACGACGTCTTCGAGCCGGTGCTCTCGAACCAGTGCCTCGACCTCAGGTCGCATCTCGCCGTCGCCGACGAGGATGAGCTCGAGGGTAACGCCTGCGTCGCGGAGTCTGGCAGTGGCCTGGACGAGGAGCAGCTGACCCTTCTGCGCGCACAGCCTTCCCACACAAACCAAGCGAGGGCGGTCTGCGATCGGTGGCGTATTCGCATCGATGAATCCCTGGTCGACGCCGCATCGCACGATCTTGATTTTGGGCCAATGCTCCAGGCTGCATTGTCGATAGAGCTGACTTCTTCCGAAGCTGCTGATCGCGACGACGAACGCGGCGCCCTCGATTTTCTCCGTGAGGCTGAGCGCCCACGGCCTGTCGAACTCATCAGGTCCGTGGACGGTGAAACTGTATGGAGGCCCGCCAAGAATACCACATAGATATGCGACGGCGGTGGGGTTGGTGCCGAAGTGGACGTGCAGGTGACGACATCCGCTTCGTGTGAGAAGCAACAGGAGCCTGCACGCAATCAAGAGGTAAGCGAGGTTTCGAAGCAGGCCCCGATCTGAGCGCAGCCCCATCCGTATCGACGCCAGCAGCGCTTTCCCGAAGCGAACCGGCCTGCCAATCGCGACGCCAAGCGCCGTCTGCACAAGTGCAAGTGTCCCGTCGTCAAGAATGACGGTGGTGCGCTTCGCTTCCGCAATGTCGTCCGGATCGACTAATTCCCCAGGGTATCGGCGAACGGAGAAGCGATGAATTTCGGCGCCCTTTGCCTCGAGTCCTGCGATTTCTCTTCGGATGAAGGTGTGGCTAACGGCCGGATAGTAATTTGTGAAGTATGCAACCTTCATCGGTGCCCGATCGTAATTGATTTAGCAGACCGTAAGCCCACCCGGCCAAGCTAATTGTTCCGCGTCGACGACTCGTCCGTAAACCGTAGCGCGAAGAGTCCACGTGGCGTCGCTTCTTTCGAGTTGCTAGACACCTCGAAGTGAGAACCCTGCGGCAGAGATTCGAGCGCCGCGTGGCTAGAGTGGCGGCGGCCAGCCGAATTCGCATGTCGAACCCGACAGGCGTCGTCTCCTTCTCCTTCGATGACGTTCCCCAAAGTGGCTGCCGAAAAGGTCGCGGCATCCTGGAAAGCCTCGACGTCGCAGGTACCTATTACATCAGCGGCGGTTTCACGCAAAAGCTGGTCGACGGCGGCGAACCCTTCCACGACTGGGATGATTTGCGGTCTCTCATGGGTGGTGAGCACGAGCTCGGATCGCACGGCTACGGTCATCTCAACTACCAACAGATTTCGATCGACGAGGTGAGGGCAGATCTCGAGAAGAACAGACAGTTCTTTTCCGAGCTCGGGCTCGAGAGGCCGCTTCAGAGCTTTGCCTATCCATACGGGTGCTTGAACACGCGCGTGAAGCGCGCCTGTGCGGAGTTGTTCGCTTCTTGCCGTGGAGTTCTTGGCGGTATCAACACTCGGACCGTCGACAGATCACTCGTCAAAGCGGTGCCACTATATTCGTGGAAACTGACGGAGCGCAAAGTCGCTAGCCTCATCGAGCGCGCGGAACGAGACGCCGGGTGGCTCGTTTTCTATAGCCATTCGGTCATTCCGCACCCGAACGCGTTCGGATGCACACCGCAATTGCTCGAGTTCGCCGTTCGCACGGCAGTGCGGTCGAACTGCCGAGTTCTCCCGGTGGGCCAGGCGCTGGAGTACGTCCAACAGGCCCATCCAGTCTAGCGGTAGAGGGCAGGGTTGCTCTAACGTTCGTGTGTTCCTCCCGTCAAAACCTTCTATATTGTGCCATTACCACGTGGGCGATCTGCTTAAAGACAAGCGAGCGATTCTCGCACTGGGATTGTGCCTGGTTATCGCCTTGAATTTCTGGATAGGAAGCAGGGTGCCTGCGTTGAATGAGAAAGCGGTCATGGGAGATACCGCGCTGCTCGAAGACGGTTTGAGCTTTGGTGCGCTGGTGCCAAAGCAAGCTGATGCTCCGTTCCTGCTGAAGGTGTTGTACAGCACCGTCAACTGGGTGAACACCAACAAGCAGGGGATGACGTTTGGTGTGTTGATAGCCGCAGCCCTCATGACATTCATATCATTGTTCAGGAGTTTCAACTTCGGAGGACGCCTGAGCAACAGCCTGGCTGGCACCGTGCTTGGTGCGCCGCTGGGAGTCTGCGTGAACTGTGCGGCGCCGATCGCCTGTGGACTGAGCTCAGCCGGCGCGACCGTCGAAACCGCTCTCGCTGCCATGATCAGTAGCCCAACGCTGAACTTCGTCGTACTGACGATGCTTTTTTCGCTGTTCCCGCTGCATCTTGCGATCGCGAAAATTGTCATGACCTTCGTGGCCTTGATCGTGCTGATCCCTCTGATCACCCGTTACGTCCCCGTTGACGAGGGACGATTCGGGGAGGGAGTCGGAAAAGTACACGGCATGATCAAGCTGCCCACGGTGTTGGAGGAGGTCGATCCGGTTGCACCATCTTCCTGGTTGGAGGCCGGGAAATGGCTGGTAAAGACCTACGGCAGAAATCTTTGGTTCATTGCTCGCTACACCGTTCCTCTGATGTTGCTGGCCGGGTTTCTGGGTGCACTGGTGGTCAATGTGCTGCCGTGGGAGAAACTTGCGGAATTGCTGCCACCGGGTTTGGGGATGCGCATGTGGTTGGCGATGATCGCCGTTGCCTGTCTGGGAATCTTTCTGCCGGTTCCGATCGCTTTCGACGTCGTGGTGGCAGCGATACTTGACGGCGCGGGACTGCCCCTCGGCTATGTCATGGTGCTGTTGTTCACGCTCGGCGTTTTCAGCGTGTACTCATTCTTCATCGTGGGGCGTTTCATGTCCTGGCGTCTGGCAGGTGCACTCACGCTGTCGCTTGCGGCGTTGGGCGCGTCGGGCGGTGTAGGCGCACATTACTATGACAATTGGAACAGTGCGCGACAGGAAAAGTTTATACTGAACACCTTTTCGAAAAGCGAGGCGCCTGACCCGTCCCCTCAGACTTTCAGGCAGTACGCAAAATCAATCGGCGCGTCGGCGCCAGGGATTTCCAAGACGGCGGTATGGACCACGGCCTCGATCGACTTGCCGCCGGGTATCTTCGTTGAGATGAGACCGTTCGAGTCACGTTCACCCGCTGGTGCTCGGATCTTCATACGCCACTCTGGAGAAGAATTCGGGCTAGTGAGGCCCAATAGCAAGGTTTTCCGCGGATTCGAGTATCGTTCCCTCAGCGCGGGAGACGTGAACCGTGACGGCTGGGTGGACCTGGTCATTGCGACAGCCGAAGGACCTCTAGTGTTTATGAACGTGGGGGGGATGGCCTTCAACCGAGAGCGCGTGGACGTACCGGCACTGGAATCGCTCGATGCCACGCTTGCGGCGCTTGCCGATCTCAACAACGACGGCTGGCTCGATATGATCGTCTCGGGATTTCACGGCGGTAACCACATCGTTTTTAATGATGCGGGGCGTTTCCAGCAGACAGGATATCGCACGGCGCCCGCGACGACGACTCCGATCGTCAAGTCCTTCGGTTTCGGGGATCTAGACCGCGATGGGGATCTGGACACGGTGGTGGGAAACACGACGTCGACATCACATCCCTGGGTTCCCCCGGAGTCGTCGCGCAACACCGTGATATGGAACGACTATCGCAAGGGGGATCACGGTGGATTTCGGGCGGATCCTCTGCCCGCGTTGCCCGGACGCACCCTGAGTACGCTGGTTGCAGATCTGAACTTCGATGGCCTTTTGGACATCGCCGTGGGCAACGACTACACGGTGACGGATTACTTCTACATGGGCACGGTCGGGGGCGAGCTGCATCTGATCAAGCGCGACGGCATGATTCCTCATACGACGTTCCACACGATGAGCATCGATACCGGTGACATCAATAATGACCTGGTGCCCGAGATGTACATCGGACAGATCACAGGTAACCGGGAAGGGCAGTCGAAAAAGCAATTCACGACCCCGGTGAAGAAATTGTGCGACGGCCACGACGACGACGACTGGCGCAGATTTTGCCGCCGGAGGTGGGTAGTTCGTCGCAGGGTCTTGCAGGCGAGTAGAACCGGGAATGCCACGGACTGTATGCGATTGGCGTCTTCTTACGACAGGGATCAGTGCATCGCCGCCGCGCTATTGACCTACGCGACGAACAAGAAACGTGATGAATCCCTGTGTGATGCTTTTCCGCCGAGGTGGGACCACGCCGCCTACACGTGTCGAGTTGCGATCAGTGAAGAGCGGAGGAACAAAGAATCCGCGTTGCGGGATATGAGAGAAAACGGAATACCTCAAGTAATGGGACGGAACTTCCTCTTGTTCCGCGAGTCAAATCGGTTCGTGAATCGATCGGAGGCATGGGGCGTTGATGTCGGTGGCTGGACATGGAACGCGAAATTCGCCGATCTCGACAACGACGAGTGGCTCGATCTTTACGTGGCAAACGGCACAGCACTTCGCAGGACCCACGAGTCCAACGTGTTTTTTCACAATGATCGCGGTACGAGATTTGTCGATGAGACCCGAGAGTTCGGCCTCACCCATTTCTTCGCGGCGGGGAGTTACGTATACATCGATTTCGATAACGATGGCGATCTGGACATAGTGGTAGAATCGGAGGATGGCCCTGTCTGGATATATGAGAATGCTTCCCAGACCGGCAATGCTATCGTGTTCGAGTTCAATGACGAGGTCGCCAACGTTCACGGAGTCGGTAATAAGGTGATCATTTACTACGGCGACGAACAGTCCCGCAGACAGGTCCGCGAACTGAAAGCCGGTGGTGGATATCTCTCGTTCGATTCCTACCGCGTGCATTTCGGATTGGGTAACTACGAATCCGTGGAACGGGTCGATGTGCACTGGTCCACCGGCGAAACCTCCACGTTGCGGGGTGATTTTCGAGCCGGCCACACCTATCGCGTTGGCAGGTTTGCAAATGTGACGGATTAGGACACGGCAGAGGATATCATCACCCCACCATGAAACGCATACTGTTGTTACTAGTTTGCGCGATATTCGTTGTTGCCTGTAGAGATGGGAGCTGCTCGAAGCGTGATGGGGGTCGACAGAATTACAGTTGGCAGCTCTTCAGGCGCACTTGGGGGCTTCCGCTCAACAATCCGGGCATGATCCCCGGCACTGAAGCGTCTTTCATGAAGGACGATGATCTGGTTATCGGGACCCTGATCGACGATCGGGCGCGCGCGTATCCCTGGTGGCTGCTGCGCGCGTATCACATCGTCAATGACACGGTTTGCAGCGATGCACCGCCGGGGGTGTACGGAAAGGAAAAGGATATTCCGTGCATCCCGGTTTTGGTGACCTTCTGCGAAGCGTGCTCCGGAAGTGCGGTTTTCGAGGCTGTAGCGCGTTTCCGCGGTGATGAGAGTGAACCGGCAGGGGGCCCAATGCTGACCTTTTTCATGTGTGGGGTAGCTAAAGGGTCGTGGATCGGTTGCGACCGGGAAACCAATTCGCGCTGGTATCCATTTCTGGGGGCCGCGCATGAGGGCAAGCTTGAGGGAGCTCGTATGAAGCGGCTGCCATCCTTCCTGACAACCTGGAATGACTGGCTGACGCAGCATCCCGAGACCCTCGTGACCACCGGCAGCGCGGAGATCAGGGCACGGCCTCACGGGCACGCCAACGCGGGTCCAGTAGCGGGGGCGATTGATGGTTATGAGCTTTCCGAGAACCCGCTGCTCGATTGGATGTCGCCTTGGGAGATGGTGTACGGCTTGATTCCGCCCGTCGAGGATGGCGAGGCCATTCGGCCCGTCGCGTATCCGCTTGAGTACCTGCGAGATCGGGGCGGCCTGGTGCAAACCGAGTTCGCCGGCTTGCCGATTGTGCTCATCACGCGAAATCGGTTCCACGTCGTGGGTTTCGACAGACGCGTGGGCGGACGCGTGCTGAACTTCGACTGGGACGAGGAGGATGAGCAGCTGCACCTGGCGGATCAGGATGGCAACAGATGGACTGCCTACGGTACCGGAGCATCCAATGCGAACAAAGGCCAGCGTCTGAACATCATCGACGGATACATAACCGAGTGGTACGAATGGGCCGAGAAATTCAAAGACACGGAGTTAGCGGGGCATTGACGCTGGAGGCGTGACAGGGCTTGGGCGTGCTTGAGCTGGTGTTAAACGACGAAGGGGAGACGCTGGCGCTTGCGGCCGCGCTGGCGGATGCGCTTGCGCCTGGCGATCTCATCGGCCTCGAGGGCGAGCTCGGGGCCGGGAAGACGACGTTTGCGCGCGGGGCGATCCACGCGCTCGGGGTGCCAGCCGACACCGCCATCACGAGCCCGACGTTTGCGTTGGTGCACCAGTATCAGGGACGACTTCCGATTGCGCATGCCGACTTCTATCGGCTTACCAAAGACGCGGAGCTCGAGGAGCTAGGGATCGACGAGCTGCTCGAAGAAGGCGCTGTCCTCTTTGTGGAATGGGGCCGCAAGTTCCCATCGGTGGCAAGCCGTGCCTCCCTCTGGGTAGAGCTGGAGATCGCCTCCGACCAGGCGCGTCGCGTCCGGCTCGATCCGCGGGGGGAACGGGGTGACGAGTTGATCGCTGGTCTTTCGTCGCTCGTATAGGACGCCCTTCGGCCTGGGTTTGCGACCTGCAAGGGGCTCTGGTAAGCCCGCGCGAACGCTTTCGCTGAACCGACCTCCATGCCCCGACGCGACGATATCAAGAGCATCCTTCTCATAGGGTCGGGGCCGATCGTGATCGGGCAAGCGTGCGAGTTCGACTACTCCGGGACCCAGGGTGCCAAGGCCCTCCAAGAGGAGGGGTACCGGGTCGTCCTGGTGAACTCGAATCCGGCGACGATCATGACCGATCCGGAGTTCGCCGACCGCACCTACGTCGAGCCGCTCACCCCTGAGGTGCTCGAAGCGATCATCGAACGTGAGAAACCGGATGCGGTGCTTCCTACCTTGGGCGGCCAGACGGCGCTCAACCTCACCCTCGAGCTCGCGAGCCGAGGCATCCTCGACAAACACGGCGTCGAGTTGATAGGCGCGCGAGTCGACGCGATTCGCAAGGCCGAGGAGAGAGATCTCTTCAAGGCTGCGATGGACAAGATCGGGCTCGAGAGCGCCCGGGCAGAGGTTGCGCGCACCATCGAGGACGCCAACGACATCGCCGACCGCATCGGCTTTCCGGTCATCCTGAGGCCTTCCCTGACGCTCGGGGGCTCCGGGGGCGGTGTGGCGTACAACCGCGCCGAGTTCGACAGTGCGATTCGGTGGGCGTTCCAGTGCAGCCCGATCCACGAGTGCCTCATCGAAGAGAGCCTTCTCGGCTGGAAGGAATACGAGCTCGAGGTCATTCGCGACCACGCGGACAACTTCGCCGTCATCTGCACCATCGAGAACTTCGACCCGATGGGGGTCCATACTGGCGACTCGATCACGGTAGCCCCGGCAATGACCCTCACCGATCGTGAATACCAGCGCCTTCGAAACGCAGCGCGCGACATCATTACCGAGATCGGCGTCGATACGGGCGGCTCCAACATTCAATTCTCGATCAACCCGCAGGACGGCCGGGTCATCGTCATCGAGATGAACCCTCGCGTGTCCCGCTCGAGCGCGCTTGCCTCCAAAGCCACCGGGTATCCGATCGCAAAGATCGCCGCCAAGCTTGCCGTCGGTTACCGCTTG
The DNA here is from genome assembly GCA_029861865.1 of Myxococcales bacterium. Classification (GTDB taxonomy): domain Bacteria; phylum Myxococcota_A; class Polyangia; order Polyangiales; family Houyiibacteriaceae; genus SG8-38. The sequence goes on along the minus strand of JAOTYL010000011.1, from coordinate 79,904 downwards.
GACGAGCTACGCAACGACATCACCGACACGAGCTCGGCGTTCGAGCCCACCATCGACTACGTGGTGACCAAAGTGCCGCGCTTCGCCTTCGAGAAATTCGCCGGCGCCGACCCACGTCTGACGACTCAAATGAAGTCGGTCGGAGAGGCGATGGCGATAGGCCGGACCTTCAAGGAGTCTCTGCAGAAAGCGACTCGGTCGCTCGAAATCGGACGTGACGGGCTGACCTCGCTTCTGGGCAAGGTCGAGTATCGGGACCTTGCGGCGCAGGTCAGGCGCTTGCGCGAAACCGGGGAAGCGATCAACCAAGCAAAACCCATGTTGCAGGACCTTCCGGATGCCACCGAAACGGAGCTCCGGGAGGCGATCCGGGAAGTCATCCATACGCCATTGGCGGACCGGATCTGGTACATCGCCGATGGTTTGCGCGTGGGGCTCACGATCGACGACATTCACCAGGCGACCGACATCGACAAGTGGTTCCTCGAGCAAATGCGTCAGATCATCGCCTTCGAGGGGGTTCTTGGCGACACCGACGGCGTCGCGCTTTCACCGGATATGCTCCGCCACGCCAAGGAGCTCGGCTTCAGCGACCGGCAGATTGCCGCTCTGCGCGGGGAGACTCCCGGCGAGGTTCGAAGAATGCGCGCTGACCATGGTGTCGCGCCAGTCTTCTCGCGCGTCGACACCTGCGCCGCGGAGTTCCCATCGCTCACTCCATACATGTATTCGACCTGGGGGCTCGACAGCGAGGCGAAGGTAAGCCCGGGCAAAAGGAAGGTCATGATCCTCGGTGGCGGTCCCAACCGAATCGGCCAGGGCATCGAGTTCGACTATTGTTGCGTTCACGCGTCGTTTGCGCTCAAAGAGGTCGGGTTCGAAACCATCATGGTCAACTGCAACCCGGAGACGGTGTCGACGGACTACGACACCTCCGACCGCCTCTACTTCGAGCCGCTGACCTACGAAGACGTCATGCACATCGTCGACATCGAAAAGCCCGACGGGGTGATCGTACAGTTTGGCGGCCAGACGCCACTCAAACTCGCCGTTCCCCTCGCGCGTGCGGGAGTCCCCATACTAGGCACCTCCGCTGACGCGATCGACCGTGCCGAAGATCGGGAGCGGTTCGACGAGTTGCTCACCAAGCTGAGTTTGAAAAGGCCGCGAGGCGGGATCGCCAAGGGGACCAAAGATGCCTATGCGGTTGCCGACAGGATCGGTTTTCCGGTCGTGGTTCGCCCTAGCTACGTTCTCGGGGGGCGGGCGATGGAGATCGTCCACTCACGTGAAGAGCTGGCCCGTTACATGACCGTCGCGCTCGAGGCGGTATCGGATGCCGAGACCCAGACCATCCTCGTCGATGAGTTTCTGAAGGACGCCATCGAAGTCGATGTAGATTGCGTTTCGGACGGTGAGGAGGTCGTCATCGGCGGTCTTTTGCAGCACATCGAGGAAGCCGGGATTCACTCCGGCGACTCGTCGATGGCGCTTCCCGCACACGCGTTGCCACCGGAGGTGCTCGCGACACTTCGTTCCTCGACCAGGGCGTTAGCGCTCGAGCTCGGGGTCGTCGGGCTGATGAATGTTCAGTTCGCCGTTCGGGGGAGCGCGGTGTACGTCATCGAGGTAAACCCGAGAGCGTCCCGAACGATTCCGTTCATCAGCAAGACCATAGGGGTACCGCTCGCCAAGATCGCCGCGAAGGTCATGGCTGGGGCGACGCTTCGCGAGCTCGACTACACCCGCGAGATCGTGACCCACCACATTGCAGTGAAAGAGTCGGTCTTTCCATTCAGCAAATTCCCGGGCGTCGATACGATTCTGACCCCCGAGATGCGATCGACCGGCGAGGTGATGGGGATCGCGGACAATTTCCCCGACGCTTTCTATAAAGCGTTGCTCTCGGCCTATTTGGAGCTTCCGACCGACGGAAAGGTCTTCATTAGCGTCAAGGATGACGACAAGCCCGCCGCGGCCGACCTCGCGCGCCGCCTCGCGGAGCTAGGTTTCGAAATCATTGCCACAGCAGGCACCCGTGACCGGTTGCAGCGTGCTGGCGTCGCGGCGGAGCTCGTGCACAAAGTCGGAGAGGGACGCCCCCACATCGTCGACCACCTTCAGAACGGTGACATCTGTCTCGTTTTCAACACGACCGAGGGCGCACGAGCGATTCGCGACAGCCGATCGATGCGTCGGCAAACCGTCATGAGCGACGTGCCGTATTTCACGACGATCGCCGCTGCGGTAGCGGCAGTCGACGCGATCGAAGCACGAAAGCTTCGGCCGCTTTCGGTTTGCTCGTTGCAGGAGTATCATGCCCGCACGACCAAGCTTGCCAGCGTGCGACCGCCGCCGACGCAGGCCCGTTAGGCGAGATCGTCCATCGACTTGCCTTATTTTGATGCTCAGTTTACGAGGACGGGGTGGAGAGAGTTCCCATGACACCTGATGGGCACGCTGCGCTCACGGCGGAGCTCAACGCCCTCAAGGCTGAGCGGCCCAAGATCTCCCAGGAGATCGGGATCGCCCGTGAGCATGGCGATCTCAAGGAGAACGCGGAATATCACGCAGCGAAGGACAAGCAGGGCATGTGCGAAGCCCGAATCGCCGAGATCGAGGACAAGCTGGCGCGCGCCGAGGTGATCGACCCGGCGACTCTTGGCGGAGACCGGGTCAAGTTCGGGGCATTCGTCGAGCTCGAAGACATGGATAGCGGCAAGGTCGTGACCTACCGCTTGGTGGGACCCGAAGAGTCCGACCTGAAGCAAGGCAAGATCTCGATCACTTCTCCAGTTGCCCGAGCCATCGTCGGTAAAGAGGTGGGTGACGAGGTGCAGGTAGAGACTCCTGGGGGCGTTCGCAACTACGAGGTCAGCGACGTCCGGTGGAGCTGACGGGGTCTCGCGGAAAGGCTGCCCTGACGTGCCTTCTCCTCTAGAGCACCCGATCGAATCACTCCCGGGCATCGGGCCGCGTACGGGGGCCGCCCTTCGCGAGCGTGGCTACCAGACCGTCGCCGATCTGCTTTGGTTGATGCCGAAGGCGTACGATGACCAGCGTCACCCGACTCCGATCCACGAGCTCCAAGTGGGTGAGTATGCGGTGGTCGAAGGAAAAGTGCGCGCGACGCGGAGGTTTCCGCGCGGTAGCCACATGGGCTTCGAAGCTCGCCTCGAGCCAGACGAGGCGCCTAACGAGGGTGCGGGTTACCGAGAGCTCAAGGTCGTCTGGTTTCGCGCCGTGCCTGGGCTCTCGCAGCGCTTCGAGGTCGGTGGCGCGGTGCGGGTCGCAGGCTGCGTAAACGAGTATCGTGGGGTCGCGACCATCGCTCATCCAGAGGTCCTCACTGAGGGGGCAGCAGGGTCGATCGAGCCTCGGTATCCCGAGATCCCTGGCGTCCGCCGCAAGACGTTACGGCGGGCCGTCCGCGCTGCCGTCCACCGGGTCGCCCACGAAGTTCCGGATCTGATCCCCGAAGAGCTTCGCGCCGAAGTCGGGATCGGCGCGATTGGCGAAGCGCTCGCGTCGATACACGTGCCGACTCCCGCGGTGGTCGAAGGGCACCCGGGGAGAAGTCACCCGGCACAACGTCGCCTCGCGCTCGAAGAGCTCGTGCTGTGGGAGCTCGCGCTTCGCCTTCGCAGGGCCCGCGAGCGAGGCGGCACCGCGCAGCCCTTCGAACCCGAGCCAGCGGTCTCCAAGGCATGCGCAGCATTTCCTTTCGAGCTCACGACCGCACAACGCGGTGCCATTACCGCCCTGAGCTCTAGCTTGAATCGAGACGAACCCATGCGACGTTTGCTTCAGGGCGACGTGGGTTGTGGCAAGACCGCTGTTGCGCTCGTGGCCTGCGCACAGGTGGTGGCCGGGGGGGCTCAAGCCACGATTCTCGCGCCGACGGAGCTTCTCGCGGATCAACACGCTGCCACTCTGCAACCCACCGCTGAAAAGCTCGGGCTTCGCGTCGGAGTGTTCACGGGTGCGCTTTCGGGCGACCGGCGTCGCGCGATGCTGGATCGAATGGCGACCGGGGCGGTCGACGTCATCGTCGGCACACACGCGCTCCTGAGCGGCGAAATCCGTTTCGCCAATCTCGGCCTGGTGGTGGTGGACGAACAGCACCGCTTCGGGGTGGCTCAACGTCTTCGCCTCGGCACCCGTGACTCGAAGCGGCGACCGCACCTTCTGGTCATGACTGCAACTCCGATTCCTCGAAGCCTCGCCCTCGTGCTCTACGCAGGCCTCGACCTCACCACGATCGACACAAAGCCTCCGGGGCGTCTTCCCGCCACGACGCGAATGCTCCCCCGCAAGAACCGGCACAAGGTCTTGCGCCAACTCGACCGCGCCCTCGATGCGGATGGAAGGGCGTACGTCGTGTGCCCCGCAATCTCCTCCTCCGACGAGCTCGTCGGTGTCGACCATGCGTACGCAGAAATGAAGGAACACTTCGGCGCGGAAGTGGTGGGTCAGATCCACGGGCGGCTTTCGGGCGACGAGCGCCGAATGCTCATGCGCGAGTTCGCGGAGGGCGCGTTGAAGGTCCTGGTGGGCACCACGGTCCTCGAAGTCGGGATCGACGTCCCTGCAGCGAACATCATCGTGGTCGAGCAGGCCGATCGGTTCGGACTCGCGCAACTCCACCAGCTGCGCGGGCGAGTCGGGCGCGCAGGACAACGGAGCGCGTGTCTCCTCACCCACACCGAGCCGCTCCTACCCGACGCGGAGGCGCGTCTGCAAGCTCTGTGCGAAAGCGATGACGGCTTTCGCCTGGCCGAAACCGACCTCGAGCTTCGGGGCCCCGGCCACCTCTTCGGGTATCGGCAATCCGGGACGAGTGGGTTGCAGTTCGCGAATCTCACCAGGGACGGAGCATTGCTTCGACGGGCAGGCGAGCTGGCCAACCGGATGGTGCGAAGCGATCCGAGTTTGTCGGCGCCCCGACACGCGATCGCCCGGGCCGCGGTTCGTCGCTGGGAACGGTTCGAAGCAGTGCGCGAGGATGCCGGCTGATTCCAGGCTCCCGCCTAGCCGGCTTCTTGACGCCATCGGGCGACACAGGTAACCCCTCACTCATGCCCCTGATCCACCACGCGCAACGTGAAGTGACCCTTAAGGTCGTCTACTACGGCGCGGGTCTGGGCGGCAAAACCACCAACATCGAAACGATCTGCGAGCGCACGCGCCCCGAGCACCGCGGCAAGCTCGTGTCGGTGCATACCGATGCCGAGCGAACTCTATTTCTCGATCTTTTGCCGATCCAGCTCGGCACGTTTCGAGGGTACGACATGCGGCTCCACATCCTGTCGGTGCCTGGTCAGATCGCCCAGGACTCCACCCGTCAGCTCGTACTCCGTCACGTCGACGGCGTCGTCCTCGTGGTCGACAGCCAAGTCGCTGCAACCGAGGGCAACAACTTCAGCATCCGCAACCTCGACTACAACCTACGCCTTCATGGAGTCGACCCGGATCGCGTTCCTCTAGTCGTGCAGTACAACAAGCGCGACCTGCTCGGCACCATGGACTTCGGTGAGCTGCGCGAAACGCTCGGGGTTCCCGAGGGAGTTTCGGAGATCGAAGCCTCTGCTCGTGAAGGGTGGGGTGTCTTCGAGACGCTGAAGGCAATCGTTCGCGAGTGCATGCATCAGCTGGGCGACCCGAGCGTTCGACCCGAAGGTCACGTCGAGTGTCTTCTTCCCGAGCCCCGCGATCGGTTCTATCCACGGGGTCCTGTCTCGATGATCCACGCGATCGTGCCAGACGACGAGCTCGAGCCGGCCCAAGCCAGCGAAGGCTGATGGCCGAGTCGTCGCAGATGGGCCTCGCCGCGCGGGTGAAATCAGCCGCGCCGACGATCGACGTGCTCGCCGTGCGAACACCGACCCTGCCTCCTGCGACCCATACCAACACCTTTCTCGTCGGCACGGGGCAAGCGGTCCTCGTCGAGCCGGCGACGCCCTACCAAGACGAGCAAGACTTGATGGTCGATTGGGTCGAGAGTGCGCGCGGGCGGGGCGTAGAACCGGTTGCGATCCTTGCGACGCACCACCACCCGGACCACATCGGTGGGGCGGTCGCGCTTTGTGAGCGCCTTGGCCTGCCGTTGTGGGGGCACGCGATGACCGCCGAACGGTTGAGCGGGATCGTGGAGCTCGATCGATTGCTCGAAGACGGTGAACGCATCGAGCTCGGGGGTCCGACGAAGACGGCACTTACCGCCGTCCACACACCCGGGCATGCGCCCGGTCATCTGTGCTTCGTCGACGAAGCGAGCGGGATCATGATCGCTGGCGACATGGTGGCTTCGGTCGGGACCATCATCGTCGAGCCCACCGACGGAGACATGACCCTCTATCTCGAATCGCTTCGGCGGATGGCATCGCTCGAGCCCGTGGCGCTGCTTCCGGCGCACGGAGACCTGATCGCAGACCCGCAGGCGATTCTGAGCTTCTACATCGCGCACCGCCTGATGCGGGAGGGCAAGGTCCTCGGGGCACTCGAGGCCCATGGCGGGCCGGCGCGCCCGAGCGACTTGGTCGCTCGTGCCTACGACGACACGCCCGAGGCGCTGTGGCCATTGGCGTTGCGGTCGCTCGAGGCGCACCTGATCAAGCTCGAACGGGAGGGCCGAATCACCCGTGAAGGCGACCGCTGGTCCCCGTGAAGTCGACGCTTCGCGTCGTCCGCGGGGCGAGCCTGGTCTTACACGATCGAGTTGAGCGACCAGTCGTAGCGGTGATAGTCGAACTCGTAATCGGCATCGAACGCTGTTCGCAAGGCGTTTCGCTGCTCGGCCGTCGAATGGCGAAGCAAGAACGCCCAGATCCCGTCGGCCGCGCCGAAATCGCTTTGATAGTAGCGAAAGGTGATCGGCAAACGAACGAGCCGTTTCGTGTCGTCGACCTCGACATCGGCGGCGACATAGCCCGAGGCGGCGAGGTCGAGCTGAGTGTCGAGCTTGGCAGCATCGTAGAACGCGACCGGGGGACAGCTCGTGGATGCGCATACCAGCGCCGCGTGAATTCTCGGGTCGACTTCCGACGGGCAGAGAGAGAGGCGTGGGTCTCCGGGCGGAAACGGGCGTGAGCCGGTCGCCGGGTGGGGCGCATTTCGCCGCAGCACCCCGTTTTCGATCTCGTCGAGCGTCAGGACGAACCCTCCGACGTCGTAGGCGACCGTCCCAAAGAACGACGGAACCTCCATCACGGACTCGCGGATTTCCAGCGCGAGGACGCCATGGATCGCGAGCACATTATAGATGTTGATCCAAAACGCCGTGCGGGGGTCGTCGTCGCTAAGCTCACCTAGATCGATCGGGCGAAGGAGCGAGCTCGTCGCCTGCATTCGCGCAAGAGTCGTCGAGTGCGCGAGCCTACGGTAGTCCACCTTGCCAGCATCATCGATAGCCTCGGCCTTGAGCTCGTTTCGGAGCATCCGAAGCGCCTCGGCAACCTCACCGGCGACGGCCGTTCCCGTAGGCCGTTGCCCCGCATTGAGCACCCGTCGCGCGAGCCACTGCTTTGGCATCAAGCCCTTGGCGAGCTCTGCAGGGTTGCGGGCGCGTTTTAAGATGTCTCCGGCATCCCGAAGATTTCGAAGCCATGAGCTCGGCACGTTCCGCAGACCGTACGTGCAAATCCAGGCTTCGTCACTCGTCCAGCTCTAGGCGCCCCGGGAGGCGAACGTAGGCACCCGGTGAGATTTCCTGCGGCCTCACCAGCACTGGCGCCGAAGACTCGCCTTCCCCCGCGCTTGGGTGACGCGCCGTGATCCAAACCGAGCCCGGTTTGACACCTCGAAGTCGGAACCGGCCTCGGGAGTCGGTCGAAACGGCTGCCTTCCAGTCTGGCGGGTCCTTCCAAGTCACCTCCGCGCCCTCAACCGCTTCCCCATAGGCGTCGAGCACTTCGCCTTCGATCGTCCCCCCGGGGAGGAGGCGCACGGCGGCGAGTTCCTGGGGACGGTCGACGTAAAGGGGTCGCTCCACCTCGATTCGCTGGTGCTGCGGCTCGTAATCGGGGTGAACGAACGTGAGATCGTAGATGCCGACCGGTGCCTGGCGAAACACGAACCAGCCGTCGCGCGCCGTCTCGGTGGAAAGCTTGGTTGGGCCTTCAAGCTTCACGCGGACGCCCGGAAGTGGGTCGGCGGACCAATCGTCGAGTACCAGACCATGCAAGGTGAGGCCGGCGCTCAGCACGACGGAGACGCCCTCGGTGACCTCGATTTCCTCGAGTCGCGCCGCGCTGTAGGAGGGGTGCTCGATCTGAAGGTCGTATGGCGGCTCTGGCAGCGCAGGCACCGCAAACGTACCATCGGAGGCTGATTTGGCGCTCCTTCGGACCGAGACGGCCGCGCCCGCTGATGTCACGGTGATCAGGGCGCCTTCGACACCGAAACCGCCTTCATCGAAAACCCTGCCACGCAACGTCTGAAGGGAGCTGGACAGGACCAACTCGACTTCTGCTCGTCGCGCGTCGCCGATCGACACCGTTTGGCTTGCTGGGGGCAAGTCGTACGGAACCGCCGTCACCGTGACCTCACCCCGCACTCCGCGAAACGCGAAGGCGCCGTCGTCACTGGTGACCGTCATGCGCGGCAACCCTTCGCTTGGAAGCCTCAGTTCCACCGGGATCCCCTCGAGCCCGTCGCCTCGCGCGTCGCGCACTCGCCCGCGGAGCTCGGCACCGCGAAACATGACGATCTGAACTTCGGAAACCGTCGCTCCAGGCCGGACTTGGATCTCTTCGGACTCGCCGGGCGCGTATGAGTCGTGCGTCGCGATCGCGGTATAGGGACCCGAGCGCAACTTGGAGAGGCGAAACGCACCGTCGGCCCCCGTGGACACGTGGTCCACGAACGCGAGCTGACGGGAACCAGCCGCGGAGATCGCGGGGACCGGTCCGGCGGTCACCCCGAGCGAATCCGGTGCAACCGCTGATCCGGGATTCGTTCCGGCGCCCCCGTACGCCCGCACGATTGCACCCTGAATGGGCTGCCCACGACCGTCGACGACCCACCCCTCGACCGTTGCCGCTGGCTCGAGACGCACATCTAGCCCGGGCTCATCATCCGAAGCGGCGAGAGGTCCGGATGGAACATAGCCGTCGGCTTCGACGTAAAGGTTGGGCTTGTCGCCGACGATGCCGGAGAGCGCGTACCGTCCTTGTGCATCGCTTTCCACCGCGCGCGAGTGCGCACCCAAGATCCCAGTCGCGACGTTGACCCTTGCCCCGCGTATCGGTCGGCCGGTTCTCGCGTCGACTACCTGACCAGAAAGCTCCCATCCCTCGCCGAGGCGCAGCCCAAATACCCGACGCGCTCCAGGATCGAGGATCAGCCCCTCGAGGGGCGACGATCCGAGCGCCCCATGGGTCGCCCGAAGCTCGTAGATGCCCGCCGGCACGCCCGGCCAGTGAAAGCGTCCGTCCGCACCGCTTCGAACGGATCGTGCGGGCCAGAAGCCGCTTCCCGCGAGCGAAACCTCGGCACCCGCGAAGGGCGCGCCATCTGGCCCGAAGACCCGTCCGGCCACGGTCGCCGACCCGCCGGCCGCGCGGGATTGCCCCACGGCCCTCCGGTCGCCAGCCGAGCGAAATGAGAAACTATCTCCTTTCGGCGAGTAAGTGCCTGGAATGACGAATGTTCCGAGCACCAACAATCCAGTGATCGCCCCAGCCACCCGCATTCTCCTAGGTTCTATCGTCGTTTGGGTCCGCGCGCGAGGGCCGATTGTTGCGACGTGGGTCGGGCGGTGCTAAATCGCCGGTCGCCTCGAGAACTTTTTATGGCCAAGACATGTGACTACTGCGGCAAGGGCCGTCACAAAGCCCACAAGGTGAGCCACTCGAACATCAAGACGAGGAAGTGGCAGCAGCCAAACTTACAGTCGGTGCGGGCTGTGGTCAGCGGCCGTGTGCGCAAGGTGTTTGCCTGCACGCGGTGCATTCGCTCGGGTAAGGTTGTCAAGGCCGCGTAGAAGGCGCCCCGAGGTACCGCTTCCGCCGGGTTGCGATGCGTCCTCGATCCTTCTCACGTTTCCCGTCGCTCCCGAGCACGCTGGCCAGCGCCTAGACCGCTTCGTGCAGTCCCGAATCCCGCGCCTGTCGAGGACGCGTGCCCAGGAGATCGTCCGGAACTGCGCCTATAGAGCAGACGGCTCCCGCAGACGCCCAAGCGAGCGCGTGCGAACCGGCGAGACGGTGCTCCTCGTTCGTCCGCAGTTCGAAGAACCACGCGTGCCGCTCTTCTTCGATGTCCTATACGAGGACGCCGCAATCCTAGCCGTCGATAAGCCTTCCGGGCTTCCGGTCCACCCATCCGCCACCTATCACAAGAACACGCTCACCTTTCTGCTGCGTGAGCGCTTCGGGAAAGACGCTCCGCAGATCGCCCATCGCCTCGACCGTGAGACGAGCGGCCTCCTGCTTTGTGGGCGGACCGCTGATGCCGAGCGTGAGCTCAAGAACGCTTTTGAGAAGCGACGGGTGAGCAAACGCTACTTGGCGATCGTTCGGGGTGTTATCCCGCAGGACGAAGGCCGCATCGAGCTTCCCATCGATCAAGCCAAAGAGGGGCTTCACATTCTCATGGAAGTGACGCCCGTCGGGGAAGGGTATCCCTGTGCCACGCGGTTTCGGGTCTTGGCACGAAACGACCAGGCCACCCTCGTCGCGTTGGCGCCGGAGAGCGGCCGCCAGCATCAACTTCGGGTCCACCTGAGCGCGCTTGGGTTTCCGATCATCGGGGACAAGCTTTACGGCCCCGAAGGCGTTCAGCCCTTCCTGGAATACATCGAAGCCGGAATGACGGACGAGCTCTGCCAACGGCTTGGCCACCACCGACAAGCGCTTCATGCCTACGAGCTCACATTCGAACACCCGGGCACGGGCGACAGCGTGACGCTGCACGCGCCGCTCCCAGACGATTTGATGGCTCTCTGGGGAGCCCCCCTGGACGCTGCGGCCCTCGCCTCGGTTGGGGCGTGCTAGGCTGATGTTGATGCGTGTTCTCGCCATGGGGGTCGTGTGCGCGCTGCTTGGGTGCGCCAGGGGCTCGTCGACGGTTCCGACCGTCGAGTTCGCGGCCGAAGACGAGTTCTTGTTCGACAACTCGGTCGACTTGGTGGACAAGCCCGCTATCGTCGAGAGTGAGTGGCGGGGCAAGTTCGAACGCCGGGTCACGCGCGCGGATGTCATCGCGGTCATCAAGATCGAATCGCTGAGCTCCGATGAAGACCGCCGAGGATCCAGCTACCGGCTCACGGCCAGAGTGATCGACGGGCTCAAGGGTCGATCGAATCGAGAGCTCATCTTGCGCGCCCACGACGACGAGCCCGGCTTTCAAAGCGTGCGCGTCAACGAGGATCGACTCCTTCGCGACCCTTTCGTCGCGTTCGTCAAGTGGAAGAACGATGCTGAAGCCGATCAGCCGCTGCCTCGATGGCACCTTTCTCCCGACTCTCCTGAGGTTCGGGACAAGGTCGTGTTTTTCTTGAGTCCCCCGTCCGGGGATGACCGAACCCAAGTCGAGGTTCTAGGGCCATGACCCGAGAGTTCGACCTAACCTCAGCTCGCGTCGTAGACTATGTAAGGAGTGATGCAAATGTGTAAGTGGCCCCTGTTTTCGGTGATCTGTTGCTGCGTCATCTCAGTCGTCGCGCTCGGCGGTTGCGAAAGCAAAGCCCCGACCCCGAAGGCCCACGAACATCACGCCCATGCCGATCATCAGGCCGCTCCCACTCAGCCCGACACCAAACCGAAAGAACCGGCAGGCCCTCGCCTCGAGACCGACTCGTTTACCCTCGAAGTCGCGTCCACTCAGCGAGAGTACGAGGTCGGCAGGGCGGGCGAGGTCCAGATCGAGATCGAGGGTCGCGGCGAGTGGCACGTCAATCAAGACTACCCGATCCGCATTGATCTCGAGGCAGGCCCTGGGGCGGGGCTCCAACAACGAGAGCTGATCAAAGGCGACGCCAAAGAGCTCAACGAAGACAGAGCTCGGTTCGTGGCTGCTCTCGAGCCCACGGAGGCTGGCGACCACGAGGTGAAGTGCGACGTTTCGTTCGCGATGTGCACCGACGAAAACTGCGTCCTCGAAAACCGAACGGTCGCCATGCGAGTCAAGGTGCAATGATATGAGCGAGGGGGGACCGAAGGCCGCGTTGGAGACGATCCGTGGGGAGATCAAAGCGCGGTTCGAGGCTCAGAAGAGGGTCCTCTCCTTCGCGGAGTACCTCGAGCTCGTTCAGGAACACCCCCGTCGATATACCCGCGACGCGGCACGCTACCTCAAAGACTGCATGGACTTCTTCGGGGCTTATCGAGTCGAGCGCCCCACGGGAACGGTGAAACGCTGGAAAGTCTTCGACCTGGACTTTGGTACCGAAAACAGCGGGCACCAGGCCGAGCTCAAGATGCGCGACCGCTTGGCGGGTCACGAGGCGACGCAGGAAGCATTTTATCGCGTGCTCGACGGATTCGAGCGGGAGGGGCGCGCGAACAGGCTGGTCCTCTTGCACGGCCCAAACGGGAGCGCGAAGTCGACGTTTGCCGCATGCCTGATGCGGGGCCTCGAAGCCTATTCCGATACCGATGACGGAGCGCTCTACAGGTTTTCGTGGATCTTCCCGCGGACGCGAGAGGGGTCGGGCATCGGGTTCAGCACGTCGTCCGACGATCTTGGCCAGGGAGACACGTTCGCGCACCTGCCCGAAGAAAGAATCACCGCCAAGCTGCAGAGCTCGGTTCGTGAGCACCCGCTTCTGCTCTTGCCGCGTGACGTTCGGCAGCGCCTGATCGCCGACGCCTACGCGTCCGCTGGGGTTTCCGAGGCTGCCCCCGACTGGGTCTGGACGAGCCAGCTCGCCCGAAAGAACCAACAGATCTTTCAGGCTCTGCTCACCGCATATCGGGGTGATCTCGATCGCGTCCTCGCCCACATTCAGGTCGAGCGCTTCTACATTTCGCGACGTTATCGGGTCGGTGCGGTGACGATCGGACCTCAGATGTCGGTAGATGCGTCGGAGCGTCAAATCACGGCCGACCGGTCGATCGAATCGCTCCCGGCCTCGCTCAGCGCCCTTACCTTGTTCGAGCCTTTCGGGGAGCTGGTGGATGCATCCGGCGGCGTCGTCGAGTACAGCGACCTGCTGAAACGACCGTTGGATGCATGGAAGTACCTTTTACTAGCGATCGAGAACGGCGAGGTCTCCCTCACGATGTCGAACCTGCCGATCAACGCGGTGATGCTGGCCAGCTCGAACGAGCTCCACCTGAGCGCGTTCCGACAGCACCCGGAGTACAACTCCTTTCGCGGGCGAATCGTTCGCATTCGGATGTCATACCTATTGGATGTTCATTGCGAGCAAGAGATCTACGACGGCCAGATCGTCCCGCAGATACCGAGACACGTCGCGCCACACACGACATACGTAGCGGGTCTTTGGGCCGTCTTGACCCGGTTTCGCCGCCCGGACGCGGATCGGTTTTCCGATAGCGACCTCGGGACCATCGCTGCATCCCTGTCGCCGATTGAAAAAGCCGACCTTCTTGCCGACGGGATCGTTCCCGCCCGCTTCGAGGCCGATCAAGCCAAGGTCCTCAGGGGAGGTGTTGCCGAAATTGCGCTCGAGGGGGCAACCGCGTCGGAATACGAGGGCCTGAGCGGGGCCTCGCCGCGCGAGATCCGAATGCTCCTCCTCGACGCCGCGTCGGACGATACGGCGCCGTGCGTATCCCCGGTAGACTTCCTGAGCCGGCTCGAGGAGTTCTGCGAGCGAGACGACTACGACTTCTTGAAGGAACAGAACGATGGTCTCTACCGCGACCATCGGGCTTTCATCGAAGCCGTTCGAGAACGCTGGCTCGACATTGTGGAGAGCGAGCTTCGCACCGCGAGCGGCCTGATCGACGAGCACAGCCACCTTGGGCTCTTCGATCGCTACGTCACGCATGTCTCACATTCGGTGAAGCAGGAACGGGTCCACAACCCGGTCACCGGTCAAGACGAAGACCCGGATCTCGAGCTGATGAACCGGGTCGAGGACAAGCTCGACGTCGATAACTCGAAGGTATTCCGCGATGACCTGCTGGGGGCCATTGCCGCCTGGGCGATCGATCATCCCGATCAGGACGTCGACTACGAACGACTCTTCCCGAGGTACCTCGAACAATTACGACAAGCTTACTTTGACGAGCGTCGGGGCCAGATCGGGGAGATTGGACGAGCTGTCGTCGCGCTCCTCGAAGAGGACGACACGTTGGAGTCCGATCTTCGCGAGGGCGCACAGCAGGCCCTGAACGTGTTGACCACCCGCTGCGGCTATGAAAAGTCGAGTGCGAAGGTCGCCTTAGGCGCGCTGGTGGCCGCCCGATACCGTGATTGACGAGGCCTTGATCCGCCGGAGCACGTGACGGAGTCGGGACCGCTCGTCACGCTCCCGTTCCTCGAGCATTCCGCGGAGGGCGTGTAGCTCCGCCGTCAAAACCGGTTCGACCCGAAGCTGCAAGGTGTTCACTTGCCGCGTGGTTTTCCCGAGAGCTACGCCGAGGCGTCGAACCAACTGTTCCTTCGGAAGCGACTCCAAAACGAGCTCGACCAGTTGCTCGAACTCGGCCGCTGTTCGTGCAGCCGCCGGACCAACGGCGGCCGCCGTCGTGTCCCGTCCCCCCAGGGTGCGGCGGATCCGGCTGTGGGAGACCACCGTCGGCACGGGTATCCCCCAGATTCGTCTCTCCTCGAGCTCGACGATGATCTCGCGCTTGGGCCAAGCGTAAGTCTGTAACGCCGCCTGGCCCCGTGCCGCCAGAGCATGAAGGAGCACAGCGTACGCTTGGTTGGCGCCGTCTTCGACTTGCTTTCGAGCGTCTAGCGCCGGCCGCGCGCTGCGAAACAACTCGCTGATCAAGGCTTCGCGCTTCCGGTTGAGCAACTCACGGCCTTTCTGAACGCGTCCAAGTCTGGCGCTGGCGCGCACGAGGCCCGATCGGGTAGGGGCTACGCTTCGGACGCTCACTTGGGCTTCTCCTCGTCTTGGTCGCGTGCCGCATGAGCCTGCCACGTGGTCTCGGACATTCTCGTGAGCTCGTCACGTGGCAACGTCTGTAGAAGTGACCAGCCGATTTCGATGGTATCCTCGAGCGATCGCCGTCGGCGGCCCTGGTGAATCAGTCGCTGCTCGAACAGATCCGTGAACTCGAGTGCGTGTTGGTCTTCGGAAGCCAGCCCTTCGGTGCCGACGATGGCGGCCATCAGCTTGGCTTCGCGGCCTCGCGCGTAGACCGCATAGAGTTGGTTCGCCCATTCGCGATGTTCGGGAACGGTGCGGGTTTTTCCGATCCCTGCATTCATCAGTCGTGACAGAGAGGGCAAAACATCGACCGGTGGGTAGATGCCTCTTTGATGGAGCTCGCGATTCAACACGATCTGTCCTTCGGTGATGTAGCCGGTCAGGTCGGGTATGGGGTGGGTTATGTCTCCGTCGGGGAGGGTGACGACCGGAAGCTGTGTCACGGAGCCTTCGCCGTTCTCGAGAACGCCGGCACGCTCGAAGAGCGAAGCCAGATCCGTATACATGTAGCCCGGGTAGCCCCGACGGCCCGGGATTTCCTCCCGCGCGGCCGCGATCTCACGCAGGGCCTCGGCGTAGTGCGTGATGTCGGCGGTGACGACGAGTACGTGAAATCCGTGCACGAACGCTAAGTGCTCGGCAGTGGTCAACGCGACTCGGGGTGTCAGCAATCGTTCGATCGTCGGGTCGCTGGCCTGGTTGAGGTAGAGCACCGTGCGCTGCATGACCTCGCTCTCTCGAAAGCGAGAGACGAACGTCTGCGTTTCGCGTTCTGTGATGCCAATCGCCGCGAACACCACCGCGAACGGCTCACCGCGGGCGGGGCGAGCATTCTCCACGATGTCGGCCGCGAGCTCGATTCCGGGAAGGCCTGGCGCTGAGAAGACGGGGAGCTTCTGACCGCGGACGAGCGTGTTCATGCCGTCGATGGCCGACACTCCGGTCTCGATGAAGTCCGAAGGGTTTCGGCGTCTAACCGGATTGATCGGTTCGCCCCAGATCGGCCGGCGAGCCTCGCCGATTGCGATCGGAAGTTGATCCAGAGGAGCCCCGGTTCCGCTCAAGGCGCGTCCGAGGAGGTCCTTGCCAACGGTCGTCGTTGCCGTCTCGCCCGTGAGCGTGATTCTTGCCTTGGCAGGCCTCAGGCCGAGCGTGTCCTCAAAGACTTGAATTACGGTGATGTCGGTGCCGACGTCGATCACTTGGCCACGGCGCTCCGCCTGGCCTTCAATTTCGATCTGCACCCACTCTCCAAGTTGAGCGCGAAGGGTCGAGCGGACGAAGAGAAGAGGCCCCGCGGCCGAGGCCGCCCCGGAGTATGTCCGCACCGTGGGCGCGCGTGGCGTCATGTCGCCCCCATGTTGGCGATGGCGTCGGCCGCCCTCGAAACCGTGGCGTCCATGTCCGTGGGTGCCGCGGTCTTCACCGCTCCAAACGCCAGGCGTACCGCAGCCAAGTCCAGCTTCTCGAAGCCGGCATCATCCCTCAAAATCGAGCCTGCCCGAGTCATAAAGTCCCAGAGAAGCTTGGCCAAGGCATGCGTCTTGGTGACGGGGGAAAACGCATCGTGTTCGTGGAAAGCGTTTTGGCCGATCAAGAACTCCCGTGCGATACGTGCGCCTTCGAGGATTAGACGATCGTCATCGGCGAGCGCGTCAACGCCGACCAAACCAGCGATTTCACGTAGCTCGCGGTCTCGCTGCAAGAGTTGCATCGTCCGCAATCGAAGCGTCGACCACTCCGAGCTTCCTTCCCTCGAGAACCAGTCCGAAGTTGCCTCGACGTAAAGGCTGTAGCTGGTGTCCCAATCGACGGCAGGAAACTGCCGTTGATGCGCAAGACCGGTGTCGAGCGCCCAGAGAGCACCCACGACTCGAAGCGATGCTTGGGTGACCGGCTCGGCGAAGTCTCCGCCAGGAGGAGACACGGCGCTGATGAAGGTCACGGCTCCGGTTCGGCTCGGCGAGCCCAAGGTCTCCACTCGGCCGGCCCGCTCGTAAAGCCGGCTCATTCGATTCGCCAAATAGGTCGGATAGCCTTCCTCGCCTGGCATTTCTTGGAGCCTCGCTGCAATCTCCCGTAACGCTTCGGCCCAGCGCGAAAGCGAGTCCGCGAGAACTGCTACGTGATAGCCCATGTCGCGGTAGTACTCGGCGATCGTCATTCCGAGGTAGACTGACGCGTCCCTCGCCGCGACCGGCATGTTCGAGGTGTTCACGATCAGGACCGTACGATCCATAATCGGTCGTCCGGTTTGCGGGTCGGTCAGACGGCCAAAGTCATGAAGGACATCGGCCATCTCGTTTCCTCGCTCGCCACATCCGATGTAAACCATCACATCGGCCCTGGCGAACTTGGCAAGAGACTGCTCGATGACGGTCTTGCCCGTTCCGAAACCGCCGGGTACGGCGACAGAACCGCCCTCGGCGACGGGAAACAAGAAATCGAAAACCCGCTGACCCGTGATGAAGGGGCGGTCGCCGGCAAGCCGACGTGCCATCGGTCGCCGCCTGCGAATCGCCCACTTGTGAGAAAGCCGAAGCGGGGTTCCGTCTTCGAGAGCGCCGATCGCTTGCTCGATCGTGTATGTGCCCGCGTCGATTTGTGCCACTCGGCCTTGCGTGCTCGGCGGCACGAGAATCTGATGCACCAGACCGGGGGACTCTTCGACCGTCCCGAGGACGTCGCACTCGGCGATCTCGGCGCCTGACGAAACCGTCGGCGTGAAGGCCCAGCGGACCTTCGGATCGAGGGGAGGAATCGACATTCCCGGTGCGATGAAGTCGCCAGAGCGATCGGCCATCGCGTGTAGCGGTCGGCCAACCCCGTCGAGGATCGACCCGAGCAACCCCGGCCCGAGCTCTGTCGTCAACGAACCAGCGGTCGGGTGGACGGGCTCGTCGAGTCCGAGGCCGGTCGTCTCCTCGAACACCTGAATCGTGGCGACCTGGCCATCCAGCCGGATCACCTCTCCGAGCAGCTTGCGTTCCCCGACTTCGACGAGCTCGTAGAGCGCGACGTCGCCCATCGGGCTCGCTTCAGCGATGGCACCTGCGACCCGGATGATCCGCGCGTCACTCACTGCAGCCTCACGCGATAGCCGATGGCGCGTCGGAGAATTTCGACGATGTAGTCGTGTGCCGTGGATTCGGCGCCCCAGCTCGGACCGGGAATCGGGATGACTACGGGAGTTGCCCGACGGCGCATCATGCGCTTCACTTCCTCAGGCAGTTCACGGTAGAGCGCTTCCTCGATCATCACGACGGTCGCCTTAGCCTCCGAAATCAGGAGGTCGATTCGATGAGCTGCGCGCTCGCCGTCGACTTCCGGGAAGACAGAGACGCCCGCCAGCGCGAAACCGACGCTAGACTGCGGCGTCGTGATGACTGCCAAATGCCCTTCCGTCATGCGGGCTCCAGTCCAGGGACGAGAAGTGCAGAGGGCGCGCGGAGCGCGACTCCCCAAACGATCCGCCTCAGGCTCACCACCTGTGCTCTGAGCTCGAGCGCGAAGCCGACGATGGGTGCGGTCCCGCCAGGGTCGACGCGCAATGCGCGGTTTTGCTGATCGATCTGCGCACGGAGAATCGCGGATTCGAGCTCCGCGGGGTTGTCGACACCATGACGAAAGGCGCTCGATAGCGGCGAGCCGCGAAACTGCCGCACCAGCATTGAGCCCGCCTCGTCGAATCGCGGAAGGCTCATCAACTGCTCGAAATGACCGCGAAGAAGCGCGCTGCCCCCTTCAATGAAGGTGAGATCGACGATCGCGGGGTCGTGCTCATCGAAATGCAGCAGAACGGACCAGGCGTTCATGATGTCGATGACTTGCGTCACGTACGCGGCGAGGTGTCTGTCTGCCTTCTTCGCAGCCTGCGTTGCGCGACGAGCAAACGCGCGATGCAAGGCAACCTCGATGCGCAATAGTGACGGATGCGGTTTGCCTGCAGGTTCGAGCAGGGGGAGCGCCAGCGGATGCTGCCACCATCCCAACAAATGAACGACATCTTTGACCGTGGGTTGAGCCGCCAATGCTTGTAGAGCCCTTTCCGGGAGGCTTGCTGTTGGCACCAACCCCGCCAGACGGTCTTCTGCCGGCGCACCCTGCTGGGCCCCACGCACCACCGCCTGGATGGAGCGCCTGTCTTCGTCTTCGAAGACGACCGCCAGAGCGGCCCGTCTCGGTCCTTCGCTCCAGCGACTCAAGAGCGAGATTTGCGCAGCCGCGTGTCGACGAACGGCCTGTTCCAACGCTGCCGTGCTTGCAGGGGCGTCCGGGCGAACGAACCCGAGCGCGCTGAAGTCCCGCTGCAGCGCGAACAGATTCGGAGCGCTGGCTAGCTTGTCTAGGGTGCTTGGCGGCAGAAGATGGGTGCGTAGCCCTCGGGCGCGTGCGTTGATGTCGCCGAAAAAGGTCGCCACGACTTAACGCTCTTCGGCTCGCTCGTGAATTTCGATCGCCAGTGTTGGTCTCATGCGTCGAAGTTGCGTGTCTAGTCGCTTGTCGACTGTGACCGAGCCGTCGGCGCTGACGACGACGAATCCATTCTGCGTCTCGGCGTCAGGCTCCACCAGCACCGATGCGTAGGCCTTTGCAGCCTCGCGCAGAGTCGGAATGAGCTCCGGCGAGCAAAGGAGGCGGGCGCCCTGGTTGTCTACGAAGAGCATCGAGTCCTCGAGCTGCGCTGCGATGGTCGACCGGTATGTCTCAGTCGCGCAGGCGCCGGGAAGCAGCGAAGTCGCCAACTCCAAGACTCGGTCGACCAATTGGACTCTCGCCAGAAGCAGCGCTCGCATGGAGGCATGTCGCTCCGCAGCGATCGCCGAGCGCGCTGCAAGACGATATTTTTCCTCTTCTTGTCGAAGGGATGCGGCACGCTTGCTATCGATCTCGCGCTCGCTTTCCGTTCGAACTTGCTCGGCCTCGAGGCGCGCAGACTCTAAGATGTGTGCAGCCGTCGCCTCGGCGTTCTTGCGAAGCGCGGTCGTCAGATCGGGCCTGTCCATGTCTCCGTCAGCCGCCTCCCTGCAGCAAGATCAAAACAGATACCACGAACCCGAGGATGGCAACCGTCTCGGGGATGGCGATCAACAATACGACCGTTACGGTCAGCTCGGGCTTCTCGGCCAAAGTCGCGGCGGCCGCCGGGCCGATACGTGACTGAGCCCATCCCGTTGCGAGGGCGGGGATGCCCACCGCCAGCGCCGCACTCAAATAGAGCCAATTCCCGTCCATTCTTTCGCTCCTCTTTTTGCTAGACCGCGCCTTCACGCGGAGACCAATGACGAAGGGGCTCGTACTCGACCCCGCCCGGACTGAAGAATTTGCCGAAGAACTCCACGTAGTGGAGTCGAAGCATGTGGATCGTCGGGCTGAAGACGCCGAGAACGAAGTTGATGAGATGAAACAGGAGCGCGAACACGATTCCGACGAACACTGGCCCAAAAGCACCCGCCATCCTGTTGGCTGCGACGGCCATCATGACGGATGCGGTGCCGACCGCCATGATACGCGCGTAGGAAAGGACGTTTCCGATCGTCGATACGAGCTCGATCGGAGCCAATACCCCTTCTGCCACGATCAATATGGGGAACAGGACCAGGATGGTGATCACCAGCGGCGTGAAGAACCTTTCCGGAAGCAGCTCGAAAGCGGCCATCAACGCGAGTGCGATGAGTATGACCATGACCGCCGCCATCGCGCGCCCGACTGCATGCCGCTTGTCGCCTCGAAACCGCTGCACGGCTCCCAGGCTGAGCCCGATCACGATGTGCACCAACCCGAGGGCGAGGGCGAGGCCCAAGAACGGGATAACCGCCTCCTCACGATTGAAAATGATAGGCTGGAGCCCCAGGCGATGCCCGAGGTCACCGAACAGCTCCCCGTACAGAAACCCGAAAACGATGCTGAACAGGGCGCACGCCAGGCCGATTTCTGAAACGGCGCGCGGCTTCGTGTTTGGGCTGGAGCGAAACCTGATCAAGAGTGAGACTGCGGCGAGCAATGCACCATAGCCCACATCTCCAAGCGTAATGCCGAAAAACATCGGGAAAAAGACCGCAACAAAAGGGGTCGGATCGACGCTCCCATAGCTGGGGAGAGGCATCATTCGAGTGATGGCCTCGAACGGCCGAAAGAGGCGAGGGTTTTTCAGAACCACCGGGGCCATCTCTCCCTCCCACTCCTCTCTGGAAATTGTTTCGACTTCGATCATACCGCCAAACGACTTCTGAAGCCGTCGCTCCAAATCGGCTCGTGCAGCGCTCGGGATCCAGCCCTCGAAGACGAATGCGCGAGGCGTAACCACGGCCTTCTCCATCGTCGTGATGGTCGACAGGTGGTCGTGAAGGCTCGCTTGAATGCGGACGAGGTCTCGCCCGCGAACGGATGCAATGCGTTTTCTTTCGACTTCGATCTCTGCCAGATCTCGGGGTAGGTCCTTTAGTCGTGCCTGCATGCGTCGGATCGTATCGATGGCGCCTCCTTCGCTGAACTGATCGGGGAGGACGAGCGGTTGCACTGCAGCCTCGCTTAAGAGCGCTTCGGCGGTCTTTGCGTCGACGCTTGAAACTGCGAGGATCATCGCCGATTCGCCCGACGCAGAGGGTTGGCTGAAGAGCTCGAAACCCTCTCCAAGAGCGCTTCGAAGCGCAGCGCGCAATCGGAGCAGCTCTTGCTCACCGCCCACCCGAAGAACCAAATAAAAGATGCGGATGCCGTCGAGATCGAGCCCCGATGTGGAGATCTTGTCGAATGTGGAGAAGAAGGGCTGGAACTTGAGAATGAGAGACCGCTCCTCTTCTAGTTGTCGTCGGCGGTCTTCGAGCCCCTCTAGGGCTCGCCGCGCGCGACCGGCGATCAACGCCGCACGAGGCAACGTGAGCGATTCGGCCGCTCGTCGAGACGGCGCAGGGGTTTCACCGAGCAACCGCATCGCGGTGTTCACATCTTCGACGACCCGACGGACGTTCCGCAGGTGTCGCTCTTGTTGCGGCGTCAGGACAAGCTGCGTGAGCGCTTCGGTCTCTGCGAAATCGACGAAATGTACCAAACCGAGGTCTTGAATCCGCTCGAGCACGGATTGAAGCTCTTCGCGGGGGCCTAACACCCGAATTCGAGACATCTCCAGAATCAAGGCCGCTCCCCTCGTTCTAAGCGTTTCAGAAGAAGGTCGAGGACGTGGTGAGCGAGCCCGTGGATCCGGTCGTCGTCCAGGTCCGCGAGGCGGCGAGTCTCCAGCTCTGCTTGTTGGCGGATAGAGGCGATCGTCTCGTCTCGTTCCCGTTCGATTCGTTCGCGGAGCTGCCGATGCTCATTTTCGAGGTGCGATTCGAACCGGCGGAGCTGCGCCGCGGCCTCTTCCCTCGCGGTGTCGACGATCTTCCGGGCCTGCTGCTTTGCCTCGTCGAGCATCGCCTCCAGCGTTGCTTCGGTCTGAAGAAGTCCGCCGAGCTTTCCGACCGCTTCGGACCTAGCCAGAGCTGGATCGGCTTTTCCACGTCGCCTCATTCGCATCACCCGCGAAACAAAGTATCAGAACATCGCTGACCTAGTGACACGCAAAGAATGCGCGATAATCAGCGACAAGCCTAGGTCCCGAGAAGGCCCCCTTTTGGCCAATCCGGTCGGCTGGCGCAAAATGCCGCCTCACCTTCGTGAGGAAGGTCACGCTCCGCACTGACCCGGGGCAAGTCATTCCGGCACCACCAGCGCCGGCTCCGATGCTCGTACCGCACAGATCCGCTGGCGGACGGCCGGCCTCGGCTCTTCGTCGATGCCGTGCTCGTAGGCCACGATCGCGAGCTTGGATCCAAACGCTTCGAGTAGCTCGGCAGGATCGAGAAGAAACGCCGGGTTGCGGGGACGACCGAGCTTCTCATTGCCCTTTGCAAAAGACTCGTAGATCAGCACCCCGCCGGGTGCGAGGGACTCCACGAGCCGGGGAAGGTGAGGCCGGTGCAGATAGTTGGTGACCACGATCCCGTCGAAACGGCGTTCGCGAAAGAACCAGTCACCGGTCTCCAAGTCGGCCTGGATGATCTCCATGTGGTCTTTGATGGAAAGATCGTTCAGGCCGGAAACATCGATGTCTACTGCGACTAAGCGGTATCCCAAGGCGCTGAGATACCGTGAGTGACGCCCGGAGCCGCAGGCGAGGTCTAACACGGTCCCCTTGGCTCGAATGAGCGGCGCAAAGCGCTCGACCCATGGGGACGGGACGCTTGGATCATCCGGTTGACGGTAGGTTGCCATGACTCGGTTGCTTCCTAGCCGCTACCGCGTTGCTTGGCCATCGCGAAACCTCGATTTCGATCTCGCCCGGCCTTGCGTCGCGACCTGTGGCGACTACCTTGGCAGCTCGGTCTTCAGGCGATGAAAGAATCCAATCCACGCGTGCTGATGCCCACCTATCGGCTCCTCGAGCCCATTGTGAGCTGGGCAAGCGGCTACGAGTTCGAGGACGTCATCTGCGCCGTCGACGATGTCGACCTCGTCGCCGTGGAGAATGTGCAGCCGAAGCCCTTCCCATGGGAGGAGAAGCTATTGGCGCGGGCGCGGACGTGGGCTGGCATCGACATTCGACGCATGCCGCGTCCGAAGAAGGTCAGCGCAAGGGGTGATTACGAAGTCTTCTTCATCCACGTGATGACCCCCGGACAGCTCCTCGTCCTCGATTCGATCCAGGGCTGGCAGGAGAGTTGCCGAACGAAGGTCTGCTGGGTCGAGGAGCTTTGGGTCGACATGCTTCAGTACACCAAGTTGTTGGAACCGTTGCGGCAGTTCGACCACGTCTTCGTCGGACATGTCCCCACACCCGCTCCTCTTTCGAAGATCATCGACCGGAAGTGCAGCTTTCTTTCGCCAGGAGTCGACGCGCTTCGCTTCTGTCCGTATCCGAATCCTCCCGCTCGCATGATCGACTTCTATTCCATCGGACGGCGCTCGCCTGCTACGCATCAAAGTCTTCTTGAGTACGCCAAGCGGCGAGAGGGATTCACCTATCTCTACGACTCGGCAAGGGCCATGACGTTCGTGGCGGATCACGCCGAGCATCGAGAGCGGACGGCAAGCCTGATCAAACGCAGCCGATACTTTCTGGCGGACCGTGCCAAAGCCAATGTTCCAGACCAGACCAAAGGCAGTCAGGTCTTTGGGCCGAGGTACTTCGAGGGAGCGGCCGCTGGTTCGGTATTGGTCGGCGCGACACCCAAGTGCGACACTTTCGAGGCATACTTTGATTGGCCCGATGCCGTGATTCCGCTCGAGTATGGCTCGACGGACATCGCCGACGTGATCGATGAGCTCGACGCCGACCCGAATCGTGTTAGTCGCGCGCGCCAGGCGAACGTCACCAACATGCTCCGCCGCCACGATTGGGCGGACCGTTGGGCGACCGTGCTCGAAACCCTCGGCCTCGATCGGCAGCCAGCCCTCACGGAGCGACAAGGTGAGCTCGCGCGCCGCGCCCAGCAGGTCGAAAACGCGAAGTGATGGCGGTTGGTTAATTCCGACCTAAGATCTTTCGGAGCACCGAGCAGACACGGTCAACCTGCGTTTCGGTGATCCGCATGGCAGACGGCAGATTCAACCCGCGCGGGCTGAGAGCGTAGGCTACCGTGTTGCGCGTCGTAGCATCCGCGGCCTGTGGCGTGTCGCTGAACGCAGGCAGCGCGCTCAACGGGTGAAAGAACGGGCGCGTGTCGATCGCATGCTCAGCGAACGCCGCCATCAGCTCTTGGTTGGTGAGGCCGTAGTCGGCCTCCACGATGACGGTCGTCATCCAAAAGGTGCTGAAGTAATCGGGGGGCTCGGCGTTGAGCCGAAGACCGGGCACTTCCGCCAGCCGGTCTCGGTACCAGCCGAAGATCTCCCTCTTTCTCGCAACGAGCTCGTCGATACGCTCGAGCTGGCCGAAACCAAAGGCAGCTTGAAGACTGCTCATTCGGTACTTGAAGGCGACTTCGGTGTTGTAGAAGTTGCGGAAGTTGGCCTTGGTTCGCCCATGGTCTCGAAGCACCTGCACGCGGTCATATAGCTCGTCGTCATCGGTGACGAACATGCCACCCTCGCCAGTAGTCATCGTCTTCGTGCCGTGGAAGCTGAAGACGCCAGCGTCACCAAACGTGCCGGCGAGCTGCCCTTTGTATTTGCTGCCGATGGTCTGGGCGGCGTCCTCGATGATGCGAAGGCCATGTTCTTGCGCGACATCTCGAAGGGCGTCCATGTCGGGTGTCAGACCGTACAGGCCGACGGGGATGATCGCCTTCGTTCGGTTCGTGATGCATTTCCGAACGGACTCGGCCGATATGCACCATGTGGTCTCATCGATGTCCGCAAAGACCGGGGTGGCACCCACGTAGTGCGTGGGGGCAGCGCTCGCAATCCACGTGATGTCGGGGACGATGACTTCGTCGTCCGGGCCGATGCCGAGCCCCGCCAGCGAGAGATGGATGGCCGACGTGCAGTGGGGGACCGCCACCGCATGCTCGATTCCCAGGTATTTTGCGAAGGCTTCCTCGAACCGTTGAACGTAAAATCCAGCCCGCTCGTACCACCCATCGGCTGCAGCCTCGGCGGCGTATGCAACCTCTTTCTCGGTAATCCAAGGCCCCGCAATCGGGATTCGCTCGCTCACGGCAGCACTCGGGCCCGGGGGATGGGTACGACAAACCGACCGCCCCAGTCGCGTATGTAAGACATCTGCTTCATGACCTCTTCCTTGATGTTCCAGGGAAGGATCAGCACGTAATCGGGCTTCGTCTCGCGAATCCTGTCCGGGGAGTGGATCGGCAGGTGCACCCCGGGTAGGAATCGATCTTGTTTGTGAGGGCTTCGATCGACCGTGTAGTCGACCAAGTCGGTTCGAATCCCGCAATAGTTCAGTAACGTGTTCCCCTTGGCGGGTGCGCCATAGCCAACGATGCTCTTGCCCTCTTCGCGCGCCTCGATGAGAAAGCGCAGCAGCGCGCGTTTGGTTTCTTTGACTTGATCCGAGAACGCCGTGTACGCACTGAGACCCCCGAGACCCGCGTCCGCTTCCTCTTTCTTGAGCGCGATGATGTTTTCGCCCACCGGCCGCGCATCGTTTTCGACGTGCGTCGCATAGATACGAAGCGAGCCGCCGTGCGTCGGAAGCTGATCGACGTCGAAGACACGAAGACCAAACTTCTCAAAGACACGCTCGACCGTGCTTAGAGACAGGTACGAGAAGTGCTCATGGTAAATCGTGTCGAACTGATTTTCACGCATCAACTGAAGCAGATGGGGAAACTCCATCGTGATGATTCCACTGGGCTTTAGCGCGATCTTCATGGCGCGGACGAAATCATTGAGCGCTGGCACGTGCGCCAAGACGTTGTTGCCCAAGAGCAGATCGGCCTTGATGCCACGCCGGCCGAGCGATTCGGCGGTTTCGGGGTTGAAGAACTGAACCAGGGTTTCGATGCCCTTTTCTTGAGCGGCAGCCGCCACGTTGGCTGCAGGCTCGATACCGAGGACCGGAACGCCCCTTTCTTTGAAGAACTGGAGCAGGTAGCCATCGTTACTCGCGATCTCGATCACCTGGCTACTGTCATCGAAACCAAACCGAGCGGTCATTTGATCGACGTACGCCTTGGCATGAGCAACCCAACTGTCCGAGTAGGATGAGAAATAGGCATACTCGGTGAAGATCTGTTCCGGCGTTTCGAACTCCTGGAGCTGAACCAGGAAACACTCGGCACACACATAGGCGTGGAGCGGGTAGAACGGCTCCATTCGGTCGAGTTGTTCGGCGGACAGATAGGAATTGGCGAGCGGCGACATCCCCAAGTCGCAGAACGACACTTCGAGCCGGCTATCACAATGTCTACAGGTTGGCGACATGAGCTGCCCGGTTCCCTCGTTCAACTCCACGTTTTCCAAGGCGCTTTTCCAGATCTCCAGAGATCTTCCAAGTGAGCCTTGTCGCGCATCGTGTCCATGGCGTGCCAAAAACCTTCGTGCGTGAAAGCCGAGAGCTCGTCGTTTCGGGTCATTTCCTCCATCGGCCCCCGCTCCCAGATCGTATCATCGTCATCCACATACTTGAGTACCTTCGGCGACAGTACAAAAAAGCCGGCATTGATCCACCGACCGTCTCCGATGGGCTTCTCCTGGAACTCGGTGACCAGCCCATCTTCGCCCTCGACGCAAACCGAGCCAAACCGACCTTGGGGTTGAACCGCAGTCACAGTGGCCGGACGGCCATGCTTGCGGTGGAACTCCACCAACTTGCGGATGTCTAGGTCACTGACCCCGTCGCCGTAAGTCATGCAGAAATCCTCGTCCCCGATATAGCGCGCGACACGTTTGATACGGCCTCCCGTCATCGTCGCAGCCCCCGTGTCCACCAGCGTGACTCGCCATGGCTCGGCCTTCTTCGAATGAACTTCCATTTTGTTGTCTTTGACGTGGAACGTGACGTCGGACGTATGGAGAAAGTAATTCGCGAAGTACTCCTTGATCATGTAGCCCTTGTAGCCAAGACAAATCACGAAGTCGTTGACGCCGGCCGTGGAATAGAGCTTCATGATGTGCCAAAGGATCGGCTTGCCTCCGATCTCGATCATGGGCTTCGGGCGCAGGCCAGATTCCTCGCTGATCCGGGTCCCGCGACCGCCAGCCAGAATTACCGCTTTCATTCTTTCATCCTCGATAGGGGTTGGGAGTCGTCCAAAGCTTAACATAGTCGCAACGTCCACGACCAACGGGCGAGTCATCCTCGAGCGCCTGGACGCGTTTGCGCGCGACCCTCGCCTCCGCTAGCTTGGTGGCTGTTTTGGAGGCGAGAAGCGGATTATGAGAGTATTGGTCACGGGCCATCTGGGCTACATCGGGGTAGAAGCGGTTCCGGTCCTTCGCGCCGCCGGACACGAGATCGTCGGCTTGGACACCGGGCTCTACAACGAGTGTGACTTCGCCGCACCCCCCGACGAGGTGCCTGTCTTGGCGATCGGCGATTTCAGGGACGTCAGAGCCGAGCACCTCGAAGGGCTCGACGCGGTGGTCCATTTGGCGGCCCTCTCGAACGACCCACTCGGCGATCTGAACCCCAGCTTGACGTACGATATCAATTTGGAGGGTTCGATCGCACTCGCCCGCGCGGCCAAAGAGGCGGGCGTCTCGCGGTTTCTCTTTTCATCTTCTTGCAGCCTATACGGGGCAGGATCGGACGGGTTCCTCGACGAAAGCGCGGCCTTCAATCCGGTGACGCCCTACGGCGAATCCAAGATTCGGGTCGAGCAAGAGCTGTCGCGCCTTGGCGATGACGGCTTTTCGCCGACGTACTTCCGAAACGCCACGGCGTATGGGGTCTCGCGCCGCCTGCGAGCCGACATCGTCGTCAACAACCTCGTCGGCTACGCGGTGACGACTGGCAAGGTCCTCCTCAAGAGCGATGGCACCCCATGGCGGCCGCTCGTTCACATAGGAGACATCATCGGCGCATTCTCCGCTGCGTTGGCCGCTCCGAAAGACGCCATTCATGACCAAGCATTCAATGTCGGAAAGAACGGCGAGAACTACCGCATTCGAGACGTTGCCAACATGGTCGCCGAAGTCGTGCCCAACTGCGAAGTTGCGTTTGCGGAGGGAGCGTCGGCGGACATTCGCAACTACCGCGTGGATTTTACGAAAATCGAAA
Organism: Myxococcales bacterium; assembly: GCA_029861865.1. Taxonomy (GTDB): domain Bacteria; phylum Myxococcota_A; class Polyangia; order Polyangiales; family Houyiibacteriaceae; genus SG8-38. The sequence goes on along the minus strand of JAOTYL010000011.1, from coordinate 51,168 downwards.
CGAAGCTGCCGGGCTTCACGCCGAAATGGACCCTCCGCGCTGGCATCGAGGAGCTTTACGAGGCTTATACGAAGGCCGAGCTGACCGAAGATGAATTCCTAGGGCCGCGGTACTATAGGCTCAAGACCGTGCAGGGCCTTCTCGATCGCGGCGCCCTCGATTCGACGCTACGCTGGGTGAGCTGAGCCCCCGCGAGAGACACATGCCCGACGATTGGCAACACGCTCTAGAGGTCGCAGAGCGGGCCGCGTTGGAGGCGGGTGCGCTCATCATGGAGGGCTTTCGCTTGAGCGCCCGGGTGTCTCGAAAAGGGCGGTTCGACTTGGTCACCGAATTCGACCTCGCGAGCGAGCGCTTGATTCGAGAGCGCATCGAGGCTGCGTTTCCGGAGCACCGGATCGTCGGCGAAGAAGGGGAAGCGACCGGCGAAGGTGAGATGGTGTGGTACATCGATCCGATCGACGGGACGGTCAACTTCGCCCATGGGCATCCATACTTTGGCATCTCGATCGGTCTCTACCGGGAGGCCGAGGGCCTGGTAGGTGTCGTTCATGCGCCGGCGCTCGGGAATACGTGGAAAGCGGCCAAGGGCGCGGGCGCGTTTCGCGACGGCCACCGGTGTGTCGTCTCCGAACGGTCGACTCTCGATGAAGCGCTCTGCACGACGGGCTTCCCCGGGAACGTCGCAAACACGCGGGATACGAACGAGGCCGAGCTAGCCCTGTTCCTCCGCCACGCTCGTGGTGTCCGACGTTGCGGCTCGGCTGCGCTCGACCTCGCCTTGGTGGGGGACGGAACGTTCGATGTGTATTGGGAGCGTGCTTTGAAGCCCTGGGACATCTGCGCTGGGGCTCTGATCGTCTCCGAGGCGGGTGGTACCCTGTCGAGCTACGATGGGTCACCCGCTGACCCACGCTCCGGCGCCCTGGTGGCAACGAACGGGGTGCTACACGAGTCGGTGCTCAAGCTGATTCGGGAGGCCCGCCGCAAAATCCCTGGTTAGCCGGGGCGGTGCTACTGGGCGTTTGGGTCGAAGACCAGCACACCACCGGCCGGTGCTTCGCCTGTTTCGTAGGTTGCGACCACTTCGGGCTCGAATTGCTGGTGGTCGGTCGCGCGCAGGAAGTCGCGGAGCGTGGTGCCGGTCGCGGACGAGTCGATGACCCTCGCGCCTGCGTGCTCAAGGATGTCGTCTCGATTCACCGTGCGAAAATCGATGCTGAAGCGCGTGCGCCCCGAGTCATTCGGAATGGTCGCATGGAGCTGTTGCGCCGAAAAGAGAATCAACGAGCCCGGTTGACCGACGATGACCTGCCGGTCGAGGTCACGCGCCTCTTGAAGGTGTGGATGCGGTCGAGGATCTTCATGAATGAAGGTTGCGGCGTTCTTGCGCCCGTCGGCGTTCCATTGGTAAGCGTCGAACTGGTTCGAATTGTTCTTCACGGGTTGATCGAAATAGGCGGGATGAAGGACGAGCCCGCATCGCTCTTCAATCTCGGTAATCGGAGTCCACCAGTTGATCTGGCAGGGCGGACACGCATACCAGATGTCGCGGTGCTTCTTGTAGGCGTAGCCGACGCCAGCCGTCAGGTAACCTCCGTGCGTCACGATCCTGAGCTTTGGAACGTCGAAATAGGTGTTCTCCGGATCGCAGTCGAGGTCTTCGAGCAGATTCCGCATGAGGTCTTTGGCCCGGGCATGATGAGTAAACCGAGGCTTGAGCGGCGCGATGATGTCGACGAACTCCTCGACGGGCATCTCGAACTGCGCTCGTTGGGGATCGATCGGGTGAAATGCTTCTTCGATCAACTCCCAGGCCAAGTCGCAAAGCGCTTTGACGCTCTTACGGGGCGTAAACATGACGGTGTCGCCGGAGTACAGGGCTCGGCGGCGTTCTTCGTCACTCAGTTTCGGGTCGACCAATATGGCGCTCATCTGTGACTCCCTAGGCTTCGATATCGTGTCTAGATATGTAAGCAGCAACTTAACGTTGGCGCCAGCTTTGGGGCAAGCCGTCGAGCTCACCGACAAAGTGAAGATTTTGCGCGCCGGGTGAGCAATCGCACGATTGGTCCGCGGGGCGGAGCCCGGCTCCAAGGGTTGCTCGGGTTGGCGCGTTTGGTGTGTCAAACTCGGTTTCGGGGCATAATCGGCCCGTGCACTGGCTTTTCAACCGGCAAGAGTCGCGCGAAGTCGATCGTGGGGCGATCAAAGACCTCGGGCTCGTGAGTCTCGTGTTGATGGAGAACGCCGGGCGGGGCGCGACGGATGCGATCCTCGATCGATTCGGGGACCGGCTGGGGCGGGTCGTCCTCGTTGGGGGCCCCGGGCAGAACGGCGGTGACGCTTGGGTGATCGCGCGCCGACTCAGCCTGCTCGGGCACACGCCTTCAGCGGTGCTGATCGGGCAAGCGTCACGGCTGAAGGGCGATGCGAAAACGAATTGGGCGCTCCTCCGGAAACTGTCTATCGATGCGACAGAGCTTTCGGCCGACCAGGCTGGCGGTTTGACCACGCTCTTGTCCGACGCGAGCCTCATCGTGGACGGGCTATTCGGGACCGGTCTCGATCGACCTGTCGAGGGCGGCTATGCCGAAGCGATCAGTGCGATCGACGCGGCCTCAGCCCCCGTCGTTTCGCTCGATCTTCCGAGCGGCCTCAATGCGGACACCGGTGGCATCCTCGGAGTCGCGCCGCATGCCGAGCTCACAGTCACCTTTGCTGGTCTCAAACGGGGGCTTCATCAGTACCCGGGCGTCGCGCACGCCGGGGAGATTCGCGTAGCAGACATCGGAATCCCGGTCGCGAGTGCGGGCCGGGCAAGCGTCTGGGGCGCAGACGACCTAGGCGCGTTGATCGCACCGCGCGCAGGCGACGCACACAAAGGGACGAACGGACACCTACTCGTGATTGGAGGTGCTCCGGGAAAGACGGGCGCGGCGGTCCTTGCGGGGCGCGCCGCGTTTCGTGCGGGTGCGGGCTTGGTCACGATCGGAGCAAGAGCCGATGCGCGAACCGCGCTCGAGCAAAAGGTGATCGAGCTGATGACCACTGAGCTCCCGGCAAATGCAAGCAAGGCCGCGGTGGAGTCGCTTTGTGAAGGCAAGCGAGGGGTCGTGTTGGGGCCCGGTTTGGGGCTCGACGAAATCGGTAAAGCGTGGACGCGCGCCTTCGCTCTCCATGCTCCGGTGCCCACCGTTATCGATGCGGACGCGCTCACCAACATGGCGGAGGAGGGCGTCGAGTCGCTTCGCGCCGCCGCAGCGCCTCGGATTCTCACGCCGCACCCCGGTGAAGCGGGCCGGCTGTTGACGCGAGCTAGCGCCGACGTCCAGGCCGACCGCTATGCCGCCAGCACCGCGATAGCGGAGCTTTCGGGGCAGGTCGTGATTCTGAAAGGTGCGCGTAGCATCGTGGGCACCACCAACGAGCTTCGCGTTTGCGGCGAAGGCACCCCGGCCCTCGGCGTAGCAGGCACTGGTGACGTGCTCAGCGGCGTGGTGGGAGCGCTCTCGATGACGCTTCAGCCGCTCGACGCTGCGATCGCGGGTGCGCTTCTTCATGCGCTCGCGGGAAGCGAAGCCGCCATCGGAGATCGAGGTCTCATCGCATCCGAGGTTGCCGACGCGGTGCCGGTCGTCCTCGAGCGATCGCGCTGAATCACGGCGACAGCTTGACACGACACTGTGTCAATCCGGGGACAAGCTGACGGCCCTTGACCGTTTTCGAGCCCCAAAACGCTAGGTTTTGTGTATGGCATCCCCGTTGCATTGAAGTCGGTGTGGAGACCAAATCCATGCAAACCGAGCAACAGTACACCCAAGAAATCCTTCCCTGCGTGCCCGAGCTATCCCGCACCGCTCTGCGATTGGCTCGTAGCACCGCCCTTGCGGACGACCTCGTGCAAGAGACCCTGACCCGCGCCTGGCAGTCGCGTTCGAGCTTTCAGCCCGGCACCAACGCACGCGCGTGGACCCACCGCATCCTTTTCAACACCTACATCAACCACTACCGAAAAAGAAAGCGCGAGCGCCAAGCTCTCGAAGAGATTCGTGGTCTGTCCTACAAAAGCGTGCGTCCGCCGCACGAGGGCTTTGGCGACGAGGTCGTTGCCGCGCTTGGCGCGCTGCAACCCGAGTTCCGAAAGGCCGTCGAGCTGGTCGACCTCGGAGAGCTGTCTTATCAGGCCGCCGCGGCGCGTCTCGACTGCCCCGTCGGGACCGTGATGTCGCGGCTCCACCGGGGTCGAAAGCGGCTCAGGGGGGCGCTCGAGGGCTACGCCGCCAAGCAAGGGCTCGGACGGTCGGCCGCCTAGGTTTGAGGCCCCGCGCCAAAATACCCGACAAAACCGATGTGAAAACCATAAGATATGGGCTAAGGGCCCGGGAGCCTTGACGAATCTCCCCAAAGTTACATATTGGCGGGCATGGCGAAAACATACGCGGACCTGCTTCAGGAGGTCAAGGCTGCCATCCGGCAGGTCTCTCTCGAGGACCTGAAAGAGCGCCTCGACGCGGGTGAGGATCTGATCCTCGTCGACGTCCGTGAAAAGGACGAGTGGCGACAGGGACACGTCCCGGGGGCGGTACACATCCCCCGGGGTTTTCTCGAAATGCAAGTCGGGTCTCGGCTACCCGACAAGGATGCGAAGATCGTCACCATCTGTGCTGCGGGCATCCGTTCCGCGTTTGCCGCCAAGGCGCTGCAGGATCTCGGGTACACCAGCGTCGAGTCCGCGAACCCTGGTTTCACACAGTGGAAGGATCAGGGCTTCCCGACGACGCAACCGTTTGCCTTTACCGATGCACAGCTCAATCGCTACTCGCGACACCTCTTGCTACCGGAAGTCGGCGAGCAGGGTCAGGCCAAGCTCCTTCAAGGCCGCGTTCTGTTGCTTGGGGCCGGCGGTCTTGGATCGCCTGCGGCGCTGTATCTTGCAGCGGCCGGCGTCGGCACGATCGGCCTCGTCGATGGCGATGTCGTCGACGAGTCGAACCTCCAACGTCAGGTCTTACACGGCCTCGATCGGGTAGGGGAGTCCAAGGTCGAAAGTGGAATGCGGACGATCAAGAACCTCAACCCCGACGTCAACGTGATCCCCTTCAACGAGCGGCTCACCCGCCAAAACGTCGATCGCATTTTCGACCAGGATTGGGACGTCATCGTCGACGGCCTCGATAACTTTGCGACACGCTATTTGGTCAACGACGCGAGTGTATGGAAAGACATCCCAGTGGTCCACGGTTCGATCTTCAGATTCGACGGTCAGGTGACCACCTTCTGGCCTCACCACGGCCCTTGCTACCGTTGCTTATACCCCGAGCCCCCGCCTCCGCACCTCGCTCCTTCGTGCGCCGAGGCGGGCGTGCTCGGTGTCCTGCCGGGCGCCATCGGAACGCTTCAGGCCACCGAGGCGGTGAAGATCGTCCTCGAACGCGGCGACCCGCTCGTCGGTCGCTTGCTCCAATACGACTCGCTCGGGATGACTTTCCGAACCTTCAAGCTCCGGCGCAACAAGGAGTGCCCGGTATGCGGTGATCACCCCACGATCACCGAGTACATCGACTACGAACACTTCTGCGCCGGCAGTTGAGACACACTGGCACTGCCGCTGACACTGGCACTGCCGCTGACACTGGCACTGCCGCTGACACTGTTACGGCGACCGGAAGATCACCGTGCCGACATCTGGTCCAAGCAGCCGGATCGGGAATACACCGTACGCCTCGAGCTCCCCCTGCAACCGCACTTTGTCGGTGTAGCCACTCGGGGAGGCGGCCAGCACCTTGGCGCGTCGCTCGGCGCTCGGAACTAGCTCATCGATCAGCGGTGGCGTGTCCCAGTGGAACACGCGGTCGCCCTTGTAGAGGTAAACCCAAACCGGGTCGCCCTGCGCTTGCTCTACGCGGAGCTGACGGCTGAGGCGCTGGGCCAGCCGTGACAAAGGGATTCCAGCCAACACAATCCCGACAACGCGGCTGCCCTCGACGGCTGGGGCCGCAAAGAGAATCGACCACGATGATGGTTCGCTCGGGTCTTCGGCGAAGAATTCGCCAAGACCGGTGGCGGTGCTGCCCCCGAGCGCCTCTTGGACTACCGAGAAGCGCTCCTTGTAGTCCTGTCCCTTCATCCGGTCGGGGCTTCGGTCCCGCGCTATCACCACGCCATCGACGTCTAGGACGGCGAGAAACGACATCGGAGAGGCAACGAATTCGTCAATACCTCTCTTTGGTTGCTGAAGAATCCTCAACGCCACTCGCATTTGCGATTCGCGCTGGGCAGGGTCGGAGACGTTGAATCCAGGCTTCAGCCTGCTTGCGGCTTTGACGACCCCCGCGCGGTGCTTCTCGAGGTCCTGCTCGATGAGCTCTTCGACCCGCGCGAGGTCGACAGTCCGGATTCTCTCCTCCGTCTGCTTCACCGCAGCGTCATCCTCACAGCCGGCAAGGACGAACACCGTCGCCCCGATCAACCCCCATCGCATGGGGGTCAGTGTAGCGTTAGTGTCAGCGTCGGTGCCAGTGCCAGCGACAGTGCCAGCGACAGTGTCAGTGCGAGCGCCGGCGTCAGGCTTCTGAGTCGGTCTTGTCGTGCATGATCAGCCGATGCGGCACCGAGATTTGGATGCCTAGCTCCGAGCGACCTCCGCGTCGGCGTCGAACGAACGTCCGCGCGACGCCACGTGCGCTCACCTGGAGAAGAATCAGCAAGACCGCGATCATTGCGATCACGAGCAAGATGCGTGGGCCTCGTTGGACTGCCCAATGTGCGACGTTCTGAGGATGGACGGGGCTTTCTAGCCAGACGAGGCTCCGCCGGGCGCTTTCGAGCTCTTTGCGCCTTTGGTCCGCCACGGAGTTGACGCGAAGTCCCTCCTGCTCGGCGAGCTCGAGTCGTTTGCGCAGGGATGCTCGATACTCGGCGCGAACGGCCGTTGCCCTTTTCGCCTCCTCGATGATGTCGGCGAGACCATCGATCGCCCGGGCGCTCCGCGCAGCGCGTTCCTCGTCGCCCGCTTCGGTCGCTAGGGCGAGACGCTTTTGCCAAATCTCGAGGGCTTGTTCGAGGTTTTCGATCTCGTCGGTCTCTGTCTTGGCAAGACCCTCCTCGAGCTCTAGCTGAGTTTCGATCGCCCGCCGGCGCTCGACATAGTCTTCGACTTCGTTCCGGGCCCGCTCGAGCTCCTGCTCCTTGTCCGCGAGGACTTTTTGGGCTCGCAGCTGTGCCGCGGTCGCGGCCGATGAACCCTCTTTGGGCGGTCGTGGTGCTGCCGGCGCAGGGATGCCAGGTGACATGACGGGTGCGGTCGACATATCTGGGGCCGCCTCGGCAGCGGGGGCGGGCGCAGGTTCGACGGCCCGCACGCGTGGGGCGATCGGAGCGTCGCCGGTCAGCTCGGCGAGCGAACGCTGATCCGTCTCGATCTTGGCAGTCAGCGCCTTGATCTGGTCTTTGGTCTTTCTCTCTGCGGTGAGCGCGAGGTCGGTTTGTCGGTTGTAGAGGTCGTAGTCCTCTTGAAGCTCCGCGATTCGTAACTGCAGCTCTTTGGTTTGCTCGGGGTCCGTGTCCTTCCCAAGGCGCTCGAGGGCCTCTTTGTTCTCGTTCAGCTCCGCCGCGACCTCGGTCATTCCCTCGGCGAGGTCTTCGAACCACCTCACACGCGAGCGGAGCTCTATGCCAAGACCGCGAAGCTTCTCTTTGTCGAGCTTGATGCCGCGACGAATCCGGACGATTCGCTCGGCGTCGGACGCGCCTTCGAGCGGCTCGTCCGCAACGGTGGCAGTCTCCCCGGCGCCAGCATCAGAGCAGCGCCGGCGTCGGCGCTTGGGGCCCCCTGCGCAGCCGTACGGCAGGGTGACGCGAGGCCGGTGGCGAGAGTCGCGACGACGGGCGCAAGGAGGACCCACTCGAGACGTATCTTAATCATCATGGAGCGCACAGCGTCACATTTCCTGCCGCAGCTCTGCAAGAGCTTCCTCGGGAGTCAGGGTGAGCTTCCACGGGGCTAGACGGCTGGGCTCACTCGTCGCTTGCCGCCACTCGGATAGAAATCGTTTACGAGGCCACATCGTTGCGCCGAAGCGTGCGAGATGCTCGGTGTACACTTGGCAGTCGACCGTGCTGAACCCCCAGGCTGCGAGGTGGCCGAGAAGCGTCGTGAACGCGATCTTGGAGGCATCGGGCTCGGACGCGAACATCGACTCACCTGCGAACGTGCGGCCGAGGGACACGCCGTAGAGTCCGCCAACGAGCTCGTCGTTCCTCCAAGCCTCGATACTGTGAGCGTATCCCAGCTCGTGCAGGCCGAGATAACCTTCCTGGAGCTCGTTCGTGATCCAGGTGCCTTGCTGGTGAGGCCGCGGCACTCGAGCACAAGCCGCCATCACCTCTCCAAACGCGGTGTCGGCCGTCACGCTCAGTTGCCCTCGGCGAATCGCCTTCCGCAAAGAGCGGGAGACGTGTGCCTCGGCCGGCACCAAGGCGAAACGCGGATCTGGCGAGAACCAGAGCAGCGGGTAACCCTTTGCGGGCCACGGAAAGATCCCGTTCTGATACGCGACGAGCAGGCGCTCCGGCGAAACGTCGCCTCCCACCGCAACGATGCCTTCTTCGTTGGCTTCTTCAGGCCGGGGAAACGCCAGCTCTTTGCCGAGGAGGTATACAGGCATAGGGATGGCCGTAGGCTAGCGCAGCCAGCTGTCCCGCCCCCGCACTACCGATTAGGCCTCGACTGTGGGGTTCTTGGTGTCGACAAAGGTGAGCGTGAGGTCGTCGCCTTGGACGTCTACCAATGCCGTGCCGCCTTCGCTTAGGCTGCCAAACACCATCGCCTGCGAAAGGGGCTTCTTGACCTTCTGCTCGACCAAACGGGCCATCGGTCGAGCTCCCATCTGCGGGTCGTAGCCACGGTCAGCGAGCCATTCTCTGGCGGCATCGCTCAGCTCGAGCTGCACCTGCTTCTCGACGAGCATGTCGCGCAGCAGATCGACCTCTTTGTCGACCACCTTGCGGATGACCTCCCGGCGAAGGCCGCTGAAATAGACGACCGCATCGAGTCGGTTGCGGAACTCGGGTGTGAAGATGCGCTCGATCGCCTGCTTGGTGCGACCTGACGCGAAGTCCTTGGGCTCGTCTCCCGAAGCGAACCCGACGACTTTCTCGGCTGCCTCGAAGGCGCCGGCATTCGTCGTCATCACGAGCACGATGTTTCGGAAATCCGCCTCCCGCCCGTTGTTGTCGGTGAGCTTGGCGTGGTCCATCACTTGCAACAGGATGTTGAAGAGCTCGCTGTGAGCTTTTTCGATCTCGTCGAGGATCAGGACCGCGTGGGGGTGCTTGCGAACGGCATCTGTCAAAAGGCCGCCCTGATCGAACCCGACATACCCTGGAGGCGCGCCGATCAACCGGGAGATCGAGTGCCGCTCGCTGTACTCGCTCATGTCGAAACGCAGCAGCTCGACCCCCATGACGCGTGCCAGCTGTCGCGCCAGCTCGGTCTTGCCGACACCCGTAGGCCCCGCAAACAAGAAGGAGCCGATGGGCTTTTGGTCGGCCCGGAGCCCTGCACGTGCGAGCGTGATCGCGCTCACCACCTTTTCGATCGCGTCATCTTGGCCGAAAATGACCTTGTGAAGCTCTGGACCGAGCTCTTTGAGCTGGTCACGCTCCTTCGCGCTCACCGACTCGACCGGCACGCGCGCCATTTTGCTGACGACTTGTTCGATCTCGGCAGTGGTAATCCGATGCGTGCGTTGGTCGGTCGGGCGCATTCTTTCGAGCGAGCCTGCCTCGTCGATGACGTCGATAGCCTTGTCTGGAAGATGACGCTCGACGATGTGTTTGTCGGCCAGTGTCGCCGCTGCCTCGAGCGCGTCGTCGTCGTACTTCACGTCGTGGTGCTCTTCATAGTACTGCCGAAGGCCTTTGAGGATTTCGATCGTGTCTTCGAGGCTCGGCTCGGCAATTTCTATCTTCTGGAAGCGCCGCGCGAGCGCTCGGTCGCGGTCGAGGTGCTTGAAGTCGGCGTAGGTGGTCGAGCCGAGGCAGCGAAGCTTCCCCGATGCCAAGGCGGGCTTCAGGATGTTTGAGGCGTCCATCGAGCTTCCAGTCGTTGCTCCAGCGCCGACGATGGTGTGGATCTCGTCGATGAAGAGGATGGCGTTGTCGAGCTCCTGAAGGCGCTTCATGACGGCCTTGAGGCGCTCCTCGAACTGCCCGCGGAACTTGGTGCCGGCGAGCAGGGCGCCCATGTCGAGAGAGAAGATCTGAGCGTCATCTAAGACCTCGGGGACGGTGCCTTCGTAGACCCGCCTCGCGAGCCCTTCGGCGATGGCCGTCTTACCGACGCCCGCCTCCCCGACGTAGATCGGGTTGTTCTTGCGACGTCTACAAAGGACCTGAACCGTGCGGTCGAGCTCGGCGTCGCGCCCGATCAGAGGGTCGATGCGTCCCTCAGCGGCTTCGGCCACGAGATCGGTGGCAAACATCTCCAGCGGGTCACGACCTGCGGCCGGATCCCCCTCCTCATCATCGAGATCGGTGTCGGAATAACCGCCCGGCGCCTCTCCCGGCACGATGTCGGTGCCTACGCCGTGCGCGATGTACCGCTTGAGGTCGAGTGAAGTCACACCCTCTTGTTGGAGCAGGAAGGCCGCGTACGATTCGTCCTCCTTGAGCAGCTGGACGAGGACGTTTCCCCCATCGATCGTTTTCATCTCCGACGAGATGGCATGGATCGCGGCACGTTGGAGGACCCTTTCGACAGCAAGCGTTTGCCGGGGCTCGACGGTGACATTCTCTGGCACGCGCGACAGCCGCTCTTGCACGAACTCCTCGAGCCGCTTTCGCAGGTGCCGAACATCGGCGCCACACGCGCGAAGCGCCTTGACGGCCTTGGGGTCTTCGGTGAGCGCCAAAAGAAGGTGCTCGAGCGTGACGTACTCGTGCCGCATCAGCCCCGCGCGGTCGAATGCCTTGCGTAGGGTCTCTTGCAGCTCTTTTGCGATAACGGGGCCAGCCATGTCTAAGCGTCTTCCTCTTCAGGCTCCATCGTCAAACGCAAGGGGAACTCTTGCTCGCGCGCCATCCTTTCGACCTTCTTGATTTTGGTTTCTGCGACCTCGCGAGTGAATACCCCAGCCACCCCGACGCCGTTGTTGTGGACGTGGAGCATGATGCGAATCGCGCTTTGCTCATCGAGGTGAAAAACATGGTGTAGAACCAGAACTACGAACTCCCGCGTGGTGTAATCATCGTTGTGCAGAAGAACCCGATAGAGCCGCGGCCGCTTGAGCTTCTTCTCTGGCTTGACTCGGGTGATCGTCCCGGCATCATTTTCGAACTGGTCGGCCATATACCTATTTTAGCGCTTTCTTCCATCGAGCCCAGCCCGCCGCGCCTCCGCACGTGCCCCGAACCTAAGGCTCGTCGGCCCTCAGCGCTAGGGTCACTCGAGGACCAATCGGAGCCAAAAGTCCTGATTCTGGCCGTTCCTGAGGGTGATCGTCGAATCGTCGGCCGCGTCGACGAGGAACGCGTTACCGCTGGCGATCGTCGAGGCGGTCCCGTTGGAGTTGAAGGCGATGTATCCGGTCACCTCGAATGGGACGCGCTCCAACGGATGCTCGAAAACGTAGGTGTTGTTGGCCCGAAAGAGAAACCAGAGGCACTGCTCGTCTGTGATCGGAGGGAGTGGGGCGGATTCCCATATCCCCTGCGCGCTTTGCATCTGGCAGGGCAGGTCGGCGAGGCTCACCTCGATCGTATCACCGCCCGAGTCCCCGCAACCGGCCGCCAGAGCCAAGAGCGCCACGACTGATATTCTACGCAACCGCATCCCCGTTGGCATAGTACGCGCGGAGGGTCGCGACCAGTGATTCGATCGTCTGTTCCGGCGATGTGGCACGAATCTCTAGACCGAGGGTCTCCGCCGTTTGCGTGGTGATCGGCCCGATCGAAAAAAGGTCGACGTTGGCGAGTTGTCGAGTCGCCCCGTCCCCGAGAACGTCGACTAGATTCTGCACGGTCGACGACGACGTGAACAGCACTGCGTCGATTTCCTTCGGGTCCACCAGGGCGCGAATGCGCTCGGCCTCGCGCGGCTCCGGAGGGAGCGTGCGGTATGCAGGCACCACGTCGACTTCAGCGCCCTGTTTGCGCAAGGCGTCTGGGAGGACCTCGCGCCCGACCTCCGCCCGCGGCAGCAGGATCCGGGTGCCCTCGGTCAGCTCGGACCGAAGCGCTTCGACGATCCCTTCGGCGCGTGCGTCTTCTGGAACGAGGTCCGCTGCCACGCCATGTCGGATCAGGGCCTCACGTGTCTTCGAACCGATGGCACAGACCTTTGCGTTACACATCGCTCGTGCATCGAGCCCCGCGCGATGCATTTGCGTAAAGACGGCGTCGACCGTGTTGCTGCTCGTGAAGAGGATCCAGCCGTAGCAATCGAAATGACTGACCGCGTCGCGTAGCGGCCCAAGATCGACCGGAGGCTCGAGCCGAATCGTGGGGGCGAGGATGGGCTGAGCCGCTTCGTCCCGGAGAAGCTGTGCGAGCGAGCCGGCTTGCTGGACCGCGCGGGTGATCAAAACACGCTTGCCAAAGAGGGGCTTCGAGTCGAACCACCGCAGCGATTCGCGGAGTCGCACCACCTCTCCGATGATCGTGATCGCGGGCAGATGCAGGCCCGCCCTGGATGCCCGTTCATGAATATCGGCGACCGTCCCCACGACCGTCCGCTGCTGTGGAAGAGAGGCCCACTGTACCACTGCCGCCGGCGTATCAGCGGGGCGCCCGTAGGCGATCAGCAGCTTCATGAGCGACTCCAATTTGCGCATGCCCATGAAGATCACCAAAGTTTGGGTCGCCGTGGCCAGCTTCGACCAATCGTGGGCAGTTCGGTCCTTTTCGACAGACTCGGTCGCCGTCACGTAGCCGACGCTCGACGCAAGGTTGCGGTGCGTGAGTGAAAGGCCCGCATAGGCCGTTGCGGCGAGCGGGGAGGGGACCCCGGGCACCACTTCGAAAGGAATCCCTTCGTGCGCGAGGAGCTCTGCCTCTTCGGACCCGCGCCCAAAGAGGTAGGGGTCGCCACCCTTGAGGCGAACGACGACCTTGCCGCTCCGCGCCGCTTCGATGAGGCGTGCGTTGATTTGAGCCTGACGCTCGCAAACGCGGCGCGCGCGTTTGCCGACGAAGACGAGCTCGGCTCCGGGCTTAGCCGCGGCGAGCTGATCGGGGTGCACCAACGCATCATATAACACCAGGTCGGCTTCTCGAAGTCGACGAAGGCCACGTGCGGTGATCAGCTCGGGGTCACCTGGCCCAGCGCCCACCAAATAGACTTTGCCGGGTGCGGGCATGCCGCTTAGGTTTCACCGGTGTCGTCCGGGTGCGGAGCATCCTTTGGCTTGCGGCCGGCGGCCTTGCGCCGCGACCGCTTTTGAACGGCACGCGCCTTGACCTGCGGCCGCACGCCACCAGCTTCGTTCGGGATGAAACGGATCTCGGTCTTCACTTCGAACGAGAGCGAGGTAAGCGCCCGATAGAACTCGCCCGCCATGTCTGTAGCCTCGAGGAAGTCGCGTACCTCGTTGGCTACACCGCGGACCAGGGCGTTCTTCGTTTCGTCGATCTGCGCGAAGACGTAGCCGATGACCTCTTTGGGGAGGCGTCCATCCTGGGTCACGCCGCGCACGACGCTATCGGCGCTTCGCAGCGTGCCCACGCCCGCTTCGATGCCCTTTTCGACGGCTCTGCGGAAGGTGTCGCGGAGCACGCCCTCGGACCAGCGTCGCTCGCGCTCGCCTTCTTCGGCCCCTGTCGGCGTTTCTTCTTCGAACTCGTCAGGCATTGTAGTTTGGCTATCGCCCCGGGTGTCGGGGGTCAAGCCCTCGTAGCATACCTCATGCGCCTGCGGATGGCGTGTTCGTCCGCGCGGTGGGCGCGAATCGCCCTTCTTTTGACCTCCCATTCTAGGACGGTGAGTTCGAAGTGACGCGCAGGTACAAAGCGTTGGTGTGTTTCGCCCAACCCTAGGAGTTTTCGTCGTCATGCCACTCGCCAAGTTGCATCGACATTCGTGGCTCTCCAAAAGCGTTGACGAGGCTCGAGCTGCAGGCATCGCGTTCGATGCTTCGGCGCATGAGTGGCCTCCTGGTTGCCGTTTTGCGCAAGCACTCTTGACGAACGAGTCTTGCTTTCAAAAAAGGCAACAGGTATAGGAGTAAAGATGGATCACGGTGTTCGCACGATCGAAGAGTTGTGGGTCGAGGCCGAAGAGGCACTCGAAGCGTCCTCGAAGCGTGCCGAAGCCCTGCTCACCAAGCTCGCATCCAAGGCCGAGGAGGGCAGCGATGCCTCGTTGTTCGCCTACCGTCATCTCGCCGAGCTCAATCTCGAGCGCAACCCTTGGAAGGCGGCTTTGCAACTCCGGCGCGTGCTCACCTATTGTGGCGACGACGACGTTCTTCATGCGCTCATGGGGCTGTGCCACGCACTGCTTGGAAACTACCGCGTCGCAGTGCGGTCGTATCGCGATGCTTCGCAGCTCGCGCCTTTGACCCCTTGGTACCACCACAATCTGGGGCATCTGATGGACGTTGCGCTGAGCGATCCGGCGGGCGCAGAGCGACATTTGCGGCGCGCCTACGAGCTCGAGCCGGAGCATGACGAAATCATCGGTTCGCTTGCGCACTGCGTGGCTCGTCTCGGGAATCTCAAACAAGCGAAACGGCTCGCAAAGCTCGCCCAAGAAAAGGGGCCCTGCAATCCTGATCATCGAATTCTGATCGAATGGATCGAAGCCGGTGCCATTGAGGCTCCGGCCGCGAAGACAAACGTGCGCCGACCGCAAGGCGACCGCGTGGTCCAGGCGCTACAGGTGAAAATGCGCGAAGCTGGGTTTTCACGCGCCCAGATCGAACGCGCCAAGGAGCTTTGGGCCGACATGCAGGACCGATGCGAGCTGCGGATCACGAAACCCGAGGTGCTCGCCGCCGCGCTCGAGTATTCGATCGGCGTGGTCGAACGACGCCCTGGTTGCACCCAAGCCGAGGTCGCGCGCCGGTACGGGGTGGCTCCCGCTTCCGTGTCCGCGCGTTTCGCTCAGATCCGCAATGCGCTTGCGCTTCGGCCTGGCGATCCGCGCTACGCCGCCGTCCGCTGAAAACTGGCCACGGCTTCGCCGATGGCTTATCCGGAGTGCATGCGTGCGCTACCGAGCGCGACGACGGTCTGCCGTGTTCTCGTCGGCCTCGATCGAGGTCGCGCATCGGGAACGTTGCGGCTTCGCGGCCTTGGACGACAGGGTTCGCTGTGGCTGAGCGCCGGCTATATCGTGGGCGCCAACATCGATCGGCGGGTTGCGACAGCGTCCGGGCAAGTGCTCGAGGGGCTCTACCGAATGTGCGGGTGGGAGCAGGTCGTCCTCGAGTTCGTGCAGGACGGCGGGGGGCCGGGATGCTGGCGATTGGACGACCCAATCCGTGCGCGCGCCCTCGCTCTTCAGACCATGCGTCGTGCGGTAAAGGTGATGGACGCCGCCTCGGTGCGTGCGGAGCTCCGCCAAGGGATGTATCGACTCACCAGCGCCGGTGAGGAGCTCCTCGATCCACTTCCTCTGCAACCCGAGGAGAAGGCCGTCTCCTTTTGGCTTCGTCGGGGCGTGCGCGCAGAGGATGTGGAGACGCTCCCAGGATGCGGGCTTGCAGGCTACCGCTTCCTCTGCAGTCTCAAGCTCTTGGGAGCTGCCGCGCCGAGGAACGGGGGTTCCTATCCACTGTTGCTCCGCAAGCGTCAGCAGCTTCGACAGCAAGCGTCAGCCCACGTGCTGCTGGATCTCCCGGAGGGCGCGGGAGGTCGAGACGCGCGGCGCGCCCTCCGAAAGCTCGTCAAAGATCTGCACCCCGACCGATTCGGCGAGGAGACGCCACCTGCGCTTCGGCGGGCCTCCGGCGAGATCGTCACCGCGTTGGTCGATGCCGAGGCCCGCATCGCGTCGAACTGCGCCAAGTAGGCGAGGTCACTCCACCCGTTGATGCACGTGGAGCTCTCCGATGGGTTGCAGCGTTCCATCGAGATTGGGCCTTGCCTGCCTTTCAAAACGCGAACGTACGCCGTCGCCGTCGAGGTCTCCTTCGGCTCGAAAGGTGATCGGCGCGTCTTTGCCGTCGCCGCCGAGACCACAGCCAGACTCAGAGAGCATGTAGCGATAGCTGTACCGTATCGCGCGCTCCGGCTGGAACCCGAGTGCCTTCCAGGTCTCGTGCCCCTCGGTGGTCGGTGCGAAGAAGTCGACGTCTTCGGGCTCGACGGTCGGCTCGGTGGGCGTGGGGCCTGCCCCCGGCGGCAGGCAACGACGGTATCCGCCGTCCCACGACGTCCCGTAGTACGCTGCCGTGCGATCGTTGAGCTCCTGCAAGAGCTCCGATGCCTCGAGGATCTTGTTGGTTCGTACCTGACGCACAAAGGTCGGTGAGAACACTGCCAGCGCGATGCCGACGATGCAGAGCAGGAGGGCGGCCTCGAGCAGGCTCAATCTCGGGCGATCACGCGACACCGCGGCGGGACTCTGCCGGCAGGCTTTGCGCTTTGCAAGCTCTAACCGGGACCCGGGGCGTCAGGGGCGGTTTGAATGGGCTCAGCGACGAAGAAGTAGAGGGATGAAGGCATGTAGGGGAACTCCCGTCGCCGGCGTTCCTCGAACTCGGCGTTCGCGTTGCGGAAGGCTTCGGCGTAAGTCTCATCGCGAAGCCTCGACAGCCGGCGCTCGATCTGGGCTTTGACCTCGGGGTTCCGCACGATGGCGTACATTTCTTCGAGATGCCGCTGCTCGCGCTCCGACTGGCCGAGCTTGCTCAACAGCGTCGCATTGGTGAGGACGAGCCATTCGGGGCCTTCGCCGAGGCGCGCGGCCGCCATCATGTGGTCGTTGGCTTCGAGTTGAAGCTGCTCGCGGTTGGGATGGTCTTTGGGGAGCCGAGGAAGGAGCTCGTACGCAATGGTCGCGCCAGTGTCCCAGGCGAGCTGTCCGTTGTCGGGAAACCTCTGGGTGCCATCTCGGAGCACGGAAACCGCGCGCTCGAGGTACTCGACCGGGCTTCCCGTGGGAGTGTAGACGCCTGCGACGCCGACCCAGCGGTATACGCGCTCGAAGTCCGGGTCGAGCGCGAGCATCGAATCGCCATAGTTGAACACGTGCTTCACGGCGCCGCGGTTTTCGAACTCGTCGCCGAAATAGATGAGGGCACGAAGCCATACCAAGTCGGCAAGCGCGCGCCTGTAGCCGAGGCTCATCACCTGCAACCATTGGGGCGGAGGCAAATAGTAGATGTCCTCGTACGTCTGCGTCCCGAGGTAGTGATCCATTGCGCGCCCCCGAAGCGTCCACACCCCCGCGATGCTTCCGATCAACACCGCCAACGCAGTCACTCGCGCAAAACCCTTCACCAAACCCGAGTATACCGAAAAAAGGGGACAGTCCCCTTTTCCAGGGGGTTAATCGGGAAAAGGGGACGGTCCCCTTTAAATGCAAAAGGCCGCGACATGAAGCCGCGGCCCGTTGCGTCGTGAGTCTCCGTTCGATTACTCGAGCGGGCTGGCGGTGAAGATGCCAGGCGCGCGGAAAAGCGCGTTGTCGGGGTTCGAGCCCGCAGCAAGCTGGAAGGTCGACTCCGTGTTGTCACCGTCGAGATCACCGTTCGCGGTGAAGGTGTAGACCGTGGTGTCGTTCGCCGAGTTACCGCAAACTGAACCACCCGAGGTGATGTGATACTCGAAGTAGAGCGGGTCTGCCGGAGCAAAGTTCAACGCGGTGTAGGAGGCAGCCTCAGTCGACCAGTTCGGAACGTACTTCTCGTCGTCGGCGCTCCAGCTCGCGGTCGCGGCCGAAACGACGCAGTGAGTCGAAGCGGCGGCGGTCGAAGCAGCGGTGACCACACCCTGGGTCCAGTTCTCCTGCTCATAGTACGCGGCAGCGCCCTGGAAGAGTGACTTCAGGTTCGCACCCGCCTCCGAGGTCTTCGAACGCTTCACGTAGTTGATGAATGCCGGGATCGCGATCGCGGCAAGAATGCCGATGATAGCGACGACGATCATCAGCTCGATGAGGGTGAATCCCTCTTTCTTCGAGAGTAACTTGTTCATTTCGTTGGTTTCCTTTCCCCCGGGCCCTACGCCCGCCTAATCTTGGTTGCCCTAGGACCATGCAACGCCCGTGCCGATTCTGACGAAATCCCGGTCGCCCCTGGAATCCTTGGCAATTCAGAGGTTCAGGCTCCCGCACTCGGGCGCTCGAGGACAGTTTTCGTCACCGGCAGGTGACGTAATTTGTCACTCCCAGCCGCCTTTTCCAGCAGCACTGTTATAGATATGGTTCGATTGGGAGTAGATCTCGAGATGGAAAGGGGTCCCGTCTTCGTTGAGATCCCCCTGGGCTCGCGCCGCAAACCAGTGGTCGGCGTTGTCGAGATTGCTCCCCGTGGGAACCGAGGTTCCTGGAACGTCGGCCACCGTCGCGTATTGGAACCGAATTGGGCCATCTGGGCTCGCCCCAAGCTGGGTCCACGCCGCGTTCGGCGTCCAGGCCACTGGATCGAGTCCGGGGATCGTCGTCGGGTTGTAGTTCCCCCAGTCGGTCCCGTTGACCCCGCAGTAGCGTCCAAACTCGTCTCGGTAGGACTCCTGTCGCTGCTTGATCTCGCCGAGGAACGTCGTCGCCTCCGTGACGCGAGACCTGTAGATGTACGACGCAAAGCCAGGAATGGCGAGGGCCGCGAGGACTCCGATGATCACAATCGCGATCATGAGCTCTGTAATGGTGAAGCCTTGGGTCCTGCGTTTCATTTCCATCCTCCCTCGGCAGAGGCGCTGTTGTACATCCGGGGCGACTGCGAATAGACCTCCAGGATGAAGGTCACACCGTCGTCGTTGAGGTCCCCGACGGCTTGGGCCGCATACCAAAAATCATCGTTCCGGAGATTGCTCCCAGCCGGGGGCGTGCTTCCCGGGCCGCCGGCGACGGTAGCATACTGAAATCGGACCGCCCCAGGAGGGCTGATGCCGAGCGCTTCCCAGTTGGCGTTGGTCGGCCAAGCGACAGCGTTGGCGCCTGGCAGTGTCGACGGCGTATACGCGGCTCCACTCCAGTTGCCTGTGCCGCTCACCGCGGCGTATTGGCCGTACTTGCTGCGGTACGATTCCTGCCGTGATTTGATCTCGTTGAGCATCGTCACGGCCTCGCTCACACGGCCCCTGTAGACGTAGCCCTTGAAAGATGGAATCGCGAGCGCCGCAAGCACTCCGACGATCACCACGCCGATCATGAGCTCCATCAGGGTGAAGCCAGAGCGGCTTCGAGATGAAAAGGAAGACATCCTCCTAGTATATCAATCGCTGGCGGCATCGCCCACTTCGGGGGCGATGTGCTTCGCCAAGCGATACCGAAATTGCCGAAAGCTCATCCCGAGCAGCTCGGCAGCTTTCTTGCGCACACCGCCCGCTTGGTCGAGCGCGCGAAGAAGGAGCTCCTTTTCGACCTGGGTGAGGTACGCGTCCAAGTCGAAGCGACCTTCGGGGATTCGCGACAACGCCATGGCCTTCCTCGAAGGATGGCTATCGCCCAAATCCTCCCGGGTGATCGTGCTCCCCGCTGCCAAAGTGACGCCGCGCTCGATGATGTTTTCCAGCTCACGAACGTTGCCGGCGAAGGGCTGTTGCGCGAGCCACCGGATGGCCTCCGGGGCGAGCTCGATCCGTCGACCTTGGAGGGCGGCATGTTTGCCGAGGAAGTACTCGGCAAGGACCAGGATGTCCTCAGGACGGTCCCTCAGTGGCGGGACCTCGATGCGGATGACGTTGAGCCGATAGAACAAGTCCTCGCGAAAGCTCCCCGCCTCGACCTCGACTTCGACATCGCGGTTCGTGGCCGCCAAAACCCGAACGTCGACTTCGATCTCGGAGCTCCCGCCCACCGGCCGAACCCTTCGATCCTGCAGCACCCGCAGCAAACTCACTTGCAGGGCTGGAGGGAGCTCGCCGACCTCGTCTAGGAACAACGTCCCCCCGTCCGCAGCACGGAAGAGGCCTTCCTTTGACGTGGTTGCTCCCGTAAATGCGCCCTTCACATGCCCGAACAGCTCGCTTTCGATGAGATTTTCAGGGACGGCGCCGCAGTTCAACACCACGAAGGGTCGATCCGCGCGCGGGCTCTGAAAGTGGAGCGCCCGTGCCACCATTTCCTTGCCCGTGCCACTCTCGCCGGTGATCAAGACGCTCGTCGTCGAGTCCGCGACCCGCTTTACGAGCTCGCGGAGAGCTTGCATCGTGGCGCTCTTGCCGATGAGCTGCCCCTCGGTCCAGCGCGACTTCACCTGTGCCCGAAGAGATTCGTTCTCGGCGACGATCGCGCGCTTCTCGAGGGCTTTTTCGAGCGTGGCGAGAAGCTCCTGATTCTTGAAGGGCTTTTGGACGTAGTCGTAAGCCCCCTTGCGCATCGCCTCGACCGCTTGTTCGGTCGTCCCGTAGGCCGTGATCATCAGAGTCTGGGTGTTAGCCGCCCGCGACCGAACGGCGTCGAGCACCTCCATGCCGCTCCCGTCGGGCATGGCAAGGTCGGTGATGACCGCATCGTATGGGTCGGCGCTTCCCAGCTGATCGCGAGCAGCGTGCACACCATCGACGGCGTCCACCTCGTAACCCTCGCGGCGCAGGAGAATCTGCAGCATCTCGCGAAGGCCGGCTTCGTCGTCACAAACAAGAATGCGCGCTGACACGGTTCGAACCCCGATTACATCCTACGGCATATCGCGGGGCCGGCCACGAGAGTTGCGCGGCTCAGCTGAAGCCGGCTCGACGCGCCCCGCCACCGCTCGGGGGACGCACCGACAGGCCGTGTAGGCTCCTGTATTCCACGAAGTAGACCGCATTGTGCTCGCCCGAGGTGGCCTCGCAAAAGGCCTCTTTTAGCTGAAGGGATAGGACTTCGGAGACCTCCATCGCTTGGCCGGGCTCTCCGACATACACCGAAAGTCGGTAGCCCTCGCTGACAGTGTAGTCATCGCCGTTTCGGTCGATGCCGGCGGCGGCTTCGAGCATTGCCTCGAGCGTAGAACGTTCCATGCGGCGGAGCTTTGACGCGGGTTGAGCGCTGGTCAAGCGTGGATCTTCGGGGTAGGCCGCCAGCGTGTCGACCGACGAGGAAGATCTTTGGGAAAGCGAGGTCCTGGTCAGCGATTCGATCGGACGGTTGATCGAGTTCTGGGGCTTCAAGCGCAACATGGGCCGGCTGTGGGCGGTGCTCTATCTGTCGGACAGGCCGCTCAGCGCCCCTGCGCTTCAGGCGCGGCTACGTCTGAGCAGCGGGGCGGTGTCGATGACCCTCAACGAGCTCATGCGCTGGGGCGTCGTAAAAAAGGTGTGGCTCCAAGGCGAACGACGCGATCACTTCGAGGCGGAGGGCAATTTTTGGAAGATGATCTCCCGCGTCTTCAACGAGCGTGAGCGGGTGGAGATCCTCGACGCCATCGACTCGATGCGGGATGCGCTGCAGTACGTGAACGACAAAGCGGAGGCGCAAAAAGACGAGTCCCGGGCCGAGTTTCAACGCGAGCGCATCCGAGAGTTGCTCGACCTCGCGCAGATCGGGAAGCAGCTCCTGGACGCCTTGGTCAGAGATGCCAAAGTCGACGGCACACCCTTGATGAAGGTGTTGCTCGGTGGAAACGAAAAACCGTAACCGGAGGCTCGAATGGACCTTTTAGCACGCCCGCTTCCGCTCCCTTGCGGGGCGACTCATCGCACTCAGCGAAGGACGGGAGCCGGACCTCGACGCATAGTCCCCGACACAGACGCCTATGCGCTCGCGACGAAGTCTTGGTAGGGCTCGCGCGGCTGCCGAAGGAGGCGGTTGATAAAAGAGAGTTGCTCGCGCCAGCAACGCCTCGCCTGGCGCCGCCACACAAATGCGTGGAACGCGTGGAGCTCCCCTTCGTAATAACGGGCCTCGCACTCGACACCCATCGCCCGCAGCGCGCGTTCAAGCCGACGGGTATCGTCGAGCAGCGGATCGCGCGTCCCGATCGGGACAAAAAAACCGGGGAGGGGGCGATCGGGGCGCTCCTTGCGCTCGAACACGTGCAAGGGGTCCGCGAGCTCGAGCTCGCCCGGGGTCGGATCCCGAAGACCGAGTAGATACGAGTCTCGCATCCCTTCGAGGATTTGGTTCACCCAGCGCGGGAGCTTTCGACGTCGGTTCAAACGACCGGGGTCCGTGACCTGGAGCGGTGCACAGGCGGGAGCGACCACAGTCGGGACCAACCCCGTAGCGAACGCACGCTGCGCGAAAGGTTCCGGGCGCCGATAACAGCAACAGATCGTGAGGGCGGTCGCGAGGTTTCCACCCGCCGACTCTCCGGCGAACACCAGGCGACTCAAATCGCCACCGTAGGCCTCGCCATGCTCGGCGATCCATTCGAGGGCCGCGCACACGTCAGAGACCGCGGCCGGGAACGGGTTTTGAGGAGCGAGGCGGTAGTCGACGTTGAATACGAGGTACCCGGCGCGGGCGAATGCCAAACCCATCAGCCAATGCGTGTTCTTGGACAGAAGGTGAAACCCACCCCCGTGCACGTACATCACGATCGGCAGGGGACCCTTGCGATCGATGGGACGGTAGATGTCGAGGCGATGCCGCGGGTTACCGGTGCGCTTGTACTCGATGTTATGGATGACCTCGACGCCGTGCGCTTCGGGCTTCGCGCGCGGGTGAAGACGCCCAATCCTCGAGAGGCCGCCGAAAAAGCCGCGGGCGATCAGAGACTGGGCTGTGTCCCGGAGCCGGCGTGTGGCGCGGCGGACCCAAGAGTTTTGTGGCCGGTTCCTGCGCATACCTGAGCATATGTATCATGGGTGACCAGACCACGCCGCTTCTTGACGTTTATCGGGATTTGGCGGTTTTTTTGCGGTCGGTCCGTGGGGGATCGTATCCAATCGAGGATGGACCCTCCCTCCTTTCGGACAATTGGCGTGGGGCTCTTGGCCAGCCTGCTCTTGCTGAGCTCTTCCGACGTGGCGCATGCTGGGGCTGGCGCGTACCCGAGAACCATCGATGCCTTCGTCGTCCGCGACAAGATCCACAAGGACCTTCCGAAGATCAATCGATGCTACGAGTCGGCGCTGCGGTACGAGCCGGAGCTCGAGGGAAAGGTCTCGGTGCGGTTTGCGGTCATCCGGACGGGCTACGTGAAGGGCGTCCGCGTCGTCGAGAACACGACTGGGAATGCCTCAGTGGAGCGCTGCGTAGCGCGGGTGGTCAGCACCCTGCGATTTCCGCGTCGGCGAACGGGAAAGAGCGTGCGGTTCACATTCCCGTTCGTGTTCACGCCTCAGGACTGAGCGACACTCGTAGTGACGTCATGAAATCGCGCCTGAGCCAGCTCTTCGGTATCGATCTGCGGACGCTTGCGTGGTTGCGGATAGGACTGGCTTTCCTCGTGCTGCTCGACCTCGGTCTCAGGGCGCGTGATTTGTCGGCCCACTACACCGATCAGGGAATCCTGCCGAGGTCTGCCTTGATCACGGACTTCCTAACGCGCTGGAGTTGGTCGTTCCACTTGTTCAATGGAACGGCTGCCTTTCAAGCCATGCTGTTCCTTGTCGCCGCCACCTTCGCGTTGGCGATGCTCGTCGGCTACAAGACTCGAATAGCGACAGTGACCACGTGGGTCCTCCTCTGCTCGCTACAGACGAGGAATCCCGCGATTTGTCCCGCTGTCGATAACGCTCTACGTCTGTTCTTGTTTTGGTCGATGTTCATGCCGCTCGGGGCAGTGTGGTCCGTGGATCAGCTGCTTCATCCGAAGCGCCATCGCAACCCATATCTCTCGGTCGCAGGCGTGGGGTTCATGGCGCAGCTCGCCTTCATTTACATCTTCACGGTGATCCAGAAGAGCGACCCGGCATGGCGAGAAGACTTTACGGCTATCTATTACGCGCTGTCGCTCGACGACATGGCGACGTCGATTGGGCTCGCCCTTCGTTCCTATCCAGGTCTAATGAAGGCGCTCACAGTCATCACCATATCGCTCGAAGCTGCAGCCCCGATCCTCGTGTTCACACCATTTTATACTGCTTGGGTTCGGATGGTGGTGATCCTGGCGATGATGATGCTCCACTTGGGGATGGGACTGGCCCTCACCATCGGCCTCTTTCCGTTCGTGATGTGGGTGGGCTGGTGGGTCTTCATTCCTGGCGTTTTTTGGGATAAAATCGGCGTGACAACCGGCTCATCACCTGAAGGTCCCCATCTCGCCGACCCGGCTACGACGTTCAGTCGCGCGCGTGCGGTTGCGGGGCAAAGCATCACCGCCGCGGCGCTCGTGTACATCCTTCTATACAACCTTCGCGTCAGTGATCCCCAGAACTATTGGGCGGTCGTCTCCCGGCCCGCGAACGCTTTTGGCACCGTACTCAATCTCAAGCAGAACTGGGGAGTGTTCGCGCCACGGCCACACCTGGGAGACGGCTGGTACGTGATGCCAGGGGAGCTGGTCAACGGAGAGACCGTGGACCTCTTCCGCGGTGGTGCACCGGTCCGCTTCGCAAAGCCGGACCGAGTCACCGATGACTTTCCGAACGACCGGTGGCGCAAATACGTCCTTCATCTCCGCGACCCGGGCTCCAAGCAGCATCTTCCATACTACCTGGGTTACCTTTGCCAGCGTTGGAACGAAAAACACCTCGGTACGAATCAACTGGTTCGGTCCGTCAGCGTGTACTTCATGGAAGAGTTCACGCTCCCAGACGGAAAGACGCGCCCAATCGAGAAGCACTTCTTGGCGCGCCACAATTGTCTCGAAGACGACGCCTAGTTTCGTTGTCCAGAATGAACTCGACCCCGTGCCTGGCGGGATTGCGCCGCACGAGTGAGGCGGGCTCGGTTCTACTCGGGGCAGCGGACTTCGACCTCGGCGGCAATCGCCGTCACCCAGGGGTCGTCCCGCGTCTGTGGTTGCCTGCGCAGTCGCTCGAGGTGCTGCATGGCGGCTTGGCGTTCAGCATCGTCACCCGCACGGAGCGCCACCTCGAGGGCCACGAGGGTCGTGCCTCGGGTTTCCCCGGCGAGCCGCGCACGGCCGAGAGCTTCGCGGGCATCGTCGATGTCGCACGCCGAAAGCGCCGCCATCGCGCGAAAGAGCTCGATCGACGTAAAGCCTGGGTAGATGTTCGCGGCTCCGGTGAGGAGGGCGTAGGCCTCGCGCGCCCGTGCTCGCTCGCTCGCGTTCGAGCTCCTCCGCAACCCAGCACGCTCGCCGTCCCTGGCGAGCGGCCGCAGGCTTTGAAGTCCGCGAAGCCATCCGCGCATCGGGCCGCCGTTCGAGCGCGCGTCGAGTCGCGAGAGCTCGACAGC
This sequence comes from Myxococcales bacterium, assembly GCA_029861865.1. Taxonomy (GTDB): domain Bacteria; phylum Myxococcota_A; class Polyangia; order Polyangiales; family Houyiibacteriaceae; genus SG8-38. The sequence continues at coordinate 25,763 of JAOTYL010000011.1, read as the reverse complement.
GACCTCGGCATCCGAATAGCTGGGCTCGAGTAGGCCTCTAGTTCGGTAGCCGGGGCCCACGATCCGAAAAGGCGCCAGGGCAGGGGCCGCATCCTCTCGGACGAACAGCGAATGTCCGTCCTCGACGAACGCGAGCTTCCAAGCGGGGCTTTGGCTCAGCAACTCGGTTGCGGGGATGTGATCGGCGCGTGTGTGGTCGACGACCACCGTGTTCACGTCAAAGCCCCTGAGCTGGTCGGCGAAGGCGACGGGATCTGCAAAGCTGTGGGTGACTTTCGCGACGAATTCGGGCCCGTAGAAGGGCACTCGTCCGTCGACGAGAAAGCGCGCCTTCGGGACGGCAAACATCATCGCCCAGCTGTCTTGTATCGTCGCGACGACGCGCGGGTTTTCGACTTCGCGATCGATGACTTCCGCCGACGCCCATGGGTAATCCCTTCGGGCCTCGCCGAGGCCGAATCCAAACGCGGGCACCAGCCGCGAGGTCCAGGCGACGTTCGCGAGAATGGCGAGGCCTACGACGACGGCCATGCTCTTGCCCATGTCGCGAACCGGGGACCGCACCGACAGGCCTGCGGCAATGAAGGGCGTGGTGAACAGGACCTGATGCGCGACGAATCGAGTCGAGCGAAACGCCATCAGGCAGAGCAACACGCAAAACACCGCGTAGCCGAGGCCGAACCGTCCTGTGCGGACCACGGGCCTGAGCGCAACCAGCACCAAGAGGGACGTCACGATGGGTCCGATCAAGAGCCGAGCTGGGTCCTTGGGGGACCACGGCGCCCATTCGACGACGACCTCGCGGAACTCAGCGCGGGCCAGGTGGGACACGGCGTCGGTCACGATCGAGAACCCAAACGGCGTGCACCCGGTGGCGATGGCTTGAAGCGCCAACAGCGCCGCCATCCACCAAAAAGCGGGCGTCCGCCAGGCGAGCACCAGAAAGATCAGCGCGATCAGGGCGCCAAAGAGATGGGAGCCGTGCGCATTGACCCACACGACGTGCATCAAACCGAGGCCGACGAGGATCCATGCCTTCTTTCGACTAGAGCTTCGTTCCGAGTAGAGGGTGCTCACGCCGAGGAGCAAGACCGCGGGAAATACCAAACCGAGGATCTGCGGTCTCACCGTGAAACGGAATCGCGCGATCGGAAGAACGAGGAGAAGCGCGGCAAGCGTCAGGGGGGCCGCCACCGTCGCGCCTGCAGCCAAGCGGTAGGCCAACCAGACCAACGCGTAGGCGAGCAGGCCGAGCGCGCCGCATTTCAGAAGAATCAGCCCGTTTGCGCCGAGGGCGTCATAGATCAGCCAGGTAACGAGGTCGTATCCCCATTCGTAGTTGGTCCATGGCTGGGGCGTAGGCTTCCAGAACGAAAACAGGTCCACGGTCGGAACCCGGCCGAGCTCCGCGATCTGGCGACCCTGCGCCAGGTGGCCATACCCATCGGCGTTGAAAAACGGAAAAAGCCCGGTAAGGAAGAAGGCCAGTGCCGACGCCCACGCACTCCCAGACACGACTCCCCGCGGCACCGGTCGAGTCTCTGCCCAAGCACGACAGGGCGTCAAACAAGTGCGTTCGAGGCCTGGTTTCGCAGCCTCACAGTAAAAAGTTTACATAATATATCTTCTGCGAAATTGGTGTGTAGAACGAGACCGCGGGGTTGCGCTTACGCCCGGCATGCCGGCCTTAGGCCCAGGTTTCGAGTCTAAGCTCTTCGATTCCCGTGAAGTGCTTCGTGTTGGCGCTGACGAGGGTCGCATCCCATGCGATGGCGTGAGCGGCGATCGCGATGTCGAAGTCCTCGATGAGCCGACCGGCCCGTTCGAGCTTTGCTTTGACCCAACCAAAGCAATCACTCACGGCGTCATCCCATGCGACTCGCCCAAGCTCGTTCGAGATGAGGGCCCATCGATCAGCTCCACGAGCAGACGTACCATCTCCTGCAGATGGTGCAGCGCGCAAAGCGGCCCAAGCGCATCCAGCCGCCGAGTTACTGCGCGGCTACCGCGCGACAACTTTTGCGTGTTTTACGTAATTGTTGAGTCGGTGTCGCACCGGGTCTTGGAATGTACGCTCCGACAGCGCATGATTGGGCATCATGAAACGGTACGTCGCGCTCTTTGCTTGCATTTTCGCTCTCACCGCGGCGTGCGGGACCGGTCGGGTGAGCGGCGGGCAAGGCACTGAAATGATGCAAGCTGAGGAGTATGAGCCCGAGACCAAGGTGGAACCGCCCCAAGGCAACATCGACCGAACCTCAGGACCGCTCGACCAACCCGACCCGCCACCTGTGCTCCAAGTCGACCTCGAGCGGCGTCAGCCTCCGCCCGGACCCGACTTGGAGCCGGAGCCGGAGCCCGGCAAGGAATCAGAGTAGCGAAGCAGTGGCAGTGGCAGCGTCAGTGACAGGGTCAGCGACAGTGGCACTGTGTCTACGCCGACCTCCGCTTTCGAATCGCGTGGACTCCGCGCCATGCGAGAAAGAGAATCAGCAGGCCCAAACCGGCCACGATCGAAAGGAGCAGCGGGTCTGGGTTATTGCGAAGGACGTAACGAAAGACCTCTTTTCGCTGGTCGTAGCCATCGGGGACTGGCAACACCTGGAAGTCGCGCACGTAGCTCCGGTAGCCCTCCATCATCTCGGCGAATAACTCGGGCATCTCCTCTTTGAGGTCCGACGCCTCGCCCGGGTCAGTGATGAAGTTGAAGAGATGCCATTCGCCGTCGCCCACCGGCCCTCGATCGATGACGATCTTGTAGTCCCCTTTGAACAAGGCGGCGTTGCCGGCGAGCTCGTATCCGATGGTTTCGTCCGGCTCGTGCGCTCTGTCGGTTTGTCCAGTCACTAGCGGCATCAAGCTCGTTCCGCTGATGTGCTCGACCTCCCGGCCTTCGTAGTCTCCGGCGGGTGGCTTCACTTCGGCGATCTCGAGAATCGTCGGCGCAAGGTCGGTCACGTACGCGAAGGCGTTCGAAACGCTCCCCGTTTTGGCGACCATGCTCCCGGCGATGATCATGGGGACCCGCATGCCGCCTTCGTGAGCGAAGAACTTGTAATAAGCCAACGGCGATGCGGCTGCGTTGCCAAAGCTCGGGCCGATGTCGACGAAGCTACCGCGAGTGCCGAGCGTCTCGTAGTCCATGTTGTAGCCGTGGGTCGCGAACCACAGCCGAAGGTAAATCGCCCGCGCGCCGGTCAACACCTCGGTCCCCTCGGGACCGTTGTCCGAGGTGAAAATGAACACGGTGTTGTCGTATTGATCCGTGTCCTCGAGGTACTCGAGGAGGCGTCCCATGTGGTGATCCATCGCATCGATCATGCCCGCGTACACGGCCATCTCTTTGGACTTGTATTTCTTGTCTTCGTCGGTGAGTGAATCCCAGTCCGCCGTGCTCGACACCGGCGCGAGCTTCGTGTCGATTGGCACCACACCGAGGGCTTTGGCGCGTTCGAGGCGGCGCTCTCGGAGCGAACTCCAACCTTCGTCGTAGTCGCCCATGTATTTGTCGGTGTATTCCTGGGGCGCTTGAACCGGCATGTGCACGGCTTGAAACGGGACATAGGCGAAGAAAGGCTTGCCGTCTGCGCGGTTCGACTCGATGAACTCGATCATTTTGTCGACCAAGAACTTCGAGGAATAGAAGTCCTTCGGCAGCTCGATCTCTTTGCCATCGCCGAACCAGTTCGCCTTCTTGTACATCGGCAGGTACGGCTTTTGTTCCCAGTTGTCGGCGCCGGTGTCAGCCATGGCAATGGTGCGCTCGAAGCCGCGGCGACTGGGCAGGAGCTCCGGGGTCTTTCCGAGATGCCACTTGCCGGACATGTACGTGTGGTAGCCCGCATCCTTTAGGAGCGTTGCGATCGTGACGACGTTGTCACCCAACGTGCCCCGATAGTTCGACGATTCCTCGGCCTGAACCGGAGGGATTGCTTCGGGGATGTTCGGGACCCCGTTGAGATGGCTGTCGACGCCCGTCAGTAGCATTCCACGCGTAGGCGCACAGCTCGCAGCCGTGTGGTAGTTGGTGAACATGAGGCCCTGCTCCGCCAGCGTGCTGATCGTCGGGGTTGGGATCTCGCCTCCGTAGGGCGCCGTGTCGCTGAACCCGAGGTCGTCAGCGAGAATGAGCACGATGTTCGGCGGCGCGGCATGTGCGCCGCTCGCCACCGAAGACATCAGAAGCAAACATCCCATGGCCTCGATAGACAGCTGCTGGCGCCGCCTGCGATAGATATGCGTCAGATGCACGAAGGCCGACATTACACAGCGAATGGGACTCGCGTCCCCCAAAAAGGTCTCGTTGACGGCGAGACACACGAAAACACCGGCGCAACAGAGGATTGAGCGGATAATACCCGTCCTGTGGACGCGACGACCTTCATGTGGATAGCGCTCTTCGTCCTCGGCTACGGGTTGGTATCGAAGCGGCTCGAGCGGACCATCGTCACACCTCCGATGGTGTTCGTGACCCTTGGGCTGCTCTTTGGTAGCGGAAGCTTGGCGGCGCTCAGCATGCACATCGACCAAGGGGTGATTCACGTGCTTGCCGAGCTGACCCTCGTGCTCGTGCTGTTTGGCGATGCGGCGCGCATCGACCTTCGCGTGTTGCGGAACGAGCTCGGGCTGCCGGCGCGCCTCCTCGGGATCGGCATGCCGCTTACCATCATCGCGGGTGCCCTCGCCGCCAAGCTCCTATTCCCGCAGACGACCTGGCTCGAAGCCGCGGTGCTCGGTGCGATCCTTGCACCAACCGACGCCGCGCTCGGTCAAGCCGTGGTCAGCACGCCTTCTGTGCCGCTCCGCATCCGCCAGGCCCTGAACGTGGAGAGCGGATTGAACGACGGCATCGCACTGCCGGTCGTGTTGATCTTTGCCGCGCTTGCCAGCATGGGCGGAGGCGAAGCGCGCACTGCCTCCGAGTGGGTTTGGTTTGCAGCGCGGCAGGTCACCCTCGGGCCGTTGGCAGGCGTTGCGGTGGCGTGGATCGGCGGCCGGTTGATCAACGCCTCGCAGAGCCGGGAGTGGATGAGCGGCAACTTCGGGCGGCTCGCCGGGATCGCCCTCGCCCTCCTCGCCTTCACCGGTGCCGAGCAGATCGGGGGCAACGGCTTCATCGCCGCGTTCGTGGCGGGCATGACCCTCGGCAACAGCCAACGAGGTCAGTGCGAGTATCTCTACCAGTTCCTCGAAGCCGAGGGGCAGCTGCTGGTTCTCCTGGTGTTTCTGCTACTCGGCGTGCACCTCGCCTGGCCGACGATCGCCGAGGGCAGCGGCCGCATGTGGCTCTACGTCGTTCTGAGCCTGACGGTGGTTCGAATGGTGCCCGTTGCGATTTCGATGATGGGAAGTGGATTGCGCGCTCCAAGCGTGGTCTTCCTGGGCTGGTTCGGGCCGCGCGGCCTGGCGTCACTTTTGTTTGCGATCCTGATCTTGGAAGAAGCCGCCCTCCCCCACGGTCCCTTGGTTTTCGACGTCGTGATCCTCACCGTGCTGGCAAGCGTGTTCGCACACGGCATGAGCGCTGCGCCCGCAGCGCGGTGGTACGGCCGGGCGGCAAGCGATGCGGCGCACTGCCCCGAAGAGCACAAGGCCGTCGTCGAGCAACCGCTTCGCATGTGAGAGACGCGGCCGCTCGATCGCGTCGCACGATCACTACCAACCGTGGAGGCTCAGCCCTTCCCCGGGCTTGTACCCCACCTGGCGCTGCCGCACGACGTTGTCCTTGTCCATCAGAACCAAGGTTGGGGTACCGCTCACCCCATAAGCGAGAAAGCTGGCGCGCAGCCGGTCGGTGGCGATTAGCGAGAAGAACTCCTCTGGGTGCGTATCGAGAAAGCTGGCGACCCTGTCGCTGTCCTCGTCGGTGATCGCCAACACTGGAATGCCCTGCGCGTGCGCAAAGGCGATCACTTCGGGTACCGCCTTCTTGCAGGGCAGACACCAGGTGGCCCAGAAGAACAGGAGATGAGATCGACCCTCCAGATCAGGCAGGCTGCCGCCGCCGACCTGCTCGAGACCGGTCGGCAGCGAAGGCGCCAGCTCTCCGAGCTTCGGCGGTCCAGGCAGCTCGGGCCATTCGAGCGGGAGCGGGCGCAAGACCGGCGAGGCGACGAACTCAACGTCCTCGTCGCGCTCCGGACCGGGGCGGATCACCCGCAACGGCATCGGCGTGTTCCGCGGAGAGGTCATCGTCCATTCACGAAGCTGACCGTAGAAGTCGAACGTTCTATCCGGAGGTCCCAACACGACGTCGCCGACCGCGAGACCCGCCTCCAGGGCCGGTGATCGGGGAAAGACCGCCTGCAGCCAGCTGGCGCCGGCCGGTATCTGGCGGCCAGCGCGCACCCCTTGGGGCACCGCCGCGTACTTCACACCGAGCCACGACGGCAGAACGTCCTCCAGCAGCTTGCGCTCGTCGCTGAGCGGCGGGAAGGGGTCGACCAGGGGTGGCTCGAGCGCGAACCACCGCCGCCGAAGCTCACCAGGCTCAAACGCTTCGCAGCTCAAGAGGGAATCCAGGGCCTGCTGTTGGTTCCGGCGGCGCTCGGCTTCGGCCTCTACGGTCGCACGCTCGGCGAGCAGGACTCGACCCGCGACGGCCATCAGTACGGACCGCATCCGGTGCAGGGCCCCACCCCGAACGTCCAGCCGCCACCGTGCCTGCGACGCCCCGCGCGCGCGCTCGCGGAGCCCTTCGAGTCGTTCCCAGATCTCCTGTCGGTCGCGCACGAACGGCTCGAGCTCGGACAGCAGCTCAGCGAGAAGGACGCCCCTTTGCTCGGCGTCGAGCTTCTGCAAATGGGCTTGCTGGAGGAGCTCTTGCCACTCGGGCAGCTCCCGCATGAACTTCCGCAGGGTCTCTTCCTTGACGTCGACCAGGGTCCCCTTCCATCGCTCGGAGAAGTCCTTCATCTTGTCCGCGAGCGGCCGGAGCTCGCCTTCGTAGCCCTTCAACTCCGCGAGACTGCGCGGACTGAACGTGCCAAACGCCTCGCCGATCCCGTCGAGAAGCCGGATCTCGGGCTCCCAGGCTGCGCGTTCCTGCCATGCCTTGGCGAGCAGCGAATCGACCAGCGACTCCAACCCTACCCCACGAGCCGCAGACTCCTCGGCAACCAGCCGCTCGAGATACAAGTCGCTGGTGCGCATCGGGACATCCGGAGTGCTATCGGTGAGCAGCACGTCGAGATGGGCCTCGTCGGTGGTCGGGTTGCGGTCGAGCGCGTCGATAAAGCGGAACGCGTGACCGATTCGGTCCCGATCGCGCCCTTCCGGATAGCAGCCGTAGGCCTGGCGATCGCGCGTCGTCGAGAAAAAGCCGCAGGCATCGCCGCCGGGCTCGCCGGAGAGATCGTCGTAGATGGTGGCCGCAAACGTGCCCGAGTAGCACTGGCTCATCACCATCACCGTCTGGACACCCGGCCTAAGCTGTCCAAGGAGCCCCTTGAACTCCTCCACCGTCAGCTTCTCTCGCCACAGCGAGATGGCGCCGTTGTCCGGTTGCTGGCGATTCTGCGTCCCATGGTCGGTCACAAAGACCAACAGCCGATCGCCTGGCAACAGGTCTTCCGCATCGGCGAACCACTTTTCCAGGGCTTCCTTTCTGGCCGGATGCAGGGTCACTCCAGGCCAACGGGTATCGGTGACCTCGGTCTGCGGCTTGAGCTTCTTGCCGATGCGCGTCCCCTCGATGAGCCAAAAGCCGTCAGGTTGCGTATCGCGAACCGCGAGATCCGGCGCCTCGTCCGCACCGTCGGCAGAGAAGATGTGAATCCGGTCGCGGGGCAGGCCACGCGCCAGGAGCACCTGCACCATCTCTTGCAGGTGGTGCAGATGGCTCTGGTAGTTCGACTCGGGCCGGGAGCCGCCGTTGATCAGCAGGGCGTGGGTGACGCCCTCTTCGGTGGCAACGGCCTCGGGGACGCGCGCTTTCGTCGCGTCGTCTCCCGTCAGCAGTCCCTGGACCAACCAAAGGGCGGCGAGGGCGTTCCCCACCAGGAGCGCGGTGAGCAACCAAAAGGCGGCTAGCGCAACACCCGCACCCCAACGCCAAGGGTACACATTTCGTGGTTGCGTCATGACGATCGCTCAATCGCTAGACTCTCATACTCTCCTAGGCGCGCAAAGCGGCGCGAGCACAGCCAGCAGCCGCCACATCGCGGCGATCCAGACGGCGAGCTACCCATCGGACCCACGCCGGGTGCCGACCTTGCGCGTGCGATGTCCCTTCGACGGTCGGAATCGGACATCGTGCACCGAGCGTCCTGTTCCTCGGCTGGTTCGGGCCCGCGCGGCCTGGCGTCGCTGTTGTTTGCGATCCTGATCTTGGAAGAGGCCGCCCTCCCCCACGGCGACCTGGTCTTCGACGTCGTGATCCTCACCGTCCTTGCAAGCGTGTTTGCACACGGCATGAGCGCCGCCGCTGCGAATTGTGCGGCCGAATGGCGAGCCGACGCGACGCACTGCCCCGAGGAGCACAAAGCCGTCGTCGAGCAGCCGCTACGCATCTGAGGTGCGACGCCCGTCAAACCGACGTAGGCCTTTTGGCTCACGTTGTTCGCATTGCTCACGGAAGTGCCATTGCCTGTATTGTAGTGGCGCTTGCCTCGCGTTCAGAGCGAACCGAGAAGTAACTTTAAGTATAGACAACTTCAGCCCCCTAGCGGTATAGCGGTCGTCCACCGTACTGGACGGGTGACTAGCCGCGTTCAGAACCGTTTGCGCTTGCTCAAGCCGGGCACGGAACGGGAAGGAACCAATCGTTTCGCAAGGAGTTGGAGATGGAACGAAACAAGGTTGTTATACACAAGCGCAGTGTTGCGTTCGCGCGGCGCTTTTTGACGAGCGTGGCACTACTCGGTCTGTCGGGTGTTACCGCGCTCGGCTGTACCAGCGGAGGCGACGAGAGTGTGGGCAGTTCCGTGCAGGCGGTTCACGACGTCGGACTCTTTGAGCTCGATGTCGTCGATGGCACGGGAGACGGCAACACCATGGACGACGTTCTGGTACCGGGCGACGACTGGGAGAACGTCTTCAATGGTACGTCCGGTGCGTTTGCCACTGCGTTTATCCAAGATACGTTCGCAAATAACGAAATCCCGGGCCCCTTCGAAGGGAGAACGCCCGAGATCAGCTTCTTCACGGGCGGCGGGTCCAAGGACACCGAATGCTTGCAGGATCCTTGCGGACCCGGTGCAAGTGACCCGGCGGACGGAGCGGGCGGCCCGTGGCTGTACGACACGTTCAACGACCAAGTGCCCGACAAGAATGACATCGTCAATGCGTTCGCTGCGGCCTACGACGACCCGAACGACGGGCATACCATTTTCTATTTCGGGCTCGACACGTACGCGGAGCAGGGCTCCAACAACGTGGGTTTCTGGTTCTTTCGGCAGCCGGTGACCTTGTCGGGGCAGACCGCGGACGGCGATCCCGTCGCAGGCAATGACGGCATACTCGGCACCGACGACGACAACACACCGGGAACGTTCATCGGTGACCACAGCGACGGGGATATCTTCGTTGCGGCCGAGTTCACCATGGGCGGCGGCGTGGGCGCCATCCAGGTGTACCGATGGGACAACACAATTGGGCCCGGCAACAAGCCGGTGGGTCCAGTCCTGCTCGTCGGTGGAGCCGATTGCGCAAACGTAGCGGCAGGAGATGACGTCTGCGGCGTGATCAACGAGACAACCAAGACGGGGGACCCAGTTTTCCCGTATCTCGACAAGGACGGCAACACGGAGTACGACCCGGCGGTTTTCGCTGAGTTCGGACTCGACATCACGGCGCTGCTCGGACAGGACATCGGCTGCTTCAGCTCGTTCGTGGCTGAGACCCGTTCGTCTCAGTCGCTAACGGCGCAGCTCAAAGACTTCGCCCTCGGCGCGTTCCCGGTCTGCGGCATCGAGGTGACCAAAGAGGCCGATGAACTCTCCAAGGTGGGCGATGACGTCAACTATTCGGTCACCGTCGAGAACACCGGCCGCGCGACGCTCTACAAGCAGAGCATCACCGACAGCCTCGCAGGAGATCTGACGAACGCGGCCAACTCTGATTGCGGCGCGTCACTCGCTCCCGGCGCGAGCTGCACGATCACCTACAGCCGGACTGTGGAAGAAGGTGATGACGATCCACTCGTAAACACGGTTGACATCGTCTACACCGAGTTCGCCGATCCCACCTCGCTCGAGTTCACGGACAGCGATGATGCGGAAACGAACCTGTTCCAGCCGTCGATCTGCTTCGGCGGCGATGACCCGGACTGCGTCGCTACCGGCAAGTCAGCGTCTCCGACGCTGCTCCTGATCGGTGGCAATGTCGACTATACGTTGACACTCGAGAATACGAGCTCGGGCGACACTCCGACGCTGGTGTGCGACATCAGCGATCCCGTGCTCGAGATTGATCGGAAGGGTGTGATGCTGATGCCGGGTGACACCGAAGTGATCATGAAAGGCAAGATGTTCAGTGATCCTGCGAACGATCCGTCATGCAGCTTCGACGGCGACATCGAGTGCACGAACACCGCTACGGTGCTCTGTTCGCCAGAGGGTTTTCCGAATGAGCTTTCAGGCGAGGATTCCGTCACGATCACTGTGATTCCAGAGGAGCAGGCGCTTTCGGTCGCAAAGAATGGGCCGGAAATCTCCAAGGCCGGCGACACGGTCGAATACACGGTGAGCATCAACAACATCGGTGCGCTCGACCTGACACTGGATTCCATCACCGACAGCCTGGTTGGGGATCTGACCGATGGCACCACCAACGGGGCGATTACATCGTTTGACTGCCCCGTGGCGCCAACCAAGCTGCTGATCGGTGAGTCCTGCACCATCACCTACGAATACGTGGTGCAGATCGATGACCCCGATCCACTGTTGAACACGGTAACCGTGGAATTCAGCGATGGATTTGGTGGCTCCGGTACGCTGACGGACGGGCATACGGTTGATCTCATCGATCCCAGCTTCACGGTAACGAAGACCTGCACGAACGAGCCTGTGCCGCAGGACGGGCCGGCGACGTTCTTGGTCACCATCGCGAACACCGGCGATGTGGAGCTGATCGTGACCGCAGATGACGGCATCGGGACCTTCCCGCTGGCGGCTGGCGATTCAAAGGATTTCGATGTGAGCAAGCCGGGTCCGTTCGCAGGACAAGCAACCGTGAGCAACACCGTGACGGCCTCGTGGGTGCTGCCGGAATTCACCGGTTTGCCCAATACGGACGAGGCGATGGCTTCGGACACCTGCGTCGTGGCGGGTGAGGCCAAGATCATCAAGCTGACCCAGGGCGAACCCAACGAGTCACCAAACCCAGCGACGCAGAATTGGGTGTTCCAACTCCAAGACTGCGGGGTTAATGGCTGCACACAGGACGATCCGGTCATCGGAACGGTCATGTCGCCACCTTCGATGGTGGCATTCGATGCGGACCTCGTCCCATACCAGTTGGATCCGTACCGGGTGTATCGGCTCTGCGAGGTGGCGATTCCCGCTGCCTGGACGAACACCTGGATGGGCGACGCCAACGACGACGGGACTCCGGAGACGCTCATTCCGTTCGTACCGGCCGTCAATGACGATCCGGTTGCCGTGCCGCCGGGCTGGAGCAATGTCTTCGATCCGATGTACGCGCCGCCACCGGCCATCTATTCAAACGATGAGCGATGCATCAACTTCGTCGCTGACGCCGGAGCAACAGAGGTCTTCGAGATCAACAACGAGTTCCCAGGCGGTGAGCCGCGCACCATCGGCTACTGGAAGAACTGGGACTCCTGCTCCGGTGGCGGCCAGGTCGACACGGCCATCGAAAATGGCGGTGGAACGCCCGCAGAGCGCCTCGGCAGTGGCAATGCGCTGCTTGATGATGTTTTGCAAGCCCCGGGGATCACGGTCGGATTGCTGAACATGATCGCAGACGATGACGTCTTTGACTGCGACCAGGGCACCCAGGATGCGGTCAACATCCTCGACAAGCGAGACATCGCGAGTGGCAAGAAGAAGGCCAACGACGCAGCCTATGGGCTGGCGGCTCAGCTGTTGGCGGCAATCGCCAACGACACCGCTGGCGCTGGGGTGTGTCCGGAAGCCGGGCAGGCCGTGATCGATGGGCAGATGTTGCTCGTGGATATCGGCTTCACCGGCACGGGTGACTACTTCTCCAAAGGAACCACTGAGATCAACAGCCGGACCAAGCAAGAAGCCAACGAACTGGCCGGGATCCTCGATTCCTACAACAACGGAACGCTCTGCGTACCGTAAATCAGCGCTTTGAGCTGAAAAAGGGGCCCGGCCACATGGCCGGGCCCTTTTTCTTTCTGAAGTGTGCCGTGCTTATCCTCAGCCTGGCATGCGGCGGATGTCTTAGCTCGACCAGCTCAGCGCAAGGGCCAAAGGCGAAACTGAGTATCACCGCACTCGAGCACGTCGTCCCCGAGGGCAAGCGCGCAAGGGTCCGAATCCAACGCGACCGAACCGCGGGGGACCTGGCGGTGACTCTTTCGATCGGCGGAGACGCTGTCTTCGAAGCGGATTACGCCGTCCGCGGTGCGGATGAAGTTGATGCCAATACGGTGTCTGCAATCATCCCCGCTGGACAAGCCTTCATCGAGTTGGTCCTCGAAGCCCTCGATGACGTTGCGGCGGAAGCTGCTGAAACCGTCATCCTGAATCTCGAGGCGTCAGATGCCTATTCGATCGATCGATCTGCAGGCCGTACGACCTTGAGAATCCCACAGAACGATTTCGTCGTGACGACGGTCGCCGACGCAGGTGAGGGTTCGTTGCGCCAGGCGATTCTGAATGCCAACGCTCTTCAGGGTCCGGATAGCATCACGTTCGATTCGACGGCCGGTCCCTTTGCAACGCCGCAGAAGATCGCGCTGGCGACCGACTTGCCGGCTTTAGTCGGCGAGGTCACCATCGACGGGTACATCGAAGGCAGGCTCTGGAAACCGAGTGGCGTGACCGTGAGCGGGGAACATCAACGCCGCGTGTTTTTTTTAGCTGAGGGAGCGAAGGTCACGTTGAAGCACCTCACGATCTCGGCGGGTCATTCAGAGAAGGGCGGCGGGATCGTCAACCGGGGAGATTTGGTGGTCAAGGGCGTTACCTTCTTTCGCAACCGCGCCTCTTCAGATGGCGGCGGCATTGCGCACGTGGGCGGCAGCCTCGTCGTCATCAACAGCACGTTCGTCGGCAACCGAGCGGGGAAAGCCGGGGGCGGCTTGGCCAGCGAGGCCCCCCTTACGGTCACCAACTGCACGTTCTCCGGCAACAGCGCCCGGGTCGGGGGCGGGATCTACAGCGAGGGCCCGATGCTGCTGCGCAACACCATCGTGGCCAACAGCGAGGGCGGCAGCGCGGACTGCGCGGCTGCCGGGCCGGTTGACGCGAAAAGCGTCCACAATCTCATCGAGGCGAACGACGGGTGCGCCGAGCCAATCAGCCGCGCAGATCCAAGGCTCGGCAAGCTCGGGGGCTATAACGGGCCCACGCAAACCCTTCCGCTCAGCGGGGGGAGCCCCGCGATCAACTTGGGCGACAATGCGTCGGCCGTCGATGAGCGCGGCGAGCCCCTCCGCTGGGACCAGCGCGGTCGTGGCGATCCTCGGAGGGTTGCGGGCATCACCGACATCGGTGCCTTCGAGCGTCAAGCCTTTGCTGTGCTCGAGGTGGACACGGTAGTCGATCTCGAGTTGCGGGCTTGCACGCGGGCCGCCAACGACTGCCCCTTACGCGGCGCCATCGAGCTGGCCAACGCCACCGAAGGGCCGGATTTAATCCGCTTCGACTCGCGTGTGTTTGCCGCTGTACGGCGCCTGATGCTGGACCGGGCGCTGCCCGAGGTTCGTGGAGAGCTGACGCTCGACGCCCGTGGCGCGGGCGGCGTCACTCTGGTGGGCAGCGCGGGCCTCCTCCCTACAGCGCCGGGCGCTCAGCTGATACTGCGAGGGGTAAGGCTCGAGGAACTCCGGTAGCTCTGGCGCGGACCGCGGCGGCAACGCTTTCGCAGGGGTCTCGCGCACAATGCGTGCTGACATGTCGCTGCGAGCAGCGACACGTCGCCACAAGTAGCGACAATCGGTCGACACTTTCAGTGCTGCGGCTCACAGGTTTGTCGATCTGCGCGATTGCCTGCGCTTTAGGGGTTGCCACCTCCCGACTCAACGGCCAGATTAGCCCTTAAGGAGTAGGGGGATGTCCAGAAAATCAGCGGAGGTACTGCTCTCCGGTCGCGCCGCGCGCGTGCATCTCGTATGGCTCGTCGCGCTCAGCATCGCCTTGCTACTGGCGCCGCGGACCGGGATCGCGGCGCCCGGGAAACGCGGGCAAGTCGTCGCTGTGGAGGGCAAGCTGGAGGTCATCGTCAGCGATGACTTCGAGCGCGGACAGGCAGAGCGACGTTTCACGCTCGAGGAGTCGGTAACCGGCAAGCGCTGGGAGCTCCGCTTCGAACAAGAAGCACCTCAGGGCCTGATGACCGGAGCGAGGGTTCGTGCGCGTGGTCTCCCGAGCGGCAAGGAGCTCATCGTAGACGCCAACGGAAGCGGTGGGGCGGGCGTCACGACGATCGCGGCGGGTCAGCTCATGGTCTCTGGAGAGCAGCGCACGCTCGTGATGATCGCGAACTTCCAGGACGCCGATGTGAGTTGTTCCGTGGACGCGGTACAGGATCTCATGTTCACAGATCCGTCCGACGGGTCCATCGACGACCTTTACCGGGAGACTTCGTTCGGCGAGGTCTGGTTCACGGGGGACACGGTGGGCCCCTTCGACATCGGTTACTCGAGCTCCACTTGCGATGTCGCGGGCTGGTCTGAGGCGACCGATGCCGCTGCGAGGGCGAGTGGCATCGACCCCGACACCTACATGCGCAAGGTCTACGTCTTGCCGCCCAACGTTTGTCCGGCGGTTGGATCCGGGACCCACGGGGGAAACCCGAGCCGGGCCTGGATCTTTCGGTGTGGGATCCCAGATGTCTATGCGCACGAGCTCGGCCACAACCTCGGCATGCAACACGCCTCAACCCCGGAATACGACTACGGCGACAACACCGACTTCATGGGTCTCGCTTACAATCGGCTGCGCCAGGTCAATGCTCCCCACAAGGAGCAGATGGGCTGGCTGCCAGCTACGACCATCACTTCGGGCGGAACCTATCAAGTGGCGCCGTTGGCGCCTGACCCCAGTCAAGTTGGCGCGCATCAATCTTTCAAGATCGCAAAGCCCGACACGGGCGACTTCTATTACCTGTCGTTTAGAACCGCGACCGGCTTTGACGCCAACCTGTCCTCGATTTATCTCAACCGCCTGAGCGTGCACGAGGGCGACGGAGCGACCAGTCAGAAAACGTATCTTCTAGCGCTGCTCCCGGACGGGGAAAGCTTTTACGACGCCGTCAACGGAATCACATTCACCCAGCTCAGCCACTCGCCCAACGGCTCCACGTTTTCGGTTTCGTTTGATGGGGCCTCGAGCGATCCATGTGCCGGTGTGGTCTGCCAAAACGGTGGCACCTGTGACGCCGGGTCTTGTCTTTGTGCCGCGGGCTTTGCCGGAGCGTTTTGCGAAATCAACATCGATGATTGTGCGTCGGTGGTGTGTCAAAACGGCGGCCTCTGTGTCGACGGAGTCGACTCTTACACCTGTGAGTGCCCCATGGGCTTCACGGGGGCTCACTGTGAGACCAACGTCAACGACTGCGCCGACAATCCTTGCCAGAACGGCGGCATCTGTGTGGATGATGTGGCGGGCTACACCTGTGACTGCGCCCTGGGCTTTGAAGGCACGCACTGTGAAATCGACACCGACGATTGCACGCCGAATCCCTGCCAAAACGGCGGCACCTGTTTCGATGGGCTGAGCTCCTATGCGTGCGAATGCATTGATGGCTATACAGGCGCATCGTGCGAGCTCCCGCCTCCCGGTGGAAATCGGGCGCCACTCGTGTCCCTGAGCGTGAGTAGCACCTCGGGCGAGGCACCGCTCGACGTTGCGGTCGAGGCAGCGGCCTCCGACGCCGACGGTCAGGTCGTTGCCTACGCCTGGTCATTCGGCGACGGAAGCTCGGAAGAGACCACGACGAATGCGACCTCTCACACCTACACGCAAAAGGGCCGTTACAACGCTTGCGTCACGGTGACCGACGACCAGGGCGCAATCGCCACGGACTGCGCGAAGATTCGCGTCGTGTCCAAAGGCGGCATCGGTGGTTCCAAAGGCAAGGGGAATAACCGAAAGGCGCTCACTCTCGAAAGCGCTCCTTTACCCGACGGTTGCGATGTCGTCTGGGAGTTTTTCGCCATCGACATGGACGACGCACGGACGGCCGCGGGAGCATGGAATGTGGTCGAGGAAGCGGTCGTGACCCATGGGAACTCGAAGTCGAAGAGCGGACGGCTGCCCGCCTGCTTCTCGCTACACGAAACCTACGAGCTCTGCGCTTCTTTGGGCGATGGGGAGGCGAGGTGTTGGTTGATCGAAGTGGACGCCAACGGGGACTTGAACTTGCTCGAGGGCGATGCCGACCGGTTCACGGCAAGTGAAAGCAGCATCACGGAAGAACCGCGCCCGACCCAGCTTTTGGGTGGATGCAGTGCGATTCCCACGGGCCAAATCGACCTTTGGGACCTGCTCCTGCTCGCTGGGTTGTTCTCGCTCTGGTCGCGACGCCGACGTCGTCAAGGAGCATAGGAGAATGTCGAACTAGCAACCTGCAGCGTTAGCCGAGGCGCCCTCGACCTGCGTTCCAGCGAAGCCGTGGAACCATCCAAATCGCCTCGACGAAAATGCTCCCCGACATCTTGCTCTGTCCGACGCGTCGATCGACGAACACGATTGGAATTTCCACCACGCGGAAGCCTTTGAGAATCGCTCGATAGGTGAGCTCGATTTGAAACGAATACCCTTCGGATTGCACCCGATCCAACCCGATCGTTTCGAGCACCTCGCGTCTGAATCCCTTGAACCCGCTCGTGAGGTCCCGCACCTGCAGGCCGAGGATCGAGCGACTGTAGAAGCTGCCGCCCTTGGAGATGAAGCGGCGAACGGGGCCCCATCCCTTCACGTCGCCGCCCGGCACGTTTCTAGAGCCGATCACTAGGTCCGCGCCCCGATCGAGGGCCTCGACGAAGCTCGGCAGGTACTTCGGATCGTGCGAGAGGTCTGCGTCCATCTCAAAGAGGTACTCGTAGTCGCGCTCCAATCCCCAGGCGAAGCCCGCGAGATAGGCCGTGCCGAGGCCCTGCTTCCCCGCGCGGTGCAGTACGTGAACCCGCGGATCGCGCGCGGCCATCTCGTCAGCCAGTGCTCCGGTGCCGTCGGGCGACGCATCGTCGACCACCAGGACATGTGCCTGCGGGAGAACCTCCAAAACACCTGCCACCAGCATTTCCAGGTTGTCACGCTCGTTGTAGGTGGGTGTCACGATCAAGGACCGGACGGGCATGCCGGGCCGATGGTACACGATTCGTCATCCGGGGGTTGGCGATGCAGCAACAACAGCGATAGTCGTCTACTCGGAGGGACACGGACACTGCCCCTACTGACCCTGTACATCCTCCCTCCCCGATGCGAATATCGCCGACGCCCCGGCATTTGCGGGCGAAGGAGGACGGCATGGCGCTAGGAAACAAAGTCGCGGCGGAGTTTGTCGGAACGTTTTGGCTGGTCTTTGGCGGTTGTGGCAGCGCGGTGCTTGCGGCCGCGTTTCCCGAGCTTGGGATCGGCTTTGTAGGCGTCTCGCTCGCGTTTGGGCTTTCGCTCCTGACGATGGTCTATGCGATCGGCCACATCTCCGGGTGTCACATCAATCCGGCCGTCTCGGTTGGCCTCTTGGTCGGCAGGCGGTTTCCCGCGTCCGAGCTCGTTCCTTATATCATCGCGCAGGTCCTTGGTGCGATTGCGGCGGCGGGTGTCCTCTATGTCATCGCGTCCGGCAAGGCTGGCTTCGAGGTGGGCGGCTTTGCATCCAATGGCTACGGCGAGCATTCCCCCGGCGGCTACTCAATGACCGCGGCCCTTCTCGCCGAGATTGTTCTCACGTTTATCTTCCTCTTCATCATCCTCGGTGCGACGGACAAGCGCGCTCCGACCGGGATCGCCCCCATCGCGATCGGTCTTGGGCTGATCGTCATCCACTTGGTGGGCATCCCCGTCGACAACCTCTCGGTGAACCCCGCGCGAAGCACGGGTACCGCCGTCGTTGCCGGTGGGTGGGCTCTCGAGCAGCTTTGGTTGTTCTGGGTCGCACCGATCGTTGGCGGTGCCTTGGCGGGCGTGGTCTACCCGATGGTCGCCGGCGACGGCTGAACGTGATCGCTCAGTTCACCCGCAGGAAGAGGAACTGGCCGCCATTCGACAGCGCGCCGCCGAAAGCACCGGACACTGCGGGCGTCGCCGAAAAACCAGAGCCGCCCTCGGCGCGTGCCACCTCGCGTCCGTCCGACAACGCCAACGCGAAAAGCGAGCCCTGGGTTTCCCCATAGATGACCGTCCCGGTGGGAGTCACCACCGGTGGCGTGGGTGCCCCTCGCTCGGGCGACTTCTCCCACTTCACTTCGCGTGATCGAAGATCGAGCATGAAAACGCCACGGCGCGCCGACGACACGACCAGCATTCGTCCCGCCAGCGCCAGCCCGGTTACCCCCTTGAACGTCGAGTCGCGCCATTCGACCGTTCCGCTCTTCGCGTCGAGTGCATAGAGGCCCGCAGTGAACGAGGCGATGAGGAGTGTGCCCCGGTAGATGATCGGCGTCGTGTCGACGTCGAAAAACTGGGGCACGTTGCCAGGTCGCCGCTCGACATCGGTTGCGGTTTCGAGCTCCCACAGGAGCCGTCCGTCCAAGGGGTTGATGGCCGCGACGGCACCATCGGTGAACGCCGCGTACAGGCGCCCTTCTTCGAGCAGAAGCCCAGCGTGCCCAGAGATCGTGATCTCGTCGGTAGGCTCCTTCTCGTAGACCCAGAGCACTCGGCCGTCGTCACGTGCGAGGGCCGTGATGACGTCGTTCTCGCCGACGATGTACATGGCGTCCGCCGTGAGCACCGGCGTCGTGCGAAGAGTCCCCGAAACCTTGGATTTCCAACGCACGTCCCCTTCGACGTCGAGGGCGTGCACGAAGCCGTCCACAGATGGCAGGTAAAGCTCGCCTGTATCTTCGTCGATGGCTGGCTGCGACTCGATTTGGGCGTCGGTGTCGTATAGCCATAGCCTTCGTCCGTCGACCCGGAATGCGAAGAAGTTCCCGTCGGTCGTTCCGATATAGACGCGCTTCTGCCGAGAATCGAAGCCAGCGGTCGCGAGCTGTACGGGTATGTATCGCGCATCGCCCCGGTTGGTCAGCTGCTTGGACCACCGCACGTTGAACCCGCCCTCCCCCGGAGGCGCGTAGTTCTCGCCCTCGGCCACCCAACCAAACGTATCCGCCTTGTTGGCTCTTCTCGCGGCCCCACACCCAGGGCATGCGAGGGAAAGGACGAGGACGATCAGCGCGGCGCGGTGGACGACCATTGCTCAGGGAGCGGGCTGACCCGACTGTTGCTGACGAATCATTTCGTTGAGCTGCTCCTGCAGCCCTCTCATGTCGGGGCCGGGCGCCGGCGCTAGGCTTGGGTCGATGAGTGCGAGCCGTGACTCCGCCTCCGCGCGCGTGAACGGAAGCGATGGAGCATTGGGTTGACGGAGGTCGGCCAAGATGCCGCGAAGCTTGACCTTCGCCTCGTCCATCTTGCCCTGCTGCATCAGGATGCGCGCCTGGTGGTAGCTGGCGATCGGCGCGACTTCCTTGCTGAGCGTGCGCAACGCATCGAGCTGCTCGAGCGCCTGTTCGAAGGACTGCTCCGCTTCGAGTGTATAGGCGATGCCTTCGAGCGCGGCCCACTTGAGGTTTTCGTCGTCGGTGCTTTCGAGCGCGGCCTCGTAGGCGTCGCGTGCTTGCTCGAGCTTGCCCTGTCCGTAAAGTGCCCGGGCTTCCCCCAGCAGCGCCCAAGTCGCGGCGACCGTGCCCTCGTGGTCGCGCACGACGGCGGCGTACAGTTCGGCCAGCTCTGCGTCGTCGTAGATGTTGGCGTCGAGGACCGCGGCGAGCTCCTTGCCCGCCGCTTCGCTCTTGCTTTCGGCAAACGTCGACCATGCGATTCCGATCGCAGCGACGAGAAGCACACCGCCGGCCGCGAGCCCGAGCGGCTTGAGGTTCTCGGCCAGCCAGTCTTTCGCGACCGCGGCCTGGGCGAGGGCCTTGTCCTCGACGAGCTCGGCCTGACGCCCGCGTTCAGCGGCCTTGCGGGCAGATTTTGCCGCGCGCGCCGCCGCGAGGCGCTGTCCCGGAGTGAGGGGCGCTTGTTTCTGGTTCTCCGCGGGATCGTTGGCCAAAGCTTCCTCCAAGGACCCGGAAATCCGGGCAAATCGGTTGCCGACTATACACGTGGCCCCGAGGCAGTCAACGTAGCCTCGCATGCGGCGCGACGCCCGTGCTAGAGCGCTCGCTGTGCGGAGCACTGCCTCGGTCTGCGCGACCCTCGTCGCGCTCGTTTGCGTTCCGTCGACCGCCGCGGCTTATGAAGACCAGGCGACGCTCGCGCTCGAAGTCGGGTGGGCCGGAATCCCGAGCTCGAGCACCCTTCCCCGCAACGGCATCGATGTAGGTCTCAGCGCTGGCTTCGGAATCACCGATGCCTGGGGAATCCAAGGCGTCGTCAGCTACAACGTGTTTCCCGATGAACGACGTCTTCAGATGGGGGTGGCTGGGCTCGAGGCGATCTACCTTCTCGACATCGTCCGATTCGTGCCGTTGTTCGGTTTCGGGCTCGATGGCATGGTGAGCGGGCGCGCCCACAGGACGAGAGGCGATTTCGCCCTGCATGCCCTAGTGGGCTTCGACTATCTGATCAGCGACCGTTGGTTGGTCGGGCTCGCCGCGCGCGGCTATTGGGTGGCCACCAACGCGAACAGCTTCCTCGACCCTTTCATCGTCACCGTCGCGGCCCGCGTCGGGGTGCGATTCGACACTCGCTGACACCCTGCCCCGAAGCCCTGCGAGCTTTGCCGGGCCGATGCCTCGGACACGGATCAAATCCGCCACCTGGCGAAATGGACCCGTCTCCTCCCGATGCACGACGATCCGTCGTGCGATCACCGGCCCAATCCCCGACAACGCCTCGAGCTCCCCCACCGAAGCCCGATTGACATCCACTAAAGGGGACAGTCCCCTTTTCTGCGGGGTTAATTCCGAGGTCGCACTGGGAGGTGTGTTGAAAAAGGGGACAGTCCCCTTTTTGCGTTGGGGGATTTCGAGGGCAGTGTTGGAGCCAAGAGCGCAGCAGCAGAGGAGCAGGACGACCGCTGCGGCCGACCGAGTTGGGGATGCAGACCGAGCCTCGGGCACGAGGCTCTATCGGTCGTGTTGGCTACGGTGTTGCCGGAGGGCTTAGCTGGCAGGGTCTCCGAGCTCGAAACCGTCGTGAAGCACCACGACGGCGCGGTCTGCGTGCTGGTCCTCGATGAGGCACGAAGTCTTGATCTCGCTGGTGCTGATCGCCTCGATGTTGATGTCGGCGTCGGCGAGCAGTCGAAACATGCGTGCCGCGATGCCCGCGTGGTTGCGCATCCCGACGCCGACGATCGAGACCTTGGCGACCTCGTCGTCGCGGGTGACCCCCTCCGCATCGACACTATCGACGACTCGGGTGGCTATCGCTTCGGCGCGGTCGGCCTCTTCGCGGCTCACGGTAAACGTGAGGTCCGTGTGCCCTTCCTTCGACACGTTTTGGATGATCATGTCGACCGAGATGTTCGCCTCGGCGAGCGGCTCGAAAACGCTCGCGACGACCCCCGGATGGTCGGGGAGCGCGCGCACGGTCAACTTCACCGTCTTTTTGTCTGCAGCGACGCCCGCCACGACGACTCTTTCGAGCAAGTGTTCTTCGTCGGTCACGATCGTTCCCTCCGAGTTCGAGAAACTCGAGCGCACGTGCAGCGGCATGCCATGCTTCATCGCAAGCTCTACCGAACGTATCTGTAGCACTTTGGCTCCCAACGAGGAGAGCTCGAGCATCTCCTCGTAACTGATGCGGTCGATCTTGCGAGCGTTTGGACAGACGCTCGGATCGGTCGTGTACACACCGTCTACGTCGGTGCAGATTTCGCACACGTCGGCCTTCACCGCGGCCGCGACCGCAACCGCCGATGTATCAGACCCCCCGCGTCCCAAAGTCGTGATGTTGCCGTACGCATCGGTGCCCTGAAAGCCCGCGACCACCAAGACGTGGCCGTTCTCGAGGGTCGATCGAAGCCCCGTCCCATCGATCGTGCGAATCCGCGCCTTGGTGTGCACGCTGTCGGTCACGATGCGGGCCTGATGACCCAGCATGGAGCGGGCCGGGACCCCGATCTCGTTCAGCTGAATCGCCAAGAGCGCGGCGCTCACCTGCTCGCCACTCGAGACAAGCACGTCCATCTCCCGCTCGGCCGGATGGCTGCAGAGCTCCCACCCCATGCTCAAGAGCCGGTCGGTCTCCCCTGCCATCGCGCTCACGACGACGATCACCTGATGGCCTTCGCGGTACGTCTCCGCGACCCGCTCCGCCACGATGCGGATCCGGTCGAGCGAACCGACGCTCGTGCCGCCATATTTTTGTACTACCAGGGCCATGGGCGGCGAAGGATAGCGGCGCTCTTGTCCCGAGCAACCAGCGCTTGACAGGCTCGCGCGTGCTTATGCGTCCATCCGCTCGGTGCCGGGCAGCTCGAGGATCAGGTCTTTGCCGTACGCTGTCGATGGGGTCTGAAAACCCGGTGTCAGCTCCCCTGAGCAGACCTTCGAAGCGATGCGGAGGGCCATCCGGGCAGTGAGCGTGTATCCCTCGGGGGTGCGAAGCCGCGAGACGACGGTCTTGCCGTCCGCGCCGCGCGCTTCGCCCCAAAACTGATTGATTCCCTTTTCGCGCGATCGGTCGCTGGGCCCCGCGGGCGCCGCATCGATGCGCTTCTTGAGGATCGCTTGTGCGGGCCGGGTCCCGAGGATCGGCAACACCGGCCGAACGAGCCGCAAGATGCGCGCTGCCGTCTCCGGGACGGCCGTGTAGACCATGATGTTGGGGATGCCGGTGCTCTTGTACGCCGTCACCACATCTCCCAACGGAATCGTCATGCAGTGCGCGGGCTTGCCGTCGCCGAAGTCGATGTCGCGTGTCTTCCAGGCGGTCGCGACGCGCGTCAGCCGACCGTCCTGTCGCACCATCCCGCCACGATGAATGTTCTCGGCGATCGTGGTGGCTGTCCCGTGCGAAACGCCGCCTCCACGACCTCGAATCGCAAGCTCCAGGTGCGTGGCATCCGGGCAGCGAGACTTCAGATGCGCCGCGAGACAATCGGAAGGAACCACATCGGCCCCCGTGCCCGGGAGCAACATGACTCCGGCGTTCTTCGCCGCGCCATCCATGGCCCAGAGCCCTTCGAACACCTCGGCCTCGCCGGTGATGTCGGTGTAGTGCGTCTGCGTCTCCATGCAGGCCTTGGCCATCGCTTCGTACGTGTGCACAAAAGGCCCGGCGCAATGGATCACGACGTCGATACCGCGGAGCGCGTTTCGAATCGACTGCTGATCGTCGAGGTCTGCAGCGATCGATTCGAAGCCGTGCGTTTCGGCTTGCTCGCGTAGTCGATGCGGGTTGCGGCCAGAGAGAACGATCTCCACCCCGTCCTGCTTGGCGAACCGCGCGATCAACTCGCCCGTGTAGCCGTAGGACCCGTACAGGAGAATCTTGGCCGGCATCGCGTACCGCTCACTTGTACCACTTCTGATAGCCCGTGCGACAGCGCCGCAGAACTGAGGTACGGTCCTGTGCGATGTGGCGTCTCCTCGGCGTGCTGCTGCTTGTTATCGTCGCGTGCGACCACAACGCGCAGGCCCGCCCTTCCGACGACGATGACCGCAGGGAGGAGCGGCTCCATATGGTGAGTCGCCAAATCGAGGCACGCGACGTTCGAGACCCTCGTGTCCTCGACGCCATGCGGAAAGTTCCTCGTCATCTCTTTGTGCCCGAGGCCGAGCGCCGCTTCGCCTATCAAGACCGACCCTTGCCGATCGGTCATCGCCAAACGATCAGCCAGCCCTACATCGTCGCCCTCATGACCGAGCTCGCGAACGTGAAACCTGGGGACCGCGTCCTCGAGGTGGGCACCGGGTCCGGCTACCAGGCGGCCGTTCTTGCGGAGATGGGCGTCGAGGTCTTTTCGATCGAGATCGTCGAGCCGTTGGCCAAGCGGGCCAAGAAGACCCTGGATGCCCTCGGATACGCAAAGCGCGTGGAGGTGCGCCATGGTGACGGTTACGCCGGCTGGCCCGCCCACGCCCCTTTCGACGCCATCGTGGTCACCGCGGCTCCCCCAAAGATTCCGGAGCCTTTGAAGCAACAACTCAAAGTCGGTGGACATTTGGTGATCCCCGTCGGGGACTATTTCCAGCGGTTGAAGGTGGTCACCAGGACCGAAAAGGGCTTTCGGGATCGCTCGGTCGCTCCGGTAAGGTTTGTGCCGATGACGGGAAAGGCGCAGGAACGGTGACGGGGACAGTGTCAGCGCCAGCGACAGTGTCAGCGACAGTGCCAGCGACAGTGTCAGTGCCAGCGCCAATGTCAGCGACAGTGCCAGTGCCAGTGCCAGCGCCAGTGTCAGTGTCAGCGCCAGCGCCAGTGTCAGCGTCAGCGTGGGCGCTGGTGTCGGTGTTTGCCTAGGGGCGCGTTTGGGATCCTGTGAGGAGCCCTACAAATATTGGTGAATACGCGAACAATTCTCCTCTCTCGGGCAAAAAAAGCGAGTCGGGCGGTGGACGAGCTGTGATATCGTCGCTTCCCCCCCAAGCCCGCGGCCGCTAGCCCCCTGGCCGCGGGAGACGCCCGAAGGAAGCACGATGTTCGTACGCAGACCCCTGAGTTGGTTTGGCTGGTGCCTCGCTGGCGTTCTTACGGCGGCCGGCTGCAGCTCCGACGGCGGCCCTTCGAGCGGCCTGTCTTTGGAGCTCGTGCTCGAGGGCGGAGAGTCGATCAACCAGGTCGATTGGCGGATCACCGACGGCGACAAGCTTCTGAAGGAGGGCAGCGTCAACACCAGCGCACCGGGCTCGACCGCATCGGTAGAGGCCTACGGGCTCCCCCCGGGGGGACCCTACGTCATCCATCTCTCGGCGACGTCCAAGGACGGCGGGACCACTTGCGAAGGCTCGACCCAGTTCGACATCGCGATCGGGGTCGTCACCGAGTTACACGTAATGCTCCAGTGCAAGACCGATCCGGACCGCGGCGCGGTGCGCGTGGGCACGGAGATCAACATCTGTGCGCAGCTGAACATGATCGTCGTGTCGTCGCTGACAACTTCGGTGGGAGGCTCGATCCAAGTCTCGGCGATGGCGACCGATAAAGACGGGGATCCGATCAACTACCTCTGGACGGCCACCGGCGGCAGCATTGCAAACCCGACCGCGCAGGAGACCACCTACACCTGCGAACAGGAAGGCGTTCAGTCGATCACGATCAGTGTCTCCGACGCCGAGCACTGCATGGACAGCCGTAGCGTCGACATCGAATGCATCGGTGACGGCATGGGCATGGACGGCGGCATGGGCGGCGCAGGCGGCATGGGCATGGGCGGCACAGGCGGCATGGGCATGGGCGGCACAGGCGGCGCGCCCGCATGTATCCCCGACGGCGGTGCCCAATGGGCCGGCCCCGTGTTCAATCGGCCTTGCGGAGCTGGCT
>JAOTYL010000010.1 GCA_029861865.1 Myxococcales bacterium | reverse complement strand
CGAAGGCCTGGTGAAACTATACGAGGCCTCGCAG
Source organism: Myxococcales bacterium (assembly GCA_029861865.1). Classification (GTDB taxonomy): domain Bacteria; phylum Myxococcota_A; class Polyangia; order Polyangiales; family Houyiibacteriaceae; genus SG8-38. The sequence continues at coordinate 162,672 of JAOTYL010000010.1, read as the reverse complement.
ACCAGCCCGGTGCCGCTCCTGGGTCAGCCATCCTGGGTGTTCGCCGATTACGTGGTCTGCGACAAAGCTTCGGAGGCGCTCGACAAAGCCAGGAAGAAGCAGCGAGACCAGACTTGGGATCGGTACGCGCGCTTTGCTTGGGGCAAGGCAGGTCCTTTTTCCAACGAGGCGTGGGCGGAGAGGTTCGGGCCCACGAGCTCGAGTGTCTACGGGCCGTTGTTGCGACACCGGAGCCTGCGATGAGTGTCAACGCGGAGCGAGTGCCTCTTGGCGCTCCTGTTCTCGTCGAGGCAAGCGCGGGGACGGGCAAGACGCACGCGATCACGACGTACTTCGTGCGAGCGATTCTCGAGCATGACCTCAGCCCAGAGCAAATCTTGGTCGTTACGTACACCAAGGCCGCCACGGCAGAGCTGCGAGTGCGCACCCGGAAGCGCGTCATCGAGGGCCTCGCTCTGCTCGATGGTGCGACCGATCCGGAAGAAGGGTTGGCTGAGATCATCGACGATGCGGTTCGACGACTTGGCAGGGCTACGGTAGCGGGCCGGCTTCGCTCCGCATCGTCCCAAATGGACCAAGCCCCGATTCTCACGATCCACGGTTTCTGCCAACGGCTCCTTCAGGACCACCCACTGTCGTTCGGCATCGACGTGGATTTCGACCTCGCCGAAGAGCCGGTGTCGGTCTATCACGATTTAGCGGTCGATTTCTGGACGACCGAGCTCCACGAAAGCCCCGGGTGGCTTCTTCTTGCGCTCAAGAAGCGAAAGATTTCCCCGGAGCGTCTCGCCAAGCTTGCCGACCGAGCGATGACGCCTGAGATCGCCTTGCTCGGACCGGAGCCGAAAGAGCTCGACGCGAGCGTCGTCGACTACTGGTTTGAGCTGATCCGAGAGGCCAAGACCATCTGGCGCGAAGAGCGTGACCTGATTTCGACGATCCTCGTGGAGGACCTGGGGCTCAACCGCACCAACTATCCGATCGCGTCCATAAAGAACACTTGGATCCCGGGGCTGGACGATTTTTTCGCAGTGCCTTCGTTCGAGCTACCCAAGTGGTTCCATCGGCTCGCCCAGACGAAGATGACAACGAAGAAGGGGCATGAGCGTCCAAGACATGCGTTCTTCGAGGTCTGCGAACGGCTGGCCGACAACGGCGATGCCCTAAAGGTCGCCATCGAGCATGCGGTTTTCGTTTTCCAACGAAGATTCATCGACGTCGCACGCGCACGAAGTCGCGAACGGCGGCAGGAACGAGGCTTGTTGACCTATGATGACCTGCTCGCGAGCGTATATGAGTCACTCGACAGCGACACCGCCCTCTTGGTCCGCGAAAAGTACCCCATGGCGCTCGTCGACGAGTTTCAAGACACGGACGCGCTGCAGTGGGGGATTTTCAAGGCGATCTATGGCGAGCAAGCCGCTGTGTACGTCGGAGACCCAAAGCAGTCGATCTACGCATTTCGTGGGGCCGACGTATTTTCGTACCTCGAAGCAGCGAGAGACGTCGGCGAAAGCCACCTCGAGCTCACGACCAATCGCCGATCGGATCCAAGCTTGGTCGAGGCCGTCAACACGCTGTTCTCGAACCAACCCGCGCCGTTCGTTTTCGACGACATCAAGCTGCTGAAAGCAACCGCCTCTCACGAATCGCGATCAAGCCTAGATCCAGCCATCGAGATCTTGTTTCTCGATCGCAAAAAAGCCTCCGTGAGGTCGGTCGAAGAGACCATACCCGCGCTCGTCGCCAGTGAGATCGCCCTCCTACTCGAGAGCGGACAAGAGATCGAGGGAAGGCAAATCTGCCCCAACGACATTGCGGTGTTGTGTCGAAAAAACAAGCAGGCACTGCTAGTCACCGAGGCATTACGAGCGCTCGGGGTTCCCTCCTCGCTCGACGGCGACTCGAGCGTGCTCGGCACCGAAATCGCCGATGACATCGAAGCCGTGCTCGAGGCGGCGCTGATGCCGGGCAACGCATCAGCAGTGCGACGGGCGCTACTCACATCCTTCCTTGGCGTGTCCCCCTACGAGCTCAATACGATGAGCGACGAGCGCTGGTCACGATGGGTAACCCTCTTTCGAGGCTGGCACGAGAAGTGGCAGAACGAGGGAGTTGTTCGTTTCCTCGAAGAGCTCCTTCGTACCACCGGCGCGGAGGCCCGGATTGCGACCTATCCGTCGGCGCGACGCAAGCTGACCGATCTGCTGCATATCGAAGAGCTACTTCTTCGAGGCGAGCGCGAACGGCGGCGTGACCCGGTCGCTCTAGTGTTGTGGTTTCGGCGACTCCGCCAAGGCAGCCGCGAAGACACCATGGTCCCCTACGAGGAGTTGCAGCAGCGCCCCGACGCGGAGTCGGATACGGTTCGCGTCACGACCATTCACAAGAGCAAAGGGCTTGAGTACGGGATCGTCTACTGTCCGTTTCCATGGAAAGACGCGATTCTCTTCGACTTCGAAAAGAAGGTCGTGAAGTTCCACGATCCCGACGACGCCCTCAAGGCCAAGATCGACTTGGGCTCGTCGCAACTCGATGCGCACCGGGAAATCAGCAAACGCGAGACGCTGTCCGAAGCGCTTCGTCTTCTGTACGTAGCAGTCACACGCGCCAAACATCGCTGCACGTTGTTCTGGGGCCTCGCCGCCGGCTGGGAAAGATCAGCGCTCGCGTATCTTCTCCACGGTGATGCTGATTCGAAGTCGATCGACGACGAGCAAGCTCTTGCCGACGTCGGGGCTCTAGTCACCTCATCGAAAGGCACGATCGGGTGGAGACCACCTCGTCGTGAAGCGGCCTCTTCTCGCGAACACGAGGCTCCTGCTGACGTCCTCCGAGCTAGGGACGCCACCCGTGAGTTCAGCCAGGCGAATCGGATCGCGAGCTTCACGAGCCTGACGGGCAATCACGAAAAGACAGCGCCGCGTGACCCTGAAGCGGAGGTTTTCCCGCCAACCGCTGCGCTGTTTTCCTACCTACCCGGCGGAGCGCGGACCGGGCTCGTGCTGCACTCGATCTTGGAGCGGGTGAACCTGGGTGAGCTCCAGGGTGAAGAAGCAGAGCATCTCGTCGAGCGCGAGCTGCGAAGCTACGGCTACGACCTTGCACTTTGCCCCGACGTTCTGACGGACCTTCAAACCGTGGCACGTACCCCGCTCACCGGCGCCACCGATGCGCCACGGCTCGAAAACATTCCCCAAGATCAGCAGCTGCGTGAGCTCGAGTTCACCCTGAGTGTCGACGACCCGGACTTCGGAGCGCTCTCACGAATCTTGAAAGAGCACGATGCCCCAAAGGGGGCGCCAGGTTATCCCGAGCGGCTCGCAGCCGAGACCACGCGGACACTCAAGACGTTTCTGAGAGGATTCATCGATCTCGTATTCGAATGGGAGGGCCGCTGGTATGTCGCGGATTACAAGTCGAACTCGCTCCCGAGGTACGAGCTCTCGAGCGTCACCGAGGCAGCGGCGCAAGCCCACTATCTGCTTCAAATGCAGCTCTATGCGGCGGCGGTGCACAGGTACCTCGGACAACGTGTGGCGAGCTACGATCCAGAACGCCACTGGGGTGGCGTGCTTTTGCTTTTCCTGCGCGGCATGAAGGGACCTGATGCCCCTGGGTCCAGCATCTTTTTCGAGCGCCAAGCGCCAGCCTTGATTCGGGCGGTAGACGAATGGCTCGGGAGGGGCACATGACGATCGCGGACCTCCAGGCCACCGGTGTTCTCGAGCTTTTGGATGTCGAGCTTGCACGGGCGCTCGGCGCGATGACCAGCGCAGTCAACCCAGAGGTCGAGTTGGCGATCGCGCTCACCAGTCGCAATGTTCGTCGGGGCCACGCTTGCCTGCCGCTCGGCATGGCGGCGAACGACCTCGCCTCGACAACCGGTGAAGCCGGCCCAGTGCTACCGGAGCAGGGGTCGTGGGCCAACGCCTTGTGCGCGAGCGAGCTGCTCGATGACGGGCCATTGGTGCTCGACGAGAAGCAACGTTTGTACCTTCGACGTTATTGGGAGCTCGAGCATGACATCGCAACCGAGCTAACGAAGCGATCCACTCCAAAGTCTCCGGAGGCGGATCACGCCTGGCTCGCCGGGGCACTCGACCGCTTGTTCGGTCACGATCCGAAATCGCCACACCGACTAGCCGCGCAGAACGCCATCGACCATCGCGTCTCTGTCTTGTGTGGGGGCCCAGGCACCGGGAAGACCACCACCGTGGCCGCAATCGTCGCGCTGCTCGTCGAGGGACGGCTTCACGAGGCCCGACTAGCACCCAAGGTCATGTTGCTGGCGCCAACCGGAAAAGCGGCGGTTCGCCTCGGAGAGGCAGTGAGCCGCGCCAAAGAGACCATCGACGCGGCCGACGAAGTCCTTGCGAGCATCCCGGTCGAGGCCATCACGGTTCATCGGGCTCTTGGCATGCGACGCCACGGGATGCGTTTCAGTCGAGGCGCCGATTACCCGGTCGATGCCGACATCATCGTTTTGGACGAGGCCTCGATGATCGATCTCGGTCTCATGCGACAACTCCTCGTCTCCGCGCCGGTGAACGCGACGATCCTGATCGTGGGCGATCCCGATCAGCTCACTTCGGTCGAGGCGGGCTCGGTTCTTCGCGACCTCGTGCGTGCCAGCAACGAAACTTGGTGGCAGGACCGGGTCACTCACCTCACCAAGACCTACCGCTACGACGAAGCGCAACCCTTGGGACAGCTGGTGGCCGCAATTCGGGACGGAAACCCTACGGCGATCGAAAAGCTGCTCGACTCCGATGGCGCGGGGGAGGTGCAATGGAGCCCCCTCGGTGACCTCGGGGACGAGCTGGATCGAGCTGCGATGAAATGGTCCGAGATCGTCAGCGCGACCGAGCCCAAAGAGCACTTCCGACGGCGTGCCCAATATGTCGTCCTGAGCCCACACCGCAAGGGCCCCATAGGCACGCGACAACTCGGAGTCACCATCGAGCGGCGCGCCCCGAGGGTCGACCTCGCGGTTCATCCGATCATCATCGAAGAAAACAACCGCGAGCTCGGCGTCTACAACGGTGACCTCGGCATGCTTTTCGAACGAGAGGGTACCCCGCTCGCGACGTTCCAACGCGAGCCGAGCGGTTTCCAAGACTTTGCTGAGGCCAGGCTCCCTCGGTACTCCTCCGCCTACGCACTCAGCGTGCACAAGGCGCAAGGGTCCGAGTTCGATGAGGTACTGATCGTCATGCCCGAAGAAGACGGACCACTCCTGACCCGGGAGCTGCTGTACACTGCGGTCAGCCGCGCGAGAAGGCGCGTGCGGCTGGTCGGTCCACGTGAGGTGATCGTCGCTGCCGTTCGACGATCAGCCCAGAGGTTCTCCGGTTTGGTCGACCGGGTCGCGGCTCTCGCCCCATAAATTGGGGCGTTGCGGTGGCGTGGCAGTTCCGATCGGCTATATCCCGCAAGTGAAACGTGTTTCATTTTGGAGAGCTTGATGGCTGAGTACGACTACGTCGTCATCGGGGCTGGCTCGGCTGGAGCGATCATCGCCAGCCGTCTTTCGGAGGATCCAAGCGTGACCGTGCTTCTACTCGAGGCCGGGGGCAGTGACCGCACCACCCTCGTTCGCAAGCCAGGGATGATCAGCCTCGTGCAGCAGATCAAGCAGCTCAAGAAGAAGTTCGATTGGGGCTTCACGACGGTTCCCCAGCCGCACCTCGACAATCGGCGAATTCCGTACACGCGCGGGAAGGTGGTCGGCGGGTCGAGCTCCGTCAATGGCATGCTCTACCTACGCGGCAACAAAGCAAACTACGATGGGTGGGCCGCCCGTGGGTGCAAGGGTTGGGGCTTCAACGATATCCTGCCCCTCTACAAGAAGCTCGAGAACCACGAAGACGGCGAGACCGAGTATCACGGCGCGGGTGGCCCAATCAGCGTCACGCGTCACCCAGAAGACCAGCTCAGCCCAGTATCGCAAGCGTTCATGAGAGCGACCGCAGCGGTTTGCGACATCCCGGTGCTCGACGATTTCAACGGCGAGAATCAAAACTGCGCGAGCACTTATCACATGTCGGCGAGCCACGGCGTTCGCAGCAGCACCGCCGAGGGGTACATCCAACCTAGCCTCGAAAGGCCCAATTTTACTTTAGAAATGCACGCCCACGTGCGACGCGTCGTGATCGAAAACGGACGCGCCACCGGCGTCGAGTACGAGCAGAACGGCAACCTCTCGACGGCGAACGCCGCCGGCGAGGTAATTTTGTCGGCCGGCGCGATCGGCTCGCCGCACATTCTGATGCTGTCCGGGATAGGTCCCGCCCAGCATCTTCGCCAGCAAGGCATCGATGTCCGTTACGATCTGCCCGGCGTCGGTAAGAACTTGCACGACCATCTCTTCGTGCCGCTCGTGTACCGCGCGCCCACGAGCCTTCACCGCGGAACGCCGTTCCACTTCCTTGGCGGAATGATCAAAGAGTACACTGTCGGGAACACGTGGTTTGGGCGGACGGTCTTTGAGGCTGGGGCGTTCATCAAGACCCGCGATCACGAGCCGATTCCGAATCTCCAGATTCACACGCTGCCTTGGGGCTATCCCGATCCAAACCAAGACGGGCCTGAACGGCCGCACGTCGATACCGGCAACTGCCTATGCGTGATGCCGACACTCATCTATCCAAAGAGCCGTGGTGAGCTCTTGCTCACCTCCAACGATCCGCACGCCGCACCGCATATCGACCCTCACTTCTTGGAGGCTCCCGAGGACCTGCAGGTATTGCTCGATGGGATCCGGAAGGTTCGGGAGATCGGCGAGCACCCGGAGCTGGCTGACCACCTCCACGAAGAGCTCACTCCAGGCGCCGAGCGGGCAAGCGACGAAGAGCTAATGGCCGAGATCAGGCTTCGCGCGACGACAGTCTATCATCCGGTCGGGACCTGCAAGATGGGCGTCGACCCGATGGCCGTCGTCGACCCTCACCTCAAGGTGCGCGGCCTCGAAGGACTGCGCGTGGCGGATGCCTCGATCATGCCAGAGGTCACCGGCGGAAACACGAACGCTCCAAGCATGATGATAGGCGAACGCGCCGCAGCCCTCATTAGGCGCTAGCGTGGGAACTGGCGGCTAGCTCGCGACAGCTTCGGCTTCGGCTTCGACCTGCGGAGGCCACGGTCGACGAATCTTTCCGGCTACCTTGGCCGCGATGTCCTCGCTGATCGGACCATTTGGATCGGCACCGAGTTGCTTCACGATCACTTTGCAGTGCGCCGGGTTCCAGCCAAGAAGCCGAGAAAGTTCCTTCAGGTCATAAGTCACTGTCGCCATGCTGCCCTTCCTTTACTAACCGTTAACTTATAACGTAGCCGGAGGGCGGGTGCCAAGACTTATTTTACATTTAGGAAATATGCGGCCGCGACCAATAACCCGAGGAATATCAGGGTGGTAACGAGCCAGCTCGGCCCTCGAAGGCCCGGGGCAGGCCCGGAATCGGGCGGCGGGGCAATTGGCGGTCCTTCGACCGGCTCGGCAGCGATGAACTCACGGATGAGCTGGGTCGCCTTGTCGACTTGGTCGGCTTCGACCCGGATCTCGGTGCCGTGTCGAAGTCGATCCGTGATGCCGGGATAGGCCGTATCACGATGGTTGATCAAAACCGCGGCGATGCCCTCACGCTCCAGCGCCTCCTGTAGCGCTAGAGCCTGGACCTCGTCATCGGTCTCGTAGACGCTGCGGGTTTCCATGGTTTTCATCGGATGCCACAAAAGGTGGCACAGGACAATCGACGGCATCTCCAATCGCGCGAATGAGCTCGACCTCTCGATCGGTCACCCTGTCGTCGGCCATCACGGTAGCGGCGCAGGACAGCATTAGGCTCTTCTTGAGCGTTGGGGTCGCAGCATCGTAGCGACTGAGCGCAGCATCGACTTCTCGAAGCGTACATTGCTCGGCAGGTAGGAGTTGCGCGTGCTCGCCGGTGAGGTGAAGCACCTGAGCTCCGTGCCGAAGGGCCTGTGTCGCTTGCTCCTCGGACCGGCTCCCGACGCGGGCGAGAGTCGACAACAGCACACGGATGTCGGGAAGGAGCGCGCGGAGACTGCGAAACTTCACCGGCGTCTGACCCATACGATCGAAGTGGCGCGCCAAGTGACGTTGGATCATGCGACTCAACGTGTACTCGAAGAGGTTCACCCGTCGATCGCTTTCGATCAGCGCTTGAACCACGCGGCCAAACCGTCGGTATTCGTCGGCCGACAAACTTCGGAGCGTCGGCATCGCCATGTCGATCAACGCGATCTTCTCGGCGGAAGAACGCTCTCCGGCCTCGGAATGGAATCGAAGCACCAGGTCCGCTGTCTCCGAGTCGGTCAGCTCGGCGACGGCGCGGATCTCGGAGCCTCGGAGAACTTCGTCTTGCGCGAGAAGGAGACCGAAGACCATCGCCTGAGCCATGGGCGCCTGATGAACTGCGTGAATCCACAGGTCGGGAAGGCGTGAATGAAGCAAGCTGGCATACTCCACCTGCGCAGGGAGTGGCTTTCCAATGTGAGCCACCGCTTCGGCGACTGCCGCCTCGTTCGGAGCCCCAGCAAACGCGCTCATTTCAGCCGGCGCTGGGCCTGGAGGCGAGCTCATCCCCTTGGAAATCTCGGGCAGCGCCACCTCGATGAATTCACCGTCCCACTGTGGCTCGAGCTTGCGAATTCGGTCGCCGATCGGCGGATGGGTTCGAAACAGACCTTGGAACAGACGGAAGCGCCGAATCGCTTCGGAGAAAAAGATGTGACTGGCCTCATCCGCTCCCGGTGTGTCCAAGTACGAGTGTGATTGGGCACCGCCGATCTTCTTGAGGGCCCCAACCAGGCCATCGGGGTCACGGGTAAATTGCACCGCCGATGCATCGGCAAGGAGCTCGCGCTGTCGTGAGATCGCACTTTGAATCATCCGGCCAAAGAGAACGCCGATCGAACCGATCGCCAAAAGACCGACTCCAACGAAGGCAGCGCTTGCCCCCTCGCGTCTCGTGCCCCTCGATCCATGCAAGATGAAGCGGCCGACGATCGCCAAGAGGAAGATGCCGTGCAATAGACCGATCGCGCGCAGATTGATCCGCGAGTCCCCGTTCAGAATGTGGCTGAACTCGTGGCCGATGACCCCCTGAAGCTCCGCGCGTTCGAGTAGTTGCACCGTGCCCTGAGTGACTCCGATGACGGCGTCGCTCGTCGTGTTTCCTGCGGCGAAGGCGTTGATGCCGGGTTCGTCGTCGAGCACGTACACGTCTGGGACAGGCACTCCGGATGCGATCGCCAGCTCTTCGACCACGTTGAGGAGGCGGCGCTCTTCGAGCTTGGTGCTGTCCGAATCGAGCCGGCGCCCGCCGAGCGCAAGCGCAACGGCAGACCCGCCGTCGCGAAGCCGCGCGATCTTGTAGAGCGATCCAAGGGCGATCAGCAGGGCGGTACCCCCTACAGCGGCGACGAACACCGTCGGGTTCCAGAGACTGAGTGCTGCGTGCCGCACCTGGTCGTACTGGCCCACCATGACCGACACACCCGCGGTATTGGATGCCGTGAAGTGGTAGATCACCAGACCGAGCCCGTACACCGCCGCGCACACCCCGATGACAGCCAGCGCGAAGAGGAAGGCGAGACGTGACGAGCGTTTCCGCGCGAGGTCCTGCTCCTCGAAGAAGTCCATTTGCTAGAACTGCACTTTGACCGGCTCGCGCTCGGCCTCGATTTCGATCTCGAAGAACTCCGCACGTTGAAAGTCAAAGGCGCTGGCGATGATGTTGGACGGCACGATCTCGCACTTGGTGTTGTAACGCATGACGGCGTCATTGAACGCCTGCCGTGCGAACGCAATCTTGTTCTCGGTGGTCGAGAGCTCTTCCGAGAGCTGCATCATGTTCTGGTTGGCTTTGAGGTCGGGATAGGCTTCGGAAAGTGCAAAGAGCCTACCCAGCACCCCGCTCAGCCCGGCCTCTGCCGCTACGAGTGTTTGCATGGCTCCCGCGTCTCCGGGATCCGCCGCGGCCCGTTCGCGCGCGCCTTCAGCGGAGTTGCGAGCGGCGATCACCGCTTCGAGTGTCTCGCGCTCGTGCGCCAAATACCCCTTGGCCGTCTCGACCAGGTTTGGGATCAGGTCGTGCCGACGCTTCAGTTGCACGTCGATCTGCGCAAATGCGTTCTTGAACCGATTGCGGAGATCGACGAGGGCATTGTACATGCTGACGAGCCAAGCAATGACCACACCGATGAGCACGAGTAGACCGATCAACCACGCCATGGTCACCCCCTTTGTTCGTCCAAGGCCCTCTCAGTGTAATTGGCGGCTCTCGCAAACTCAACATGGTTTGACGCGGCTTCGATGCCCGTGGTGCTATCAATGAGCGAAATGGGATCACCCAAGCTCGCAGTCGTGTTTGCGCTTTGCCTGATCGCGTGCTCGAAGGCGAGCGACGAGCGCGCGAAACCGGCGACGGAAGCACCCGCGATCGCGTCCAAAAACACGAGAACCGCGCCCGGGCTGCGCTGTGAGCCCGGCATCAAGCCCTTACCCGATCGAATCCAGCGCGGGATGTGCGTCGCGCACAACTACCAAGTCAGCGGGAGTAAGGGCTATGGCAGCAAGACGAGCGCGGCGACCCTGAAAGAGTTGAAGGAGCTCGGTGTACAATGGGTTAGTCTCACCCCGTTTGGGTTCATGGAGCGGCTCGACGAACCAAAGGTACATCCCATCGGGAACTACCGCGCAGGCGAGACCGACGAGCGCATGCGTCTCGAGATTCGTCAAGCAAAGAAGGCAGGGCTTCACGTCGTGCTGAAGCCGCACCTCTGGATCGTCGACGGCAAGTGGCGCGGCGAGATCGGCTTCGACGACGAGAGAGCCTGGAGCCAATGGTTCGACAGCTATGAGAAGTGGATGTTGCGGTACGCCGACTTGGCACAGGCCGAGGGGGTCGACATCCTGGTGGTCGGCGTCGAGCTTCGGTCCATGGAGAGCAAGCTCGAGGGGCGGTGGCGTCGGCTGATCCGCAAGGCGCGGCGCCGTTTCGAGGGCAAAATCACCTATAGTGCCAACTGGGACGACGCCCCATCATTGCCGTGGTGGGATGCGGTCGACTACATCGGGATTCAGTTTTATCCCTCTTTGGCCAGCACCCCGCGTACCGATGTCTCGGTGATCCGGTCGAGAATCGACGAGCAACTCGACGCACTCGGGGTCGTCTCCAAAGCCCGCGGCAAACCCGTGCTCATCACGGAGGTTGGTTACCGTTCTTCGCCGGACGCGCTGATCGAGCCCCATGCGTGGCCCGAACGCGCAGGCAAAATCCGCGTGGACCACCAAACACAAACCGAGGGCTATAGGGCCTTGATCGAATCGATCCGCGACCGCCCGTGGGTCGCGGGTATTTATTGGTGGAAGTGGTTCACCGACCCCGCCACCACGGAAGAGGGCCCAGCCGGGTTCTCGCCTCGCGGAAAACCTGCAGAGGCGATCTTACGATCTGCTTACGGCGGGAATTGCGCTGCGCCAGATGCCGCTCCTTGAGTATGATCGGCTGCCATGAAATCGGGTAAGACAGTGTTGATTACCGGGGCGAGCACAGGTCTCGGTTTGGCGATCGCCCGCGCCCTGACGAAGACCAACTATCGAGTCTACCTCACCGCCCGACAGAGCTCGCTTCCTCGTTTCGAGATGCACGAAGTGCGTGAGTCCGAGCATGTGCGGATCCGCCCGCTCGACGTCACGTCTTTAGAGCAACGCAACGCCATCGTCGCAGAGGCCGAACGCGACTCGGGCGGTATCGACATCCTGATCAACAACGCCGGCATCACCTATCGTGCCGTGGTCGAGCACGTCGCCGAGGACGAGTGGATCGCGCAGATGGATGTGAACTTTCGGTCACCGATGGAGCTGATCCGGTTGGTGCTCCCGGGGATGCGACAGAAGGGCGCGGGCCGAATCATCACCGTGAGCTCGGTGGGAGGGATGATGGCAATGCCAACGATGGCAGCCTACAGCGCATCGAAATTTGCGCTCGAGGGGGCACATGAATCGCTTTGGTACGAGGTGCGTCCTTGGGGTATCAAAGTCACGCTCCTGCAACCGGGGTTCATCGATTCCGACGGCTTTCAAAAAGTGCGATACACCCCGAGGAGCGGGCGATCCGAGCAGGACCTCGCCGACCCATATCACGAGCACTACGTCAACATGGCGCCTTTCATCGCGCGGCTGATGAAGTCCTCGCGCGCCACACCGGACTCGGTCGCGCGAGTCGTGCTGAAAACGATGCGCCGCCGAAATCCACCGCTGCGCGTGCCGGCCACTTTCGACGCGTTCGCGTTCTCCTCGCTCCGGAGAATTCTACCGCGGAGCACGTATCACTGGCTCCTCTACAAGATGCTCCCCAAAGTCGGCACCTGGGGTCCACTGCAACGGCGCGCGTCGCTTCCATCGCAGACCGAGCAAGATCCGAGCGAAGGTGGGCGAGACTAGCCTCGCCCGATGGGCTCATGCCGATTTCTTTCTGGCGTCGAGCATCATCTGTCCCAGCTTCGCGAACGCGTCGTCGACGTTGTCTCCGGACTTCGCGCTCGCTTGAACGATCAACCAGTCTTGCTCGCCAGCCTTGTCGAGCTGCTGCTTGTTGAGCGCGAAGTCACGAGTCAGATCGATCTTGTTGGCAACCAGCACCGACGGCCGAGAGCCCGTATACCCGCGCCCCTTGACCTGCGCCTCGAGGAGGTGGTCGAGTGTTTCGGGTCTGGTGACGTCGACGACGAAGACCAAGCCCGAAGCGCCGGAGATGAACGAGCGACTGTACTGCGAGCTCGGCTCGGCTCCTTCGTAGTCCCAAAGCATGAGCTCGAGGCTGATGTCATCGAAAGTAAGCGTGCCTTTGGAGATCGCGACGCCAATCGTTCGCTGATGGTCCTCGTCGAACTTCCCTTCGGCGAAACGCCGCACGAGGCTGGTCTTTCCTACCCCCGAAGCACCCAACACGCAGACCTTCCGCCGTAGACGCATTTTGGCAAAGATGTAGCGGGCTTTTTCAAAAGCAAGGGGCCGGCACCGAAGAGCTCAGCTACTCGGTCTCGTCAGCGGTCGGAGCCTTCTGCTCAGCCTTCCCCGCTTTGCGTTGCGCTTCGAGCAGCCGCCTTCGCTCGAGGTGCGCACGCGCGGTCTCACGGACTGCGGTTTCGATCCGCTCGCTGAGCCGCTGGTTGGCCTCATTGAGTTGGTCGACGAACGACTGTTGAAGCGGCGTCTGATTGCGGACGACCTCATAGAGGGCGTCAAAGACCTCGACCACTTCGGGCTCGATTTCGCTTTCCTGATCGGTCGCGGTCTCGTCCGACGTGTCGTTCTGTGTTCGCAGCGCTGGCTCCACCTGCGCGATGGCCGCCTCGACATCGCCATCGCCTAGCCATCGAAAGACGTCACGCAAAGTTTTTTCGGGATCTTCGAGAACCGACTCGTATGCCACCATGTAGAAGGGGTAGCGCCTCGTCACGATGTCACTGAAAAGCGAAAAGTTCTCGACCCACCACTCGATGACAGGAGGCATGACGACGGGCGCTGGAAGCTCACCTTTCCCCTTTTTTCGCGCCTTACGCTGGGCTTCGCGCTCCATCGCGTAGAGCCGGCCCAGCGAGCGAACATACTGCCTCCATGGTCGAACCGTCGCCACGACTCTGTCGATGAAGGCGCGGTCGGTCTTGATGAGGCCTGGGATGAACACCTTGACGGCGTGCCGCCGGGTATCCTGTGGAAACAGATACGTCCCAGTTTTCGGGTCTGGGTTGGTCTGGTAGTAGATGCCACGCCGGAGCTCGGACTCCCAAAAGCCCGCTGGGTTTGCATCTTTGATCGTCTTGTCCCAGTTGCGTGGAAAGGCATTGCCAATGGGCGGAAACCCGGCAGCGTTGAGAAGCTGCATCCACATCGAGGTGCCCGAACGCTTGGTGCCGGTAACGATGATCATCCCGAACGGAGACTAGCAGGAAGCGACCATTCGGGACGATCGCTCACGGCATGACGGGTTCACAGATATCGAAGATCGCGTCGAACTCGTCATCGCAACTATTGCTGTTCGCCATGATCTCGTCGCAGGTCAGCCCTGTGCCGCAGTTGAAATAGCTGACGAGCGCTCCTTCACAGTTGGCGTCGAGGTTGTAGTTGGCAAGGTAGCCGTTGTTGTAGAAGTTGACGCAGTCCTGGACAGTGTAATCGGGAAACATCTCCTGATAGCAGTCGACGATCTTCATGCAGAACGCCTGGAGCGAGCTGCTTAGACCGTTGCCTCCGTTTCCTCCCGTTCCCCCGGAAGCACCGCTGCCCCCTGAACCCCCATTGCCATTGTTGCCGTCACCGCCACAGCCGGTGAGTGCGAGCATCGCGACCGCGAGTTTCGGAATAGTCTTTTTTGGTGTCAGCATTCGGTTCCTCTCCCTCCCAACGCGGCAGAAGGTACCCCGAGATGAGGGACACCGGAAGCAACCCGCATCTTTTTCATGACGAAAACGTCATGGTTCTTATCGTATTTCTGTCCTATTTCCGCTCTGAATGTCGCCCGCGGGTTCTTGATCTACAGTGCCGGCCGATGACTGAGGAAAAGCGCAAGCTCGAGTTTGGTGGCGTGCCAGGCAACTTCGCCATGATCTTCGGGTTACCGATCTTCACGGCTTATCTGTTCTTTGCGGTTCGCTTCAACGACGGCGAAGTGCTCCCAGGACCGTATGCCGACTGGGGCCGTTTCTTCGAGGCGCTGGTTCCGACGAGTCGCGCGGCGGTCATCTACGGCGTCTGGCTCGTGCTCCAGGCTCTGCTTCAGAAGTATGCACCCGGACGGACGGTGCTTGGCGCCCCTCTGCCCGACGGCTCCCGACTGCCCTACCGCATGAACGGCTTCTTTTCTCTGATCGTCACCCTCGTCGTGGTTGCGTTGTTGCACTGGTCGGGCGTGTTCTCGATCGCCGAGCTCTACACCGAGTTTGGCGCCTTGATCAGCGTGATGACGATCTTCGTGTTCCTCTTCAGCATCTATCTCTATTGGTACGGCAAGCGGCACGGTCAGGCGCGCCACTTGAGCGGCAGCTTCATTCACGACTTTTGGATGGGCACCGGACACAACCCTCGCGTTCCACCCGGGCGTGAGGGTTTCGACCTCAAGCTCTTTTGCGAAGCACGACCCGGCTTGATCTTCTGGGTCCTGCTCAACACCTCCTTCGCCTATGTCCAGTATCAAGTGTACGGCTTCGTCTCGACGTCGATGATTCTCGTTTGGATCTTCCAGATGTTCTACATCCTCGACTACTTCTGGAACGAAGAAGCCATCCTCACCACCATGGACATCAAGCACGAGAACTTCGGTTACATGCTGGCCTTCGGCGACTTGGTGTGGGTGCCGATGACGTACTCCCTGCAGGCTCACTACCTGATCGACAATGTCCACACCTTGCCGTGGTGGGGCGCTGTGATCATCATCGCCATCAACTTCTTGGGTCTCTACATCTTCCGCGCCGTCAATCTGCAGAAGCACAAGTTCCGCGGCGACCCGGAAAACGCCCGCATCTGGGGAAAGAAAGCCGAGTACTTGGAGACCTCCCAGGGCAACAAGCTCTTGCTCTCGGGGTTTTGGGGTTGGTCTCGCCACTTCAACTACGTGGGCGACATTTTGATGGCGCTCTCGTGGTCGCTCCCCTGTCTGTTCGATTCGGCGTTGCCGTACTTCTACCCGATCTATTTCGCCATCCTTCTCATCCATCGTGAGCGGCGCGACCACAGGTTCTGCTCGACGAAATACGGAGCCGACTGGGACCGCTATTGCGAAAAAGTGCGCTGGCGTATCATTCCGGGCGTCTACTGAGAGGAAACATGATGGAAATCAAAGTCGACTTCGACCTCTGCCAAGGACACGCGGTTTGCATGGGCGAAGCCCCCGAAGTCTTCGAAGTAGACGACAAAGGCTTCCTCACCATCCTCCAAGATCAACCTCCCGAAGACCTCCGCGCCAAAGTCGAACAAGCCGTCAAATACTGCCCCACCGGCGCCATCTCCCTCCAAGACTAAAAAAGGGGACAGTCCCCTTTTTCCGGGGGTTAATGCGAAGTACGCTACCCGGGTCATGACCCGGACCCCGGTTACTTCCACCGAAGTCGAGCGCATCACGCATGAGCGCCGGGAGGGGACCACCGATCTCGTGGCTGTCGAAGAGCCGCTGCAGATCATCCTCGAGCACGGGGAACACCACGCGCGCCGACAAACCCCTCTTGCAGTGACGATGCGCACGCCGGGCAACGACGCGGATCTGGTCGCTGGCTTTCTTTACGGCGAAGGGGTGATCGGCGGGCCAGAAGATCTGATTCGGATCCACCATTGCGCGCAGGCCGAAACCCCCGACAACGTCGTCCGCGCTGTCTTGCGCGACCATATCGTCGTTCCGTCGCGATTGCTCGAACGAAATCTCACGGTCACCAGCGCATGCGGGGTGTGCGGAGAGCGAACGTTGGATGCCCTTTCAAAAGAAGGATGCTCGCGGATCGTGGTCGAGGAGGGCTCACTCGACCCGGATGCGATCCGCCGAGCGCTCACCTCGCTCGAAGGTTCCCAGGCCTTTTTTCGGCACACCGGCGGGACTCACGGCGCTGCCCTTTTCAACCGGCAGGGAGATCTTCTCATGCATCGTGAGGACGTCGGCCGCCACAACGCCCTCGACAAGCTCGTTGGGGCATGGCTGCAATCACCCCCGACCACCGAAGACGCCTTCGTCGTCGTGAGCAGCCGGGCGAGCTTCGAGCTCGTGCAAAAGACCGTGCGTGCTGGGTTCGTCATGCTGGTCGCGATCGGCGCTGCGTCGAGCCTGGCAGTCGACACCGCGAAACGCTTCGACCTCACCCTGGTTGGGTTTGCGCGCGAAAGCCGGTTCAACGTGTACGCGCGAGGCGAGCGAATCGCCCTCGAAGCCGCCAGGGACGACTTTCTCGAAGTAGAGGCAGGCTGATGTCGCGCGAAAGCCGCAGCCCCGCCGAGCCTCCAGAGACCGCAGCCGACCTCGAGATCGAGCCACCCAAGGACAAAGCGGTTGGCTTTTCTGCGATTCGCTCATCCTTTGCCCACATGCACCAGCAGGGTCACTCACTCCCAGCAGCGGTGCGCATTCTCGCGCGAATGAACCAAGAAGACGGCTTCGACTGCCCGGGGTGCGCATGGCCCGACCCGGATGACCGCGCGGCTCTGACCGAGTTCTGTGAGAACGGTGCGAAGGCCGCCGCGTGGGAAACCACCACACGACGTCTCGATTGGCAGTTCTTCCAGCGGTACAGCATCGACGAGCTCGCGCGGCGATCAGACTACTGGCTCGGGCAGCAAGGTCGGCTGACGGTCCCGCTAATGCTGCGTCCTGGCTCGCGTTTCTACGAGCCGATCGACTACGACGAAGCGTTTCAGCGCATCGGAGGTGCCCTGAAGGCACTCGACTCGCCGCACGAAGCGGTGTTCTACACATCGGGTCGAACGAGCAACGAGGCGGCCTTCCTTTATCAGTTGTTCGTGCGCGCCTTTGGGACGAATAACCTGCCGGACTGCTCGAACATGTGCCACGAGTCGAGCGGCGTGGGGCTCGGCGAAACTGTCGGCATCGGCAAGGGCTCGGTCACGCTCGACGACATCCACCAAGCCGACACCATCATCATCATGGGCCAGAACCCGGGCACCAATCACCCGCGCATGCTCACCGCCCTACAAAAAGCAAAGGAAAATGGCGCGCGCATCATCGCGGTGAACCCGCTCCCCGAAGCCGGCTTGATGCGTTTTTCGAACCCGAAGAAGCCCACGGAGATTCTTGGGGCCAGCACTCGCATCGCCGACCTCTTCTTGCAGGTGCAGATCAACGGCGACGTCGCCCTTCTGAAGGCGTTGATGTGTTTGCTGCTCGAGGCCGAAGCCAAGAGCCCGGGCGATGCGCTCGACGATCACTTCATTCAGCAACACACCGAGGGCTTCGAGGCCTTGCGTGCACATCTAGCTGAGCAAGACCTCGATTCGTTGACCGCTAGTTGTGGCGTATCTCGGCAAGAGCTCGATCGAGCCGTCGAGATCATCCTTCGCAGCCGAAAGACGATCGTGTGCTGGGCCATGGGTCTCACCCAGCACAAGAACGGCGTCGGAAACGTACGCGAGATCGTGAACTTTCTCTTGATGCGCGGCAGCATTGGCAAGCCAGGCGCAGGTACTTGCCCGGTTCGCGGCCACAGCAACGTACAAGGTGACCGCACGATGGGGATTCATGACAGGCCCTCCAAAGCTCTACTCGACCGAATCCAAAGCGTCTTCGGCTTCGACCCGCCGCGTGACCACGGCTTCAACACCGTCGAGGCGCTCCGAACCATGCTCGAGAACCGCGTCAAGCTGTTCTTCGCGATGGGCGGGAACTTTCTTCAAGCCACCCCCGATACTGAGCGAAGCGCAAGAGCGCTCCAGAACTGCGAGATGCTCGTCCACGTGAGCACTAAGCTCAACCGGGGTCATCTGATTCACGGCGCGTGGTCGATCATCTTGCCCTGCTTGGCGCGATCCGAGGTCGACCTGCAGGCCTACGGCGCGCAGTTCGTCACCGTCGAGAACTCGATGGGCGTGGTCCATTCGTCGCAAGGGAGCCTCAAGCCTGCGCACCCGGAGCTATACAGCGAGCCCGCCATCGTCGCGCGGCTCGCGCAGGAAGTGCTCGGCCCCGAGACGCCAGTCGGCTGGTGCTGGCTCGTCGAAGATTACGATCGCATCCGTGATTTGATCGAAAAGACCATCCCCGGCTTCGAAAACTTCAACGCCCGAGCGCGTGAGCCGGGCGGCTTTCATCTCTACAACAGCAATCGCGAGCGCAAGTTCGACACCGCGAGCGGCAAAGCCCAGTTCACGATCAACCCCGCGCCCGACCTGACCGTCCCCGACGGCGCCTTCCGCATGATGACCGTGCGAAGCCACGACCAGTACAACACCACGGTGTACGGCGAAGACGATCGCTACCGCGGGATCCGCGGCGGCCGCCGGGTCGTCTTCATGAACGAAGACGACATGCGCGCCGCAGGCATCGCTCCCCGTTCGTTGGTCGATCTCGAGAACGACTTCGGTGGCGAGCACCGCGTCGCCCAACGCTTCACCGCGGTCCCCTATCCGATCCCCCACCGATGCGTCGGAATGTATTTCCCGGAAGCCAATGTCCTGGTGCCGCTCGAGCGCTACGCCGACGGCAGCTTCACGCCCGCCTCCAAAGACGTCATCGTCCGAATCACCCCAAGCCGATCGTGAAAAAAAGGGGACTGTCCCCTTTATGGGAACTGCAGCGTCAGTAGCGGACCCTCGCCCACCCCAACCTGGTAAAGGCCGGTTTGGCCATCGATCGGCTTCGGGACGATCGACCGATGGCTGCGCCATTCGCAGGAGGTCGCGGGGCGGCCGTCGAACGCGACCGCGCAAGAGTCAGGCCGGAGCGGACGCCGAAACGCATCGCTCAAGTAGAGCTCGATCGAATCGCGATGCTCGACCAGCTCGAGATGATAGTCGTGCAACATCACCAGGTGGCCGCCGTGCCGAGCGCCGTGGTCAGAGTGGGGCCCCGCGGCATGGGAGTGCCCTCCCCCAAACCCGTAACGAAGAAACGGCGTCGCAAAGAGCCCGAGGCCTACAGCCACTGCAGCAGCATAGGACGCGCCTTTCATCGGCCACCCACGCTTTGCCTACTTCGAGCGATCCACACGCTCAAGACCACGAGCACCAGGGTCGTCCCATACACCGGGACGAGGTCGTAACGCCATTGCCCCGCCGGAAACAGACCGCGCATCGAGTCGTAGACGTGCACCAACGCATGCGTGCCATAAAACCCGGTAGCGAAGAGAAGCGCCGTCAGTCGAAACCGAGGTCTGAATACCGCGATTGCCAACCCGATGCCGATCAGCGAGAAGATGCATCCAATATCACGCACGAAATGCTCATTGAGCGGCCCGCTTCCGGGCACGTTAGCAGGCAAATGGATGTACCAGTGCCCCGGATTGGCCAGCATCCACAAACCATTCGCGAGGTTTCCCGCGGCGAAAAGCGCAAAGACGATGCCCCATGGTCCGCCGGAGGCCCGCGTCTCGGAAGAGGCAGGGCTCATGGCTGCCTCGCCTGGGCAGACTCACTGCTTTGCGTCGCTTCGACACGCGGGGGGATCTTGCAAAACCCCTCCGAGCCGATGCCAAGTGGCTTTGCCATCAGGTTCAAGTAGTTCCCGACGGCGTTTAGCCAAGTGAGCTCGACGATCTCTTGTTCGCTGAAGTGCGGCTTCAGTGCTTCAAAGGTTTCGTCGGTCGCGGTGCGTGTCGTATTGATCTCTTCGACGTACCGAAGCGCCGCCCGTTCGCGCTCGGTGAACCGCGGGCTCGTCGCGTATTGCGCAAGCGCATCGATGTCCTCACGGGTAACGGTCTTTGCTTTGAGCGCCATGTGGGTCTCCAAGTCATCGCAGAACATGCAGAGGTTTACCCGCGAGCCGAACACCCGGGTCAAGTGGCGCACACGCTTGTCCAAAGACAACCCGTACTCCGCGGCGCTCATCAGCATCAGGTGCCCAAAGATGGTACGCGGGGCTCGGGCGAACAGGATGGGAACCGGTGCAGCAACTCGGCCGATGGTAATTCGGTAAGCCCAGGCGATCAGCCAGACCATCGGGTTCCAAGAGCGACGGATGGGCGCCAAGCGGGGGTTCTCATAGGCATCAGACATGGTCTCCACCTCCGTTCCAAAGAACTGACAGGACTGTTAATAAGGTCAGAAGGCCGAGGGGGCAAGCCCCGCCAACCGCGACCTTCAGAGTCGTCGGAGCACCTCGTCGGCAGCGCGTTCGCCCGACTGGATCGCGCCCTCCATGTATCCCATCCACTCGGTCGCCGATTCGGTGCCCGCCCAATGAATCCGGCCTTCGGGCTTTCGAAGGTGCTGGAACGAGCTCGTGAGAACGCCGGGGGGCAGCCCGCCGACCGGACACCCGCCCGACCAAGGCTCCGCCCCCCAATCGAGCTCGTGATACTCCTGACACAAGCGCGCTTCATCACCGAAGTACCGGGCCAACGCCGCAAGCACACGGCGTTCGCGATCGGCACTCGGTTGCGACGACCACTGCCGCGCATGGTTGCCGACGATGAAGCCGACGAGCGCTGGCTGCTTCCCATCGTGCGAGGTGTTGTCGTAGATAACGCTGAACGGCCCATCGGAGCTCACCACCTCGCCCGAATACCCCGCCTCGCGCCAAAACGCGCGCTCGTAGGTGACGACGACTTTGACCGTGGCTCCCATTGCAAAACGCTGCATTAGTTGATCGCGCCCGACCGAAACCCCCGGCTCGTAGGCGATGCGTCCTGCAAGTGCGGGCGGCACGGCGACGATCGCGTAGCGGGCCCGTATGACATCGTCGTCGGTCACGGCTTCGACACCCTCTTGGCCCTGCACGATCGTTCGGACCGGCTGGCCGAGGATCAGCGCGTCGCCAAGCTTCTCGGCCAACCCGAGCGAAATCGACTGTGCCCCCGTCACAAACCGATCCTGCTGCGCCCCGCCCCGGGCCTCCGAGAGCTTCAAGAGCCCCCCGCCCGCATTGAGGTACATCAAGAAATAGAGGGCCGACAAATCCCGCGCCTCCGCGCCGAAGATCGTGCGAATCGCGGCATCCATGACCCCAGTGAGCTTGCTCGACTTCACGAACCGTTGCCGCCAGGTCTGGAGCGTCTCCGCATCGAGTTGGTCGGCATTGTCCGCGCCGAGCGGCGCATTGGGCGACACGCGTTTTCGCACCCGCTCGAGATAGCTGAGCGCCCCCTGCATCTGGATCAGGCCCAGCACCGAAAGCGACGGAGTCGCGCTCTTGTACGTCGAGATCTTCCCCTCGACCTCGAGCACCTTCTTCCCCGCCGTGTGCGTCTGAAACGTCTTCAACCCGAGCTCACCCGCAAGCGCCTTCACCCGCCCTTGCCCAGGCCCAATCCACTGCCCCCCAACATCGAACCGCCCCTGCCCAATCGTCTGGCTCCAAGTCCGCCCGCCCACACGATCACGCGCCTCGACGACTTTCACGTCGATCCCCTGCCGCACGAGCCTCCGCGCAGCACAAAGCCCCGACAGCCCAGCCCCCACGACAACCACATCTCCCCGCACAACCGCCATCCCAGGTCGGTTATATACGGGCCGGGGGGACTACTCAATTCGGATGATTCTTGATGGCGCCAGTACGGGGTGCGTTTCATGGCAACGCGGCGCCACTTCGTGTCCAACGATAGATAAAAGAAGCCTCTCAGAAAAGGACGACGGGGGCGTAGCGGGGGAGCGTGGTGAGCTCGATCGTTGGATTCGCGGTAGCTTTGATTTGAAGGAAGGTGAGTGTGTTGCCCGTTCCCTTGGTGAGTAGCGCCGCGGCACGGACTGGGCCCGTGAACGGGCCTTCGTTGGGGCCGGTCAAGCTGTCCCAGTGGATCGGAATGACCCGGCTCGGCTTGGTTCGTTCGACGGTCTCTCTCCAGTAGCTCTCGCGATAGGCTTCGGTCTGTGAGCCGAGCGCGCCGACGCCGAGGAACACGATTTCGGCGTCGTAGCCCTCGAGGGCTCCCTCGACGAACCCCGCGCTGCCGACGACTAGCCAAGTCCCTTTGGGGTGCGCGACATGGAGCACGTATGCCTTGCCAACTTTGTAATCGAATGCGCTGACGGGAGGAGTCAGCGGCACTTCGATCTCAGGGTCGCCGAGTGCCCGTTCCGCCATGGCGGCGTCAGGAAACTGAAAATGACGCGATTCGATCGGCGTGACTGTGAACCGTCCGAGCTGAATCGGCTCTCGCTCGGTCACGACGCGAATCTGCGTCTCGGGCAGCCCCCAGCCGCGCCCGATGTTCGCGGTCGACTCGGAACCGAGGAGCAACGCGCCGGTCCGCTTTGCCACCTCGGGCGCATCCATCGCATGGTCATAGTGCGAGTGAAGGGGAAACACGGCGGCGAGCTTGTCGACCTGGTTGCGTTCGAGACCTCTTTCGATCGCCGCGAGGTCGGGCTCGATCTTTCCGTAGAGAACCGCGAGTGGCCCGGGACGCGAAAACCATCCATCGGTCATCCATGTCGTCTCCCCATCAAAGAACACGAGGGTAGCGGTCCCCGTGTAACGAACGGTCACCGCCCCTTCGGGGATCTCGGCCGCTCCTTCGACCGCCCACGCCGGATCCACCGGCGGCGCTTGATAAGTGCGGAGGAGAAACAAGCCCCCGCACAACAAGACGACCACCAAAGCAGCCACCGTCCCGAACAACACCCGCCACATGCTGTCGTTCTCATACCGCTTTCACATGTCGGAGGCTATCGCAGCCAGGCAGCGCGATGCCGCGCTGGCAATCTACTCAATTCGGATGATTCGGTTCTTCCGGCGGGCCTTTCGGCGAGGCTCCTTGGCAGCGCTTGGCCGATCATGCATCTGTGCTGACGTTGTTGCCGCTGCGATATACCTTTTTCGTACCTATTTCTCTTGACAGATCTAGCGGGCGTTTCGATTTGGTTCTCGGACCGCTCTTGGCGCGTCTGTGGATGGGGCGTGTTGTGGCATCGGTGGTTCGCTGCGAGTTTCTTTGGTTCAAACCTCGGATCGCGGTCTTTCTTGGCCGGAGATCGAAAGCTAGGGGCGGATGCTTCGACCTAGAACCCCCGTGGTAGCGTGGGCTTCATGATTCACACACCGTCTCTTCATCACCTCGAAAAGGATCAACTGCTGCAGGACTTCTCCGCGTTGGTCGACCGAGACCGGCGCGATACCGCGACCATGCTGGCCTATGTGGCCGAGATCGATCGGCGGAAGTTATACCTCGAGCATGCGTGCCCTTCGATGTTTGCGTTCTGCACGAAGCGGTTTCGGATGTCGGAGGCGATTGCGGCGAAGCGGATTCGAGCAGGCCGCGCGGCCTGTCGTTTTCCCTCCATTTTGCGGATGATTGGGCGTGGGGAGCTGCACCTGAGTGGAGTGCATCAGTTGGCGGGGCACCTTACTGAAGATAATCACGAGGAGGTCCTGCGGCGGGCCAAGCACAAGAGTATGCGCGAGATCGAGCGGTTGGTTGCGGAGATTTCGCCGAAGCCGGATGTGCCTTTTTCGATTCGTGCGCTGCCCGCTCGGCAAGTGCAGAGTGCGACCGCAGCGGAGGAAAGTGGTTCGCTCGAAATTGAGGGGAAAGAAAACTTGCCGGCGGGGACGCGGCCCGAGGAGGCCACGCCAAGCCGCGTTTGCAGCCCGGCGGCGCGCACGGCAAAGCCAAAGAGTCTGGCCACCCCCCTTTCTCCCCGACGCTACAAGCTCCAGGTTACGATCGGGCAGGAGGCTCGGGACAAGCTTGCTGAGCTTCAGGAGCTTTTGAGTCACCAGATTCCCGATGGCGACGCGGCCGCGGTGATCGAACGGGCCTTGGATGCGCTGCTCGCTGAAACCAAGAAGAAGAAAGCTGCGGTAACGAACAAGCCGCAGGCTACGAGGAAGACGAACTCGAAGAAGACTCGGATGATCCCGGCACGGGTCCGGCGAGAGGTGTTCAAGCGGGATGAGGGGCGCTGTGCTTTCGTTGACGCTGAAGGTCGACGTTGCTCTTCCGCATGGCAAGTCGAGTTTCACCATCGAATGCCGTACGCAAGGGGCGGAACGCACGACATGGACAACATCGAGCTTCGGTGCAGAGCGCACAATCAATACGAGGCTGAGCTGGAGTACGGGGCGCGTTTCATGGCAACGCGACGCCACTCTGCATAAAAAAAGGCCACCTGGATTGGGGGCTCAGGTGGCCTTTGGACGCGTTCGGGGGAAAGGTGGAACGCGTGCCTAGCTGAGGTACGGGCCTCCGATGTAATTGGAGAGCTCGCGTACCTCTTGGCGTAGATTGTGTTGTAAGGCTTTGGTGAGGTCACCGATCGAGATGAGGCCTACCAAGGTTTCGCCGTCCATCACCGGGATGTGACGGCACCTGCGGTCGGTCATCAGCTTCATCACTTCGCGCACGTTGTCGTCGAGTGCGGCGGTGTGAAGGCGCGTCGTCATGACATCGCGCACCAAAGTTTGGCGGGGGTCGCGGTGTGCGGCAACCACGCGGACGAGCACGTCGCGTTCAGAAAAAATACCAACCGGGTAGCCGGCCTCGATCACCAACACCGAGCCGACACGATTGTCGTTCATGGTGTTCACTGCATCGATCACGGTCGCAAGTGGGCCGACCGAGTACACGTCTTCGCCCTTTCTTCGAAGGATGTCGCCGATGCGTTGGTTCATGATTAGATATGCCTCCCTCTTCGCCGATTATACAATCACCAGAGGTTCTGAAAAGCCCCAAAATCGAGTGTAAAATGACACACAACCGGACGGGTTATCCCCCGCTGCGGACCTAGATTTTTCAGCGGTTGCTCGGCACTCTCGAATGTCGATGGGGCATGCCAGGGCAAATGGAGATCGACGCGTACACCATAGAGTAGATCTCGATGGCCGGGCAGTCGTCTTTCAACGGGGCGCCCACGTTGGGCAGTACGCGCTCGAAAACCTGTCTGCCGGCGGCGCGTTCATTTCGGGCGAACGTGAGTTGCGGCCGGGTCATCTCGTGCACGTGTTGATCGACTTTGCCGCGGGCAACCCACCGATGAGCATGACCGGTTCGATACACCGCGTGCGCGAAGCCGATAACGGGGTCTCGCTTGCGATTCGTTTCCCCGTGCTTTCGGCCGACCAAGAAGATGCCATACAAGACGCGGTGTTGCGGACGCTGCTTCGACGCGAGGAGCAAGCGGCGCGTCTTCCGCTGTTGGTCTTCGAGCCAAGGCCTCGCGTGCGCCAGGAGATCGAAGCCGAGATTCGGAGCTTCGGGTTGCCCGTGACCAGTGTCGAGTCGCTCGACGAAGCGGTGCGCGAGCTCGAAGGCGAAGAGGTCGAGTACGCGGGGCTCGTCATCCACTCGGCAACCCACGACCGCGCCTCGATGGAAGTGGTCGAGTTTTTCGCCCGCACCGAGAGCCTGCAGACGATCATCTTGCCCGAGCCGGACGGGGAGCTGAACGACATGGCCAAGCGATTGTCGACGCTCCCTCACGTGAGCGTGCCGCGAATCTGGAGCAGGTCGGAGCTCCGGCGCGCGCTTCGGAACTAGGGCTGCCGATAGGGGACGACTTCGACCGAGCTCACGCCGGGGAGCTTTTCGAAGGCGTTTTTGACGTCTTTCGCGGTAGCGACAACCACCATCACCAGGTCCCTCGGGGAGATGCGCGCGCGCGTGGCGTCGTTAGCCTTTTTGCGGGTAACCTGTGCGACGAGCTCGTCGTGACGTTCGACATAGCGTCGCGGCACTCCGAGGAGCTCGATGTCGAGGCGAGACTCGAGCCGCTTTGAGGGCGTGTCGCGGTTGAAGCAGTGGCTGTTGATCAGGTACTGCTGGGCGAACTTCAGCGAGGCCTTGGCGAGCCCGTTTTCGACCCAGCGGTCGAGGAGCTCGAGCTCGAGCGCGGCACAGTCGGCCGAATACTCAGCGCTCGGGGCGCTCCACATGTACCAGGCGTCGCGTTGGTCCGAGTGCGTCAGCCGACTGTAGGCACCGTAACTCCAGCCGCGCACGGCGCGCACCTCTTGCATGAGCGGCCCGGTGAAGGTTCCGCCAAAGGCGGTGTTCGAAACGATGAGCGGGAAGAGGTTGCGGTCGTGGGTGCGCGCGCCGAGAGTGCCGATGTAGAGTTGTGTTTGTGTTCGTTCGGGCTTGTCGACGATGACTACATGGCGTCCGCGGCGGATGTGGGTTGCGGGCACGTCGCGCTTGCCGTTCATCTTTTTCGTGCGCCTCGGAAAGTGGGCATCGACGAGCGACTCGGCTTCGGAGTCGCTGATGTCGCCGGACACGCCGACGATGAAAGCCCCCGTTTCGAGGTAGCGCGTGTAGAATCGTTCGGCGTCTCGAAGGTTGATCCGTCGAAGGCTGTCTGCGGAGCCGCTCGTCGATCGACCGTATGGATGCCCGGCGAAGAGCCTCTCGCGTAGGTGAATCGCGCCGAGTGTTTGATCGTCGTCGAGGCGCGACAAGAGAGAAGCCTGGGCGTGGCGTTTTAGCTTGGCGAAATCGCGCGCACGAAGGGCAGGGCGCCAGACCATGTCGGCGACGAGATCGAGAAGAGGCTCGAGGTTTCGGCGAAGAGTGGTGGCGCGTATCCGAGTCGTGCGCATTGCGGTGTCGACCGTGAGTCGGGCGCCGAGGTTTGCGAGTCGGTCCTCGAAGCTGTCTGCGGATATGCCATGTGGGCCGCGTCGCAAGAGCTGGCCGGTGAGCTGCGCGAGGCCTTCTTTTCCGATCGGGTCCTGGAGGCTCCCTACCCGAAACGCGATCTCGACATCGACGAGAGGAAGCACATTGCTCGATTCGACGAGAAGCCTTGCCTTGGTTGCTCTCGTCATGCAGCGGTCTCGGAGATCTCGACGCGCGTGCGGCGCGAGGGGCGAAGGTACTTGGCAGCGGCGCGTTTGACTTGGGCCGGAGTGACCCGTCGATAGGCGTCGAGTCGATCGAACGCCGTGCCGCTCCCTACCACGGTCTCGTAGAACCCTACTTGTTCGGCCTTCCCGCCGGCGGTCTCCATGCTATGCAGAAATGAAAGCTCGATCTGGTTGATCGCCTTTTCGAGCTCGATGTCGCTCGGCCCGTCTGCGGCCAGGCGCGCGACTTCTTTGTCGAGCAATGCGATCGCGTCTTTTTGGCGCTTCCCCTCTCGAAGCGAGATCCAGACTTCGAAGAGCCCTGGGTCGACGAACGGCGAAATGGCCCCGCGTACCGAAAGCGCTAGCTCTTTGTCGAGGCAAAACAGCCGGTAGAGCCTCGAGCTTCGACCCCCGAACAGCACCTCGTTGGCGACACTCAGGGCCGGGGTGTGCGGGTCCGAAAAGGGCGGAGCGTGGTATCCGATGAGCACTTTGTCGGTCGGGGTCGGCGCTGTGATGCGGAGCACCCGTTCGCTTCGTTGCGCTGGCTCTTTCGGGCGCGGCTTGGTGTCGATCTGCCGCGCCGGGGACAGGTGGCTGTAGCGCTCTTGAATGAGAGAGAGGGCTTGCCGCTCGTCGAAGTCGCCGGCGACGACGACAGTTGCGTTGTTCGGGGCGTAGTGCGTTCGATAGAACCGCCGGCAGTCCTCGACGGTGAACCCGCGGATGTCTTTCATCCATCCGATCGTGGGCCAGCGGTAGGGATGCCGGCGAAATGCGGTAGCGTAGAGCTGTTCGAGCGCCCTGCCTTCGATGTCGTCGTCGACGCGCAGCTTTCTTTCGTTGGCAACGACTTCTTTTTCGGACCGCACCTGCGGCTCCCGAAGGACGAGATTCGACATTCGGTCCGCTTCGAGCTCGATGACCAGAGGGAGCGCATTCTTTGGTGCGTTCTCGTAGTAATAGGTCCAGTCGGTCCATGTCGCCGCGTTCGCCTCGGCGCCGGCACGCTCCATCAATCGGTCGAACTCGCCGCGGCCACGGATTTTCGTCTCGTTGAACATCAAGTGCTCGAACAGGTGCGCAAGGCCGGTCTTGCCCGGACGCTCGTGCCTTGACCCCACCCGAAACCAGGTGTGGTAACTGACCGTCGGCGCTGCTCGGTCGATCAGCGTGACCGCGCTCAGCCCATTGCCGAGACGAAAGCGTCGGAGCTCGAGCGCAGTGCCAAACGGCTGCGAATTCACAAACGACCAGCGCGCATTGCGCTTGGTGACACCGCGGTTGAGGCGCTCGATGAGGCTCTGAGGCGAAGCCATAAAGGCGGCAGCGTGCGCACGACGCTTGTTACGGTCAAGCCGATTAACCCTCGGAAAAAGGGGACTGTCCCCTAATGCGATGCTTGACCGTATCGCGGGGGGCGGGTAGCCCTCGGCCATGTCTGAAGTTCGTGTTCGGTTTGCACCGTCGCCGACCGGTTATTTGCACATCGGCGGGGTGCGGACGGCGCTCTACAGCTGGCTCTGGGCGCGACAGAATCGCGGCACGTTCATCCTCCGGATCGAAGACACGGACCAAGAGCGGAGCACGGCAAAGAGCATCCAGGTCGTGCTCGACTCGATGCGCTGGCTCGGCCTCGACTGGGACGAAGGCCCAGAGGTGGGCGGCGAGCACGGCCCGTACTTCCAGAGCGAGCGCCTCGGCCTCTATGCCGACTATGCCGAAAGGCTGCTCGCGTCCGGTGATGCGTATCGATGCTACGCCACCAAACAAGAGATCGCCGACGCCCGCGACGCCTTCCACAAGACCAACGCAAAGGGCGGGTTTCGGTTTCAAAGTCCGTGGCGAGACGGCGCCGACCCACCGAAGGACCGCGACGCCTATGTCATCCGCTTTCGCGCGCCTCGTGAGGGGAGCACCGGCTGGGACGATGTGATCAAACGACGAATCGACGTTCCAAACGACACCCAGCAGGACTTCATTCTGTTGCGTCCGAATGGGATGCCGCTCTACAACTTCGGCTGTGTGGTCGACGACCTGACGATGGGCGTGACTCTTGCCACCCGAGGTGATGACCACGTCATCAATACGGCACCTCAGATCCTTCTTTACAAAGCGCTCGGGGTCGAGCCTCCCAAGTTCGCCCACATGCCGATGGTGCTCGCACCCAACGGTGAAAAGCTCTCGAAGCGGCACGCGGCCGTCGGAGTGCTCGAGTACCGCGACATGGGGTATCTCCCCGATGCAGTGCTGAACTACCTGGCTCGGCTTGGGTGGTCACATGGCGATCAAGAGATCTTCACCCGGCAAGAGCTCATCGAGAAGTTCAGTTGGGATCATGTCGGCTCGACTGCGGGGCGCTACGACGCCAAGAAGTTCCTCTACGTGCAAGAGGAGCACCTGCGGACGCTCCCTGACGGCGAAGTCGCGCGCCTCACGGTTCCTTTCTTGGCCAGGATCGGGATCGCCGCCCAGGCAGACGATCCGGTCCTGCTCGAGGCCATCCCCTACGTGAAGCCGCGGTCCGCGACGTTGGCCGATGTCGCCGATGCGGTCAGTTACTTCCTCGGCGAGATCGAGTTCGAGGAGAAGGGGAAGCGTAAGTTCCTAGTTCCAGAGAACGCCTCGCATCTGGTGCAGCTGGCCGAGCTCATCGAGAACGTCGAGCCTTTCGAGAAGGAGAAGCTCGACGAGGTGGTCAAAGGCTGGCTCGAGGCCAACGAGCTTCCGATGAAGAAGGTCGCACAGCCCGCACGCGTGGCGATGACGGGCCGAACCCGAAGCCCCGGCCTCTTCGAGGTGATGGAGGTGCTCGGCAAAGACAAGACAATCGCGAGGCTGCGGGCTGCCGCCGAGCTTGCAGCATCCGCAACGACGCACTAGGAACGGGACGGAGTCGCTGAGTCCGTTTTGCAGACGTTCGTCATCATCCTTTACTTGATCACGCTCGGAGCGCTTGCGCTGTACGGCATTCACCGAAGCGCATTGCTGATCCTGTACTTGCGCCATCGGCGGGAGCGAACCGAACCATCGGCACGGTTCGACGAGGCCGATCTTCCAAGGGTCACTGTACAGCTCCCGATGTTCAACGAGATGCACGTGGCCGAACGCCTGATCAAAGCAGCTTCAAACATCGACTACCCGCGCGACCGTCTCGAGATCCAGGTGCTCGACGACTCGACCGACGCGACTTCGGCGATCGCGCGCGAGACCTGCACTTCGCTTCGCAGTGAGGGGGTCGACGTCGTCTATCTTCATCGGCAAGACCGAACCGGTTACAAGGCCGGTGCGCTCGCCGAGGGGGCCAAGCACGCCAAGGGCGAGCTCCTGATCGTGTTCGATGCGGATTTCGTGCCTGGCCCGCGCATCGTCCGAGAGCTCGTGCATTTCTTCGTCGATCCTCGAGTAGGCATGGTGCAGGCGCGGTGGGCACACCTCAATCGCGCCCATTCGCTTCTGACGAGGTGCCAAGCGATGCTGCTCGATGGGCATTTCGTGGTCGAGCACGCGGCGCGGCACCGCTCCGGCCGGTTCTTCAATTTCAACGGCACGGCGGGGATGTGGCGGAAGTCGACGATCGCGGATGCCGGCGGATGGCAGCACGACACGATTACCGAAGACATGGACCTCAGCTACCGTGCGCAGCTCCGCGGGTGGAAGTTCGTCTACGTGCCCCACATAAGCGCCCCCGCAGAGCTTCCCTGTGACATGACGAGCTTCAAGAGCCAGCAATACCGATGGGCCAAGGGCTCGATGCAAACCGCGACGAAGTTGCTCGGCCCCATCATGCGTGCACCGGTCCCGAGCAAGGTGAAGCAAGAGGCCTTTTTTCATCTCACCAACAACGTCGCGTACGTGTTCCTTCTCGTGCTAGCGCTGTTGCAGCTGCCGAACATGATTCTTCGACGGCAAATGGAGAACCCCGAGCTGCTGATGCTCGACGTGCCAATGTTTCTCGCGACCTGTGGCTCGGTCGCGCTCTTCTACATCACGGCGCACCGCGACCTCTACGGGAACCGCTGGCAGGCGGTCAAGCAGCTCCCCGTGATGATGGCGCTCGGGATTGGGCTATCGATCAACAACGCCCGCGCGGCTCTCGAGGGGATGTTCGGGCGGGATGTCGAGTTCGTACGCACGCCCAAACGCGGCGTGGTCGACGGGGAGGCTACGAAACCAAGCCGCTACCGAGGGACCTGGCCCTGGCACAACGTCCTCGAGCTGGCATTCGCGCTCTACTGCACGGCGACTTTGACGGTCGCGGTCGTCACGCAGAGCTGGGCGAGCGTTCCGTTCGTGCTCTTGTTTTCGGCGGGGTTCTCGTACGTGGGGTGCGTGAGCCTCTACGAAACGCTCGGCGTTCGGTTCCCGCGAGGCGAGGCCAAAGCATTCGGTCAGGGCGAAGGCGTAGCGTCGACACAGCTGCCATCGACACACTCGTCGCCAAGCCCACAGTCGATGTTTAGCTGACACTCGGCGAGCACTTCGCTGCTCCGGACGCAAAGGTTTTCACCCTCGACGGGCTCACAGAAGCGAATCGTGGCGTCGATCCGCGCGCACTGGTCGTCGGTCTCGCAAGGGGTTCGGCATTGGCCTTTACGGCACACGCGCCCCGGTTGGCATTCGTTCTCGGGGCAAAAAGTCTCCGGGCGAGTATCCGGGATGCATTGGAACTGCGAGCAGTACTCATGATCGGCGCATTGGGTGTCGTCGCTGCAGTTCGTGAGGCACGTCTCGTCGAGGCACGGGCGGCAAGCACCGTTGGTGCATTGCTGGGTCTCCGGACAGGGCTCGTCGATGCAGGTGAGCAAGCATTGCCCATCGATGCAGATGCGGGATTGACCGCACTCGAAGTTGAACTGGCACAAGGCGACCGGAGGGTCGGGGTCCGGCTCGGAGAGGAGCTCCGGTTCGGGCTCGGTCGGACTCAGGCACAAACCGTCGATACACGTCGTACCGATCACGCAGTCCTGTTCTTCGGTGCACTCGCGGATGCACCCGAGATCGGAGCAGAGCTCACCGACCGCGCAGTCGACTTCGTCCATGCAGATGGTGCGCGTGGGAGCGGGTTGCTCTTCGCAGGCATCCCCGCGGCAGATGAAGCAGCCACGATCGCCGATCGGCCCGTCTGCGACGCAAAAGTACCGGGAGTCGTTGTTGCAGCCGAGGAGGCCGAGGAAAGCTAGAGAGACAAATCCGAGGCGTTTCATGGGGGCTTGGACGCCCCGGCTTGGGCGGTATTCACCCCCGGACGCCTTGATAAACTCCGAATTGCGTTGGATAACGGGAAAATCGGATGAGCGGCCACAGCAAATGGTCCACGATCAAGCGCAAGAAGGGCGCTGTCGATGCGGCCCGCGGAAAATTGTTCACCAAGATCATCAAGGAGATCACGGTGGCGGCTCGCGTCGGTGGCGGTGACCCAGACGGCAACCCGAGGCTCCGGCGGGCGGTCGATGAGGCGCGGGCCGCAAACATGCCCGCGGACAACGTCACGCGGGCCATCAAGAAGGGCACCGGCGAGCTCGAAGGGGTCGAGTACGAAGAGCTCGTGTACGAGGGCGTCGGACCGGATGGGGCGCTATTCGTCTGTGAGGTCGTGACCGACAACCGGAACCGGACGATCGCCGAGGTCCGCAAGATCTTCGACAAGAATCACGGTCAGATCGGGAGCGGCGGCTCGGCGGCTTGGGCCTTCGAGCAAAAGGGCATCATCCGTCTCGACAAGAAGGCCGCCAGCGAAGAAAAGTTGTTCGAGATCGCGGTGGGTGCGGGCGCCGAAAACCTCGAGCTGGTCGATGACCAGTGGGTCGTCACGACGGCGCGCAACGACCTCGATGCGGTGTCGACGGCGATCAGTGATCGCGGAATCGAGGTGGATGAGGCGGCCCTCGAATACATCCCCAACAACCCAAAGCTAGTCGAAGGCAGCGACGCCGAGAAGCTGATGCAGCTCTTCGAGGCGCTCGACGAGCATGACGACGTGCAAAACGTGTTTTCTGACTTTGAGCTGAGCGAGCGAGCGCTCGCCGAGCTGGGTTGATTCATGCGTGTGCTCGGCATCGACCCAGGCAGCCAACGAACCGGCTGGGGTGTGGTGCAGCTCGAGGGGACACGGCTCCGACACGTCGCGGCCGGGACCATCGCGTGCTTACGAAGAGCCCCATTGCCCGACCGCCTGCGGGTCATTCACGAGGGGCTAGAGCAGGTGATCTCGGAGCATTCCCCTGAAGCGGTGGCCGTCGAGGAGATCTTCTTCGCCAAGCACGCCAACGCCGCGCTCAAGCTCGGCCACGCGCGCGGGGTGGCGCTCCTGGTGGCGGCCCAGTCGAGCCTCCCGGTGCACGAATACCCGCCGGCGATCGTGAAGCGCACGGTGGTCGGACGCGGCCACGCAGACAAGACGCAGGTTGGTCGCCTCGTGGCGGCGCTCCTCGGCTTGCGCGAGCCCCCAGAGGTCGACGCCTCGGACGCGCTGGCGGTGGCGATCACCCACATTCAGGCGTTTCGATCCGGGGCCTTCAAAATAGGGACATCTGTTCAGTAAGCTGCTAGGCTCGCGGCGTGATCGGGAGGCTCAAGGGGACGATCGAGCACCGGGAGGCGGACGGCTCGATCATCGTCGATGTGGGGGGAGTCGGCTACGAGGTCTTCGTGCCTCTAGGCTCCATCGGCCTTGCCACAGCCGAACCAGGTCAGTCGGTGGCGCTGTACATCCACACGCACGTGCGCGAAGACGCGATGACCCTGTTCGGGTTTGCCACCGCCCACGACCGAGCCGCGTTCCGGACGCTCCTAAAGGTCAGCAGCATCGGGCCGAAGCTCGCCTTGGCGATCATGGGCGTGTTGAACGCGGGCGAGCTCCACGACGCGATCGCCCGTCAAGACAAGGCCGCCTTCAAAGGCATCACCGGTGTCGGTCGCAAGACTGTCGAACGGATTCTCGTCGATCTCCAGGACAAGCTCGACTTCGCAGCCGACGCCAAGACGGGTGTGCGGCTTCGTGCGATTGCAGGTGGGTCCAATTCCGTCACCGACGCAGTTGTTGGTGCGCTGGTTCAGATGGGATACAAACGAGCCGAAGCCGAAGCCGCAGTCGGGAACGTGGCGGCCCGGGATGAAGACAACGTCGAAGGGTTGCTTCGCGCTGCCTTGTCAGCCCTACCATGAGCGAAATGGAAGCACGCGCTAACGAGAATCTGAATGCAGCCGAGCAGGCGGACGACAATGTCTTCGACCGAAGCCTGCGGCCCGAGCGCTTCGACGATTTCGTCGGTCAGAGCCAGATCAAAGACAACCTGCGCGTCTTCGTCGAAGCGGCGCGACGTCGGGGTGAGCCGATCGATCATACTCTGTTTTGTGGCCCGCCTGGGCTCGGTAAGACCACGCTCGCATTGATCCTCGCCTCGGAGCGCGGGGTCAATCTTCACTCGGCGTCGGGTCCCGCCATCGAACACAAAGGCCAGCTCGCCGCGCTGCTGACCAAGCTCGAACCGTGCGATGTGCTGTTCATCGACGAGATTCACCGACTGAATGTGACCGTCGAAGAGAACTTGTACACGGCCGTCGAAGACTTTCGCATCGACATCGTCAACGGCGACGGGCCCTACGCTCAAACCCTGCAACTGCCGTTGCAGCCCTTCACGCTGATCGGGGCGACGACACGGACGGGCCTCCTCACGAATCCGATGCGGTCTCGCTTCGGCTACGTGGCACGGCTGGACTATTACCCAGTGGACGCGCTTCGAGCGATCGTCGAACGGAGCGCACGCCTCCTCGAGCTTTCGATCACGGACGAGGCGGCACAAGAGCTGGCGCGACGCTCGCGGGGGACGCCTCGCATCGCCAACCGACTGTTGAGGCGAGCCCGTGACTTTGCCGACGTGTTGTCGGACGGCACCCTCGATGGGAAGACGACCCACGAAGCGCTGTCGCGGCTCCAAGTCGACGAGGCGGGGCTCGACCAAATGGACCGGCGCTATCTCACGATCATCATCGACCACTATGACGGGGGACCGGTCGGCATCGAGACCCTAGCCGCCGCATTGAGCGAGCCGCGAGATACGCTGGAAGACGTATACGAGCCGTATCTCCTGCAGAAGGGGCTCTTGGCGCGCACGGCTCGGGGCCGGGTCGCGACTCGGCATGCGTTCGCGCATCTCGGTAGAAAGCAGCCCACCGAGCGCCAACCGGGCCTGTTTTGAGCCCTCAATAAAGTCTGCGCTTCAGCGCCGCGGGCTGGTAGAGTCATCCGATTCCCATGCAAAGCGGCTTTCAGCGGGCCGGCGAGGGCCTTCTTGCCTCGGCAGAGCGGTGGGCCCCAGACGATGCTGAGCACTGGGGACGCTGGCGTGAGACCCTGAGCAGCGAGCAGCGGGGCGACGTGCTGTTACCGCTTCAAGCGGCGCTCTCCGGGCTCGTCGCGTTTCGCCATCTGGAGAACCACCCGCTCTTGGTTCCCGTGTCGGATTTTCGGCCGCACCTTCACGCCGTGAACGTGGCTTTCAACTGGTCGCTCGACCTAGCGGGTCGGCTGCGACCGGAGGTCTCTGACGCGCAGGCTCGGCCGACCAGCACAGACGTGGCCAAGCCCGAGGGATGTTTGCTCGCACTCGCACGCTCTTTGACCGATGGCGTCCGTGTGAGCCAACGATTGCTCGAGCTTCCCATGGTCGACGCGGCTTCGTTTCAAGCGAGCTGCGATCTATTCCTCCGCGACCTGTCACGGAACGTTTTTTTCCGGCCGCCGGAGCCGCTCGAGTTCGCCAACGTGAGGGAGTTGGTGCGCGCAGAGAGTCTCAGTCCCACCCTCGAAAGTTGGAAGAACGACGCTGCGAAGATGACGACGTTGGTCGCCTTCTTGGCGCTGGTCCGGAGCCATCGTTTCTTGGGGATCGCCGATCGACAGATTCAAGAAGACGACGGGATCTACCGGGCACACGTCGTCGCGGCTTCCGTTCGGCGCGAGCTTCGCACGCTGACTCGGTTTTTGTTGGTGCAAGGGGTCGAGACGCTCGCGGATGAGTTCGAGGCGAGGCTTCTGTCGCTCGGCGCACACCACATCACGGGCGCTCGCACCGGGATCACCCGAACCTCGCGAGAGCTCCAGGAGCTGCGCGAATCGGTCGAGGCCCTCGCCATGAAAATTCACGTCAGGGCGCGAACGTTACTCGATCGGCCGATCCCCGAGCTCGACGTCGAAGGCAGCGTGGCTCTTGAGGGCGAACGCCTTCGTAACGGGATTCGTGAGCTGCGCGCCACGGTCAAAGAGGCCGCCAAAGAGCTTCGCAAAATCACGCGCCCGGGGCCGCCAGACCGCAAGGCAGAGCAACTCGAGGAGAGCCTGCATCAGGACATCTGGGCATTTCGATTCATTGTCCGGGCGTTCGTGGCGAAGGCTTCCGTGGCGTCGGTGGGCGCGGATTACTGGGGCGATGTGGGCGATATCGATTTCGTTCACGAGTTCGTCAGGCACTATCGGGTCTTCGGGCCGCGACTCGTTCGCGGGACGGACTACGCGCGTAGCGGGCCACTCGCAAGAGCGGTGAGCGAGCTAGCTGCGCATGATGCGATCGGTGGGCCGAGTCTCAACTTGGCTGCACGTGAGTGTGTCTTGTTCCTCGAGCATCTCGACGTTGCCCTCGAAGAGATCGAGGCTGCTCAGCCCGACACGACGGTTTTCGACAAGCAAAAAGCGGCAGCCGAGCTCCGCGGTTATCTATCTGCTGCCAAAGAGCGAAGCGTCTCGGAACGTGTCGCTGCCGGCGCCTTCGGAGCGATAGACCCCGACCAGGCAGATGCCGGTTAGGCGCTGATCCCGAACGCGGCGAGCGTGCGTTCGATGACCCAAAACGCGGCGATAGACCCGATCATGTAGGCGGGGATGGTGCGATCATCGCGCCAGGGTGTTGGAATTGCACCACGAAAGACTCTGTAGGTCACCCACGCGACGGCGATGATGCCCAACTGCCCTACCTCGAGGCCGAGGTTGAAGGCGAAGAGCGCGAGGGGAATTTCGTCCACTGGAAGGCCCGCGTCAAACAGCACCGAAGCGAATCCGAGGCCGTGAAGCAGGCCGAGCGCTGCGGGCAAAGACCACGGATGCTTCCAGACCGGACCGTGTCCACCCGATTGGATCTCGACGGCCAGGACGACGATGGTCATGGCGATCAGCGCCTCGACCAACGCCTGGGGCACCGACACGATGCCGAGAACCGAAAGCGCCAGCGTGAGACTGTGCCCGAGCGTGAACGCCGTGACCGCAGCGATCAAACGCCGGTGCCAGCCAAACAGGATGAGAAGACCGATGACGAAAGTCATGTGGTCCCAACCGGTCACCAAGTGCTCGATGCCGAGCGCCAAGTAATCGAAGAACGAATGGGTTTCTTCTTCGGGTGCGGCGATGGTGAGCGATGGGCTCCTCGCATCCATGATCGAGTGATCGACTGATCCGTCAGGCCTGGCGAGGCGCATGACGACATTCACCGTCGAGTCGGAGAGACCATCGACGCGAATCATCAAGCCTACGAGATCGGGTGGGGCACAGCGCAAGAGCGTCGTATCGATGATGGTGGTCGCGTCCTTGGTGAGCCGACGCTCGGTCGGTCCGAGTGGCTCGCAACCTTCGGGAATGCGGGGCTCGAGCGATTGGCCCTTCGGTCGTTTGACCGGGGAGCGCCACGTCATGGTGATCGTGCCTTCGTCAGGGCCTGGCGTGAATGAGAGCACCGCAGGCGCAAGTGGATGGGCCCATGCATGCCCGGGTCCCACGACGAACAGCGCGGCGACGGCGATGAGAAGTGGCACGCGTCGCATCAAGGGGTCCTCTCGACGTGGACGACGTACGCGTCACGAAGCACTTCCATTCGCTCCTTGCTGAGCTCTTCCTCGATCTCCGAGAGCAAATCCGCGCGAACCTCGGCCTCGATGATCGTCAACGCCGGAACCGAAGATGGCTCTTTCTCGAGCACGCGAACGAAGTGGACTCCATAAACCGAAGGAACAGGACCGCGCC
This sequence comes from Myxococcales bacterium, assembly GCA_029861865.1. Classification (GTDB taxonomy): domain Bacteria; phylum Myxococcota_A; class Polyangia; order Polyangiales; family Houyiibacteriaceae; genus SG8-38. The sequence goes on along the minus strand of JAOTYL010000010.1, from coordinate 124,194 downwards.
ACGAACCGACTACGCCCTCATCGACGACCCCGGCGAGCTCGGCTCCATAGGCCGCTTTCACCTGCGAAATGGTCGAGGATTGCACCGCCCTAAGAGCCGGGAGCGGGTCGCCGAGCTCTGTCGGAGCCGCATCGCCTAGGGCTTCTAGCTGTGCGCGCATCGCGACCGCGTCCGAAGCGAGGGCTTCTCCGCGTTTGGTGCCACTCAGGAACACATGCTCGAAGCGCACCTTGCCCTCCCGCTCGAACCGGTCTCGATGGGCCGTGCGGTGCTCTTCGAGATCCTCTCGCGTCGGCATTCGGTCTTTGGGCACATACGTGAGAGCTTCGCGGGCGCGGTAGAGCAGCCGTGCGCGAACGACCGGGTCATGCTCCTGCATGTTCATCTCTAGAGCGCGTTTGAATAGGGTGAGATCGTCGTCGGTGCTATCGGGCTCGATGAATCGCATGTTGCGAACGAGATGCGTGAAGATGACCGGGTCTCCGAGGTACCATCGGTAGTGGCGCGCCTGGTTCAGAAGTATCTGATCTTCGATCTCCCTATCGACTTCAGCCTCGGTGGCATCTGGGGGTATCCGAACGGTGATCTCGGGCCGATCCCCATCATCACCCGCGAAGATGACCTTGGCCGCAAACAACAGCGCGCCTATCAAGAAGAAGTGAATGAGTGCACGGAGCATCAACTAGGGGGTCGATACCAAATCGGCGACGTCCAAGCGCGCTCTTGGATCGCGGTCTCGAGGCGCGGCAGGCAGCACTGTCCGTCGGCCGCCGGCAGGGTTTGCGCGACGGCATCGCAAAACGTGACCTTGGTCGAGGAGGTTGGATCATCCGTGCGACAGCACGCCGCCTCGTCTCCGGTGAGCCCGGCTGCCACGCTGTCACAAAAGGCGACGTTGAGCCCCACCGTCGGGTCACAGCAATCGAAGTCGAACTGTGTCGTCGGATTGTCGCAATCGTAGTTGGCGTCGACGCACTGCCGTACGCTCCAGCGGCAGGTCGGGTTTTCGATCACGCGCACGTAGTAGTAGGCGTGTTGCGTGGGCTCGAATGCCGTGTCTTCCCAGACGGCGCAAAGGTCCGCGGCACCATTGCCTTGCGGCTCGCAGGTCGCCAGGTCAACGCTTGCGCCATTGTCGGGGTTGCCAGCCACGTCGTAGACCTCGACTTGGTAGTCTCCTCCGTCGAGCCAGCCCTTCACGATCTGAATCCGTTGAAGCGGCGCGCCCATCGGGTCCCGCTTGGCCGAGACGACAAACTTCGGAGTCCCACCTACCGGGGCATCGCTGAGCTCGCCTCCCATCGGCACCCCTTGCTCGTAACCGATTCGCGCGAGGTCCGGCGAGTCACAAAGGTCCGAAGGCAGATCCCAACCGCCAAAGACCCGCGGTACGATGCGCGGCCCGCTCGTGCCGAACGTCTCTCTTCGGCGGAACGCCTCGAAGATGGCGTTGCGTGAGTTTTCCTCGGCCCAAACCCCAGCCGGGCCCCCCGGGTTGAGATACTGGATATCGGGAAACCCTTCGGGAAGGGAGTCGCGGTTGGGCTGACCGGCACCACCATGACCGAGGAATGTCTTTTCGTCGTCGTAGCCAGGCGTGGAGATGTGTGTGTCGGTGGATGAGATGATGCCGTGTTGAAAGGGGTTCACCCCGAGCTCGAGCTCGAGCTTCATGCCCTCGCCCAATGCCCCACGAACGAAATCACTTGGGTCGGGGTCGCTGAATGCCTGCAAATTGACAGCGGCCAGGCTCGAATAGGGGAGAATCTCGAAGCCGCAGAGCTCATCGGAAATCGCTTGGCCCGGAAAACACTCCGAAGCGCCCTTATGCTGGAAGATCTCGATGACCGGCTCGAGCTCGTTACGAAGCAGTGCGTAATCGATATCAAAGGGCCTCTCATCCTTCATCAGTTTCTCGAAGAAAGTGCCGTTGGCGAGGTTCGAGTTGTGTGGGATGGCGAGCGCGTCGCACCCGGTGTCGGTGTCGATGCACTGTTCACGCAAGCCGGCCCAAAGGTCTTCGACGTATGGCTCGTCGAAATAGCTGATCGGGAGATCGGGCACGATGTCATTGCGGAACATGACGTTGCGATGAAGGTTCACTGCACCGGGCCCAGCGCTCCACTCGTAACCGACGAAGGAGGTGAACTTGCAACTATCGCTGCGGTCGTACACGGCTTCTGCAGCCTCTTGTACTTGAGTCCAGACGTCTTTTCCGGCCTCGATACAGTCGCCACCGAGGTCACTGCCGCACAGCGCTGGGTACTCGACCCCCTCGGGGCTGCTAGCCGTCAGGCCATTTAGGAGCACGAAGACTTGGTCGACCTGGCTCTCGTCACGGTAGTCCGCACAGCTCGTCCCTCCTGGAACCGGTCGATCGTAGGCAGGCGAGGTCGGGTCGTTGCACGCCGCGATGGTGCCGAGGTACTCGGCGTGATCGCTCAGCATGACGAAGTCGATCGGCCGATCGGGATCGGGTGTCGCGGTCCGAAGAGGGTTACCGTCTTCGTACGGCTGAACGCCGATCGGCTGGCCCCGGGCGAACGCATAAGCCTCTGACGGACCCGGGCGGGTGCCCTGCAGATTGGCGTCCAACGAAAGGACGGTGTGAACGTGGGTATCGCCGAAGAAGGGCTGGCGAAGCTCGTCGAAGGCAGCGCAGCGCCCGGGCACATCTGGCCCAGGTCCTCCGGAGTCGTCACCACATCCGAGCGCGATCAAAGCGACGATGGAGGCCAGTAAGGGAAAGGATAAGCTACGCGACATCGGCCTAAGGTAACGCAGGTCGCCGATATTGCAATCAACGCTAGAGGTCGACTTCACCCTGAAAGACGAACCGCGCTGGGCCTTCCATTTGCACGGGTTCGCCGACCTCGCGAGCGGTGATCGTCAGGGTCCCACCGGGCAACCGAATGCTCAGCGGCTCGCCCCGCGTCGCGCGTCCCGTCTCGACCGCGGCAACCGCAGCAGCAGCGGCACCCGTTCCGCAAGCTTGGGTCCAACCGGCGCCACGCTCGAGGACATCGAGGCGCATCGCGTGGCCTTCGCGCTCGGAGACGAACCCCACGTTGACGCCGTTTGAGAAGTGCGGGTCATGCTGCAGCGTGTCCCCGAGCTCGAAGCGCGCGTCTCCGACATCGTCGAAGGTCACCGCGTGCGGATTGCCCATCGAGACCGCCGTGACGTGAAGCTCTTGGTTCGCCACCCGAACCGGCTCGTCGAGCCAAGGCGTTTCGCTTCGTAGCCCGATCTCGCGAGGCGAGAGTGACGCGCCCCTCATCTGCACGATGACCGACCCGGTGCGTCCGTGGCGCTCGACCCGACATGGCTGTGGACCCGCCACGGTGTCGATGGCGACTTCGAGGTTCTTCCGATCGCTTCGACGCGCGAGATGAAGTGCGGCGCAGCGGATTCCATTACCGCACATTTCGGGCACCGAACCATCGGAATTGATGACGTGCATCGACGGCTCGCTCACGTCGAGCACCAACACACCGTCCGCCCCAACCCCGAGATGCCGATCGCAAAGTGCAATCGCTTGCTCGGTCGTCAGCCGCACGTCCCCCAAGTCCTCCTCCTCGATGATCAGGAAGTCGTTACCAAGCCCTTCATATTTGTAAAACCGGACGGTCATTGGAGGCCACTCTTAGGACCGCAACCCTTGCGGCGCTAGGCGCACCGGCACAGCCGATGGGGGCCGCCGGAGGTGGCGCCTTTGGGGTGAAACTCGTCACGAAACCCTTGGTAACCAAGTCGGGCGGCCACCGTCGGGAGGCTGTGATAGGGTCCGCGCCATTGAGTTGCCCCAACAGGACAGGCAAGCGGTAGGAAGGTGCGAGTGATGCGTTTATTGGCTTTGGTAACTGGATTTTGCGTGCTGACGGTGGCCTGCGGAGACGATAGCGGCAGCGAGACGTACGAAGCGAGGATCGTGCGAACCGAGTTTGGTATTCCGCACGTGACGGCTACCAACTTTGGCAGCTTGGGCTTCGGCAACGGCTATGCGTACGCAGAGGACAACTTCTGTGTGCTCATGAAAGAAATCGTCCGTGCCAACGGACAGAGTGCGCGTTACTTCGGTGAAGACGAAGGCAGCGTCAACCAGGACTTCCTGTACACCTTCATCAACACCGATGAGTACATCGAAGGCCAGTTCCGAGACTCACAGACCGAAGACTTGCAATCGGCGCTTCGCGGGTATGCCGCCGGCATCAATAAGTATCTCCAAGACACCGGCGTCGACAACCTGCCAGAAGGTGATGAAGGTTGTCGCGGCGCGGATTGGGTCCGCGAGATCGCCGACACCGACGTCTACCGAGTATATCGCAAGCTCCTCGTTCGCGCGGGACACGGACCGCTCGCACGCTTCATCGTCGCCGCAGAGGCTCCGACCGAGGCGATGGCCAGCTTGGCGCCGCCGTTAGCGCTGGAAAGCCTGCCGTTCGACAGGTCCGACTTTGGCCTACCGACCACCGAGGAGATGGGCAGCAATATGTACGCGATCGGCTCGGAAGCCTCGCAAACCGGGTACGGGATTCTGCTTGGTAACCCGCACTTCCCGTGGTCGGGCCCGCTCCGCTGGTCGATCGCGCACCTGACGATTCCCGGAGAGTTCGACATCATGGGTGCAGCGCTACAAGGGATCGCAATCGTCGCCATCGGCTTCAACGCCAACGTCGCGTGGTCGCACACCGTGTCGACGGGTGAGCGCTTCACCCTCTATGAGGTGACCCTCGTCGAGAACGACCCGATGAAATACATCTATGATGACGAGGAGCGCGACATCCTAGCCAACGAGGTGACCATCCAAGTCAAGCTCGAGGACGGCACGATCGAAGAGCGCACCGAGGTCATCTACAGCACGCACTTCGGGCCGGTGATCGACTTGACTCCGATCAGCGAGGCTGTGGGTGGATGGCCGACCTTGGCGGGCACTCTCATGACGTTCCGGGACGCCAACATCGACAACACCCGGGCGATCGATCAGTTCTTCGCGATGAACAAGGCGCAATCCGTCGATGAGCTACAAGCCGCGCTCGGGACGTTCGTCGCACTACCTTGGGTGAACACGACCGCGACTGATCGCGATGGAAACGCGTTTTACGGGGACGTCACGACGGTCCCGCACGTCACCGTTGAGAAGCTCGAAGACTGTGACGACAGCCCGTACGCGACATTGATCTCGTCGCTTGCCGGGCTGACGACCTTGAACGGCTCGCGTAGTGACTGCGAATGGGGATCCGATGAAGACGCACCCGTACCGGGGCTTTTTGGACCGGGGAACCTACCGCAGCTCCGCAACAGGACCTACGTAGCGAACTCGAACGACTCGTACTGGTTGAGCAATCCCGACGAGCCACTCGAAGGTTTCTCGCCGCTGATCGGTCGCGAGCGCGTCGAGCAATCCATGCGTACTCGGCAGGCCTTTCTTCAAGCCGAAGAGCGCCTCGCGGGGACCGATGGGCTAGGCGACCCGGGCTTCACGGTCGAGCTCGTTCAAGAATTGATGTTCGGTAACCGGAACATCACAGAGGAAATGACGCGAACCGATGTGCTGACGATTTGCGACGGTGTCGGCGATTGGAGCGAAGGCGCTTGCCCAACCGATGACGGTGACGTCGCGTACAGCCAAAACCCGACGGATGCGGCCACAGCATGCACGATTTTGCGCAGTTGGGACGGGCGCTTCAACAACGACAGCGTTGGGGCTTCGATCTGGAACGAGTTTTGGCCGCGCTTTTGTCGTGGACGTGGCCCTTGCGCCGAAGACGTCTGGGCGGTTCCCTTTGATGCGGACGACCCAGTTAACACGCCACGCATGCTGAACGTTGCCGATCCAAACGTCGTCGAAACTGTGAAATGCGCGCTTGGAGCAGGCGTAGACTTCCTCGTGGATGGCGGCATTCCACTCGATCGGCCGTGGGGTCAGGTTCAGTTTAGGCGTGCCGGCGACACCGACATTCCGATCCATGGCGGCGGCGACCTTTTCATGTTCAACGCGGTCGACACGTCGTTCGTCGAGGGTGAGGGCTACACACAGTTCGACAACGGCGCCAGCTACATCCAGACGGTCACCTTCGATGAGACCGAATGTCCGGACGCCTACGCCCTGCTGAGCTACTCGCTGTCGAGCGATCCTGCCTCGGACCACTACTCGGACATGACCGAAGAGCTGTACTCGCCCAAGGTGTGGAGACGGATGCCGTTCTGCCCAGAAGACGTCGAAGCCGCGAAGATTTCGGAGATCGTAGTAACGAACCCATAACCGCGGAAAAGGGGACTGTCCCCTTTTTGGAAGGGTTAATTGTTCGAAGCTGACACTGTTAGCGGACTTGGACTTTGGTGGCCCGGTCTTCGGGGATCGACAGGATTGCGTTCCATCCCGCCGGGAGGACGGGCTCGGTGAACTGGAAGAGGTAGCGCGCGTCGGCGGGGGAGAGGTTGATGCAGCCGTGGCTTCGGCGTCGGCCGAAGTCGTCGTGCCAAAAGGCCGCGTGGAAGCCGTAGGAGCCCTTGAAAAACTGAACCCAAGGCACGTCTTGAATCGAGTAGTTCCGGGAGATGTCGGTCCGCTCGATGTCGTCCATGTCGGTGTAGTCGAGCTTCACCCAGAGCTCGAAGACCCCGAGTGGCGTTTTCGAGGCTTTGCTCTCCCTTCCCGAAGAGACCAAAGTCGCGAACCTCGGCGCGTGACCCTCGTAGGCCACCAGGACTTGTTGGGCCACATCAACGTCGATCCACCGGTCGTTCGCGCCAACACCCTCGGGCGGCGGGACGACTCGCGGACGCGCGAGGTCGGCGGTTTTCATCCATCCACCCTCGCGGAGCTTCGCCCATGCACCTTTGGTGGTCTCGATCCGAATGCGCACGTGGCGTTCGAGACGACGCTCGACGCGACCGTACGGTTTGTCGTAAACCTTCGATGGGCGACGAGAGACCCACGCTATGTCGAGGGGCGCACCGGGCTCCAATGCCACGCCCCTGAACGGGCTTCCGCTCACGAAACGCACCGACGCTCGCTCGACCCAGAGGTGGCGGCGCGTCCGCACAAACTCGACCCCACCATAGACTTGCTCGCCGGTGACGACGATCCCAAACCCGCGACCAAACGCCTCGATGTAGTCGTTGGCGAAGTAGTCGCTAGGGTGGGCGTAGGCGCGGGTTCCGTCGACGCGGATGAACGCGTAGCGCTGAGGCAGGCGCGTTCCTTCGGTGACCGGCTCGACTTTTGGGCCTGGCAGGGCTGTCGAGGGCCTGACGTGCTCCTCGCAAATGAAGAGCCCGTCGGCGGTCTCGAACCAAACTCCGGTCGAACACCCCTTGCCGAAGACGCGCCGGGAGAATCCAAGACGAGTGCCCGCACCGATCGTGCCGCGACGGCGGGCGTCCGGGTTCGGCGCGAGCATGGCAGGGGCGCCGTCGTCGACCACTTCGATCGACCTGGCCCACGAGGGGGCTGGGACCGCGGTCTGGGCGCCGGCAGGGGTGGGCCACGACATGATCGCCGCCAGCACGCATGCAATTGCGATCCCACCCATCACTCCCAATATGGCATCACCGCCAGGGAAGCATCAATCCTCGTCGGAACGTCCGCCCGTTTCGCCGCGCAGGCCGTATCGCTTTGCAAGCTCGCGGAGGTGGTATCGGGTCAAACCTGCGGCCCGCGCGCTACGGCTGATGTTGTCACCGTGCTTGTCGAGAAGGGCCTTGATGTATTGCACTTCGAAGGCATCGACCACCTTTTGCTTGGCATCCTTGAAGGGCGTCTCGTTCTCGACGAACTGCTCGGCGGTGCCACCGGGAAGAAAGATGGGCGGGGTCTTCTGAGAGGCCGGCAGAAGGTCTTGTATGCCGAGCTCAGTGGCGTCGGCCAGGGACACCGCGCGCTCGATCGTGTTCTTGAGCTCACGAACATTGCCTGGCCACGGATACGCCTGAAGCTTCATCATGGCGTCGCGGCTGATCGTGAATCGCACGCCCTCGGGATGGGCGCCCCGCTTGGCCGATTCTTCGAGGAATTGCTGGACGAGCGCGGGAATGTCCTCGGGGCGTTCCCGAAGCGGTGGCAAGTCCACATGGACGACGCTTAGACGATAGTAGAGGTCTTCGCGGAAGCTGCCCTCATTGATCATCTGGCGTAAGTCCTTGTTGGTCGCGGCCACGACTCGCACATCAACCGGAATGGTGCGCGAGCCACCGACCCGCTGCACCTCGTGTGTTTCGAGGACACGCAGGAGCTTCGGCTGCAAGCTGATATCGAGCTCCCCGATCTCGTCGAGGAACAGGGTTCCGCCATCGGCATGTTCGAAACAACCCCGTCGCCGATCGGCAGCGCCGGTAAAAGACCCTCGCTCGTGGCCGAACAACGTGCTCTCGATGAGGTTTGCCGGGATCGCGCTGCAATCCTGGACGACCAAGGGCCGCTGGGCACGTTTGGACGCGCGGTGGATGGCGCGGGCGACGAGCTCCTTGCCAGTGCCGGTCTCACCTCGAATCAAGACGGTCAGATCCGCAGCGGCGACCTTTTCGAGGACGGCGAAGATCTCGCGCATGCGCACGCTGTGTCCGATCAGCTCGAAGAACTGTTCCTGGCGGCTGAGGTCGATCTCGATCGTTCCCGAGCCAACCTCGAATCGCACCACGGTCTGGCCGAGCTTCAACGCAGCTCCTGGCTCGAGCCAGGCCTCCCGAACCCGCACACCCCCGACCGAGGTTCCGTGGCTCGATCCGAGGTCACGCAGCAGAAAGCCGGCCTCGCCAGCGACGATCTCGCAATGGGTCCCGCTCACGGAGGTGTCGGTCAACACCAAGTCGCAGATCAAGCTTCGACCGATGGTCACTCGCTCTTGGGCGATCTCGAGCCGACGTCCCGCCTCGGGCCCCTCTACGACGGCCAATCTGCTCTTGCGTAGCTTGCGCTTCGTCGCCTTGCGATCGACGAAAACGGTCGTGAGCGCCGGGTCTTCGCTCACTCGGCATCCTTTCGGAGGGCGTCTATCGCATTCTCATAGTCGTTGGTGCCGAAGATGGCGCTTCCAGCGACCAACACGTCTGCACCTGCGTCGACCACCGAACGCGCGACACCTGGCTTCACGCCGCCGTCGACCTGAAGGTCGATATCGAGCCCGGAGTCGTCGATCATGTCCCGGATCAGGGCGAGCTTTGCGTTGGTCGCTGGGATGAAGCTCTGTCCGCCGAAGCCTGGATTAACGCTCATCACCAGGATGAGGTCGACGTCGGGCAGCACGTAGCGTAGGTCATCGGGAGGGGTATGGGGGTTCAGGGAAACGCCGGCTCTTTTTCCGAGGGACCGGATCTGCTGTATCGTCCGATGCAAGTGGGTACAGGCCTCGGCATGAACAGTGATCACATCTGCGCCCGCATCGGCGAACGACTGAACATATTTCTCGGGCTCGACGATCATCAAGTGCACGTCGACCACGCGTTTGCTGGCGGATCGTATGGCCTTCACCACGAGGGGCCCGATGGTGATGTTGGGGACGAACCGGCCGTCCATGACGTCCACGTGGATCCAGTCGGCGCCAGCCGCCTCGACAGCTTGGACTTCAGCCGCAAGTCGGCCAAAATCCGCCGAAAGTACGGACGGGGCGATTCGGAGGGGTTTCCGCGAGCGTGGCACGGCCGCAGTCAAGCGCCGCAGAGCGAGCCTGTCAATGACATCCGTGCCTTGACGCTGATAGCCCCCACAATCGACAATGGGATGATGCCTGTAGCGAGGGCAGACGGGCGAGAATGACCGATCAGAGATACCGCCTGATCGAGAAGCTGGAGGCAGGGGGCATGGCCGAGGTTTTCCTCGGGGAAGCCACCAGTGTTCAAGGGTTCAAGAAACGCGTCGCGATCAAGCGCGTTTTGCCACACCTCGCCTCGCACACGAATTTCATCGGGATGTTTCTAGACGAGGCGCGCTTGGGAGCTCGGCTCTCGCACGCGAACATCGTCAGCGTCTTCGACATCGGTTCGTCCGACAACAGCTATTTCATCGTCATGGAGTTCGTCGACGGGACGAATCTCAAGAAGATAATGGAGACACTGCGGCTCAAGCGCGAGCCGTTCCCGTTGAAAGACGTGATCCACATCGCGATGGAGGCTTGCCGCGGGCTGAGTTACGCACACGAGCTCAGAGACGACGAGGGGAATCCACTCGAGCTCGTGCATCGCGACGTCTCGCCCCCAAACATTTTGATCAGCCGACGTGGGGAAGTGAAGGTGACCGACTTCGGCCTCGCTAAGGCGCGCACGCAGCTTGAGCGCACCGACCCTGGCGTCGTCAAGGGTAAGTTCAGTTACCTCTCGCCCGAAGCTGCGACGGGCCAGGACGTCACCGAGCGCGCCGATGTCTTTGCGCTCGGAGTATGCATCTGGGAAATGCTCGGGGGCCGTCGCCTTTTTCTCGGAGACACCGACTACGAAACGGTACAAGCGGTGTCGAACGCGAAGGTGCCGTCGCTCGTCGGCGACCACCCCGAGGTAGAGCCCGAATTCGAAAAGATTCTGCTCAAGTCGCTCGCGCGCGACCCAGCGCAGCGCTACGAGTCCGCGCGCGAATTCGGCGACGCGCTGGCAGTGTACCTGTTCCATCACCAGATGAAGGTGACGTCCTACGACATCGCAAACTTGGTCAAAACGACTCTCGAGCGCCAAAAGTCGGTGCCACCGCGGCCGATAATGATCGACACCATGATTCAAGAGGAGTTGGCGCGCTTCACTTCGCTCGATAGCCCGGCCGAGATGCCCATCGACGAGTCGTCCCTCGGGTTGCGGCCAAACGATCCGGGCGCCAACCCGCTCGATGCATCGGATTTCGTCGATCCGAGTCAGTGGTTCGAGGGTGACCACGATGTCGAGAGCGCGATCGAAAACGTACGCGATAGCGCGCCAGCCGGAGCGACGATGGGCTGGTTGGAGGCCACCGGCAAGAGCGACGCGATCGGCGTCGCGAGCACCCGGGCAGGAGCGATGGGGCCCTCGCTCAGCCCGCCGCCACGGCAAAGGAAAGCAGCTGGCAAACCCGTCAAGACGTTCCGACCGCCCGTAGCCGACGACGACAAAGGTGCGCGAGGGGCGGCCGTTGGCGCTCAGCCCGGGCAGGCACCGGCCCAGAGGCCGAGCAGGTCGAAAGTCGTCGCGCTGGTGTTCGCACTTGTGCTCTTAGGCGCGGCCGGAGTCGCGGCCGGTTGGTTCTTCACGCAATAGGTGGGCTCTTCGCCTTCACGCGAATGCTCCGGCTCATGTGGCGAAGCCGGTGATAGTCGTGTGGAGACATTCGCGTTTCGCCGAAGCGCGTCGCCAGGTACGCGTGGGTGATCTCGCTCACTTCGTCGAAGGCCGGGAAGCCGGAGCGCCTGAGCTGCTCGGCATGCTCGGCGGGCGTAACGTCGGGCGGTCGCGCCTGGCCGGTGCGTCGAAGGCTGTCTTCGAGGGAGAGATAAAGCCGCACCGCGCGATCTCTGTCGGGGTCCAACTGGCGCCCGGCGCGGGTTTGGCGCCTTCGTTTTCGATTCCAGCGAACCAGGAGCACGCCGACGCCGAAAATGCTCATGATCGCGACGAACCACCGCCAGTCCGGACGCAGAGGGACGTGAAGGCCGCCGTGGCTTTCGTCTGGAGTCTCAGAGCGCAATCTGGCGGCTCGACGGTCGCCCCGAAGCGACTGATACCAGGCGGCGAAACCTCGGAGCGCGCGGGCCTGATCCCGGATGTTGAACTCGACGACGTACTCGGCCCAGCGTACCCGAAGGGCGTCCATCATCTGACGAAGCTTCACCGCCAGTCCAGAGGCCACTGTCGAGATCTGTCGGGAGGCCGGAGTGGGATCGAAAGTGACCCATTTGCCGTCGATCAAGACCTCGACCCAACTATGTGCATTCCCGTTGCGCACGGCATAGTAGCCTCCGTACGGGTTGTAGTCTGCGCCGAGAAAACCGGTGACGTTTCGAGCAGGCAACCCGAGGGCTCGCATCATGATGGCCATGGCGGTCGAAAAGTATTCACAGTGACCGGCTTTGGCCTCGAACAAGAACACGTGAAGCGGATCTTTCCCTTCGGTGTTTGGTTGCTCGAGCGAATAGCGATAACCACCGCCACCCCGCAAAAACCCTTCGATTCGCTGGGCTTTGTCGATCGGTCTCGTGAGATCACCGGCGATCGACTGGGCGAGCTGGGAGATTCGCTTATAGCCTTCGGGGACCTCGAGGTAGCGAGCTTGGAGCTTCTTGGGAATGCGCTCCGGGAACGCGCGCTCAGAGGGACTTGCAAAAGCCTGGTACGTGAGCGGGGCGTCGAAGTGCTCGCGATAACGGAGGTCGAGGCCCGGCGCTTGGACGATTCTTCGGTACCGATTCCGACCCGCGCGAACGACCGGTGGCACCTGTAAGGTCACGGTGCCCTCGGGGATGAACACGACGGCTTCCTCCATCGGGTCGAGAATGATCTCGTATCGCTCGTCGTCGGCCTTTGGAGGGCGCTGCACGACGTACTGATCCTGGAGGCGGCGTACGTCTGTCCCTGCGATCTGAGTGCGTGACCAGCGACCTTCTCGGTAACGGTCGAAGGAGGTCCCGCGAAGCCGCAAACCGATCGACCGCGGAGGCTGACGGGGCATCTCGCCCATCTTCACCCGCATGACGACGGTCGGGTCGTCTCGAATCATGCCGAATCCGCCGAGCTCTACATCGTCGCCAAAACCGGCGACCGATTGGACGCGCGCTCCTAGGTTCGAGAGCAGCCCAAAACCGACGCGCGGAAACGCGAAGAACATCGCCGCGGTGAGTACAAAGAGCGGAACCGCGAGAAGGGTCGTTCCCCCGAAGAAGGCGGGCGTTGCGAGCTCTCGGCTTTGAAGCTCGGCTTGGAGCAACGGGGTTCCTGCGCCGTACTGGACCTCGAGCTCCCGGCGCAAGTGGGTGAGCGCGAGCATCCAGGGCATCACGATCACGAAGCCAAAAAATATGACTGCGAAGTCGAGACCGGCCGACATGACCGTACCCGCAATCAGATGCAGGAATCCGAGGATCGCGATCTGCTGATAATCGGCTGCGGCCTTACGGTGCGCGAGCCGTGAGAGTTGGAGAAAGGCGGCGTACTGCACGCCGACGGTCAGGACGGCTTCACCGCCGAGGGTCCGCGCGATCTGCAGCAGGAGGACGGCCACCGCTGCGACGTTCCAAAAACGAGTGTAGCCACGCTTATCCAGAAGGGGACGCTCAGCAAACCAGCTCGCCGCAAAAGCCAGGACCACGAGCGCGACTTCGAAGGGACCAAAAGTGGTGCCGAGCATCAGCGCTACGAGGCCAAGCCCGGCGAACAGATAGGTGACGACTTTGTGTGCGAACCCAAACTTCATGCGGCTCGACTCTTTCCGGTCTCGGGTGGTGCGCCTGCGCGCGCAGGACGCAGCATTGCAAGGAAGTGCCAAATCGGATCGGGAGGCGCACCGCCCAGAACCATGGGCGATGCATGGTCGCTCGACCGGACTTGCACCGAGACCCCGTGGTTGAGGTATGCGAATGTTGCGGTGGCGACCTCGGAGATCGATTGCTCGAACTGCTCGGTCCAGGCTTCTCGGTTTTCGACGTCTTGTGGACGAACGTTGTCGACGAACAGGGTCACGAACAGGCTCAAGTCCTGGTCGCGCTCACGCACGACTAGCTCGCCCCGCGTAGCGGTGCGTTTCCAATGGATTTCACGGGCCTCGTCGCCCTCGCGGTAGTACCGAACGCTTCCGGCAAACTCGCTACCGCGGCCCGTGCGGTGCATGGGCGCCGCATCGCCAGGCATCTGCTCAAACGGGGGTGCCGGAGCCTGCTCAAGGAGCTTTGGATAAACGACGATTTCGTCCGGCAGATAAACCGTATATCCCTTCTCGATCAGACCAAAAGGATAGCGCGTGACCACACGTACCGCGCCGAGCTCGAGGAGCCCTCGCTTGGGCGGCTCGAAGCCATAAGCAGCGCTGACTGACTCGCCGGGCGGTACGCGCAGGAAGCGCGCGGGCTGGGTCTCGACTCCATCGAGCTGGTCGACCGCTTCGACCGAAATGCTCGCGAGCCAGCGCTTGTCGTTGCGGGCGGTGATCTCGATCAGGGCGCGCTTGCCAGCAAACATCTTTGCCGGAAGCTTGCGGTTCATACGCAGCTTCCAAAGGGCGAGATCGCTCAAGACCCCGCTGACGAGCAGCAAGCTCAAGAGAAGACCGAGCACTAGGTAGAGCAAGTTGTTCGCGGTGTTTACCGCTGCGAGCCCCACGCCGATGGTGACGAACAGGAACGCGCGGCCCTCCCGCGTCAGTCGAAACTTTCTTCTGCCCAGCCTTCGTCGAAAGATGCGCATGGCGCGAACCGATCAGAGCGGGACGGCCACTACGGTGAGTAGCTCGCGAATTACTCTCTGTGCGTCGTCACGTACCGCCGTACCCGCAACGCCGCCACTGATCTTGACCCTGTGCGACAATACGGGGCCCGCGAGAGCTTTGACGTCGTCGGGGAGGACGTACGAACGACCTTCGACGAGAGCTCGTGCACGCACCGCGCGCTCGAAGCCGAGCGCCCCTCGGGTCGAGACACCGACGACTAGAAGCGGCGTGGTTCGCGTCGCAATGATGATCCGGTGAAGATAATCGAGAATCGAGTCGTCGACGCGAACGGCATCGACCGCCTGCTGGACGTGTCGTAGCTCCGTCGCCGTCATTACGGGCTCGAGTTGTTGCACCGGGTCACCCCCACGACGATTGAGGACCTCCCGTTCGACCCCAGGAGGCGGGTAGCCGATGCTGAGCCGCATGAGAAAGCGATCGAGCTGTGACTCTGGCAGCGGATAGGTGCCGTAAAACTCCTGCGGGTTTTGGGTCGCAACCACGAAAAAAGGTTCCTCGAGGCCGTGGGTTTCACCGTCGATCGACACTTGTCGCTCGTCCATCGCCTCAAGAAGGGCGCTCTGCGTTTTTGGGGTCGTGCGGTTGACTTCGTCGGCCAGAAGCACCTGGGTGAAGATCGGCCCAGGTCGAAACTCGAAAGTGCCCTGCGACTGATTGAAGACGTTGCCGCCGAGCACATCGGTCGGCATCAGGTCCGAAGTGCACTGTAGTCGACGGAACGACACACCAACCGACGCTGAGAGTGCACGTGCAAGAGTCGTCTTTCCAACGCCAGGCACGTCCTCGAGCAGCAAGTGACCCCGCGCCAAAAGCGAGACCACCGCAAGCTTGATGACTTCTTCTTTGCCTCGAACCACCTGCGCGATGTTCTGAACGAGACGCTGAGAGAGCTGAGTCGCGTTCTCAGAAATGTGCGCGACGCCGGGTTGAGCCACTTTTGGAGCCTATCATACTGAATAGTGTGGGTAAAATATTACAATATAGTCGTCTAATGCATCAACGGTCCACGGTTTGCCCACAGGGCGAACCTAGGCTGAACGCGTTGCTATTCCGGGGGGTTGGAGTCCGAACGTGCCAGCGTGTCCACAGTCTTGGCTGTGGATAAGACGGCCTCCGGGTCCTCGAAGAAGAAAGCCTCGATCTCCGAGCGGCGTGCGTGGGCGTCACGCCGGCCCATCTCGACGAGGGTCTGGGCGAAACCACCGTCGAACAAGAGATAGCTCGCCAAGTCGGCGTCGGCACCAGCGCCCACATCGAGCACGCTGATGAACGCACGGCCCAAGCTTTTCCCGAACCGAACGCGGTTTGAAGCGAGGTAGTCCGAGGCGACCTGTCCAATGTCGACGCTCGGACGCAACACGAGAGAGCTCAAGAGACGACGGGGTGCGAGGGCGCCGCGAGCTTTCGCCGCTTGGTTGATGCGATCGAGAAATTCGGGCCCATACGCACGAATCCCGTCTTTCAAGAAATCGTTGATTCGCTGCACCTCAAGCAGATCTGCATTGACGTGATCGAGAAGGAACGCGTTGAGGACTTTACCAAGCATGAAGGGAGCGCCCGGATACTGCCCGTCACGTGCGGCACGGCGGCCGGCGACGTGAGGCGTGGAAAGGCCGACGACCAAGAGGCGGTTCATCCCGAGGTGAATCGAAGGTCCCATCGGGGTGTTGAGGCGCAGACCGCCATCGCAATGGATTTCGTCACCGATTTCCACCGATGGAAACACGAGCGGGATCGCCGCAGACGCCAATACGTGATGCTGGCCGATCTTTGCTCTTCGAACGAGCGCATGTAAGCCCAAGCTCTTTGGGATTCCAACGCCAGGCGCGGCGTCGACGAAGATGACCGGCTGCCCCGTCCCCACGTGCGTTGTGCTGACGGTCAGCGCCTGGAGCGCACCGGTGCGGATGTTTCGCCGGAGTCTCCGCCAACGGATGTTCCGACCCACGATCGCCGAAAGGCTGCTGGGGTCGAACACGCCGCGGGACTCGCTGCCTCCGAGCAGGACTCGGTAGAGGCCGGCAGCCTGCCGTAACCCGAAGCCCAACACGTCGGGCAGCTCGAGCCCTGTCCAGAGCCCCACCATGTGCTTCATTGCGCTCGCGACGTCTTCGATGTGAGACGCCACGAAGGCACCGTTCACCGCCCCAACGCTGGTGCCGGAGATCAGATCGACTTTCGGTGGGTTTCCTCCTGCGTCGAGGAACTCACTGAAGATGTAGTCGAGAACGCCAACCTCGTATGCACCACGTGCGCCGCCTCCCGAAAGGATCAAACCTAGACCACTCAACGATCGCCCTCCCTGGCATCCGAATCGCGAGATGCCACGCCGGAGGCTACCAGCCGTACCGGACGATCGACCAAACTTTGGTCCGTCAGCAGCTGGCGGATCTCGGGGGGGAGCCAGATGTCGTCATGTGGAAGCCGACGAAGCGCATCGAAGAGCACCTCGGCGCGGCGCCAAGGAGGCGCAGAGGGTGAGAGATAGAGCACCTGGTCGCCCTCGACGGTGCAAAGGCCTCCGTCGATGTGAGCTTCTCGTGGAAGCTCCTCCTCGAGAAAGCGAATGCCAAGCCGCCCGAGAGCACGCTCTAATGCTTCGATCTGGCGACGCAGGTCCATTGTCAGAGGGTGTACTCTGGGCCAGACCGCCGCAATCTGGTTGAGTCGGGGCCCGACCTGATAAGATGTGATCGCCTTGATTCGCCTGGCAAAACCGTGGATTGGTGAGGATGAGCAGCGAGCCGTTGCCGCCGTTCTCGAATCGGGGCAGTTGGTTCAGGGGCCCCTGGTGGAGCGCTTCGAACACGCTGTCGCCGCGTTGGTTGGGAGAAGCCACGCGGTTGCGGTATCGAGCGGCACGGCGGCCCTTCAACTCGCGCTGAAAGTGCTCGGGGTGGGCCACGGCGACGAGGTGATTTGCCCCGCGCTGACTTGGCCGAGCCCCGCCCACGCATCGAGACTGGCGGGGGCGCGCGTTCGATTCATCGATGTCGACCCGAACGAATGGAATAGCACGGGCGAGGCATTTTCTGCCGCGCGGAACACCGACACGAAGGCGGCAATCGTCATCGATCAGTTTGGCAATCCAGCAAGAGCGCGCGAAATCCGCGAGGCTCTCGGAGCACTGCCGATCATCGAAGACGCCGCATGTGCGATCGGCAGCCGCTTTTCCGAAGGCCCATGCGGGAGCCTGGGTGTGATTTCGTGCTTCAGCTTTCATCCGCGAAAGATCCTGACGACCGGCGAAGGTGGGGTGTGTCTCACCGATGATGAGGCGATTGCTTCACGACTTCGGGTTCTTCGAAACCACGGGCAACTCGCGAACGAGATCGTCGTGCCCGCAGGAAACTTTCGAATGACCGAGATCGCCGCAGCACTCGGGCTCACGCAACTACAAAGACTCGACGAAATCGTCGCACGGCGTCGTGAGATCGCGGCGCTCTATCGCGATGCCCTCGGCGACGTAGTCGATCTGCAAACCACACCCGAGGGCGCCGAATCCAACTATCAAACCCTGGGCATCGTCCTTCCCCAGGGGCAGACCCGCGACGCCTTTCGAGATGAGCTCCGGGCGCGCGGGGTCGAGGCGGGCCTGCTTTCGTACGCCGTTCACCAGCTCGGGAGCTTCACGGGACACGATGAGTCCCTACCGATTGCCGAGTACATCGCTGCTCGCGGGGTCGCGCTTCCGCTTTATCCACAGATGCGCAATGCGGAGGTCCAAGAAGTGATCGCACGCGTTCGAGAGGTGCTCGGTGGGTGAAACCGAGACCGTTCTGGAAGTCAAAGACCTCCGGAAGGTGTTCCACATCGGGTTCTTTCGAAAGCGTGTGGAAGCGGTCAATGGCGCGAGCTTCACCGTGAATCGAGGAGAGATTTTCGGGCTTCTCGGTCCGAACGGCGCAGGGAAGACCACCACGATCAAGGCGATCTTGCGGTTGATCTTTCCAACTGCCGGTGAGATCCGAATCTTCGGGCGGGCTGCTGCCGATCATGAAGTGATGAAGCGCATCGGATACATGCCCGAGAACCCGTACGTCTATCAATATCTCAAACCGATCGAGTTCCTCGACCTATGCGGGCGCCTCATCGGGCTCCAGAAGAAGGACCGCAGCCACCGGGCCGAGGAAATGATCGACAAGGTGGGCCTTCGGGACGCGGTCGACCGCCCAATCGGAAAGTTTTCGAAGGGCATGATGCAACGGATCGGTCTAGCGCAAGCGCTGTTGCACGATCCGGAGCTCCTGGTCCTCGATGAGCCGATGAGTGGGCTCGATCCGATCGGCCGCAAGGAAGTGCGGGACTTGCTCCTCGAGCAGCGTCGCCGAGGAAAGACTCTCCTGTTCACCAGCCACATCCTGAGCGACGTCGAGATGCTCTGCGACCGCGTGGTGATCATGCGCAAGGGTCGCATCACCTCCGAGGGTCAGGTGCACGACTTGCTTGCATCGACCACACGCCGGGTCGAGATCCAATTGAGCGGAGCCTCGCGTGCACTGAAAGACTCATTGCGCTCGAAGGGAACTGTCGTCGAGGATGCCGAAGGGCGGATCACGCTTCAGGCCGACGGGAACGAGGCGGTGGCAGAGATCCTCCGTATCTCGAACGTCGCCGGGGCTCGATTGGAAGCCATGATTCCAGAACGGCAAACCCTCGAAAGCCTGTTCCTCGAGGCCGCTGCGGTTGAAGAGCCGGTGGCAAGCCTGCGCGAGCGGCCTTAGATTCACACCATGTCGGTGAAGAGAGTGTCTCCCGAAGAGGCAAAGGTACTGATGGAAAACGAAGGCTACGTGTATCTCGACGTACGCTCAACTCCCGAGTTCGAGGCGGGTCATCCCGCCGGCGCCTACAACATCCCGATCGCGCACATGACGCCTGGTGGAATGCGACCGAACCCGGGATTCCTCGCCGAGGTCGCAGCGGTGTTTCCAAAGGATGCAAAGCTGGTGGTGGGCTGCAAAATGGGCGCCCGGTCGCTACGAGCGGCGCAGGCATTAATCCAAACCGGCTACGAGAACGTCGTCGACCAGCGGGCGGGTTTCGACGGCGCGCGGGATCCTTTCGGGCAGCTCCAAGAGCCTGGATGGCAGCGTCTCCAATTTGCCGTGGCGCTCGAAGCGGAGCCTGGCCGAAGCTACGATGAGCTCACCGGTTCCAGCAAAGGCGGCTGAGCGCGACCGCTAGCCGCTAGCCTTTGAGCGCCGAAACGAGAATGCTTGGGATGCGGGTGATTGAGGGGTCCGCGTAGAAATACGTGAGCTTGGGCCCGAGCTCGGCCGACGTCTTGTGGTTCACGAACCAGGCGGGCTTCGGGAACACACGGAAAGGCCCCCGGACGACCGACTTCTGAGGCTTGTCAAACATGAAGGTGTTGTGCACGACCCCGCGACCGGAGCGAATGTCTTCGACCGGGTGACCAGGGAAGGCGCCCCACGTGGGGGTGACCAGGCCGTACGCCAAGGCCGACCAGTGGTTCACCGCCACGCTCCCAAAACGCATGTTCGCAACCGCGCGTTCGACGGCATCGGCGACCACCGGGTCTTTGAGCGATTTCGGGTGCACGATGATCGAAGCGCTCAACGTGCCCCAGCAGTCGTCGTTGGCAAACTCGACCGCTTTGTCGATGTAGTTGGCGACCGAGTCAGCTGAGAGCGCCACCTCGCCGGTGAGCCCACACCACGCTTCGGTCGTGAAGCAGACTTCGTCGGTCTTGGCGGGGTCCAAGTGATGGATCAGCGTCCACGGAACTTTGCCTGCTCCCTTCTCGCCAAATTGGTCGGCTTCCGGATGCTGCTTGAGGAATGACTGCTGGCGGTCCGTCGCTCCGGGGTAGTAGGGCTTTCGGTTTGGCTGCTGCTGAAACGCGTTTCTCAAGGCATCGAGGAAGGCTTCTCTTTGGCTCCACTGCTCGTGCTGAATGATCACCCGCGTCGCGTTGCAATTGAAGCCGGCATTGTTGATCAGAGAAGAGGCCACATTCGACGCCTGAAAGCTCAAGTCTCCCTTCGACCAAGGGCCAGGGACGATGATGATCGGGCTCACGTTGCCGAGCTCGCTCGTGATCGGCTTGGTGTTGCGGGGGTCGCGGTTTGCCTTTCGCCGCGCGCCTTCCTCGCCAACGCCGAACACGATCGCGTCGTGTGTCTTGTCCGAGCCGGTGATGTGGATGGTCTCCACCAGGGAATGCTGGCAGAGGTAGTCCCCTTCGGCTGCGCCTCCGTACACCACGCGAAAGTATCCGCGCTCGCGGAGCGGTGCGAAGGCCTCGTCGATGATGGGGCCGAGGTACTCGTTGACGGGATTCATCTTCAAAATGACGACCTCTCCCTCGACGAACAGCTTGTAGAGCGCGTCCATTGGGCCGATCGATGACGTGTTGCCCGCTCCAAGCACGAGCGCGACGCGGCCCTTGTGCGACGGCGCTCGATAAAAAGAGGCCTGGTGATTCGGCAGATCAGCCAGCCTGACCTCCGGGTCCATCCAGACCTCGGCCGTGAAGCCTTGGAAGAGAAGCGCGTCCCACATGTCGGTTGGAAACACAGGTGCAACGACCTGCCCGTTGGATCGCGCATGGGCCTTCTTCGGGAGCTGGGGTGCACCGTGTTTGGACACGTCGCGAAGCGAGTTGATCAGGAGTGATATGTTTCGCACGACCAGCGAAACGCCAGCCAGCCACTCTTCACCTTCCTGCGCACTGCCCTCGGTGAGTCCTTTGGCTTCGACCGAGGCGTCTGTCCATCGCTCGGCAACCCTCACTACGCCGTCGCGGAGCTCTTCGAGGAGGTCGATGCGCTCGCCGAGGTCGAGGGCGGCCCACTCCTTCTTGTGGTCCTGCAGGATCGCGAGGGCCTCATCGAGCTTCGACTTCGAAGTCGGTTCGATCCGGTGCTCAGCCTCGGGAATCGCAGCGGAGCCGTATTTGGCGACGGCAACTTGGGTCACAGTGACCTCCTAGGGATGGGGGTGGGGGTCAGGATCGTGGGCTCTTTGCGATTGGAGATCAAGAGCTTCTCGACGTCGTCGATCGACTCGCAAACACGCGCCGGGGGAAGGCTCGTGAGAAAGACTTTGCCATAGCCCCGCCGCCTGATCCGCGAGTCGAGAATCGCGACGACGCCCCTATCGCGGGTCGTTCGGATGAGACGGCCGAAGCCCTGCTTGAGGGACAACGCGGCCGCCGGGACGAGATATCGCATGAACGAGGACTCGCCGGCCTCGTCGATGCGCTCGCAGCGGGCGGCCACAATCGGGTCACTCGGCACCTCGAACGGGAGCTTGTCGATGATCACCAGACGAAGCGCCGAGCCTGGCACGTCGACGCCCTCCCAAAAGCTCGCGGTCGCGAACAGGACGGCGTTGCCCAAATCGCGAAACCGATCGAGCAAAGTCTGCTTGGGCGCGTCCCCTTGGACGAACCATTCGTGGTCGAGCTCGTCACCGACTCGTTTGGCGAAGAGGCGCATCATGCGAAGCGAGGTGCACAATACGAACGCCCCTCCGTCGGAGAGTCGGATGAGCTCGAGGATCTCCTTGGCTGCCGCGTCGACGTACTCGGAGGAGCGCGGGTCTGGAAGATGCGAAGGCGCGTAGAGAGCCGCCTGCTCTTCGTATCGAAACGGGGATTCAACGACCTCTTCGCTCACTTCGGCTTCGATGCCGAGCCGTTGCTTCAAGAACTTGAAGTCCCCGCCAGTGGTCAGGGTTGCGCTCGTGAACACCACGCAGCGCACGCGCATGTGGAGGCGCTCACGCAAGAGCGGAGCCACGTCGATCGGGCTCGAACCCACCGAGCGTGATCGTCCGCTGCCCAGCGTCCAGCTCACGTGGCCGGGCGCTTCGAGCGAGCCGAGCGTGTCTCGCATCCTATCGGCCCGTCGCGCGACCTGAAGGACGTTCTCCCTGGTCGGTCGGGCGTTTCGACAGATTGCCGAGAGCTCAGCGAGTGCATTATCGAGCGCAAACAGGTCCTTTTCGGGAATGTCAGCTGCGGGAAGGGGCTCTCGACCGCCGTTGGCATCGCCCGGCAGCGCGGTGAAGAAGTTCGATGTCTGCGCGAGGATCGCATCGAGAAGCCTCGACTCGTGACCGGGCTTGCCCTGGCCTAGGACGGCCCCGCGTGCATCGCGCACCAGTCGCTCCACCATCGCGGTCGACAGGCGAGAGCCGAAGAACGACGTGGCAGTGTCCTCGATCTGGTGAGCTTCGTCGAAGATCACTGCATCGTAGTCGGGCAGCACCGAAGCATGCCCCGTGTCACGCAAGGCGAGGTCAGCAAAGAAGAGATGGTGGTTGACGACGACGAGCTGAGCCTGTTCGGCGCGACGGCGTACCCCGGTGACGAAGCAGTCGTCGTAGTGGTCGCAGCGCGCACCGATGCGGGTGTCGGATCCGCTCACGACTTTGGCCCAGATCGGGTCTTCCTCGGCTACCGACGAGAGCGTAGCCCGATCGCCGGTTTCGGTGGCTTCGACCCAAGCGCGCAACGTCGGCAGCGACGGAGCGAACCGAGGATTAGCGGCATCGGCGCTGTGCAAAAGCTCGTTGTAGCGACGAAGGCAGACGTAGTTCGCGAGACCTTTCACACAGGCGGCGTCGATGCCGATATCGAGATGGCGCCTGAGGGCTGGAAGGTCCTTTTCCATGATCTGGTCCTGAAGTGCGCGTGTTCCCGTCGACACCAGCACCCTTCGCTCGCTTAGTGCCGCCGGGATCAAGTACGCCCAGGTCTTGCCGGTCCCGGTTCCGGCTTCGATGAGAAGGACGCCATCGTGTGAGAGCACGTCTTGCACCGCTCGCGCCATTCGAATCTGCCCAGGGCGGTGCTCATAGCCAGCAACGCCGATCGCCAACGGGCCGGTGGGTCCAAGCAGATGGCCGGCGTCCATGGGCGTCCTCTAGCACGCAACCCTGCTTCCGACTGCGCGGCGCGCTATAGAACGCCCGATCGTGATCCCCATTCGTGACAATAACCGCACCCGGAGGACTCCTGTCGTCACCTGGGGCCTGATCGTCGTCAATGTGCTCGTCTTCGGCGGGAGCCTGATTTTCGGCCCGTCCGAAGCCGAGACCCTGGTGATGCGCTTCGGTGTGATCCCCGATGTAGTGGTGCACGGAGACTGGGGGCTTCCGAGGAGCGAAGGCGGGGCGCTCGGAAGCCTTGTGACGCCCTTCACGAGCATGTTCTTGCACGGCGGGCTGCTCCACCTCGGCTCCAACATGCTCTTCCTTCACGTCTTCGGTGACAACGTGGAAGACGTTCTCGGGCGAGGACGGTTCTTGGTCTTTTACGCACTGTGCGGCCTTGGCGCGGCGGCGGGGCAAGTGATGGTGGACACCAACAGCATGGTGCCGATGATCGGCGCCTCGGGAGCGATTTCGGGCGTTCTTGCAGGCTACGTAATGCTGTTTCCACATGCGCGGATCGTCACTCTCGTGCCGATCTTCATCTTCATTCACTTCATGGAGATTCCCGCGGGGATCTTCATCGTCCTGTGGTTCGTCCTTCAGCTCGTACTCGGCTACCTGTCGCTCGGGATCCTCGCCGAAGGCGGCAGCGGCGGTGTGGCCTGGTTCGCCCACATCGGAGGCTTCCTGGCCGGGCTGGTTTGCATCCGCTTGTTCTACCGAAAGCCTAAGGCGAGTCGGCGGCGGTTGTTTCGGTAGTGTCAGGCGTCTTTGCCGCCTCGGTTTCAACCGAATCGGGAGCAGGCTCAGCCTCGACAGGTTCGGGATCCCCGGTCACCGGCTCTTCAACCTGCGCCTCTTCGGCGGCCGGTTCCTCAGCCGCCGGTGCCGCCACCTGTGGCTGAAGCTCGACGGTGATCGACGTCACCATGCGATTGGATGCCTCGTGGAAGTCCCAACGATTCAAGCTCTTTGAGGCGGGTTGAAAGCCGTCCTTTGACACCGTGATCGTGCGCGCGCTCAGCATCGACCTGAATCGCATCTCGCCGGGAGTGGTGATCTCGCCGCCTCCGACGGCGGTCGCCCGCGCTCCGGGCGGATCGCTAACGACTGTGACGTAGTAGGGCAGCGTTGGGAGAGCGAGGCTCACTGTGGAGCCTCCCGCCTCCACCGTCACCTGCTGGGTCTTTGGCAAGTACCCACGTGCGCTTGCCGAAAGCGAAACCTCAGTGCCTGGCGCGAGCTGGAGTGTGATCGGCGTGCGCCCAGCCGACTTGCCGTCGACGCTGACGAACGCACCGATCGGTCGTGACCGCACGACGAGCTTGGCAAGACTCGCTTCGGCTGGTCCGGCGGGCTCGGCTTCTGCTTCCTCGACAGCCGCTTTCGGTTGCTCGGCTACCTCCGGATCGCCTGGCTCGACTGCTTCCTGTTTCTGCGCAAGAGCCTGTGGGATCACCGGTGCTCCCTCGAAGACTTCGATCTCGTCGCCGATCAGTGGTGCCGCGAGCTCTTCGAGTTGCTCGATGATCCCGAGCTTCCAGCCGGCTACCCCTGAGCCCGCCACGACGAGGAGGGTGACCACGAGGAAGAGCCAACTAGAGCCACGCATTCCGCCTCTTGCAGGATGCCGCGCTGCGGCGATCGAGCCTCCCGGGACAGGTTCGGTGGGAAGCCTGAAGGCCTCGACGGGGATGCCGATCCCCTTGGGCACGCCGGCCGGCGGCGGGACGGTTTGCACCTCTGGGTCGAGCAAGCTCGGATCGAGGAACTCACCAGGCGCGGGCTCGAGGCTCCCGGACGGACCGAGTGACGCCGCCATGTCCGGGCCGAACAGGTCGGGAACTTCGCTTTGAAGGCGTGATACCGGTCCTTCGGAGGGAACCACGGGTGTCGGGCGCCGCTCGGGAACGAAGGGCACCGCCATCGCTCCTGCAACGACGGTCGCGTCGGCTTCAGGGTAATCGTGAATTCGCGTCGTTTCGTCGTCGAGAAAATCGTCTTCCGCGTCGAGCTCTTCGAACGGCTCGGCCATCGCCTGGCTGCCGCTGCTGTTGCCAAAGGCCGACATCGCGCGTCGTGAAGCTGCCTCCGAAGGTGCTTGCCGCTTTGCTGTCGGAGCCTCTTGGCTCTTACCGAGCGCCCCTCGGACTGCTGCACTCCGGTTGGCGCCGATGTCCTGGCTGAGTTGGCGCGCGCGTTGTGCACCTGCCTGAGCCTCGCGTGTCGCTGCCTCGCCAGCACCGCCCTCTTCGAGCGCAGAGGCGAGGAACTCACTCACGTGTCGAACTTTGGTGCGATCGTCTGGAACCGGGGTCGAAGCTGCCGACGGGACGGGCGTGTCGACCAGCTGCCCTCGTTCGCCCTGCTCGAATACACCAGGCGTCTGTCGGTTTTCCGCGATCCGCTGAACGAGGGCGCGCGATTGAGGGTCCATCTTGATGAACTTAATCCCCATGCCGCTTGGGTTCTGCTCGTCCGCCTCCGATGGATCGCGGCGCCAGACCACACGGCCGACCCCGTGGATCAACGTCGATTGGTCCTGGAGCAGGAATTCGAACTTGAGGAGCGTGCCAACAGCAAGGGGCTTCTTCGCTTTGATGAATACACCGCCACTTGAAATGTCATTGCTGTAGCGTTCGATGAAGTCCTCGAGCGTTGAGCTCTTGTAACGGATCTTCAGCGAAAGCAGCGTGCGCTTGTCGGTGCGTGCGTCTGCCATTCGTGTCGTCTGTTGCCCCCATCTCTAGACTACCCAGCGTTTGGTAAAGCAACAAACGATTGGAGGGAAAAACGTCGTTCACTCGGGAGTCAGCTCGACCGACAAGGAGGCATGGAATTTCCGGGCGGCGGCGGACGTAGTCACGAGTCGTACACCGCGGTCCAGCGGAATCCCCAGGTTTACACCATGAAAATGCGCAATCCACTGCGTGTTGGAGCAGTGACTGACGGTCGCGTACCGTGCGGAAAAGCCGGAACGAAAGACGTCTCGGAGCGAAGCTGCAAATGCGCTCGTACTGGAATCGATGGTGCGGTGAAGGGTCGAGAGTGGCGGTCGGAGGCCTCCCGGAATCTCGACGGTAAGCGCGCAAGCGTCGGCGAGTGAATCGGCCTCGACGTCGATTTCGAGCACCCCGGCGCTCTGTCGTGACGACGCCTGCGCGGCCCGATCCCAAGCGACGAGCTCGCCGCCGGTTTGGACAAGCAGTGGGCCATAGGTTGTTTGCAGCTCTGGGGCGACCGCCAGCAGTGGTGTCAGGGCGAAGCTCCGCTTTTCGAGCTCGGGGTGTGGGACGCGAAGCTCGCGGCTTTCGTGGGGACCCCGTTCATCCCACAAGAGATCTAAGTCCAAGCTCCGAGCGCCCCAGCGTTCGGTGCTCTTTCGGTCACGACCTAGACGCTGTTCCGTTCGAATGAGGACGCGCAGGAGCTCGATGGGGGTGAGCACGGTATCGAGACGAAACGCGGCGTTGAGGTAATGTGGCTGCGGTGGTCCAAGGGGCTCGGTCTCGTAGAGCGGAGAGACAGCCAAGACTTGGATCCCATGGCGTGCATCGAGTAAGGCGCCCGCGGCTCGGATCGACGCCTCGCGCGATCCGAGATTCGAACCTACACCCACGATGGCAATGCTCAAATCTCACCCCTCGAAAAAGGGGACTGTCCCCTTTTTCGGCTTTTGTGCAATTGGGGGGGTGCGTGGTTGTGGGGGTGTGGGAACGCGGTTAGGTTGCGCCCATGTCGGAGATGCCGCTTTTCGAGCGGCTCGAAGAGCGGGAGCCGGATGACGGTGAGCGCGTTTTTCGGGTGAGCGAGATCAACCGAGCGGTCCGCCTCACGCTCGAAGACAGCTGGCCGAGCGTGTTGATCGAAGGCGAGCTTTCCGACGTACGGCGAGCCAAGGGGCACGTCTACTTCACGCTCAACGACGAGGAGGAGCCGGCGCAACTTCGCGGCGTGATGTTCCAGTCGGACGTCCGTCGCACCAAAACACCCCTGGAAGACGGGGCTCGCGTTCGGTTCCGAGGAAAGCTGTCGCTGTATTTGGCCCGGGGTCAGTTTCAGCTGATCGCGCGGTCGGCAAAGCCTGCAGGGGAAGGGGACCTCGCGGCTCAGTTCCGACGGCTCCGAGACAAGCTCGAGGCCGAAGGGCTGCTCGATCCTGCGCGCAAGCGCTCTCTGCCGCAGTTGCCACGGGTTGTTGGAGTCGTCACGAGTCGCACGGGCGCGGCGCTTCGGGACATCATCCGGGTCGCGGGAGAACGTTGTCCGGTTCGGCTCGTCGTCGCCGACTGCCGCGTGCAGGGTGATGACGCCCCGCGAACGATCATATCCGCGCTCGAGCTGGTGCAGCGGGTCGAAGAGCTCGATGTCGTCATCGTGTCACGGGGCGGTGGATCTGCTGAGGACCTTTGGGCGTTCAACGACGAGGGGGTGGCGCGGGCGATCGCCGATTGCCGCGTGCCGGTGGTGAGCGGAGTCGGTCATGAGGTCGACATCACGATCGCCGACCTCGTCGCGGACGTTCGGGCAGCGACTCCGTCGAACGCCGCAGAGATCGTCGTCCCGGAACGCGGGGCTCTAGTTCGCGACTTACGCTCGCTCGAGCGCAGGTTGAGTCAGGCGCTCGATAACCTCGTAGGAGGTCTCCGCCTTCGCCTCGAACGACTACTTCGACCGCTCTACGATGCGCGTCGTGCGGTCTCGCCGATCCGAACGCGGCTTCTTGCGCTTCAAGAGCAACTCGGATCCGCGGAACGCGCCAACATCCGGCGGCGACAAGACGATCTCGCCGAGCTTCGCCTCCGACTCGGACGCCACGATCCACGTTCGACCCTTCGACAGGATCGACACGCGCTCGGCGCTGTTGCTGCGCGGCTCCGAGACGCGGGCCGGTTACCGATCCAGCGGCGGCGCGAACACCTCGTCGCTTTGACCGTCGCTCTGAAGGGACGTGGAAGGCCGCTCGTGCGGGAGGCACGGGCCAGCCATGCCGAGGCCCGCGCAAGGCTCGACGCCCTCTCCCCGCTGCGGGTTCTCGAACGAGGCTACGCGATCGCCCTCCACGAAAAGACCGGCCGGGCGATCCGGAGTGCCGACGAGGTGAAACCTGGGGATCGCGTGCAGGTCCGGGTGTCTGACGGCGAGTTCGGTGCCGAGGTGAAAGGGAAGACGTGACCGATCCGATCCGTCTCGGGATATTCGGCTTTCCCGTAGCACATTCGAAGTCGCCGCAAATGCACCGGGCGGCGGCACGCGCCCTCGGCATTGCACTCGAATACGACCGCTTCGAGGTGGCGCCGGCCAACCTTGCTTTGGAGGTCAAAGCAAAGCACGACGCGCGAATCGACGGGTACAACCTGACGGTGCCCCACAAGGAGGCGGTGATCGCGTTGCTCGACGATATCGCACCTCCGGCACGGGCGATCGGCGCGGTGAACACGGTGGTCCGAACCGACGACCGGTACGTCGGTCACAACACCGATGCGCCGGGGCTCGCGCGATCGCTCGAGGAGGCCGGGGTTCGGATCGACGACGCCAGGGTCGTCATCGTCGGCGCAGGGGGCGCGGCGCGAGCAGCGGTCGTAGGGCTCGCCGATGCGGGCGCAGCCGAGATCGCAGTGTTGGCGCGAAGGCCGGAACAAGGAGAGGCGCTGGTCGAATCGTTAGCGCATTTCGTCGACTGCATCCTCGAAGCGGCACCGCTCAGCGAAGCGGACTGGCATTTCGATTCGGGTACGCTGGTGGTTCAGGCGACGAGCGCGACCCTCGGATCGAACCCTCGCGCCGAGGAGTTTGCGGCAATGCTGCCGATCGACGCATTGCCGCCGGACGCCGCCGTGGTGGACATGGTGTACGAGCCGCTCGAGACCGCGGTTCTAACGCGCGCGAAAAAGCGCGGTCTCAAGGTGGTCGATGGCTTAGGCATGCTCCTTCACCAAGGTGCGATCGCCTTCGAGATGTGGACGGGGCTAACCGCGCCCCTCGACGTGATGCGCGAGGCGCTCCGCGACTGAGCGTGCTTCACATCGACGGGTCATCGAGGATCACTCGCTTTCAAGCTCCGCAACACCGAACACCTCGGCTGCGTGAACGAACACCAACTCTTCCGCTTCCATGATCGGTTCGGGTGACGCATCGATCCCAAGCGTGCAATCTTCGATCGCGAAAAACTGCTCTGACTGCATCAGCTCATCGGACACGCGTACGCCTTTGGGAAGCGGGAGGGTGCCCATCACCAGGCCTCCATCGAAGAGACAGGCAACTTCATGCCGCACTTGGTCACGGGACTCTTGAATCCCGAGCAGGGCGTCTTCGCCAGGAACCACCACCAACACGGCTTTGCGCTGAAGCGCCAAAAACGGAATCGTCCGCGGCTGCTCGGGCAGGCTCACATTGGTCATTCGAAAAAACGCCTCGTCTCCATTCAAGAACGGCAAGAGGCCCGTCCCAGCCGGCACATGCAACGTCCCAATCACCCATCCGGTGGGCGTGAATAATCTCACTGTGCTTTGCGAAGGAGACACTCTCCGCGCTCTAGATACCCGATACCAGACGACTCCTGCGAGAAAGATCGGAGCTCCGCCTGATTTCAGTGGTTTGTGCGGCTAGGGAGTGTCCCCTCGACGTGCTTGGCAATGGTGCGTCGGTCGACCCCGAGGGCGCGCCCGGCGCTCGTGTAGCTCCCCGTCCGCGCGTAGGCCCAGGCGCTGTATGCTGCGGTAACCTCGTCGAGCGCTGCGTCGGTGTTGCGCATCCGTTCGAAGAGCCCTTCGAGACCATCCGATGGGCCCGAGAGCGCGGGCGGGCCGTAGTGGCCGTGGATGAGCACGTTACGAACACATTGCTCGAGCTCCCGCATGTTTCCTGGCCAGACGTACTCGAACCCGACGCTTTGTTCGATGCTCTGCATCACCTCGTCGACGCTCCCGGGGTCCAATGCGCCGAGGTTCCGCTGGATGAGCACCGTCACCAGCCGCTCGAGCTCGCCACCGATGTCGCCCGAGAGCTGCTCGCGAAGGGAGGGCGTCCGAATGATGTCTGCGCAAAGCCGATAATAGAGGTCCTGACGAAATCGTTGGGCCGTCATCTCCTCGGATAGGTCGCGGTTGGTCGCAGCGACGATCTTCCCGCCAAACGACCGCGGCTCGGTGTCTCCCAAGCGATGAAAGACGCGCGATTGAAGCACGCGAAGAAGCTTCACCTGCACCTCGCCGTCGAGCTCCCCAACCTCATCGAGAAACACCGTGTCCGACTCCGCCTTGTCCTCGAAGTGACCTTTTCGGTCGGCGCTGGCACCGGTAAATGCACCCCTCTTGTGTCCGAAAATCTCGGATTCGATTAGATTTTTCGACATCGCGGCCAGGTTCAGCGGATAGAACGTCCAACGGAAATCTCGGATGAAGCGCTGTCGCGCCTGGTCGAACGGAATGAAGCTCGATAGGCCGAGCGCGCTCGCGACGAGCTCCTTGCCAGTGCCTGATGGACCGAGGATCAACGTGCTGACTTCATGCATGCGGCCTTGGAGATGACCGAGGTAGCGCCACATGTCATGGGTGAACAACGACTCCCACACGCTCGCACGGAGCCTCGCCGCGGCCGTAGAGGTACCGAGGATTTGGTGAAAGACGAAGTGGAAAGCTCGCCGTGTTTGAAAGAAGAGAGCAAATAGGTCTGCGGGCGAGCTCGCCCAACGCGGTGGCCCGACTCGCTCGAATAGCGCGTGGAAGTCGGCTCGAAAGTCTTCGTAAAACGCCACGGCTGTCGGCGTAGGCTCCGTCGTGATCCAATCGAAGAGGGGCGTTTCGTAGCGATAGTAGAGAACGTAGAGCGCAATCCCCCGGATCAACTCGAGCTCGCGGTCGGTCGGTTTTGCTCCAGCCGCGAGTCGCGATTGTGCGCGGGCCATTTGACGCTCGGCCTCCTCTCGGATGACCGGCAGCACGGGGTCTTCGAGCGGCCAATCGATCGGTCGGTTCCAAAGGACCGATCGTGCCGCTTCCTCACCAACGATGATCGCCTCGAGCTCAGGGCGCTCGGGACCGAAGGGATTGCTGAATCCGAGCTTGCCGATGGCCTCGAGCCGCGCAGCGGTCTGTGGGTCAAACATGTACATAGATTGTACACCATGTGTACATTTTATGCTCTAAGCTGGTTTCGGGAACGCTTTTTAGCGCGTAATTTCGGTTAGTTCCAGCTTGGCACGAGCCGTGCTCTAGCAGCACCCAGGAGGTTGCGATGAATCGAGTGAAGCGTTGGACGATGAGCGTGACGAGTTGGGTGGACGGCGTGCTTGCCCAGGTCGAAAACCACGAGGCCGCGGTCAACTCGGCGATCGGCCGAGTCCGACAGTCGACAGCCCGGGCGAGGGTCCAGCTCCGGCGTGTCGAGCGGGATGAGCAGGCGCTTCGAGAGTCGCTCGCCAAAGAAGAGGAAGCTGCGATCGCGTGGAGACGGCGTGCCAAGTCCGCCCACGACGACGAAAAGGCCTTCGAGTGTCTTCGCCGACACAAAGCGGCCGAGCGCCGCGTTGTCACCTTGCGACAGCGGCTGGCCGAACAGGAGCGAGCCCACAAGGAGCTGCGTGAGGGCATCAAGCTCCTGCACGGCAGGCTTTCCGAGCTCACCGAACGCAAGAACGTCATGCGCACGCGACAATCTCACGCAGAGGCAGCACACGGCATGACGAGCGCCGCAGGTCCCATCGGGGATCTCGATGAAGTGTTCGACCGGTGGGAGTCTCGCGTGGGTGAGATCGAGATCGCAGCGGACTACGGCGATCCGATCGACGCGTTTGAAGCCGACATCGACCATGAAGAAGAGAGCCGCGCTCTACGGATCGAGCTCGATGAGCTCCGCGCGGAACAGGACTAGGAGGCCTCGTGGAAACCCGACTTCAACAACTATTTCAAGGACTGCGCTTGTGTGGCGCCGCGATGATCATCGCCGCGGCTGGCACTTTCTTGGTGCAGAGCTGGGATCAGGTGGGCGATGTCCCCCGATATCTCTGTTTGCTCGCGATGACCGGCGCCCTTCCGGGGCTGGCCTATCTATGCGGCATTCGGCTCCGTGAAAGCCGAAGCGCACGGGCGCTGTTGATCACGCTCCTCGCTTTGGTTCCCGTTCACGCGGGGGTGCTCGGGGGATTCGTGTTCTCGCAGTTTGGGGACGTGCCAAGAGCGACGGCGGGCGTTGCGCAATGGGTCGCACCAAACCCCGTCGCCGCGATCTTGCTGGTCTTTGGAGCGGCGATGGTGTTGGTCCCGTTCATCTGGAGCGCGTTTCGCGTGCTCGGCCGCGAGCACGCAAGAGCCCTCACCAGCACGAGCCTCTTTGCGCACGGCCTGTTGTTGATCCCCGATCGAAGCGCGCTGACCGCGACTCTCGTGATTGCGCCAATCCTCGGAGCAGCGACCTGGTGTGGATTGCGCGTGAAGCCAAAAACGACCGAGGCGAAGATCGCGGTCGCATCCTTGGTCGCCCCAGCGGTGCTGGTCGTCACGCGACAAGCGTTCTTCTACGACGTTTCTTGGGTGTTTTGGGGAACGGTGCTCGGGGCCTGTGCGGTGGGGCTCTTCGCGCTCGGCGAGCACACGGGCGATAAGACCCTGAGCCGGTTCAGCGTCGTGCCCACCCTCCTGTCGGTCGGCGCGCTCTGGACGGACCCCAAGCTGACAGTTTCGGTAGGAGAGTGGTTCCTCGCGTACGGGCTGCTGACCGCCATACCGCTCCTCGGCTTTGCTTGTAGGAGTCGCTCTTCGCGGAGCTTTTTCGTGGCGACGGCAGCGACGGTCAACGCGACCTTGGCCGGCCTGGTGGTGTTGTTCGAGCCGAGCCCCTGGGCTTCGTTCGAGGCGATCGCGCTCGGCCTCGGATTGGCGAGTTACGGCTTCCTGACGAGGCGACGGTTCGCGCTCTACTCGGGCATCGCGCTTGCCGCACCTGGGTTCATCACGGAGGTCGCCCATGCGATCGAGGTCTTTCGACCGAGTGGCTGGCTCGCGCTCGTGTTGTTTGGGCTAGGGCTCGTGGCATTGACCGCCTGGCTCGAGCACCGCTCCCGCCAGGTAGCCCCGCCCGAGGGCGGCTGAGCTCGATGCCAAACTGTCCGTCGCTAGATCGAACCCGATGTCACAATGGCACGCTTTGGTTGGAAATCGTACCAGGCATGTCCCGTAATGATTGATCAATTCCGGGTCCGAGAGCCTGGCACGACCTTCGCAGTACTAGGAGATGTCATGCGCCGAACGGGTATTCACATCCTTGTCATCCTCTCGCTCGTGGTCGTGGCCGCGGTGGTCACCGATGCCATCGTGGTCACCGACCGTGAGCGAATGGAGGAGTTCGTCGAGTCGGTGACCGGTCGCGTTTCCGACGCCCGGATCGACAATGCCCTCAGCTACGCCGACCCCTCGAAGGTCACGATGGAGCTCGTGCACAACGGCCGCCGCCATCGCTACGACGACGGAAACGCAAGAGCCCTCAGGCCCGACGCCCGAGAGGCACTCGCGACCCTTTCGGGCTCGAGGCTCTACCTGATTCAAGAGAGCATCTCGCTCGATGGCGAGCGCGCACGAATCGCGCTTCGACTTCGAACGAACGCAGGTCTCGCCAACACGGTGTTCGACCTCCGGCGCGAAAATGATCGGTGGCTATTGCGCCGCGTCACCGTCAACTAGGCATTGTGCGGATCTTTTCGCTTGTGGTCGGCTTTCCTCCTCGTTCGCTCCCTGCGAGGTACAGAAGTACCTCTCAGTCGCTCTCTGCGGGGGCGCTCGACCACAAACGAAAATCTCTCGCACACTGCGTTTTGGTCAAACACTAGAAGTGCAGAGCTTCGGCGGTGACGCCTTGAATGCGGAGGAGTTTGGTTCGTGCGCGTTCGCCGCGGATGATCTCGATGTTGGACTTTGGCACGCCGAGCGTCTTTGCGAGTAGCTTTCGCAGCGCGTCGTTGGCGGCGCCCTCGACAGGCGGCGCGGTGAGGGCAACCTTGAGCATGCCTTCGTGAACACCGATGATCGCGTTTCGACTCGCTCGTGGGGCTACGCGTACTTCGAATGTCACCGAATCCTCGTCCTCTTGAACGCTCAACTCGCTCATCGTCGCAAAAACCAATCCACTTGACGCCTCCGGCGAACCCGGCGAGATTCCGCCCGATGCATCCGATACTCTTCAGCATCCCAACGCCGTGGGGCGCGATCCCCATCTACTCCTACGGCGTCATGCTGGGAAGCAGCCTTCTCTTTGCTTGGTACTTCCTCATGTACATGGGGAAGCGGGTCGAAAACTTCAACCGCGAGCTCCTCGCAAGCTGCTTCACCTGGACCGCGGTCGGCGCCATCGCAGGCGCGCGATTGCTTTACGTCTTCACCAATCTCGATTCGTTCGACAGCGTTTTGGCCTGGTTCGACCTTCGGTCCGGAGGTTTGGTCGCCTATGGCGGCTTCCTCGGCGGCTTCTTCACGGCTTGGGGGTTTTGGCGGATGAAGAAGATCTCGCTTCTCCCGTTTGCTGACCTCGCCGTTCCCACACTCGGCTCGGGTCTCATGATGACGCGCATCGGCTGCTATCTCTACGGATGCGATTACGGCCGCCCTCTCGGCGCTGACGCACCAGGTTGGCTCGCACGCGCCGGCACCTTTCCAAAGTGGAATACCGACACGTTTCCGGTATTTGCATGCGATGGGACGATCTCGGGCGCCCCGGCATACCAGCACCACCTAGAGCTCTACCCAAACGAGATGATCGACCGCGTCGCCTCGCTCCCCGTCCACCCGACACAGATCTACGAATCGATCGCGGGGCTCTTGCTATTCGTATTTGCAGTGTGGCTGCTCCTTCACCGCAAGTTCCGCGGGCAAGTGTTTCTGTCCGTTGCGGGTCTCTATGCCCTTTGGCGATTTCTCATCGAATACCTTCGAGACGACCCGGAGCGGGGCTTTGCGTTCGGCTTCTCGACGTCACAGTTGATCTCGCTAGCAGTCATACCGTTGTGCGTGATCGCCTATGTGCATCTCAAGAAACGCGCGGCCGAGGTCGGAGAGGTCCAGCTTCCCGAATGGGCGCTCGACTCCGTTCCCGAAGGCGCGGCACCGATGGAAAGCGCGACGGACGACCGGCCGGCAAAGTACCGACCGAAGAAGATCAAGAAGAGAAAGTAGCGCCCTGCACCGACCAGGTGTTGGGCGGCCGCGTCGACCCCCTCACAGGCCTATCGGCCCGGCGTGACGGTTTGTCTGGCGCGATTGAACACTTCGAGCACCAATGGCGAGGTGCGCACGCTGTCGAGCTCGAGGTTCGGTTGGAGTGAAAGCGCGGTCCGGAACGAGGCTTCCGCCAGGTCGGCGCGCTCGAGCGCAACGTAGGCTACAGCGAGCTCCTTTTGGATAGTCACGATTTGCGAGGACGTCAGACGCTGCATCCCGAGCATCCGATTTGCTAGTGAAACGGCCTCTTCGAATTGTCCCGTCTGCGCGTGCGCGATCAGATCGGGGAGCAAAGTCTCGACCTCTTGTTGCACGGCACCAGATGCGCCGCCTCCCGACGCCTGCGCAAACGCCTCGCTCGCCTCGTTTCGACCGTCCCCCGTGAGCCGCAAGTCGAATAGCGGCACCAAGACGACCCGACCGCGTTCGATTCGCGCGCCGGGGTTGAATCGGCGCAGCCGCTTCAGCGCTTGGGTATCGTCTTCGATGTAGAGATTGGCGATCTTCGCAAGGGTCTCGCCCGGAGCGACGACGTGACGCAATGGATAGGGCACCAACAGCTCAGCGCCCTCATCGGGCTCGGCGCGGCGGCTCGCGTCGTTGGCGTCGATCAGGGTGCTTGCACGATCCTCGCTTCCGTAGAGCTTGGCGGCGATCGACTTCCAGGTGTCGTCCTGACGCACCTGATAGAACGCCACCGTCGGGATGAAAACCCAGCTCCCAGGAAGAAGCGCATCAGAACCGTTGCCCCGCAGCCGATTGGCTTCCCGAAGCACGCTCTCGCGCGTGGGGTCGCCATAGTAGCGCTCGGCGATCGATGCGAGGGTGTCGCCCTCCTGAACCGGATGGGTGTAAACGGCCTGTGCGCCCGCGACGGACACCATGGCGAGCCACCCGAAGACGCTCACCATCAAAGGCGTAGCTCTCATGGTGAGCTACCTCCCTCGGCCGTGGTGGTCTGCTCCGTCAGCGTGGCCCGGTCGTGCAGGGTGTTTCCGGTTTCGATGAAAACCTCGTGCTCGACCGGCACGAAGTACGGGTTGATGTACTTCACGTAGTGTCGACCGGGCTTGAGTGGAATCGCCCGAGCTGCCGGCGTCGTGAGGACGCGCTCTCCGTCGACGTGAACGTGCGCCCACGGATCTGCGCTCACCTTGAGGTAGCCCGCGTTGGCGGGATTGACGAAGCCTGGACCTCCGCCGACCGCAGGACCCGACCATCGACCGCTCGCCGCTTGAACGGTGAGACCGGAAGCGAGCAGCGCGAGCAGCAACCACGCCTGTTTCTTCGCGATTCCCAAGAGGAAGCCCCCGTTGCGCCGGCTGGCTCGAAGGACGCGAGGCGCCACCGCAGAAAGCACTTCGTCGGTCTGCTCGCCGGTCATGATCCCGATCTCGTGAAGGAACATGACGAGCCTCGCGCTATGGTTCATGGGGACGCGAGGCGCGAGAAACTCAGTGAGATCGTCTATCAGGGCTTGCGTCGTCGGATAGCGATTCGCAGGCATTTTCTGAAGGCAACGGGCCATGATTCGCTCGAGCTTGCGGGGCACCTCCACACCGAGCTTTTTGAACGGCTCGTAGCGATCGAGCCGAATCTTCTGCATGACGGTGCGCGATTCGTCTTCGACGAAGGGCTTGCGGCCGGTGAGCATCTGGTAGAGGACGATCCCCACCGAAAAGATGTCACTCCTGAAATCGAGCTTGTCCCCGAGAATCTGCTCTGGGCTCATGTAGCTAGGCGTGCCGAGGCCGGTGCCGGTCTCCGTGAGATCCCCGAAGCGCTCGTGACGCGCGATCCCGAAGTCCATGAGCTTTACGTCGCCCTGCATCGACACCATGATGTTTGCCGGCTTGATGTCACGATGAATGATCCCTCGGAAGTGCGCGTAATCGAGGCCGCGCGCGAGTTGCAGCGTGATGATCGCTGCGATGTCGGGCGGAAGCCGCGGTGAACGCTCGAGAAGGTCGTAGAGATCGATCCCGTCGACGTACTCCATGATGATGAACATAGAGCGGCCGTCTTTGAGGAAGTCGATGACATGCAGGATGTTCTCGTGTTGGAGCGAGGCCATGAAGTTGGCCTCCCGCTCGAACCGTTCGGCGAACTGGCTGTCGATTGCGATCGATGGTTTCAGCGCTTTGATCGCAACCCGGCGATTGAGCGGCTCCTGGATCGCCTCGTAGACGACCGCCATGCCTCCGCTCCCGATTTCGCCAAGAACGCGGCAGGTTCCGATGCGTTCTACCATCGCGATCCATCAGCCTAGGCAGGGGGTCCCGCAGTGTCAACGAGCGCCAAAAACTCGGCGAAAACCGACACTTAGGGCGGAGACGGGGGAATGACGCAAAGACCCCGTTCAACCCGGTCGAACCCGCCCCGACCGTCGCGGATCACGAAGTTAAAACGCACCACACTGCCGGTTTCGGGGGGGAAGCGTGGGGGCGCCCACTGGATCGCCGCGGAGCGCAAGGGGTCGGCAATGAAGGAAAAACTGGACTCGAAAGCACCACCGTCGGCGAGCCAGCTCACCTGCATCTCCTCGGTGACGAGCTGCTCGTCTTCGTCTTCGTACTGCTGGAAGTCATCGCTGTTGGTTTCGAGCTCGATGATCGATATGGAGCCGTCGGCACGCGGCAGGACCGAAGGATCGGCCACGAGATCGACGCATCCAGTGTCGGGCTGATCGCGTGGCACGAACTGATCGAAGGGCGGCGGCCAAGGGTCGCCATCGAAAGTCACATCCTCGATGGTGGGGTTGAGGTTTGGGCTCTCGGGCTGATCTTCGATCGGGATCTCCACCGAGATGAACCGGCCCCTGTCGTCGGGATCTTCACAGGGCTCGAGAACGTCGATCTCTCCGGTCACGAACCGAATGATCGCGTCGAGCTCGGCAGGGGCGCCGTCGGCACAGATGACACCCTGTAGGACGACCCTCGTCGCCTCGGCCGCGTCGAGGTCTTCGGCGCTCGGGATCTGAAAGCGCACGATTGGGAACGCCAACGGATTGTCGGGAGGCGTTGCCTCGCACCCGTCGCAGGGGATCTCGGTCTGACAGATCGGAATCGCCAGCACCGAAGGCGCGGGAATGCAGGCGACCAGCCGCCACTGGAGTTCGGGAGGGCTCAGTCGTGGAGGCTCCGGCGGCGTGGTGGGCGGGTAGCCGCGATCGATGACGAAGCTCGACACCTGCACCATGTCGCCGGGGTCCGGATTGGCCCTGCCTGGTTTGCCTTCGATCTCCACGAGCGCTCCGATCACGCGGAGATCGACGACGGCAGAAGCCGGGAGGAAGCTCTCCGCGCACGCACCGATGAGCAATAGCCCGAAGATCAAACGGGCCTTCACAGCGTCCCCCTCAACCCGAGGGACGGGATGATCGGAAGGCCGAGGAGGGGAGTGCTCTGGCTGAAGTCGTAGTTGTAGATGAGGCCCTCTTGGTTCTGCCGATTATAGGTGTTTCTGATGTCGAGAAAGAGAGCGAGCTTCCACTTGCTGAAGATCCACTCTTTTTGCACCCGGAGGTCGAGCTGGTTGAAGAGCGGGTTTCGGATGCTGTTGATCCGACCATCGATGGGGATGTAGATGTCGCTCAGCGCGTCGTAGACCGAGCCCACGATCGGCGTGTTCGGATTGCCGCTCACCAGTCGGAACAAAGCACCGATCTCCCAGTTGCGCCGAAACTTGTAGATGAAAGAGGCGCTCAAGATGTGCGTCTGATCGAAATCGAAGAGGCGCCAGGGCTCGTTCGGGCCGTCTTTGCGCTCGCTTCGGGAGACCGTGTACGAGAGGAAACCGAAGTACTGCCGGCCCTTGGGCGGTCGAACGCTGATCAAGAACTCCGCACCGTAGATCCGGCCTATGCCCCCCGTGACGAAGAACGGAGCTTCCCGGTTCTGTGTGGGCACCGGTCGGTCCCACAGATACTTGTAGAAGCCTTCGACATCGAAGGTTACGCCTGGGAATGCATCGTACTCCCAGCCCGCACCGACATGGACCGACTGAATCGGTTCGAGATCAGGGTTGCCGATCGTCGCGTCCGATTCCTGAAACTCCGGCGGCTGACTGTAGATGCCGACGCCGAGCTTGACCCGCATGTCTGGGCGAACGCTGAAGATCGTGGTCGCTCGAGGGTCGAACGAGAACGCGTCGATCTCGCTGAAGTAGTCGAGCCGAACGCCGAGCACGAGGCGGGTGAGCTTGCCCAGTTCGAGCCCGGACTCGAAATACAGGCCGGGTCGGAACACCACCGTATCCACCAGTGCGGTGACCTGATCTTCGGTCGCCAGCGAGCCCTGCTGACTTCCTGCTCCCTCCGCGGCATCGGGCGGAGGGCCGCGAAAGAAAAGGTCGACAGGGGTTAGCGACAGGTCGGCGCCGGCAATGAGCTGGACGCGCTCGTTGAGCTGATAGCGCCACTCGGCTCTCGAATACGTCTGAAGGAATCGGCCCTGAAGCTGGAAGGCGTCGCCGATCCCGAAGTCGATGTTGACGGGGCCGATCT
This sequence comes from Myxococcales bacterium, assembly GCA_029861865.1. Lineage (GTDB taxonomy): Bacteria > Myxococcota_A > Polyangia > Polyangiales > Houyiibacteriaceae > SG8-38. The sequence goes on along the minus strand of JAOTYL010000010.1, from coordinate 84,182 downwards.
CGAATGCGATCGACTGCTCGGTCTTGTCGCTGATGCGGCGAGCCCAGTCGATCTGATTGTTGTAGAAACGGGTCGCGAAGTTGCCGTCACCTCGGATCGTCGGGTCGTCGCCTTCGGTCTCCTCGAAGAGAAGCGCGAGCCGATCGTTCGAGCCATACGAAGAGAAGCGCAGGCGGTCGCGCTTGGTCGGCTGGTAGACGAGCTTTAGCTGATAGTCGTAGTACACCGGCGCTTGACGTACCCCGACGTCGGCATCGTCGGGAACGAAGAGCGGAAAAACGAGATCGATCAGGCTCCTTCGAAAACCACCGGAGATGCTCAGCTTCTCGTTGATGGGGCCTTCGGCGGTGATGAAGGTGTCGATGAACGAGAACTCCGCGACACCATGGAGCTTGTCGACGGCAGGGTCACGGGTGGTGACTTCGAGGATGCCGCCGGTCCGTCGTCCATATCGCGCCGAGAAGTTGCCTGGGTAGAAGTCGATCTGTTCGAGCAGATACGAGTTGTAAACGCTTATGATGCCGCCAAAGTGGTAGATCAGCGGCACAGGAATGCCATCGATGAAGGTTTCGCTGTCGTTGGGAGCCGAGCCGCGAATGATCAGGAGGCCGAGCCCAAACGGCGCACGGGCGACCCCTGGAAGGAGCTCGACCGCACGGAGGGCGTCGCCTCGGGTGCCGGGGATTCGGGTGAGCTCTTCTTTGTCGATGGTACGCCGCACGACCTCGCGTGGAGGAGCATCGACGACGGCGGTCTCACCAAAACCACTGTAAGCCTTCTTCTTCGCGCCACCGAGCCGGTAGATGACCTCGGTCACCTCCCCTGCTGCGATAGTTTCGTCGGCGGTCAAGTCACCAAACTCGCCGCCTAGGATGTTGATCGTGTACGTGCCTGGTAAAAGGTCGGTGACCACGAAGGCGCCATCGGAGCCGGCGACCAATTCTCGGACGAGCTCGCCTTCTTCGTTGACGACCTCGACACCGACGCGCCCGGCCGGGCTCTCGTCTTCGGCCAGACGCACCGTGCCCGAGAGCCAGCCCTGGTTGATCGGGACTGGGGGTACCTTCATTTCGAAAACGTAGCCATAGCGAATTCGTGACGCGATCGGCTCCCAATCCTGGCGTGCTGGCTCGAAGAGAAACTGCCGTGCCGCCGAAAGGGCCGCCGCGTCAAAGGCCTCGCCCCCGGACTTCGCGACCAACGCTTCCGTGACCGATCCGGCCTTATCGATGGTGAGAAGGAGCTCAACGACGATTTCTTCTCTCGGCTCGGCGCCCATCGGGGGATAGGCGGCTTCGACGAAGCGAATCAGCTTCGGCGGCGTTATCAGGAGCTTCTCGGCATTCGGCTCAGGCTCCCGGGCGCGCTGCGCCATCGCTCCGTTCGCGAGCGCGCTCAACAAGACCAGCACCCCCGCGAAGCGAAGCACGCTTGCAGCATACGGAAGACCAAGAACCCGCACAAATCGATCGAAAGTCATGATAGCGTGCCGGCGCTATGCAGATTTCCATCCTTCGAAGCGCTTTTCTCTTGACCTTCTTGATCGCGAGCCTCTCGGGCTGCGGGACCGATGACAACCCGGACGACAACGTCGCCCCGGCATTGACTTGCCCTGAAGCGATCCCACAGGCGACCCGGCTTTGCACGACCGAGGTCAGCACCGCGATTCGTTCGTGCTACACCGAGACCAACGCCCCCTGTGCAGCTGACGACGCGGCCATCGCAAGTGCGCTCAGCGCCCTCGAGCAAACGGTCCAAACGAGCTGCAACGACGAAGATGCCGGGGCGCTCACCGTCAACGCGCTCGTCGGCCGGCTGCAAACTTCATGCGAGTCCGAGAGCGTTTCGCTCGCGTCGCGAACGTTTGGTGGTCCACAAGGTGCGGTTTGGGCCGAGTCTTCCTCGGGCCGCTCGTGCCTCGAGCAAGCACACACGCGCGCCGCAGCCTTGGTCGAAGATTCCCTGCTCGGACGACAAGAGTGTCTCGCCGGGGAAACTTGTGATGCGGCGGCCCTCGGCGATGAAGAAGCCACGATGACGACCGCGGCGGTCGCCTTTGTCGAAGGCGCTTGCCGCAGCTTGAGGGATCTCATCGCGCTCGACCCGCCGAGCTACATCGCGCGCGCCATGCACCAAGTCGATTGCATCACCGCCACGACCTATGCCGACACTGCACCACTCGACATCTCTTGCGGGCCGACCAATGCGGATCCGAGCCTTCCCCGTGGGGAGTACGCTCAGGTCGTCCTCGACGAAGAAACCTATGGTACGCGATGCGGCGACGGCAGCCCTTTTGCGTTCCAGATCCGGCTCGCGCCCGAAGGCGAGCCTCTCGATAGAATCTTGATAGGGATGGAAGGAGGGGGAGTTTGTGTGTTCGAAAACGACTGCGCCAACCGCCCTGCCGACCTTTTCGAGGCGCTGAGCGACGAGGCCTACGACACCGGCATCATGTCGAACGACCCAGCGATCAGCCCCTTTGCCAACTGGACGAAGGTCTTTCTTCCCTACTGTAACCAGGACGTCTTCATCGGCGGGGGCGCGACGACCGAGTTCGATAGCATCACCGTGCATCGCTTCGGCGCGATCAATGTGCGGGCGGCGATCCGGTACGCCCGAGATGTCTTGTGGGCGCTCCTCGACGAAGCGGGCGGCGACGGTTACCGCCCCGACCAGATCACCGCGATGCTCGGAGGCTTCTCAGCAGGTGCCTTTGGTACAATCTACAACTACCACTGGGTGGTCGACGATCTACAGTGGCCACGCACGACCGGATTCCCCGATGCGGGCCTCGCGCTCGATAGCGGCGACCCACTCCTGAGCGTTCGAAGCCTCGGCAATCTCTTGATCGCCGGCGGCCCGCCACTCGGTTGGGCATCGCTCGAGTACTTGCCTCCTTATTGCTTCGCCGGTGATTGCGCGGTCGGTCCAGAGCTTCTCGCGGCGACCGCCCCTCGCCTCAAAGCCGTGCCCGAGCAGCAGCTCTTGATCCTCTCGAATCAAAACGACGGCGTTCAGGTCGGAACCACGTTTTTCGAGAGCACGCCGGCGTGGATCAACGCCATGCGGCAGTCGTACTGCGACACGCGGGACTTGAACGGGGTGAACTACTATCTGACGCCGTTGTCGGAGGACGTGCACGTGATTTCGATCCAAGAAGCGCTCTATTCCGGATCGGTCGCAGGCACCGTCATGAGCGACTGGCTGTCAGGCGCGATTTCGGATCCCGATCAAGTCGAAAGCAAGGTCGAGGAAGGCTCGCTAGTCACCGACATCGCAGGCGTCGAAGCATTCCCCTGCGAGCTCTGACCGCCCGGAGCGATCAACTCGAAGAGCGAACGGCTTTGAGCCACCCGCCGGTGAGCACATACATCGGAAACCGGTAGAACTGCTCCGACAGGATGCGCTTTGCGAAGTCCCCAGGGCCGTCGAATGGGAGCGAGGGATTCGGCTCGCGGTTGTGTCCGATGCGTTGGAGCACCAGCGAAACTCCGATCGCCCCAAGCCCGAACAAGGCGCCGAGCCAACGCCCCGCGATCACCCCGCTCACCGCGAGCCACGCGCCATAGATGAACGCGGGGACGGCGACGATGTGGATCAGCATATTGCCTCGGTCCTGGTGGAAACGGGCGTAGTCTTGGTCCATGGTGGGAGGATACACCGAGGTGGGATTTGCGTCTCGGACCGGTTGAATGACCCCGTGAAGGAAGCGCTTCACGCCCGAATCGCGTCGTAGCCTTTTCCACGCAAGAGGCGCTCGTCGGCGGTCACCAAGATCAGTTGATAGACGCTTGCCGTGGCGATGATGAACCGGTCAGCCGGGTCATCGTGCTCGAGCTCGACCTCGCGGGACTGCAACGCGACTTCGTGATTGAGCGTCGCCTCACTGATGCCGCTCGCTGCAAGCGCGTCTTGAATCCAATCGCGTGAGGCGGTGTCGACCTCGAGTCTGCCGCGTTCGACGAGAAGGCTCGTCTCCCAGACCGAAATTGGCGAAAGCCAAAGCCTCGCGTCGGGCGCCGTCAGCGAAGAGCGAGTCTTTTTGCGAAGGCGATCGGGCTCGAGGAGGCTCGATAACCAGACGTGGGTGTCGAGCAAGTAATCTTTGCTCAACGAAGCGCCTCCCAGTCATCCGCCGCGATCGGCTCGACCAAGTCGCCCGTGACGCGCCCCCGTCCCGCGAAAGACCCGAGCCAACCCGGTTCCGCCTTCACAGGTGAAGGAGGATGAACCTCCGCGATGCGCTCCCCACGACGGGTGATCGCCACCGGACGCCCGGTCTTGTGAACGCGCCGCAGAATCTCCAAGCACTTCGCTTTGAACTCGGAGATCACAATCGTCTCGGTCGGGTCGTCCATACGGGCAGTTTATCGTCTATATGACCATAGTCAAAGACTATAGTCATTTATTTTTTTTTCAGGCGCGCGGATGTGACGCCGGGTCGTCGCGGGTCTGTCACACGACTGTCACATCGAGGCCGCAGAGTCGGTTCGATTGGAGCAAAGCATTGAAAAAAGCGAGTCAGAAACACTGGGGCCTCATCGTCGCGATCGCGCTCGTGGCGACTTCATGTACCTCACGCCGAAGCGAACCGGGCGATGAGAGCTCGACTGGCGCCGCGCCGTCGAAGACGAGCTCGACCCTGACGATCAAGGGCTCGGACACGATGGTCATTCTCGCTCAGAACTGGGCACAAGCCTTCATGAAGGCGAACCCGGGGAGGGTCGTTCAAGTGTCGGGCGGTGGCTCGGGCACCGGTGTTGCCGCGTTGATCAACGGCACTGCGGATCTCGCGAACGCGAGCCGGCCCATGAAAGACAAGGAAAAGAAGCAGCTCCGAGAGCGTCGCGGTGCCGAGGCGAAGGAGTTTCGAGTCGCCCTCGATGCGCTCGCGGTCTACGTGTCGGCCGAGAACCCGATCGACTCGCTGACCATCCCGCAGCTCAAGAAGATTTTCCGAGGCCAAACCACGAACTGGAAAGACGTCGGAGGTGCGGACCGGGCCATCATCCTCTACAGCCGCGAAAACAACTCGGGGACCTACGCCTACTTCAAAGAACACGTTCTCAACAACGAAGATTTCGCGGCGACGGCACAGACCCTCCCAGGCACCGCGGCGGTGATCAATGCCGTGAGCAAGGACAAGGCTGGGATTGGATACGGCGGAATTGGCTATTCGGAGGGGGTCCGCACCGTCAAGGTTGCAACGGCAGATGGCAAACCAGTCGAGCCCAACATGGCAAACGCCACGAGCGGAAAGTATCCGCTCTCTCGTTTTCTGAACGTCTACAGCGTGGGCGAGCCTTCCGGAGTCGCCAAGGACTACTTGGATTTCATCCTGTCGAGTGATGGCCAGAAGGTTGTCGAGGGGGTCGGCTACTATCCGCTTCCGACGGAAGCAACCGCGGCGTCGAGTGACTGAACAGGTGCTCGAGGGACCTGACGGCGCACAAGCCGTCGAGGCTGAAAGGCGGGTTACGTTTGGTCCGCGTCGGTCTCGGTCCAAGCTCACGAGCTCGTTTCGCACGCCATTGTGGCATCGCCTTGCCGAGAAAACGATCGCGGTCCTCGCCCTCACAGCCATCGCCGCCATCGCGCTGATCTTCGTCTTCATTGCGCGAGAGGCGATCCCCATGTTCTGGGAATCGGATTTCGCACAGGAAGTCGAGCTTCCGGATCTGTTCTTCGCAAAGCAATGGCACGGTTACGACGAACCGGTGTACGTCTGGCAGCCCGTTGGCGAGCCGCCGAAGTACAACGTGATTCCCCTATTCGTCGGGTCTCTCAAGGTGACTCTGCTCGCCATGCTGCTGAGCGTTCCGCTCGGGATTGGCTGTGCGCTCTTCACCGCCATGTATGCGCCTAGGCGATTCCGTGAGATCGTAAAGCCGATCATCGAGCTTCTTGCGGGCATTCCTTCGGTGGTGCTCGGGTTTTTCGCGCTCATGGTCATTGCGTCGTGGGCGCAAGCGACGTTTGGCTTTCATTTTCGGTTGAACGCGGTGGTGGCCGCGATCGGGCTTGCGCTCACCATCGTGCCGGTGATCTTCACGATCTCAGAAGACGCGCTCCAAGCGGTCCCACGCACGCTCACCGAGGCGGCGCTGGCCTTAGGCGCCCGGAAGTACCAAGTGGCCCTTCGGGTCGTCCTTCCCGCGGCAATCCCTGGAATCGCCGCGGGTATCGTCCTCGGTTTTGGTCGCGCGATCGGTGAGACGATGATCGTGCTGATGGCTTCGGGAAACGCGGCGATCATGGAGCTCTTCGACTTCACGACCAGCGTCCGCACGATCACCGCCACCATCGCAGCCGAGCTCGGCGAAGTGGCCCAAGGCGACCCTCATTGGCGGGTTCTGTTTTTGCTTGGGGTGATGCTGTTCGTGGTGACTTTCGTGCTGAATCTGCTCGGTGATCTGATCATTCAGCGCCTTCATCAGAGGCTGACGGCATCATCATGAGGTACACGAAGAAAGACTGGCTGCTCGGCGGGCTGACGGGGCTTGCCCTGGTGGTGATCCTGCTCTTGCTCAGCGTGCTTTTGGGCCAGATCGCCTGGTACGGCGCTCCGGTGATCAGCGTCGAGTTCCTGACCGAAAGCCCAGGTGCCGACATGGTAAGCGGTGGAATCTGGCCCGCGATCTACGGAACGGTGTTCATGACGCTGCTGATGACTCTCGCCGGGGTGCCTATCGGCATCGCGACCGCGATCTTCCTGAGCGAATACGCTTCGCCTCGTTCGAGGCTCGCCAAGTTAGTGCGCATCGCCGTCAACAACCTCGCAGGCGTCCCCTCGATCGTGTTCGGCCTCTTCGGGCTCGGTTTTTTCATCATCTTTGTCGGCGGGGGGATCGACTCGCTCCTCTACGATGACACGACTCCGGTCTGGGGTAGGCCCTCGATCCTCTGGGCGTCTTTGACGCTCGCGGTTCTGACGTTGCCCGTGGTGATCGTCACCACCGAGGAGGCCCTTCGCACCGTGCCACGTGAGATTCGCGACGCCTCCTTGGCACTTGGCGCGACGCGCTTTCAAACGGTCTACAAAATCGTCCTCCCTAACGCGAAAGGTGGAATCCTCACTGGAGTGATCTTGGCGGTGAGTCGCGGGGCCGGCGAGGTTGCACCGATCATCTTTTGTGGTGCCGCCAATTTCCTCCCCTACCTGCCGACCGACCTGCGCGACATGTTCATGCATCTCGGCTACCACGTCTATGCGCTGGCTACGCAGTCGCCGAATGTCGACGCCGCACGACCGACGCTTTTTGGCACCGTGCTCGTCTTGCTCGTGCTGACGTTCTCACTCAATCTGCTGGCAGTGATTATTCGTGCTCGTTCGCGAGCCGCCCTCCGAACATGAACGTCCCGGACAAAAAGAATGGCAAAGGTTCTCTGGACGTGAAGATGGAGACGCGCGGCGTCAATGTCTTTTATGCGGACAACCATGCGATCAAGGACGTCGACCTCGACATCCTCGACCGTAGCGTCACCGCGTTGATCGGCCCCTCGGGGTGCGGCAAGAGCACGTACTTGAGGGCACTCAACCGAATGAATGACACGATCTACAGCGCCCGGGTCGAAGGGCGCATCCTCCTCGACGGCGAAGACATCTACGGCAGCGGGGTGGACCCGGTCGAGGTTAGGCGTAGGGTTGGCATGGTCTTCCAGAAGTCGAACCCTTTTCCGAAATCGGTCTTCGACAATGTCGCATTCGGACTGCAGATCGGCGGCGAGAAAGACAAGGACCTGATCGCCGAGCGCGTGGAGGAGTCGCTCAAGGGAGCCGCGCTCTGGGACGAGGTCAAAGACCGTTTGCAAGCTTCGGCGTTGGGCCTTTCCGGCGGACAGCAACAGCGATTGTGCATCGCGCGCTGCTTGGCGGTGTGGCCCGAGGTGATCTTGATGGACGAGCCCGCCTCTGCGCTCGACCCGATCGCCACGGCGAAAATTGAGGAGCTCATCCGCGAGCTACGCGAACAGTACACGATCGTCATCGTGACCCATTCGATGCAACAGGCTGCGCGAGTCAGTGACTATACGGCGTTTTTCTACATGGGAGAGCTCATCGAGTACGGGGCGACCGATGGGATGTTCACGCGGCCTGCAAGAAAGCGCACAGAAGAGTATATTTCCGGAAGGTTTGGATAGTGTCTCGCCCTAATCGACCCATGCGAACGCACACCCATCAGGAGTTCGAGGCAGAGCTCCGGAATCTGAAGGATCGCCTCTTGGCGATGGGCGGCAGGTGCGAGCAAATGATCGGCACCGCGGTGAGTGCGTTCGAAGACCGCGACGAGGCCCTCGCCAACGAAGTCCTGGAGGCGGACCGCGAGATGAATGAGGACGAGCGCGCAGTCGACGACCTGGCGGTTCGGATCCTCGCCTTACGCCAACCGGTCGGTCGAGATCTTCGATTTGCCGTCGCTGCGGTGAAGGCGTCGACTGACTTGGAGCGAATCGGCGACGAAGCCGTCAACATCGCAGAACGCGCCATCGAGATGACTCCAGCGGATCGACTGAGCCCCCCAGGCGCTAGGTTGCCGGAGATGGCTCAACGGGCAGGCGCAATGCTACGAGAAGCCTTGAACGCTCTCGTCGAAGAAGACCCGAAGAAGGCGCGGGACGTTTTCGACCAAGACGATGCGGTCGACGAAATATACAGCGAGGTCCTTACGATGTGCCTCGATTACATGAAGGATCCTTCGAACATTGGCGATGGGATACGAATTTGCAATTGCGCCAAGTACTTGGAGCGCATCGCGGATCACGCGACGAATATCGCCGAGATGGTGATCTTCCTCGTCGAAGGGCGCGACGTCCGGCACGGTCACGCTTGAGGCCGCGGTTTGCGGTCTAAGGGTACCCGACAGGCGGGAACACCTCGTTCGGCGGCGGGCAGCGATAGAGCATCGCGGTCACGATCATCGTCATCCCATCTTCGAGGTCGGGCTGCGCAGGCTCCAGCATGATGTGTGTCGCACCGCGCTCGGCCGCTTGATCGAAAGCGTCGGCTCGCGCGGTCCTGTCGTTGCCGCCGGCACCCTCGACGACGCCGATCTTCTCGCAGCGAGGCTCTTTCTGGACGACCTTGATGCTCGAGGTGCTTTCCGCGCTCATAGGGCTGCAAGCCGTTGAGAGCCAGCAGCAGCCGATGAGAAGGCCCAGAAGACGCAAGCTAAATCGATGCCTGAAGCTGCAGCCGGAATACGGTTTCGCCTTGACCGAACCGCTCTTGCTCGTTCCAGATCTGCGACACATCGGCTTGGATCTTGAAAGGGTGCCGAGCAAAGTAATAGCTCAGCGAAAACGTGCCGCCATAGCTGTCGTTTAGGCTGGTCGGCGCTCTCTTCGAGCTCCCGAAGATCATCGAGCCCCGTGCTGCGAACTCGAACCGGGTGCGAGGCAGCAGGTAGCCGGCTTGAAGCATCCAGCCGAGGCCGTTGCGGGCCGCGGTCGGTTCGATTGGATTTCCTTCGTCGTCCTCCGTGATGTCGCCAAACTGGCGCTTTCCGGTTCGGTAGGCGAATTCGCTGATTGCCGAAAAGCCGCGGGCCTTGAAGATCGCGTCGACGAACAAGAAGTGATAATCGGCGGTGCCGCCATCGGCGAAGGGCGCCCCAACCATTCCTCGCGCGCGATCGGCATTTTGGAAAAACGAGTACGTGCTGCCGATGGAAAGCCGCGGCTTGGTTCGAGCGAAATCCACTTCGCTGTAATCACGGAAAATGCCGAACGGAAGATACTCGAAGCGAACCAAGTACACCATCGCGAAGTCTTTGAACTGCGGGTTGTTGAGGCCGGTTCCCGACGTGATGCCCAAGACGTAGCGCATCTTGTCCTTTCCGAGGAAGTCCCGCGACCGGATATCGATGCCGATGTCACGATCGAGCGAGAACTCCGCGTTGACTCGAGACCGGTCGACCATCTGCAGGTTCCCAGAGGAAATGACCCGCTGCCGGTTCGACGAGATCTTGTACTGCCCAATTCGGACCTGGACGTCTCTTTTCTTCGTGAAATCGAGATAGTAGTCGAGCACCACGTTGTCCGCGCGAAGGGGGTCGATTTCGAGCTTGTATTGATTGTGCTTGCCAAACGCATGGCCCTGGAAGATGAATCGCGCGCGGCGGATTCGGAAATTGTTGGTGACCTCGTCTGGCTCGTCTGCATCTGCGGGCCCGACCTCGCCACTCAAAATCGTCCAAAGAAACTGGACCCGAACGCGGATTCGAAGCTGGAACTTGTCGTCCGCGCTGTTGATCTCGACGCCCTTGCCGGGCCTGAACTTGATGTCCCCACGATCGACCGGGTGGTCCGCCATCATCTCGTCGTCGCCCCCAGGGCGAAGCTGTTCGCCTGGGACTCTCGACTCGACCTTTGCCTCTTGATCCGTCTCTTGCGACGGGTCGGATTCAGATGCGGTAGGCTCGGGCGGTGGGACCTCGATAACTTCGGTTCCCTCTGAGGGCTCGCCCTCGGGGGTCTCTTGTTGCTCTTCGGGGACATCCTCCACCGGAGCGGTGGCCTCTTGTTGGGCGAAGGCTGGGGACGCCCATATGAGGAAGGTCAGCGCAACGAAGGCGAAACGATTGAGACGAACATGTGTCATTGGCCCTGGTGGTACGCGTCATATGTGTCAGCCATGTGACACCCGCGTGTCGCTCTTGGGGCTATCCGGCCGACGCAAGCGAAGGGAAAATCGGGTCCAGCCTTCTCGGCTATCAACCGTGATCCCGCCCCCCAACTTCGCGACCAAATGTTTCACGATCGAGAGTCCGAGCCCCGTCCCACCAAGCTCTCGCGAGCGGCCCGCGTCCACCCGATAGAATCGCTCGAAGATCCGGTGAAGATGCTTCGCGGGGATCCCGAGACCCGTATTGGCGACTTCGATGAGGGCACCGTTTGCTTCGTCGGCGATCGAGATCCGGATCTCCCCACCTGGTGGTGTGTACTTGATCGCGTTGTCGACGAGATTGACGAGAACCTGCTCGAGGGCCCGCTCCTCGGCAAGGACGCGGGGAGCTTTTTCGAGGCCGAAGCAAGCGATGCGCAGATCTTTGGCACGAGCTTGGGCTTCGAGTCCGCGAACCACTTCATCGAGAAGCGCCCCAGGCGCCACCGGGCCGAGCTCGAGTTTCAGCTCCTCCCCCTCGAGCCGGCTCAAGTCGGCCAAGTCGTCGACGAGAGCCTGTAGACGCTCGGTGTGTCGCAAGATGATATCGAGGAATTCGTGAGCGGACTCTGGGTCGTCGAGCGCGCTCTGTCGAAGCGTTTCGGCAAACCCTCGGATCGCGGTCAGGGGTGTTCGTAGCTCGTGACCGGCATTCGCCACAAAGTCACGGCGTACACGGTCCGCCTCTCGCTCTGCCGTCACGTCGCTGAGCACACAGACCACCCCGCGTCGATTCTCCAAGGGCGCCACCGAAGCGCGAAGCGAGCGCCTCCCTCCGTCGACATCGTCTAGGCTCATTTCGAGCACGCTCGAAATCCCTTGCTGAGCACCCTCGATCGCGACGTGAAAGTCGGGGTGTCGGATCGCCTCCACGGCTGTCTTCCCCTCGACATCGAGGCCCACCCATCGCTTCAATACTTCGTTGCTGAGGCTGATCCGCCCCCCCGAATCGGTGACCAGCACTGCCTCGGACATGGCGTCCAAAATCGTCCCGAGCCGTTCTTTCCTGGAGTGCTTCTTTCTTTCGCTCAACGAAAGCCGCTCCCCCAAAGCGTCGAGCGACCGGCCGAGATGGCCAAGTGGTCCAGGGCGTCGCATGCGAACACGAGCGCCGAAATCGCCGCCGACCATCGCGTCGACGACCCCCTGAAGCCGTTCGATGTCACGCATGTCTCGACGGGATACGAGCCAACCCGCCACTGCTCCAATCACGACGGCTATGGCGATGATCACCCATGAGCGGGCGCCTGGGGCCGTCGCCTGCCAGTAGGCGTATAGCCCCGCCACGATCAGCGCGACAAACCCACCAAGAACGGTGTAACGTCGAATCACGGTCGGAGGATACGCGCGACGGCGCCGCGCTACCAACTAGGACTTCAGCGCGCGGTAGCCGACACCACGGACCGTCTCGATCTGCTTGGCGCCGTCCCCGAGCTTTTCCCGCAGTCTTTTCACATGCGTGTCGACCGTTCGCGTCTCCACATTGGGCGCGTAACCCCAGACGCGTCCGAGCAGCGCGTCTCTCGATTGGACTCTCCCAGCGCGGGTCGCGAGGTCGAGGAGCAGGCGGAACTCGAGCGCGGTAAGCAGGACCTCTTCGCCCAGCACCTCCACTCGATGCGCCGGGACGTCGATTAGCAAGGCCCCTAGTGTGATCACCTGTGGGCCCTCTACGTCGGCATTTGGAACGGTCCGTCGTAGGATCGCCTCCACTCTCAGAACGAGCTCCCTCGGGCTGAAGGGCTTCGTCACGTAATCATCTGCGCCCACCTCGAACCCGACCACGCGATCCACCTCGTCGGTTCTCGCGGTGAGCATGATCACCGGCAGACGAACCGTCTCACGCTTTCGGCGCAGTCGTCGGCAGACCTCGATGCCCGAAATATCGGGCAGCATGACATCGAGCACCACGAGGTCCGGTCGGCCACGCTGGATCTCGGCAAGCGCGGTGTTGCCATCGAGCGCCACGGTCACCTCGTGCCCTTCGCCTCGAAGGTTGAAGGCAACGAGATCAGCCAGGTCGGCTTCGTCCTCGACTACTAGGATTCGTGAGCCCATGTTGATCCCCGAGAAGCCTGGTCAGCTGCTGTGACGTCCTCGTGACGGACAGGCTCCAACCGAGCAACCCCGAGTCTACACGGCAGGCCCGCAACCTCAACGCGGATTCCCAGCAAAACCCGAGAGATCGGGACGTTTCTACTTAGCGTTTGAGCCCGACTTCGAGGAATGAAAGGCTTCCCTCCGAGGTGCCATGAGAATACCACTTGCCAACCTGCTCGCGCGCAATCCTTTGCCCAAAGTCGGCGAGTTGATGAACGAGGTCATCAAGACGAGCGAACGAATTCCGGAGCTGATCGCGCTGCTCGAGAAGGGCGATCAGCAAGGGGTCGAGCGGGTTGCAAAGGAGATCAGCACGCTCGAAGGAAAGGCCGATGACGCGAAGAACGCCGCACGCTCGAAGATGCCCGTTCGTTTGCTCATGCCCGTCGACCGACGCGATGTGTTGAAGCTCATCAGTCAGATCGACGCGATTGCAGACTGTGCGGAGGACGTCGGCGTCCTGCTGACCATCCGTCCCCTCACCGTACCCAACGACATGAAGACCGTGCTCGACCTTTTCGTCGACCGCGTGCTAGGGACAGTGAAAGAGGCGGCAAAGCTCATCGACTTGATCGACGACCTGGTCGAATCCGGGTTTTCAGGACCTCCTGCAGAGCGGGTGCTCGAGCAGGCTGCAATCCTCGGGCGAGCCGAGCACGAAGCAGACAAGATTCAGGACCAGTGCGCAAGAGTTCTCTTCAAAGAGGAAGCAGACCTGCCGCCGGTCGCCGTGTTCATGTGGAGTAAAGTGCTGAACAAGATCGGCGACATGGCGAATCATGCCGAGAATGTTGGGGATCAGTTCCGGCTCTTCGTCGCCGGCTAGGGCCGCTTTGACATGGAACCGATGACGATCGTCCTTGCCCTTGCGGCAATCGCCGGGCTCTACATGGCCTGGAATATCGGGGCTAATGACGTCGCCAACGCTATGGGGACCTCGGTGGGGTCCGGCGCGCTCACGCTTAGGGGGGCGATCCTCGTCGCTGCGGTGTTCGAGTTTGGCGGCGCCATGTTGGTGGGAGGTACGGTCACGGATACCATTCGCAAAGGCATCGTCGACGTAGGTGCGTTCGGGAGCGATCCGATGGTGATCGCGGTGGGCATGACGTGCTGTCTCCTTGCCGCGGCCCTTTGGCTCAACATCGCCACCTTTTCCGGATGGCCCGTCTCGACGACGCACAGCATCGTCGGGGCCGTCGTCGGCTTCGGATTGATCGCAGGCGGGTTCGAAGCCGTCAATTGGGGGGTGATGGCGAAGATCGTAGCAAGCTGGGTGGTCTCGCCGGTGATGGGGGCATTGCTTGGTTACCTAGGCTTCGTGTTCATCAAGCGCCGCATTCTCAATGTCGACCGGCCTCTGCTCGCCCTTCGTGGTTGGGGCCCGATCATGGTGTTTCCGATCTTCACGATCTTGACCTTGAGCGTGCTTTTCAAGGGCCTAAAGCCCCTGAAGCTCGACCTGAGCCTCGGTCCCGCGCTCGGCATCGCGGTGTTTGCGGGGTTGACCGCCAGCATCATTACCACCCCGCTCCTCCGCCGATTCGCGAAGGCAGCCTCGGAGAGCAAAGACGCGCACACGTACCACGCGGAACGGGTGTTCCTCGTTTTGCAAGTGCTTACCGCTTGCTTCGTCGCCTTCGCCCACGGTAGCAACGACGTGGCCAACGCTGTCGGCCCGATGGCGGCGGTTTTCGGGGCGGCTTCCGGTGAAGTCGCCGCAAAAGTGGCTGTCCCGTACCGGGTCCTCTTGATTGGGGCGGTGGGGATCGTCGTCGGGCTGGCCACCTACGGCTACAAGATCATGGCCACCGTCGGAAAGAAGATCACCGAGCTCACTCCTTCTCGCGGCTTTGCGGCGGAGTTCGGGGCGGCAACCACGATCGTGCTTGCAAGCAAGCTAGGCCTCCCGGTGAGCACTACGCATACCCTCGTAGGCGCCGTGATCGGGGTCGGCTTCGCGCGCGGCATTGGCGCCATCAACACGAGGGTTGTCACCGGCATCATTGCGAGCTGGTTCATCACGGTCCCGTTCACCGCGATTCTCGCTGCCGTTCTCTTCATGGCCTCCCGCTTCGCCATTCACTGAGTGGCCGTCGACGCAGGCACGCGCTAAGCACGGGCCATGGCTTTGTCGGTTGGCATCGTCGGCCTTCCCAATGTCGGGAAATCGACCCTTTTCAGCGCGCTTTCCGAAAAAGAAGCCGAGGCCGCAAACTACGCCTTTTGCACGATCGACCCAAACGTCGGGGTCGTCCCGGTACCGGACCCGCGCTTCGACAAGTTGGTCGCGCTCTACGCGCCGAAGAAGGTCGTGCCGGCGACGGTCGAGTTCGTCGACATTGCGGGATTGGTAAAGGGCGCCTCGAAGGGCGAGGGTAAGGGCAATGCCTTCTTGAGCAACATCCGGGAGGCGGACGCAGTCGCCCACGTGGTCCGTTGCTTCGAGGACGAGAACATCGTGCACGTCGACAACCGGGTCGATCCGATCGCGGATATCGAGACGATCGAAACCGAGCTGATCTTGAAGGACCTCGAGACGGTGCAACGGAGGCTCGACAGAGCCGAACGCGCCGCCAAGGGCCAGGACCCATTCGAAAAGAAGGCGGTCGTTTTTTGTAGGAGGCTCGAAGCCCTGCTCGACCAGGGCAAGCCCGCAGCAACGGTCGAAACCGCGGACGAGGACGAAGAGCAGATCCGCCGGGACATGTTTCTGCTGACCGACAAACCCTCTTTCTTCGTAGCGAACGTGAAGGACGACCAACTCGCGAATGTCGACCAAGACCCCCTCGTCGCGCAGGTTCGCAGGCTCGGTGAAGAGCGCGGGATTCCCGTCGTGGTGATCAGCGCAGCGATCGAGTCCGAGATCATGCAGCTCCCCAAAGAAGAGCGCGCAGAGTTCGTCGAGTCGCTGGGGCTCGATGAGCCAGGGCTTCACAAAGTCATCCGCACCGGGTATGGCGCGTTGGATCTCATCACGTTTTTCACCGTTGGAGAGCCTGAGGTTCATGCCTGGACCATCGACCGAGGCACCAGGGCGCCCCAGGCTGCCGGCAAGATCCACACCGACTTCGAGCGTGGATTCATTCGCGCAGAGGTCATGAAGTGCGACGACCTTTTTGAGCTCGGTTCGGAGCCAGCGGTCAAGGCAGCGGGCAAGCTGGCGGTCGAGGGGAAAGACTACGTCGTGCAAGATGGCGACATCATGCACTTCCGCTTCAACGTGTAGCGCCTAAAGGACGTTGACCTCTATGAGCAGATACTCGTTGGCGCCGTGGTTATTCACGTGGAAGAGCATCGGAGTTCCCGCCTCGAAGTCTCGGGTAGCAGTCCACGTGCCATCGAGCGGGCGGCCGTCGATCTGAGGGATCTGCACGGTCTCATCGAAGATCATCTCGTCGCCGAGCGTCAGGCTGATCCGCGCCTCAGCGTTGAACGGCGCAGTCAAAACAAAATGAAAAGCACGGACCTCGATCTCGTCGCCCGCTCGGACCGGGCGCAGCGAAGGCTGCTCGAGGGTGATCCAGTTACAAGACTCGGTGTAGACCGCCAACACGGTGAAGGGTGCCAAGCACTCGGCGACGAACGACACCTTGCACGTCTGAGGGACGTCGACACATTCGTCGGTCTCGAAGTCCGGACAGTCACCCTCCGGCGGGGGACATGTCGCGCCTTCCGGAGGCATGCCGAAAAACTCCTCGCCCTCGACGGTTTGCCGCCATTGCGTGTTGTCGACGAGCGGACCGGGATCGCTCTGGACGCTGCTTCCGCACCCGACGACGAGCCAAACGTTCGCCGCGATTATCAATCGACCCAACATGTCAGTCCTCGTACGAGTAGGCGGCACCCGAGTTAGCCTTCGCGCGGCACGCTGACCCGAACCCGCACGTCGGGCTTGATCCTCAGCGCGCCAAGTGCCGCCGTGTACGGTTTGATGCCGAAGTCCGGTTGGTGAATCGTGACCTCGGTCACCCACCGGCCCCCGACGGGACGAACTTCGAGCTGGATGGCGCGGGAGCACCCGTAGAGCTGAAGCTGGCCCTCGACCGTAAAGCCCTCGCCCCGAGAGACGACCTCGGTCGAGTCGAACCGGATCTCCGGATGTTTGTGTGCTCGTAAGACATCCTTCGTGATGTTTTCGTGGATCTTCTTCTTGTCGCCATTGCTCAGAGCCGACGCATCGTCTTGCCCGTCGATCTGGGCGCAAACCACTTGGAGGCTGCTCGGGTCGAACGTCGCCTGGATCTTTCGAGACTCGTCGTCGACTTCGATCGAGAACCGTTCGACTTGCATCTTGAGGTCGTGGGCGAGTCGCGCCAGGAGCCCATCCTTGAAGGAAAAAACCAAACATTCGGAATTGTAGGCGTCGTAGCGAGCCATCGCGGGCCATGTAACTCACTCCGTGGTCCTAGGCCAGTTTGTTTGTCGGGGTTCGTGCCCTCAAGGTGCCTGAACGAAGTAGGACCCGAGAAGAATGAACATATCTTCCTCGGTGGTGACCCCGCCTCCGGTCGGGCAGGCGTCGCAGATGCCGCCATCGCCACAAAGCGAGTCGTCGCCGTTGCAGGCCATCCCTTGGTTGGGGCCCCCAAAGCACGAACGCTCTTCGGGCGCGCAACCGCAAGCGAAAACCTCGAATCCGGCCCCCGCCGCGAAGCCACGAAAGGCCGCGACGAAATCGCAGGTCTCTGCATCGGGCTTCGTCGACTCGCGACGAACCTCTTCGGGATTGGTTTCACCGTTGTCCCAGAGCGAGCAGTATTTGAATGTACGCTCACGCGGGTCGGGGCTGTCATAGACAGGTAAGTCTGGCTCGAAGAAGCGCTGATAGAGAGGGTCGGCGTAATCGCGGCTGATGTAGTCCGGATCGCGCTCCTCGGGAAGGCAGTCGGGGCCAGGCGCACAGCTGTCGTTGGGCGGATACCAAACGCGGAATCGCTTGCCGTAGCGGTGGGTGTGCGTGCTCAACGTGAGCAAACGCGCATGCTGGGGGATCGTATAGCTCGTGCAGACTTCGTTCGAGGTGAACGCTTCGATCATACCCATGCTGAAGATATCACCTGCGTCGAAGATCTGCCGACGCTCGTAAACCTGCGCTTCCGGAGCCGCAAACTCGACGTTCATCCACTGTTCGACCGTCGTGTCGCTCTCCGTGAGGTTGAACGCGTGGCTGTCCCAAACGATGAAGCCCTGGACCGGAATTAGGGAGTACACATCGGTCGGGTAACGCTCGCGGAACGTGGCTTCCTGCGCCGTAGCGATATTCTGCCGCTCCTGGGCGATGCCGAATAACCCCAAAGGCGTTCCGAGCTCGTCCGGGCCATTCCCGTAAATGATGCAGGCGACGGTCGTAATCGGGGCCGTCACGCACTGACTTCGATCCCCGCATTCGTCGGACCCTGGCGTGCACGACGCGCCGTCACTTTCTCCACCTAGGCAGACCCAGTTCTTCCATTCGGCGCCGTTCGTCGGATCCCACTGAGCCTCCTTGCCCTGAGGTGGCACGTAGAACTCGACGATGCTGTGGTGGGATTGCGGGTCTTGTGCGAGCAGAATTTCGTTGTAAGCGAAGCAGTCCCGGTCGGGCCCCCCTTGGGCGTCTTTGCAAGGAACCTTCAGGCCCTCGGGAATGCTGTCTGAGTAGTCGTAGTAGCTGACGAAGCAGACTTCGCCCTCGCCTTGGGCGGGGACTGGCCATGCGCCGGAGTAGAATTGCACACCCTCGTCGGCGGCAGGCGGAGCGAGCGGCTGGATTTTGTTGGGGACGATCTCACCTTCGAGCGCGCATGTGGCAAACTCCTCAGAGCCCTTGACGATCCCGGTCTCGGGAGCGCCGCCTCGGATCCATGCCCGCAGCAATCCGAGATCGTCGTCGCTCAACACGTCGCCACCCACTGGCATGGCGCCGCCCCCGATGCCTTGCGCGCTAAGACTGCTCCCGTCGGCTTTGGCCCGGACTTTGAGATAGAGGACGCTCAGCTCCTCTTCGAGCGGAGAGACGAGTTTCAAGTCTCCCGATCCTGCTACGCCGACGACGTTGATCAGGTTTTCGTACGCAACATCCGCACGGAGATCCAAACCGGACTGCGGGGAGTCGCCGTGGCAATTCGATTCGGTACAGCCTCTTGCTTCGAAGACCTGCTCTTGGATTTGAGCAAACGTGCTGTTGACATCGCATTTTTGAGCATCTTCGTCGGTGTTGGTACCACATCCCGCGACAGCCAATGTGCTGATCGCGAGGAACAAGACTCGAACGGGCTTCATGTGGGGCTCCTGGCTGTTGAGCGGGGAAAAGAGAGGGCCAAATTGTGGCTGATTGATCTAGGGCGCGGGAGGTTGGACGAAGTAAGACCCCAACGGGATGAACATCTCGTCGTCGGTGGTGATCCCTCCCCAGACGGGGCAGGCGTCGCAAATGCCTTCGCCGCTACAAACCGAGTCGTCGCCGCCGCACAACATGCCTTGATCGGGCCCGCCGAAGCAGGCAATGTCCTGCGCGTTACAGCCGCAATGCGCGAATGGCAGCAGGTTACAGGTCGGTGTGTTGGGCTTGGTGGACTCGCGCTTCACCTCGGACGGATCGTCAGCGCCGTTGTCGTAGCGGGCGCAGGCCTTGAAGGTGCGTTCTGAAACGTCTGCCCCATCGTACTCGAGCGGCGGGTCGTAATAGATGTAGAGCGGGTCGTCGTAGAGTGGGCTCTCGTAATCGGCGGGGTCTTGCGGCGCTACGCACCCCTCGGAGCCTTGGCATGGCTGATGGGGTGGAAGCCAGATTCGGAAGAGCTCGCCCTTTTGATGCATGTGTGAACTGAGATCCATCAATCGGCTGTACTGCGGGAGATCGAAGGTCATGCAGACCTCGCGCTTCTCAAACGGGGGAATAGTCGACATGGCGAAGATCTCCTCAGCTTCGAAGATCTGCCGGCGAAGCCAGTTGCGGCCTTGTTCCGGAACGAAGTCCAGGTTGACCCATTGCTCGATGCTCGTCTCCTTGGTGGTGAGATTGAAGCCGTGACTGTTCCAGGCCACGAAGCCCTGCAATGGAAGCCGTGAATAGACCCCCTCTTGCGGCTGGTCGATGAAGGTCGACTCCTGCGCGCCCGAAAGCCCAACCCGCGTCCCCGACACACCGCCGACCGCGCCGGCCCCGAAATCCGCGAAGTCATCTGGAGCGTGTCGATAGCCTATGCAGGCGACCGAAGTCCGAACTGGGGTGGTGCACGCCGATCGCGCGCCGCACGCCCCTTGATCGGTCGGGTCGCAAGCTTGGCCATCGGTGGCGCCGCCGAGGCAAGCCCACGGACCCCAATCGCCACCGTTCGGATCGGACTCGGGGGTGTACACCGTGATAATGCTGTGGTGCGACTGCCCGTCCTGGGCGAGCTCGTTTCGGCCGAACGCAAAGCACTTGCGCCCCTCGCCAAACTCGTCGCAGTCCACATGATACTCGGGCGGAACCGAATCGCTGAAATCGTAATAGGTCGCGTAGCAAACCTCGTCTTCTGCCTCTGCGCCGAGCGCCCAACCGCCGGCGTAAACCTGCACTCCTTCACCGGCCGCGGGGGCGGGCAAAGGATTGATCTTGTTGGGGTCGGCTTCGAAGTTCCCTTCACACCCGAGGAGGTTGAGTGTGCCTTTGACGATTCCGACCTCCGGAGCGCCCGCACGCGTCCACAACAACACCGCTTCGATCTTGTCGTCGGACAAGCGCGGGAGACCCGATGGCATCGCGCCGCCGAGCCCTGCGTTCTTGAGCTCTTCGTCGGTCTCGTAGAGCTTCCGGTACAGAAGGCTCAGCGCTTGGTCGCCGGGGAGTACGCGCTTGATGTCGGGGCTGACGCGGCTGTTCACCCGCACGAGCGAGTTGAACGAGGCGCCTGCACGGAGATCAAGGCCGCCGGCCGATTCGAAGCTTGCGCCGTGACACGCGTTGTTTGCACAGCCTTCGCCTTCGAAGATCGTCGTTTGAATCGCAGCGAAGGTGCTGTCGAAGTTGCAATCGCTCGGTGTGATGTCGCCGTCGCTCGAGCTCTCGCCGCACGCACTCGCAACCAGTGCCACCGCGCAGGTGAGCACAAACCAATCCATTCTCCGCATACGTATGCCTCTCGCAGATAAGGGTATGGGGCCGAGACACGGGCTTGTCTCGCCAATTGACCCAAATTCAATTAACTATTTCTCACAACCACGCAAGTCGTGGGCGAAACCGTCCCCTCAATTCCCAAGCGATCGGCTAAAAGACCTGCTCATGCCTCTCGAGATCCTCTTCAAAACCGCTAATTATGTGGTTCTTCCGTTCTGGCTACTCCTGGTCGCCGCGCCTCGGTGGCGTTGGACGCAGCTTTTGGTGCATGGGCCCGCGGTGGTTCTGCTCCTGACACCCATCTACGCCTACATGCTCTTCGGCTACGGTGCCTCTAGAGAAAACATCGACATGACGTCGCTTTACGGTGTGATGACCGCGTTTACGGCGCCCCATCTCGTCGTCGCCGGCTGGATTCACTACCTGATCTTCGATCTCTTCATCGGCGCCTGGGAGTCGCGTGACGCAGCGCGTCTAAACATTCCGCACCTGCTGGTGATCCCGTGCCTGCTGGCAACGCTCCTGGTGAGCCCTGTGGGGTTCTTGCTCTACGTGATCGTCCGATTCATCGCGCGGAGGGTCATCCAGTACGACGAGACCGCCTCGGCCGGGTCGCCGTCTCCATAAAAAAGGGCCAGCGCCCTCAGGCGCCAGCCCTCTTATCTGTGAACTCCCACCGGTGTGGGGGAGTTAGGTCCGTGGGCTAATTCGTCCACACCTCCGGTGAGAGTTCGGTTCTACTACTGATGTCCATATGCACATTCCTCCCCCGGCGATGCCGGCGCTCTCGGGTCTCTGGGCACCACGCCCAGACCGCGCAGAGCCTTCTGTGGTGGTTAGACCCACGGATATCGAGGGCCGGTTCACGATAGCGAGTCTCCTTTTTGAAGTTCGCACCATTGCGGGGACTTCGCCCAACCGCCATCGGTGGCGAGTCGCATTGCGAAAAGGGAGTACCTCTTTCGAGCAACGCCACTCACCCTCCTAAGATAGCCGCAACCCGCGATCACGCCAAGTCTGGAACGGCGCTCAGAGCAGGAATTCATCGCCGAGCTGGAGAATCTGCAGGTTCCGACCGCTGATCTGGGCAAGCTCACGCAACACCTGGGCTTCGAAGACCGGCTTGATGTGATAGAGCAGAATCGGAAGTTCGTCGCGGTGCGTCAACTTCTCGAGCTCGGTCTCGAGCGTTATCGGAGTGTGATGCCGCGATCGGTGCGCGAGCTCCGCTTCGTCGTTCGGGAACGCGACTTCCATCAAGAGCGCCTGCAGATCATCGATCGCATTGACGTGGCTCCAGAGCTCGTCGGTGGGGCCGGTGTCTCCGCTGTACACGATGCTGGTTGCGTTCTGATGAATGATGAACGCGGACGTGTCGACCGTGTGATTGACCATGACGGGGGTCACCTCGAAGCCGTTGATATGGGTCGGTCGACCAGGCTCGATCTCGACGAAACGCACGGCCGGCCCATCCTTCGAATCAATGCGCGTGAAATCAGGCCAAATGATGTCGTTGAAGAAGTGCTGTTTGAGAGCCTTCACGGTCGCGGGAACGCCGACGATCTCGAGAGTTGCGCTGCCCTTTTGACAACGGTTGTCGGCGAGCGTGGCGAGATCGCGGATGTGGTCCATGTGCGGATGACTGATCAAGACCGACTCGATGCGTTCTTGCTCATCGAGCGACAACGAGCCGGTCACGGCGCCGGCATCGACCGCCAAGGTGTCGCCGATGAGGAAGCTCGAAGTGCGGTGTTTGGGAGTCTCTCCGCCATGACAACCGAGAACGCGCAGGTGCATCAGACGCCCCCGGAGTTACGGATGAACTCGAGAAACTCGGCAAGGCGTTCCCGATCCTTCACGAGGACGAAGCCGCTCGAAACTTCGACCACGCCTACGCGAGTGAGTCGGCGCAAAGCCCGGCGGACTTCGTTCGCCTGGATTCCCAACTTCAACGCCAACTCCGTGTCTGTGATGTCGGGTGCGGACGAGCCACCGGCGTGTTCGAGTACGTCTTGAACCTCGAGAATGACGCGAGCGCTCACGTCGTCTTCGAGTAGGACATCGATGAACCGGTTTGCCTTTTCGAGTCGTTCGGCAAGGTGCCGGATCAGGCGAATCGCCACTTCGCCAGCGCCTAGGATCATCTCCTGGAGTTTTTCGGTCGGGACTTTGAGGAGCTCTGCCTCCTCGACGACCTCGACGGTCGCTGACCTCGGTCCTCCGGTAACGACGGCCATCTCGCCAAAGAAATCCCCCGGGCCGAGGTTGGTGACGACGCGTTGCCGACCGTGGGACTCCTTGATGACGCGGACCTTCCCCGCGCGAATCACGTACATCGACCTGCCGGGATCTCCCTGGCGAAAAACTGTCGTGCCCTCCGAAAGGCGAACACCAAATCTGTCAGCCAAAGACTGAACCGCCATCCCCGTTTTATCAATGTAACGCGCGGCGAAGTCGACCGCCAGATCGTTAGGACGTAATCTCACGACCGAGCTTCGATGAGGGTCGACTGGGAGCAAGTGCTGGCTTTTGCGCCTGAAGTGAGCGTCGCGTTGGGCGTGCTCGTCGCGTTTCTCGCCTCCGGCCACGTGATCCTCAACAAGATCGACACTCGCGCCGCGACCGCCTGGGTTGGCTTGATCTGGCTCGTGCCGGTCGTGGGGGCGATCCTCTATCTCTTCCTCGGAATCAATCGCATTCAGCGGCGAGCCCAGGAGCTCAAGTCGGGTGCGACCCATTACGGTGTGCCGTTAGACGAGGCGCCGAGCTCGCCTGCAGACCTCGATCGAGAGCTCGGGGACGAGCGCGCGCGTTTGATCGAGCTCGCGCGTGTGGTGACCAACGTGACTTCGCGACCGTTGGTCGTAGGCAACTCGATCGAGCGGCTGGTCGATGGCGACGAAGCGTATCCGGAGATGCTGTTGGCGATCCAGGGTGCGAGACACTCGATTTCGTTCGTGAGCTACATCTTCGAGGCGACTGGAGTGGGCGCCGAGCTGGTCGATGCGTTGGCGGAGGCGCGCAACCGGGGGGTCGAGGTGCGCGTACTGATCGACGACGTCGGAGCGCGGTATGCGCGCCCTCGCATTCATCGCGTGCTTCGAAAGCGTGGCGTCCCAGTGGCGAGGTTTCTACCTGCGCTCTTGCCAGGGAGCATCGCCCACTTCAACCTGCGAAACCATCGGAAGATCATGGTCGTAGACGGCCAGATCGGTTTCACGGGCGGGATGAACATCAGACAGGGTTGCGTTCTCGCATCGCGCCCGGGATACGCGACGAGAGACCTCCATTTTCGTATCGAAGGCCCCGTGGTGAGCCAGCTCCAAGACGCGTTCGCTGAGGATTGGACATTCACAACCGGCGAGAAGCTCGAGGGCGCGCTCTGGTTTCCGGAGCTCGAACCACGAGGGGAAACCTTGGCCCGGGGGATCCCCGACGGCCCTGATGCCAACATCGATACTCTGCACTGGGTCTTTTTGGCCGCTGTCGGGGCGGCCCGCCGATCGATTCGGGTGATGACTCCGTATTTTCTTCCCGATCAGGTCTTGTTGAAGGCTCTCCATCTAGCTGCGAAGCGGGGTGTCCAGGTCGACGTGATCGTTCCGGAGACCGGAAATCTGCCGGTGGTCCGCTGGGCGATGTGGGGAAGCTACCCTCAGGTTCTGCGGGAGGGGCTGCGACTCTGGCTCACGCCGCCCCCGTTTGACCATTCGAAGCTTTTCGTGGTCGATGGTTACTGGTCTTCGATCGGCTCGACCAACTGGGACCCCCGTAGTCTTCGACTGAACTTCGAGTTCAACCTCGAATGCTACGACGAGTCCTTCGCTGCGAGCCTGGAAGACCATGTGCACGACCGACTGGAAGGTGCACGATTGCTCACGTCGGAGGAGCTCGAAGGAAGGAGCCCGCTCCTGAGGCTGCGGGACGGCACTGCGAGACTGTTTACGCCCTATCTATGACCCGACGCGAGCTCCAACAGGCGCTTCGCGGTTGCAGGCGCGGCGGACGGGACGATCGATAGATGCGCACGCAAGAGATGGAGGTCACCGGGCTCGTCGACGTCATACCAAGGCGAGGTGACGGCCATTTGAACGCCCGCATTCGCCTTCTTGGTATCGTCGAACGCAGTCGAAGTCGACCAGCGGACCCCCTCGAAGCTTGGTCGAACCCGGTGAGAAGCACCGATGGCATAGTATCCGCCGTCGCTGGCGGGGCCGAGCACGATGGCCGCGTCGGCCAGTGCATCAAAAGCCTCCACGATCAGACCGACGGGCAGCGTTGGAGCGTCGCTTCCGATGATGAGGACCCGTTCATAGCGGGCCAGCCCCTCTTCGAACGTGGCTCCGAGTCGAACGCCGAGGTCCCCCTCGGGCTGGGCGCGTACAGTCGTTCCCATGCTCGTCGCCCATGACGCAACGCGATCGGCCGGTGCTCCCGCGCACCAAAGAGCCACATCGACGCGGCCGACCGATCGGATCCGCTCGCACAAGCGCAGGGTGTCGTCGACGAAGGCCTCGTAGAGCTCGGCAGCGCCCTGCTCACCGAGCGATTCGGCCAAGCGAGTCTTCGTGACGCCTGCAACTGGGGGTCGCACCAAGACGGCCAGCTGCGCTAGCTCCATGCGTAGCGGCCTAGCAGCCAGAGGATCTTCGCGCCCGCGCTGAGAGAGCCTGTCATCGTGCCGCTGATCTTCGACGCGCCGATGCGCGAGCGGTAAGAAACGGGGACCTCGAGGTACGGAATGCCTTGCTTGGCTGCTTTGATCTGCATCTCTACAGTCCACCCGAAGTTACGGTCTTGCATCCCGATCGACTCGAGCGCGCGCCAACGAATCGCGCGAAAAGGCCCCAAGTCGGTGTACTGCACGCCATAAAGGAGCCGAAGCGCGCGACATGCGATGGCGTTACCGACTTGCTGGTGGACGCTGAGCGCTCCGGCTTCTCGTGGCCCGGTCGCGCGCGAGCCGATCACGAGCTCGGCTTCGCCGCGGAGGATCGGATCGACCAAAAGTGCAAGCTCGGAGGGGTGGTCGCTGTAGTCCCCGTCCAAGAACACGACGACCTCCGGCGGATCCGTAGCAAGGTGCTCGAGTGCCCGAAGGCACGCCGCGCCGTAACCCCGCTCCGCCTCGTGCACCACTTCGGCTCCCGCGCCGCGGGCTACCTCTGCGGTGCGATCGGTCGATCCGTTATCGGCCACCACGACGCGCCGGACTGGCGGCCGCGGAATCTCCTCGAGCACCTTCGGGAGCGCGCGCTCCTCGTTCAACGCGGGAATGACGACATCGACGGTAACCATGGAGGTCGGCGGGGTTGGTGCCGAAAAAGGGGACAGTCCCTAGAGGCGCTTCGAGTAGTACTCGATGACGAGGTCGATCTCGAGGGGGAAGGGGACCGAGTCGGGCCTGGGAAGCGCCTTTGCGGTGGCGGTCTTCTTGCCTTCGTCGAACTCGATCCATTCGGGCCGAACGATGCGCACGTCTTCGAGCGAGGCATCGACGGCGGCCAGGTTCTGGCTCCGCTCACGAAGACCGACGACGTCGCCTTCGCGGACACGATACGAAGGAATATCGAGGCGCTTTCCGTTCACGAGGAGGTGGCCATGACAAACGAGCTGGCGCGCTGCTGGAATGGTTGCCGCAAAGCCCGCTCGGAAAACGAAGTTGTCGAGGCGACGCTCGAGGAACTCGAGGAGCTTGTCGCCGGACGGCTCCTTGCTGTGGACTGCCTCGCGGTAAAGCCGCCTGAACTGGCCTTCGCTGAGGCCGTAGTTGAAGCGCAGTTTTTGCTTTTCGAGAAGCTGCTTTTTGAAGTCGCTCATCTTGCGGCGGCGCGCCGACTTGGGCCCGTGGACACCGGGCGGGTATGGGCGGTTCCACATGCTCTTCCGCGACAGCCCCGGCAGATCGATGCCGAGGGCGCGCATGCGTTTGACCCGAGGTCCTGTGTATCGAGACATCTGGTAGGCTCCCGGCGCGAAATCCAAAGGATTTTCCTTGGCCCGCGCGAAGGCGGCCCTTTTAGCGGCATTCCGCGAGGGAGGCAAATCGAGGGGGAAACCTCCGGGCTTCCGCACAGAACGCGGGTAGCGGCGGGTACAATTTCCCGGTAAATCAGAGGCAATGGGGGAGCCACGCACGATTCACTTCGTCTCGCTTGGGTGCGCCAAGAACCGGGTCGACACCGAGGTCATGCTTGGGGTGAGCGCCGAGGCAGGATTCCGGCATGTCGATGATCCCAAAGAGGCGGAAGTGATCGTCGTCAATACCTGTGGCTTCATCGGCCCGGCCAAGGAGGAGTCGATCGAGACGATCCTCGAGATGGGAGCTTACAAGGACCGGGGCGCGTGTGAGAAGCTGGTCGTCGCCGGTTGCCTTTCGCAGCGGTACCCGAACGAGCTCGGGCTCGACATGCCCGAGGTCGATCACTTCCTCGGCTCGAGCGACATGCTGAAACTGCACGCGGTGCTCAAGGGTCGAGAGGAGCGGATGCTCGTCGGCAATCCGGCCGAGTACACGATGCGTGCAGAGGACCCGCGGATCCTCACCGAAGCCAGCCACCGCGCATACGTCAAGATCGCCGAAGGCTGCAATCGGTCGTGTAGCTTCTGTGCGATCCCCTCTTTTCGAGGGAAACAGCGCTCGCGGCCGATCGACGACCTGGTCCGCGAGGCCGAACGACTGGCCGCCGCCGGAGTCGTCGAGCTGAACTTGATCAGCCAGGACACGATCGCCTACGGACGCGAGCTGCCGGAGCGCGCAACGCTCGCAGACCTCCTCGAGGCGCTCGGCGAGGTCGCCGGCATCGAGTGGATCCGGGCGCACTATCTGTACCCGGAAACGCTCACCGACTCGCTGATCGAGGTCTTCTCGAAGCACGACAAAGTGCTTCCGTACATCGACATGCCGCTTCAGCACGCCTCGGACCGCATGCTCCAACGGATGCGCCGAGGCCACGGCGGGGACCGGGTGGTCCGCGTGGTCGAACGCCTTCGCGCCTCGATTCCCAATCTCGTCTTTCGTTCGACCTTCATCGTCGGTCATCCGGGCGAAACCGACGCAGACTTCGAAGAGCTTTGCCAGTTCGTCGAGTGGGCCGAGCTCGACCACGTCGGTGTGTTTCTCTACTCGCAGGAAGAGGGCACCCCGAGCGGAGAGATGCCGGACGCGCCGGATGCTTCGATTGCCGAAGCCCGTCGAGCTGAGTTGATGCGAATTCAACGGCCGATCAGCCGGAGCAGGCTCGAGCTGAGGATCGGCACGGAGCTCGATGTCCTGGTCGAAGGCGTGAGCGATGAAAGCGATTTGCTCCTGCAAGGGCGCTGGTGGGGACAGGCCCCCGAAGTCGATGGAAGCGTGTATCTCGCAAACGGCACGGCCTGGCCCGGGGAGATCCGCCGCGTTCTCGTCACCGATGCCGCCGACTACGATTTGATGGCCGACTTCATTGACTCTTCTGGGCAACGCGACGCACCCCCCGACGCAAAAGATCCCCGACCTGCTAAAGTTAAGCTACGAACGCTAGGGTGAAGTGGGCTGAGCTCGCCATCGTGCTCGTATTGCTGGCGGCTACGAGCGGCTGTACAACGGCGGTGCCAGCGATGGTCGGGGGCTCGACGACGCCGAAGAACCGAACCGACATCGGTATCGGGGGCGCAGCTCGCGTACCGCTTGGAGACCTGAAGGATCCCGCCATGACGGATCCGGGCGAGTCGGGTTACCGCGAGGCTGCCGATGCAGGAGGCGTCGTGCCGATGGCGTATGGTCGCTACGGTCTGAGCAAGACTTGGGATCTCGGATTGATGGTGGCCGGCACGACGGTGCGCGCCGACGCGCGCCACGAAACCTTGTTGCAGGATGGTTCGACGCGATCGAGCCTAGTCGTCGGGATTGCACCCTACGGGGGTTGGATCACCGACCGCGATGGCTCGGGAAGCGGCGGACGCGTCGGCCTCGAGGTCCCCTTCACCTTTGGAGTGGATATCGGAGGCGTTTACGAGCTCTGGATCGGCGCGCGCGGCAGTGGTGAGTACGTCTTCGGAGACTTTCGGATTTCGGGAAGCGACGCGCGGGCGAGCGGCGCCGGGCTGCGAATCGGACCGGTCATTGGAATGGCCCTCGGCGTGCCCCGATTTCACGCCTTGGTCGAGCTTACCGCGGCCTACGAGCACTGGTTCATCGACCAGGCGGGGGTCTCACTCGATCGGGGCGGCTTTGCGTTGATCCCTGCCTTTGGGCTGAGGCTCCGATTGTAGGGAGCGGAACCACTCGGAGTTCATGCAGCCTTGGGGCGCCGCGCACTCTTCTTCTTGGGTTTCGGCTTTGGGGTATCCTCGTTCTTGATCAAGTTGCCGACGAACGCGCCCATCAAGGCCATCATCGTCGCCATCAGCGCGCCCAAGATATAGGCACCGAGCGAGAGTTGATAGACGTCCGCAATGCTCGACAGATACGCCATCGTCGGGATCGCCGCGAGAAGGCCACCGACCGGAGGCTCCAGGAACTTCTTGCCAGGTGACAGGTAGTTGATCGCCGCCGCGCCGACGAACCAAAGTACGATCGTGATGACGATCCCTGCGAACCCCTGAGGGTCATAGGGCGGGATCAGCAGCGGCAAGAGACCGAGGGCCAGCGCTCCCATGACCAAGAAGAGGCCGAACGAGATCGCCACCCACCGGAGCTCGAACTCGTCGGGCTGGTGTCTGCGTGCATGAGCCTCCTCTTCGGTGAGCTCGGCCAGGAGCTCCGACAGGCGCGCTCCACACGAGTGACATCGCTCGGTTCCCTTTGGGTTGAGTGCACCGCATACGTGGCACTCGATCTCGTCGGCAGCCATATCTCCTCACTCCGCTGGTTGCGTGTCCCCGCGACGCATTGTCTACGGCGACGAGCCGAAGCGCAACTGCTTGTAGATTCGAAGGAAACGCCCTGGCTTGACGTGACGACGGGGCCCGCTACCTTCCCGCACCGCCCGGAGCTGTGGCGACAAGGAGGCCGGAAGTGGCCCGTTTTATCGACGAGTTGAAGCGAACACATTCCTGCGGTGAGCTGCGGGAAGACCACATCGGACAGGAGTGCGTCCTCTTTGGGTGGGTTCAGAATCGGCGCGACCACGGGGGTTGCATCTTCATCGACCTGCGAGACCGCGAGGGGCTGACGCAAGTGATTTTCGACCCCGAAACCAACGCCAAGGATGCCTTCGAAACCGCCGACCGTGCACGCTCCGAGTGGGTCCTCGGCATCCGCGGCACGGTCCGTGACCGTGGGACGAAGGACGACGGGACTAGTCTTCGAAACCCTCGCTTGTCGACTGGGGCCATCGAAGTGATCGCGGCCGAAGCGACGGTTTTCAACAAGGCGGATACGCCGCCGTTCGAGATCGAAGACGACATCTCCACGCACGAAGACAAGCGTTTGGAGTTCCGCTACCTCGATCTCCGGCGCGCGCCACTGCAAAAGAATCTGATGATGCGGAGCCGCCTCAACCACGAGACGCGAAACTACTTCCAAGGCGAAGGGTTTCTCGAAGTCGAAACCCCGTTCATGGTTCGGTACACTCCAGGTGGCGCGCGCAACTTCTTGGTGCCGTCACGACTCTATGGCGGCCACTTCTACGCGCTCGCCGAGAGCCCGCAGCTCTATAAGCAGCTGCTAATGGTGGCGGGCTACGACAAGTACTACCAGCTCGTGCGCTGTTTCCGCGACGAGGACCTCCGCATCGATCGCCAGCCCGAGTTCACGCAGATCGACGTCGAAATGTCGTTCATCAACCAGGACGACCTGTTCGCGGTCATCGAGGGGCTCATGTTCCGGCTGTGGAAGGAAGTGCTCGGTGTAGACCTCGAAAAGCTCTATCCGGATCGAAGCTTCCCGCGTCTTCCCTTTGACCGATCGATGGAGCGCTTCGGCAATGACAAGCCCGACATGCGGTTTTCAATGGAGCATGTCGATCTCACCGACCTCACGGTCGAGCATGGTGGCGGCGGTATCGGCATGCTCGAACCCATCGCGAGTAAATTCGCGGACGGGACGTATCGGCGAGATCTTCCCACCGAGATCGTGAAGGCGATGGTCGTTCCAGCAGGGCATGGCTTCTCCCGCAAGGACCTCGACGCCCTCGAGAAATTCGTCGGGCAAATGGGTGCGAAAGGCTTGGCACGGGCCAAGGTCGACGCCGAAGGCAACTGGCTGCAAAGCCCGCTAGCCAAGATGGTCACGCCAGAGTTCCGCAAGGCGATCAACGAAGCTGTCGGAGCGACGGACGGAGACCTGATTCTCTTTCAGTTCGGACCGACGCAAAAGGTGCACACGGTGATGGCCAACCTTCGGCTTCACGTAGCGCGCAAGCTCGGGCTGATCCCCGAGACGGGCAGCGGGGGTGAGTGGAATTTCCTCTGGGTGGTCGACCCACCGCTTTTCGAACGCAACGAAGAGAAGAAGCGCTGGGATGCGGCTCACCACGTGTTCACGCGACCGCACGACGAATGCATCGAGTTCCTCGATAGCGACCCCGGGAAAGTGCTCTGCTACCGGTACGACCTCGTGCTCAATGGCTTCGAGATCGCAGGCGGCTCGATTCGTTTGCACGACCCGGAGGTGCAAAAGAAGGTCTTCGAGGTGATCGGCCTCGGTGACGAGGAGGCGCGCGAGCAGTTCGGGTTTCTTCTCGACGCTTTGAACTATGGTGCTCCGCCGCACGGCGGTATCGCCTTCGGAATGGATCGGATCGCCATGCTTGCCGCCGAGACCGAGTCGATTCGGGACGTGATCGCGTTCCCAAAGACCCAGCGCGCCAACGACTTGATGACCCGCGCCCCCTCGCGCGTAGATCCAGAGCAGCTCCTCGAGCTAAGAATCAAAACCCTCGAATAAGGGGACAGTCCCCTTTAACAAAGGGTTAATCTACTAAGCCGGCCACAGGCGAAAAGATCCGCACGCTCAATGGCCGAGCTCGTCGCAGGCTTCTAGATCGCCTTCGAAGCAGCGGCTCTCGAGTGAGCCTTCCTCTTCGACCTCTTTTGGTTGGGCTTCAGGTTGCTCGGCGGCCCTATCGGCCTTCTGCGGATGAGCCCCTTTTTTGCCACATCCCAGGGCAAGGACCAGTGCGATGAATAGCGAGCACTTGCCGAGCGTCTTCATCTGCTGACAATGTTAGTCATCATGAAAGCCACCGTCAGATCTTTATTCGTCGCCCTGTTCGTTCTCGCCATGGCTGTGCCCGAGGCTCCATTGAGCGCAGACGAAGACTCCATGAAGAACTGCTACGACGTTCGTGGAGAGGCACGGTATGGGGCCCTCGGTTACAAGCACATCGTGATCGTGACCAACAAGTGCGATCTCACACTCAAGTGCGAGGTGTGGACCGACGTAGACCCCTCACCGCGCGTGTCCCTGACCGTCGGCCCGAAGGCCACCGAAGAGGTCGCCTGCCGAATCAACTCTCCGGCGCGAGGGTTCAAGGCCTTCGGCGAGTGCAAAAAGGAGTAGCACTTAACCCCTCGAAAAAGGGGACTGTCCCCTCGTGGTGAGGAAGCGCTCGAAGATTGCGTAGCCTTCGACGAGCTTGTCGAGCTCGGTGTACTCATTGGGTTGGTGCGCTTGAGCCGCAGTCCCGGGGCCCAGATTCACACCGGGAACACCGATGGCGTCGAAGCGAGCCACGTCGGTCCAGGCTTGCTTGCTTCTCACTTTGGTCACGCCGCAGGTCATGAGGTGCTGAACCAACGGATGCGCGGCGTGAGGGCGACCCGCGGGGGACAGGTCGGTGGCCCGTACCTCGCACCCGTCGTCGACCAGTCCGCGCACATCGCTGAGCGCTTCCTCCGGGGTTCTGCCTGGGGCAAACCGATAGTTGACGTTGATGTCGACCTGGCCCGGAACCACATTGCGGACGCCTCCTCCCGAGATCACGGTCGGCGTCATCACCTCACGGAAAATGTAGCCGTCGATCTCGATGTCCTTCGGCTCGCGCTTCTCGAGCGAGGTCAGGAAAGCGGCCGCCTTGTAGAGGGCGTTGTCACCCTGCCAGGGTCGCGCACTGTGGGCGGTGCGCCCGTGAAAGGTGAGCGTCGCATGGACCGACCCCATCGCGCCGAGCTGCAGCTGATTGTCACTCGGCTCGAGACAGACCGCCAAGCTGAGCTCGCGTAGCTCTGGATGGGTATCGAGAATCGGCCCGAGTCGGTTCTCCTCGAACGGGCCCTCCTCGCGCTCGTAGAAGATCAACGTGAGATCGTAGGGAAGCGACTCGCGATCGACGCGATCGACCAGCTCGATCATGATCGTGAGCCCGGACTTCATGTCGGCTGCGCCTGCGCCGTAGAGCTTGTTGCCTTCGATTCGGACCGGCCCATCGTGCTCGGTTCGGACTGTATCGAGATGCCCCACGAGCGCGATCCGGGGCGCGCCCTCGCGTGACACCGCACGCACGATGAGGCTGTCGTGGAAGCGGGTGATCGTGTCGGCCCCCAAAGTACGAGCCAGCCGCTCCTCGACGTGATCGCAAAGCGCCGTTTCCTCGCCGATCGGGCTCGGAATCTGCGTCAGGGCGAGAAGAGTGTCGGAAAGCGCTTGGGAGATGTCGGCCATCGCGCCGAGCTTAGCAGGGTGACCCTAACGGACCACGTCTCCGGGCGTATCCCAGTCTTCGAGCGATCGCTCGATCGCCGGCGTGAGCTCGATCGGCCAGACTTCGACTTCGGAGAAGAGTTGCTGGAACGATCGGCGGCCATCCGCGATGACGTCGTCGAGGACCGGGAGCAAAAGCGCGGCGTCGTATCTCGCAAGCATGGGCTCCCACGGAGCCTCCGGTCCCCGACGAGGGGCCAACACAACCGCCTCGCTCGGGTGATCGCGGAGGAGCAGGAGCGCCTCGGTCATCACATGCGGCATGTCGCACGCTACGGCGACGACGTGTCTTCGGCCGGCCTCACAGGCATGCGCGAGAGCAGCGCGTAACCCACCGAGCGGACCGTAGCCGAGGGGCTCATCGTCGACGCGGGGGAGCTCCGGGACGAGACCGGAATACGCGCTAGCATCCCCTACGAGCAAGGGCGCGAGGCCGGCGTCGCGACCACGTTCGACGAGTTGCTCGAGGATCGTCCGTGAGCCGCCCGGCACCGTGAGGCGCCCTTTGGGCTCGCCCATGCGACGAGACTCTCCTCCGACGAAAATGGCGAGCTCGGTGTGGGGGGCCACGGTTGTCATGCCAGAAGACCCGCATCGTTTGGAACGCGGGCGGCGAGCTTTTCCACGACACGATTCAACTGGTCTTGCTGGATCGCACTGGTAACGAAGTTGGTGAAGAAGACCGTGAAGTAGGCCGCCACGTCGAGAATGACCGCGATCATCGAGGTGTCTTGAACGGGACCCAAGCCGTTGCGCTCCTCAAAGTCGGCAATCTGAAGGGAAATTTGGTAGTCGACCCAGATTCCGTAGATCGCGAAGGTGATGATGACGAAAAAGAAATCCAACCAATAGCCCCGGCCCGTGGGCGTCTTGCCGTCCAGAGCTTGGAGGTCCTCATAGATGCCGTGGTACCAGAAGGGCAGATAGAGGCCGAGGGTCAAGATGCTGAGAACCAACACGAAGGCGGGTTCACGGCGTTGGACGGTCGGAGTGGTCATTGAGCGGTCCCTTCCTCCTCGCACGATGCGCTGTGTCGGCTAAGTTTCGTCCCATGAACGATGCGCTCACGCAAGCGGCGACGATCGGCGTGATCGGCGATGTTCATTTGTTCTGGGACGCCGAGGACGTCGCTTTCTTCAACCAAAGCAACTACGATATGCTCCTTTTCGTCGGCGATTTGGCGGCATATACGCAGGTCCGTGGGCTCGGGGTGGCGCGGTCGCTCGGAAAGCTACGCATCCCGGCGATGTGCATCCCGGGCAACCACGACGGCTTGCACGCGCTACAGCTCGGCGCCGAGATCGCCCCGCGCGCCCATCGTTTTCGAAACGTGTTTTGCCAGGGTCAAGACTGGCGCTGCACGAACCTGGACCGCGCACTCGGCCATGTGAAGCTCGTCGCGTACAGTCGTCACAGGGTCGAGCTTTCCGGCATCGCGTTCAATCTAGTCGTCTGTCGCCCTCACTCGATCGGCGGTCGACGGGTCGCCTGCCTCCGCTACCTCGCGAAGAAGTACGGAGTCGATTCGATGGAGTCGTCGAGCGCGCGTTTGAAAGCCCTAATCGATCGATGTGACGATGCGCCGATCGTGTTCTTGGCGCACAACGGCCCATCTGGGCTGGGCGACCGCGCCGACTCGATCTGGGGTTGTGATTTTCGCAAGCAGGAAGAGGACTGGGGCGACCGAGATCTCGAAGAGGCAGTTCGGCACGCCAAAGGCCAAGGCCGCGCGGTCCTCGCAACGGTTGCGGGCCACATGCATCGAAGAACCAAATCCGGAAACCACCGACCAGGACAAATCCAAAAGGACGGAACGCTCTATATCAACGCCGCAGAGGTCCCGCGCCACCGAATCAAACAAGGCGCGATGAAACGCCACCACGTCGAGCTCACCCTGACCCGGACCACGGCAACAGCGAAGGACATCTGGGTCTAAGCAACCGGTGTCTCGGAGTGCGGCGCGGGATGGGCAGCACAGCGATGGGGAGGAGCCCGCGTAAGGATCCGTCCTCATCGCAAAGGGCGACCGGGGCCCCATCGCGAGCACGCCCGTCCCGTGCCGCGGTCCGGGTCACCGGTTGACGCAGAGCTAAGGGATTTTCGTTTTCGCCCCGGCCATTTTCAGCACGCGTTGGAAGTGCGCTTTGTCGACGGGCTGGACGGAGAGCCGCGACCCCTTCTGTGTGACCCGCATCCCTTCGAGCTTGGGGTCCCGTTTCAGCGCCTCTAGCGATACCAGCTCATCGAACTTCTCGACGAATGAAACGTCGACCATCGACCATCGTGGGTCTTCCTTTGTGGACTTCGGGTCGTAGTACTGGCTCTTCTTGTCGAACTGGCTGTCGTCCGGGTAGGCCTCCCGAGAGACCCGACAAACCCCGGCTGCGCCAGGCGGTTTGGCGCTCGAATGATAGAAGATCGCTAGGTCTCCGACAGCCATCTCACGCATGAAGTTCCGCGCCTGGTAGTTGCGAACCCCGTCCCAGCTTTCGGTGCCGTCACGTTCGAGATGATCGATTGAGTAGACATCGGGCTCGCTCTTCATGAGCCAGTATTTCGTCCGACGCTTGGCCATGCGGTCACTATCGCACAGTTGGCTGCTCGCTCGACGTAGATTTGACCGCAGAACCAATGTCGTTCGATCATCGTGAAGTGTTGAGCCGCAACGTCATCAAGGGGCTGCTCGCGGGGGGCCTCCCGTTCATCCTGTACGTGTACACCGCGTCGGGGTACGCCCACTGGCTCGACAGCGGAGAGTTCGTGGCCGCTGCTGCGGAGTTCGGGATCTCTCACCCCCCGGGTCATCCGTTGGCATCGCTCGTCCTCGGGTCGGCGAACTTGTTCCCCATCGGCGCGCTCTCGTTTCGGGTGGCGTTGGTGTGCTGCCTTCTCGGCGCAGTCGCAGCCGTGGCTCTTTTTTCCGCGTTCGAGCAGACCTTCCGCGTGAGTGGCGCCATTCGCGAGCCATTGATCGTTCCGCTCTCGTTGGCAGGCACTTGGTGGGTGGCGGGTAGCCAGGCGTGGTGGTTTCAGGCGGTGCGCCCCGAAGTGTACGCCCTGCAAGCGGCACTCCTGTGCGTCGCGATCGAGCGTCTGCTGTGCGTCGCGACTTCGGGCCGGGATGGGGATGTTCGACCCCTCTATCACGCGGCGCTCGCCATCGGGTTGGCCCTCGCCAACCACCACTACCTCGCGCTCTTGGCTTTCGTGCCCGCAGCGTGGCTGTTGATCGGGGTTTGGGCAGCATGGGGATGCCGCCCTTTCGCCTGGTCGACCGGGTTCCTCGGGGCCGGCTTGCTCACGTATCTCTTCTTGCCGCTACGCGCACTCTCGCAACCGTTTCTCAACTTGGGTGACCCGACTACCCCTTCTCGTTTCATGTGGGTCGTGAGCGCGCAAGCCTTCCAAAAGAGCCTCGGGCCGGAGCGGGTGGCGCCCTTTCGCGAGCACCTCGCAGACGTGATCGTCGCCATGGGTCAAGACCTGCACTTGGGAACGCTGTTCCTTGGGCTGCTCGGTGCCTACTTCATGCTCCGGGTCCGCGCTGCTCGGAAATTCGGTCTCTTTTGGCTCACCCTCTGGCTCGTTTACACGGTCGGTCGAGCCTTGCTCGGTTTCGTGCATGGCAATCCCGATGCCTTGGCGTACTTCATGCTGGCCTACGCCTCGGTCGGCGTATTCGGGGGGTTCGCCATTGGGGTCGTTCTCTCGGCGGTTGCAGAGGCAGCTCCCCGCCGCCCAAGGCTCGGGCCCGCGCTCGGAGCGATCATCGCAATGGCGTCGCTACTTCAATTTGCTCGTTCATACGACGACACTTCGCTTGCGAGCTTCGCTGATACCGATGTCTTCGACGACGGCCTCCGGCGCTCACTTCCCGCACGCGCGGTCGTGTTGGCCCACAATCCGAGTACGATCTTTCGCTTCTGGGGTGGAGAGGCCGAAGAGCTGAACCGACCCGACATCACGATGGTGCCGCTCCCACTGTCCAGTTACCCGAAATTGGTTGATCGGCTCGTCTCCGAAGAGCCCGAGCTGAAGGAGTTGCTGCGTAACTACGTTCTCGATGGTCGACTCAACGCTGCCGACCTTCAGAGTCTCGCTGCGCTACGGCCGGTGTTCGTGGAGATGGACATAAGGGTTGCCCCGGAGATGTTCGACATGCTGGTGCCGGAGCAGCTCTATCACCGCGTTCTCACGGCGGACATCACGGAGGCAGACGAAGGGCAGGCGATGCAGAGGCACGGAAAGCTCTGGGACGACATCTACGCGCGCATCGGCGAGCCGCACGACGCACAGACCGAGGTCCAGCTCCTGTGGCGCCACTACAACGATGCCCTCTATTTCGCGGGCGTCGGTGATCTCCACGGGGCCCGGCGGAGCGTGGGAGCGGGGCTCTCATTGAACCCACGCGCGGCGGAGCTCCTCCTGATGCGAGACGCCCTCAAGCACGCCTTCCCTGGAGAACCGATCGACATCACCCCCTTCCGCGTCGATTAAAAGGGGACTGTCCGCTTTCGTTGGCGGGTGCGTGGTTGATCCCGGTTGGGCCTGGCGGCCCGTCAATTGGTCCCGCCCCACCACCCCCGCGCTATCACCTACGCTCGGCGCGGCGGGCGTGGCGGTAGACTTCGTAGAGACGTTGGCGGATCTCCGGCGGGATGCTTTTTCGGAGGTCGATCTTCCAACCCACATCTTGTTTGATCAACACGACAGGCTCGTAGTCGGGCGCGGAAGACGAAGCGCGCACGTAGGCGGTGTCTCCTTTGACGTCGATCATGAGCTCGTCCTTGGCAGCGACCAACTGCCCGAAGACGAAGCCACCAAGCCCTTGGTCGTGCTCGCCCTGCCAGTCCGAAAAGCAGCTTCGAAAGAGGTTCTCGTCGACTAGCTCGAACCGTTCGCGGGCCTGAAGCCGGCGGCGGATCTCGGCTTGTGGGACATCCCGGACATCATAGGCGCGAAACAAGGTGTCGATGGTTGCGCTCGGGGACTCGAAGGCCGAGGATACGGCCTCGGTCTTACACGAAGTCAACGCCAACATGACGGTGGTGGCGATAGTGAACGCTCGCACGTGGCTGTTATTGCTTCGTTTTTGTGGGCTGTCCACCCATTGACGCTTCGCGTGACATGCTTAACTTGCCGCGAACGCAGGAAAAACTATGCGATTGGATCGACTCACCACCAAGACTCGCGACGCTTTGGTCGCGGCCCAACAGAACGCGACCGATCGTGGGAATCCCGAGGTTTATCCGGCGCATCTCATGCTCGAATTGCTGGGGCAGGCTGACGGTCTCGCGCCCGCGATTCTCGAGAAGGCAGGTGCGGACCTGCAGGGTTTGATCCGAGCCGAGGGCGCAATCCTCGACAAGATGCCCAAAGTCGCTGGAGGCTCGGAGCCGGGGATCTCCAGACGGTTGCGCGACCTTCTGACTGCAGCCTGGAAAGAGACCGAAAGCCTCAAAGATGAATACACCTCTGCGGAGCACGTGCTCCTCGCTGCGTACACCGATTCACAGCTCAAGAAGGCGCTCGAAGCACAACATGTAGATCGCAAGAAGCTACTCGAGGCGCTCCAGGAGGTCCGCGGAACCCAGCGGGTGACCGACCCGGACCCAGAAGGGAAGTTTCAGGCGCTCGAGAAGTATACGCGCGACCTGACCGAGGCAGCGCGCCAAGGTAAGACCGACCCGGTGATCGGACGCGACGAGGAGATCCGCCGCGTGATGCAGGTGCTTTCTCGCCGTACCAAGAACAACCCCGTGTTGATCGGCGAGCCAGGCGTCGGCAAGACGGCGATCGCCGAAGGGATCGCGCACCGGATTGCGCAGGGCGACGTCCCCGAGGGTTTGAAAGAGAAACGCCTCTTGGCGCTCGACCTCGCGGCGATCGTCGCAGGCTCGAAGTACCGGGGCGAGTTCGAGGAGCGTCTCAAGGCGGTGCTAAACGAGATCGAGGCAGCAAAAGGCGGGATTGTCCTCTTCATCGATGAGCTTCATACCTTGGTCGGCGCGGGTGCCGCAGAGGGCTCGATGGATGCGAGCAACATGCTCAAGCCAGCCCTCGCGCGAGGCGAGCTACGCTGTATCGGCGCGACCACGCTCGACGAATATCGAAAGCGCATCGAAAAGGATGCTGCGCTCGCGCGGCGCTTTCAGCCCGTGTTTGCCGGCGAGCCGTCGGTCCCCGATACCATCGGGATCTTGCGGGGTCTGAAAGAGCGGTACGAGATTCACCACGGCATTCGCATTCAAGACTCGGCGATCGTCGCCGCGGCAACGCTCAGCCATCGGTACATCACCAACCGTTTCTTGCCCGACAAGGCGATCGACTTGGTCGATGAAGCTGCGTCACGATTGAAGATGGAGATCGACTCTCTCCCCGCACCGATCGACACCCTTGAGCGCAGGGTGATGCAGCTCGAGATCGAGCGACAGGCCCTCAAGAAAGAAAAAGACGACGCGAGCAAGAAGCGCCTCGGTGAGCTCGAGCAGGAGCTCTCGGAGCTTCAGGAGCAGCGCGACACCATGCGCGCGCAGTGGCTTCGAGAAAAAGAGCTGATCACTGAGATTCGCGAGAAGAAGGAGCTCGTCGAAAGCCTCAGGCTCGACCTCGAAAGGGCCGAGCGCACGGCAGATTTCGAGACGGCGGCCCGCCTTCAGTACGGCGAGATTCCCGCAGCGGAAGCGGCGGTGACCCAAGCGCAACAGAAGCTGGCCGAGGTGCAGGCCCAGGGCTCGTTCCTCAAGGAAGAGGTCACCGACGAAGACATCGCCGAAGTTGTGTCGAAGTGGACGGGGATCCCGGTCAGCAAGATGCTCGAAGGCGAGAAGGAAAAGCTCCTCCACATGGAGGATCGGCTTGGCGATCGCGTGATCGGCCAAGACGAAGCGGTCGTTGCGGTGTCGAACGCGGTGCGTCGCTCGCGCGCAGGCTTGAGCGAGCCCAATCGGCCGATTGGGTCGTTCCTCTTCTTGGGTCCAACTGGTGTCGGCAAGACCGAGCTCGCACGTGCCTTGGCCGAGTTCTTGTTTGACGACGACAAAGCGATGATTCGACTCGACATGAGCGAGTACATGGAAAAGCACGCGGTGGCTCGCTTGATCGGCGCCCCGCCAGGCTATGTCGGCTACGAGGAAGGCGGCCAGCTCACCGAGCCTGTGCGACGCCGCCCCTACTCGGTCCTCCTTTTCGATGAGGTCGAAAAGGCCCACCCAGAAGTATGGAATGTCCTGCTGCAGGTGCTCGACGACGGGCGCCTTACCGACGGCCAAGGCCGCACGGTCGACTTCAAGAATGTAGTCGTGATCCTGACCTCGAACGTCGGCTCGCATCACATCATGGCGCTCGACGACGACGAAGCGATGCGCAAGGCGGTGATGGAAGACCTGCGCGACTCGTTCCGCCCCGAGTTCCTGAATCGGCTCGACGAGACGATCATCTTCCACCGACTCGACCGGGCCCAGCTTCGAGCCATCGTCGACGTCCAGCTCCGCAATTTCGAGAGGCGGCTCGTCGAGCGCGAGCTCAGGCTCGAGATCTCCGACGAGGCCAAGGACTTCCTCGCCAACGTCGGCTATGACCCGGCCTACGGCGCCCGGCCGCTGAAGCGCGCGATCCAACGCTACCTCGAAAACGGATTGGCAGAGGACATCCTCGCCGGACGCTTCACAGCGGGCGACGTGATTCGCGTCGGTACGGGGGAGGGGAAGCTCGTCTTCGAAAAGGCTGGGGAAATCAGCCCGGAAGAGCCTCGAGCGACCGCCGAATAAACGAACGGTCGTGAGTCGTTGGGGCAGTAGTCACACTGAAACTGGGCCTCCTTGCGCCCGCGTGTACACTGTGTAAACCTCCCGCGCTCTTACGGAGGAGCAAACGCATCCATGGTCGAGACCGTACAAGTCAAACCAATCGAAGTTCACGTCGGTGAGCGTGGGCTCGAGCGTGCGGTCAAGCACCTGAAGCGCAAGATGGCCACCGAGGGCATCCTCCGAGAGCTCAAGCGCCGCCGTCACTACATGAAGCCATCCATCAAGAAGCGAAAGAAGGCCGCCGAAGCAGCTCGGCGCCGTCGCAAGCGCGTTCGTCAGATGAACGAGCGCCCGAGCTTCTGACTCTCAGACCGACCGAGGTTTTTTGGTTTCGGGTTCGAGCCGCCTTCCAGGGCTCCACTCGGTGCTGAGCTCGGTGCGGGTTTCGAGGAAGCGGGCGAGGCGATGAAAGTCGCTGCCCGACTCGATGAAGCGCACCTCGGTTTGAAGCGTTTTTGGATTGATCAGCTTGGAGAACTCGACGTACTGGAGGTCGAGCTGCCCGCTGACGCTGACCATGTGACCGTCGAGATCTTCTTCGACCAACGCACGAAAAGCTCCGATGCCGAGTTGGCTCGCGAGCATGACATCGAACGCATGAGGCGGTGCGCAACGTGACTCGTACCCGAGCTGGATGTGGCGCACCTTCTTGCGTCGCCCCGTGCGCTCTTCGTAGCGAGTTTGCACTCGGTCCGATGTCATCTTGGCCAGATCGAACGCGCCGAGCCGAATGTGGCCGTGCTCGTCACGCGGTAGGCCTCGCAGGGAGTCCTCCGGTAGGAGCTCCGCTAGTCCTTCAGCCAGCACGATCGAGCCGTAGTGCTGGTCGCGCTTTTCACGCGCCAATATCAGGTCGACGATGCCATCGACGAGTGCCGTGATCGAAAGCCGTCGGGAGATGACTTCGGCACCGGTGTGGGGGTCGTTGGTCTTTTCCTCGATGGCCAGGTCGCCCACGACGTCCTCCGTCGATAGCACCATGTTCGCCTCGCCAGCGATCGCGACTCCATAAGAAAGCCAACCGGCTTTGCGGCCCATCGTTTCTACGATGAAGTAGCTGCTGGTGGCGATGCAGTCAGCACGAAGGTTGAGTAGCTCTTTCGCCATTACGTCCACCGCCGTGAAGAAGCCGAATGTGAAGTCGATACCCCGGTAATCGTTATCGATTGTCTTCGGCAAGTGCACGATGCGAATGCGCTCATTCGCGGCGATGTGATGACGCTGGTATTCATGGAGGAAGTTGGCGGTCTTGAGGGTGTCGTCGCCACCGATCGAAATCAGCGCGTCAACCTCGAGGTCCGCGAGCGCATGATGGATGCGGGCGAGTCGCTCGGTCTTCTCGGGGTCGAGAAGGTCGGCCGGCGCCTTGATACCGGCCCCAGGGTTCACCCGGGCGGTGCCGATGATGACACCGCGCGTGTTCCGAAGACCACGGATGTCTCCAGGTGTGAGGCGGCGATAGTGCTCGCCTTCGATCATCGGTTGTTTTGCGGCATCATATTCTTGAAGGTTGGTGTAACCGTGAAAGATGCCGAGTACCTCGACCCCCGCCTCGAGAAACGAAGTGGCCGCGGCTGCGATCACGGCGTTGGCGCCCGGTGCGGGCCCGCCCGAAAAGACCATGGCGACTCTATTCATTTCGCTCACCACGACGCACTCTACAGAGGTGCATGGCGGTTAACAAGCAAACAGGCGTAGGCTTGCCACTACTCCCGTGAGGCGCTCTACTCGGGCCCATCGCAATGGCCATCGACCCTGAAACGGTCGGCTACCAAACCGATTCGATCGAGTTTTGCTACACGTGGCGGGATACCGTCATCTATGCGCTCGGAGTTGGAGCAACCGCCGACACCAATCTCGATTTCCTGTACGAAGGACGTGGCCCGAAGGTCCTTCCGACCTTTGCTTCGATTCCTACGTTTGCGGCTTTTGACGCACTGGTCGACAAGATCGGCTGCGACCGGCAGGGCATCGTGCATCATGGTCAGCGCCTCGAGGTGTTGAAGGCCCTGGAGCCCAACGCCTGCTTGGAAGTGACCGGTCGCGTGGCTGGCCTCTACGACTTGAAGCGGGTGGCGATGGCCCTGTTCGATATCGAGGCGACGGACGAGGAAGGGGACACCGTGGCACGAGGCGTGGTCACGCTGGTGCTCCACAACGACGGAAAGTTCGGTGGCGACCGACCTCCGCGGAGCGAACGGATCCCCCCACCTGAACGCGAACCGGACTTCGAGGTGCGCGAGACGATTCCACTGACCCAAGCGCTGCTCTATCGATTGAGCGGCGATTACAATCCACTTCACGCCGATCCGGAATTTGCCACCGAGGCCGGGTTCGATCGCCCGCTCCTCCATGGCCTCTGCACGTTTGGGTACGCCGGGCGCGCTGTCGTGAACGAGGTATGCGACGGTGACCCGGAAAGATTCGCGGCGCTTCAAGGGCAGTTCACCACACCGGTGTACCCGGGCGACACCCTGATCATCCGAGGCTGGAAAGCGGAGGACCGGGTGTTCTTGAGCGTGGCGACCGATGCCCGACCCGCTGATCTGTGCTTGAGCAATGCGTATGCGGAGCTTCGCTAGCGCGGCTGTCGATTTTTCGTCTTGCCGACGCGAGGATCCACACACAGGGTTACGGGGTGTCGCGGATGATGCAATTCGGCTGGCATTTGACGCTTGCGTTCGCGCTCGGTGCGGGCTGCGCGGCCGAAGCACCCGCCGCGTCTGAGCCTCCGCCGCCACCGGTTCATGCGAAGACCCTCGAACCCGAGCCGATGACGCCCACATCGACCTCGACCGCGGAGGTGCTCGCCAACCGACAATCCGACATCCGATCGGAGACTTCTGGCCGCGTCGTGGCGGTTTATGTCGAAGCCGGTGATCGGGTCGACGTGGGCGAGGTGTTGCTGCGGCTCGACGTCGGCCGCCCGGCGTCGGCAGTCCAAGCCGCCCAAGCCGCGGTGGCGCAAAGCGATGCGAGGCTCCATCAAGCAGAGCGAGAGCGCGACCGAACCGAACGGCTCGTGCAAACGGGAGGCCTGCCAGAACAACGGCTCGATGACGCCCGCGATGCGGTGCGCATGGCGTCAGCGGCACGCGACGCGGCTCGGGCCGAAGCCAGGCTCGCTCGGCGAGGCCTGACCGAGGCGGTCGTGCGCGCTCCGTTCGAGGGAACGGTCGTAGAACGCGCGATCGAAATCGGCGAATGGGTGGCTCCCGGAAGCCCGCTCTTGACCTTGGCCGACACCAGCCTGCTCAAGGCACGCGTGCTGCTAGATCCTCGCGAGGCGCTGGACGTGACGGTCGGCTCCAAAGTCGAGGTGTCGGTTTTCGCCCGTCCAGGAGAGACATTCAGGGGCCGGGTGGTGCGCGTCGGCGAGGTGATCAACCCGCGGACGAGGCGGCTTCCGGTCGAGATCGAAATCGATGACCCGACCACTCGGCTTCGCCCGGGGCTGGTCGCCCGTTTCACCGTCGAAACCG
Organism: Myxococcales bacterium; assembly: GCA_029861865.1. Lineage (GTDB taxonomy): Bacteria > Myxococcota_A > Polyangia > Polyangiales > Houyiibacteriaceae > SG8-38. Next base: position 39,424 of record JAOTYL010000010.1, on the reverse strand, counting down.
GAGACCCGAAGCTCGTCCTGCGCGTGCCGCTCGAAGGGGTGTTCGAGCGTTTCGGCCGCCAGCACGTGTATGTCATCGAGGATGGAATCGCCCATCGGCGAACGGTATCGATCGGGGCGGGGCGGGGCGGATTTGCCGAGATAGAAGCAGGCCTGAACGTCGGTGAGACGGTCGTTACCAAAGGTGTCGCGCGCGTGGTGGATGCCTCGAAAGTGCTCGTAGTCCCGCTGGAAGCCGCGACCGCATCGAGCGCTGAGCAAGCCGAGGAGCCATGAGCATCCCGAGCTTCGCAGTGCGCCAACCGGTGCTCGTCAATTTGGTGGCGATCTCGATGGTACTGGTCGGCGCCCTCGTGTTGAGTGACATGCATCGGGAGTCGCTGCCGACGATGCCCACGGGCTGGGGCAACGTCACGACGGTCTACGTGGGGGCTTCGCCCGAAGAGATCGAGCAGTTGGTCGCCATTCCGGTGGAGAACGCGGTCGCTAGCGTCGACGACGTCGAGGAGATCTGGGCGACCTCCAAAGAAGGTGTCTCGTATGTGAGCTTCAAGTTCAAGGCAGACGTCGAAGACATGACCGGCGCTATGATGGAGATCTCGAACGAGGTCAATCGAATCGACGACCTCCCCGTCGAAGCCGAACGCCCGATCGTTCGAGAGTTCAAGGTCGACTTCCCAACCATTGCAGTGGCCGTGCGCGGGGAGGTGGCCGAGGCCGTGCTCCGACAGGTCGGGAAGGACTTGGCTGAACGGATCGAGCGTCTCGACGGGGTTTCAGGGATTTGGCGAAACGGCATTCGTGACCGGGAACTACGCGTGGATGTAGACCCCGACCGGCTCGCCGCCCACCACCTTTCGCTCACCTCGGTGACCGAAGCCCTACGACTTCGCGCGGCAAACGTCCCCGCAGGGACGACCAAAGGCGATGGGGACACCCGCCTCGTCCGCGGCATGACCCGCGTCGACAATGTCGTCGAGCTTGCCGGAGTGGTCATCCGTCCCGACGCGATGGGAGGCTCTGTTCGCGTCGGTGACGTGGCAGAAGTCAAAGATGCTTTTGCGCCGGGAAAGTACAGCGGGCGCGTCAACGGCGAGCCCGCCATCGTGCTCACGGTCCGAAAAGAGGAGCAATCCGACAGCATTCAGATCAGCGAAAGCGTGCATGCGCTCGTCGACGATTTCCGCAAGACGCTGCCCCCGGGTGTGAGCATCGACACGTTCGGGGATGCCTCACATGAGGTCGAACGCTCGCTCGACACCCTGTATGCGAATGCAGCCGCCGGCTTGTTGTTGGTGTTGCTCCTGCTCTGGGTGGCAGTAGGCGCACGAAACGCAACGATGGCCGCCGTGGGCCTCCCGGTTGCGTTGGCCGGAGCGATCGTCGCGATGGACATGATGGGCATCACCATCAACATGATGTCGCTCGTCGCATTGATCCTCTGCTTGGGTGTCGTCGTCGACGACGCGATCATCATCATCGAAAACATCTACCGGCACATGGAGGAGGGGATGCCGCGTCGCCGCGCAGCCGTCGTGGGCACCGAGGAGGTTTTTTGGCCGGTGGTGTCCTCGACGCTCACCAGCTGGGCTGCGTTTCTGCCTCTTCTATTGATGGAGGGCGTCCTCGGTCAGTTCTTCGCGATCATCCCAAAAGTAGTCGTGGCCGCGCTGGCCGCGTCGCTGATCGAGGCGATGTTCATCCTGCCGAGTCACATGGCGGATTTCGGCCAGCTCGGGACGCAGGTTAAGGAGTCGTCGCCCCCGGAGACCCGCCTCCAACGAGCCAAGCGTCGGCTCGCGGTGGGGTACGAACGGATTCTGCGATGGTCGCTCCAGCATCGCGCGACCGTTGTATTCGGCTCGTACGCTTTGTGCGGAGTCCTCGTCGCGGCAGCATTCTCAGCCAAAGACGTCATTTTGTTCAACGAGGGGGATGTGGACATGTTCGATGTGCGCGTCCGCATGCCAACCGATGCCTCGAAAGAGGAAACCGAGAAGCTCCTCGCCAAGCTCGAAGACCGCATCCTCGCACTCGAAAACACTGACATCGAGGCGACGCTCGCGGTTCGCGGGATGGCACGGACCGACATGGGGATCGACACGGGCGACCACATGGGAATGGTCACGGTCTTCGTCGTTCCCGCAGCCCAACGAAGCAGCTTTCATGGAGGTCGCGACCTCGTTACCCAAGTCAGCGGCCTCTACGACGACGTCGTCGGGCCGGCGCGACTAGAAGTCGTCGAGGTGCGTCCTGGACCACCGCGCGGTGCGCCGGTCGCCGTCCGAGTGCGGGGGAACGACCAGGAACGGCTCGTCGAGCTCGCGGAGCAGGTCCTCGCAGAGGTCAGGAAAACCCCAGGCACGAGGAATGCGAACCACGACTACGAGCTCGGCAAGCAAGAGCTGCAAATCAAAGTCGACGAAGAGCGTGCTGCTCTGAATGGCCTTACTCCGCAAGCGGTCTCGGCTTGGCTTCGGAGCGCGTTTGGCGCAACGCCGGCGGCAACCCTTCGCGATGGGGACGACGAGATCGACATCGTGGTCCAGCTCGCGGAAGACATCCAGCGCGACCCTGCGCGAATCGCGTCACTTCGGCTTATCACTCCGACGGGCGACGAGGTGGCGATTCGCGAGATCGCCGACGTCACGCATGGGCGCGGCCCCGGCGAGATTCAGCGCTATCAACAGAAGCGTATGGTCTCAGTGCTCTCAAACATCGATGAAGAGATCACCAACAGTGGCGAGGTCAACTCCGTTTTGAGGGAAAAGCTCGCACCCCTCGAAGCCGCGAACCCCGACATCCGCTTCGAGTATGGGGGCCAGTGGGAAGAGACTCAGGAGTCGGTCGAGTCGCTGTTCCAAGCGTTCGTGATCGCCATGCTTCTCATTTACACGATCCTGGCCACGCAGTTTCAGAGCTTTTCTCAGCCTCTGGTCGTGATGGCTGCCATCCCGTTGTCGTTCATCGGGGTGGGCGCCGGGTTCCTGTTGACGGCAAAGCCGGTAGGCCTGATCGCCCTCGTAGGGGTCGTCGGCCTGACCGGGATCGTCGTGAACGACTCCCTCGTGCTGGTCGACTTCATCAACAAACGGCGCCAACGCGGGATGGCGCTGGACGAAGCGATCGTCGAGGCGGGGCGGTTGCGGTTGCGGCCGATCTTCTTGACTAGTGTGACGACGATCGCCGGCCTTCTCCCGCTCTCGCTGGCGAGTGAGAGCTTGGCTCACCTCGCGCCCATGGCCCAGGTGATCGTCTGGGGCCTGACCTTCTCGACGGTGCTCACCCTATTGGTGGTGCCGTGCCTCTATCGCCTGGATGTCGATCTTGCAGGTCGCGCTTCGGACTTGTTTGCGCCCATCAAACGCTGGGTCACCGACCCCGGAGCTGCGACGGTCGAGGAAGCTGCGGACACGACCGCCGAGTGAGCCATCCCCGTGGCGATCGGCGGTGAAGCTGCTAGGCGCAGTGCATGGCGAAACGATTCGAGAACCAGGTCGTATGGATCACTGGGGGAGGGAGCGGTATCGGACGTGCCCTGGCCCTCGCATTCGCAGAAGAAGGCGCCACGGTCGCAGTCTCGGGGCGGCGCCAAGAACGACTCGAGCTCGTCGCCACCGAGATCGCAGGCAACGGCGGAAAAGCGCTGGCGGTCCCTTGCGACGTGGCCGACGAGGCATCGATAGAGCGCACGGTGCAACAGGTGGTCGACACTCTCGGCCGGCTCGATGTCGCGGTGGCCAATGCGGGCTTTTCGGTGGCGGGCAAGATCGCGAAGTTGTCGGCCGAAGACTGGCGCCGACAGCTCGACGTCAATGTGATCGGCCTCGCAATGACAGCACGATATTCGATCCCACACCTCATGGAGCACGCAGGTCGTTTGGTGCTGGTCGGAAGCGTGTCTAGCATGCTCCCGACGCCTGGAGTGGGAGCGTACTCCGCTTCAAAATATGCGGTCCGTGCGATCGGTCAGACACTGGCCGTCGAGTTGCACGGGACGGGGGTGACGTGCACGACGATTCACCCGGGCTTCATCGAAAGCGAGATCGCGCAGGTCGATAACCGCGGTGTGTTTGACGCGAGCCGCGAAGATAAGCGACCACAAAGGCTCATGTGGCCCGCCGATCGTGCTGCCAAAGCGATGATCGACGCCATTGCCGCTCGAAAGCGGGAGTACACGTTCACCGGCCACGGCAAGGTCGGTGCTTTCGTCGGCCGGCACCTCCCGGGGCTGGTGCATTTGGGGCTCACCCGCGCGAAGTAACGCTACTTCACCACGAAGCGGGTCATGATCAGGATGTAACTCTCTTTTTGCGACCCGACGGTCTGCCGAAGAGCCGCTTCGATGCCAAACTTGCCCTTGTTGAAACCTGCACTGGCCGTGATCTGATTGAGATTGCGCCCACCATCGCGCCGATAACCGATTCGGAGCGGTACCATTTCCCCGGCGATGAACTGGAGCCCTGCGCCTGCCAAGAGCTCGTTTTTCTGGAAGGTCGAGAGATCGACCAAGATGTCTCCACCGATAGTGAGGCTGTCGATCGGCGCAACGCTCACGCTCCCACCCGCCATCTGCGGCGCGAGCGACGAGCGGGTCTTGATGAGATTGTATCCAAGGCCGGCCAGCTTGAGCCAAGGCATTGGCGTGATCGTGATCGACGCATCGAGGGTGACCCGATTGAACGTCGGTGCGAGGGGCTGGCCGTCAATCGACTCGGCATCCATACGGCCCCAGCGAACGCTGAGACCGACGCCGAGCTGTTGGATCGCTTGAATGCCGACACTCGTACGCCAATCCCAGCCCTTGTACCGACGTTCGCTTCCGCTGAAGATTCCTCGAAAGCTGGTACCTAGTGCGAGCTTCTTGGCGGTCGTGGAGTCGGTGATCGCGCTTCCGATGGTCCAGTAGGTGTCACCCCCGCCAGGTATGATCTGCGAGAACGCTTCGACGTGATAGGCAGCGACTGCGGCCATGTTCGATGCGTTGTACGCGAGCGCCGAGGTGCCCGTGGCTCCTGCACGGGAACCCGCACCCATGCCCAAGGTGTACGCCGTCTCAAAATTGTCTTCCGGCGGCAACCGAGGGTTCGCCGGCTCTGCTACTCCGCTGGGCGCGGCGGTTTGGGCAAGCACGGGAACGGGCACGCAGATCGTGGCCAGAAGACCGACGGTTGCGGCCGCCCGAAAAGCTCGTATTTCCCACATGGTTCGTGCCCTGGGCGAAGCTAGCAGCCTTGGATCACCCATCCAAATTGTCTGCCCCGCGCCGCAGGCTTAACCCTCGGGCACCAAAGGGGACGACATCACTTGGTGGGATCTCGGGGGACAAATTGTGGAGCCCTCACGCGCACACTACCGATCACGCATGATCGTCACGCGGTAAAAAATCAACACGCTGTGGATGAACGACGAGCGGGTTAGACACCGATGTTGCGCGAACGATAACAAATCGTAATTCGAAGTGATTGCAACAGCTTGTCAACAGCAAAGCAACTGGTCGTGACACACTGCGCGTTGGTGTCAAAAAAACAGCATTGTAATCTTTCGCGATCCCAAGTGTTTAGAACTTTGTTGTAGGATCACCGTAGACGCGCTCGAAACAGACTGCTAGCTTCGCGGCCCTTCACTGGAGGAGCGCCAACCGAAGTCGGCGGATGGTAAAAGGTGAACGGTAACTCGCCCCGAGCAACGTGTGGACGACTTGGGGACGACGACGTCGATGTGCGTGGTTTTCGGGGGTAAGGCGACGATGGAACAATTGTGGGAACGGACACTTGGCAGTCTCAAGTCGCACCTCTCATCGGAAAATTTCGAAACCTGGCTACAACCTGTTCAGTTTGGCGGGGTCGAGCCGGATTCCATCGTTTTACGCATCCCGAACCAGTTCTTCGCGGACTGGATATCGGCGCACTACCTCGATCTGATCTTCGACACCCTCGATCGCGAAGCGGGTGACTCGAACGTACCGAAGAAAGTCCGTTGGGAGCTCGACGAAACCCTTCGCGAAAAAGCGCAAGCCGCGCGCGAGTCGACCAAGCGCCCGACGCCGAGGGCTACCCCTCGCGCACCGTCGGTCTTTGCAGACCTCAATCCAAAATACCGCTTCAAGAATTTCGTGGTCGGGCCCGCCAATCAGCTCGCACACGCTGCAAGCGTGGCAGTCGGCTCCGATCCCGGTCGTCGCTACAATCCGCTCTTCATCTACGGGGGGGTTGGGCTCGGTAAGACCCACCTGGTCAACGCGATCGGCCATACGATCATCCAGCGCAATCCCCGCGCACGCATCCGTTATGTGTCGGCGGAGCGCTTCACCAACGAGTTCATTTGGTCACTGCAAAATCACGAGATCAGTGCGTTTCGAGACCGTTATCGCTCGCAGTGCGACGTCCTTTTGATGGATGACATCCAGTTCCTCGCTGGGCGTGAGCAAACTCAAGAGGAGTTCTTTCATACCTTCAACGCCCTCTATCACTCGGACAAACAGATCGTCGTCACCTCGGACGTCTACCCCCAGCAGATTTCGGAGATGCAGGAGCGTCTGATCAGTCGCTTCCAGTCGGGGATGGTCGCCGATGTGCAGGTCCCCGAGCTCGATACTCGGATCGCGATCTTGCAAAAGAAGGCGGAGGGCGAAGGGATCGCGCTCGTGAGCGAGGTGGCGCTCTTCCTGGCGCAGATGGTCCGAAGCAATGTGCGCGAGCTCGAGGGAACGCTCCTCCGAGTTGCCGTCAAAGCCGAGCTCTTGGGTCAGCCGATGGGGCTCGAGCTCGCCAAGGAAACGATGCGTCAGGTGATTCCAAACCAGGACACGGCAACCACCGTTGAGGACATCCAGCGGATTGCATGTGGTTATTTTGGCGTCCGCCTAACCGATTTGAAGTCCCGTCGACGGCATCGCGCCATCAGCTTTCCTAGGATGGTGGCGATGTATATTTGCCGTCAGCGTCTGGGCACCAGCTATCCTGAGCTCGGCGAGCGCTTCGGAGGCAAGGACCACACCACGGTAATCAGCGCCGTACGCAAGATCGGCGGTTTGATCGAAGACCAAGACGAGCGTGTCTTGAGCGCCGTAGGTGCGATCGAACGCAAACTAGGCATCTGAGCCGCAGCTCTTCAGCACGGTTTTCAGGAGACCTGCCATGCGGGTCTTGCTGTACCGAGCAGGCCGGGCCTTCCCCGCACTTTTGGTGTATACCCGCCCCTGTGTGTGAAGTGCGATCAAGCTGGGGAACACGCCTGTGAAAGAGGGGGGTTCGATCAATCCCCACTTGAAGCACGATCACTCAAGGCACCAGAGTTTGCTCAAAGGTTAGTTCTTCCGGTTGGTTACATTGATTCATTCACAATTCACAGCTGTTAAGACGACGACTAGATCTTAAAATTCAGGATCCTAAGCAGTGGATAAGCAAACACCGCCTTTCATGGGAGTCATGGAGTAACCCGACATGGAGCTTACGATCGAGAAGCAACAGTTCCTCCGTGGTCTCGCACGCACACACGGTGTCGCGGATCGCAAAAGCTCGATGCACATCCTTTCGAACGTGTTGCTGTCGACAGAAGGAAAGGACATCCTCCGGCTTTCTGCGACGGACCTCTATCTCGGGGTCACCGCAGTCGTTCCCGCAAAGATCAAGGACGGCGGCACGATCGCTGTGTCAGCTCGGACCCTATTCGACATCGTCAAGAATCTCCCTGATGGGAAAGTCAGCTGGAAGCTGAGCGACAGTCACGCAGTCGAGCTGAGTTGCGGAAAGGTACGCTATCGAATTCCCGCAATGCCCGGCGAGGATTTCCCTCCTCTGCCCAACGCTGGCAACGCCGACTCGGCCGAGCTTGACGTCTCGGTACTGGCGGATCTGATCTCGCTCACGCAGTACTCGATGTCTCACGACGACACCCGTCCGCATCTCGCGGGGACTCTGTTCGAGTGCGATGGCAATGTGGTCCGGATGGTCACGACCGACGGTCACCGACTATCGAAAGCCGAGCGCAAAGTTCCTGAAAAAGGAAGCAAAGGCAAGATGAAGAGCTTCAGCATGCTCGTCCCGCACAGAGGCATATCTGAGCTCAAGCGTCTCCTCGACGACGTAAAAGCTACGAAGGATAAAGGCGATGCGCAGGCGACGATCGAGATCGCAACGGCCGGGGGCAGTGCCTTCTTTCAACGCGACGACCTCTCGTTGAGCGTCAAGCTCGCGGACGAGCATTTTCCCCCATACGACAAGGTCATTCCAAGCAAGCAAAGCCGAACGGTGATCGCCGCCCGGGGGCCCCTGGTCGAAGCGCTCCGGCGCATCAGCCTCGTCGCCAACGACAAGAGTGGCGGCGTGCAACTGATGATCGAGCCCGGCACCCTGCGTTTGCAGAGCCAGAATCCCGACGTCGGCGAGGGCAGCGAAGAGGTCGACGTGGACTACGCGGGCGAGGGCTTACGGATAGGCTTCAACGCGAGGTATCTCCTCGATGCTCTCGGTGCGCTTCCCTACGACGAGGTCGCTTTGGAGCTCAGCGGCGAGCGTGATCCCGGGGTGCTGAAGCCGGTGGGAAACGATTCAGACTTCATTGGCGTCATCATGCCCATGCGCATTTAGGACCAGGCCTTGTCTGGTGATTCGCGCACGGTCGAGGCGCCCACCCGAGTCGTGGTTCTGCGTGCCCGCGGGTTTCGAAATCTCGCGCCCCTGACGTTCGAGCCTGGTCCTCATTTCAACGTCATTCACGGGGATAACGGCGCCGGGAAATCAAACCTGCTCGAGGCGATTCACTACCTCGGGGCGCTCAAGAGCTTTCGAGGTGCCAAGCGCGAAGACCTGATCGGGCTCGATTGCGATACCGCCCTGCTCGACGCCACCCTATCGGGCGGCGCTGCACCCCACCAACTTCGCATCGAGCTCGGGAGATCAGAGCGCCGGCGCCTCCAGCTCGATCAAAAGCGACCGCGTTCGAGCAGCGTTTGGCATCAAACGGTACAGATGGTGCTCTTTCATCCAGGCGACCTCGTGCTTGCTGCGGGCGCGCCCGATCGGCGTCGCGCTTTTCTCGACCGTATCCTCGAGCAAATCGACCCGATCTATGGGTCCACGCTCGCAAGTTACGAGAAGGCCCTTCGGAGCCGCAACCGACTCTTGAAGGAGGAATCTATCAACCGGCGTTCGGTACGCGCTTACGATGCCATTCTGAGCAAGGCAGGGGCTGTCGTGGGGACGGCTCGAGCTCGATTGGTCGATGACTTGGCGCCGAGGGTTACCCGCGCATTCGAAGAGGTTTTCGCAGGTGATACTCCCCTCGGGGTTCGGTATTTGCCGCGGGTCGAGCCCACCGAGGAGGTGATCGTCCAAGCGCTCGAGAGTTCGTTTGAAAAGGACTGCAAGCGTGGCTTCACGGCCGACGGTCCCCACGGAGATGACGTCGAGCTTCGGCTTCACGACGTCGGGGCACGTCATCACGGCTCTCAGGGTCAACACCGGACGATCGTGTTGGCCCTGAAGACCGCCGAGCTCGATCTCTTGACCGAGCGGATCGGTCGGGTGCCGATTCTATTGCTCGACGATGTGTCGAGCGAACTGGACCGCAGCCGCAATCGGCGGTTCTTCGAGGTACTGAGCCACGCTGGCGGGCAGGTCTTCCTGACGACCACGCATCCCGAGTTCATCTTGCTCGAAAACGATCGGGTCGACTTTCAGGTCGAAGGCGGGCGCGTCACTCGGTGATCTTCGCGGTCTTGATGTAGTCGAGGTCCGGAAAGTTTTTCTTCAGATAGGCGTTGCCCTCGGACTGAAGGAGCCCCTGCGACGGCCCGCGGCCCCGCGGCGCACCTTCGCCATAACCGGCGTGTAGTGCGTCGACCACGCTCATGTCTTTCACCTTCCCAAACGGCGAGAAGCCCATCCCATCGAGGCGTGAGTTGTCGACGAAATTGATGAAAAACTGGGTGGTTCGGGAGTTGGAGCCCGACGTGGCGAACGATACCGTTCCCCGCGTGTTACTGCCCTTGACAGGATCGTCGGGGATCCGCTTCTCCCGCCACTTGGCGTTGAGGGCCGGGTCACCACTGATGCCCACCTGCGCCATGAATCCGCCGATGACGCGGAAGAACGCGACGTTATCGTAGTAACCAGCCTGGACGAGCTCGTAAAAACGATCCGCGCCGTGCGGAGACCAGTCGCGGTGGACTTCGATCACGATCGGGCCCTTGGTCGTATCGAGCTCGACCAAGTATTGGGTGGGCGCTTGGCCTGGCTTGTTGTCGGTCACCTCGGGGGCCTCCTCTTTGCGTGGTGCTTCGGTTTCTCCGCCTGGATTCGGAGTGTTGGTCTTGTCGTTCTTGGTACACCCGAGAACGAGTGCCCCGCCCATGATGAGCAATGCTGCGGTTCGCATGGACGTACCTTGGCAAGCCCGGCACGGTGCGCAAGGCGGTCGTTCAGGTAAGTGACAAGAGCGCCGCTCTTGGTGGCCTCAGCCCTCGAAAAGCCCGCGAAGCTTCCTCAGAAAGCTCGCCTGCTCCGGATGGCTTTCGTCGCCGATTTCCTCTGCGAGCTCGGCGATGAGCTTGCGTTGGCGGCGACTCACCTGGCGCGGGACCTCGACCACGACCGTCACGAGCTGATCGCCCTTACCATATCCGCCGTATACGGAGATTCCTTTGCCACGCAGACGGAAGACCTTCCCCGACTGGGTTCCTGGCGGCACTTTCATCACCACATTTCCGTCGAGCGTGGGGACATCGATGCTTGCGCCGAGCACCGCTTGGGGAAACGAAATCGGGATCGACACCAGGATGTCGGCCTCTTCACGCGTGAAAAGTGCGTGGTCGCGGACATGGACGTGAATGTGGAGATCGCCGTTGGCGCCATCGACGGTCTCGCCCGCGCCTCGAACGGTGCGCACGGCGCCGTCTTGAACACCGGCCGGGATCTTCACACTCATCGCTTCGGCACGGAGCTTGGTGCCGGTCCCTTTGCATGCTTCGCACGGGGTAGGGATCTTGGTGCCTGTTCCGCGGCATCCGTGGCACGGACGGGAGGCTGCGAAGAGACCACGTTGATACTTCACTTGGCCGCGTCCTTGGCAAACGTTGCACTTGTGTACCGGGGTTCCGGCCTGGGCCCCGCTCCCGCCACACTTGACGCACGGAGCAGGTCGGTTGACGTCGATCGTCTTCTCGATGCCTAGCGCCGCCTCTACGAACGAGATCTCGAGTTCGTACTTCAAGTCGCGACCGCCTCTGCGCTTGCGGCGACCCCCGCTGAAGACCTCGCCGAAGAGCCCTTCGAGGATTTCGCTGACGGCGCCGAAGTCGCTCGCTTCGAAGCCCGGGCCATTCGCGTTGAAGGCGTCGTGACCATAACGGTCGTAGCGGTTCCGCTTGTCGGGGTCGCTCAGAACGGCATAAGCTTCGCTTGCCTCTTTGAACGCGTCTTCGGCGGCGGGGTCGTCTGGATTGCGGTCCGGGTGGTATCGCATCGCGAGCGCACGATAGGCTTGTTTGATCTCGTCGCCGGAGGCGGCCCGGCTGACTTCGAGAATCACGTAGTAATCGCGTTTGCCCACGGGTTTCGCAGTGTAGACGCGCCGCGGAACGGCGCAAACGGCATGGAAAGCCCGGGCCGAATGTGGGAGGGGAAGGAAGTGCCAGCATTCGAGCTCGAGGTCGAAGCGGAAGATGCCGGTGAGCGGCTCGATGTCGTGCTGGCTCGCCGGGCCCCTGGTCTGAGCCGAGGCCGAGTGAAGGCGCTTTTCGCCGCGGGAGAAGTCCGGTTGAATGGGAGGCGAGCCAAGAAGAGTGCCTTGGCCGCAATTGGGGATCGCGTGACCCTCGAAACTCTCCCAGGTCCGGCCGACTTTCACGCGACTCCGGATCCGGCTCTCGACATCGATGTGATCGTCGAACGTGAGGGATGGGTGGTCGTCGAAAAGCCCGCCGGCATTCCAAGTCATCCGCTTCGAGATGGTGAGGTCGGTACGGTGGCCGGAGCTCTCGTCGCTCGTTACCCCGAGATGCGCGGTGTCGGTTACCGAAAGCGCGAACCCGGAATCCTTCATCGCCTCGACAACGACACATCTGGGTTGATGCTTGCCGCTCGTGACCAATCGACGTTCGTGGCCCTTCGTGAGCAACTACGGGCAGGCGAGATCGAAAAACGATACGTCGCTCGTTGCGCTGGAATCGTCGCCGCCCCCGAGATCATCGACGCCTTCATTGCCAACGATCCACGCGACCGGAGGAAGGTTCGGGTCTGCCGCGACCCTCGGGAGATCAAACGGCTAGACGCTCAGCCCGCACATACGGAGATCTTGTCGAGCGAACCGGATGAAGCCGGCTCACGTGTCGAGGTGCGAGCCAACAATGCTCGCCGACATCAAGTGCGCGTACATTTGGCGTCGATCGGCCATCCGCTCTTAGGCGATACGCTTTACGGTGGCCCGACCCTCCCCGGCCTCGACCGCCACTTCCTCCATGCCAGCTATCTATCCTTCAACGACCCAAGAACGGGGGTGCGGTCTACCGTCCGAAGCCCCTGAGCTTTCGCGGTTGCCCGACGATGGCCGCGACGTCGTCAGAAGGGAATGCGCAGGCCGGCTTGGGAGATGACCTGATTTCCAAATGCGTTGGTGTTCCAGCGATAGTTGAAGCTGATGTCGAACTGGGCACCCGCGATCGAGCGGTGGGCGCGGCCTTCGAGAAAGGAGCCGAGGACCAAAAGCTGGATGCCGATCTCGTTCACTCGAAACGCGCTCATCTTTGGGTCGTTGGTGACGTAGCGATCCTGGAACGTGTACGCGTTGGGGTCACTCTTGTAGAAGAACGCCGACGTCTGTTTGTAATAGCGGTAACGAAGACGGGTTTGGAAGTACGGAGACATCTCTTGGTAGATGCGCACCTCTGGGTTGATCGCCGAGATCGACCAGTCGTCGAAGTAGGATCGGTAGATCGCCTGAAGCGAGGTTCGCGAGCGCGGGACATACCAAGCGATGCGTGAGTAGAGGAGATTGCGCAGGCGGACGTCGGGGTGCTCTTCGGGGCGCTGTCCACCGAGCACCGAACGATACGGATTGGCGAGGAATCCCGACTGCACCGTGAAGTCGTAGGCAACCTCGAAGATCAGCGTCGGCGTCAGCGCTTGCTCCCAGCCGACGGCCATCGATACCGCGTCGAGTCTTTCACCGAAATCACTCTCGCCAGGGGTACCGTCCTCACCAGGCCTCATCTGCGTTCCACCTCGGAAATTCTGGCCGATTTCGTCGTGTAGGTACGTCACCCGCCCAAGCAGCCGCGTGGCCCTGTCCGCAAGCCAAATCGACGGCTGAAAGAACGTGCTGAACGAGAAGTAGTCCGGCTCCTTGCTGAACCGCATCCCCCCCCACACGTCGACCGGATTCTCACGTTCGTAGAATTCATGGCCGCCTTTGATCGACACATCGTGGCGAATCTCGTTGAACCGGGTGTCTTCGAGAGCGCCCGCCGCAATGCTTGCACTGGTGATCGAGTCGACGAGGTAGTCGACTCGGAGGCGGCTTCCCTGCGGGGCTTCGAGCTGCGCGATGACCTCGGGCGCCACTACGCGCGTGCTCCGATCCCAGTAGTAGTTTCCACGGAGCTGCACATCACCGGTCCAAGTCCCGGTCACCTCGTCGGCCTGCGAGCCGCGAGGAGACAGCCCGAGAAGAGCGATCCCAGCCGCGAGTAGCAACCGAAGAAACGCCCAGCCTGACCACCCTCGAAAGGCGGTCAGTTGCACCCGCAACCGCCGCCGGCGTTGCCGAGGCCCCCGGTCGCGCCCTCTCGAGCATCGAGCACGTGCGAATAGAACTTCGCCTCGGTGGCTTCACGCTGGAAGTCCATGCTCGGCCGGGTCAGGTATTCACGCTCGTAAGGCTTGACGGTCGCACAGCCCCCGACCGCAAGAGCCGAAAAGACCGCGAGGAGAGCGCCGAGCTTCAGCGCCAGGAACCTGGGTTTTCGCCGGTGCCGTCGTCGGTGAGATGACGCGCGAGAGCGACGAGTGGAGTGAGGAGTATGCGGGTAGTTGTTCGCAGCCATGGGTGCTCAGCAATGAAATTGGCGGCATACGGACCCACGACGTAGTACACGTCGACGAAGGCCCGACCGGCTCGGTTGGTCATCAGATAACGATCGCGAAAGCGCCGGAGCGCCCAAATCTCATCGGCAAGCGGCGACCCATAGGCCGCGGTTGCGACAAAGCACGGCGGCACGGTGGTGAAGTCGATACGGGTCGTCGTCAAGGTTGCACGTGCCGCTGTGCTCCGGCCCTGGCAGATGTCGACGGCAGCCATTTCGACCTCGTAGTCGGTTTCGTGCCCGTCGAAGGCGATGTCGACTTCGAGGAGATCACCCGCGTCGAGGCAATCCCCATCGCCATCGCGGTCGAGGCCGTTTTGGCACTCTCCTGCAGGGTTCGATACGTAGGGAGCGCAGAGCGTCTCCGTCCATGTACCGCCATCGCAGTCACCATTCACGGGGATGTGTAACCGATCGCCGACTACCGGCCGGTCGTCCGCACTGAGCGCCACAGCCCTGGCTTCGTCGACGGCGATCCCATCTGTCGTGAAGATTTCGTACTGGCGCAGCGGCAACACGCTCTGAGGCACGGTGAACACGAGGCGGCCTACGCGGTGCGACCACTTGGGATCGGGGTGATTGATGATCGCGAGATCGGTGATCGCAGCCGGGACCCCGTCGAGATCGCAAGCGCCCACGCATCGACTTTCGGGCCCGCAGATGAAGCCGAAATCGCATTCATCGGACTCGGTGCAGGGCTGCCTGCACTGTGGTGGCGGATCGGGCTGACCGCAGATGTTGGTGGTGAGCACGTTGAGGGTAGCGCGAGTCCCGGCGACGTTCTTGCGGAGTCGATCGGCGCCACTTCCCGGTGCATCTTCCGGGTCGGCGGTGATCGAACCATCCATGGTGATCATCGCGCCGTCGTCGCCGTGAAGGCTGCCGTAACCGATCGGGTCGACCGTGGTGTGGGTTGCGATCGCCTCCCCAAGAGTGAAGGGAATGCTGTAGACGACCGAGGGCTGCCCACGATACGGGTAGCCGTAGGTTTCTGCCCACACATCCCATCGATCGGAAACGGGCGTCGGATAGATGACGTCGTTGAACGCGTCGTTGTAGTCACCCTCGACATTCACCTCGACGAAAGCCGTGTACTCCCCGTTTGCCCATTCGTCGGGCACGAGATACTGGATAGCGACCGGCTGATCCGCGGCGGGCGTGGCCATCGTCACAGCGTCGATCTCGGGCATGACGCGCTCTGCCTCGTCGATGAAACGCGCTACGTCGGGATGGTCGAACTCCCCGAGCCCGACAACGTCGCGACGCGGGGGATAGAGCGAGCCCATCCCGAGGGCGCGCATCGTCTCGCCTCCAGATGAGGTGACGAACGGCTCCGCATAACCGTTGCCGACGTCTTGATCGGTCATGAAGCGACCCTTGTCACTGTTGAAGACGCTTGCGCAGGTGACAGCGTCGAGGGCCTCCCGGGTCGTCGTCGTCTGATCGAACGATAGACAGAAGTAACTGTCCGGCGATGCGTCGACCGTGTTGCGGCTCGCAAAGCCTTCGGATATTCGATCCTGAAAGATCACGAGAGGAAAGAGCTCTGCGCCTGGTGCGGTCGCCCGTCGCCAACCCCACACTGGGAGAATTCCTTCGCGGCGCCCGTAAGGCCACCTAAAGCCACTGTTCATCTGCAATGCGCCGGGGCGATTGCCGACCCCCCGAAGGGCTACGGACGAGGTGAGCCGCACCGTGCTCATGAACGTGCCATCGTCGCGCTCGATCCAGATCGCGATCTGCGCGCGCTCGGTGGGCGTGAAGTCGAGCTCGAGGAGGCGCACTTGCGCAGCACTCGACCCGGAGCTCGCTACCCAAACCGCAAGAAGGCACACGCTAAGCCAGCAAAAGCGCATCGTCAGGGCAGCCTAGCCGCCTGAGTTTAGTGACTCAAGGAAACGCCATGAGCGAGAATTTTCAGCGTTCTTTCGGATGGTTAGGTGGAACTCACCGTCGCGGACGTTGTGCCCGGCGATCACGTTTGTGTCGTTTGGCTTTGCCCGGGTCGAGTGCCGCTCGCAGCTGGTCGATCCGGTCGCGAAGCTCGGCGGCCTTCTCGAATTCGAGCTCCTCCGCGGCGAGAAGCATCTCGCTTTTCAGCTCTTCGATGCGCGCAGGGACATCCGCCGGGTCCGAGGGCTCCTCGCCCGATCTCAGAATCGGGATGACGACGTAGTCGCCCGCGCCTGTCGAGGGGTCCATCTCGAGGACCGCCTTCTCGACGGTCTGTGGGGTGATGCCGTGCTCTTCGTTGTATTCGATCTGTCGACCGCGACGGCGCGCGGTTTCGTCGATCGCATGTTGCATCGCACCGGTGACGCGGTCCGCGTACATGATCACCTCGCCACCTGCATTGCGCGCCGCGCGTCCGATCGTTTGGATGAGTGAGCGGGGCGAGCGGAGGAAGCCTTCTTTGTCCGCGTCCAAAATCCCGACGAGCGACACCTCGGGGAGGTCGAGGCCTTCTCGCAAGAGGTTGATCCCGACGAGAACATCGAACTCGCCCCTCCGTAAATCCCGAAGAATATCGACACGTTCCAGGGTGTCAATGTCGCTGTGGAGATAACGAACCGAGACCCCTAGCTCGCTGTAGTACTCGGTGAGGTCCTCGGCCATTCGCTTGGTCAGGGTCGTGATCAGCACGCGCTCGTTTCGTGCGACGCGCGCGCGAACCTCGCTCAACAAATCGTCGACTTGATGTTTGGTGGGCCGCACGTGCACGGCAGGGTCGAGAAGGCCTGTTGGGCGAATCACCTGCTCGACGATGACGCCGCCCGCGCGTTCCACCTCCCAAGTACCCGGAGTGGCGCTCACGTGGATAACCTGGCCGACGCGCTCTTCCCATTCGCTGAACTGAAGCGGTCGATTGTCGAGCGCGCTCGGCAATCGAAAGCCGTGCTCCACCAAGGTCTCCTTGCGCGACCGGTCACCTCGGAACATCGCTCCGAGTTGCGGCACGGTGATGTGCGATTCGTCGAGGATCACCAGGAAGTCGTCGGGGAAATAGTCGAGCAAAGTGGGGGGTGGCTCGCCCTCTTTTCGACCAGAGAGGTGCCGGCTGTAGTTCTCGATGCCGTGGCAGAAGCCCATCTGCTCGAGCATCTCGAGGTCGTAGATCGTTCGTTGCTCGAGGCGCTGTCTTTCCAGCAATTTTCCCTTGGATTCGAGCTTGGGAAGCCATTCGAGGAGCTCCTCTCGGATCGACTCGATCGCGCGTCTTCGGTGCTCGTCGGGAGTGACGTAGTGGCTACCGGGATAAACGCCGTACTGGTCAAGCTCTTCGATGACTTTGCCGCGCGTCGGGTCGATCTCGACGATGCGTTCGATTTCGTCGCCCCAGTACTCGATGCGGACCGCTAGGTTCTCCGAGTGCGCCGGGAAGATCTCGACGACATCCCCTCGAACCCGGAACGTACCTCGATGAAAGTCGATGTCGTTGCGCTGATACTGGATGTCGACGAGACGACGAAGCAACCGATCGCGGCGATACTCCTGACCGACCTCCAAGTTGATGAGCATTTCTTGGTACCACTCCGAAGAGCCGATGCCGTAGATGCATGACACGCTCGCAACGATGATCACGTCGCGACGCGCAAGGAGCGATCGCGTCGCGCTGTGACGCATGCGGTCGACCTTGTCGTTGATGATCGCGTCCTTCTCGATGTACGTATCCGAGGACGGGATGTACGCTTCGGGCTGGTAGTAGTCGTAGTAGCTGACGAAATACTCGACCGCATTTTGCGGAAAGAGCTCCCGCATCTCGCTGTAGAGCTGTGCGGCCAGAGTCTTGTTCGGGGCGATAATCAGGGTCGGTCGCTTCGTGGCCGCGATGACGTTTGCCACGGTGAAGGTCTTGCCGCTTCCGGTGATCCCGAGGAGGACTTGATGCGGGTCTCCTCGCGCGAGGCCTTGGAGGAGATCGGCAATCGCCTCCGGCTGGTCGCCTTTCGGAGTCAATTCTGTGATGAGCTCGAGCTCACGCGCCATGGGGCAAGGCTATCACCGCTTGAAAAAGGGGAAAGTCGCCGTAGATGAAAGCCTCATGGACCTGACTCGTCTTTTGGATGTCACGACTTCGACCGCAGCTAGCGCGGCGCGTCCCAACTTCGGCAACGTTCACTACGAACGCGCCAAGATCCCCGAGCAGCCGCTCGAGCTCTACGAGTTCGAGGTTTGTCCGTATTGCCGAATCGCTCGGGAGGCGCTCTCGGCCCTGAGTCTCGATCCGATCGTTTATCCGTGCCCGAAGGGCGGCCGCCGGTTTCGCGAAAAGGTCAAGCAGGAAGGGGGCCGTTATCAGTTCCCCTACTTGGTCGATCCGAATACGGCGGTTGCGATGTACGAGTCGGCCGACATCGTGGACTATCTCTTTGCCGAGTATGGCGACGGGCGGGCGCCTTGGTTCCTCCGGCAGCGCGGCTTTGCGGTGTCGACCTCGATGCTCGCGTCCGGCTTCCGACCGTTCAAAGGTCGCCAGGCGGTGCCTTCGCGCGAACCGGAAAAGCTCCTCGAGCTCTACTCATATGAGGGCTCGCCGTTTTGCCGCATCGCGCGCGAGGCTCTCTGTGAGCTCGAGCTCCCGCATCGAATCAGAAACGTTCCGCGACGAAGCCCCGATCGCGATGACTTCGTCGCCGTCTCCGGGAAGATGCGAGTGCCTTACCTGCTCGACCCCAACACCGGCACCCAAATGTTCGAGTCCGACGCGATCCGCCGCTACCTCTACACCACCTACGCCCGATAAAAGGGGACAGTCCCCTTTTACTCGGGGTTAATGATGAAAAGGGGACTGTCCCCTTTTCTCTATTGATGGCGCTTGGCGAAGGCCTGGGCGAAGTCGACGAACTTCTGCACGCTTTCGGGCTCCATCGCGTTGTACATAGAGGTGCGAATTCCGCCTACCGAACGGTGACCCTTGATGCCGACCATGCCCGCTTCAGCCGCATCCGCGACAAGCCTCTTTTCGAGGTCTTCGGACGGCAATCGGAACACGGGGTTCATCACCGACCGCGAGTCGACCTCGACAGGACAGCGGAAGAAGTCGGGGTTTCCGTCGATCATTCCGTAGATCATCCTCGCCTTTTCCCGGTTGCGCTTTTCCATCGCCCGGGCGCCGCCCTGCGCCTTCACCCAACGAAGGACGGTTCGAACCATGTAGACCGCAAAGGTGGGGATGGTGTTCTGGAGCGAATCCCCCTCGAGGATCGTCTTGTACCGGAAGATTTTGGGGATCGTGTCCGGGCTCCGCCCGGCGAGATCCTTTCGCAAGATCAGGACCGTGATCCCGGCGGGTCCTAGATTCTTCTGGGCCCCCGCGTAGATCAGCCCAAACTTCGAAACGTCGATCGGGCGCCATAGAATGTCGCTCGACATGTCTGCCACGAGCGGCACGTCGCCGGTGTCGGGAAACCGGTGAAACTGCGTCCCCACGATCGTGTTGTTGGTCGTCATGTGCACGTAGGCAGCGTTGGAATCGAGCTCGAGGCCTGCCTGCTCAGGTACACGCATGTATGTACCATCGACCTCGCCAGTGCCCGCTACACGCGCGTCTCCTGTGATCCTCGCTTCAGCGAGCGCCTTGTTGCTCCAGGTCCCTGTCATGATGTAGTCGGCCGACTCACCGGGACCGCGAAGGTTCATCGGTGCCAACGCGAACTGGGCGGTGGCTCCGCCTTGCATGAACAGCACGGCATGGGTTTCCGGGATGTCCATGAGCTCGCGCAAGAGCGCCTTTGCCTCTTCGTGCACCTTGGCGTACGCCGCACCTCGGTGGCTGTGCTCGATGAGAGACATCCCCGTTCCTTCGTGGTCGAGGAATTCCTGTTGGGCATATTCGAGGACCGACAACGGAAGCGCTGCAGGGCCTGCGCTGAAGTTGATGACGCGAGCCATAGGCGGCGGAGCCTAGCCCTGGTTTTGCTCCGCGCAAGGTTCGCGGGGGGCTTCGAGTTGCGCGGGAAATCGGCGCGGCTATACGAACGCCCGGCCTCGGGGTTGTAGCTCAGTTGGGAGAGCGCCGCGTTCGCAATGCGGAGGTCAGGGGTTCGATTCCCCTCAGCTCCACCACCGTTCGACAAAAGCCGAGGATGCCGTCGGGGTTGCCGGTCGGGGTATCTGCCCTCTACCTTGATGCGTATGGGGGAGCGTTCTAGAGCCTGTGGTGTGGTGCTCGCGCTAATCGTGTCGTTGTGCGGCGCCGCGACGAGCGCGCAAGAACCGCAGGACGACGCCACCGCGCGTGACTACTTCGAAAAGGGACGCGTTGCGTTCGAGGACGCGGACTACGAGCGCGCGCTCGTGTACTTCCGACACGCGTATCGGCTGAGCCAACGTTCGGAGCTTCAATACAACATCGGCGTCGCGGCCGACCGGCTACAACGAGAAGACGAAGCGCTCGAGGCGTTCGAGGAGTATCTCGAGGCGAGCGAAACGCCTGAACGCGAAGTCGAGGTGCGCGAACGAATCGACGCGCTTCGTGCATCGATCGAAGAGCGCGAGGCTACCGAACGTGCGCTCGTCCACGCCACAGTTCGATACGAAGCATCAGGTTCGACTGCCAAGCAACCGGACGGCGCGACGCTTCCGGCATCGACGATCGGGGGTGGCTCGGCGCTCGCGGCGATAGGCGGAGCAGGAGTTGCAGCGATGGCGGTCGGGCTCGCGCGCGATGGCTCGTGCAAAGAAGAAGTTGGCGGCATTTGCGTTACCCAACACTCCGCGACGGCGTGGACGTGGGTATACGGCGGTCTCGGCATCGCCGCTCTCGCAGGAAGCGCAACTTGGTTTGCGGTGAGTTATAAGCGCACGAAGAAGAACCGCGAAACCGCCTGGACGATCACCCCGACCGGCATCGAGGTATCAGGAAAGTTCTAGGTGCGTATCATTTTAGCTACGCGAAAGAACGCTTAGATCTTCAGGGTGTTGTATAGCTCGACGGCCGCATCCACGAGGTCATTCTCGCTCTGTACCCGAGGCACCCGCAGCACCGGAATGCGGGGAAAGTAGTCGGCGAGAACTTCTCGATTCGAGAGGCGACTCAGGTCTTGTCTGCTGCTCCGTTCGACGTGATTGAGAACGATCGCTCGCACCGAGATCTTTCGTCGACGCAATGCTTCCATCGCGGTGAGCGTATACGAGAGCACACCGAGATCGTTGCGTGCGACCACGACTGTCTGGAGGTCGAGGAGCGCGCCGAGATCCGCGATCGTGTGCTCTCGATCGATGGGAACCAACACGCCACCAATCCCTTCGACGATCGAATAGTCTGCCTCTTTGCCAAGCTCGCGAATTCGTTTTGCGAGCGCGCGCAGCGAACCCACCTTGGGGCCGCCGCGCCTCTCAATGGCGTAGGGCGCAAGGGCATCTTTGGCGCGATAAAAGCCCGAGGCATTCGCGAGCGAATCGTTGCCGCAAGCTTGCGCGAGTGCGATCGCGTCTCGGGGCTCTGGATCGCACCCTGTCTCGATCGGCTTCATGGCGGCCACCCGCTTTCCGCGTTGGACACAGGCGGTTGCAAGCGCGCATGCGAGCCACGTCTTGCCGACTCCCGTGCCGGTTGCTGTGATGAACGTGCCCTGCATCTCGTTCGCCTCCTAGTCGCTTGGCGCCAACCTCGCGAACGCCGCGATCGCTTGGTCGATTTGATCCGGCCGATGTGTCGCCATCGGGGTAAGCCGAAGACGCGCTGTGCCTCGAGGAACCGTCGGTGGTCTTATTCCTTGCACGAAAACCCCTTGTTCGAGAAGTCTCGCAGACAAACGCATTGTACGATCGTTGTCGCCGATCATCACCGGAAGTATTTGGCTCTCGCCGAGTGGAACTTCGTACCCGAGATCGCGAAGGCCGGTGCGCAGTCTGGCGGCGTGCCGAAGGAGGGTCGCCCGCGCGTCGGAGGCGCGCCGAACGAGGGAGAGCGCCGCAAGCGCAGCCCGTGCCATCGATGGTGGTGGAGCTGTCGAGTAGACATAGCTTCTTGCACGGTTCTGCACGAGCGAGACGATCTCTTCGGTGGCAGCGAGGAAAGCGCCAGCGCCACCGAACGCTTTTCCGAGTGTGCCGATCAGCACATCGGGCACGACCTTTGCGGCTGCGCATAGACCACTGCCGTCCGGGCCGAAGACCCCGAGAGCGTGGGCTTCGTCCACGAGAAGTCCAGCATCGTGCGAGCGTGCGAGCCCGGCAAGGTCGCGAAGCGGTGCCGCGACCCCATCCATTGAGAAGAGGGAATCGGTGACGATCAAAGCTCGGTCTGCCCGGGCACGATGGGTGAGCAACAGCGATTCGAGATCCTCCATGTCCCTGTGCCGATAGACATGGATCGACGCGCGCGAGAGGCGGCAGCCGTCGATCAGGCTTGCGTGGTTGAGGGCGTCGCTGAAGACCGCATCGCCTTCGCGGACCAGGGCCTGGATCGTTCCCAGGTTGGCGGCGTACCCGTTGGAGAAGAGGGCCGCCGCGGGCGCGGATACGAAATCGGCGAGCGCTCTTTCCGCTTCTTGGTGGGCGCTCATCGTTCCCGTGATCAGCCGGGAGGCGCCAGCGCCGTATCCCTCGCGTTGGTCAGCCGCTGCCAGTAGGTCCGGATGGTCGGCCAGGCCGAGGTAGTTGTTCGAGCAGAAACAGAGCACGGCCCGACCGTCGATTTGGATCTCTGGCCCCTGCGGACCCTCGATTCCCAAGGGACGGCGAAGGAGGCCCGCCTCCTCGAGCTCTCGGAGGCTCGCCCTGATCTGTTCCCGGAACCGCGCCACGCCGGATCTAAGCCCAGCGGCAATGGGGGGTCAAACCGCGTCTTCGACCGGCGTTCCACGTGCAACGTTGCACGTGAAACAATCCGGGAGCGTCCGGAGCCTCAGAGCACCAACTCTGCGCGCGGATCGGTATCGAACGCCTCTTGTACGGTCTCCAGCGCCTTCTCGACCTCGCCGGATCGCCCTTTGGGAAGTCTGATCTCGAGGTGGGCGATCAGGTCGCCACGCGGTTTCCCCTTGGCTTCGATCCCCTTTCCTCGAATCCTCAGCTTCGCACCGTTTTGAGAGCCCGGCGGGATCGCAAGCGTCACGCTTCCGATCGGCGTCGGCACGCTCACTTTGGCGCCAGCGTAGGCCTCGAGCGGCGTGACCGGCACTCGAACGTGAAGCTGCCTCCCCCGCATCGAGAAAAATGGGTGCTTTCGAACCTTCACCTTCAGCACTAGGTCACCTGCAGGGCCGCCGTTGGTCCCGAGGCCGCCCTGCCCCCGGAGGCGGATCTTGCCATCGTTCTTGACCCCAGCTGGGATTCGGACCTTGAGCGTTCGTTCCCCGCCCTCGGACGACCGGAGGCTGAGCTCTTTCGTGCACCCGATCACCGCATCCCGGAAGTCGATCGTGACCTCGGAGGCGAGATCTGCGCCGGGCCGCGGCGCCCGCACATAAGCTCCAGATGCCCCGCCGAAAAGGTCCTCGAGGTTGACCCGAAACGGACCGCCGCCTGGGACGCCACCACCTCGGGCTCCGCCGCCCCGGACGCCGCCGCCGAAGATTTCGCTGAAGTCGAAACCACCCGTTCCGCCGAACCCGCCGCCTCCAAAACCGCCCACCCCCTGCGTCGCAGCATGATAGGCCTCGGGGTCGAAGCCCTCGCGAAGGCCCACCTCTCCAAACTCGTCGTAGAGCTTCTTCTTCTTCTCGTCTGAGAGAACGTCATAAGCTCCTGAGACGTCTTTGAAGCGCTCCTCAGCCTCTTTGTTGTCCGGGTTGCGATCAGGGTGCAGCTCTTTCGCAAGCTTGCGATAGGCCTTCTTGATCTCCTCGGAGCTCGCATTCCGCGATACGCCCAGGATCTTGTAGAAATCGCGGTCAGCCATGACGAGCCAGAATAACCATCAAGCTTCGGGTTTCAATTGAAGCACACGCCCAAGTGCGCGTACCGGGCTCTTTCTTTCCACTTTTCATGCCAATCTTGTCATTTTCTAGGTCTAACCATGCCATTTTCGCGACGGGCCGATCGAGGAAGAGCGCCCTTCTTGCTGGGCCGTGAGGCCCATGATACTCGCTCGCCATGGGCTTGGTCGACGTCAGCCGACTCCCGCAGCATGTCGCGATCATCATGGACGGCAACGGGCGTTGGGCACAAGCGCGGGGGCAACCGCGCACGGCGGGGCATGCGCGTGGTGCGGATGCGGTGCGCGATGTCATGCGGGCCGCGAGGCGACTCGGCATTCCCGCGTTGACACTTTACGCGTTCAGCGAGCAAAACTGGGATCGCCCACAGGACGAAGTCGACGCCCTCGTCGATCTCTTGTGCGAGCACTTGGTCTCCGAACGCGACGAGCTGGTCGACAATGAGATCCGTTTGTCTGCGATCGGACGTCTTCATAAATTGCCGACACGTGCGCGTGCACGGCTGCGGGCGTTGATGGCGGATACCGAGCAATACGATGGCATGACGCTGACGCTTGCACTCTCGTACGGAGGCCGTGAAGAAATGGTCGACGCAGTCCGCACGCTTGCCGATCGCGTTGCAAACGGAACGCTCGACCCAAAAACAATCGACAGCGTTACGCTCGAGGATGAACTGGCATCGATGAAGGTCGGTCCCGTCGACTTGCTGATCCGCACCGGCGGCGAGCAGCGGATGAGCAACTTCTTGCCTTGGGGTGCGGCCTATGCGGAGCTTCACTTCACCGACGAGCTCTGGCCCGATTTTGGCGCGAATTCGCTGTATGATGCCGTGGGTTGCTATCAGAAACGCGAACGGCGTTTCGGTCTCATACCCGACGACTGTGAGGCGGTCGACGCTCCCTTACCGCAGAGCAGCCTAGAGAGCGCGGTGTGACCGAAACCGTCGAAGAAGACCTGCCGATGCGCAAGCGACTCTCGGGCACTGCCCTTCGTGTCGCCACCGTCGTTCCGCTGATCCCGCTGATCTTGTTCATGATGTTTTGGGATCCGGCCGACTTGCCGTGGTGGCGTTGGGTCTGGCACGTGTTCATCTTGGCGGCGATCGCGGTAGGCGGTTACGAGGTGATGGCGATGAAGGTCCCGTCTTCGCGCAGCCTCTGCCTTTGGGGATCGATCTCTTCCGTGGCATTCGCGTCTTCGTTGATCTTTCTCGATTCGGTCGAACAGGTGTATGGCGTGGTGCTGCTCTTGATTCTCGCAACGATGTTGCTCGCACTGCTGCGCGAAGACCCGCTTCACAACGCGAGCGTTCACATCGGCTGGTCGCTCGCGACACCCGTGTACGTTGGCGGGACGCTCGCAACTGTGGACTTGGTGCGTGACTTCCCGCCGACGGGCGCGTGGGTCCTACTCGCGTTCGCCCTAGCCTGGGGAAGCGACACCTCGGCGTATTTCTTCGGCCGCAAGTTCGGGAAAACCAAGCTCGCTCCGCGGATCTCTCCCAAAAAGACCCTCGAGGGCGCCGGAGCTGGCCTAGCCGGCTCGGTTTTCTGCGCGCTGGTCATCAGCTTCTTCGTGCCTGCGTTGCCTGCGGTCGATGCGATCGCGCTCGGCGTGATCGGCGGTGTTGCGGGGCAGGGTGGCGATCTCTTCGAGTCGGTGCTGAAACGCAGTAGCGGCGTCAAGGACAGTGGCGGCATCCTTCCTGGCCACGGGGGTCTCCTAGACCGCGTCGATGCGCTGGTGTTCACCGCCCCCGCGACGTGGGCTTACGGGACGTTCATCGCTGGGTTCGGCGGCTGATCCCGGCTGAAAGCTGACCCCGCGCCTCCTTAGCGCCCGGCAGCCCGCTTGATCTGACCTAGATCGATGATCGCGCCGCCTTCCCCGACGACCAGGGGCTGGGTTCCGTCCCACTTCTCGACAGCCCTCAGGTAGACGATGTCCGGCGTGATCGTCCGCTTCAGGAGCTCTTGCGCTTTCGCTTCGGCCCCGGCCCTCGCCAGCATGGCCAGCGCGTCGCCCTCGGCTTTCGCCTCCACTTGCTCGGCCTCGACTTTGATCCGTGCCAGGTCGTTCCTCGCGGTCAACGCGCGCTGTTCGGCGACCTGCTTCGCTTCCACCGCCGCCTGGTATTCGGGGGCGAATTGGAAGTCCGTGATCGACAGCTCGGTCACCACGATCTTGCTCTTTCCGAGGGTAGCCGTGATGTTCAGCGCGATCGCCTCTTTGACCTCCTGGCGCTTGGTGATCAGCTGCTCGGCCGTGTACTGCGCGGTGGCCTTCTTGACCGACTCCTGCAGAGCGGGATCGATGATGGTGCCCTCGACGACCACCCGCGTTCCGATGTTTCGGAAGATCTCGACGATCTGGAGCGGGTCGAGGCGGTAGTTGAGGGCGATCTGGGTCGAGACGACCTGGAGGTCTTTCGACGACGCGGTGGAGCTCGCGAGGATCTTGTGAACGCGCGCGGAGATGTTGATGATCTGGGTTTTGACCGGTGTCCGGAAGTAGATGCCCTCTGGGAGAGGGTCGGTTTGGATCTCCCCCCATTTGGTCACCACGCCCAGGTTTCCGGCATTGACCTGGGTGCATCCGGAGAGGCTCACTACGAGGAGAGCGGTGAGGAATCCTCGCCGCCCGGCTGGCTTGAATTTCGGCATAGCGTCTGGTTATAGACCCAGCCGCCCCAGATTTGCTCGAAAAAAGGGGACAGTCCCCTTTTTACAGGGGTTAATTACCAGCCGAGCACCGCGACCATCACGCCTGTGGCGACGATCAAGGCACCGGCGGCGCTATCGCCGTAACGCTCGAGCCATTTGCCTTTGAAGAGACGGGCGCCTGAATGGGCCACCGCTACCAGGGCGACCATCGTTCCAATCGTCGCCGCTTCGTACGCGACCACGATCGACGCTGCCTCGATGCTGGAGAGAGGAGCAGCCGCAAACAAGATCGGAATGACCGCGACGCAGGGGTCTGCACAGTAGATCAAAAACAACGACCAAGTCGACGCGCGCGATGCATCGTGGACGTGATCGTAGTGATGGTGGTGATGACCGTGCAGGCGGTGAGCGACCGAGTGCCGAAAACCCCAAACTGCGTACGCCACTCCGAAGCCGATCAGAAGAAGCCCTGCCACCGACTCCATCTTCTCGCCAAGTGACTCGAACAAGTGCGCTCCAAACATCAACGCCAGCAGGCCGAGGAGCACCGAGATCGTCACATGGCCGAGACCACAAAGAAGGGCCACCCGAGCCGTGCGGCCGCGCGACCAGCTTCGCGCGCGCGCGACGGCCGCGATGGGGACCCAGTGATCCGGCGCCAGAGAATGCAATGATCCCACGGTGATAGCGGCCATCGTGAGGGTGGCAAAAAGGCTAGTTGTGCTCATGACTGTGCTCATGACCGTGTTCAAGGGAGTGATCGTGGTGCCCGTGATGGTCGAGCGATTTGGCGTCCAAACGTCGCGCCGGCCGACGGACCTCAAGCCACTCGAGCCATGCGTCGATGCCTTCGCCCGTCTTTGCAGAGACCTTCAGGAGCTTTGCGTCGGGCATGACTCTCGAAAGGGCGTCTTCGACGGCGTCGACGTCGAAGTCCAAGTGAGGAATCAAGTCGACCTTGGTCAGCAACACGAGGTCTGCCTTCTGAAACATCACCGGGTACTTCAACGGTTTATCTTCGCCCTCCGTGACCGAAAGCGCGACGACATTCGCAGCTTGGCCGAGATCATAGATCGCGGGGCAAACGAGGTTTCCTACGTTCTCGATGAAGAACACATCGCAATCCGAGCACGGCGCGTGATGTAGGGCGTGATGCACCAGCCGCGCGTCGAGGTGGCAAGCCGAGCCAGTGGTGATCGTGGTCGACCGAATCCCTGCGGCGTTCAACCGGTCGGCGTCGCGATCGGTTGCGAGGTCGCCGCTCACCGCTCTGAGACGAAGCCTCCCTCCGGCTGCTCGGGCGGTGGCCTCGAGAACCGCCGTCTTACCCGCTCCGGGCGAGCCCATCAGATTGATCGCGAGAACCGCTAAGTCTCCGAAATGATGACGGTTATGAGCTGCCTGAGCGTCGTTGTCGGAGAGGATCCGCTCCTGCACCTCGACCGGGACGATCTCGGGGTCGCCGCATCCACAGGTCTCACACATCGGGGGCCTCCATTTCGATTCGTTCGAGGATGATCTCGTCGCCGTGAATCATCCGTGCGGGACGTCCACAGGTATCGCACCGCAACACGGCACCTCTCGCGATGGCACGGTCACAACTCGGACAGGCCCACACCGCGGCAACTGAGTCGATTGCCAGCTCCGCGCCTTCACAGATCGTCCGCTCACGAAAAGTGTCGAACGCCGTCTTCAGTAGATCGAGCTCGACACCGGCGAGCTCGCCGATCTTCACGTGGAGACGATGCACTCGCGTGCTCCCGTGAAGCACTGCTTCTTGCTGCACGCGGTCGATGAGGGAACCGACGATCGAGTACTCGTGCACGTCATACCTCACTTTCGAAACGTGGTGCGCGCTTTTCGAAAAACGCAGCGATGCCCTCGGCAAAGTTCGGCCCATCGGCAATGCGTGCGAGCTCGGTCAGTTCGGCGTCGAGGTGCACGTCGAGCCGGTCCATCCCGGCCGCCTGGTTGAGGAGGTTCTTGGCTGCGCCGACCGCGGACGTCGGGGCTTCGGCGAGCTGAGCAGCGATTTTGAGAGCTTTCTCGTCGAAGGAATCTTCGGGGAAAACGCGGTTGATCAGGCCCCATTCCAGGGCCTCTCGAGCCGACAGACGCGGGTTCAGCAACACGAGCTCGAGCGCCTTTCGCAGCCCCAGCAAACGCGGCAAAAAGAAGGTGGAGCTTTCCGCACCGGTCAGGCCCGTCTTGAAGTAGGCCCATTCGAACCACGCGCGCTCCGACGCAACGACCAGGTCGCAACTCATGGCGATCCCGAAACCCCCCGCCGCTGCAGGGCCATCGACCGCAGCGATGAACGGCTTTGGCGCGCGCCGAATCTCCGAGATCGTGCTGTGGATGTATTCGAGGATCTGTTTGAAGATCTCTCCGTAGCCTTCTCTAGGTTTGCGAGTGCCTGGCTGCAGGTAGCCGAGGTCGGAGTCGTCCCCTCCGTCGCGGATGTACTTGAGATCGGCGCCGCTACAGAACACGCCGCCTTCGCCACGGATCAAGACTGAACGGACCTCTTTGTCCCGCGCGAGTCGGAGGCCGGCCTTCCTGAAGTCTTGAGCCGTCTCGACATCGAGAGAGTTCAGTCGCTCGCGGCGGGCGATCGTCAAGATGCCCACGGGACCTCGTCGTTCGACTCGGATGTGTTTCATCTCGGTCATGTCAGCAGATCCTCGGTAGGAGCTCGCCTTCAGCCTCTGAGAGCAAACGGCTCCCAAACCCAGTGTCGAGCACGACGAACCCGGGTCGCTCAGCCACGCATTCGCCAACGATTGCAGCGTTCCGCCCGAGCGGGTGCGAACGGATCGCGTCGAGAACGCCGGCCGCGCTTTCAGGCCGAACGCCAAATACTGCCTTTCCTTCGTTCGCCGACACCAGCGGGTCGATGCCAAGCAGCTCACCGACCGCACGAACCTCGTCGCGCAACGGGATCGACGGCTCGTCGATCACGATTCCAACCCCGCTCTTCTCGGCCATCTCGTGCAGGGCGCTCGACAAGCCACCGCGCGTGGGATCCTTCAGCGCGATGATCCCATCGCCTCCGGCCTCGAGCGCTCGGCGAACCATGGCGTTGATCGGAGCCACGTCCGAGACGAGCTCGGTTTCCAAGGCGAGCTCGTTTCGCGTCGCCATGATCGCCAAGCCGTGGTCACCCATCGTTCCTGTCACCAAGATCTGATCCCCAGGCTCGAGCCCCGCATCGGTCACGATTCGGTCGGTGATGCCAACGCCGGTCGTGTTCAACACCAGGCCGTCGAGCTCGCCGTGTCCCATGACTTTCGTGTCCCCGGTCACGATCGTGGTCCCGGCCTCCTCGCAGCTCGCGCGGATCGACTCCCAGATACTCTTCAGCATCTCACGGGAGAAACCATCTTCGACGATAGCAGCGCAGGTGAGCGCGAGCGGATCGGTGGCTCCCATCATCGCGAGATCATTGACGGTTCCGGCGACCGCCAACTTTCCAATGTCGCCTCCCGGAAAGACGATCGGCTGGACCACGTGAGAGTCGGTCGTGATCACGAGGTAGCGATCGCCCAGCCGGATCGCCGCACCGTCGTCCATCGCGGCCAAACCGATGTTTCCCTCTCCCAGGTCGCCGAGGCCCTTGGCGAAGATCTGCTCGATCAGCGCGCGCATCGCGCCACCGCCGGTGCCGTACTTCAGCGTGATGCGTTCGTCGATGAAGCGGGCGTTTCGCGTCATGCGACACCTCGCTTCATCGAGCTGAGATCGGGGTGGCCGCCGTACTGATGCCAGATCTTGCAGGTGCCTTCGGCGCTCACCATGCACGCGCCGACCGGGGTGTCGGGCGTACACTCGTTGCCGAACAGCGCACAGTCCGAGGGGGAGGCAATCCCGGCCATGATGTCTCCGCACTGGCATTGTTGAACGAGCTTCGGCGGGGCGTAGCTCCACAACGCAGACGCGTCGATCGTGAAGCGCTTCCTCGTGTCGTAATGGGCGAACTCGTCCCGCAATCGGAGGTTTCCGTTGGGCACGTGCGCGATGCCTCGCCAACGGCCTCCGGTAGGCCGAAAAACACGCCAAAGAAGCTCCTGAGCGTGCGCGTTGCCTTCCCTCGTGACGCATCGAGGATAGGCATTTTCGACCTTGGCCTCCCCTGCGTTGATGAGCTCGAGCAGTCGAACGAGACCCGCAAGAACGTCCAAGGGCTCGAAGCCCGCCACCACGACCGGCAGGCCGTGGCGTTCGACGAACTTCTCGAACACCGCTGAGCCGGTGATCGTGGCCGCATGTCCCGCAGCGAGGAAGCCTTCGATCTTGGTTTCCGGCATCTCCGCTACGATCTCCATGACCGGGGGGATGTACTTGTGAGCGGAGAGAACCGAGAAGTTGTCGGGCGGGTCGTCGAGCAAGACAGCCGCGGTTGCGACTGCGGTCGTTTCGAAACCCGACGCAAAGAAAACCAACTCCTCGTCTGTATCACGAGCGAGATCGACCGCTTGAGTGACGCTGTAAACCACGTCGACCTGAGCGCCGTCGGCCTTGGCGTCGGCGAGCGATTGCGAGGTTCCCGGCACGCGAAGCATGTCGCCGTAGGACGCGATCCGTACCCCCTGCTTGGCGAGGGCTACCGCTTCGTCCACTTCTGGCACATCCGTCACACAAACCGGACAGCCTGGGCCCATGATCACCTGTAGATCACGGGGAAACGCTGCTCTCAGGCCGAACTTCGCGATCGCCTGCTCGTGGCTCCCGCAGACGTGCATCACAGAAACGGGAGCATGATCGGCCCTCCACACCAGGCGCTCGAGGGCGTCCCGGAGCGCGCGCGCCCGAACCGGATCGCGAAACTTCAGCTGCTGAAGCGCGTCATTCGGACGCATCGTAGGCCTCCTTCGCTGAAGCCGTCGCGTAGGGTGCCGCATCGATCTCGGACCGCACGTCCTGGGTCATCAGGTCTTGGTCATCCGCGAGACGCAAGAGCTCGTCGTAGAGCGCGAGGGTTTCGACCGCCTCCTCGGGTGGAATGCGTCGAATCGCAAACCCAACGTGGTTCAGAATGTAGTCGCCCGGTGCCACCGGCGCGTCACAAACCTCGAGGCGCACCTCTTTCTTCACGCCCCAAAAGTCGACCGTCGCGGTGTTGCGATCACGGTCGACGTCGACGACCTTCCCTGGAACACCTAAGCACATGGGGTTGACCCTTCCGCCGCGATCGCATTCGCGATCAATACCTGTCCGAGGGCGAGCCCACCGTCTCCTGGTGGCACCTGAGAATGCGTGAAGCATTTGAATTCATTCCGCAATTCAGCCAGAACGCCCTCGGTCAGGATCGGGTTTTGAAACACGCCTCCGGTAAGCACCACCGGTGGCCGCCCGATGACGTCGCCCAAGCCGCGCACGACCGTGGCGGTCGCTTTGATCAGCGTGTTGTGGAACTTCGCCGAGATCGTGCTCGCCGCCACGTTGGTGGTGAGATCCTCGACGATCGCACGCACCATCGTTCGCAGGTCGACGACGTGGAGCAGTCCCGTTCGGTCGATCTCGAACGGATACGAGGCGCGCTCGGTCAGATCCGCGATCACGTTCCAAGCTACCGCCACCTGTCCTTCGAATGTCGCGCCCGGTCGATTGAGGACCAACGCTCCGACCGCGTCGAAGTAGCGGCCGATGCCATGTGCTGGAGGGGCGTTGAGATCGCGGCCGACCATCTGTGCCACTACTCGAATCGATTCGTCGGGGATCGCTTGAAAGAGTTGAAGATCATCGACCGGTGCGTCCCCGGAGAAGGCGTCGTGGAGCAGGCTGAGCGCCACTCGCCAGACCTCACGCATCGCGCGGTTCCCGCCGGGTAGCTTGATCGGTCGAAACGTCGCCAAGCGCCTGAAATGACCGGTGGAACAGAGTAAGACCTCACCACCCCAAGCGGTGCCGTCGTTCCCGTAACCCGTCCCGTCGTAAGCGATTCCAAGCACCGGTCCTCGTAGGCCATGCTCGGCCATCGCGCTCACCACGTGGGCGTGGTGGTGCTGCACGCCGATCGTCTCTGAAGCCCACCGCGTTTTTGCGTAACGCGTCGACATATAACCGGGGTGCAGGTCGTGAGCGACCACTTTTGGCTCGACCGAGAGGATCGTTTGCATGCGGTCGACCGCCTCCTCGAAAAACTCCATCGACGCGAGCGTTTCGAGGTCTCCGATGTGTGGCCCGAAGTACGCGGTGTCTTCTACGGCGATGCAAAAGGTGTTCTTGAGGTGTGCACCGCAGGCGAGCACCGGGCGGTCGACCGCCTCCTTCAACTGGAATGGCCTTGGAACGAAACCGCGCGAGCGACGCAGAACCGTCGCTTTGCCCGCGATCACCCGAGCGACCGAATCGTCGCAACGCATCGCAATGTTGCGGTCGTGGACCAAAAGGGCATCTGCGATACCTCCGAGTCGTACGACGGCCTCGGCGTTATCCTTGCAGATCGGCTCGCCCGCGATGTTGGCCGAGGTCATGACCAGTGGGCGATCGACTTCGCGAAGGAGCAGGTGGTGGAGCGGCGTATAGGGCAGGAAAAGCCCCAAAACAGGGGATTCCGGGGCCACCTCTGTGGCGAGTGTAGCATCGGGACGGCGCTCGACCAAGACGATCGGCCTCTCTTGGGACGCCAGCAGCAATTTCTCTTCGGTCGTCAGGCTCGCAAGTGAGGCTGCTACCGCGAGGTCACGCACCATCACGGCGAACGGCTTTTCGTCTCGATGCTTTCGCATGCGAAGTTCTTGAACCGCGCGCGCATTGGAAGCGTCGCATGCCAGATGAAACCCGCCCAACCCTTTGATCGCGAGGATCGCTCCGTCGCAAAGCAAGCCGACTGCCGTCGCAAGCGGGTCGTCGAGAATCATCTGCGTGCCATCCGGCTCGCACAAAGAGAGCCTTGGTCCACACTCTGGGCAGGCATTGGGCTGCGCATGAAACCGACGGTCCATGACATCGTGAAACTCGCGCTCGCACGATGGGCACAGGATGAACTCATGCATGGTCGTCGCGGATCGATCGTAGGGAACATCCGTCGTGATCGTGAAGCGCGGACCGCACTCTGTGCAGTTCGTGAAAGGATATCGGTACCGACGATCGTTCGGGTCGAGCACCTCCTCTTCACACTTGTCGCAGGTGGCGAGATCCGGCGGAATCGAAAGAGCCCGGGCGCCGACCCCTTCGCTTGGCTCGATCACGAAGTCCTCGGCCACCTCCAGCGGGATCTTCGAGAGGCGCAGCTCTCGGATTCGGGCAGAGGCAGGCGTATCGTCACGTAACCATTGAACAAACGACTCCAGCGACCCCGAGCCTCCAAACGCTTCTATCGTCACTCCTTCGGGATGGTTCCACACGCGGCCAGCCAAGCCTGCGCGGCGCGCCAACCGGTACACCCAAGGTCGAAAGCCAACCCCTTGCACGGTGCCGCGAACTTCGATTCGGCATCCCTCGTTCATGGCCCGTCTCCTGAAACGCTCAAGACGTAGGTGACGACCTCCCACTTTTCTTGATCCGTCAGGGTGCGCCACCCGGGCATCGAGGTTCCACGCTTGCCTTCGCTGACGACCGCGTAGACGCCGCGCGGCGTTGCACTTGCACGCCACTCTTTGCTTTGAAAGCTGACCGGCCGCGCCGAAAGTCCTTCCTGGCGCACGCCGTTTCCATCGGCACGCACGCCGTGGCACAGCGCACATTTCTCACGGAAGATTTCGCGCCCGCGTTCGCGTGCTTCGTCTGAGGCGAGCAGATCGGCCGGCACCGGGAGGTTCCGATAATCAGTCGGGAGGCGCCCATCACCCCCGTTACACGCCGAGAGTGCGAGCGACATGATCAACGCTCCTCGTGCTGTTCTCATGGCGATCCAATCGTCGAACCGGCGGATATCCGATCGCGCGAAGCTCCTCTACGACCCGCTCGACGAGCTCGGGAATGCTGGCTTCGACCGCTTCGGTACGGCCGAGGCCGAGGTCGATGCTTTTTGGAACCACGCCGATCAACACCACACGGTTCGGGTAGCGGTCGAGGAGGCTTGCTCCCGCGAGCAGGTCCGCGACCCCGATTTGATGGGGTGACAAGCGCTCGTACACCGCAGGAGCCACTTCGTCGCCCTCGATCCTGACGAGCGTTCCAGGCGGCCCCTCAGCGCGAATCGCGTCGACCATGATCACCTGATCGGCGCTGTCCACGAGCGGCAAGAGCGACAGCCCAAGCGTGCCGCCGTCGAGCGCCAACACGCCCTCCGGAAGCTCGTACTCCCGGAGGAGCTTGTGGATCGCCGCGATGCCCGCGCCATCGTCTTGGCAAACCACGTTGCCAAGCCCGAGCACCAGCACCGGCGTTCGCTCACTCATCGCGTTTGCGCCATGACCGAGGAAGAAATTTGTAACCGCTGAACATCGAATCGATGAGGCCGTGTCCCTCGGACCGCGAGACCAGAATCGCGCTCCAGATGTGGTGGGCGAAGAAGCCGAGGAGCAGCCACATCGCGATGTGATGGATCCACCGTGCAGTCTGCGCGCCGCCTAGGATCGGCAGGAGGAAGTCCCACATCTTCATGTAAGACACCCCCGCCCCGACGGAGTACAGGGCAAGCCCGGTCACGATCATCGTGAAGTAGAGCGCGAACACGAGGAGATAGGTGAGCCCTGCAAGGGGGTTATGCCCAACGTTCAAAGGGGGCTCGCGACTCAGGAAGGTGTAGAACTTGAGCATGCTCCACACGTCGCGGCGGCGGCGCGCGCTTGCCGGCACGAATTGGTGCCATCGCGCGTAGTACGAGCCGACGAACATCCAGCCGACACGGACCAGCACCGCGAGCGTGAACACGATGGCGGTATACGAATGGACGACCTTCATCGTCCCCATGACGAACTGTTGGTCTTCTGCGCCGGCGGGGATGAAGAAGGGCCTTCCGATGTAGATGCCCGTGACCGCCTGGATCAGGATCGCGAGCATGATGATCCAGTGCGTCAGGCGCACGACGGCATCCCACACGTAGACACGCTCGAGCCCTCCGGTCTCGTCTTTGGCTCGATAGCTGACCTCGGGCCGTGCACCTCCGGCCGTTGTCGTCGGCGGGGTCATCTCGCCTTCACGCGAGTGACCTCGCGCCCTCCCGTGTCGACCACGTGCACACCGCAGGCCATGCAGGGATCGAACGAATGAACGGTGCGAAGGATCTCGATCGGTTGCTCGGGATCCGCGACCGGTGTTCCTACCAGGGCGGCTTCGTAGGGCCCAGGAGTATCGCCCGCATCGCGCGGCCCGGCGTTCCAAGTGCTCGGGACGACGCATTGATAGCGGTTGATCTTGGCGTCCTTGATGTGCACCCAGTGACCGAGCGCGCCGCGTGGCGCCTCGTGGAAGCCAGCACCCGTCGATTCCTTCGGCCAGGAGCTCGGCTCCCACTTGCTATTGTCGTGGATTCGGAGCTCTCCGCTTCCCATGTTGGCCGCGAGCTCGTCGACCCAATCGCCGATCTTGTCGACGAGGATCTGCGTTTCGATACCGCGCGCGGCAACTCTACCGAGGGTCGAGAACAGGGCAGCGGGTCCGACTTCGAGCTTTTTGAGCACGGCATTGACCAAGCCGGTCACCTGCTCGTGCCCCTGGACGTATGAGACCAACATCCGAGAGAGTGGCCCCACCTCCATCGGCACGCCGTCATAGCGCGGGGATTTCAGCCACGAGTACTTCTCCGAAGTGTTGAGACGCTCGTACGGTGGCTCCGGCCCGGTGTAGTTCGGCTTGGTTTCGCCCGCCGACGGATGAAGTGCTTTGTCGTCTCCCTCCGCGTAGTCGTACCAGGAGTGTTTGATGTGCTCCGTGATCTTCGACGCATCGAACGCTTCCACCTTCGAGATGTCGCGGTTACGGATGATGCCGGATGGAATGAAGAGCGGAGAGTTCGACTCGTCGTTCAGTGGGTACTCGCCGTAGACCATGTAGTTCCCGACGCCGGCGCCGTACCCAGCCCAGTCTTTGTAGAACGAAGCGACGGCCAACAGGTCCGGGATGTAGACTTGGCTCACGAACTGCTTCGCGCCAGCGATCATGTCTTTGAAGGCGGCGATCGAATGCACGTTGAGGGCGGCCTGAGCATTCGGGTCGACCGGCGTTGCCATCCCTCCAACCAAGAAGCTCTGCAGATGTGGGTTTTTCCCGCCCAGAATCGCATGCATCTTGATGAACTCGCGCTGCCAATCGAGGGCCTCGAGGTAGTGTGCGACCGCCATGAGATTGGCCTCCGGCGGAAGCTTGTATGCGGGATGACCCCAATAGGCGTTGCCAAACGGGCCGAGCTGCCCGCGGTCCACGAGCCCCTTGATGCGGTCTTGGATCCCCTTGAAGTACGTCGTGCTCGACTTGGGCCAGTTCGAGATCGATTGAGCGAGCGTGGACGTCCCTGCCGGGTCGGCCTTCAGTGCGGACACGATGTCGACCCAATCGAGCGCATGCAGATGATAGAAATGGATGACGTGATCCTGAATGCACTGCGACGCGATGATCAGGTTCCTCAAGATGCGGGCGTTCGGTGGCGGTTTCGCGCCGATGGCATTTTCGACGGCGCGAATCGAAGCGATCGCGTGCACCGTCGTGCAGACTCCGCAGATCCGTTGAGTAAAGGCCCACGCATCGCGTGGGTCGCGGCCCTGTAAGATGATCTCGATCCCTCGGAACATCGTGGAGGACGACCAGGCGTTCGAAACCTGACCTCCATCGACCTCTGCCTCGATGCGTAGGTGACCTTCGATGCGCGTTACCGGATCGACGACGATATGAGTCATGCGTCACCTCCTTCCGAGCCTTTGGTAGGGTCTGCGGGCTTGTCTTCGCCTCCAGAACCGACCAGCTTCTTGCCGAGGTGAATCAGGGTGTGCGTTCCGAACGCAGCCGCGACGCCGACGGTGCCCCAGAAGCCGACCTTATCGATGTTCGAGGCCTTTCCAAAGCCCGGGAAACCCGGAAGGTGGGCGTAGAAGGGCGTCATCTTGTCCCAGAAATCAGGCTCGGCGCAGCCGATGCATCCGTGGCCGCAGGCGATCGGCCAGCTGGTGTTGTCGTTCCAGCCGACATTCGGGCAGTTCTGGAAAGACACCGGCCCTTTGCAGCCCATCTTGTAGAGGCAGTGCCCCTGGCGGTGAGCCTCGTCGCCCCACTGCTCGACGTACTGACCGGAGTCATAGTGCGCGCGCCGCTCGCAGTTGTCGTGAATGGACTTTCCGTATGCGAAGAGCGGTCGGTTGAGGGCGTCGGTTGCCGGCCAGCGGCCATAGGTCAGGAAGTACACGACGGTCGCCGTGAGGTTTTCGGCGTTCACCGGGCAAGCCGAAAGATTGATCTGGGTCTTGATCCCGGGAACCGCGTCGGCGACCCCCAACGCGCCTGTCGGATTCGGTGACGCTGCGGGGAGCCCACCGAACGTTGCGCAGGTGCCGACCGCAATGACTGCCGCAGCATTGCTGCACACTTCGTTTGCGATCTGGAGGGCGGACTTGCCGCCGATCGTGCAATACGCACCGTTCGCTCCAGTCGGGATCGACCCCTCGACAACCGCGATGTATTGGCCCTGCTTGTTCTTCACCACCGAATCGAGCGCTTCCTCGGCTCGATGTCCGGCCGCCGCCATAATCGTCTCGTGGTAGTCGATCGAGAGGAGGTCGAGCACGACCTCAGCAGCGGTTGGCTTGCTCGAACGGAGAAAAGACTCCGTGTTTCCAGCACAGTCTTGGAACTCCAGCCAGACCAATGTGGGTTTGGGTTTGTTCTCGAGCGCGTCCGCAATCGCGGCGGCTGCGCTCTTCGGCAAACCGATCATTACGGCCATCGCGGAGCAGAAGCCCAGGAACTCCCGGCGCGATACTCCGCGCGCCTCCAACTCGCGGCACAGATCACTCGTCGGTACGTTCATTGCTGCCTCCTCGCTGTTGGTAAGCAAAGGTCGCGCCGGACGTCTGACACCCGGTCGCAGCGACTGTAACCGCGCGAAATTGGCGGAAACAAGCTCGCTCTGCGAGTTGAAAGCGCTTTTCATCGCGTCGCGTATTTCTTTCGCGCAGGAACTGTCGAACGCACTTTCTGCGCGCAATTGGTGACCGACAAGTACACGGTGTAGCATCGGTGGGATGTCGGCCGCGCTCGAGGAATTCGGCTTCTTCCAAGTCGTGCAGGGCTACCTCGACCAGGCGTCCGAGGTCATGGGTTTGCCGGATCACGTCCGCGAGATCCTCGAAGAACCGAAGAACGAGCTCATCGTGCACTTTCCGGTTCGAATGGACGACGGACGCAACCGTGTGTTCAAGGGCTACCGTATCCAGCACAACAATGTGATGGGCCCGTACAAGGGCGGCATGCGATATCACCAAGCGGTCAATCTCGACGAGCTCAAAGCGCTCGCGATGCAGATGACGTGGAAGTGCGCGCTCCTCGGCGTTCCCTTTGGTGGCGGCAAGGGTGGCATCAAGTTCAATCCTCGCGATCACTCGGAAGATGAGCTTCGACGGATCACTCGTCGATTCACGCACGCCCTAGGCACCAATATCGGACCGGCTCACGACATCCCCGCACCCGACGTCGGCACGAACGCCAAGACGATGGTGTGGATGATGGATACGTACATGAACACGGGCCCCACCTACCAAAAGAACGATCAACGTGCTGTCGTCACGGGAAAGACGATCAACGCCGGCGGTTCGGAAGGGCGTGAGAAGGCCACGGGTCAAGGCGTCGTTCACTGCATCAAGGAATGGGCGCGGGAACGGCGGTTCGACCTCGAGGGCGCGACCGCAATCGTGCAGGGTT
>JAOTYL010000009.1 GCA_029861865.1 Myxococcales bacterium | reverse complement strand
CTCGGGTTCGATCTCCGGCAGCGGTGGAGGAGGAGGAGGAGGAGGCATCGTACCGCCAGCACCGCCCATGCCCATGCCGCCAGCACCGCCCATGCCCATGCCGCCAGCACCGCCCATGCCCATGCCACCAGCACCGCCCATGCCCATATCGCCGCCAGTACCGCCAGCACCGCCCGCGCCGCCCATGGCCGGCACCACGTAGCCCACCGAAAGATCGAGCACTTTCTGGCCCGTTAGGCCTTCGAAGACCGTCTTGACGGTTGCCTGCGCAAAGCGCGGGTTTTCCGCGAGTCTCTGCGCGAACCACTGCAGGGCACGCGGTCGCTGCGCCTGAGGAACCTCTTCTCCGTTGAAGCCCGGCGTGAGCATCTCGCCGTCGTACCAGTCTCCGCGGCCGTCGTACTCGCCGCTTTCGTTCCAGTTCATGAACACGCCGGCAACCGGATCGACGGTGGTATGGCAGACCGTGCAATCCGGGTTGTTCAAGGTGGGGTTCTCCCCAAAGTCAGCGCTGGCATCGACCGGTCGGCTGCCAAAACGGTTCACGTCGATGTCGAGAAAGAACAGATACGCCATCCGAGAACGGTGGCGGTTACGGTTCGTGTCGCTCGTTGGAAACCGGTTGAGGAACATCGGCGAAGTGAGGAGGCCCGCGTGAGGGATGCCGGGTACTTGGACCGCTCTGAAAACCTCGGGGTCTTCACCAATGCCGATCGGGATTTCGGGTAGACCGATCAGCGAGAGCCCAGAGTAGCCGTTGAGCATTGCATAGTCAGCCGTGAGGATCTCGGTGAACGGACGCTCATCGCGCACCACGTGTGCGATCAGCTCGAGGGGCTCACGCGCTAGCGAATCGTTCGTGACGAGCGCGACGTCGTCGTTCTCTCCACCCATTTGCTCGAACCATCGAAGGTTCGGCCAAACCTCCTCGTCGAGAAGCTCGATCGCATTTTCCCGACCCAGGTATTTGTCGGTGAGAAACTTATCGTTGTAGAGCTCGATGATGCGATCGCCGAAAGCGGACTCCCTCATCAACTCGGCGAGCGATGCCTCGAGGCCTACCTGGCCGAGGTCGTCGGTCGCTCGCGTCTGCTGTTCGGTCGGTAGTTGACCGGTGAGCTCGAGGCTGGCTTTGCGGAGAGTCTCCGTCCACGTCAGCAGCTCGAGCTGGCCCTCGTAGGGATTGGCGAAACCCTCAGACGTCGGGCAAGCGTTCACGTTCTGTGTAGAGCAGCCCCCGAAGAGCGTGGGATCGTCTTTGCAGCCAGACACCGCCAATGCCGACCCGAGCAAGAGAACGAACGCCCCAGCCTTGAGGTTGCTGTTGATGCACCTGTAGCTCATTGTCACAACGTACACCCTAACATGTGAAAACACACCCTGCAGGCCTAAAATTTAGATGTATTCCAAGGTAATACAGGAAGAAACTAAACCTTTAGGGTCGATTTTCTTGGTGATCGAGCTTGCACTATCTCTCCTGTCTGTCAGGATCTCTGCGCGAAAGGGGAATGAATTTTTCTTTTGGAAGAGCTCGAATTTTCCCTCATGATTAGACCCTAACAAGAAAATTTCACTTTCACTGGTAGTAAGAACATGCTTCAAAGACGGACGATCAAGCTTCAAATGATGACCATAGCATTCGGGGTTTCCTCGCTCATCGCCTGCGGCGACAGCGGCAGCGGAGGACCCCCGTTTATGGAGCTTTGCGAGAACACGCCGACCTCCTGTTTCGATCCCGCGTTCGAGTCTGACGTGCTTCGCACCAAGCTCGAGGGCTGTGCGGGGGATCCTGCTGCGGGGAGCTGTCATTCCAGTGGCAGCACTCAGAGCAGCATGGAGCTCGATCTAACCGACCCCGGAACGACGGTGCAAGCGGCGTTGGCCCCATTGGTAGACCAGCTAAGCCTGAGTGGGACGCCGTTCATCGATTCCGAGTGCGTCGAAGACAGCTTTCTGTTGCGGAAGCTCACCAACAATCCAGGCTTCGGCTCTCGCATGCCATTGGCGCCCGAGACACCGTGGACCAACGACGAAGTCGAGTGTTTTCGCGCGTACCTCACGCAGACGTTCATGTAGGCACAAACCGAGTGACGCGCCGCGGCTATCCGTGTTCGGCGCGGCGGATGCCCAGGTTGACGACCTTTTGTAGGAGAGCGGGATAGCTGATGCCGGCCGCCTTGGCTGCGCTCGCGAACTCTTCGCCGTCGCCGATGTCTGGGTTGGGGTTGGCTTCGAGGAAATACAGCTTGCCTTGCTCATCGAGGCGGTAGTCGATTCGAACGCATCCGTCGGTCCCGAGGCGGCGACAGATACGGCGAGATAGCCTCTGGATCTGGCGCTCGAGCTCCTCGGAAAGGCCCTTGGCGCGCCCGATGCGAACGCCGTGCTTCTCCTGGTACTCGTAGTCCCACTTGACTTTTCGGGTAGCGATTCTTGCCGCGTCGTCGGGTAGCTTGTCGAGAAAGATCTCCCAGGTAGGGAGCACGTTGAGCCGATGGTTTCCAAGCACCGAAGCATAGAGCTCTCGCCCAGCGATGTACTGCTCGACCACGGCGTCGGTCCGAATCTTCTCATGAATGAACGCGACCCGTTCTTCGAGTGCCTTGTCGTTGTTGACCACCGAGGCTTGCGCAATCCCATAGCTCCCTTCTTCGATGAGAGACTTGACGATCAGTGGGAATTCGAGCCGTGGCGGACGCTTGATCTTTCGATAACGTGGAAAGACTCGAAACCTCGGTACCCGAATGCGGTGATACGCGAGCACTTTCTTCGACAAGGCCTTGTCGCGGGCCAGTAGGAGCCCACGTGGGTTGCAGCCGGTGTACGGGGTCCTCTGGAGCTCTAGGTAGCCCACGACGTGTGCGTCGAAGATCGCTTCTCCGTCGAACTCCTCGAGTAAGTTGAAGACGACGTGAGGCTTTAGCTCTTCGATCGCCTTTCGCAGCGGAGCGAGCTCGTCGCTTAGACCCACCACCATGACTTCATGACCAAGCGAACGCAGGCCCTCGCGCACGTCATGCTCGGTCTTGAATGGTGCGATCTCTTCGGGTTTGAGATTACTGATGTCGTCGGGCGGGATGAGGGTACTGTGCACGAGAACGATGATTCGCCGTCGTCTTACAGTGGATGCCATGTGTCCCGTCGGTGCAACAGGTGCACGGTGTGCACCGTCAACATGATGGCGAAGTCGAGCTTCGTCTGACGCTCCCCCTTTGTGAGCCGCAGCCGAAGCTCACGACACCGCCCGATGATATCACGAAGCACCTGGTCGACAGTGAATTGGTACTCGCCCGTGAAAAGCGCGATTTGCTCGCGGATTTGGCGGCGATTGCGGCGGAGGAAAGAAGCTGCGGTTTCGTTGTTCCTGTAGCGTGGCGAGTCACTGAAGATCTTGCGAAGATCGCGGTCGTACTCGTCGCTGAACCCCGGGCTGTAGTGTTCTTGGCGGCGCTCGTAGTGGCGTCGAAGCGTGTATCGAAGGCGTGGAAGCGAATACGGTGTTGCCCGGGAACGCACCTGGGGCTTCTTGTCCGACAGATCGGCTGCGAGGTCGTTCATGTACTCGAGCTTTTCGAGGGCCGGGGAATGCTCGTAACGTTTCCGCCAGTTTGAACGGGGCGCTAGCCAGACTGCGAAGGTTTCTGCGAAGTCTTCAACTGGATGTGCCTGAGCGTACCAACCATCGAGGTGTTCGACGAAGTCTCTGCTCAACGGATTCGGGCGGTAGTAATCGGGGTAGGGTTCTGAGGCGCGGCCAAAGGCTTGCTGCCAACGCTTGCGGCGCTGCAGGTTGTACGCGTGCTGAAGGGCGTGCCCCGCTTCGTGCCGGAGCAATCGCATGCAGTCGACTCGAGTGCCGCCCTCGACCTCGAACATCATCTGACGTTCGAGGCGCATCAAACGAGGGTGTGCCAAGTAAAAAGGAACGCCGATGCCCGGAATGCCGTCCGGGCAACACCACTCGTCGCTCAGCCATGCGTGCAACCGGAATCGCTTCAAGCCAGCGCTGGCGAGCTCGTCCCTCAAGCGCTCGAGACAGTCTTCGAGCCAGGTCCGAGAGATGGTGACCCCCAGGTCACACAGGCGCACGTCGAGAAGTTCTTCGGTGGGCAGGCTTTCCCAGTCGGTTGGCACGAACCGGCGAGCTTGACCGAAGTTTCTGCTCTCTACAAATGGAGAAACGGCTGAGATTCGGATTCGTGTACGGCGCGGTCGCGTGCTATGAGTCGCGCCGCACTGGTCGCGCCGCATGGGGAATCGGAAAGTCGCAATCGTTGGGGGTGGCATCGCGGGGGTGGGGGCGGCCTGGTCCCTCGATCGAGCCGGATATGAGGTCCAGTTGTTCGAGAAGGCATCGGCTCTCGGCGGCAATGCGAAGACGTTTCGCTGGACCGTAGAAAACGGGTATGCGGAGTCGCCACTGCTCGTCATCGCTTGGCCCGAGAGGTATTACCACAACTACCATCTCCTTCTCGATGCGCTCGGCCTCGGAAGAACGACACTCCCAATTTCGTATTTCGTTCGAAGCCCCGACGGGGATTTCCGACAGGACGGAGAGTCGACGCTCGACAAGCGCTTCGTTGGACAATTCAAGCGATGGAGAAGGCTCGTAGCCTTCGTCTCACGGGTTTGTGA
The DNA here is from genome assembly GCA_029861865.1 of Myxococcales bacterium. GTDB lineage: Bacteria > Myxococcota_A > Polyangia > Polyangiales > Houyiibacteriaceae > SG8-38. The sequence goes on along the minus strand of JAOTYL010000009.1, from coordinate 164,431 downwards.
TTTCTTCCTTCCGAAGGACAGGCACGACTCGATTTACCATTTCTCGTTTTTCAATCCGATGAACGTCATTCCACTTTATTGGATGGCCCGTCTGTTCGGTATTTCGAAGGATTTCTGGCACGAGATTTTCGTGCCGGTTCATTGTGCGACATTCATCACGACATCGATGAAACGCATTCCCGCCGTCATCCTGCCGATCCTGGAAAGCATCGTGCCGCTCGAAAAGCCCTGCCGGATGGGGACCTGGGATGGCCCCCCGCGTCGGGTGTTCGAACGAATGACTGCAGCCTTTGCCGAGCGGGTGCATACCGATCACAAGATCACGAGAGTCGCTCGCGAAAACGCATGCTTCGTCCTCGAAGACAGCAAAGGGCGCCGCTACGAAGCGGACAAGGTCGTTTTTGCATGCGATGCCCATTCCGTATTGGACGCGCTCGAGTCTCCGACCTGGTTGCAGCAGCTCTTGTTCAGTCACTCCCAGTACGTCGACGACGTGGACCCGACTTTCTCGAAGTTCGTCGTGCACTCGGATGCGAGCATTTTCCCCGACGCGCAGCGGGACGAAATCACCTCCAATTTCAACACCTACGTCGAGCTCGATGGCAAAGGATCGCTCGAGTGCACCTTCGTGCTCTCTTCCCGCTACCCGGGGCTCAATCAGTATGGCGTTCCGATGCTGGTCACCTTCAATTCGGACAAGCCGATAGACAAAGTGCAGGCACGCATCGACCTACCGCGCGCGAATCACACGCTTTGCCTTCGCAATCTGCTCATCATGACTGCAATGCGGTTCCTTCAAGGAAAGAACGACATCTTTTATTGCGGCACGTTCACTACCCCCGAGGGTGGTCACGACTTGTCGTTCATGTCTGGGCTCGTGGCAGCCCGCGCGATTGGGGCACCGTACCCGTTGCGCGCGAACAATCCCGAAGCCCTTGCAGACTTTCACCAAATGCAGCGAATGATGTTGGGGCGAGCGCTTCCCGACTAGAGGAGACGCCCGCGCGGGAGCATTAGATACGGACGTGAACCTCGTGGCCCTCGTAAGCCGCGATGCCTTCATCGACTTTTTGGCCGAGCTCGCGGGCTAGCAAAAGCAATGCTCGCGCCATCGCCAACTCGTCGCCGATTCTGGGCATGTCCGGGTCATCGGGATTGCGCCGAGCCATGCCGCTCGCCACGATCTCCTCCCCGTCGATCACCAGCCGCGCGGTTGCGCCGGTTGTGTTGCCCTCTTCCAGGACGTTGAGATCCACCCTGAATGCCTTTGACGTTGCCATGGGACACCTCCTCGGGGGTCATGATCATAAGGAATTCAATGAAAAGGGGACAGTCCCCTTTTTGTGTGGCTAAAGGCTGGCGGCAACCCTTGACGACCGAATGAAGTCGCCTTCCCCGCGGGATTGGCCGGACGGCCAGCGGTCGCCGAGCATCGTCTCAGTAACCCCTTTGGAGCGTCCAAAACGCATCCACAAGGACGGATGGATGCGTCACTGGTTCCGCCGGCAGGGCCCGATGTCGGAGGCCACGCAACCACGCAGCCGTGATGTCCGAAATGTCGTCTTAGACGTGCTCACATATGACCGATCCGATGAGGTTTTACGGGGCCCGCAACCGGCTCGAGCTCGTCAAGAACATGGCGATCATGATGCACAGCGTCGCCACCTTCCTGCCAATCTGGAAGATTACAAGTGTGACGACCAGCGAGTATTTCATGCGTACCCCTCATTCGTGAGAGCTTTGATTGTGTTCGACGAAGGACCTCCGGGTTGGGGTATGCTCCTCCACTCGAATGCATACCGATCGACGAAACTTCATGAAGCTCTCGGCTGCGGGGGCTGCGGCACTGTCTACGATGAGCACCGGGGCATGGCTCTCGGGTTGCACTTCGAGCAACGCGGCCTCCGGGATGCGCTTTCTCCGACCCGAGGACGTCGAGCTGCTGACCGCCCTCACGCCATCCGTGATGGCCGGACACGTAGGTCCTGGCGATACCGACAAGATCGACCGCACCGTCAAGTCCTTCGACACCCTGCTCGGTGACACTTCGCAAATCGTCGTCGACCTAGTCATGCAGGCCTTTGATGTGCTCAACTTCATGCCGACGCGCGGGCTGATGACCGGCCAGTGGTCCAGTTGGTCGAAGGCCACCGTACAAGACACGGACGATGCTCTGGGTCGCCTTCGCGACAGCAACATCGAGCCACTCAATGCGATCTATGCGGCGTTGATCCGACTGATCGCCAGCGGCTACTATCTCGTCCCCGAATATCTCGCAAGCACCGGGTACCCTGGTCCCCCGACGAAGGTCCAAGGCGACCTCGCTCAAGTAGAAGCTGGCAAGGTGGAGGGAACGCCGTGACGGATCTATCGACCATCACGCTTGGGAGCACCACCGACCCCTACCGCAAGGCCGAAGAGCGCGGCTGGGACATCACTAATGCGACCGAGCTCGCCGCGCCCCTCGAGCTCGAAGCCGACGTGGTGATCGTCGGTACCGGCGCCGGCGGAGGGACTGCAGCCGAGAACTTGAGCAAAGCTGGCCTGAGCGTCGTGTTGCTCGAGGCCGGCCCCCTCAAGAGCTCGAGTCAATTCGACATGCAGGAACGGGCTGCCTATCGAGACCTCTATCAAGAAGGCACCGGCCGAGCGAACAAGAGCGGCTCGATCACGATTCTGCAGGGTCGATCCGTAGGGGGCTCGACCACCGTCAACTGGACGACGAGCTTTCGAACGCCGCCCGAGACCCTGAAGTTCTGGGCCGACAGCATGGGCGTCACTGGGTGCTCGGTCGAGGAGCTCGCACCGTACTTCCAGCAGATGGAAACCCGGCTCAACATCGAAAAGTGGGGGATGCCTCCAAACCCAAACAACGACACGCTCAGAGCCGCCTCGGAGAAGCTCGGTTACTCGTGGGCCACGATTCATCGCAACGTGAGAGGTTGCTTGAACCTCGGCTATTGCGGTCTTGGTTGCCCCGTCGATGCGAAGCAATCCATGTTGGTGACCACGATCCCAACGGCCCTCGACAACAAAGCCAAGCTCATCCACCACGCTCGGGCCGAGCGCGTGTGGGTCGAAGGCGACACCGTCGTGGGGGTCGAGGCTTCTGCATTGACGCCGGACGGCTGGGGAACGACCGGAAAGACGATCAAAGTCCGTGCGGCTCGTACCGTATTGGCCGGCGGCGGCATCAACACGCCGGCGATTCTTCTTCGTTCGAAGGTTCCCGACCCCCACGGGCGAATCGGCAAACGCACGTTCCTTCATCCGACGACGCTGTCGATGGGGATTTACGACAAGGGGATCGACCCGTACTACGGGGCGCCGCAGTCGATCTATTCCGACCACTTTCAATGGCAGACCATCGACACCGGGCCCGTCAATTTCAAGCTAGAGGTGCCGCCGTTGCAGCCGGCCTTTGCCGCCGCTTTCTACGGAGCGGGGGGCGACATGCTGACGGAGAGCATGGACAAGCTCATCAACACACAATGCATGATCGCCCTCATGCGCGATGGGTTCGACGAGCGAAGCCAGGGCGGCTCCATCGAGCTCAACGACCGCGGCGAGCCGATCATCGACTATGAGCTCAATTCCTATCTGCTGGAGGGCGTGCGCCGGGCATGGCACACGATGGTCGAAATGCAGTTCGCTACGGGCGCGAAAACCGCGCGACCGGCCCACAAAGAGGCTGAGCACTATCGTTCGTGGACCGAGGCCAAGGCCGCTATCGCGGGGTTCAACTACGCCCCACACAAAGTGACGGTGGGCAGCGCGCATGTGATGGGCGGAAGCGCCATGGGCGAAGACGAAACGAGGAGCGTCACGAACAGCGACGGGAAGTTCCATCATCTGTCCAACCTCTACGTGATGGATGGCTCCCTCTTCCCGACGAGCATCGGCGCAAACCCCCAGCTCTCCATCTACGGGTTGGTCCTCAAGCTCTCGACCAAGCTAGCTTCGCAGTTCAGCGCGTAAAAGGGGACAGTCCCCTTTTTGGCCTCGGTCAGCGGGTGTACTGCCTCCCCTTGAACGACACGAAGAAGTTCACCGAGAGCACGTGGTCGAGTCGGTCCTGCTGGCGCGATAAATAGACGTTCAAGTAACCCACCTCGACGCGGAAGAGCTTCTCGAAGGCGTAGACGGCGAGCCCCAGGAATACGCGGTTCTGGTCGAACCCCTGCTTAGCCCAGGTCGCCCCTTGGATGCCGACAAACACCTCGTCCCAGAGTGCGATCCCAACCGGAACTCTCTTCCTAGGCCGGTAGTTGAGACGGATGAGCTCACGAAAGCGATGTGCAGTGCCGCTTGCGCCCTTCAAGAACCGCTGCTCGAACCGACTTCGCGACTGAAAGTAAAGCCCAGACGAGCTCGTGTAATCCAGTATCAGCTGCTCCCAAACGCGTTGTTCATCCCTCCGCTCTCCCGTCGCATCGATCCAACTCGGGACCCAGGCGTATCCGACCCAAAGGGACCCCCAGGGCGCAAACGCGAAACCCGCTCCCGGTCGAAGAATGTGGACGGTGCCGACGTCGCCACGCCGTGCATGTACGTCGAGCCAGAAGATGGGGCTCGGGCTATCCGCGTAGACTTGCGCCGTGAAAAACAGCGCTGCCCAAATCGCAAAATCCTGCTCCGTCTGTGCGTTAGCACTGCGCGCGCATGCAAGCGAGAGCGTGATTACACACACCAACACCAAACTCCAACGACGCATGCTTCTCAGGGCGCGGCTGCTCGTCGCACCGCTTCGAGCAAGCTCTTCGAGTATGCACGCCCTGTCAACCGCTCGTGCACTTCTTGGGCCGCTTTGTCCCACTCGGCCTGGTACTCGCCGGCTTCAATGGCCTTGATGCCGCGCTTTAGGACGATGTCGTATGCATTGTCGTCGTCGCGACGGATCGTCTTATTGAGCAGATCGTGCGCACGCTTCCCCGTGCTCACGAGAATTTCCTGGAGGTCTGGCGGCAGAGAGTCGAATCGATCTTTGTTCATGACTGTCCCTCCCGCGATGATCGCGCTGTTGTGGGCCGTCATGTTCTTGACTCGTGTATACCACTGCAACGAGACCGCAGCGAGCGCGGAGACGGCTACGACGTCGACCATCCGGGTCTGTAGAGCAGGGTAGACTTCTGGAACACCGAGCCGAATCGCGCTTGCGCCGATCACGTCGTAGAACTCGACGAAGATCAGGTCGTCTTTCCACACCCAAGGACGCATCGATTTGATGTCAGATGGGCGTCGAATCGGTTTCTTAGAGAACAGGCGCGTCTTGCCCGCATCTGCCCATCCGAGAATCTTGTACCCCTCATCTGCAAACATCTTTTCGAACTGTGAGGCCATTCTCGTGTTGACCCGATCCAACTTTTCGTACGTGTTGAGGAGATTCGGCAACACGAGCACCACACTCGGCTTGACGAGCATGCTGAGCCCGGTGACGGTGACAACGCCCCCGTCGAGCTGACCAACTCGCATCTTCCGCACGAAGTCGCGTTCATCGCCCTGCGCGCCTCCCGGATAGAAGCGCATCTGGAGGCGGTTGTCGGTCTTTTCGCGGAGGGTCTTGTCCCAGGCGTTCAGGATCTTCATCCAGGAAGAACCGCTCGGTGCGAGTGAAGCAATACGAAGCACGATCGCTTCGTCTGCTTTTGTCTTCGTATTCGTCCCAGGAAGGGCCCACGCAGCGACTGCCACGAGGACGATGAACACCCAACATCGATTCACGTCGACCCGCCTTTGCTTTACTCTAAGGACGAGATTCACAAGGAACGGCACGGACGTCAACGCGAACGATTTGCGCGCCGGCCGCGCGCTTGAATGCCCGGGCGCTTGCAATCGGATGTGGACCGCCAGAAACTGCCCGACCATGGGCGATGTAGTCGAGAACCTGGCCAGCACGGCAAGAGACCATCTCGCCAACGAGCGCACGTTCCTGGCATGGGTGAGGACGGCGCTGGGGTTGGTCGGTCTTGGTGTGGTGATCGAGCGTTGGGTTGCCGGCGGCGAGCGCCTCGGGCTCCTGGCGGGACTCGCGTTCATCAGCTTTGGCGGGCTTTCATTGATCTACGCGGTCGGGCGCTACCTGTGGGTTGCCAAGAATCTAGAGCGCGGGTTGTTTCCCGTCGCGATTCGGGGGCCAGTGGTCGTTGCCATCGGCGCGCTATTCGTAACGGTCGCCTCGATGCTTTACATCTTGCTTTGAGCCGTCACGATGCAGGAACCTCTTCAGCGGACCATCGACGATTTCGTCCTCCGATTCGATACGATTCCCGATGATCGCAAGCGCACGCTTGAGCGAGTTGCGACCTTCATCGCGGAACGAATGGCTGAGAGCGGGCTGATCGAGCTGACCTTCATCTGCACACACAACTCACGACGGAGTCACATGGCACAGCTTTGGGCGGCCGCGGCCGCTGCACACTTTGGCGTCCTCGCCGTGAAGACGTATTCCGGGGGCACCGAGGCGACTGCATTCGACCCCCGTGCGGTCCAAGCGATGCGGCGCGCGGGTTTCCTCATCGATAATCCGGGTGGGGATAATCCTCACTATCGTATTCGCTACTCCGACGACGCGCCGACGATCGAGTGTTTCTCGAAGACGTATGACGATCCCGGCAATCCCCAGAGTGATTTCGTCGCAGTCATGACTTGCTCGCAAGCCGACGAAGCCTGTCCCGTGGTGCATGGAGCGGCGCTGCGGGTGCCCGTGCCATACGATGATCCCAAGGCCTCCGACGGAACGCCCGAGGAAACCGCGATCTACGACGCAAGGTGCAAGCAGATCGGCACCGAGATGCTGTACTTGTTTTCGCGCGTCGACGCGTAGCGGGCTATTCAACGGACGCCGACGTCGCTCGGCCCGAGTGCGCTTTCGGGTGCGAAGTACTTCGTTCGGAATCGAAGCGCGACATTGACCAGTGCAATGAGCACCGGAACCTCGACCAAAGGCCCGATGACGGCAGCGAAGGCTGGACCGCTGTCGATCCCGAAGGTCGCGACCGCGACGGCAATTGCGAGCTCGAAGTTGTTGGACGCAGCTGTGAACGAGAGCGTCGTCGCCTCTTCGTAGCTCGCGCCCACTCGCTTCGACAGCCAGAACGAAATGAAGAACATCACCAAGAAGTAAATCAGGAGCGGCAACGCGATCCGAAGCACGTCGAGAGGAAGCTCGACGATCATGTCTCCCTTGAGCGAGAACATCACCACAATCGTGAACAGCAAGGCCACGAGTGTGATCGGCCCAATCCGCGGTGCAAAGGACTCATCGTACCACTCCCGTCCCTTGGTTTTGATCAGGGTAAACCGAGTCAGGAAGCCCGCCGCGAATGGAATGCCGAGATAGATCCCGACGCTCTTTGCGATCTCTCCGATGGTGATGTCGACAGCCATGCCTTCCAGCCCAAGCCGCGCAGGCAGCCAGGTCACGAAGAACCATGCGTAAACGGAGAAAAACAGGATCTGGAAGATCGAATTGAATGCGACGAGGCCCGCGCAATATTCGCGGTTGCCCCGCGCGAGATCGTTCCAGACGATCACCATGGCGATGCAGCGTGCCAGCCCGATGAGAATCAAACCAACCATGTAGGCGGGGTGGTCGCGGAGAAACACGATCGCGAGCACGAACATCAACACGGGGCCGATGATCCAGTTTTGCACGAGAGAAAGAGTCAGAACCTTGGGGTCTTGAAAGACCCTGCCGAGCTCTTCGTAGCGGACTTTGGCGAGGGGCGGGTACATCATGAGGATGAGACCGATCGCGATCGGGATGGATGTCGTCCCGACGCTCATGGCATCGAGGGCATCGTTGACCCGCGGGACGAGAGAGCCGAGTGCCACGCCGAAGATCATTGCGACGAAGATCCAAAGCGTGAGGTAGCGATCGAGGAACGACAGGCGACGGGGCGTCGAGGATGACATCAGGCTCCTTCGTGCGCTTTGGCATTCGCAGGCATTGGTATTTCTTGTAGCCTTCTCTATACTGCGTCGCCATGGAAGCTGCGGCGAGTCGAGTTGATCCCCCCCAGAGCTACCTGATTCAAGGCCGGACCATCAGCATGCCTTGCATCGTCCGCGATGCCTGCTCGGCCACCGCGACCTGGTTGGTGAGCTCCTACGCCGCACAGAAACTGCTGCCCGGGCCCGAGCTCGAAATCGCCGAGGTGGCGCCGGGACGTGGGCTGCTGAGCATCGCCTGCATCGACTATCGTGACAACGATCTCGGTGACTACAACGAAGTATCGATTGCATTTTTCGTGCGAGAGCGCGGCGCGCGGCGCGGCATCCCATATGCAGGCACCGCGTTCGAAATGATGCGTGGACACCTCCCGACCCACATCATTCACCTTCCCGTCAATCAATCCTTCGGGTGCGAGGCAGGCCGAACGATCTGGGGGTTTCCAAAAACCGTCGATGAAATCGAGTTCGACACCACGGGAGAACGCGCGCTTTGCACCTGGAACAGGGACGGGCACAACGTGCTCAGAGTCAGCATGCCGATCGGTGGGGCGCGAAGCTTCCCCGAGCAGACGCTCTGCACCTACAGTTACATCGATGGCGAGCTACACAAGACCGAATTCGCATCGAGCGCGGACCAGCTCGGCATACAGCTCGGTGGCGCCGACATCGAGCTTGGCGCAGACCCAATTGCAGACGAACTCCGGTCGCTTGGTCTACCCAAGCGCGCGCTGATGAGCATGTGGCTGGGCAAGATGCAGGGTCGCTTCGACGCCCCGAAGCGTTGCTCAGATACTACTTAACTCCTTCGAACGGAGGAAACGATGAAAGTTCGTGCTGCCGTAGCCCACCAAGCTGGGAAACCCCTTTCGATCGAAACCCTTCAACTCGAGGGCCCGCGGGCGGGGGAGGTGCTCGTCGAGATCAAGGCGACGGGAGTTTGCCACACCGATGCGTACACGCTGTCAGGTGCAGACCCTGAGGGGATCTTTCCGTCCGTTCTCGGCCACGAAGGCGCCGGCGTGGTGGTCGAGGTCGGTCCCGAGGTCAAATCTTTGCGGTCCGGTGATCACGTCATTCCTCTGTACGTCCCCGAGTGTCGCGCCTGTGAATACTGCTTATCGGGCAAGACCAATCTGTGCCAGGCGGTTCGGGCAACGCAGGGGCGCGGCTTGATGCCTGACGAATCGAGTCGCTTCTCGTTGGGCAAGGAGACGATCTATCATTACATGGGCACCTCTACGTTCGCGCAATACACGGTCGTCCCCGAGATTGCGCTGGCGAAGATTCGCGAGGACGCCCCATTCGACAAGGTCTGTTACATCGGGTGCGGCGTCACCACGGGCATCGGCGCCGTCATCAACACCGCCAAGGTCGAGCCGGGTGCAAATGTCGTCGTCTTTGGGCTCGGCGGTATCGGGCTCAACGTGCTTCAGGGCTGCAAGATGGTCGGCGCCGACAAGATCATCGGCGTCGATATCAATCCTGCGCGCCGCAAGCTCGCCGAGAAGTTCGGAATGACCCACTTCGTCAACCCAAAGGAAGTCGGGGGCGACCTGGTGGCATACTTGGTCGAGCTCACCGGCGGCGGAGCGGACTACACCTTCGAGTGCATCGGCAATGTCGAGGTCATGCGCCAGGCGCTCGAATGCTGCCACAAAGGCTGGGGCGAAAGCGTGATCATCGGGGTGGCCGGCTCCGGCGAGGAGATCGCGACCCGGCCTTTCCAGCTCGTGACCGGCCGTGTCTGGCGCGGCACTGCCTTCGGAGGCGCCAGAGGGCGCACGGACGTCCCGAAGATTGTTGACTGGTACATGGATGGAAAGATCAACATCGATGATCTGATTACCCACAAGATGCCGCTCGAAGAGATCAACACCGCTTTCGATCTCATGCATGAAGGCAAATCGATCCGCAGCGTGGTGGAGTTCTAAAACGACGGCGGGGGCGTTTTCGTTCCCCAGCTCGAGGTCGCGCACCCGATTGACTCTAGCGTCCGCTCGGAGGTTCCTCGCTGGTCGGCTCGTCGGCTACGAGGTCCGGATGCTTGGGGTCGATGATATCAGGCTCGAGGTAGATCAGCGTTGCAATCGGCACCGCCTTGCGAACCGCGGTTTCTGCTTGATTGATGCTTGCGGCCACCGCCACCGTATCGAGTGACCGCTTGAGCTGGATCTTCGCTCCGACGAGCAGCTCGTCCGGCCCGAGGTGCTGGGTGCGCATGTGGATCACTTCCGTTACGGCGTGGGTGCCTTCGATCGCTGCGATAATTCTCTCGCGTGTCGCTCCCCGTGCCGACTCCCCGATCAAAAGGCTCTTCATCTCGAACGCGAGCACCGCAGCGATGACGACGAGCAACACGCCGATCGAGATCGTCGCGGCTGCATCCCAACGTGAATCGCCTGTGATCGCAGCGGCCGACACACCAAAGAGAGCCAAAACGAGGCCGATGAGAGCCCCGAGGTCCTCAAGCAACACCACGGGAAGCTCGGGTGTTCGGGAGTGTCGAATGAACGACCACCAAGAGGCACTCCCTTTCAGAGGGCGTGATTCGTTCACAGCGGTGCGAAACGAGCCCGCCTCGAGAATGATCCCAAACACCAGGATCCCGACCGCCCACCGCGCGTTGGCGATTTCATGGCTGTCGCTGCCGAGCTTGTGCCACCCTTCGTAGATCGCGAAAAGGCCGCCAAACGTGAAGAGCACGAGCGCCACGATGAACGACCAAAAGTAACGTTCCCTCCCGAAGCCGAACGGATGCTCGCCGGTGGCTTTCCGAGCCGCCCGCCTGCTTCCGAGCAAGAGTAGCGCCTGATTCGACGTGTCGGCTACCGAGTGAATCGCCTCGGCGAGCATCGACGAAGAGCGCGTGAATGCGTACCCGACGAACTTCGCTATCGCGATGCCGAGGTTTGCCACCATCGCGGCGATGATCGCCTTCTTTGAACCGGATGCCATGGCGCGAGGCTAAGTGCGAAAGAGCCGCTGTCAACCGGCTCGTTCAGGGCGGCGAACTAGAGGTCGTAGCCGCGCTCGGTGTGCTGCGTCAGGTCGAGACCTGTTTCCTCGTCATCGGCATGTACGCGGAGACCGACGATGCTCGCCACCTTGAGCGCGAGATACGTGCCGATGACCGTCCACACGATTGTGATCGCCGCTGCGATGGATTGCGTCTTGAGCTGCGCGCCGATGTCGAGCCCCTCTTGGTTGCCGCCATAGCTTGCCGAGGCGAAAACCGCGACCAGCAGGACACCGATCAAGCCGCCGACGCCGTGTACGCCGAGCACGTCGAGAGAGTCGTCGTAGCCGAGCTTGATCTTGAGCTGCGTCGCTGCCCACCAGCAGACGATTCCCGACGCGAGGCCGATCGCGAAGCCGCCCGCGGGCCCAACGAATCCCGAAGCAGGGGTCACCGCTGCCAACCCTGCGATCGCACCGGTTGCGAACCCGAGCGCGCTCGGCTTGCCGAGCTTGACCCATTCGATCGCGATCCAGGTGAGAGCCGCGACAGACGCCGAAATCTGCGTCACCAAAATCGCCATTGCGGCATCCCCGTTAGCCGCCAGCGCGCTTCCGCCATTGAAGCCGAACCAGCCCACCCAAAGCATCCCGGTTCCGGTGAGACACATCGTCAGGTTGTGCGGAGTCATTGGAGTGGTCGGGTAGCCGTTTCGTGCGCCGACGACCACGGCCGCAACGAGGGCCGCTGTCCCGGCCGTGAGGTGCACGACGATACCTCCTGCGAAATCGAATACGCCCATGTCGGCGAAGAACGCGCCTTCACCGCCCCAAGTCATGTGGCAGATGGGAAGGTAGACCACCGCTAGCCAGATCACGGAGAACAGCAACATGGCCGCAAACTTCATGCGCTCGGCGAATGCCCCGACGATCAGAGCTGGCGTGATGATCGCAAACGTCAGCTGAAACAAGACGAACAACACCTCGGGAATCGATCCCGAGAGAGTGTCAGGGGCGATTCCTCGCAGGAATGCTTTGTTCAGCGTACCGATGAATGACTGAAGATTCGTCGTCCCAGCACTCATCCCGGTGGTGTCGAAGGCAAGGCTATAGCCTGCAACGATCCAAATCACGGTCACGATCGCGGTCAGGGTGAAACACTGCATCAGGACAGACAGCACGTTCTTCGTTCGAACGAGACCGCCATAGAACAGAGCGAGCCCCGGGATCGTCATGAACAGAACCAGCGCCGTAGATGTCAGGATCCACGCGGTGTCGCCCCTATCGAGAACGTCTTGGCCTGCCTCGAGGGCGTCTTGCGCCCATGCCTTCGAGACGAGGGCCATCACGCTGGCTACCACGACGGTGCCCAGGCCCAGTAATCGTCGCGCTTTTCTCATGGGACCTCCGAACGTTGGGCGGGAGGGTAGTGACTTAGGGCGCAAACGACAATAGCGTTATTGACTGGTCTCCGCCCGGCTCTTGAGGGCCTCGTTCATCGCTTCAAAACCATCGAGCGTCTGGCCGTCGAGCTTCGGCTTGAGAAAGGGAACGAGCACTCCCCGAAACTCCTCTCCCTGGGTGAATCGCGACCGGCCGTCCCCGAGGTCCTCCACTTCGAAGTAGTGTGCGCCGTCAAAGATCCGCGGAATTCCAACATGGCCAATCCAGGCAAATCGCCTCATCGGGATGAGGTCAGTCACGGTCGGCGTGAACTCCATCGCTTCTCCACCCGGGGGCAGGATCGTCACCTTCAACTCGTTCCCTGGTGCCATCTCCCCGCTGATCTGTGTGATGAACGGGTTCCAATCCGGATAGGTCGGGAAGTCGGAGAACACCTCCCAAACCTTGTTCGCGGATCGTTCGATCTCGACGGTCGTCTGAATCCGGTGCGTGGCCCGCGAAGCGACGACGAGCGCCAATGTCGTAAAGAACAGAATCGCCCATAGGACGTTCCATCGATTCCGACTCATGGCGCACCGTCGGTCCCGCCGTCCGAACCTGCATCGGTGCCTGCATCTTCGCCCAAGAAACAGCTCTGCCTCTCTTGCCACTCCGCATCGCAGCTCAGCGGATCGCAGGCGTTCTCGGTCACGCAGACGTAATACGCGCGTGTCTGGTCGGGGCAGACGCCCTTGAGGGTCTCGTCGACGACGGTGAGACAGACGGGGCGCTCGGAGCAGGCGGCGCAGTATTCGACCACGAGGGGGTCAGGAGGTTGGGACTCGGATGACTTGCACGCAACCGCGAGAATCGACCCCGCCAGTATGATGAACCCGATGCCCCTGATCACAGCGCCCCTACGATGCATCGGTTCTCGCCCCGATGGCAACCCCCACGCGATCTCCGTCATCTTCAAAGACATTTGCGGCCGATTGTCGACACCCAGACGAAACGTTCGGGGCCTAGGGGCGTACAGGAGACCATGAAGCACGGATTTCGTAGCGCGTTGCCCGCACTGCTGGGCATCATTTTCGTCACCAGCATCGCGTTCGCGGCACCGCTGAAGCTCGACAGCACTCACAGCAAGGTTGGGTTCACCGCCGAGACGTTGCTGTTCGACGTCGACGGCCAGTTCGGCGAATACACCGTGGAAGTGGAGGGCGATAAGAGCAAGCCCGCGAACGCCAAAATCAAGGTCACCGTCAAGGTGGCATCGATCGACACCCAGAATCAAAAGCGGGATGATCACTTGAGGAGCCCCGACTTTTTCGATGCCGAGAAGCACCCGACGATCACCTTTACGTCGACCAGCATCCGCCCCAAGGGCAATCAGCTGATCGTCAAGGGTAACCTGACGATGCGCGGCAAGACCAAGCCGGTCACCATCCCCTTCAAAGTGGCAAAGGGGAAGAACGGCGCGGGCGTCGACACGACGACCTATAAGGGCAAGGTCACGATCGACCGCAACGATTTCGGCGTCGGCACCGACAGCGTCGCAGCCAAAATCAGCCTGGAAGACGAAGTTGAGCTGAAGTTGCTGGTCGTCACGTTCGACTGACCCGTCCGCGCGCGGCTAATTTCAGTCGAACACCGGGCTGACACGAAGCACCTCGCCACTGCTGCCGCCGCCATCGGTCGTGACGTACAGAAGACCGTCGGGCCCCATGCGTGGCGAGCGAAGGCGCCCCTCATCCTCGATGAAACGCCCTCCGTCCGTCACATTGCCTTCGGCGTCGACGAAGTAGATGTGCAGGTGCTCGGCTTTGAGGGTTGCCACGGCGAGGACGCCGTCCCAGTTGCCCCATTGGTCGCCTTCGATGAACTCGGCTCCGGAGTACGCGAGAGTCGGCCTGCCCGTCGAGAAGGCGGCTTCGATCGCATCGGGGAACTTGTCGGTGTCGGTCATCGGTACGGATTCGTTGTATCCGAGTCCCGGATCCCACCCGAAGTTTCCTTGCACGAGGAGATTGATCTCGTCGTCGGTGTCAGGTCCATGCTCTGCCGACATCCCGAGGGGGTCGTTCCCTGCGCGAAACGCCATCCCTTGGATGTTGCGATGGCCTTTGGAGAACCAGAGACCATCCACATTGCCAGGAGCCGCATTTCCGTCTCGATCGATCCGGAGAACCTTGCCACCAAATGAGTTATCATCTTGAGGCGCGGTCGGATCGCCCCCATACGCCGCGTCGCCGGTGCCCACCCACAGGTAGCCGTCGGGACCAAAGCGTGGCCGACACCCGCTGTGCCTACCGCTGGTATAAGGCATATCGGTGACGATGTCGGTACGGCCGTCCATAACCACGCTGTCGCCGTTGGGCGTGGTGAGCTCGTATCGAACCAGCCGTACGTCCGGAACGTACTCAGGGTTTACGCCCCCGGCATCCGAGCAAAAGCAGACATAGACATAACCGTTGCTATCGAAGTCTGGGTCGACCTCGAGCCCGAGCATTCCGCCTTCACCGCTTGCGACCAAGTCGGTCGGCTCGATGACAAGCGACGGGGCTTGGCCGATTCCGTTGCCATAAACGTTGAGCCGACCCGGTCGCTCGGTTATCAACACTGTCTCGTTCGGAAGCCACGCGATATCCCAGGGTTTGTCGAGGCCCGAGATCAGGGACGAGACCTCGAGGCCGGAGACCGTGCCGTTCCCGGGAGCACCACCATTACCGCCGGTACCGCTCATACCTCCCGTAGCCCCGCTACCTCCGGTGCCGCAATCGCTGCATCCACCACTCCCGCCGCACCCGGCGACCATCAAGCACGAGACAGTCGCCAACCACAAGAAGCCACGATTAATCTTCTGCATAAGTGTTCCCCCAACCCCCAATTAGACATCTGATCGGCGTTCGCGCCAGCAGGCTTCGAGCCCGCCCGACCGACCACGAAAACTTGCGGGCCGAGGCGGCGGCTCCGCTCGCAGGGTACGGATATCGCGTGCATTGGCGGCCGCAAAATGTCAGAGTTCCGCCTTTGCCGAAGGACGCAAGTGAACCCCCACGTCATTCGAGGCACGGGAAAAAGGGCCTCCAATCGCAATCTCAAAGCCCGTCAGATGCTCGGCAAGTATCGTATTCGCCGTCGCGTCGGAACCGGTGCGTTCGCGACGGTCTACGAAGCCTACGACACGATCGAGGGGATTCGCGTCGCACTGAAGGTGCCGCACCGAGATCTCCTCGGCAAGCACTCCCTTGCTGAAATCCATCGGGAGGTTCGTCTCACCGCACGACTCGAGCACGAAAACATACTGCCGCTTCGCAACGCCATGATGATCGACGACTACTTCATCATTGCGACGCCACTCGGAGAGCAGACCCTCACGGACCGTTTGCGCTATCGCCTTGGGCCCACGACCGCGTTTTCGTATGCGGAACAGCTGATCGACGCCCTCGCATACGCACACGAAAAGCGGATCATTCATTGCGACATCAAACCATGCAACGTCATCATCTTCGACGGTCACGAGCTACGGTTGGCAGATTTTGGTATCGCGAAGGTCTCGATGAAGACACGGACCATTGCGGGGTCGGGGCAGGGTACCGTTGGTTACATCGCCCCGGAGCAAGCGATGGGCAAACCCTCGTTTCGATCCGACGTGTTCTCACTCGGCTTGGTCATGGTCCGCATGTTCTCCGGACATCTGCCCGAGTGGCCGTTCGACTGGCCCCCGCTTGGTGCCGATCGCCTTCGAAGGACTCTGAGCCGCGACTTTGTCGACTTTTTGCGGCGTTCGATCGAGGTTCAAGAGCGAAAGCGGTTTCGCGACGGTGTTCAGATGCAAAAGGCATTCAAACGATTGGCGGCCAAGGCGCTTCGTGGACGTAACGGGAAAGGCGCTGCGTGAGCGATAGCCACATCTTCGCGGATGTGGATTTGAGCCAGAGCGAGTGCTTTGCTTTCGCAGGTGGCGAGGCAGCCGTATTGAGTGCGCGAAAACCTGGTCGCGAAGGTCCGAACGAGGACGCTGCCGCGCTGATCTCGATCGGCGACAGCGCTGGCGTAGCCGTCGTGTCCGATGGTGCAGGTGGGCACCCAGGTGGCGCGGAAGCAGCCGGCCTTGCGGTCAAAGCCGTGTGCGATGCGGTATCGGCCATCGGCGATGACGTTCAAGGCCTTCGGGAAGCGATCATCAATGGCTTCGAAGCTGCCGACAAAACGATCTCAGCGCTGGGCACCGGTGCGGCCGCCACACTCGCGGTCGTCGAGATCCAGGGCAGCACCATGCGTGCCTACCACGCAGGCGACTCGATGGTCCTCGTGACGGGTCAACGTGGTCGGATCAAGTGGCTGACCGTGCCGCACTCACCGGTTGGTTATGCCGTCGAGGCAGGATTTCTTGATCGGGGAGAAGCGCTCCATCACGAAGACCTGCACTTGGTTTCCAATCTCTTGGGTGGGCAGGACTTGCGAATCGAGCTAGGTGCCACCCTCGAGCTTGCGGTGAGGGACACGGTCGTTCTCGCAAGCGATGGCCTCAGTGACAACCTCCACCTCGACGAAATCGTCGAACGGATTCGGAAGGGCCCCTTGCGGGCGGCTGCGGATGCGCTCGCGAACCTAGGCGCGAAACGCATGCAGACGCCAGCGGAGGGCGTCCCTTCGAAGCCCGATGACCTGACCTTCATCGCCATTCGGCGACGGTCCACCAAGGGCCGCAAGCCCCGAAAAGAACGACAACCCAGCCAATGAACTCACTCATCCCCACTCGCATCGTGCCAAGCGCTCAACCCGCCGACCTGTTGCCTCGACAGGTGGCGCGTAATTTCCACAAACTCGTCGATTCGGGCGCAGAGATTCGTGCTGCAGGCGAGGCGAAGGACGATCCAACGATATTGTTGTCCTCGGGCTACACGCCAAGACACGAGGTCTCTCTCTTCGATACTCGATTCTACTTGACGAACGTCCTCCAGAATCCGGCGTTGCGGTTCTTCGTGGCGTACGTGGTGCAGCGACGCCCTGCTACCGGTCGGATGGAGGTTTTCCCGCGTATCTTCTACAAGGACCTGTCGTTGGTCTGGCGATCGGCCTCGCATATGATAGCGACCGATGGCGACTTTTGGATAGGAAAGGGTGACGTCAAGATCCTGGCTCGAGGCGGATATGAAGTCACCGAGTGCGTAGAGTCGACCACCGATCTCCCGCTCGAGATCCAGACAGCGCTAGAGGCGGTGAACCGAAAGACTCGGCACGCCCGCAAAGACGAAGAAGCTCTCTACCTCGTGCTCCGTCGAGCGCCCGGCTCTCGCACCGCACCGTACCGAGACTTTACCGAGCCTCGCAGACGAGCTGCGGCTGACCGCCGCAATCTCATCAACGGTGGCCGCAGCATCGCGCGATTTACCCGCAAGAACGATCCTACGTCGCTGGTGATCGTAGATGGATTCGAACCGGATTTCGCTAAGGGCATCATCGAGATCAGCGAGTCGAGAAGTGCGATGTACGGCGGAAAGCTCAAGAGGGTGCGGATCCTCTCGCGCAATCAAAAGGTGCAATACCAGTTCATGGCAGGCCCCAAGCACGTATGGATCATTCCGCCGCAGGCCACGACGGTTGAGCTCTCGACGTATGGGGTTCGCACAGTCGACGTCGTCGCCGATGAAGATCTTTTCGTTCCCGGCTACGAGTATCACTACTTCGACGAAACAGTTGATGAGTCAGAGCACTTCAGCCAAATCCCAAAAGGCTTCGCCGGCGAGCTGAGCGAGCACGCCAACGACAGGGCCGATGCCTCCGCCTGGCTCGACGCGATTCCAGTCATCCGGGGCTTCCGGCGCAAGGTGCTTGGCCGGCGCCGAAAGCCTATGTTTGGCTAGCCGCTGGGCGACTACTCAGATGCGCAGTGTTTGTGCCTTCGATCGATGGCTATCCTGACCAAGATATGGCTGGGGGAGCCGGGGCAGAGGCGAAGTGCATCTTATTGTTAGATGACGATGTGCAGTTTCGCGCGTTGCTCGGCACGGTCTTACGCGCACGAGGTTTTCGGGTGCTCGATGCGGGGTCTGCAAGTACTGCGACTGAGCTTCTGCTCGACGAAAGCCCGGATCTGCTGATCGTCGATGGGTTGCTTCCGGATCTTCCGGGTGTGGAATGGATCGAGAGCGTTCGGCAACGCGACACCGACACCGCGATCGTCTTCCTATCCGCTTTTTGGCGAGATCTAGAGACCTTTCAACGACTCACCGAGGAGTTGGGTGTCTCGCTGGTCGCATACAAGCCAATCGAGCCCATGGTCTTTGCAGAAAACATCCTGGAGTTGCTGCGACCGGGGCCCAAGCGCGTGGACAGCGTGAGGCCGCTCCCGAGTAGCCTACCACCCGATGCGACCGACACTCTTCGCGCGCGCATGGCGACCTTGCGGGAAGACTACGCGCGCGAGCTACCCCACAAGCTCGACGATCTCGAGTCGTTGATCGAAGCAGCCAAGCAGCGGCCCGAGACCACGAAGCAGGCGGCGAGCAGCGCACATCGGTTGCGGGGGACTGCCGGTGCGTACGGGTTCAAGCTCGTCGGGGCTCTGGCCGGTCATGTCGAAGACCTGTTGATGGAGTACCAAGCGTCGCCATTACGTGTTCGCCGCAATCTTTGGAATGAGGTCAGCCGCGCCTTGGACGACGCTCGCTTGGCCTCACGTGACCAAGAATCGGCCGCGCGTCTGAACATCGCACCCGGTGCGCCGTCGACTGATGCGCTATCGACGGGCACGATTCTTTTCGTCGACGACGACGTCGATGCGCGCAGAGCCGCTTCAGCGCTGCTCCGAAAGCAACTGTTCGATGTATGCGTCGCGAGCTCAGGTCCAGAAGCACTACACAAAGCATCTTCCATCAAGCTCGCCGCGGCCGTCGTAGACGTGCATCTGAAGGGCGAGAGTGGTTTCGACCTTTGCCGACAGCTGCGCGAGCTCCCTGGAAAAGAGCGTCTGCCACTCGTGCTGATGTCTGCGGATCAAAGTGTCGAGACTCGCGTCGCCGCGACCCATGTCGGGGCTTCGCTTTTCATCGAGAAGCCGTTTCGCGAAGATGCCTTCTCGATTGCGATTCAGCAGCTGGTCGACGAAGCTTTGGCGCGTCACGGTCGCGTGTTGATTCTCGAGGACGATCGAGACTTTGCGAACCACGCCGAGCTGTTGCTTCAAGCTAACGACATCGACACGCGCGCCATCGTGAACCCCGCCGACCTCCCTGTAGCGCTAGACGAGTTTCGGCCTGATCTTCTGCTCCTCGATATCGACTTTCCGAACACCAGCGGAGTCGACATCTGCAAAGCGCTCCGGATGTCCCTCCAGTGGCAAACGCTTCCGATTCTGATGATCACTGCGCACATCGACGATGACACCAGGATCGAAGCATTTCGCGCGGGTGCCAATGACTTCATTTCGAAGCCTGTGCTCGAAGAGGAGTTCAATGCGCGTGTCGATGTTCAGTTGACGCATGCTCGCTTGCTGCAAGAACGTGCCGAACGCGACCCTCTCTCGGGGCTCTTACTCAGGCGGCCGTTTCTCGAGGCATTGGAACAACGCCTCTCCGAGGCACGTCGATACGATCGCTCGCTCGCTCTGGCGATCATCGACATCGATCACTTCAAGAAGGTCAACGATGGCTTTGGCCACACCTGCGGCGACACCGTCATTTCAGGGCTCGGCCAACTACTGCGTCAGCGGTTTCGTAACGAAGATCTCCGATGCCGTTGGGGCGGAGAGGAGTTCGTCGTCGTGTTACCAGGACAGCAGCCGGATCTGTTGGAGCGAGCGCTTGGGCGTGTGCTCCAGGAGTTCTCGGAAATGTCTTTCGACGTAGGCAACGGCGAGACATTCTCGGTGACCGCTTCGGCAGGCGTTGCCTCGAGTCCCGACGACGGTCTTTCGGCGCAAGCGCTGATTCGCCGGGCAGACGGACGTCTATACCAGGCGAAGAACGAAGGACGAAACCGGATCGTGGGTCCGGGAGACAACATGGAAGAAGCGCGGACCGGCCGCTTCGGAAAGCTGAACAGCGCATGAAGGTACTTATCGTCGACGATGAAGCCGATATTCGACGCATCGGTGAGCTCAGCTTGCAAAGCGTGGGCGGCTGGCAGGTGTTGCTCGCAGAGTCCGGTGCTGAAGGTGTAGAGGCCGCCAAGGCGCACCGCCCGGACTTGATCTTGATGGATATGATGATGCCCGAGATGGACGGACTCACCACGCTCGAGCAGCTTCGCAAGGAGCCTGAGCTCGAATGCACTCCGGTCGTCTTCATGACTGCCAAAGTGCAGAGAGAAGAAATCTCACGCTATCTCGAAGCGGGCGCAGTGGGTGTGGTCCACAAGCCCTTCGACCCGATGACCCTTCCCGACGAGATTCGAAAAATCTTGAGTGACTAACGCGCGGCCGGAAGGACGCTATTGATGGTTTCTCGCAGCGCTTGCTCTGTCGCGCGTGACTTTACGAGCGCTGCGACGATCTTTTCGCTCGCAACTGAGTTTGCTTCGCGCGCTGAGAAGACGATCACCGGCGTGTTGCCAACGAACGGCAAGAGCTCGGTGCCATCACCATCGGGTAGACCCATATCGAGAAGAATGAGGTCGTAGCTCTCGCGCTCCAGGTGTTCCCGCGCTTCTCGAAGCGTGCGAGCATTGACCACCGGACCGATATCCGACAAAAGGGCGCTCAGCATCATCGACAAATCGGTATCGTCCTCGACGTGAAGCAGACGGTTCCTGTTTGCCGTCTTAGTCGCGCCTTGAATCGATGCGAGCAGACGCGTTTCGTCGATGGGTTTGGTGATCCAGTCGACGACGCTTACGGCCCCGCCGTTCAGCTCCTGGCTAGCTTCGTCCGCCGTTGCCGACACCACCACCACCGGGATTGTTCCGGCCGCCTTGCGTATCTCTTCGAGCAGGTCCCGGCCATCCTCGTCGCCCAGCTTCAAGTCGAGCGTCACGGCAGCATATTCGTGTTGCCCGAGTAGAGTAGTCGCGGTGAGCATATCGGGCGCGACGTCGACGACATAGCCTTGGATGCCGAGGATCTTCTTGAGAAGTAGCGCGATGTCAGGCTCGTCCTCGCATATCAGGATGCGCGCCGTCCGCGCGGGCGCTCCAAGTGCAGCGGGCGTTACGACGGGGAGCTCGAAGTAGAACCGGCTTCCACCGTCCTTTGCGGGCTCGTAGCCGATTGTGCCGCCCATGCGCTCGACGATCGCTTTGGCGATGCTGAGCCCCAACCCAGTCCCTGTATTTCGACGGCTGTCCGAAGCGTCAGCTTGTGCAAATCGCTCGAACAATCGCTCCCTGAACTCCTCGGGCACACCAGGCCCCCGGTCTCGCACCGCAACCCGGACGCGATCGGCCGTGACCTCCATGCTGATCTCGATGTCCTTGCCCTGCGGCGAAAATTTGGCTGCGTTAGAAAGAAGGTTCGCGAGTACTTGCGCCAGACGGTCTGGATCGGCACGCACCTGCACAGACTGCAGCTCTCCGGCATGAACGATGTTGGTATCGTGTGCCAACGCGAAACCCTGGTTCGCTTCGACCGCTTCTGTGATCACTTCGGTGAGATCGAGCTTCTTGATTCGAAAATCGAGCTTACCTGATCGGATCTTCTCGACGTCGAGGATGTCGTTGATCAGGCGGACCAGACGCTCGCTGTTGTTGAGCGCGATGTTCACCATCTCACCCGCTTCGGTTGAAATCTCCCCGATACGCCCTCCCGCCAACAGGCCCAAGGCGCCTCGAATCGACGTGAGCGGCGTTCGAAGCTCGTGGCTGACCGTCGAGACGAACTCTGACTTGAGCTGCTCAATCCGCTTGCGCTCGGTGATGTCTCGGACGATTCCCGTAAACATCCGCCGGTCTCCGAGTCTCATCTCGCTGACCGACATCTCGACCGGAAACGTGGTTCCATCCTTTCGGACCGCTACGGCTTCCTGGCTCGATGCCACCGCCTTGGCCGACGGATCGTTGGGGTAGTTTCGCAGATACTGCTCGAGCGGGTCACGATGCCGGGGTGGCATCAGGACCCCGATGTGTTGGCCAACGAGCTCGAAAGGCTCGTAGCCAAAGAGAGTTTTGACTACCGCGTTCACACGGTCGATCACGCCGCTCTCGTCGATCGTGACGATTGCGTCGACGGCCGTCTCGAACAAAGTCCTCAAGCGCTCTTCGCTGTCCGCCAAGCTCGCCAACGCGTCTCGCATGCGATCTTCAGCTTCCTTGCGGGAGGTGTCGTCGTGCGCGACTGCATAGATTCGACCGGCTTCAATGTCCGAAGTGGCATGCCAGAGAAGCCATCGATAGCTACCGTCCGCGCAGCGGTAGCGGTTGGTAAACTGAGCAACTTCGGTCGGCGCATCTCCGAGCTGTGCGGCCGCTGCTTGCGTTGAAGCGACGTCATCTTCGTGCACGAACTCGACGAACGGACGTGACAGTAGCTCCTCTTCCGAGTATCCAAGGACTTCGGTCCAGCGCCGATTGATGCGCTCGAAGAAACCGTTGAAGTCGGCGATCGCCGGCAAGACGTTGGAGTTGTCGAAGAGCTGTTCGTAGTCCTTGCTGATCAGAAGCTGCCGCCGAAGCTCGAGTTGGTCGGCCGCCTGTCGACCGAGGATCCTCAACGTGTCGAGCTGTTGATCGGTCATCTGGCGAGCATTGTGATCGATCGCACACAGCGTTCCCAAAACGTGGCCATCGGGCGTCGTTAACGGGAAACCAGCATAGAAGCGAACTCTGGGATCGCCGGTTACCAACGGATTGTCGTGAAAGCGATCGTCTTCAAAGGCGTCGGGGACGACGAGTATGTTTTGCTCGGCGACTACGTGGCCGCAGAACGATATGTCGCGTGGGGTTTCTGGCGCATCGAGGCCGTACCGAGACTTGAACCACTGGCGGTCCGCGTCCACCAACGAAACGAGCGCAATCGGCACATTCAAGATCCGAGCGACGAGCGTAGTGAGATCGTCGAAAGCGTCTTCGGGCGGGGTATCCATCACCCGATAGCCCTCGAGCGCCTTCAAACGGTCGGCTTCGTCCTTGGGAATCCGTGGCGCTTTCATGGCGCAGATTCCACCACGGCGCATCTGTCCAATGCGCCGATCCCCCATACTCTCTCCGGCATGCGCCGACAGTGTAGCGACCCAGCAGAGGTGGTGCGATACACGCACAGAAGATCAGCATCTCACTTACACCTACAGCGATTTCACAAGCGTGGTCCCTGGGACGGCCTATGCACGAGCCTCTGCGAATCGTTACTCTTTACGAGGTGGTTGAGCTCGACGCTGCGCGATCGCTGTTTCCCTCTTGGTTGGTCTGGTCTCCGCTGGTGCTGAACCTCTCGGCCGCTGCAGTCGTGTCGTTCTTGGCGGTGCGTTTGGCGCCGTTGGCAACCCCGCGGCGGGCCTGGTCCAACGAGGCGATGCACTGGTCGGAGCGAGCGCGAGCCCTTTACCCCTCGAGACGCGCGGCTCGTGCGCTGAAGCTGATCGCCCCCGCAGTTTTCGCGATGATCTGCTGGACTGCTGCTGGTGATCTATTGCCGCTCTCGGGCTGGGTCATGGGGTTTTTGGGCTTCGTCACGTCGTATGCTTGCGTGCACATCGCGGGGTTTCTGGTGGAGCGGCGCATTCGGCTGGACCTCACTGTTCCCGAGTATGTGCGCACCATGGTCTTCATGCCGTTCGTCATCGGCTGGTTGTTCCTTCCCGGAGTGCTCGTGCTCCTATTGGCAGGCGCGGAGCTCAACGCACGCTGGTTGGTGGCCTGCCTGATCGGCTTCGCAGCGGCAACGGCGATGCAGCGGATTGGGATCATTCGCGCAGCCGCATTTGTAGGGCTTGCCCGAGAAGCCGACGAACGTCTTCGCGAGATCATGGAGCGGGCCAGCGAAAAGGCCGGTATCCAAGCTCGTTGGGTCGGTATCCTGCCCTTGCCGGTCGCAAACGCGTTCGCACAACCGATTCATCGGCAAGTCGTCTTTACGTCGGGCGCCCTCGAAGCGATGGATGATGTTGAAATCGAAGCGATCGCGCTTCACGAGCTCGGCCACCTCGACCAAGCCCGGAGCTTCAAGCAGGCGCGCACCATCGGCACGGTCCTGTTGCTGATGCTCGGCGGGTCGCGACCGATCTTTGCAGAGTTTGGTCTCGTGGGATTCCTGCCGCTCGTCGCTTCGATCTTCGTAATTGCGATACTGAGCGGGAAACGGCAACGACGCGGTGAAGAGAGCGCGGACCGCCATGCTCATGAGCATGTCGAGGACCCCAGCGAATACGCTAGGGCCTTGGAGAGGATCTACGAGATCAATCTCGTGCCTGCGGTTCTGGGCCACAAGCTGGCTGCGCATCCCGATCTCTACGACCGCCAACAAGCAGCGGGATACACGCCGACCTATGCACGCCCCGAGCGTCCCTCCCGTCTGCGCAAGCTGTTCGCGGTCCTGGTCCCGGTGAGCTTCATCTTCGTCTCGCTCTTGGCGTTCTGGGTTGCAGTTCCGATGTGGCTCGACGACGAGATTCAGCCGCCAGCCAGTTCGTTTTGGATCGTGAGGAGCCCCGGCGGCCGAGAGCTATTCTTCTCGGCTTGGGCACTTCACGGCACAGTCCCAGATGACGCGCAGACCCTCTTGAAAGCCGCTCTTGCAAGCAAGGACGCCCGCGAACCAGCCTTCCTGGGCTTCGCCGAGCGGTTCGCCGGAGTCACCCCGTGTGCGATCGCGCGACCGCTCCGTGCAGGCCTGACTCTCCAGTTCGGCGAGACTTCGACCCAGCAGCTCGACGACTGTCTCGAAGACGAAGACCGAGCCGAAATCTCGCCCTGACTCATGCGCCGTGCGACGAAGCCGTTCGATGAACTGAGGTCTTGACCGCGTACGGGGTCTGCGCGCATTCTCGCGCCACTCGCAAGCGAAGGAGGCGGCATGGGCAAGGGCTTGATTGGATGTGGGGTGATCGCGGTCATCGCGCTGGTTCTCGTGGTGAGCGCGGTTGGAAGCTACAATACTCTGGTCGAGCTCGATGAAGGCGTCGATAACGCGTGGAGCCAAGTCGAGAACGTCTACCAACGACGCGCCGACCTCATTCCGAACCTGGTGGCGACCGTCAAAGGTGCCGCGGAGTTCGAGAAAGACACGTTTACCCAAGTGGTAGAAGCTCGAGCGAAGGTTGGGCAGATCAACTTCGAGTCGGCGCCGGATGCCGCGCAGCTCCAACAGTTCGAGGCGGCGCAATCTCAACTGTCCTCGGCACTGTCGAGGTTGCTCGTCGTGGTGGAAAAGTACCCCGAGCTCAAGGCTACTGAGGCCTTCCGAGACCTTCAGGCGCAGCTCGAAGGCACCGAGAATCGAATCAGCGTGGAGCGCAAGCGCTTCAACGATGCGACCCTGGTTTACAACAAGACCCGGCGTCGGTTCCCGACCGTTCTTCTCGCGAGCCTCATGGGCTTTGATGACAAGCCGTACTTCGAAGCGGTCCCGGGAGCAGAAGAGCCTCCAAAGGTCGAGTTCTAGGGCGCGCTGTGCCCGGGCGAATCGAAAGCTTTTTCTCAGAGGCCGACCGCGAGGCGATCCGTGCGGCCACCGCAGCCGGCGAGCGGACGACCGCCGGAGAGCTCGTCGTCTATGTGACCGAGCGCTGTGACCCTCATCCCGAGGTGGCTTGGAAAGCGGCCCTGATCGGTGGAGCGGTGGGCGCGTTGTGCGCAGCCGCCGCGGTTTGGCGTTTCGGTGGCTGGGGGGCGCCCGACTACGCGTGGATGTTGATCGGGCTGCAGCTCGGGTTGTTGGTTGGCTGGATCGCGAGTCGGTTCGATGGCTTCGCTAGAAGGCTGATCGGCGACGATGCGCTCAGCAGCCGGGTAGAAGGTCGCGCGGCCGAGGCATTTCTCGAAGAACAAGTTTTCGCGACCCGCGAGCGCACCGGTGTCTTGATCTTTGTCGCGCTGTTCGAGCATCGGGTTTCGGTACTCGCAGACCAAGGGATCGATGAGCGGGTCGACGGAGCAGCCTGGGACGACATCTGCGATGAGCTGGCGTTGGGTATTCGTAGCGGGAGGCCGGCGCCGGCGTTGATCCATGCAGTGGAGCGGTGTGCCGATCTCCTGAGTGAGCATGGCGTAGCCGCGGACGCGGTAGACCAGCTATCCGACGAGCCGAGGTTCCGCCGTGAGTAGAACCCAACCAGCCCTTGCCGTCCTTCTGCTGTGGTCGGTCTCGCTCACCGCCTTGGCGCTGGCCGTTCCCGAGCTCTCGGGCCGGATCAACGACTACGCGCAGTTGCTCTCGCCAGAAGCCGAAGCGCGCATCGACGGACGGCTTACCAAGCTCGAGCAAGAGATGGGAGCCCAAGTCGTGGTGCTCACGATCGACACACTCGAGGACGAGCAGCTCGAGGAGTACAGCCTTCGGGTCGCTGAGACCTGGAAGCTCGGCCGCGCCGAGCACGACGATGGCGCTCTCCTTCTCATCGTGAAGAACGATCGGAAGATGCGGCTCGAGGTCGGCTATGGTCTCGAGCCAGTGCTAAGCGACGTGATGTCGAAGCGAATCCTCGATCAGATCCTGCGGCCGAGCTTTCGTGCCGGCGACTTCGATGGCGGTGCGGAGCGGGCGGTCGATGCGATCGACGGTCTCGTCCGAGGCACGAGCACGCTTCCCCCGCCGAGCTCGAGCGACATGCAGACCGATGTTTCACCGCGGATCTTCGGCGCACTTTGGTTGCTGTTCTTGGTGCCCTTCGTTTTCGTGGTGATCGGCACCAATCCGTTTCAGTGGTTTCTTTATCTGTTCTTGATCCCCTTCGTGCTGATCGGCGGCGTCACCACGATCGGAGCTCGGGCAGGCCCCTTGTCGGTCGCCCTCTGGCTGATAGGCGCCCCGATCGTCTGGTCCTTCTTCGGTCGGCGACGCAAGAAGCAGAAGCGAGGCAAGGGGGGACGGTCCTCCCGTTGGTCACCCGGCTCGTGGTCTTCGGGCGGGGGAGGGTTCTCCGGCGGCGGGGGTTTCTCGGGCGGCGGGGGAAGCTTCGGCGGCGGGGGCTCTTCCAGCAGCTGGTAGCCGCAACGGCGGCTGTGAAATCAGCAATTTCAAATAGTTGCGACGACCGGGTAGATTTGTCTCTTTGCTATTGACGAAACGTCAAGAGAGGCTATCCTTGCTCTCCATGGACGCGGCACCCAAACGCATGACGACCGAAGCCCGGCGCGATCACTTGCTCGCCTTCGGTCGCGTTCATTTCGCCGCGCACGCATACGACGCGATGTCGATGGACGCGATCGCCGAGCGTGCCGGGGTCTCGAAGGGTTTGCTCTACCACTACTTCGGCGGTCAGCGCGGCTTCTACATGGAGACCGTCCGCGCCGTGACCGACGAGGTGATCGCGGTGATCGAGCCTCCCACCGGCGTTTCGTTCGAGGAGGCGTTCCGCGCCATGGTGACGAGCTTCGCGGGCTACGTGCAAGACAACGGGCCGATCTATCAAGCGCTGGTGCGCGGGGGCCTTGGTTCGGACACGGAAGTCAATGCGCTTCTCGATCGCGTTCGGGTCCGGGCGCACGACATCATCGTCGAACGCCTCGGTATCGTGTCCCCGTCATCCCTCACGCAAATCGCGATCTACGGGTGGGTGAGCTTCGTCGAAAACGGCGCGGCCGAATGGGTAGAGTGTCAGGACGTGTCCCCCGAGGTACTGATCGACCTCTTCGTCTCCGCATTCGACCCGGTACTCTCGACTCTCCAGAATGGACAATGCGAATGACACAGAAAGCGAGAACATCATGACTCGGTCGGAAGGCAACACTCAGGTCGGTTGGCGCGCCCATGCAGGCGAGCTCGCTTGGGTTACCCTTGGCCTTTTCTTCCTCGTCGTGGCAGGCGAGGTCGCGGTCTGGTGGGGCGTTCTTTCCGGCCACATGCCGATGTGGGCCGGCACGATAAGCGCCACTATCCTCGCCTACGTCGCCTTCACGGTCATGCACGAGGCGACGCATGGGAACATCCATGGCGAGCACGCTCGCCTACGGTGGGTCGGGGAAATCGCCGGGTGGCTCAGCGCCCTCACCTTGTTGGCGCCGTATCCATCATTCCGCGTGTTGCATCTCCAACACCACGCCAACACCAACCACCCCGAAAAAGACCCCGACTATTGGGTCCGCGGCCACAATCCGATTTCCGTCATCCTGCGCAGCTTCTCGATTCTGCCCGCGTATGAGTACAACTTCTTCTTCGGTGCCGCGAGCAAGACCCGAGCGGCCCAAACGCAACATCGGCCCGTCGTGCTCTCGTTGTTGGGCCTGCTCGCGATCCTCATCGTGCTCATCGCGACCGGCTTTGGATGGGAAGCGTTGTGGCTGTGGATCGTGCCCGCCCTGACGGCTGTAGGCGTGCTTGCCTTCCTGTTCGACTGGGTGCCGCACCACCCCCACAACGTCCAAGAACGCTTTCGAGACACGCGCATCCTGCTCGTGCCTGGCCTTACGCTGCCGATGCTGTGGCAGAACTATCACTTGATTCATCACCTCTATCCCCGCGTACCCTTCTATCGGTATGCTCAGTGTTTCCGAGATCTCCGAAGCGAGCTCGAGGCCAACGGTGCGCCGATCGAGACCACTTGGCGACTGGGTCAGCTAGCGGGCGCTAGCGAGAGCAGAAGCACTCCGTAGACCCCGGCTCCGGCAACGAAGGCGAGCACGTCGCCTGAGCGGTCAGTATCCGGAAGCTCGTGGCGCAGGATGTTTAGGATCGTCCCGCCGGCGATGTAGGCGAGGACGAGTGCCAACGCCTCCGGTCGGATCTCGACCTCGGGTAGAATTCCGATCAGCCAGCCCGTGATCAGCCCTACGACGAGCAGCCACCGACCGATAGTTCGGTAACGGTCGCCGTGATGCTCGACCAGTGAATGGTCGTTGACCAGGAAGTGAAGCCCCATCGCCAGGGCAAACGTCCACAGCGGCTCGACGGCCTCGTCGCCCGGACTGGCGACCGCATATCCGATGGCTGCGTTCAGTACCACGAAGGAAAGGATGCTGAGCCAGAAGGTGGCGGTTCCCGTCTGGTCGGGTCCTCCTGCGGCACGGTGACGCCGGCGCGACTCGCGAGAAGCCGTCTCTACCCAAAAGGACACGGTCAACCCTACCAAGGCCAGGATATAGATGTGTCTGTCGAGCCCGGGGAACAAATCGATGTGGTCGATTAGATTCTGCTGCTCGGCCAGACTCGGCATCAGATCCAAAAAAACGTAAGCGACGCTGACGCCTGAGGCAGCGGAGAGCGCTCGTGGCCCCCACTGGCGCCCGAGGGCTACGGCGGTGCCCGCGTACAGATGGACGACCGCCAACACAAGAACAGTCAGTAGCGTTGCCAACATAGAGCTCATGTGAATCGCGCTACGCATTAGCAGATATGCTCACGAGCTCGAAAGCGCCGAGACGCAGGCTCCGGTTTCTACGAGCGTCACAGTTACGACCGAGTCGCCACCTGGCCCGACAGCCGCTTCCACCTGGATTGGCACCTTTATCGCAAGCCGATCGCGGTGTAAAAGGAGGAAGACATGACCCACTTTTTGCTCAACTCGCTCCTCATGCAAAGGAGGGCATTCCTTCGTGCCACTTCGGCTGCGGCGGCGGCGGCGGGAGCTCCTTCATTTCTGCTTTCGGGGTGCGGCACGAATTTGCCAAAGGCCGACCTCGTCGTGGACCCAAACATACCGTGGTGGCGGCAGCACAACTTTGGCCCCGTCTTCGATGAGCTCGACGAAACCGACCTGAAGGTTCGCGGTGCGATTCCACCAGAGCTCAACGGCGTCTACGTTCGCAACGGGTCGAATCCGCAGGCGTCCGACAACACACACTGGTTCTTGGGCGACGGAATGGTGCACGGTGTGCGCCTCGGCGGTGGCGAGGCAAAGTGGTACCGAAACCGCTACGTCCGCACGACCTTCCACGAAGACGGTATCGGCTTTGGCGTGCCTCAAGGCCCGAACACGTACGCCAACGTGAGCCTGGTCTATCACGCAGACCGGCTCTTGGCATCGGGAGAGGTCGGCTTCCCTTACGAGCTGAACCCCTCCGATCTTTCCACCGTCGGCGTGCGCGACTTTGCGGGGGAGTTGAACAACTACTTCACCGCCCACCCTGCGATCGATCCCGCTACCGGGTTCATGCACTTCTTCGGCTACGGTTTTGGGCCGCCGTTCCTGACTTATTGCGTCGCAGACGATCAGGGGACTCTGCTCAGTTGCGAGGCGGTCGCAGCGCGGGGCGCCACGATGATGCATTCTTTCGCCATCACCGATCGGGACGCGATTTTTTGGGAGCTTCCGGTGGTATTCGACCTCAGCGTGCTGTCCGAGACGGGCTGGATGTTCCGGTGGGATGCGGATTTCGGTGCCAGAATTGGTGTCATGCCCCTCGGCGGGCCGGCCTCCGAGATTCGATGGGTCGAGATCGAGCCCTGCTATGTGTTTCACCATCTCAACGCATTTCGGGTTGGAGATGACATCGTCGTCGACGTTTGTCGTTACGACGAAATGATGAACGGCGAGCGCTTCGGTGCGATCGACCCACAGTTGCGGCGCTGGACGATCGGGACTGCCGGCGAAGAGTTGACGTTTTCCGAGAGCACGCTCAGCGAGCGAAACATCGAGTTCCCATACTCGGACCGGCGCAACTTTGGCCGGGCCACTCGCTACGGCTGGTTTACTTCGCTTCGCGACCATCCAGAAACCCTCGATCCGGCGGGGGTCGTTCGCTACGACAGTCAGACCGGGATGATCGACGAGTGGGAGCCAAGTCCATACCGGCAATCGGGGGAGCCCTTGTTCGTGCCGGCCGGCGATGGCGAGGGCGATGGCTGGCTGCTCACGTTCGTCTACGATCGCAGCGCCGACGCGACTGACCTCGTCATTCTCGATGCGACCGCAGTCGGTGGCGGCCCTGTCGCCGAAGTGCGAATGCCGCGACGGGTACCGCATGGGTTTCATGGCACGTGGGTGCCGGATCAAGCCTGACGGGAGTACTCAAGCGATGGCGGAGCTGGTTTCAGTCAATGTTGGCCTCCCACGGCCAGTCGACACACCGCGCGGGCCCGTGATGACGGCGATCTTCAAATCACCGACCGACCGGCGCCTTCGCGTCGAGTCCCACAACCTCGAGGGCGACCGACAAGCGGACCCCTCGGTTCACGGCGGCGAGAACAAGGCCATCTATGGCTATCCTGTCGAGCACTACCCGGTGTGGGCTGACGAGCTCGGGAGACACGATCTCCAATACGGGCAATTTGGTGAGAACCTCACGACGCGGGGGTTGTTCGAGCACGACGTCGGTATCGGGGACGTGTTCTCGATCGGGTCCTCGGTGCTAGCGGTTAGCCAGCCGCGCGCACCGTGTTTCAAGCTTGGCATTCGAATGGGTGACCCTAGGTTCGTGAAAACGTTTCTGCAGAGCGGACGCCCTGGGTTCTACTTTCGTATCGTCGAATCGGGCGAGCTCGGGGTTGGGGACGAGGTGACGCGGATCGACCGAGGCCTGACCGGGATGACCGTTCGCGAAATCTGGGAGCTGAGCTACGGGGGTGGTAGCGACCGCGAGCGCACGAAGCTTGCCCTCGAAATCCCGACGCTCGGCGACGAATGGCGAAAACCAATGCTCGCAAAGCTGGCCGGGTGATCCCCGATGCTAGAGCCCTTCGTTCCTGAATTGACGTTCTCTATAACGCTACGTGTGCTGCCGTGTTACGGTGCTGCTCCCAGACCCAACGCAAACAGATGCTTCGACGCGATACCAAACCTATGAATCTTCGTGCCCAGCTCAGCAAGGCACTCCAAACCGGACGGGTTAGCCAAGCGCTAGAGCTCTACGAGCTGATCGAGAGACAAAGACCCCATGAACCGCGGTGGTCGCATCGCAAGGGCGACCTGTTGCAGCGGATGGGACGCAAGGCCGACGCGGTGCTCGCTTACGAGCGTGCCGTCGAGCTTTATATGGCCAAGGGTTTTGTCGCCCGCGCCGCTGCCACGGCGAAAGTGATGTGGGCGATCGACCCAGGCCGCAGGGTCGAGCTGCCTCCTACGGATCGCCCTAGTCACTGATTGCCGGGAGTACGCATCGCGACCAAAGTCCGATGTGATCGACCTCAATGCGATTGGGCGGCAGCAGCTCGACTGGTGGCAAAGCATGCTACCCTCCGCCGACCGCATCAAGCAGCGTTCGAGGGTTCGTGAGCACGGGAGTAGGTCAGTCCACCAACAGCCGGGAGTTCTTGCAGCAACGTGTGGCGGCGTTCGGATTGGCGGTTGCGGTCATTCTCTGCCTCTCGTTGATCAGCCGCGTCATCTTGGGCGCGGCTTTTGGTTATCTGCAGGGGGAGCTCGCACATGCATCGTTTTGGGCGCACGCGGCTGCGGTGGTGCCCGTCACTTGCGTGTGGTTGATCTGCCGGTCGCGACCTCTCGAGACACGGACCATTCAGATCGTCGAAGGCGTTGGCCTCGTGCTGACGAGTGTGGGCCTGGTCGTGATGGGCTCCAACATTCCCGCGGCTGCTGGCGCGGCGACGAGCACGGCTTATGCGTTGTCTTTCGGGCTCATCGCGCGAGCTATCTTCGTCCCCAGCACGGCGAAGCATACGGCTTGGCTCGGGCTGGCGATTGGGGTTCCGCTCGTCGCCGCCGTCTATCAGAATTTTCTGACTGTCGATCTCGAGGTGTGGAACAGCCTCGGATTCTTTCGCAGAATCAAAGAGAAGCAATCTTTGGCGCGTAGCCAGTCGATTCAGATCGGATTTGCCTGGTCACTCACCACACTGCTCGCGGCCTGGGCTACGCGTGTGATCTACGGCCTCCGCAAAGATGTCAGCGACGCAAAGAAGCTAGGCCAATACGTGGTCGAAGAAAAGCTCGGCGAGGGCGGCATGGGCACCGTCTATCGGGCGCAACATGGGTTGCTCAAGCGACCTACCGCGATCAAGCTCTTGAGCCCTGACCGGAATACGCCGGACGACATCGATCGGTTTCGACGCGAAGTGCAGATGACGGCGAAGCTCAAGCACCCCAACACCGTCACGATCTACGACTATGGACGCACCGAAGAAGGAACCTTTTACTACGCTATGGAGCTGCTCGACGGCGTCACGCTGCTCGAGATCGTGCAGGCCGAGGGCCCGATCCCCGAGTCTAGAGTGATCCACATCATGCGGCAGTGCGCGATGGCGTTGCATGAAGCGCATACGATGGGTCTCGTGCACCGCGACATCAAACCCAACAACATCATGATGACTCAACAGGGCGGCGCACACGACGTCACGAAGGTGCTCGACTTTGGTTTGGTCAAGAACGTGGATTCGGGGGTCGACGCCACCAAGACGTGGTCCGAGGCGATCATCGGAACCCCTCGCTTCATGAGCCCCGAGCAAATCCTGGACCCTCCGTCTATCGATGCGCGGTCCGATCTGTATGCGTTGGGAGCGGTGGGCTACTACTTGCTCACGGGGCGCTTCGTATTTCCGGGTACCAACCCCGTCGAGATCTGCGCCCAGCATCTGAGCGCGATACCTGAATCCCCGTCGACTGTAAACGGATGCGATGTGCACCCCGATCTCGAGCGCATCATCATGCAGTGCCTCGAGAAGAAGCGTGACGACCGGCCAACGTCGGCCGCTGCGATCGCGGAGCGACTCCGTGCGTTGCCGGTCGAAAGGTGGTCTCAGCAACACGCGGCCCAATGGTGGGAGGCGGTCGGCATTGGAATCATGACGAGTCGAGACCGGGACGCATTCGTCGGCAGCCTCGCGACCATTCAAGCCGAGCCGATGTCCACGGGGACAGATGGCTGAAGCACGGCCGAATGACCCCGCCGATCTGGTCGCCGCGATGGCGGCCGGCGACTCAGGGCAACCGCTGAGCGCATTTTATGCCCAGTATGGCAGCACTGTCCTCGCCCTATTGACGAAGATGCTCGGCTCTCCGGCTGAGGCCGAGGAGATCTTGCAAGAGGTCTTCGTTGAACTCTGGCGACGCGCCGCCGAGTACGACAGCTCGAGAGGCAGCGTAGTCGCCTGGGTGGTGACCGTCGCGCGAAGTCGAGCCCTCGATGCTTTGCGTAAGCGCAGTCGTCGCTACGGGGATAGGCAGTTGCAGTTTAGCGAACGGCATGCGCTCGAGACTGAGCGCGGACGACCCGATGTGCTCGTCTCGAACACGCGTTGGCACCAAGCCCTGAGGCAGGCGTTTGCGACCCTCGACGCAGACCAACGTGCCGTCCTCGAGCTGTCGTACTTTCTTGGCATGTCGCACGGCCAGATCGCCGAAACGCTCAACCTCCCGGTCGGAACGGTGAAGTCGCGGATTCTGGCGGGCATGCGTGCCTTGCGCGCCATGCTCCCTATCATTCACCAAAGCATGCGCGCATGAATGATCAAAGAGAACGAGCCGAGCTACTCGCTGCCCTCCATGCGGCTGGCGCCGCGTCGAAAGAAGACGAAAAAGAGCTTCAGGCGCTGCTCCAGGCGGACCCAAGTCTCGAAAAGGTCGTCCGAGACTTCCAGGATTCGATCACGGCGCTCGCTTCGAGCTTCGACCCGCTCGAAACACCTCCGAGGACTCTCGGGAAGATCCAAAAGAAAATCGCCCGAGAACAAGGAAGCTTCCTCAGCCGACTGCGGAGCTGGCTCTCGAAGTCCTGATCCGTGCGTGGTGCGCCGCGACGCAAAAAACCGGCCCTCCGAAGAGGGCCGGCATTGGAGTTGGCGACCGAGGGCCGCAGCGCGTTCTATACGGTTAGAAAGCAGTCACGAGGATGGTGTACTCGACGAGCGTCTGCTCTTGGGGGACGCCCTGGACGTGGATGCGAGCCAACTGCACTTGGTCATTCTGCACCGTGACGAAGGACACACCTTCGTTGCAATCGATCGGGGGGCCGTTGATGCGGGTTGCGTCGTTCCCGTCGACATTGAGCAGCTCGACGCGCGCAAACACGTCTTGGTCACCATAGACATCGCAGTCGATGGCCACTTCGATCCGCTGGTTAGGATTGCTGTTGTTCGGAAGCTCGAACTGGACGAAGTCTTCGTTGTCGCCATCTTCAGCCGAGATCTGGTCGGTGTAGGCGACCTCGCGGGTGCCCGTGATGCTCAGGAACTCGTCCACCGCTGGGTTGGCCGCGCTGTCGTTGTCGAAGGGAGCGATCAGCTCTTCTTCATCCTCGATCACGTCCTCGACGATGGGCTCGTCAACGGGGGGCTCCTCGAAGTTGAGGTCCTCCTCGAAGGGATCCATGCCGGCATCGCCGCAGGCAGCGGCAACCATTGCAAGGAACGTAAGGCTAATCGCGTTGAGTGTGTGCTTAGTCATGATGTGCTCTCCTCGTTCGTGACGTTTGGGGTCTCGTTCCAGCGGCTCAAATCCGCCCTTCAAACACCCCTACGTCGAGGAGTCCCAGTTGGATTAAGGCAAAAAGAAAGCATTCAGCTCGCCGGTGACGGCGTCCGGTGCGTCTTCCTGCGGGAAGTGACCCCCACCTTCGAGCATGACGAGGCGGCTCTCGGGCAGTAGCGTCCTCAGCTCTCGGTGCTCTTCTCTAAAATAGGCGTCGTGCGTGCCCCAGAGGATCAGCGCGTCTTTCGGCATGGATGGCAGCGCGTCGACCACTCCCTGCATGAGCGCGCGGTAACCTTCTAAGCGTTCGAGG
Organism: Myxococcales bacterium; assembly: GCA_029861865.1. Classification (GTDB taxonomy): domain Bacteria; phylum Myxococcota_A; class Polyangia; order Polyangiales; family Houyiibacteriaceae; genus SG8-38. The sequence continues at coordinate 128,437 of JAOTYL010000009.1, read as the reverse complement.
CGGAGAAAGGTGCGCCTGTTGCCGATGTGCTGACTGGCTGCGAGGTAGTGCGCAGCGATTTCGGGGTCGGACGCTGCCTTCATCATTTGCTCGAGATTTCGTCCCCAAAGGTTGGCCCGAACGAGCAGCAAAGGGCCGGTGAGCGGCGCCGTGAATGGTTTCCAGTACCAAGGCGGCCGATAGGTCGGGCGGACTGTCGTGTTGATCAATGCCCACCGATGAACCTGTTCCGGACGTTGCGCGGCACACGCTGCACCGATCGGTCCGCCCCAATCGTGACCGACGAAGCTGTAGCGCTCGATATGCAGGTGATCGAGAAGCGCGCGAAGGGCGTTTGCCTGCTGCGCAAACGAAACACCGGCATCTGGCGCGACGGACTTGCCAAAGCCCAACACATCCGGTGCGATCACTCGGAACTGCTTCGACAGAGTTGGAATCTGGTGCCGCCAGAGGGCAGAGGTGGTCGGGCTTCCATGAACGAGCACCAAAGGAGAACCCTCACCTTCATCGACGTAGTGGATCCGGTGGTCGCCGATCGTCACGTCGCGGTGATTCAGCCGCCCATACTCCGCGATCGTCAATCGGTTCGGCACTGTCACAGTCCCGGTTCTACGATGCAGACGGCGTAATGGCCTGACGACGCCAAAGCAGGCTCCCCGTCACGAATGTCGAAACAAAGATCAAAGCGAAGGGCAACCAAGTCCCAAGCACGCTCGAGAACATCTCGAAGCTCCGCTGGATCAGCCACGCAACGATGAGGGCGTCGAGCGTGATCACGATCGCAGTAAAGATGGTGGCGACGATGATCGGAGGGCGAGCGCCGCTCCGGAGAAACAGATGCGCGGTGACGGCTGCAAAGATGATCGGCGCCCCAACGGCGTGCGCCGTGAGCGCTGTCGTGAGCGACACCGTCGCGAGCAGCCCGCCCATGAGCGCCGCACAAGCAGCCCAGCCGACAAGACCGTGCGCGAACAAAGCGGCGAGCGATGCGCGTGGGATGCCGACATCGGAAGCACCTGGCCGCCGGAAGCGAAAGTCACAGCGCTCCCCACCTTCCGCAAGCGTCGTCGTGCGCATTAGCTCGATGCCGATTAGTTCGGTGAGCGGCCAGTCGAGCTCGCACAGCACGGGGGCGAGCTCCTCGGCCCCTTCGGCGCGCAGGAACTTGATGATCGCGCATTCGACGAAGTCGATACCGTAGTCGAACCTGCCCGGCTCGCCTGGGACGAATCGGGAGACATAATCATTCGGGTTGGTGCGTTGCTGAGACGCGATGGCGAGCCGGCTCACCTTCTTCTGGTTCGCCGGGCCCATGCGGACGCGTCCGTAGAGGCGCGCGAGGACGCGGGGGTAGCGCGACCAGTACGCCGTGAACATCTCGCAAAACAGCCCGCGCGCCTCGTCGAGTGTCAGCCCTCGTGGTTCGAGAACTCTCCAGAGCGCTAGCCACACTGCCGATCCGTACAGATTGAATGAGCGAGGGTTTGCCGAGCCGCCGATCCACGGCAAGCGAACGATGACCGCCTCGTATTCCGCGCGAGCCTCGGCGACCGTCGCATCGAGGCCTTCTTCGCCGTAGCGGTCCGCTAGCAGATCCCGCAATGTCGTCACACCGCGATCGAATTGTCGCAACAGGCGGCCTCGTAGCCGCGGGTCTCGATCCACCGCGTACTCGAGGGGCTCGGTCCGCGGGCTTGACAACGCATCCATACTTAGCCCGTTTGCTCGAGGAGCTCGCGCATCGCTCAATCCCCCAGTGGATGATGTTTCGACGGGCCGGGATGCTCCACATCGACCTCTCCCACCAAGCTCTTGAGCGACTCGAGGATCTGGTGGAGTTTGCTCTGCGACGTCCCGACCATACCTTCTTCCTCCGCGACCTCGAGCTCCCTCGCGTCGTAGGCCCAGCTCTTCAGAATGGCGATCTTCTGCTCTTTGGTGAGTGGTGCATCGACAACATCTTCGGGCTGCGCGAAAACTGCCGCAGGATTGTCCATTGCCTTTTTCATGTCGCCCATGACCGGTTCTCTTTATGTCTAGAGCCGCGAGTATAGCCTGCAATGACTCCAGTCCGCCTGTCGCTGCGCCAGGTACTGGAGGAGCAGTACAGAGGCCCACAGGGCCGAGTACACCGTAGGTCGAGTCCTCGTAGATATGAACTCCCCGTGAGCTCCCGAAGAAGCTCCTCAGTCCGTTCGACGAACACGCTTGACTCCTTCACCTGGCGTCAACGTCGGTCGGATTCTCGCCGGTCGGATTCTCGCCAGTATCGATTGTAGACTCGCCTTCGGAAGAGAAAGCAAAGGCCAAAAAGGTGCGATCGGCATTCGTGTTCGTGTCGCCAAACGGCGAGGAGCTGGCGCAAATCGGAGCGCTCATTGACGCCGGCAAGGTCCAAGTTCCCCACCTGCAGGTCAAGAGTGTCAAGGACGCCGCAGCCGCCCTTGATGAAAATCAAAACCGGCACGTCCGCGGCAACGTTGCCTTGAAGATCGACTTCCAGGAGACGTCCGCCATGTGATGTTTCCTTGTGGTGTGCGGTCGTCGCGGAGAAACCAGCGGTCTAGAGCAGCCAGATCCAAATCGTCGCTGCGAAACACGCGCAACCTGCGATGACAAACGCGTGGAAGATCTCGTGGAAGCCGAATGTGTCGGGCCAGGGATCGGGTTTTTTGAATGCGTAGACGATCGCGCCTACGGAGTAGAGTACGCCGCCGCAGACCATAAGGGCGACGGGTTCTGAGCCGCGCGTTTTGTACAGGGCTGGAATGATGAAGAGCGAGAACCAACCCATCGCGATGTAAAGGCCAAATCGGACCCAGCGCGGTGACTCTCGCACGAAGACCGAGAAGACAACGCCCGCGACCGCGAGGATCCAGATCAACCAAAGACTTACGGTCTTCTGCCATCCTTCAAGACCGATCACGATGATCGGCGTGTACGTCCCCGCGATGAGAAGATAAATGTTTGAGTGGTCGATGGCCCGAAGCGTTAGGCGCAGCCCGTCCGAGTAGCGGCCTAAATGGTAAACCGCGCTCATCGAAAAAAGCAGAACCATGCTGGCGCCAAAAACGACGACGCTGAGCACGTGCTCAACATTCGCCGACACCCTCATTGCCATCGCGATGCTAAAGACGAGCGCAATCACCGCCGCGATGGCGTGCGACCAACCACGAGCCGTCGGCTTTTTCCCTCGCGCGACCATCATTGTCCCTGGCACGCTCAGGCCACGGAGTCACCGCGACGAGCTGATAGTCACTACAAACGCCCCGTCTTAGTCTCGCAGAGTTTACTTATAAGACGTTCTGCGCAATTCAGGAGCCTGAGTGAGTTAGACCGGGCGTAGTTGAGATGAGCTGTGACTCAACATACAGGCGGGCGAACCATCCCACGACTGCGGCCTCCTGTGGTCCAACGTGAGAACGTTCAGAGGTTCGACTATCAGCTGCTACCATCGCACCCCGGTTCCAGTGAAGTATGGGCCGCGAGCGGTTTCCACGAAGGCCGTCCCGAGGCGCTTACGGCGTTTGAGTTCTTTGGCGTTGAGTACGAGCGACCAGAGATGAAGCCCAGCAAGCGCTGTCACCCCTCCCAAGGCAATGCCGGAACCTGCTGAGAACCGTTCCCCCTCCGACAAGTTGACGTAGACAGGGGTGATGGCCGCGAAGTAAACGAGAGGCAAAATCGCGTCATACGAAATCATCAGGCGATTGAAGATCATGGACCGAGCGTTGTCATACGCGCCCTCGCGACGCCACCGTAGCTCGCGGACCGAGTGAACCAGCACAACGATCGACCACGATGACAGTGCGAGGCCCGCCACACCGAGTCCAGCAAGGGCGGGAGCGATATCGCAAACGGTATCAGAAGGGCCACACGGAGTAGCAGCCTCCGCAATCGCTGCCGCGAAAAGCCCGATGGTGGCGATGGAGAACGCACCGGCTTCGAACGAGAGCAGCCCGACGGCAAGCCGCGGAGCTCGCAGCGACGTGACATGACTCGACTCGACCGTCGCTGGGGCCTCGGCGTGGGCCTCGGTGACTGCCAACATCGTCACAAGAAAAAGGATCGTTCCGACGCGGACCATGTACGGTCTTCAATCTGCAAAATGCCAGCCAACAACAAAGTCAGTCGATCTGCGTGCGAAACGAAGCCAGGCTCAAGACCTGTGAACCAGGCGCTCACGGACTGTTGCTCAAAGACCACAGCAGAGACGGCCAATCTCAAATCTCGTCGCGGAGGCGGCAGTCTCTGCATTCGGCGCCGCGCACAGATGCGGCCGTAGCGGTCTTGGATTTGGTCAATCGTCTGCTCGTCGGATATCACGAGCTGATAGTCACTACAAACGCCCTGTCTTAGTCTCGCAGAGTTGATCTCTGCGATCTCTGCAGTAGCGGGCTTGGCCGCGACAATAGGGCAGCGGGCCACGGTCGAACAAGCTCTAGCTGGCGCGCCGTCTACTGCGTGCTGCGAGGAGGACAGCGAGCGAAAGTCCAAACGGCCAGCTCATCGCGGTAGGGCTTCGATGTGCGACCGCGCAACCGCCACCGGACCCGTCGGTCGTTCCGCCCATGCCTGCGGCTCCGCCCACACCTGCCGCTCCGCCCATGCCTGCCGCTCCGCCCATGCCCCCGGCTCCGCCGGTACCCATCATGTTGCAGGCCTCCTGGTCGTCGGTCGCTGGATCGCAGTCGTTGTCGATCCCGTCGCAAACTTCTGGCGCATCGGGGTTGATCGCGTCGTCTTCGTCGTCACAGTCCGTCCCGCCACAGACGACATTTTCGTGTCCGTCGTCGTCGAAATCTGGGCATTTGTACTCGATCGCGAGCTCGGGTCTGTCGAGTGGCTCGGTTGCCTCGCGGCTGTGCAGCTGTTTCGAGGTGCTCGTGACATCCTCGATGCCGATCACGATCCATCCATGGTTGGAGTCAGGCGTGTCGAACCAATCTTGAACATCTGCTGCCATCTGCGCTGAGCTCCAGCTCACCGTGGTGCCCTCCTCGCCCACGCTTGCCGTGGCGGACGGTGCGCCGACGAAGGATCCCCCCGCAAATGACCACTCGTCGCCACTGACACAACCAGCGGCCCCATCGCTGAACCTGCAAGTCCAAGTCGCGTCGCCGGCGGTTGCGGGCACGCCCTGCCCTCCCATCGATGCGCCAGTCCCCTCACCCCAGTCTTCAGTCAGCAGGTAGAGACTCGCGTCCCGAGCCTCCGGGTTTCCTCTTTGGACGCCCATGGTCAGGGTTGCGCTATCGATTGTCGCGCCTTTGGGCAAATCCGGTGCGATGTCGAAGCGAAGCAGGGCGCGGCGCGAAAGGGTCCCCATGTTTCCGCTGGTTCGCCCGATGGTGACCGTCAGGCCAGCGCCGTTGCTGTTCTCGTTCTCTTCGTAGATCGTATTGTCGCGGTCAGGCTCGTAGGTAGCCATCGGCTGCGCACCGGCCGGTTGCTCGGTAACGAGAAGCACGAAAGACAAAACGAAAACGATACGCCAGATACATCTCACGGGTTGCATCATTCGAAGTTAGCACAAGTTCCGGAATGGCCCTCATCGGTGCCATTGATTTTGGCCCACTTCTCGGGTGTGAACTATGAGTTGGATCATTTCATTCCCGAGGCGCAGGATCGGAGATCCGCCGCTTCCTTTCCTTGTCTCGCCCACATAAAGAAGTCAGTTGTCGAACAAACCCAAATTCACGATCGGCGAAGTGGTTCACCACAGGCTTTTCGACTCGCTTCAAAAAACGATTGCCCCCAAAAAAGTTGCGCGGCCGAGGCGACGAAACAGAACGAACCTGACGCCCAGGCCGTCCACTGCTACGTCTCTGAGAAAGACAACGCCCTGTACGTCCGCGACGAGTTCAAAGACGCCGCGGCGCTCGGCTTGCACTTGAGCAGCACCGCGTCCAGTCACTTCCCACAGTTGCTTGCCATCGCAGCCCCTGGACCATTCTTCTTCCACGGAGACGTCCCCGAGGAGCTGAAGCAAGCAACCGAGCAGATGCAGCTGGGCGCCGAGTTCAGCACGCACGCATTTGGATTCGATCGCTAGCAGACGAAGCAGCGGGCCAACCCCAGCAGCAAGGATAGGCCCCCCTATTATCGCGAGTTGCGCTATGCTCTGCGGCTCCGGATGACCCTCCACATGCATCAAGCCGAGCCGGTCGCCCGTGAACTCGGCATCGAACACTTGTTGCACACCCAGCTTGAAGTCGAGGACGGCGAGATTCTCCAGCAACCGGCGGAGGAAACATGACGATGGACGGGACAATTCACGAAATTCTGCAGAGCAAGCACTTTCGAGACGGCGTCGAAAAGCTGGCCGACAAGCTCGGCGACACACGGAACAATGTCCACAGCCTCGCTGAGCGGGCCTTCAGTGAAATGGTCACATGTCATGATCCCCTTGCAAGCGGTGCATACAAGGTCCTCGGCGGATTGCTCTCGCGGCGCTATCGCATCGACGTCGACCACGACGGTCTCCGACGGCTGCGGGAGCTCGACAAGGAGCACGCGATCGCGTGGCTGCCATCCCACCGTTCCTATCTCGACATGTTCTATCTCGAACAAGTGCTGCAACAGGCGGACATCCGGCCATCGTTCGTGCTCGGCGGCGACAACCTGGCCTTCTGGCCAATCGGGCCGATCTTGCGCCGAGCAGGCGTGCTCTACATACGCCGAACCACACACGATGATCCGGTCTATCGCTTCGCCCTCCGAACTTATCTCGGCCACCTCATCAACAATGGTCAAAACCTGTGCTGGTCAATCGAAGGCGGCCGAAGCCGCACCGGCAAGCTGCGTCCACCTCGCTATGGCGCACTGCGCTACGTCGTCGATGCCGTTTGGCACAGCGAGGGGCCGGAAGTCATGGCGGTGCCCGTCTCGGTCGTATACGACCAACTCGCGGAAGTAGCCGCGATGACCGCGGAGGCGCTCGGCGGAAGCAAGAGACCCGAAGGCATTGGCTGGCTGCTGCGTTTTGCGCGGGCGCAAGAGAGCCGCAACGCCATCGTGCGCATCGACTTCGGCGAACCAATCAAGATGAGAGAACGACTGCGCGAGCTCGAGCGAGATCCGCGTGCCAAAGGGCAGGAAGTAGAGCGGCTTGCACTGCAGGTGTGTCACCGCATCAACCGCGCGACGCCTGCCGTTCCGACGGCCATCGTGACGTTGGCACTTCTGGGTGCCGAGCGTGCGCTCACGCTCGACGAAACGATCGACGCGCTGGAGCCGATCCTCGCCTATCTCAGGGACCACCCGACGACGCCGCATGCACTTGGCGTGCAGCCCCAAGATCCGGGTTGGGTTTCTGCGACGCTCGACAAGCTTGCCGATTCAGGTGTGCTGAAACGCTTCACCGAAGGCGACGAGACGGTGTGGTACATCGCACCCGAGCAGCACCTGGTGGCGGCGTTCTATCGCAACACCCTCATTCACCTGCTGGTCAACCGCGCGATCGCGGAGCTCGCGATGTTCATGGCGCGGGAGCACGCGTCGTCGGGAGACCTGCTCGAGTCCATCTGGAATCACGCGATCAGCTTGCGGCAGCTACTGAAGTTCGAGTTCTTTTTTGCCTCGCGCGCTGAGTTCCGCGACGACATGCTCGCCGAAGTGGCGCTCATCGACCCCGAGTGGGAGGGACGCGATGTCGCTGCCCCGGTCGTGACTAACGAGCAGCTCGAGCTCTGGTTTGAGCGGTCTCGGCCGCACCTTGCGCACCTGATTCTTCGCCCGTTTTTTGACGCGTATCGAGTGGTTGCAGATCAGCTCGCGGCTTGGCCACACGACAGGCCGGTCGTCAAGGATCGGCTGCTACAGCGGTGCCTTGGCTTCGGTCGGCAGCAGGTCCTTCAGAAAAAGCTCCACAGCGCCGAGTCGGTGACTCTGGAGCTTTTTCGCAACGCGCTCGAGCTAGCCGAACACCGAGGTTTAGTTTCCGGCGTCGGGCGTGAGGTCCGCAAGAGGCGGCAGGCTTTTGCCGCGCATCTGCGACAAGTCGTCGATGATCTCGAACGGCTCAGTCGTATGCAACGCCAAAAGCGAACAACGCCGCCGCCACGAGGCACGACCAGAACCGCACGTGGTTCCGTCTCGTCCACCACTTGAGATAGGACGCCGTGGGTGAGGTCTCAGTCGACGCCTCAGAGTTCGACTGGGTGACCGCGATTCGCGGTGAGGTGATCGATCAGGAGACCCAACAACGCATGAGCGACGAGTTTTTCTGCCACAGTAACCTTCAGCTCCCCAGCGGCAGCAGCCCGCTCCTCACGATTGGCGTCCCATACTTCGGAAAGTCGACCAAGAACGAAAAGCACGTCGACCCATGCGTCGTTCGGCTTGGCCTATTCGGTGATGGCGTCGCAGGGTGAACCGAGCTGGTCGAAGCAGAGGTTTCTCGCCGCCCGCGTCGGTAAGCCGGCACAGGCGCTGTAGACGTCCTCGCAACCGTCGAGTACCGGCCCCTCTGGGCAGTTCCCGCACACCGCTTGGAGGCCCGGATCATCACCACACGCGGCCGCCACGACGAGCAGCCCAACCACTAAGAATCGAATCAAGATCAACATAATCCCCCCATCCCCACAGGCTTATGGATCAAACAGATGCCGTCAAAGTCGGCTGAAATTGGCGGGATTAATGGTCGAATCCACGGGGGTGCATTCTCATTTCACGGACCTTGCACGGAGAGTCGTCGGGTTGGCTTCATGGGGGTAGTGAACTCCGCTTGAAATGGGACGCGTGGAAGTTCGACGATGGAACCGCTTTCGAGAAGGGGGTATGCTTCCTCGCGTGAGGTTTGCTGGGCGCGAAATCCTCGCGGGGCTTCTGTTGACGGTCATCGGTACGGCGAGGGCCAGCGGCGATGAGCCGCGGGCCGGTTGTGCCTGGAGAACCGGCGAGAAGCTCGGCGTCGCTTTCGCCGAGATCTGCACGCCATCGAGCGCTCCCAAAGGCCTCCTCGAAGAGAGCCCCGCCGAAGTCGCGCCGTTCTGGATGAGCGCTGCGCCGCTTCCGTGTTCGCTTGGAAGCCGTGGGACAATCGATTGCCCCGTGACGACATCGATCCTCTCCGCGCGATCGAGAGCGAAGGACGTGCTCAAGCCGCGCGCCGTCGCCGTCATCGACGGCGAGACGGCCTACGGGGTCTGCGGGATGCGCTTTGGGGGGCGCCTCCCAACGCGCGCGGAACGCGAGCTTGCACGTTACTCCGCAGCGGTCGCAACGCTCGTGAGCATGCAGGAGCCGGGCGAGCCTGAGCCTTGGATCGGGGAGCTGCCCGAATGGACGCAGGTCGGCGATTGCACCAATCCCTCGCACCCCGATGAAGGCTGTCATCTCGCCATTTTTCCTCCTGTTTTGACCCGTCAGAGAAGCAAGGACAGCGTGCTCCAATCGTGCCGCGCGTCCTTCGCCCCCGCTTGGATCGAGAGTACAATCCACCTGGGCGCTCGGTGCGTGGGTGGCACGTGCACGGTCCGCATCATGCCCGCGCTCCGGCCCGAGGCGTTCGAGCTTACTTGCGGGCCCGCCCCTGTCGATCCGACGCAAGCTTCGGCTGAGCCCAAGGCGGAGCGGGCCGCGTTCCGCTGCGTCCTGCCGGAGTCGGCGCTAGGCGTGGTGGGTGGTAGAACCTCGCGCTAAGGCGGGTGCCCCGATTCCAATGCAACCGAAGCCGGGCGAAGGGCCTCCTCCTTGGCTCCAACGGGCCGGCAACTTCCGGGCGCTCGTCCATGCGACGACCGAAGACCGGACCGAGTTCGCCCTGGTGGAGGTCCAAGGCGCGGGGGATCCCGGCTATCTCGCGACCTCCAAGATGCTCTCCGAAGTCGGGCTTTGCCTGCTGTTCGATCACGAGGCGCTGCCGAGACGCGCCGGCGTTCTCACTCCGGCCACCGCCCTCGGCCCGACCCTCCGACGGCGCCTTGCGGAAGCGGAGGGCGGCAACTTCATGCAGTTCCGGGTCATGCACGCGTGAGCGTGCCCGCGTGCCAGACTTGACGCGAAGACACGGCTCAGCTCCTTCTGAGTCTTCGCCAGATCGCCCAAGCTGCGAGACAAAGGAGTGGAAGAACCCAAGGATTGGAGCCCGGCGCGCTCGCGATGTAGCAGTCGCAGCCGCCGCCATCGGTGCCCATAGTTGGGTCACCACCGGTGCCGCCGGTCATGAGGTCGCCACAAGTCATCGCGTCATCGACCACGACGGGGTCCATGCCGGATGGATTGCAGACCGAAATCAACACCTCGTCCGCAAGATCGTCATTGGAGTCAGGTTCACGGCCCGAGAAGGAGACGATCTCTGCTTGATAGAGGAACTCCGAGCCGTCGGGCACCACGTTGGCGTACCCCACCGAAATGACGCTAGTCGGAACGCTTACGGTGTCCGAGTCTCCCGGCTGGATGGGCCCTGGAATCGTGCAATCGGCAATCACAGCGGCGTTCAATGTTGCGGAATCCGGGATGCATTCGCCTGCGGGTATGTCGAAGTCCGCAAGCGCCTCCTTGGGCAGGAGGAATCGGACTTCGATGTCGCTCAAGGGGATCGTGCCGGCGTTGCGAACCCTCGCGCTCACCGCGAACTCCAGTGGCAGCTCTGGGAAACGGCCCGGCCCAAAGACCTGCGCGACGGACAGCTCGACACTGAGGCCCGTGTTGTTCACCGTCACGGTCCAATTGTCGGTGTCCACCTCGACAACGGTGGGCGGCGCCGAGCAATCCGACGTCGTTGGGCAGGACTGGCCCTGAAGAAGGCCGAATGAAACGGGCAAGCCACTCGCTGAAAAATCAGGCGTTGGGTCCTGGCCTTCCTGGGCCCAGAGGTCCGACAGGATGAAATCAGAGGCCTGCAAACCGGAGATCGACATCGGCGTCCAGCTGAGGTCTTCAGCGAATACCCTGGGGGTGAGCGCGGCCCAAAAGAACTCAAGTAACTCCACATACGCCGGCTGCAACTCCTCCCGAGTCGCTTGGCCGCGCTCGCGGCGATGAGGGGTGGCTCTCCTGCATCGGGCTTGCAGGCTTTCGGCGTTCCGTTCCAACAGGACTCAGTCGAATGGGCTCCCACGACTCCTAGAGTTCTTGGATGAGCAGCGGACCGTTTCGATTCCTGTCCCGCAGCCCCAAACGAACCGTTTTGGACCACTGGCTCTCAGAAATCTCCCGAGATAGCCACAGTGCCCCATCCAATTCCGAGATTGACTCGGTTCGTTTGGTTGCTCTTCTTTTCGAGTCTTCTCGCGCGGCCGAGCATCCCCTTCCTCTTGCGATCCCCACAAGGGAATCATCGTCCCTCGTCTTGTGGGTTACGGTTGACCAGACGACCACTGGAATCGCCGCGCCCACCCCGACAAACGTCCAGCCGGCTATTCGCAGCCGGCGAGCCCTGTCGTCCCCATTTGCCAACGCGACCTCAGGTTCCTTCAATATTGGATTTGCATCTGCGATAGCGGTTCGAGGATCTACACAAGAGTGGGACCGCAGTGGCGACCAAAGCAACACAATGTCTTCTCCACGCAAAGAAACCCATCCTAGTTCGCCCCCCCAGGCTGGCTTACTTCCATGTCGTACTCGTCTTCTTCTTCGTATGTCCAATTCATCATCGCTTCGTCATAGAAAGGATTGTCCTCCGCGGTATCGGTGGCAGTCTTGTCGAAGGGATACTCGCCGCCATTGAGTGGTATGGCGATTCCACAGACGTTTGGATCGCTTGTTGCGATCTGGCATGTCGAAAACGGCACGTAGGTGATGATGTTGTTATACGATGGACCGATAGCTCGTGAGCCCGCGTCCGAACGCTTCGCCACGCGACGTAACAGGGCCCGACGATTACTGCAAAGCAGAAGCGCAATAGTTGTTCCAGACGAAACTCCGCAAAACCGCTGCCCGACATCCGTGTCCCTCACCGGTGGTCAGACCCTCGGCGAAACTACGAAGCTGCGTGCGAAAATTAATCGTAGGCTCGTCTTCTGTGCGATTCTCCCCGCGGACAAACGCTTCGTCCGCACTACCGTCGTTTACGTCGACCACGAAAAGACCTCCGCCGGCCGAAGGTGGGCGCTCAAAGCGACAGTAAATAGACGGCGCACGCACGTCATCACGGGCCTCGCCCATCGTGCCCGGCGGGAGACCAAAGGCCATGGCTGCGGCGTCTACCATCTCTGTCGTGAAAGCGGGGCAGTTGGGGCCGCCAGCAGCCGCAGGAGCTGACAAGACCGATAGCCCAACGACAGCCGCTGCCGATAGCCCGACAACAGCCAATGCTGACCACAAGAGCTTCCTAGACTTCGTCATGATGTACACTCCCTGTTTGATTTCTTGGCGAATTTCCAAACACTGTCCCACCGTGAGCTCCCTTCGCGTCCGGGGGTGGCGGTGCAGCGTCCAGCGTCAACGCAACCCAACGGATGTGAGCAGGGAGCACTCGGCGGTTTTCTTGCGACCGCTGACTTCACGGCCACCTCCAGGCGAAGGCCGGATGTTACTCCGCTAGCACGGCTTTTGCTACCGCCGCTGAGCTCATGTCGACCTCGGGAGGCGTTCGACGCCAGCTCGGAGCCGAGAAGACTTGGTATGCCGGTCGCATCCTAGCTCTCGTCAGGCCCTTCTTGCGGACCGCCGAAAGAGGCGCCGAGCACGCGAGCGGTCGCTCACTGTCGGGTGGACCGCGATGACCTTGTCTTATCTTTGTGAAGGACATCACTCGATCGAGAGACAAAGGTGCAAGTTAGACGTCCAGCGCGTAATTTGAGGCATTATTTCTTTTTGAACGGGGGGCCTTATGATTCGAGTCTTAACGATCCTTTTGGCCATTGCAGCCGTGGGCTGCGGCGATTCTGTGTCAATAGCTACGTGCCCCGGGCCGCAATGCCCGTGCATGGGATCTAGCTGTGCTTGCGTAGACCAAAGCTGCGCACTCGACTGCACGGATGTCCCGCAAACCGCGGTAGACGTCTGCTCTCTGTCGTGCTCACAGAACAGTGCCTGCGATGCGAGTTGCAACGATGCTTGCCAGGTCGACTGTGCCGAAGGAACGAGCTGCGAGGTGACTGGAGCAGCGACGAATATGGACATCGATTGCACGGGCGCCGAGTGCGATCTGGCGACCGGCATGGGCTCCAACATCGATTGCATGTCGAACAGCACTTGCACTATCGATGCAGGCGACAACGCGGAAATCGATTGTGCAACCGGAACCACATGTACCGTCGTTGCCGGACCCGACGGCGATATCGATTGCGAGTCTGGAAGCGCTTGTATGATAAGTGCCGGCGCAGACGGCGATGTAAAATGCAACGACTCCGAGTGCACCATCCAGCTCGGCGAGGCAGCGGTTGCAGCCTGTACCGAGGGGGCAACCTGCGCGGTGACGTGCACTGGTGCTTGTCAAGTGACGTGCGACCCGCTTTCTTCCTGCACCCTACAGTGCAATGGCGAAGCCGAAGCGTCGACGGTCATGGATCAAGCGTCCTGCTAACCCAACAAGATCCTCGGCACGATTTTCGCGCTTGCCGATTGCATGACACGACGTCGCATCATCGACCCCGGCACCACTGCGACCATACAGCGGAGTTCCCCGCCGACACCTGGTGGATGCGCGTGTGTCATGGGGCCCGGTGTGGGCCCGCACCGTAGATGCCGTAGAGCTGATAGTCACTACAAAGGCCCCGTCTTAGTCTCGCAGAGTTTACTTATAAGGCGTTCTGCGCAATTCAGGAGCTGAGTGAGCGTTGCAGGAGCCGCCGCCATCTTTTTCGATAGGTAGGTGACACCCGATGCTTTGGTAGCGGCTCCAGAGCAAGGCGGCCGCCACCAGCGATGTAACGACGATCACCACTCCTGCAAACACCTGCTGAAACCGATTGAGCTCGACCCCGAGGTCACCGTGAGCCTGACCGTGAAGGAACACGATCACCGCGTGGACCCCGACCGCAATCGTGCCGAGAACGGCCGTTCGTTTGAGCACGCCAAGAGTCTACTTCTTCGCCAACGTGCCCGTCGTTGCCAAAAGCGGTGACAGGCACCTCATTTCTGCGCGCCGCCGGAAGAACGAATGACTGGGAAGAAATGAGGTGCCTGTCACCACTCTTTCCAGAAGCCGGAAGGACAGTGCTACATTCCCTCGAGCACTCTGGTTGGAAACATGAACTCACCCTTGGCCCGCGCTGCTTTAGTCGCCACCGTGGCCGTTGCCCTGGCGATCGGATGCAACTCGGAGAAAGTCCGCAGCAAGACAGCGGACATAAACCCTGCCGAGACGGCAGCACAAGCGGCCGAACCGGCTGACGCGACCCGGCCCCAGGCAAGAAACGCCTCCGAGACCGTGAAGGCGGGAGATTTCAAGAAGCCCGACACGCCGCTCATCGCCTCCATCTCGACGCGCACACTCAGACCTGGGACCATCGACGTCGAGAAGTTCGAGATCGTCGGGCAGTTGAAGCAGCAGGCTCCACAGCTGGGCGCCCCCATCAAAGGTGCGACGATCTACGTCGACACCGCCACCCGTGGTGCTGAGAAAGTCCAATCCGACGACAACGGCATGTTCCGCGTTTCCGTCACCTACGGTGAGTTTCGGCGCCTTCGGATTGAGGCACCTGGATTTGTCGGTGAGGAGCGATCCCGCGACACTCTGATCGGGTGGCTCTCCAAGTCTGCCGAGCGCCGAACCAAGGAAGAGGTTGTCTACCTCAGTCCCGGCATCGAGGTGGAGGGAACTGTCGTCGCCGATAACAAGCCGATCACAGATGTCTCGGTGCGGTGCGTGAGTCACGGTCTGCACGGCAATCCAAGGCTCGCCGCCAGCGGGGTGACCGATGGCACAGGTTCGTTTCGCGTCGGGTGTCCTCGCGAGCGCGTCAAACTGCTTGCTGTTCATCCCGGGTACCAGCATGGTGTGACCGACTGGATCGACCTGAACCAGTCTCCAGACGCCAAACCTCAGATCAAACTAAGGCGCGGCGCCCGCCTCTCGGGGCGCGTGTTGGGGGCAGACGGTCATCCGCTCTCTCAGGCCACGCTCTACATCTCGGACCCCGATGCGCCGGCGGTTCTGCACCGCTGGGAGGAGTGGCGGCTCTATCTTGAACCCGGACCGTTCTGGAGGCTGTCGGAATCGGATGGCTCGTTCGACTACGGACCGGTCTCTGGGCGGCTGGAGATACGCGCCGAAGCCAACGGCGCTACGGGCGGTGTCACGTTGGACGCGAAGGGTTTCGACGACATATATGTCGAGATAGCGGTCCGGTGATCTTGCTCCGGATGGCATCTCCTATTGGCCGACCCCGCGTCAGGTAGTTGGCGTTGGGTGCCAGTGATCGGTAACCGACAAAAACGACACGAGCTGTCCCACTGGCTCCGCAATTCGAAGTATCCAGAGCCTCAGCGCGAACTCCGCCATAAACAAGAAGGTTCCTACTGCTACGATTGCGACACTCGACATCCAGGCCTCCATTCTCGGGTGAAGACCCGCAACGGTACGCTTGGTGGGGTGGCGCGTCTACACCCGAAGCTGTGCGCACCAAGGCGAAGACCTCGACATGCGAGAAAGTTCGCGCTCATTTTCTCCGCGAAACGCCAGCGGCATACTGTGCCGCAAACAGCTTCGCATGATGCGCAACCTCTGCATCGGTAACGTCTAGTTGTCCGTATCTGAGGTGGCGCTTGGCTTCGAAATAGGCTCGCGGTGAGTGCTCCGCTAGGCGTTGGATGAGTTCCCGACCGGACGCGCACGCATCGGGAACAATTTCGTCGATTAGGCCCAACCTCAGAGCGGCTTCCGGACCATGCTGTGCCGCTTCGAGCAGTACTCGGTCGGCAGTATGCGCAGGAAGGCGATATCGCAACAGACGCTCAATTTTGGGTGGATATGTGATCCCAAGAGCCACACCAGGCAGGCTGAACCTGATTTGAGGATTCTCGGAACAAAGGCGCACATCGCAGGCCTGCGCCACCATGCAACCGCCCGCCACGGCGTGACCGTTTATCGCTGCGACTGTAGGTGCGCGGTGATAAAAAAGCCTCTCCATGGCATCAGAGGTCGAGCGAGATATTTCCTCTGGCGTGTGTTCGTGGAGAGCGTCCAGATCGTGACCAGAACTGAACGCACTTCCCTCACCATAGATCAATACGGGTGATTCAGGGTTGGCGACCAAGAAGTCGTGCAGTTCGTCGAGCGATTCAACCGTCATCATATTGGGGCCGCGACCACGCAATACGTACTCTTTCACACGGTGTCCTTGCTGAGTGTTCATTCGCGGTGTGTCACATGTCTTGAAGCTCAAAGTCGAGCGGGTTGTGACCTGAGCGGAGGAAGTCAAAACGCGAGACACCAGAATCTGCGGGGAGCATAGCCGAAACAAAGGCCCTGTCCGTGCGCCACGCCACGCGACATAACATTTAGTACCGCGCAATTCGGTGCTTTTCTTGGGCCCGATGGGCTAAGAGAGCGCCGGGGATTCAAGTAGCTTGTGTGCCGTAGAGCAACATGAGCTGTGTCGCGACGATCGCGGCGTAGATGATCCCGGAAATCCCGCGAAAAATCGGAAGCGGGGCCGCTTGAAGCGACCTGCCCCAGTTCGTGTCGCGGTCTTCCTTGTCCATGTCAGAGCGAAGAGCCGTCACGTCGGATAACGCGCGATCCCCGGCGAGAATTCCGTAGAGGCCGGCACCCACGACCAACACGGCAATGGCCAGCTCCGCACCCGCGGTATTCGCGAACAGGATTATGGCGGCGGTTCCCAACAACAAGAAGTTGGCGGTTCGCACGATTTCGTAATACTGCCCGACCCGGGTCATCATCATGTCGTTTCTGGCTTGTGCTTGCATGATGTCCTCCTCCATCCATTCGTTACAGGACGCCCGACTATAACCCGGGACGGCCGGTTGCAGGCCGGAATTCCTGGGCATCCCGATGTGGTCCACGTGTTGCATCGGCAGCTGCGCATGGACCAGTTCAAACGACCCATTCGCGATAGGGGCGTTATTCGCTCGTCAAATTGATGCTGACCAAGACCGCGGCAGGATCGTCGATGTGAGCCACGTTGATCTTGTCGGGAGCGATGGAGTAGACGTAGCTCTCCATGAAGATGCTGCGCTGGACTAGGCTGTTGCTGTTGGTCCACCAGTTGCCGCAGGCGCTCCAATAATCTGGGCCGCTCTGAGGAGCTGCATGGGGAACGCCACCAAGGAGGTCGAACCCATCGCCCGTTGTGACGTTGTAGACGAGCAGGCCGCTGAAGGTCATCTCATGCGCGTAACCTCCGCCGGATCCACTGCCCTCGCAGATGGTCATCGGGATAGCCAACAGATCTCGTGAGCCGAAGTAGTTGAACGCGAGGTGATTGGTCGTCGCCTCGGACGTCGAGCCACGCGTGCCGATGACTTCCTTGTGAATGAGACGCGGGTCTTCGAGATCGGCGACGTCGATGATCTGGAGCTGCACCCCTTGGAACCACGCGAAGCTTCCCTGATCGTCGGCGTCGTAG
Source organism: Myxococcales bacterium (assembly GCA_029861865.1). Taxonomy (GTDB): domain Bacteria; phylum Myxococcota_A; class Polyangia; order Polyangiales; family Houyiibacteriaceae; genus SG8-38. The sequence continues at coordinate 110,957 of JAOTYL010000009.1, read as the reverse complement.
CCGATGGTGAGCAAGTGGTTGTCATCCATCAAATGCATGTAGGTCGAAAAGCCGGGAATCTTGAGCTCCCCCCGGATCTTCGGCGCATTCGCCTCGGACAGATCAAACACGAACAGCGGATCGGTCTTCTTGAATGTCACGATGAAGCCGACATCACCGTCGAAACGCACCGAGCGAATGTCTTCCGTGGGGGCAATGCCATCGACCTCACCGACAACCACGAGCTCGCCCGCCGCATCACGAAGCACACTCATCGTGCTGTGCACATCTGGGCTCGGGAGATGTCCTGTCGTCGTCGCGATGCGCAGATGCTTGGCATGCTCATCCATCGCAAATTGATTCAGGATGCGCCCCTTCACGACCCCACTTCCACGGTAGTCGGTTGCAATGCTTCCGGGATAGAGACGGAACTTGTGAACCGTGGTTGCCTCCGGGCGCTGCTCGGGGTCGTCGAAGTACCAGACGGGCATCGTCCAGTGGTCGTGGCGCACTGCGACGTAGAGCGATTGCTCGTTGGCGTAGACGGCGCCCGGTCGGCCGACGATCGTCGTGGCGTTCAGGGCATCCAGCTCGGTCATGTCAAAGGAGAGGAGGCTCAGAAACTGGCGGCCGTCCCGTGCGTTCGAAAGATAAAAGCCTTCGCAGCCATTCAAGAGGCCATCTTCCGCGATGCGATCACCATCCACGTAGCGCGTGTCGCGGATGCTCGGAAGGTAGTCGTGAATGGTCGACTCCTCGATCAACGCACGGTTGACCGCTTTGAGCAATGCGAACGCGACCCTGATCTCGCCCTCATCGAGGTTGAGCGGCTCACAGCTGTAGCGGAAGTCCTCAAGCAGACCTTCCGGCCAATACGTCACGCCAGGTAAGGTCACCTCGGGAAAGGTGATCGCGGTGTATACGACGTCGTCCACGCGGCGCGAGTTCAGGTACGAGCCGTTGAGCTCGCTTTCACGCCGAACCTTGGGGCTGCTCTTGTCCTCGATGTCGAAGATGGTGACGAGCAGGCCGCGCCCGTCCCCGCGAAAGTCACAATCGTATCCGTAGGTGCATTCGCTCGGATCGTAGTAGCCACCAGGGATCGGAGCGAACCCGCCGCCCCACCACAAGCCCGGATCGTCCGGAACCTCGAGCGGGTCGAGCGAAGAGTAGATGACGGCCCTGTTTTCATGCACGTATAGCTTCTTGGGCTCGCCTTCGATCGGAACGCTAGACACCACATGTGCCTCGGCAGCCGGCCAGGCGTCGATGATCGTGAAATGACCGTCCGCCAGTACGTAGATGTATTGGCTGTCGTTCTTCACGAAGTCAGCCTCGTCGACCCCCGCGACCTGCGTATTGGTGGTGGAGTAGTCGCTCGCGCCATCCTCCCGGGCACCGCTCGGAACCGGTGGGCCGCTCCCGTCTGCGTATGCAACGTCCTCGTAACACCAATGGCCGCCGGACAGCGAGTCGAGCAGCAGTTGCTCGTTGTCGCTGAGACGTTGCTCCATCTCTTCGATCGCTTGTTCGCGCAAGGCCGCTTCGACGTCGTCACATCCATCGGCCGGCTGAAGCGAAGCAAGGCTCAAAACGACATCGGGGGGCGTGGGTTCCTCGATGACGCCGCGGGTTTCGAACGCACAACCGATGAGAGAGGCGAGCGTGAGGCAGGAGATGAGTGCGAGGGATCTGTGCATGGCATGACTCCGTGGGATGGCGGGAATCTGCAACACCAAGCCGTTGAAATGAGGTGCAAGGCACGTGCCAGCCAAAAGCCCTGCAAAATCACGGTGGCGACGTGCCAAGCTGTGCCAGGGTATCCGTAGCGCCTGCAAGCCCGACCGACGAGCGAGCGGTCGCTATCGCGGCAGGCAGCTACTGCTCGGGTCCGGGAATGCCGATACCGACGCGCCAGAGTTGGGGAGGAGCGTCCCCAAACAAATTGGTGGCATAAATCGAGCAAGGATCGCGCTCGCCTCTGCCAAAAGCTAGGCTGGCGACGGTTTCCACCCCTTCGGCGATGACGGTGAAGCTGCCATCTGGGGCCACTTGCGCGATTTGACCAGCGATGTTGGCGGCGACGTAGACGTTGCCCTCGCTATCGATGGCGACGCCGTCTGGTGTTGGCAGCCCGCCGAGGTCGGTCCATTTCTCGGGTACGCTGGCGAGGCCATCCTCGGACACAGGCACGCGCCAAAGACCGCGGTCAACCCCGAATGTCGCAGCCACGTAAAGAGTCCTCCCATCCAGCGAAAACACCATGCCGTTCGGGGTCGGTACGCCTTCCACCCACACCGAGACATCTCCATCGAAGGTCACTTCTCGAATCGTCTCCCGGCCCACTCCCTCGTCCTCTCCGTCGTCGGACACCAGGATCGTGTCCCATGGCGTGATCACGACGAAGTTGGGCTCGTCGCCAACGTTGACAATGACCTCCGAGTCACCGGTGTCCGGATCGATCCGCAGGATATCCCCTGTCCGTATACCGGCCGCGATGATTCCGGTCGGATGGCTCGCGATACCGAGGATCGACTCGGCCTCGGCAGCGACTTCATGGGTTCCATCCAGCATGACCTCGAGGAGCTGGTCGTCGTCGGGGTCGTCCGCGAGCGCTGAAACGAACAGTCTGCCCGCGGCGTCGAAGGTGATCCCCTCGGTGCGAGTGGGTGTCGGCATGGCGAAGGGCTGTACCTCACCAACGCCAATGTCCGTGGCGCAACCGGCCGCCGTGCCCCCAGTGCCCGGCGCGCCTGCGGTGCCCGGCGCGCCTCCAGCGCCCGGCGCGCCTCCGGTGCCCGCCGGCTCGGAGCCCGTGGCGCATCCAGCAAGTATCAGCAATGTAGAAGCTACAAGTATCCACCGTCTAATCATCGGGCACCTTCCTCGGTCATTAGAGCATAGCCGAAACAAAGGCCCTGTCCGTGCGCCACGCCACGCGACATAACATTTAGTACCGCGCAATTCGGCGCTCATCCTGAGCCCGATGGGCTAAGAGAGTTCGGCGGAACGCTCTTTCATGCGCGTGCCGCGGGTGGGTCTTGGTCGATCCGACTGACCCGATAGGGCAGGAGGATGAAGATCGCGGTCAGAACTTCCCGCTGTTCACCCAGGTCTCCTTGGGCTGGATCTCTTCGATCACGTCCCAGTGCTCGACGATGCGGCCGTCCGCCACCCGGAAGAGGTCGATGACGGCCATGTCCTTTTCGCCGAGGCGCATCTTCGACAGGGCGGCGACGAAGCTTCCGCAGCCGATGATGCGATGGATCTCGTCGTAGACCATCGTGAGCCCCTGCTCGGAGAGCGATTTGACGAATACACCGAGTCCCTCCAGACCGTCACCGACTTGCGGATTGTGCTGAATGTAGGTCTCGGCCGAGATGTAGTCGGTGAGCTTGTCGTACTCGCCGCCCTTGAGGACGTCTTCGAGGAACCCCCGGACGAGGGACTTGTTCGCTTCGGTCTTGTCGAGGTCTGTCGGCTCGGTCGGGCCATCGACCTGCGTGTGTCCGGACACCGTGTCGTCCACGACCTCGGCAATGATGTCCCCAGTGTTCGATGAGCTTGCCGTCCTCGTCGGTGTCGAAGATGTCGGCAGTGACGTAGCGGTACTCCCCGTTGTTCAGAGTCTGGATGGCGTGCAGGAAGACGAAGCGACTGTCCTCGAACCCTCGAACCACCTCGATGTCGCGAACGGAATTGCGCTCCAGGAAGTCCTCGAAGAACTCGATGAAACCCTCACGACCATCTTTGACCGGAGTCGAGTGCTGGGTGTACCGCGCACCGGCGTACTCGCGGATGGCCTGCGCGTTCCCGTCACGGATGGCTTCGAGGTAGAGGCTCTTTGCGTGTCTAGTCTCTTGCCCATCGCGGGGTCAGGATGCGCCAACAATCGGCGCGCACAACCCGACGACCCCAGATCGCGTGGGAAACAAGCGATCCTTGGGCCGCGCGCTCGCTATCCCATCTTGGTCTCTGTGGTCAGCGCGGCCCGAGACGCTCCGGTCAGCTGGCTCAGCTGAGCGGCGGAGATCCGACCGAGGTTGGCACAGACGCGGTGCGCATCGGCGGATTGCACTGTGGTTTCGTGGAGCGACGCCCGCCGGCGGTCATGGATGAAAGCGCCACCGAGAGGCTCTCAACCTGTTGAAATCACGTGAGAGCAAGTCGGCACGGCATTCGCTTTCATCGATGGTGTATGACGCGACCTCGCATCGTGGATCCGGGCACCACGTTGGCACTCTCTCGGCGCACCACGCGCCGCCACTTCCTTCTCCATCCCGACGAAGCACGGCAGATGGAGCAAGTGTACTGGTATTGCCTCGCGTACGCGGCGAAGGCTCACGGCGTCCTGGTGCACGCGGCCTGTCTCATGTCGACCCACTCGCACGAGGTCATCACCGATGTCCGCGGCGAGTATCCGAAGTTCTTGCAGACATTGCATCGCAACATGGCCTTGTGCACCAAGGCCTATCGCGGGTGGCCTGAAGAAGTTTTCAACAAGGAGAGCAGCGGCGCTCATGCATTGCTGACGCCCGAAGCGGTCCTCGACTCGATCGCCTATCTCATCGCCAACCCGGTCGAAGCAGGCGCGGTACGCTACGCCAAAGACTGGCCCGGAGCGCACACGCTTCCAGGGCATGTCGGCACGAGGGTCATTCGGGTGAAACGGCCCAAGCACTACTTCAAGCCCCAGAACTCGCAGTGGCCTGAAGAGCTCGAGCTTCGCTTGGAGATGCCTGTGGCGCTGGAACTGGACTATGGGCCGGAGCTTGCTCGCCAGCGCATCGCAGAGCGGGTGCGGGACAAGCAACATCAGGCATGGAACAAAGCGAAGCGCGTTGGGCTGTCGTTTATCGGGCCGAGGCGCGTCCTCAAGCTCCCACACACCAAACGGGCCAAGAGCTACGAAGTGTTCGGGAGTCTGAATCCGCAATTCGCCGCCGCCGGCAATCGAACGGTCGCCACCGAAGCGGTGACGCGGATTCGCGCATTCAAGGCGCAGTACGCACGGGCACTCGCCGCGTGGACCGCCGGAGACCGGAGCGCGTGCTTCCCTCAGGGCACCTGGTGGATGCGGGTGTGCCACGGAGCGCGCTGCGGACCTGGGCCGTAAGGCGCAACCACAGGCTGAGTGGATTTCGCCGCTGCTCTACCAAAGGCGGCCGCGGATGGGTGCATTCGGGGGGCGGGGTTTGCCCGAGGACTACGGCGCTTGGCGAGCGACTAGCGGCGAATTGACCGTCATCGCCACTTCGTCGGAACCGAGCGCGCACAACGCAGCTCCACCTTCAGCGCTCGCCTACCCTTCACGCGCCCCCGTCCCAACGCCAACCACGGTCGGATCTTCTTTTTAGCGACATCCCCGGATCTTCTTCCGGAGAGAGGAGACCGAAGGTGAGGATCAGCGACATCCCCTCGACACCCAGGCGCTTCTTGCTGGCTCGACTGCTCGGCAGGGTGGGGATCCCGTGGGGGATGAGGTCGATCTTGTCGGCCGGCACCCCGTGCACCTCGCGCAAGAGCTCCCCGCCGCAGCGACTCATCACGACCAAGCGGCTCGAGAGCCGCGTGACTTCGTCCATCACGCGGCGTTGCTCGACCGTGGGCTCGCTGAGGATGGTATGTAGCGTCGTCACGATCGGCATACGCACGTCGCTGAGGAGCGCGAGGATGTGGCTGCCCGCCTTGCCTCCGAAGATCCCGTACTCGTGCTGGAGGCAGAGGACGTCGATCCCGCCGACGTTCAAGAAGTCGGTAGCGCGACTGTACGACGCGAGGTCATTCTCGGCGATCTCGAAGCGAACCCGATCGCCGTAAGCGTGGCGCCTCCCGGCGTCGTTCATGGCGACGACCCCGCACTCGATGCCTGGAAACGTCGCCGAGATTGCGTCCGCGAGGTCGGTCGTGAACGTGGCGATCCCGCAGTGCCGCGGGAGGTGGCTTCCAAGCAGCGCGACGCGCTGGACCGCTCCGGGGCTCTCGTCTTGGCTCACGGGCGCTCTCCATGGGCGCCCTTCGAGACCGCGGGCCTGCCGCCGATCATGCCGTATCTCTTGAGCTTTCGGTACAGCGTCGCCGTGCCGATTCGGAGCTGTTCGGCAGTGCGCGTCTGGTTACCGCCGTTTACCTCTAGCACCTCGAGGATGTACTCCTTTTCGACTTCGCTGAGCGGTTGCACCCTTCCCGCGATAGCCACCGGTTTGGGGGACGCCTGGCGGATCTCCTCAGGCAGGTCTTCGAGGTCCACACGACTTCTACGTGCGAGCGCAACGGCACGCTCCATCGCGTTCTCCAACTCGCGCACGTTGCCTGGCCAGTCATAGCGCAGGAGCCGGTCCGCAGCATTTGGGGCGAGACCTGATATCTTGCGAGTCATCCGGACCGCTGCATCCGCAAGCAGCAGCCGGCCGAGCGGCAGGATGTCGTCTCTGCGCTCGCGAAGCGGCGGAACGTGCAGCTCGACGACCTTGAGCCGATAGTAGAGGTCCTGCCGGAAGGTGCCTTCAGCGACCCCGTGGGCAAGGTCGCGGTTCGTGGCAGCCAGGACGCGCACATTCACCGGTCGGCTCTTGTTCTCCCCGACCCGTCGGATCTCCCGCTCCTGAAGCACCCGCAGGAGCTTGACCTGCATGCCTGGAGAGACCTCACCGATCTCGTCCAGCAGCAGTGTTCCGCCGTTGGCGGCCTCGAACAAGCCGGGCCGGTCCGAGGCCGCACCAGTGAACGCGCCGCGCGCATGCCCGAACAGCTCACTCTCGAGGAGCGTCTCGGTGATGGCGCCGCAGTTGACGGGGATGAACGGTCCCACCGCGCGCGTTGATTCGTCGTGGACGAGCTGCGCGATCCGTTCCTTGCCCACTCCGCTCTCGCCGGTAATGAGTACTATGGCATCGACTTTCGCCACACGTCGTGCCATGTCCACCACCTGCTGCATCTTCGGGCTCTTGGCGATGATCCCCAGAGGGTCCTCCACGTCGGGTACCGCGCGTACCAAAGCTTGACGGTGTGCTCGGAGCTTTTCCTCTGCAGCCTTCAAGGTCTCCGTGACCCTGCTGAGTGAGACATCGAGGCACTCCTTGAGCACCCCCGAGTCGAAGAACAGCAGCTCCTCGGCGCGCTCGTCAGCCCACTCTTCGCGCGTACGCCCCCGGAGGTGGCACGCCGCGTGACCTTGGCCCAAACAGCGATCTTCGAGGACGTAGATTTCCTTGCCGGCCGTGTGGCTGACGTAGCCGCTCATGAGGCCGCAAATGGTCCAGCACGCAGCCGAATCGGAGCGACCGAAGTGCAAGAGATGCTGCTCCGCCTCGTAGGATGCAAGCAGCATCGCCCCGTTCTTGGTGAGCGGGTCATCACTTCCCGGCTGGGCGCGGAAAAGCCCCTCGAGGGTGTAGATGCGGGGACCGGCAAGACGCCACTCCTCATTGCTCTCCCACTTGAATTCCTCTTGCATGGCCGCCGCCATGCGCCAGCCGTGGGCGAAGCCAAACTGGGTGAGCACCGCGCGAGCGGCGGTCAGGCCAAAGTTTTCAACGAGATACTGACGCAATAGCCCCATGGCCACGGCGCCGAGCAGGAGCGCGCGCTGCCCGGCGAAACGGATCACGCCTCCCTCTGGGTCCAGCTCCAGGAGCTCCTTGTGATGCAGATCGTCCACGCGCATCGGCCACCCCATCAAATTGAAGGAACGATAACTCATTTTGATTGAATACACTAACAGGCGAATGATCAACCGAAAATGCAATTTACCAAAAATACGGGAGATTTGTACGTGGCCAGAGTTTTGCATACGAAAAGCCCAGGGGGAGAAGAGGATGCAGCACAGAGCGAAAAACACCACACGAGTTTCGTTTCCACCAATAGCTCTCGCGACATGGAGCGATCAGGGTCCTTGGTCGCTTCAGACGGCGGTCTGTGCTTCCTGCGACAGCGCTAGCGACCTCGTTTACCCGGACGACCCAGATGGGCTTGTCCTGTGCCGCGAGTGCCGCTCGCCCCTCAGGGCGCTGGAGTTCCCGGAATTGTACTGCGACCTCGGTGGCCAAGGTTAGACGCCGCGATGTTTCAACTACCAAGGGCGCTCCGCGCGACGTCCAGGCAGCCTCCTCACGCCTTCGAGTGGTGGGAGCGGTCGCTCCGACAGGATGATCCTGTTGAAGAAATCAGCCGGCTTCGGCGGCAGCTAGGGTTTGCCATTGCGGACGCCGGTAAGCGACCTCCGTTTCTACGCATGCTCGGCCGAGAAACCGACGTGCAGCTGCAGCAATTGGCGGGACGCGCGACGTTTGGAGTCGGTGAGTTAGCGTCAGAGCTCCGGGAGCGCTGCCAGTTGTTGGAAAAGACCGTCAACCACTTCTGCGACGTCGTGGCTGCCTCTGGCAGGACTCGCGATTCGATCGAGCTCTCTGATTGCGCGCGCGAGGCCGTTGCGGCGTTATCCGGGGAGATGCGCCTTCGTCTTGTCATCCAAGGCGAGCGCCGCGTCACCGCGAGGCGCTGGTTGGTGACCTCTCTCTTCGAGGTCGCGATCCGGTCGGCACCTGCGAGAATCGAAGACGAGGTCGAGGTGATTCTTCCGCCGTGCTCGGGGACATGGGCCGAGTTCCGGATTGCCTGGCCGAAGTCGTCGACAACCGAAGATAGCCGTACTCAGGATGACCGTGACAAGGCGAGGTTTTTCGCCCTGGCGGCCGCCTACGCGCTGAAGCTCGACGGGACGCTGAGCCGCGACACCCAAGACCAGGAGATTCTGAGCGTTCGAATACCGATAGCGGACCGCTCGGAGTCACCTTGTCTCGCGTCCGTCCCGCCGCATACTCGAGGTCACTGTCCGAATCGGGTCTTCGCCGCGTGAGTCGACACCGGGCGCGAAAGGATCTCCATGGGTAAAGGTCAGAAGAGAACCGCCACCAGCAACAAGCCGAAGCTTACTCAAAAAGAGAAGAAGGCAAAGAAGGTAGAGAAGGCCGCCAAGAAGGCAGGCAAGGAAGGACTCGGCATTCTGACGAAGGACTAGACGGTTCCCTTCGGAGCCTTAGACTCGATCGCAGGGTTCTGATGAACGAGATCGGCATAGATGCCATTTTGCAAAGCGCATGGAAGACGTTCCGTCTCGATGCAATCCGTGGTGTCGTGCAACAGACGATCGTTGATCTCGAGGGGCTAGTTGCCAATCAGGTGCTGGGGAGGGAACCTTCGGGATTCGAACTGCAAGAGAAGACGGGTTCACTTTGCGTGGCTCTCGATGCATGCTGCGAAGAACTCCGAGAAGGCTGCGGGCTAGTCACGTCGCCCAGGCTTTTCAAGCGGGTTCAGCCCGAGCGCGCCTCCGATGCTGAGTGGTCAGAGAGCTTTACCGATGCCCTCCAGGCGTATCGCGGCGCGGCGTGCAAGGGACTAGAAGCCTCCTTTGCCGCGCTGCCGTTGCCTCCGGGAAGACCCTCACCCGCGGCAGAAACACTGTAGCTGCCCTCGCGGTGTGGTGCAGCGGTGGGAATCGAACCTGCTTCAGATCGCCGTGTTTCGCCTCATTCAGTATCGAGTACGCATGATCAGTCCTGGTCGGAGGTGTGCGGCGCGATCGACCCCACCACTTCCAATCCAGACACGCAGCTTTTCCCCTCCCGCCGCGTCCAAATGACCCGCACGCGCTTGTGCATCGTTCGGCCCGAGTGAGTCGTGATGCGCAGGTCACACACCGTACCAGCGGAGAGCCAGTGGTCGAGCCAGAGCTGTATGCCGGTCTTGCTTACATCGACGGCCGACGCCACTTGCTGGATGGGCGACAAGATCTCCACCTCGGCATCTGAATGCCACCGGTCCGCGCGACGCCGCTCGTCTTCGCTACCAGCGGGTCGAACCTCGGAGTCCTTGCCTGTCGGAGGCGACCGATTCGAATGTCTGCGGTTTTTGGAACTCATGCTGCCCGCGGGGTCGCCCGCTGCAGACGGCGACCTAGAGTTTCATCATGGGGACTTCAAGGGCCGAAGTCGATGACTCACCCTATGACCAGTGCTCAACTTGAATGATCGGTCGACGTATCCCCGCGCAAGGCTGATAGTCACTACAAACGCCCTGTCTTAGTCTCGCAGAGTTTACTTATAAGGCGTTCTGCGCAATTCAGGAGCTGAGTGAGCGACACCCTGCTAGCTGTGTCGTTCGGGGATGCGGAGACGGGGCTCGCTGTGGGCCCCGGTGGTGTGGTTCTAAGGACCACGGACGGGGGGACAACGTGGGTGTCTCAAGACCCCCTCGTGGGCTGTTGCTTCGACGTACTGTTCATCGACGCGAACACCGTTGCGGCCGTGGGCGTAAACACGATATTCCGATCAACAGACGGAGGCGTAACCTGGTTGGAACAGGAGAAACCAACGTTTAGTGGCCTCCTCTCCGTATCTTTCGCGGATGCAGACAACGGGGCGGCCGCGGGCGGCAACGGGACTATCATTTGGACTACCGACGGGGGTGATGGCTAGCCCCGACCCACCGCAGCAGAGCGACGTCGGGGCGCTTGGGGTGCAGCCCTAGCGTTTCAACCACACAGGCGCTGACGACATCGGGCGCACCCCCTGCGCCTGTGCCTTCGTAGGACGCAAAAGGCGACGCCACAAAACAGTGATTGACATGTCCCCGGTCTAGGGTGTCTCCTGGCCCTCCCCAGAAAAGGAGGACCGCATGGTGAGCTTTTCCTTGGTGAGGACTGCACCCCTGGTTTTCGCGGTGTCAGCGGTGACTGTGCTCCTATGGAACTCACCGGGGTACAGCCGGCCGGACGAAGAGGGTCCCGCTGCGGAGTTGCGGGTGTGCATGAGTACAAAGACGGTCGAGCGGGAGGTCCCTATCGCTAGCGTTCCTATGATGCAGCTCGTGAAATGCGGCAGTCCCGACCGACTCACCGGGATGCAGTCGTACTGCATGAAGCAAATAGGGTCCACATCACGGCGCTCGCTTAGGACCATCGACACCGTGTGTACGCAATGGACATCCCTATGCAATAGCGACGAGGGTTTCGTCCCGACTCAGCACGGATGCCTCAGGCCCTGTTCGACTCCGAGTGATGCCAACGGCGCAGACGACTCGAAAAACACCAGCGATTCGAGCCATGCTGAGTGCGCCAGTTCGGAGGCATGCTCGGAGGGCTTCTGTCGGCTGCCGTGTCTAGAGCATCGTCAATGCGCTGCCCATGAATCCTGCCACGACGGATTTTGCACCTCGATGCGTACCTCCTCGTTCGACCTTTGCAGGAACCACCACCCGAAATGCTCTGAGCCCGACCGTTGCAGGAATGTAAACCGGCACTGCTCGAACACCAAGTGGTGCGACGTCAGCGAATGCCGTCAGCACCCGTGGGTTGGCTCGACGGAGGTCGAATGGAGGCGCTTTTGCGTCGCGCATTGTGAGAGGATCAACTTCGATCGGACACTTTGCTCTAGGAGGGAATGGAAACGCGTGGCAGAGAACAGCTACCAGTGCAGCCCCACGATTACGGTGCAGAAAACCGGTTTGCCCGACTACGCAGTGGTGTTCGAAGAAGTTGGCGAGGGCGCGCTTCTTGCGACTTCGGTATCCCAGCAGCACAAGTATTACACTCGTGGTGGTGTCAAGACCCTACGGAAGGCTTTGGCACGTGGGGAACCTGTCGTAGGTTGGCCAGAGGGTGCGGTCTTGGCAGGGACAGACGAGAAGGGTTGCGAAGTGTACACCTGGAGCCCGTTCCGACCCAAAGTGTCTACCACCGTGGGCCACGCACAAGTCAAGCGAGTTCCCATTGAAGAAGAACAGTTCGTCAGTCTGGTGGTCTGTGGTGGCAAGACATTTACAAAGACCTATGCTAACTCCCGTAAGGCGCTCGGCGTCGTAGCAGGGGCGCTTGGTGCGCAGCAGTAAGCCGCTGTCACGACTCTCCTTCGTTCCGACACGGGAAGCGCGAAACAGCACCGAGAAAACGTTGCAGCTCCATTTCCCCTTACGCTGATCGGCGCGCCGTCGTGGGCGAGTGCGTGCGGCACGTCGAGGGGAGGCGCAGCCGGTAGACCCATGCGTCAGGGACTCTCTGGGAATCCCCAGGGAGTCCCTTTCGGTTAGCCCGATTCCGTTTCGTGTTTTGCAGTGGTGACGAAGATCCGACCGAGCAAGAACTCGGTGATTCCGTTGTATTGTCGTGAGCTGGCGGGCGCCGGCGAATCGTGGTGCGCCGCCAGCCGTTGGTGTTCTCATCGGAGCAAATCCTACCGGAAACACGACGGTGCTTGTGGGCACGCTTTTCGCTCGGCGTGGGCCCATGACGCGACGACGCATCATCGAGCCGGGGACGACCTGGGCTCTCTCGCGGCGTCCCCTGGATTCGCAGACGACGTGAAGTGCGGGCGAGCTCGGGGTGAGCTGATAGTGCATCGCGATGCGTTCCAGACCGAAACCCATCGCGGTGCCATAGATATCAAGATCGGTTCGCAGGCGGCTCTTGTCGATGACTGCCGCGACTATTTGAAACTGGGCGTCGCAAATGATGTTCGTGAGATCCTTCATGAAGCGGCTTCGCAGTTGTGTGTCCTGAAGGATCGCAAACGGACCCGCCTGCTTACGGATGTCATGTTCGTGCAGGCTGATAGTCACTACAAACGCCCTGTCTTAGTCTCGCAGAGTTTACTTATAAGGCGTTCTGCGCAATTCAGGAGCTGAGTGAGCACCTGGCACACTACATCCAGGGCCGAGACACCCAGCCGCGCTCCACCTGGTTCCTCGCAGCGAATCTTCCTGGCGTCACCGGGGCCGACGACCTCGAGCTCGCCTGCAAGCTCGTCGACGCCGTCCAAGCACAAAACACCCGCGCCGGAAGCAAGCGTACGTATCACCTCGTCATCTCGCTTCACCCCGACGATCAGCGCCTCGAACCAAAGGAGCTTCAACAAGTTGTGGAAAGGCTTTGTGGATACTCTGGGGTTTTCCGAGCACCAGTACCTCGCGGTGCGTCACAACGATACCGATCACGAGCACATCCACGTCGCGATTAACAAGATCCACCCAGAGACGTTTCGGATCCACTCGCCCGCTTGGGACCACCAGAAGTTGTTCACCGGGGCCCGGGCCCTCGAGCGGGAGCTCGGCCTGGCACCGCTCATGTCGAGGACGCGCGACCGCGAGAGGGTCCCGCAACGAGCTGCAGATTGCGAAGCTCACCATGGAATCGAAAGCTTCGCGCGCTGGGCCCGGGAAAAGCTCCGGCCTGCCCTGCGGGCGAGCGAGCTACGAAGCTGGGACGATGTACACGACGTGTGCAGCCGTCTTGGTGTCGTGATTCGGCCGCACGGCAACGGCCTCGTGTTCGAGGACGCCGACCGTGGCGTTCGCGTAAAGGCGTCTTTCGTGGCTCGCGAGCTCAGCAAGGCTCGGCTCTGCAAACAGCTTGGATCGTTCCAGCCGGCATCGGACCGACACCTGGAAGCCGCACGCCAGGGAGAGCAGCGGTACTCGCCCATGCCGACGAGGGGGCCCCGGAGCCTCTGGAGGGAGTATGAGCAGAGCCTCCACCAAGCTCGCACGCACCGCCGAGAGGCATGGAAGAGCTATCGAGAAGCTGCCTTTCGCGATCGTGAACAACTCAGGCAGAAGTACCGCCTGCAACGAAGGGTCATCAATGCCCTACCCGTGTCAGCCCGCGATCGAGGCCAGCTTGTGCGACAACTCGCGCTTCGGCAGACCATGGAAACTCGAGCTCTGAGGCGAAAACTCGCGATCCAACGGAAAGCCATCCAGAAGACCTGGCATCCAGGCACCTGGCGACATTTCGTTGCAGGCCGCGCCGCGCCGCGCGACGCCCGTGCGATTCGACTTCGAAAGCGACGAGAGCGGGAACGCGGCCGTTCCAGCGAAGAAAGGGAGTTGTGAGATTCAGCGAGATGGCGTGGCGATTCAGTTCGGCGATCCGAACGCGAAACAGAGTCCGCTGCAAGTCGACATAACGAGCTAGTACCGCGAAATTCGGCGCTCATCGTCCTCCCGATGGGCAAGAGAGCAATGAAAAACCCCGCCGGAGCGGGGTTTCTCGTGTGTTGCCGTGCGCTACCGGGTCTCGCCCGTCACCGCCAGGCTAGCCTGCGAGGATCTCATCCAGGAGCGCGATCGCGTCCTCGAGCAATGGATACACCTGGCTCTGTGCCTCGCACTCTTGGATCCAGTCGTTGACATCGGGCTCGCCGTCGTTTGCACAGCCATCCGTCCTTTTGAGCGCAGACAAGGCCGTGTCGCGAGCTTCGGAGTACTCGCCGCTTTCGACCTGACGCACGGCCGAGGTGAGGACCCTCGACATGGCCTTTTGCAATCTCTTCTGTCCGAAGACTGTGGGATCCAGATCGTCTACCCTATCAATGGCCAGCTGCAGTGTGCCAAGGAGCTCACCTTCGAGGGTGGTCTCGACCGCGAGAAGGAACAGAGAAAGGCTGTCCACGCTCCCGCAGATCTCATTTTCCACCGTGTTGATACACAGTTTCCCCCCGGGAATGTTCGGGTCGTCGCAGGTGGTTTGGTCCTGCGGGAACGGGCAGAGGACATCGTCGGCTGCCAGCGTGGCATCTTCGAATACACCGCCGCCGTCGTTGTGGAGGAGGCGGAGGTCGCACTCGTGTGCAGCCGTGTCGTCCACGTATCCGTTGTTGTCATCATCGGCGTATTCGCCGCAGACCGTGATCGGCCCGAGCACGTTGGCGGTGGTGCTGATGTCTATGTAGATCGTAGTCCAGCCCCCCACATCGACGCTGAAGTTAAAGGGGATGGTCCCCCCCCCTTGGGACGAGGTGACCACAGTTGTGAGGCCATCGGTGAGCACCTCGTTGTAGGTGACCGTACCGACGACCGGAACGGGAGTCCCGCCCCCAGGAGGGCTGAAAGACGTCTCGACATCGACGGGTACGGCGGTTCCAACGGGGGTCGCGAAGCCCCTAAAGGCATTGAGATTGATTCGGCCGCTGCAGTCGAAGGCTCCAGCTCCAAGAAAAGGCTCGACGCACGTTCCGCCGCCGTCGATGGAGTACGTGATTGTCGACCCGTCACCCAGTCCGGTCGGAAGCGTACCAACGCCATTATCCACAAAGCTCCCAGCGAGGTTGAGCTCCGCGTTGACGAAGGTGACGTCGACTGGCAGGCCAGTCGAGCCTTTCGAGCAACTAGCCGGTCCGACGTATGGGATATTAAAGGGGAAGGGAGCGTTCGGATCTACCGCTTCGCAGATGTATTCTCCCAGCTGAAAACCAGTGGAGATACTCAGGACGCCATTCCACAGGGGGGGCGGAAACACCGGGTTTCCCTGGTCCGAGTAGAACTGGATAAAGAAATTCCCGAAGCGCGCCTCAAAGTTGTCCAATCCCCCCATGGGCGCTAACGCCTGCCCGAAGAAGTATGGCGGTGGCGGCACTTCCATCACGTTGATGCCAGCCGCCGCGCCGAGATTCACAGCCCATGGAAAGAATCCAGGCTGGTACATTTGGTTGTCCCAAGTGATGTTTGTCCCGTTAAGGGCCCCGTCACGGACAATGCTTTCAAGATCGCCGGTCGCGACAACCTCCGCACTGGCGGTGGCAGCGACCATCAGCATAG
Organism: Myxococcales bacterium; assembly: GCA_029861865.1. GTDB lineage: Bacteria > Myxococcota_A > Polyangia > Polyangiales > Houyiibacteriaceae > SG8-38. The sequence goes on along the minus strand of JAOTYL010000009.1, from coordinate 95,387 downwards.
ATAATGTTGTCGCCACCCCAGCTCCCCGCCTTCGTCCCTTGTGCCGGAAGCTCGAGCCTTGCGCCTTCGTCTGTTCTATTTCTGGATTGTGCATCCATCCCTCTCTTTTCACCGCCCGCTCCTTTCGACTCGACAGAGCCTTCCCGAACCGACGTATTGGCGGCGTTTGTGCAAGGGATGTGCCACAGTGCCGGCCCCGGAGTTTGCACGCTTTCAGAGAGCATGACGTGCAAACATTGCACTCCGACCCACGCAAGCGCAGAAGATACGCGATTGGGCGGCGCTGATAGTCACTACAAACGCCCTGTCTTAGTCTCGCAGAGTTTACTTATAAGGCGTTCTGCGCAATTCAGGAGCTGAGTGACCGGCAAACAAGCGGTGCCTGCGCCTGGAGCCGTGGCCGATGGAGCTCGGTGGCGGCGAATCTCAGTCTGCGCTCGCAGCCGTGCATCGGCTCGGCGATCGGCACGCAAGCGCGGTCAGCAGGCCCAGGCGTCGTCGAGCTCCGGGGGCGCTCGCGCAGGCGCGAGCTCGACCGGGTCCGAGGGGAGATCGAGAAGATCGAGGATTCGGCGGATGGCGCTCGAGAGCATGATAGCCGCGACGAAACGCATGCGGCCGCCGCAGTCGGGGCACTGCAGCACATCGATCTCGAGACCGCGGCGCATGAGCTCGGCCCAGGTCCGATTGCATGGACCGGCGACCTTCCGGGAAGCGCTCGAGGCCGGCCCCTTCGGGGTTTTCGAACGTGTTCCGAAGCCAACCACCTCGCCTCGCCACCTGGCGTTCGGCGCGAGCACCCCATGATAAACGATGAGGTTCACGTAGGGGCGCGGAATCAGCGCGGCGAGCTTTTCGAGGAGCTCCTGCGGTTCGAGGGCGATGTGACTCGTCCCGTCGCGCCACGGCGTCTTGAGGCGGACGATGACCCGTCCATCCGACGCGAATGACAAGCGGTCTTCGGCGACAGGCGGCCGGAGCAGATACCGGCAGAGCCGCTCGAGCTTGGGCCGGTTCTTGGCACGGACCGACGTATTGGCATGAAGGTCGAAGCCGCTGAGACGCGCTTGTCGGCGACGCCTGGGTTCAGGCGTCGTCGTCGGTGCGTCTCCCAGACGAAGGACCGTTGCCCCCCCGCGTCGTCCCATTGCGACCCGTTGGCGGACGGAGGCGGCATAGAGCGCGTGCAAAGGCGGTGCCTCCGTCTCGTCTAAGCTCTCACCGCCTTCCTCGCACAGCAAACCCCGGCGCACCAACAAGCGTAGGACTCGCTTTTGAATGACGCCGAGGAGCGCCTCAACTTCGTCGTCGGTTGGGGCTTTGGCAGCTGTGAATGACAGCGAGCCATCCGGTTCTCGAACGAAGACGCCGTCGACCGCAAGCGTGTGGAAGTGGACGTTCAGGTTGAGTGCGCCACCAAAGCGCTGGATGACGGTCACCGTCCCCGTTCGTCCCTCCGGGGGCCCCGGTCCCTTGGCCCGTTGCCTGTAGAAGCCAAGTAGCGCGCGCGTATAGACCGCAAGGACGGCGCGGCAGAGCTTGTGATCCCATGCGAGGCGATAGCGAAGCGCGAAGGGAAAGCTTAGCACCCATTGCCGAACTGGTGCGCGGGGGAGCACGTGGTCAATGAGATGCGCGGCACGCTCGGTCATCCGGCGCCCCCCGCAGCTCGGGCAGAAGCCTCGACCTTTGCAGGAGAACGCAACCAAACGGTCCGTGCCACAGCCTGCACACCAAAAGCGCGCGAACCCATGCGCAAGCACTCCGCAGCGAACGAAGCGCTGAAACTCACGCTTGACGAACAGGGGGACACCGCATTCGTCGTGACGCTGGTCGAGCTTCCAAAGGAAGGTCAGCAGCTGTTCGCGCACGACGCGGTGTAGCACTCCGTGCTCCGGGGCGCAGCGCACATAGGATCGAGAGATCTCGTCGCTCGCGGCGGCAGCGTGAACCCGCACGAGTACGGAACTCCATCAAGACCTGTGCCGTTGTTAGTCCACACGATTCGGGCGTGTTTGTGACTAGTAGCGCGTATGGAAGTGGCGAAATGGTGGCGACCCGCCGTCGCCCGCCACCCCGCTGTGTCTGCGGCTCTCATCATGTTGTTGCCCCGCCGCGAATAAGCCGAAGGCGTTGAGCGCGGCATGCGGGGATTGAGATATCTGCGATGTTCACGCACGCCGTCGAGGCGCCGAATCGGTCCTTTCGGGACACCGATTGGGACACCAGGGGGTAGGGCGACCCAACCAAGAGTCTAGTGATGTAGCGCAACTACTCGTAACTAAAGGGTGCGGAAGAGAGGACTCGTGTGCTCCTGGAATACGACGGGCGGAGTGGACGCAGTCCACGAAGCTGTCGGATTCTAGGTGCAGTACGGAAGCCCCAAAGGGGCTGAGTACACCGTAGGTCGAGTCCTCGTAGATACGTATGTCGACGTTTAAGACGAACTCTGGTGCGGAAGAGAGGACTCGAACCTCCACGAGTGTTACCTCACTAGATCCTTAGTCTAGCGCGTCTGCCAGTTCCGCCACTTCCGCAAGGAATGCAGGGAGCGGAAGCTACCCGCGTGGCGTCGTGTGTCAAGTTGGCTCAATGTTCGGCAGTGTAGATGCGGGAGTGTGGGCCCATCATCCCCACCCCGCCGCCCCCACGCGAGCGCCTGAGTCTAGCGGGTCTGCCGGTTCCGCCACTTCCGCAGGAAAACAGGGAGCGGAAAGTAATCAACGACGCCAACTGCCAAGGGGGCTCGCTGTTCGGCAAGCGCCTAAACCAGGAATTCCGTGGGAACCCTGCGCGCGCTCGCGGCGAGCTCGCGGGAGGCTTCCCGGAATCTGATCAACGTCGGCAGGTGCCCCCTGGCGAGCCTGAGCCTGCCCTCGATCATCGCCTTGGTCGGGTCCAGCCGTCGTTCGATGATGTCTTTCCATTGCTGGTACGAGCCGACGGTCACGAACTCCGCCTCCGGGGGTCGCGAGTGCCCCTTGACGAACCGCGCGTCACGGCACTTGCCTTTGTGCACGTCGAGGATCACCCCCGTGTCTCGCTCGAGTCCCAACGACACATCGCATTGGACGATTAAGGCCACGGATCCAAACGTCCAGGGATCTGCCGCTTTGCGAAATGCGAGGTTGTAATTGATGGCGTTCTTATACGCCTCCGTCCATCCCTCGGAAGGAAATCTATGCATAAGTTATCTCCAAGTTAAGTCGCGAAAGAACGCTTTTTAGCTCGGAGTTGCGGCTCGCGCAACGTCGTCGTGATATGAAATACCGTGTGTCCGTCTTGCATTCGACCCTTCTGGATCGACATGGCTTTCGCCACGGTTTCGCAACGCGCCTCGGGGGCGTGAGCCGCGCGCCCCGCGATACGCTGAACCTCGGGTATCATCTTGGCGACGACGAAAACGCCGTCCGCGAGAACCGCGAACGCTTCCTCAGAGCGATCGGTATCACGCACGATCGTCTCTTCGAACAGCGGCAGGTGCACGGAGCCGCCATTCGAGAGATCTCCCCGGGCGATCGCCCAGAAGCGATCGCGAACGTCGAGGGCGACGGCCTGATCGCCCGCGTCACGGAGTACGGGGTCGCCGCACGCACCGCCGACTGCGTCCCAATCCTCATCGGGCACCCACCGAGCGGTCATGTCGCCGCGGTGCACGCCGGCTGGCGGGGAGCCGTTGCCGGGATCGTTCCCGCCGCAGTCGTGGCGCTCGCCCATGATCCGACCCGGCTCGTCGTGGCGATCGGTCCGCACATTCGCGTCGGAGCGTTCGAGATCGGCGAAGAGGTGGCCGCCAAAATAGAGCGCGCGGCTGGCGTCGACAGAGTCATCGACCGCACTGGTCCGAAGCCTCACGGCGACCTTGCGGCGCTGATCCGCATACAGCTTCGCGACCGTGGGGTTCCGGATCACGCGATCGATGACATCGGGGGATGCACGCACACCGAGGACGACCGCTTCTTCTCGCATCGTCGTGACCGCGGGGAGACGGGGCGTCATCTTTCCGTCATCATTGCGCGGGACCGGGTTTGACTTCACCCCACGGGTCGCTTGGCTTAGGGCTTCGTGCTAGCGACACGCGAATGGCGGAGTTTGTCAAGACCAAGGCCGGTGTCGATGCCTCCGAGAAGAAGACGCTCGGTGAAGGTCTCTTTCGGAAGTGCGACGCGTGCGGCGATGCGGCGAAGAAAGAGGAGTTCGAGCGGAACCTCGAGGTCTGCCCCGTTTGTGGCTTTCACTTTCATCTCCGAGCCGAGCAGTGGATCGAGCTGCTCGCAGACGAAGGTACGTGGACTCCGCATGACACCGAGCTCACCGCCAGCGATCCGCTCTCATTTGTCGACACCAAGCCCTACCGAGCGCGCATCGAAGCGGCACGTCGCGAGACGGGGGTGAACGACGCGATTCTCGCGGGGGAGGCCAAGATCGATGGGCGGCCGGTGCAGCTGGGGGTCTTCGTGTTTCGCTTCATGGGGGGCTCGATGGGTTCGGTCGTCGGCGAAGTGGTCACGCGCATGATGGAGCGTGGAGCCGAAAAGAAAGAGCCTGTGGTGCTCCTGTCCTGCTCGGGAGGCGCGCGGATGCAAGAAGGGTCTCTTTCCCTCATGCAGATGGCCAAGACGCTGGCTGCGCGAAGCAAAGTCCGCGCCGCGGGTGCTACGTTCATCAGTGTCTTGCTCAACCCGACGACGGGCGGCGTTGCGGCAAGCTTTGCTCTTCAGGGCGACGTGAATATCGCCGAGCCCGGCGCTCTCATCGGCTTTGCGGGGCCGCGAGTCATCGAAGACACCATACGTCAGAAGTTGCCCGAAGGATTTCAGCGGGCTGAGTTTCTGCTCGCGCATGGCATGATCGACATGATCTCGACCCGCCATGAGATGCGCGGCAACATCGCCCGCATCGTCGAGTACTTGTCAGCGTGACTCGCTACAAGGAAGCGTTGTCTTGGCTCTACGGCTTGGAGTCACGCGGCATCAAGCTCGGGCTCGATCGTATGACCGAGGCCGCAAAGGCGCGTGGAAATCCGGAGCGGGGGCTCTGCTATGTACACGTGGCCGGCTCGAACGGGAAGGGTAGCGTTGCGACCATGATTGAAGCGGTGCTTCGAGCCGCGGGTTACCGAACGGGACAGTTCGCGTCGCCCCACTTGCAGCGATACGTCGAGCGAGTTCGTATCGACGGCCGACCGATCCGCGAGAGCGAGGCCGCCGAACGCCTCGATGACCTTCGCATCGATTCGACGCTTTCGAACCTCAGCTTCTTCGAATACACCACACTGCTCGCCTTCGAAGCGTTTCGAGATGCCGAGTGCGATGTGGTCCTTCTCGAGGTCGGCCTAGGTGGCCGGCTCGACGCAACCAACATCGTGATCCCCGAGGTTTCAGTCATCACCAACGTCAGCCTAGAGCACCAGCGCATTCTCGGTGACACCCTGTCGAAGATCGCTCGCGAGAAAGCGGGGATTCTAAAGGCGGGAGTCCCTTGTGTGGTCGGCGCACGGAATAGCAGAGTGCGTGGTACTCTTAGTCGGCGAGCAACCGCCGTCGATGCGCCCCTTCGAACCATCGGGCGTGACTTCGATGCCCACTGGGAGAACGGAACCCTCGCGGCTTGGGTCGGCGATCGGCGCTGGAGCCGTTTACGACTCGGCTTGCGCGGCCGTTACCAAGGCGACAACGCCGCTTGTGCGTTGGCTGCGATCGAAGAGCTCCGCGACCGCGGGTTCCAAGTCTCCGAGGCGCACGTCCGCCAGGGTCTTCGTCGAGCAAAATGGCCCGGCAGGCTCGAGTGGCACTCTGGTCGGCCCGCATTCCTTTTCGACGCTGCACACAACGCTGCTGGTTGTCGAACCCTCGCACGCTATCTCGAGGAGCTGGCTTTTCCCGGACGCGTGGTCTTGTTGTTCGGTGCGATGAAGGACAAGGACCATCGCGCCATGATCCGCGCGTTCGATGACACCGTGGACCGCTTCGTCTTCACCGCGCCCAAGATCCGACGTGCCGAGAGCCCTGAGCGCCTTTCCCACATCAAGAAAGGCACAGTCGCGCGAAGCGTTCGCGACGGGATCAGCCGCGCCAAGCGAGCGGCGGGCCCCGATGGCCTCGTCGTCGTAGCGGGGTCGATTTACCTGCTCGCCGAAACCCGGGCGCTCCTCAAAGGCGTCCGAACCGATTCAGCCATCGCGATGTAAAAAGGGGACTGTCCCCTTTTTTGCGCTACAACCGGGTGCGATGAGTGTCTTTTTGCAGGCCTGCCGACGGGAGCCGACCGAGTACACGCCGATTTGGATCATGCGGCAGGCTGGGCGCTATCAGCCCGAGTACCGAGCGCTCCGGGAGAAGGTGAGCTTCATCGAGCTCTGTAAGACACCAGAGCTCGCGTGTGAGGTGACCGTTCGTGCGGTCGATCAGCTCGGCGTCGATGCGGGGATCATTTTCGCGGACATTCTTCTCGTGCTCGAGCCATTGCACATCGGCTTCGAGTTCACCGACGATGCCGGTCCGAAGATCCTGAGCCCGATCCGCACCGCGCGTCAGATCGATGGAGTCGCAGAGAGCATCGATGCCGCGGGGTCGCTCTCGTACGTCATGGATGCCATCCGAACGACGCGAAAAGAGCTCAAGGTCCCGCTCATCGGGTTCGCGGGCGCGCCGTTCACGCTCGCTTCGTATGCGATCGAGGGTGGCGGCTCGAAGACCTACCACGAAACGAAAAAATTGATGTACGCCGATGAGGGCTCGTGGAACGCCTTCATGACGAAGCTCTCCGGTGCGATTGCGAGCTATCTCATCGCTCAAATCGACGCGGGCGCCCAGGCCGTGCAGCTATTCGATAGCTGGGTAGGGTGTCTCTCACCGTCCGACTACCGCCGCTATGTATTGCCACACACCAAGACGATCTTCGATGCGCTGCCGAAGAGCGTTCCCGCGATCCACTTCGGCACGGGCAACCCGGCGCTCTACCCGGCGATGAAGGAAGCAGGCGGGGACATCATCGGAATCGACTGGCGCATCTCGATCGACGAAGCCTGGTCCGTTCTCGGCAACGACGTGGGCTTACAAGGGAACATGGACCCAGCAGCCCTTCTGGCGCCCACCGAGGTGCTCCGGGCCCGCGCGTCCGAAGTGCTCGAGAGCGCTGCGGGCCGCCCAGGCCACATCTTCAATCTGGGCCACGGAATCATGCCCGAAGCATCGGTCGCTCGAGCCCGCGCCCTCGTCGACCACGTGCACGACGCCAGCCTGAACAAGTCCTGAGCGGCACAGGCGGATCGATCAGTCGCCCTTTCGAACTCCTATGAATTGGAACGTCACTGCGAACAGCCCGGTGAGCTGCTGTCCGATCAAGCTCCCTTTTTCGCGACTTCCACCCGTGGTGTTGCCCGATACGCCGAGCCCGATCATCGACCAATCGAAGGTGAAAGCGAACGAGATCCATCGGACGATCGGGATTCGAAGCCCCGCGCCCAGCGTAACGCCGCCCCCGTTCGATTTGACGTCGGACAATCCGATCACAGGGCTGCCGTTGCGCGTGCCGGCATAATACAAATTGATTCGCAACATCGGGTGAACGTAAGGGATGAACCTGAGAATTCCCTGCATGTCGAGCCCGAACTTCATGAGGTTGTAGGCGCTGTAGTTCGCCCACCGAAAGCCCGCCCCGACGACGAAGCCTCCGAGCCCCACGCCGCCCGAAATGCTGTACTCCGGTCCGTTGACGCTCGGCGCGACGAGGTTCAAGCCATTGCGGAACTGGCCAATATCGTACGCCGATGGACCCGCGCCAAATTCGATGCGAAGCAGGCCGCCAACCTTCTTGGAATAGGGACTTTTCTTTTTCTCCTCCGCAGGCGGAGTGTCAGCGGTCGGCGGCTCGGCTGAAGCCTCCGCAGTGTGGACGGTGCCGACAGCGGCTTCCTCCTGTGCCATCGCGCTCGTGTCGAAGATCCCCACGACTCCAACGATCAAGAAAAGGTATTTCATCGGTTCGACTCCACTTCGCATATCGGACAGCGTACGGTTTTCATCGGAGCCGACGATAACAGAGACGGGGTGATGTGAGAATAGGTCCACCGGGAGAGGCATACGGCCAGTTGCGCAATGTTTTCGGTTCGACCGCGGGCTTCGAGACGCTGGTTTCGGGCAATCGCGTGACGTTGCTTCATGACGGTGAGCAGGCCTTCCCGGCGATGCTCGAGGCCATCGAGGCCGCCAAGCGTGAGATCTTGCTCGAAATGTACTGGTTTGGCTCGGACAAAGTCGGCCGTGAATTTGCGGACGCACTTTCTTCGCGTGCGAAGGCGGGCGTTCGTGTTCGGGTGATCTACGACGCGGTCGGAAGCATCCAGAGCGATGGTCGCATGTTTGCGCGCATGCGTGCTGCAGGCTGTGAGGTCGAGCAGTACAATCCCATCGCGCCCTGGCGAGCCCGCTTTCGGATCGGCGTCGTCAATCACCGCGACCACCGAAAGCTCTTGATCGTCGATCGTCGGGTCGGCTTCACCGGCGGCATCAATCTAGGGGATGAATGGGCCCCCAAAGACGCGGGCGGGGGAGGTTGGCGCGACGATACGATTCGAATCGAAGGCCCGGCGGTGGAACAGATGCGAAAGATCTTCGTCCACGCGTGGCGACGCATCGTCGAGCCAAGCCCCAAGGGGAAGGCCTCCATCCCGCCCGTCGTCGAGATCCCAGAGGTGGAAGGGAGCCGGGTGCAGGTTCTCGCCAACCGCTACTTTGGCGAGCGCCGTGCGATTCGACGCGCCTACCTGAGACGCATCGCCAACGCGAGACGATCGGTCTGCATCACGAACAGCTATTTCATTCCCGACGCACGGCTCCGCCGGGTCCTCGGACGGGCGGTAGAACGCGGAGTAGAAGTTCGGGTCATGATTCCCGGCAAGAGCGACTCTTTCCCGGCACAGTACGCTGGCCGGCGGCTCTATGGACGCCTGTTGCGTTCGGGAATTCAGCTCTTCGAGTGGCAACGCTCGATCCTTCATTCGAAGACCGCGATCGTCGACGGCGAGTGGTGCACGGTGGGCACTTACAACCTCGACTATCGTTCTTGGCGTTTCAATCTCGAGGTCGTGGCCGCCATCGAAGATGCTGCGGTCGCTGGCGCGATGGAGCAGCGCTTCAACGAAGACCTCGAGCAGGCCAAGCCGATCTCATACGAGGAATGGAGGCGTCGCCCACTGCTCGTTCGGATGCTAGACAGCTTCTTCTATCTGTTTCGCAAGATGCTGTGACGTGGAACGCAAGGCTGACCACATCTATCTAGACCCGCTGGACGCAATTTGGCTGACAGTTGCCGAACGCGTTGGGTTTCGCGTGGAGCGATCGAGCGAAGTTTACGCCTCGACCGACGGACGAGGCACCATGGTGATCGGAGCGCCAGATACCCTCGACCCCGACGACTGCCTCGCGCAGCTGATCCTCCACGAGCTCTGCCACTCGGTGAGCGAAGGCGCGGAGAGCCTTCGTGTGCCGGACTTCGGGCTCGACAATGAAACGCGCCTCGACGCGGTGCGCGAGCATGCGTGCTTGAGGCTGCAGGCATGGCTGACCGACAAGCACGGCCTTCGGAGCGTCTTGGCGCCAACGACCGAATTCCGACGCTACTACGAGGAGCTCCCCGAGAACCCGCTCGAGGGAGATGATCCAGCAGCTGTCCGCGCCCGAAGGGGAGCCCAGCGGGCCACCGAACGACCATGGGCCCCGCACCTGGAGGAGGGCTTGCGGGCCACAGCCAGAGTGGTCGAGATCGCTCAAGAGCTAGGCGCCCACGACCCCGCAGCCAAAAAGCCTCCAATCTGGACATCCTGACGCTGACACTGGCACTGACACGGACGCTGGCACTGGCGCTGACACTGACGCTGGCACTGACGCTGGCACTGACGCTGGCACTGGCGCTGACACTCTCCCTGACCCTGCCACCTGGCGCTCCTGGGCCTCCGTGGTATACCGCCGCCGCCTCTTCGGAGGCCGGGGGCCTTGGTCCCCGAAATTACACACATCTCCCGGCTCGACAGTCGTTCCGGTGCCCTCGCCACGCGCTTGGGTTGTTCGACTGGGGAGATGGCAGCGCAACCGAAAGGAGAAACGAGCGATGGCAGAACCAACTCACGAGATCCAGGAAGCGCCCGAGCTGGCGGCCCTGGGCAGCCCGGAGGTCGCGTCGGGTGACCTACCGATCGGCCTTCGTGCGCTGATCGACGCCGGAGTCCACTTCGGCCACCAGACCAAGCGCTGGAACCCGAGGATGCGCCCGTACATCTACGGCGTCCGCAACGGGATTCACATCATCGACCTCGACCAAACGGCGGAGCTCTTCAAGCGCGCGTTCGAGTTCGTGGTCGATGCGGTTGCGCGCGGTGGTCACATCTTGTTCATCGGGACGAAGCGACAAGCCGCTGAGGTTATCTACGAAGAGGCGACCCGCGCCGGGCAGTTCTACTCGACCGGCCGATGGCTCGGCGGGACGCTCACCAACTATCGCACTATGAAGGGCGGCATCGACCGCTTGCGCGACATCGAGCAGCAGATCGAAGACGGCACGATCAACTCTCTCCGGAAGAAAGAGGCGCTTTCACTCCGTCGCGAGGCCGAGAAGCTCGAGAAGTATCTCGGCGGCATCAAGATGATGAACGGCTTGCCGGCCGCTCTGTTCGTCATCGACCCAAGCAACGAGCACATTGCCGTTCGCGAAGCCCGAAAGCTGCACATCCCCATCGTTGCCCTGACCGACACTAACTGCGATCCGGACCTCATCGACTTCGTCATCCCGGGCAACGACGACGCCATCCGTTCAATCAAGCTGATCACCTCGCGTATCGCCGATGCCTGCATCGAAGGCCAGCAACGCCACCGGGAGTTCGCTCAGCACGAAGGTGCACAAGCCCCGGACGCGTCAGGCGAAGGAGTCCAGGTCGAGTTCGCCCGCAAGCGCGGCTCAGCACCCTCGACTCCACAAGGCTCCGAGGCGTGAAGTCCCACGACAGGTAGGAACATGTCTGAAATCACAGCATCCATGGTGAAGTCACTTCGCGATCGCACAGGCGCGGGCATGATGGCGTGCCGCGACGCGCTCCGGGAAACCGCAGGCGACGAAGAAAAGGCGATCGAGGTCATTCAAAAAAAGGGCCTCAGCAAGGTCGCAAAGAAGGCCGGTGCCATCGCGGGGGATGGCCTGGTACATGCGTACATTCATGGCCCAGGCCGGGTCGGCGTTTTGATCGAGGTCAACTGCCAGACCGATTTCGTGGCTCGTAACGAGGACTTTCGGCAGTTCGTCGAAGAGACGGCCATGCAAGTAGCGGCCGAGGCGCCGCTATTCGTCAGCGAGCAAGACATCCCGGAGAATGAAATCCTCGCCCGCAAAGCGATCTTCCGCGGTCAGCTAGAAGAGGAAGCCAAGCAGACCGGTAAAGAAAAACCGGCTGCCGCCATCGAAAAAATCATCGAGGGCAAGCTCGCCAAGTGGCAAAAAGAGGCCTGCCTCCTCGACCAAATGTCGATCATGGGGGACGAAAAGACCATTCGGCAGCGAGCCGATGAGCTCTCCGCCAAGATCGGAGAAAAGATAAGCATTCGACGCTTTGCCAGGTACGAGCTCGGCGAAGGAATCGAAAAGAAGAAGTCGGACCTGGCCGCAGAGGTGACCGAGGCGCTAAAAGGCTCTTGAGTCATGTCTGAAGGGGCCAAGCTCACACGGGTGCTACTCAAACTGTCGGGCGAGGCGCTCTCCGGTGGTCCCGATGGCAAGAGCATCGAGCCCAGCACCCTCACTGCGATCAGCGAAGAGCTGGCTGACGTCCAAACGCTTGGTTGCCAGATCGGGATCGTCATCGGCGGCGGCAACATCTTCCGGGGCCTCAAAGGCAGCGCAAGCGGGATGGATCGCACCGCCGCCGATCACATGGGCATGCTCGCGACCATCATCAACGGTATCGCACTGCAGGACGCCCTCGAGAAGGCCGGCGTCGACACGCGCGTCATGAGCGCCCTCGAAATCAAGGCCGTGTGCGAGCCCTACATTCGGCGGCGAGCCGTCCGGCACCTCGAAAAGGGCAGGGTGGTGATCTTCGTTGCCGGGACGGGCAATCCGTATTTCTCGACCGACACCGCTGCGGCGCTTCGAGCCATGGAGATCCGCGCCGATGCGCTCTGCAAGGCGACCAAGGTCGACGGGATCTACGACAAGGACCCCTCTATGCACGACGACGCGACGATGGTCCCGCGGCTGAGCTACGACCGCTTCCTGATGGACCGGGTCGGCGTCATGGATGCGACCGCGGTGGCGCTTTGCCGCGACAACAACCTGCCGATACGGGTGTTCCGGTTGACCCAGCGAGGCAACATAAAACGGGTTGTCATGGGCGCTGACGTCGGTAGCCTAGTGACAGCGGAGGGCTGAGTCCCACGATTCGAGGCACAGATGCTAGCTGAAACCTTAAAAGAGCTGAAAGGTGACATCGCGAAGGCACACGAGGCGTTGAAGCGCGACCTGGCCAAGATTCGCGCTGGTCGTGCCAATCCCGACATACTCGACTCGGTTCGGGTCGACTATTACGGCTCGCCGACCCCGTTGAAGCAGCTCGCCTCGATCTCGGTGCCCGAAGCTCGCCTCATCGTGCTCAAGCCATTCGATCGCTCGCAGATGCAGGTCATCGAAAAGGCGATTATGGAGACGCAGCTCGGCCTCAATCCATCGAACGACGGGGAGATCATCCGCATCCCCATGCCTCCGCTCACCGAGGAGCGTCGCAAAGAGCTGGTCAAGCTTGCTCGAAAGTCCGGCGAGGATAGCAAGGTCGCCATCCGCAAGGCGCGACACGATGCCAAAGACATGATCGACAGTCTTCGCAAAGAGGGCGAGGTCGGTGAAGACGACGCTGATCGCGCCCGCAAGGAGCTCGAGGAAATCGTCAAGACAGGCACTGCGCGCGTCGACGAGATCGTGGGCAAGAAGGAAGCCGACATCCTCGAGGTGTAATACCCTGACCGCATGGCGTGGGGGCGGCCGGGACTGACCAGGGATCTCTTCGGGATCGATCTGCGTTCCCTTGCCGTGTTTCGCCTCTGCCTCGGTGCCGTGCTCTTGTGGGAGCTCCTCGACCGGATGACGGGAATCGAGGAGCATTACACTCGCGACGGTTTGGTGCCCGGCCCTGTTCTCGAGTCGCTGGCAGCGCACCCCGTCTATTCGGCCCACCTACTCAGCGACACGGTAGCTTTTCAGGTCTTCCTTTTCGCGATCGCATTGGTTGCCGCGTTCATGCTCCTCATCGGCTGGGGAACCAGGATGGCAACCATCGTCTCGTTCGTCCTTCTGCTATCACTTCACTCACGCAATCCACTTCTGCTGCACCACGGGGACTCGCTCATTCGTTTCCTTTTAATGTGGGGCATGTTTTTGCCGCTTGGGGCGGCCGTCTCGGTCGATGCAAAACGTCGCTCGGCCGCACTGCTCACGTCGCCCGTGCTGTCGATCGGGAGCGCGGCACTCTTGCTGCAGGGCTTTTTCGTCTATCTCATCGCGACGGTCTCGAAGCTTCAATACGAAGCGTGGTGGGAAGGTCGAGCGTTGTACGCAGTGGTCAACAAGGCTAGCTACGCGCGGCCACTCGGCGAGTATGTGGCCCAGGTCCCCGAGCTCCTCGAGTTTTTCACTCACGCGACTCTGCTCGTCGAAGGCGCGATCCCGCTTCTGCTATTCAGCCCGTGGCGGCGCGACCTGTGTCGCGTGCTCGCCGTGCTGCTCGGGATCGGCTTGCACACGGGTATCTTCTTGGTCGTGGACGTCGGGACTTTTCAGCCCGTCACGTCTCTCGCGCTCTTTCCGGCGCTCCCGGCCTCGTTCTGGAACCGCCTCGGTTGGCGTCTCGGCGAGGGTCGCACCGTTGGCTGGCGTCCCCCTCGCTGGTCTGAAGTGCTCGTTGGCTTTCTTCTCGCGTACGCGATCGCATCCAACGCGCTGGCGCTCGGTGCAGGCATGAACACGATGCCAGAGCCCCTCCAAACCGTAGGCCGTGTTCTTCGACTCGATCAGAGGTGGCGGATGTTCGCCAATACCGACGTGACGATTCAAGGATGGTGGGTCGTGATCGGGAAACTCGATAACGGTGCGGAGATCGACCTCCTACACGGCACCCCCAAAGTCAGTCTGGAGCGTCCGAAGCAGTACTACCGGGAGATGCCGAACATGGCGTGGCGCACCTATTGGGCCAGCATCTCGCGCGACCATTACGCACCGTTTCGCCCATGGATGGGGCGATATTTTTGCCGGTGGTGGAACCGTGAAGCCGACCCCGGTCTCCACGCTCAGGCCGTGCGCGTCATCTTCGTCCAGGAGCTCAACTACAAGCCAGAGCTAGGTGGGGTGCTACGCCCGCGCGAGCTCGTCAGAACCGATTGTCGCGTCGCCGAGGCCGCGCGTTAGAACGGGCGCCCAAAGTTGACGTAGAACTGCGCGCCGCCCCCGCGATCGAGGCCGTACGCAAACCCTAGACGCAGCGAGTAGGGCTGCACGTACCCGAGCGTGAAGTTCATCAGCAGCTCGAGCCCCGTGGCCTTGCGGAAGTCGTTCAGATCCAAAGGTCCGAAATACGCATTCCCATAGTCGAAGAAGACCAGTGCGTACATGCGGTCGAAGAACACCGGCACGGTTTCGGGGCCGCGCAGCACCCGCGTGAGCGGGAATCGGTATTCGGTCTGCACGAGTTGAAACCGGTTACCGATGATCGAAAACTCCGGGTAACCACGGAGGGCTACCCCCCCGAGCTCTTCGAAGTTGAGGATCTCGACCAGTGAAGTGTCCGGGAAACCTCCGAGCGCAAAGATCCCTCGTTCGCCGCGGCTATCCTCTCCGCGGCCGCCGCCGTATCGGAACGCGACCACGTGGTGCTGCGCCCACGGCATCTCGATGAAGCGCCGAATGAACCACGACGCTGCGATGCTTCGAAACCGGCTCCCGAAGCCAGGATGCGCGAACGTCAGATTGAGGCCCAACGTGCGACCTTCCGACGGCGTGTAATCGAACGCGTGTCGACGTACATCGCTGTAGCTCCATGAGAGCGAGATGTCCGCATTGAGCCCCGTAGCGGGGAAGCTCGGCGGCCCAAAATTGGGGTCGAATGGCTCGTCGAAGTCGGTGAGTGAGCGCGACCACGTGAGCCCATAGCTCGCGCCGACCCGGTTACTATAAAACGACCGCGGGATGACATAGCTCACCGACAGACGACCACCGTACAGATCTTCGACATAGGGCAGCGCCTCACCGTTCACGACGAATCCTCCCCGCGGTACGACGCGACGGAACAACGATAAAGTGAGATTCGGCGGCAAGCGCCTGAGCGTGTAGCTGAGGTCGGCGTTCAGGTAGCCCTCGCTTAGACTGATGCCGAGTCGCGCGAAGAACGCGTGAAACCCTGCAGCGTCCTCGCCCTCGGTAAAAAGCCCCAACTGGCGTCCGAAAGCGTCGTCCTCCAGATCGATTCCCCAGAAGCGCGGGTAGAGTGACCTGGCCGCCACGTAGCGCGTTCCCATGTCGGGGACGATCCCCTCGGCGACCTCCACTGGGGGCCGGTCATCGATGTAGGGAGGCGCGGGTCGATCCAAAGCCGGCTCGAGTTCCATCAGAAAAACGTCGTACCCGATGCTCGTGTACCCGATGTAGGCGAGCTTGGTTCCATCAGGGGACGGCGCAGGGGTGTACGCGCCCGAAACCAGGTTGGTGATCTGAACGAGCCGGCCGGTAGCGCGCTCCGAGGCGTAGATGTTGGCGATGCCGGTGCGATCGCTAGAGAAATAGAGGCGGCTGCCGTCGGGTGACCAGGCTGGCCCCGTGTCCATCGCGCGATCGTGGGTGACTCGTGTGACTTCTCGGGTCTCGAGATCGATCACGTGGATGTCGCGGTAGCCCCCTTTGAGCCAGACGCTGTAGGCGATCTTGGTCCCGTCCGGCGAGAATCGCGGGGTGTACACTTGCGCGAAGCGCTCGCTTTGTACCAAGGCTTCCTGGGTTCCTTCGATGTCCTCGAGATCCGCGATCCAAAGGCTCTGCGTACCGGCTGAGTTTCGAACGTAGACGATCCGTTCTCCGTCCGGCGAGATGTCCGGGTAGCGCGCACGGAGACCGTGTGTGAGCCGAACTCGCTTCGAAGGTTTGCGAGGCTCGTACCGAAACAGGTCGTGGAAGAAGTAGATGTTGGTCTTGTATGCGTCGGCTGACTCGAAGTAGTAGCTCCCGTTTGGATGCACAGCCGGATAACTCTCGCCCGCGCTTCGGACGAGCCTCTCGACGCGATTGCCATCGGCCAGATCCATTCGGCGGATTTGCGGATCGCTCCGGCCGTCGGCGACGAAGTAGAGCAGGCGATGATCGTCGGCGAAACGGAGCCCTCGGA
This sequence comes from Myxococcales bacterium, assembly GCA_029861865.1. Classification (GTDB taxonomy): domain Bacteria; phylum Myxococcota_A; class Polyangia; order Polyangiales; family Houyiibacteriaceae; genus SG8-38. The sequence continues at coordinate 78,979 of JAOTYL010000009.1, read as the reverse complement.
CTATCTGCCCCTCGAAGGTCAACCGCGTCCCCTGAACGATACCCCCCTTCATGACTTCACGCGCGACCTGACCGTAGTGGGCCTTCATGTCGTCGATCCACATGCCGTAGAGATCGGTGAAGGTCGCGCCGATCAGGCGTTTGGCCATACGATTGACGCTGTAAGGTATCGCGCGGCTTCCATACCAATACGCCATGTCCTCGATGAAGCCTTCCCCGTATTTCCGTACGAGCCAGTTCACGAAACGCGATCCATAGAGATACCAGATGTCGCTCTGCGGCCAGTAGTCCGTGCGGTTGTTGAGCGTGTCGAAGTGCAGGATGTTGTCCTCGAGCACCGCCATGCGCATGTACATCTCGAATTGTGTCGAACGGAGTCGCCCGCTGGATGTCAGCGCCGACTCGTAATAGGTTGCGATCCCTTCGATCAACCATCGAGGTTGGAGCAGGTTAGGCGTCCACACTTTTCCGAAGATCTCGTTGATGATGCGCGGAATCCCTCCGACGTTGTCTTGATGGACGATGTGGGCGTGCTCATGGGTCACGAGCACCGTCATCCAGTCATCGAAGTCACCGAGGACCGAAAGGTCGTTGGGCGCGCTCGCAAAAAGCCGTATCTGGTTGTAGTGAAGCGCAGTCGCAGAGCCGTTGGCGAAACCGGACTCGTCAGTGAGGGTGATTTGGACGCGCTTCTTGGGCTCATGGCCGAGGAGCGGCACAAGCCGTTGATTGGCCCGTTCGGCTATTTCGAGGACCCGCCGCGCCAAGAGCCCGAGCGGTTCAGGGTAATTGACCTCGAAGTGCTCGCTTTGGACGGTCCGCCAGCGTTTGGTGAGGTCCTTGGTCTGGGCCCCCGCCGGATTCGCCCCCAAAAGCACCAGCAGACAAGCCACTACAGCCGCTGCTCGGTCCATGTGTTTCTTTGTAACACGGGCCTCAGGGCTGCCCATAGGCGCGAGTGATCCTTGCTTCCTAGGCCAAAGGCTTGACCGCTTGCATGGCCAGCTCCTAGCCTTAACGGTGATTGGGGCGAAGTTTCGATAAAATGGGGTCAGGGCTAGGGGAGTTGGATATCGAAGGTTTGACGTTGCCGTTGGCGCTGCGTTTCATCTCTGGCAAGTACCAGGGCGGGGAGTTTCCTCTACCCGACGAGGGAGAGATCGTCATCGGACGCTCGAGTGAGCTCGACATGGTCCTCGTGGAGGACATGGTGTCACGCAGGCACGCCAAGATCTTCGTCGAGGCTGGAGACATCTTCCTCGAGGATCTCGGGTCCACCAACGGCAGTTTCGTCAACGGCGAGAAGGTGACCCGCACCAGGCTCGCGGAAGGTGACCGCATCCTGATCGGGACGAGCATCATCAAAGTCGTCGCTTCGGACGGCTCCAGCTCTGTTCAAGATGCAAAGGCGCTGATGCAAGACGTGGCGAGCGCGAAGCCCGCGGCCTCCGCCAGCACGATGACGGGTTCGATTGCCGAAGTCGCGTTACCCGACCTGCTCCAGCTCTTCAGCGCCTCCAAAAAGACAGGCGTTCTCCAGATCACCACCGAGACCGACGTTGGTTCGATATACCTCGATGACGGCAAAGTTCAGTTCGCCGCCGTGAACGGAGACGAGTCGGTTCCTCCAGACAAGGCGTTCTATCGGATCCTCGTTTGGGACAAGGGGATTTTCGACCTGCTCCCGAAAGTAGAGCGCGAGTTTCCTACCACGATCCAGATGAGCATCGAGGGTCTCTTGATGGAAGGTATGCGTCAGCTCGACGAGATGCGTCGGCTCGGCGACGCGCTTCCACCGCTTCAAACCCGCATTTCGATCCCGTCGCCGCTCGACAAGCCGCTGCGCGATGCGACTCCCGAAGAGCTAGACGTTCTCCAACTCGCGCTCAACCGAGAGACGCTGGCCGACATGATGAATCACAGCGGTAGACCCGACCCCGAAGTCGCCGAAGTCGTGGTTGCCCTGCTAGAAAAAGGCTACCTAGCCGCCAGATGAATGTAAGGGGACAGTCCCCCGTTTCCCTATTTCGTCAAGAGCCTCGCTAGCAGGCCTTCCGAGTAGTCGGTGAGCTCGGTGAAGACGACACCCATGCCGGGCGGGTCATCTTGGATGCGGACGACCTCACCCGAGCCTTCGATTGTCGCCACGTCATCCATGATGACCGTGAAAGTGAGAGTGACCTTCGTTCCGACCGGCAGCCTGTCCTTCGAGCGAATGAATACACCCGAGCGGGACACGTTGGTGACATATTCATGGACAAACGCGTCGAACGACTCGAATTCCTTGTTGATCGTGAGCCGTCTATCGGTCCGTTGGTCGTCGCCCTGGTCGGCCATCGATTCGGTTCAAGCTCCAGTCAAATCGAACTGCTCGAGATGATAATCGTTCCGCGGGTTCAATTCGATCCGCCGCTGAAAACGTTTGGCAGCCTCATCGACGGACGCTCTTTCCCCGCGCTCGAGCATGTCACATACCGCCGGATGCGCACTGATGACGATCTTGTAGCCCGGAAGAGAGTCGCGTTCTCTCCGCATCTGCCTGAAGATCTCGTGGCATACGGTTTCTTTCGACTGCAGTAGCCCGGTCCCATCGCAGAAGAAGCAAGGCTCGTATAGCGTCCTCCCAAGAGATTGCCGGGTTCGCTTTCTCGTCATTTCGACGAGCCCGAGGTCGCTGATTCGAATCGCGGTCGTTCGTGACTTGTCGTTCTTGAGGACAGCGAGCAGCGCCTTGAAAACCTTTTCTCGGTGTGCGTGCCGCTCCATGTCGATGAAGTCGAGCACGATCAGGCCCCCGATGTTCCGAAATCGCAGCTGATACGCAATCTCACGCACCGCCTCGAGGTTGGTCTGCAGAATCGTTTGCTCGACGTCACGCCCCTTGCCTGTGAATCGGCCCGTGTTGACGTCGATTGCCGTCAACGCCTCTGTGTGGTCGATCACCAAGTGGCCCCCCGAAGGCAGTTGAACTTTGTGCGATAAGGCCCGGGTGATCTCCTCCTCGATGCCGTACTCGTCGAACAAGGGCTCGTGCCCCTCGTAGAGGCGCACATCATTGGCCCGCTCCGGAAGGAAGAGATTCAAGAATTCCTTCAGCCGCTTGTATTCGTCACGGTCGTCGATGACGATTTCATTGACCTCTTCTGTAAAGAGGTCACGCGCGGACTGGATCACGATGTCGGGTTCTTCGTGAACTAGCGAGGGGATTCTCTTGACAGCATCGCGCGCTTCTTGGGTCTGCTCCCAGAGCTTCACGAGGTAGCCGATGTCGGCCTTAAGCTTCTTCTTGGTGAGACCTTGGGCCAGGGTACGGACCACCACCCCGCCTTGCGGCGGCTTCACCGCGTCGATCACCTCTTTGAGCCGGCGGCGTTCGCGGTCATTTCCGATTCGCTTCGAGACGCCCACGTGGTCGACTGTTGGCATGAACACGACGTAGCGGCCGGGGAGCGAGACGTGGCTGCTCACCCGGGCCCCCTTGCTACCGATCGGCCCCTTGGACACCTGCACCATGATCTCTTGCCCCTCGTTCAAGAGCTCACGGATCGGGGTCTTTCTCGAGACTCGGTTTCTTCGTCCCCTGCCTGGAGGCTTGTCGGGTTTTTCGCCCTCTTCCTCGGTGCCCGGCTCGGCCTGGAGGTCTTCCACGTGCAGGAAAGCCGCCCTGTCGAGCCCCACGTCGATGAAGGCCGCCTGCATCCCTGGAAGGACCCGGGTCACCCGGCCCAGGTAAATGTTACCCACTGGGGATCTGTGATGCCTTCGTTCGACGTAGAGCTCACGGAGCACCCCGTCCGCAATCAGACCTACGCGGGTTTCCCCGATGTCGATGTTGATCAGAAGAGTGTTTTTCGCCATTCGTGTTTCCGTCTTCAGCGTTCGCGGTGATCAAGCGCGGTCGGCCGGGCTGGGGGCCTCGGTCGAGTCTGTACGAAGCGGCTGTCCCTCGCTGCTCGGTTCAAGAGAGCGCAGGGCCGCCGGGGGCGTCCTCGGAAGAGCTAGTTCTTTTCGAAGATCTGCTCGATTTCGGCCTGCGTGCTTTCCTCGGTCCTCGATCGCGCGACGGCGATCTCCTTCACGACCAGGTTGCGCGCAGTCTCCAGCATTTTCTTTTCGCCGAAGGACAGAGACTTCTCTGCCTGCAACCGGTAGAGGTCACGCATGACCTCGGCCACATCGAAAACGGAGCCCGTCTTGATCTTGTCCATGAAACCGCGGTATCGGCGATTCCAGGTCTGGTTGTCGAACACGACCGGCTGCTCTTCGAGCAGTGCAAAAATCTCCTTGATGTCGGTCTCTGAGATCGGGGGTCTGAGTCCGACCTTTCGAGCCTGCGCGACCGCCACCATGATGGTGTCGTTATTCTTTCCGTCGAGCGGTCTCAGCACGTAGAATTCCATCTTCGCGGTGCCGATTTTCCGCTCTTCGATCGAGATGACCTCGGTCACGCCTTGTTTTGGGTAGATGGCTTTATCGCCAACCTTGAATTCGTGTGTTCCCGCCTGCATCGGGACTCCTTATCGCCAAAAATGTCCCCTTACGCCTGCTCTCGTAGGCGTCAGGTTGAACGGGCGCTGCGCAGTGTTTGTTCCGAGCCTCAGCGTCGCACTTCGCGCGTCCCCGCCTATCAGTGGAGCTGGGTGTTCCCCAGCCGTCCGGAAATGTAGTCCGAGGACCCATACGACGCAACGCGATTGGGGTCGTGCACGCGACCTGAACCCCACGCGAGTGCCCAAGCCGATCGCAACTTTGATCCTCGCTTGCGAACTTTCTTCAGCTTTTCAGTATGGCCTGACGGATCAACGTTCATCAACGATTCCGAGGTGTTGAGCTTCGTAGTTGCAAAACTTTTGGCTCAAATACATCATAGTTATGTATAATTCATGTGCGGTTCCGCTTGACACGTGAAGTGACGTGACAATACGGTACCTGCACCTGCAATCTTGACCCACCTTGGAGGAGGTCGAAATGGCGACTGCAAAGAGACGAACCAGAAAGGCCGCAAAAAAGAGGCGGCCTGCAAAGAAGCGCACGACCAAGAAGCGTGCAACCAAGAAGCGCCGCCCAGCTAAGAAGCGGCGCACGACCAAGAAGCGCGCAACGAAGAAGCGCCGCCCGGCTAAGAAGCGGCGCACGACCAAGAAGCGCGCAACGAAGAAGCGACGCACGACCAAGAAGCGACGCACGACCAAGAAGCGGCGCACGACGAAGAAGCGCGCAACGAAGAAGCGACGCACGACCAAGAAGCGGCGCACGACCAAGAAGCGCGCAACGAAGAAGCGCGCAACGAAGAAGCGCCGCCCGGCTAAGAAGCGCCGCACGACGAAGAAGCGCTCCACGCGCAAGAAGAAGTAGCGTACTTCGTTGGGTCGATCTTCGGATCGACCAAGGGGTCACCTCCGGGTGACCCCTGGCCTGAGGCCCCGGTTTTTCGGGGCCTTCGCGCAGTCGGTCGTGGCGATCCCTCTTGCTTTTGGGGGGGTGCTCGTCTGCTGACGCTCCGGCCTCTTGGCTGGGGCGTCGGCGTTTAAGCTTTCTTTTCGTTCTGCAACAAGCGAGCGATGCGCTCGGCTTCGACGCGAACTGCGATCACTTTTTCGCGATCCAGCGAAACCGATCCGACCGCACTCCCTTTTCGCTTATGCACAAAGCGGCGCGGCGTGTAGAGCACGTCCACGAGGAGCTCGCCGCGTAGATCGCTGAAGTGAGCCGCTAGCGTGGCAGCGTCTACCAGAGCTTCGGGCGAACAGGATTTCTCTTTGTCGAGCGGGACCACGACGTGCGCTCCAGTGACTCCACGCGCGTGGAGCCATAGGTCGTGGGGCCTCGCGACCCGAAGGGTAAGACGGTCATTGTCGGCGGCGCTCCGGCCCACCAGGATCTGGGCGCCGTCAGTCGCGACGAACTCGCGGTAGGGATTGCGGCCGCCCGCCCGTCGTCGCTTGCGAGCCTGTTCTTTCTGAGAGGTGCTGGTGACGCCAAGCTCGGCAAGCCTGGCAGCCAAGGTATCGGGCCCTTCTTCATCGAACCTCTGTTTGAGACGCTCGAGCACATCGAGCTCGGAATCGACCGCCTCGAGACGATGAGGCGCGACGTCGAGGCCCCGTTTCAGGCGCTTCGACTTCTGAAAGAGTTGCTGAGCATGCTCGGTTGGGCGCTTCGTCGGGTCGAGCTCGATCCGTACGGTGCGCGGATGCTCCTCCCAGGTCTCGGCCTCGAATGATGTCGAATTTGCCGGAATTTCCGACGAATACGCGAGGATGAGCGTCGCTCGCTCGTGAAGCTCGTCTGCTTGTGCGGCCCGCTCGAGGTCCCGAAGGATCGCGTCGCGCTTCTTCGAGAGTCGCTTGTGATGTTTGTCGAGGAGCCCGCGGAGCTGGCTCTTTCGGGCAGTGCGATGGGAGCTGAGGACGGCCTGCGCCGACTCCCTCAGCGAGCCGAGATTGCGTTCCCGGAAGTGATCGCCTTCGTCGAGCGTAACCGGGCGGGCACCAGGGGAACGCACGACGATCGACCCGTCTGCCTCGGCGAGCCACCAGCCTCCATGTGGCTTGCGGGGGGCGCAGACCAAGAAGCGCGCGACCCCGGCGCGCGAAAGCGACAGGCGGATGAAGCGATTGCTCTGCACAATGCGATCGATGATGGCGCCCTTCGCGTGGCGCCGAAGCTGAGAAACCGCTGGCCCTGCCCGCTCCCCCCGAGGCCTTTCGTCGACGATGCCGGCCCCAAGCGCGCCCGGGTGAGTCGATAGCAATAGCGCCTGGTTCGCCCCGTCTACCCGAATCGTGACGCACAGGAGCCCAGGCTCCGGCTGATCCACGCGCTCGATCTTCGCCCTCACACCTTCCCTTCGGATAACGACTGCAGAAGCTGTGCCTCTCGAAAAGACTGGTGGGACTCGATCGAGACGAATGCTCGTGACGCCCCTGAGTGCTCGAGCTTTTCGAGCACCTCGAGCAGCTGCGCATGCGAAAACGAACGTCGCAGGCCTTCGGCACGAAGAAATGCGTAGATGACGTCCGCATGTGGGGCAGGGTCGTCGATCGCATCAAACCCTCCGACGACCGAAAGCGAATCGGCCATGCCTTGCCGCAATTCGGACTCCCAAAGACCGGAAGGCTGCCAAACCAGAATGCGGCCCTCCGCCCTCGGGACGCGCGCGAAGTACTCTCGAAGCCGTTCGCGATCGCGCGCGCCGGTGGTCACCGCGGCCCCGGTAGCGATGACCAAGACGGAGGCATCGAGCGCGTCCGCCGCTTCCCCTAGCCAGCCAAGCCCTCGCTCGAGCTCGTCACCCGGTCGAAGTAGGCCGTCCGAAGATCGCCAACAGCTCACCGGCGCTCGAAGGCCGAGCTCGAGAGTAGGAGGCAGTTGTCGGCGCCAGCGCTCCAACGTGGTCGGCTTGGGCAGTGGCGCGATCGGGGCAAGCTCTGCGTAGCGAAGTGCTGAGACGTACTTTTGGCCGGGCGGTCGCTCGACAAGGGCGCCAGCAAGAAGGTCCATCGGCGAGAGCGTAGTCGCAGCGCCATTACAAGCAAAGGTGTCGTGAGCCGCGGACGGACACCTCGATTGAAGCGTTGGCACTGCCGGTGTAGGCTCGGGCGGCGCTAAGAGGAGTTAGCTCGATGGTGCAGATTGCGGGTTGCGGAGAACGTTGGAATCGAGTGGGCGTCGTGAAGCCGACCGAGTGGCGAGCCGCGACCGATGCGGTGATCTTGGCCTCGCGCCTCATCGCTAAGCCAGGTGAGCTCCTGGTGTGGCTGGATGAGCCATGCGCGCTCACCGTCGCCCACCGCGCACCCGAGAAGAGCCTTGGAATTCGTATTGGCGCCTATACCCTGGTCGTGTTCGACCAGGACGTACAACTTCTCAAGACCTTGCCGCTCGCTGGAACATCTGGCGAGGAGGTCGGGTCGTGGCTTTCCAAACAAGGGTTCAAGACCGCGTGGAAAACCGATCTGCCCGCGTCGCTGAGTCATGCCGCGCTCACGAATCTCGACCGAACGATCAGCAACGTACACGAGACCATCGGCCGCATCGCAGGGCTGACTCATGGGTCGAGCCCCGTACATACCGATCCGCAGACGCTCGAGACGATCATGGTGATTCGCTTGGCGAGCCGAGAGGGCGAGTCGGCGAGACTGATCGTGCTGGGGTTCTCGCCCGAGGGCGAGCAAGGGGAAATCTTCGTCCGCACGGAGCCAGGCGATGCGGAGCCATCCGATCTCCGGCTGGCGATGTGCGAGGTTGCGGCAAAGAGCGATGTCGATGCGCAGGCGACGTTGGTCGAGCTTTTCCTTCACAAATCCTTGGAACAGGCATACGCGTCGCTTTCCAGGGAGTGGAGGTCCCGAAGGCCTTCGACGTTGTGATTCCAGTCAGGCTGTGCGGATTGACGAGGGGTGTTTCGATGGCCTACAACTGCCTCTAGGTTTGCCACCGCAAGGGTTGGGCCAAGAGGGGAATCAGAGCATGGAACAAGCTCGCAATTACGTCTGCACGGAGTGCGCAAGCGCAGTTCCGTCCGGACACAAGTTCTGCGGGGCATGCGGCGGGGGAGTCCCGAGCGAAGCACAGACGCTCGAAACGAAATATTTCGGCGCCCTGCAAATGCCGGGCAAGGCGCGGCTCATCGTGGTTCGAGGTGACGAGGCGATGGGAGAGGGTTTGAGCTACCTGCTGCAGGCCACCGAGCATGTAGCCGGTCGGGAGGCCGACCAGATTCCTTTTCCGAGTGACAACTGGCTCAGCCCACACCATGCCAACTTTCACTACCGCGGCGACCGGCTGGTCGTCCGAGACGAGGGCAGCTTGAATGGTGTTTACATCCGCACGCGTGGTGCGACCCCGATACAGATCGGGGACCACTTCATGTGTGGCCAGCAGCTCTTTCGAGTCGATGCCACCCCCAAGGACTCGTCAGGAGCCGAGGCCGACCAGACGTACTTCTACTCGTCTCCGAGGCGTCCGAGCGCCTTCCGAGTCACGCAGATTTTGGAGGGTGGGATGGATGGAATCGTGTGCTGTGCCCACGAGCGAACTGTCGAAATCGGTCGAGAAGACTGCGACATCAACTTTCCGGATGATGTGCACATGTCTCCACGTCACGCCCGAGTCGAAATGTCGGGCGACACGCTCGAGCTGGTCGACGCCGGCTCACAGAATGGCACGTACGTCCGAATTCGGGGCGAGCGCGAGCTCAGCCACGGGGACTACCTGTTTCTCGGGAGGAACTTGCTTCGGGTGGAGGTGACCGCATGATCGTCTGTTCCCGATGCAGCAAAGAGAACCAGGACCACTACAAGTTCTGTCTCGGGTGCGGCGCGGAGCTCCCACGCGAGTCGTCGAAGCCGAAGGCGTTTTCGGCGCCGACGCCACCCGGAGGAAGCCCCAAGGTCGGCACTGGCACGAAGCCTCCGCGACGCATGCAGGCGGCCGAGGCGCTCGTTGCAGCCGAGCCAGTTGCGCAAGCGAGAGAGGTGGATCCTCCTCGTCCGGTTCAGGCCGTCCGATCCAAGCCAGCCGCTGCCGTCGAGGCCCTGCCGCAGGAGCTTGCTCCGCTCGCAGAGGAGGCGCAGCCGTGCGTCAACTGCGGAGCTCAGGTTCCTGAGAACTTCCGCTTCTGTCATGTGTGCGGTCACGATCTCCATGCTGCGCCTGCGACGAATGTGCGGTCCGACGTTCCCGAGGAGCGAGTTTCAGCGCCGGCCGTGGCTGCTGCCCCACAACGAAGCGTAGCGCGGGCCAAGCTCATCCTCATCCAGCCCGACGGCTCCGAGGGCGAGGCGTTTCCGCTCGAGGATGGGTCAACGCTCATCGGGCGGAGCACCGGCGGTATCTTCGCCAACGACGCGTATCTGTCGCCTGAGCACAGCGAGTTCCGATTCGAGGGCGACCAGCTGGTCGTCAAAGACATGGAAAGTCTCAACGGAATCTACATCAGGGTCGAGGCCGAGGTTCCGATCGAATTGTTCGACGGGAGCGTGTTTCGGGTGGGCCAAGAGATTCTTCGCTTCGAGGCGCCGACCGCCCCCGATCCCGCGCCCGATGGCACTCAGCTGATGGGGAGCCCCCACCAGGGGTTCTTGGGGCGTGTCTGTCTCGTGATCGGCCGCGAGACGACGGGTAACTGCTTCCCTATTCCGCCCGCGGGCATTCATCTCGGCAGAGAGCGGGGCGACGTCGTCTTCCCAGAGGACGGCTACGTGTCGGGTCTTCACTGTCGGATCCACTCAGAGGTCGGTCACGTGTTCCTGACCGACCTGGGTAGCTCCAACGGGACGTTCGTGCGCGTCCTCAACGAATCGTTCGTCCCGAAGGGGACATTCGTGCTCATGGGTCAGCAGTTGTTTCGAGCCGACTACTGACGAATTCCTCGATCCTCTCGGTGATTCGATCCGGTTGCTCGACGGGCGCTGCGTGACTGGCTTCTGGAACGACCTCGAGCTCAGCGTTCGGAATTGCGTGAGCCATTTCCTCGGCGAGAGCCATCGGCGTGAAAGTGTCATGCTCGGCCGCGATGACTAGGGTCGGAGCTCGCACGTCTTCGAGGAAACCGCGGGCATCGTGTTCGCCGGCCAATTGCAGCATCCGAAGGAAGACGTCCGGGTCCATCAAGGCTGCATGCTCCCAGTAGCGCTGAAAGTCCTCCTCTTGAATGCGTTCGGCATCGAGTTCGCGACCGGCGCAGGCGATCCGAAAGGCGAGTGCCGCCGGTATGCGTCCCCAGACCGCACGCGCCAATCCTGGAAAGGATTGCGCAGCGCGAATGAGGCTGGGGAGCACCTGGTCGAGCAGGTCTGTTCCATGAAAGGTCGTCGTGATGCGTCCAAACGTTCCACACATCAACACGAGCCCGACGACGCGATCTGGATGCTGACGGTAGAACTCGAGGGCCACCTGAACACCCATCGAATGCGCGACGAGGACCGCGCTCTCGATCCCGACGTGGTCGCAGACGTCGCGGAGGTCACAAGCTAGGTCTTCGATCGAAAGCTGATCGCGATCGATTGGAGGCCCACTTCGGCCATGCCCTCGAAAATGCCAGTGGACGACTTGGTGGCGGGTCGCCAGCCTCGGTTGCAGATAGCGCCAAGCGAAGCCGTCACAGCCGATCCCGTCGATCAGGATGATGGCCGGTGTGCCCGTTCCGAGCGTTTCGACGAACAAACGCGTGCCGTCTGCCGCCTCGACGAAACCCTCGCTCTCGTACTCCACGCCTGGGAGCTTACTTCTTTGCTACGTCTTCGTCCGAGTCCGGGATATCGTTGACCGAGGGCAGCTTGCGAATCTCGGGGAGGGCTATCTTTACGCAGCGCTGGACGATCCAAGAGAGCGAGCGGTCGAGCCTTGCCGATTCGTGCTTGATGTCGTGTAGCATCGATTCAGGAAAGTAGAGGCTTTGCTTGCGCTTATCAGTCGTCGACATCGTGAGAAACTCCGTGCGAACGCGTACCATGTGGGTGGCGCCGCGCTCATGTATCTGGTGGTCCTACCCATGGATAGAAGTAGTGTCAATCTTTAAGGTCTGAAATCCATGTCCGGTCACAAATCCTACCAGAAAAAGCGCTTCGTCATCGCGGGCTTGCTGGCTTTGGCGCTCGTGGTGGTCACTGCGTCCGAGGCTCCCGCGCGGCGTAGCCCATTCCAGCCACTCACGATCTTCGCTCGGGCCCTGGCTTACATCGAAGTCAACTACGTCGAGCCAGTCGATCAGAAGAGCCTCGTCTACGGAGCGATACGCGGGCTAACCGAGGCGCTCGATCCGCACTCGGTGTTCCTCGAGCCCGAGGAGTACTCGATCCTCGAGAGCGACGCGGAGGGCCGTTTCGCGGGAGTTGGAGTCGAGGTTTCGATGCGAGACGGATGGCTCACGATTCTGACGGTATTCGAGGGCGGCCCTGCCGACAAGGCAGGACTCGAGCCCGGCGATCGGTTCCTGGAGATCGAAGGCATGGATGCGCGCGACATCAGACTCTACGACGCCGTGCGGTTGATCCGCGGGAGAGCCGGGACGGAAGTAACCGTCACGATCCGGCGCGAAAGTACCGACACAGCGATCGAGCGTAAGCTGAGGCGAGCATTCATCGACGTCGATCCGATCGACCTCCGCTACCTCGGGAACCGGGTCGTCTACGTTCAAATTCGAGCGTTCCAAGAAGATACCGCGGAGCTGCTGAGCGAGGCGCTCGACCAAGCAGTGAGCGTGCTGCACCGCAAAGGCGGCGTCGAAGGGCTATTGCTCGACCTGCGGGACAACGGGGGTGGCCTGCTTCGCGAAGCGGTGCTGGTAAGTGACGAGTTTCTCTCTTCGGGTATCATTCTAACCACGCGCGGCCGGGGAGGTGAGCTGATTCAGGAGTTTTCTGCACGTCGAGGTGGGACACGCCCGAACTGGCCCATGGTCATCCTGATCAATGAGCAGACGGCGAGCGCAGCGGAGATCGTCGCTGGCGCGCTCAGCGACCACGAGCGCGCGGTGCTCGTGGGCACGCGCACGTTTGGCAAGGGAAGCGTGCAGAACATTTTCGAGCTTCCCGATGGAAGCGCGCTAAAGCTGACAATCGCACGGTACTACACACCGTCGGGTCGTTCTATTCAAGCAGAAGGCATTTCGCCCGACATCTTGGTCGAGCAGCCCAAGGAAGAAGGCATGCCCGCGCCGATTCGCGAAGAAGAGCTCGAGGGTCACCTGGCCGCCAAGCCAACGCCGCAGAACCGCAGGAAGCAGACCGCCATTTCATCCAAGAGCGAGAAGCTCCAAGTCTCCACCATCCTCGCCGACGACCCCCAAGCCCAGCGCGGCTACCAAGCCCTCCAAGAGCTAATCCGGCGATAACTCTCGTTTCGTCCTCGTCCTCGTAGTCGTCCTCGTAGTCGTGCGCGTGCTCGAGCATGACCCGCGGACTCGAGTACGACCACGAGCACGAGCACGAGCACGTGCACGACTACGAGTATGCGGGCGACTAGGAGGGGCTAGAACTCGTTTTTCGACGCAGGACTCGGAAGGCGACGCCTTGGGTTTTGCCGAGGCGGGTCTCGACTTCCTCGAAGGCCGACAGGTCGCCCGGGAAGTGTGTATCGCCCTCGACGTCTCGATCGATCATCGTGAGGTGGATTTCCGTCGCCATCGGCAGTGCCTCTTTGTAAAGGCTTGCGCCGCCGATGATAAATGGGCACTCGTCGGACGCGCGCGCGAGCTCGATCGCTTCGGTCAAGCTATTGGCCACCTCGCAGCCCGTGAACGAGATGCCTTCTCGGCGAGTGACGACGATGTTGCGCCTATGCGGCAGCGGTCGTCCAATCGAGTCGAAAGTCTTGCGACCCATGATGACGGCATGTCCTTTCGTCGTCTTCTTAAAGTGCTTGAGATCTTCAGAGACATGCCAAGGCAGGGCGCCGTCCTTTCCGATAACGCCGTTCCGAGCGACCGCAACGATGAGCGCGAGGGGAAGTAACACCTCGTCCTCTTCGGTCACACCGCCACCGGTGCTTTGATTCGTGGATGGGGGTCGTAGCCCTTCAGTGCAACGTGCTCGTACCGAAAGTCGAACAGGCTCTCCACATGAGGGGCGAGCTCGATCATCGGCAGGGCTCGCGGGTCACGACTCAACTGCTTGCGAGCCTGGTCGAAGTGGTTCTTGTAGAGGTGCACATCGCCAAAGGTGTGCACGAAGTCCCCGGGCTCGAGGTTCGAAACCTTGGCCACCATCATCGTCAGCAATGCGTAGCTTGCAATGTTGAAGGGGACTCCGAGAAAGACGTCTGCGCTGCGCTGGTACAACTGGCAGCTCAGTCGACCTTCGTGGACATAGAACTGGAAAAGCGTGTGACAAGGGGGGAGGGCCACCTTCTCGGCTTCCAAAGGGTTCCACCCCGAGACGATGAGGCGACGGCTTTGCGGGTTCTTGCGAATCTGTTCGACGACGTGGCCGAGTTGGTCGAACCCATCTTGCAGGTACGAACCGTCTTCGCGCAAGGTTGCCCCGAAATTGCGCCACTGATGACCATAAATCGGTCCGAGATCGCCCTCCCTCCGACCGAGACGCGTGGTTTGCTCGGCAGTCGCCCATTCGTCCCAAATCGAAACCCCCACCTCTTGTAGGTGACTCACGTGCGTTTGACCGCTGATGAACCACAGGAGCTCGTGGACGATCGACTTGAAGTGGACCTTCTTGGTCGTCAGCAGCGGGAAGCCGTCGCCCAAATCGACACGCATTTGATGACCGAAGATGCTTCGTGTACCAGTGCCGGTCCGGTCTTCCCGGTCGACGCCGTCTTCCAGCACCTTCCGTAGCAGATCGAGATACACACGCATGGCACTACTCTTTTTTGATCTCGACTTCGATGGGCTCGCGTGCCTCGTCCCGGCGAATTGAGTAGCGAACCAACGCTCGAAGGATTTCGTTCCGTTCGAGGTCTCCCAAGAGGCGCTTGATGTCTTCGTAAATGGAAGGATCGGTGAGGAGGGCGCCGATGGTGCCTTTGCCTTCCCGCATCTCTTTGGTGAGAAAGGCGATGTCATCGCTGGCGTTCTGGAGGTTGGTCATGAAGGAGTCGCCGAGCTCGCCGTAGATCAACTGGTTGATCGTCCCGTCCCCTTGGCGGACCTCCGTGAGGATCGCGTTCAGCTGCCCGAAGGTGTCCCGGATGTTCGCAATCGCCTCAGTTCCCTCGCTGCCGTAGAAGAGCGCATGAGCGGTGCCGTCCCCGTGTTGGATTTCTTCGCTGATTTGGTTGAGGCTCTCACCGAGCTTCGTGACCTGATTTCCCGCTGACCTCAGATTCTTGACGGCGCCTTTGACGTCGCGAGCAAGCTGTTCGTCCGTCATGAGCGCACCTATCGTCCCTTCGCCGCTGGCGAGCATCCCCGAGGCTTTGGCGAGGTTGCGGGCGGTTTCCTTCAGGTCCTCAGAAAATTCCTGGTCGGCGAATGGGTCGGTTGCAAGTCGCAGGTTGTGCGCGGTGCCCTCGGCCTCGTAGAGCGTGCGCTCGGCGAGCGCCATGATGCCCCCACCGACCGAAGAGGGAATTGGTATGTCCGGGTCCCACTGTGGGTACACGTCAGAGCCTACCGAAACTTCGATGATGCGATCTCCGAGGAGCCCCTTGCTGCCGATCGAGGCGAAGCTCGGCTGATCTGGATGGTCCCTATCCACTTCGACGCTAGGGTCGCCGCGCACGAGATGGGCGGCATCGTCGATGATGCGAAAATAGACCGCGATAGTTCCCGCTTCGCCGATCTTGACGTCGGTTACAGAGCCCACATTGACGCCCGCCACGCGAACTGTGTTGCCCTGTTGCAAGCCGCCCACGTCTTCGAAGACCGCGTGATAGGTCGTCTTCCCGGCGAAGACGTTCTCTTGAGCCCCGATCGCAAAGACGATCGCGGCGCCGATCGTCAGCGCCAGAAGCACGAATATGCCAACGCGAAGGCGAGTACCGGAGGTCGTCTTCATCTCTTGCCCAACCCAACCCCTTACCCTGCACTCCTTAGCAGAGTTTCGGTATCCTCGTCGACCGGGGCGTTCCCCTCGATGAAGTCCCGCACCCGGGGGTCATCCGAGGCCCTCACCTCGGCCGGCGTGCCGGAAAAGATCACGAAGCCATCCTGGATCATGGCGATGCGGTCGCTGATCGCCAGCGCCGTATCCATGTCGTGCGTCACCACTACCGAAGTGACCTCTATGCGATCGTTCAAGTCGACGATCAGGTCTGCAATTCGGGTGACGTTGATCGGGTCGAGCCCCGTCGTGGGCTCATCGTACAGCAACACCTCGGGCCGAATCGCGAGCGCCCTTGCCAAAGACACCCGCTTCTTCATGCCGGCGGACAGGTCGGAGGGCCACGTCTCTTCGGTGCCGGGAAGGCCGACGTGTGCCAGCGATTCCCGAACCCGCTCCGAGATCTCCTTCTCGCTCATGTCGAGCTGCTCGCGAAGGCCGTACGCCACGTTCTCCTTCGCGTTGAGCGAATCGAATAGAGCGCCCGCTTGGAACAGCATCGCGACGCGCCTTCGGACGGGAGCGTATTGGGCTTCGGTGAATTGCGAAATCTCTTGCCCGTCGAAGAAAATCGCGCCGCCGTCGATGTCCAGCAGGCCGATCAGCATCTTGAGCATGACGCTCTTGCCCTGACCCGAGCCGCCGATGATCGTCAACAGCTCGCCTTCCTGGATCTCGAGATTCAGGTCTTGGTAAACCACCTTCGGCCCAAAGGCCTTCTTGACCCCACGGAATTCGATGAGCGACATCGAGAGAACTTTAGTTGGGGTTGTCCGGTGCGTCGACTACTGTATCGAACATGCGCCGAGGCCTTGCTTGTATCCTCTTGGGTGCGTCGCTCCTCGGGGGTTGTAGCGAGAAGTCTAGTTGTAGGAACGCGGCAGCCCCACATCTCGACGAGTTCGACGAGCTGAGGCACCGAGCGCTGAACCTCCTCGAGTTTCGAGCGGACGTCGAGAGACGACGTCTGCTCGTGCGTGCTTTAGAGGGTGACGAAGAATCGCTCCCACCGAACCTGAAGCCAGTGTTCGAACGCATGCGCCAAGAACGAGTCACACTGACCGCCAAGGAGGTTGCCGAGGGTGAGGCCTCCTTCTGGAGAATGCTAGAGCTCATGTTCTCGGAGAACGAGAACATCCTTCAGGGAGAGATCGTCTTCATCGAAAGAGATGAGTCGACCACAGTGTTTCGATATCCACCGAAGCGAGAAGTGCCCGCAGGGCGGCGGTGGCACGGGCTCAGGCAACATCGGACGTTCTGCGCGATCGCGGACTGTCTCGTCGACGCAGGTACGGAGCCGTGTGTGCTCGTGCAGTTGCGGCCGCGCGACTACTCGGGAAGCGCCGGGCTCACGGTTGGGTTCAAGCGCAACCCATGATGCTCGGGGCTATGGCTACTCGACGTCGATGATCTTGTAAGGAATAGCCCCCGATTCCGCGTCTTGCTCGAAGCACCCGATGATGCGAACCGTCTCGGTCGTATATCGGTAGCAGAGTGCTGGGTCCATCCCGAACCGCACAGCCACGTCGGGTTCCCCGATCGCTGCCAAAGACTCGGCAGCGACCTGGTCGGGCGCTGCGATCTTTTGAATCGTTGCCTCATCGATACCGCACAGTCGGTTGCGCGACTCCGAGGTCATGTTTGGATGAAACCACCTTTGAGCGTCTTCGGTCGCCACCCCTTCCACGCAGCTGTCCCTTATCCCCTCTAGCGCCCCGGTCAAAACTACCCTCGAGGCCCAGCTCCGAGTCTCGTCACTCTGTTTCAAGATCCAACGAAAGCCGAAAGTCTGCGCCCAATAGGACAGGAGGCAGCAGGACAAGATCACTGCGCTGAGGCAACCGATCCCAACCCAGAGACCGATGTTGCGCTCGTCTCCTACAGGCGCGGTGGACCCGGGATCTTTGGGAAGCTTGTTGGGGTCTTCTGGCATCGGTCCTGCCACAGCGTTGCTCCGGACGGTAGCGGCTCGAAGCCCCACGGGAAAGCGGCCTCGATTCAGCTTGCTTCAGGCCTCGATTCGCGCGTTTGCCGAGCTTGACATGAGGGTCGGTCGGGCCTAGCGTCCGGGCGCTCAGCCATGGCATTTGCGCTTACGCCGGAAGGCGAACGAGAGGTCGACGAGCTACTGACCCGCTATCCCGAGCGTCGAGCATCGCTGCTTCCCGTGCTCTGGTTGTGCCAGCGTCAAAATGGATGGATCAGTTCGGAGGTCGTGGACTACGTGTCGCAACGACTCGACCTCTCGACGGCCACCGTGCGAGGCGTGGTGACCTTTTACACGATGTTCTTCGAAGAGCCGGTCGGGGAGAATGTCGTATGGGTGTGTCGGACCCTCTCCTGTGATCTCCGCGGTGGCAAAGCGATTCAGGATCATCTCGAGAACAAGCTCGGATGCACCGCCGGCCACACCAGCTCGGACGGCAAGTTCACCCTCCTGAAGGCCGAGTGTCTTGCCGCGTGTGGCCAGGCTCCCATGGTTCAGATCAACGACCGCTACTACGAAAACCTCGACGTCGAGATCCTCGACCGAATCATCGAAGCACACGTGACGAGGGGAGCCGAGGCAGCCGCCGACGAGTTTTCGACCCATGCGACGTTCGGGGCACCGAGCAAAGCACCGATATCCACCGCGCCGCCCCCACCGAGCCCTGAGGCTGTGCGGTTGGCCTCGCAGCCTCCGCCCGCACCGGAGCCCGTAGGTGACGAGTCATGAGCAACCCTACCAAACCATTGCTTACAGCGCGGTACGGCATCGCCGAGAGCTGGAAGATCGCCAATGCCGAGCGCGCCGGCGCCTACCAGGTCGCCAAGCGAGCCCTCACCTCGATCGAGCCGGCCAAGCTCAAGGACGAGGTCAAGAACGCCAACATCCGCGGACGCGGCGGAGCTGGTTTCCCGGCGGGCGTGAAGTGGGGTTTCCTCAACCCAGGGCCCAATGACCAAGTGTACCTCGTCATCAACGCCGACGAGAGCGAGCCCGGAACCTTCAAAGACCGCAGCATCATGGACCTCGACCCGCACAGGCTCATCGAGGGTGCGATCATCTCCTGCTATGCGATCGGTTCGCACGTGGCGTACATCTACGTGCGGGGCGAGCTCGCTTCTTCCGTAACGCGTCTCGAAGACGCGATCGCGGACGCGCGCAAGGCTGGGTATCTCGGTGCCCGGCCGTTTGGGGTCGATCACGAGATCGAGATCCACGTTCACACCGGCGCGGGCGCATACATCTGCGGTGAAGAGACGGCGCTCTTGAACTCTCTCGAGGGCCGGCGTGGCGAGCCTCGGCTCAAGCCCCCATTCCCTGCAGTGAAGGGCGTGTTCGGCATGCCGACGATTGTAAACAACGTCGAGACGATCGCCGTGGTGCCCGACGTCATCGACATGGGCGGCGACGCATGGTCCGCGCTCAGCCGGCTTCCAGCCGACGGTGGCGTTCGGCTCTATGGTGTCAGTGGGCACGTGAGAAACCCGGGCTTATTCGAGGCGCCCGTCGGCATCACGATGCGCGAGCTCATCTACGACTACGCTGGAGGCATGTTAGCCGGCCGTCCTCTCAAGGCCGTCATCCCTGGTGGCTCGTCGACACCAGTCCTCGACCCGCGCCGCCTCGTCGATGCTCCCGGAGAAGACCAGCCGCTTCATGCGTGGCACGGCAAGAGCGAGATCGACGTGCCGATGGGCGTCGATACCTATCGTGCTCTTGGGACGATGCTTGGCACTTGCTGTGCGATCGTCATGGACGATACCGTCAACATGGTCGAGGCATGCCGCAACTTGATGCGGTTCTACAAGCATGAATCGTGCGGTCAGTGCACCCCGTGTCGTGAGGGCACCGGTTGGCTCGTCGACGTGCTCAACAATCTGTGCGCCGGGCGCGGCAAGCCCGAGGATGTCGACCTTCTCGTCGACATTTCGAACAATATGATGGGCAACACCATTTGTGCTTTCGCCGACGGAACCGCCATGCCATTGCTGGGTTTCGTTCAAAAGTTCCGGGATGAATTCATCGATGCGGCCCATAACGGGCTGCCGTCCGATGTAAGGCATGACCACAGCGTACGCCGCGAGGTGGAGAAGGTGGCATGACGGGTGCGGGCGCAACCTTGTTCGTGGTCACGGCGATCTTCGCGATCATCGGTGCTCTCATCACCGTGGCAGCGCGTCGCCCATTGCGCGCGGCCATGGGTTTGCTGGTGCACATCGTTTCTCTGGCCGGGATGTTCCTGACGCTTAACGCGCATCTGCTCGCCGCGCTCCAGCTACTCGTGTACGCAGGCGCGATCGTCGTGTTGTTCGTATTCGTGATCATGTTGATCGGGCCCGAGGCCGAGACGGGGCCGATCGAAGGTCGGTTGGTTTCGCGAAGCACGGCGGGGGCGCTCACATTGGCAGTCTTCTTGGTCGTGGCCACGTCGGTTGGCGGCTTCGATGCGGCGTGGATTGCAGTCGATGCGGACTTCGGTACCGTCGAGGGGCTGGGGTTGGCGATTTACAGAAACGCACTCGTCCCGTTCGAGCTGATTTCGATCACCCTGCTGGTTGCTATAATTGGCGCGATCGCCATTGCACGGAGCCCAACGGAGTAGTGACGTGATGGGCATCGGCGCATACTTGGCACTCGCCTCCGTCTTGTTCGGCATTGGTGCCGTAGGCTTCTTGACGCGTCGAAACATGTTGATCCAGCTCATGTCGATCGAGCTGATGCTCAACTCGGCCAATGTGCTTCTGCTTGCCTTCAACCGTGCTTACCCAGGCAACCACGACGGGCAGGTTTTCGCGTTCTTCGTGATCGCCGTGGCTGCAGCAGAAGCCGCCGTCGGCTTGGCTATCGTGATCGCTTACTACCGAGTCCGTAAAACGATCGAAACCGACAGGGCCACGCTCCTCAGGTATTGACCGCGCCATGCATGAAGACGCCTCTCAGCAGCTCGCGCTGCTCCTGATCATCTTGTTTCCGCTGGCCGGAGCCGTGGTCAATGGCCTGTTCGGGCGCCGTCTTCCTCGAAGTCTTGTGGGCTTCATTGGGGTCGGTTCAGTCACCGTGTCGTTCATCCTCTCGATCACTGCATTTGCGGAGCTGTTTGCACTCCGCGGTGAAGGCGTCCACGAAGCCGTGCTCACGTATCAGTTTTACGAGTGGTTTTCCCTAAAGCTCCCGAGTGGAGCCGAAGTCGCGATCAACGTCCGGTTTCTCATGGATTCCCTCAGCGGCGTGATGACCCTGATCGTCACCGGGGTCGGGGGTCTGATCCACCTCTACAGCGTGGGTTACATGTCGGACGACGACGGCTACCCGCGGTTCTTCAGTTACCTCAATCTGTTCATGGCTTCGATGCTGATCCTGGTCCTCGGGAGCAGCTTGCCCGTGATGTTCGTCGGGTGGGAGGGCGTCGGTCTCTGCTCGTACCTGTTGATCGGCTACTGGTACGAAAACCGCGACTACGCGTCGGCCGGCCGAAAGGCATTCGTCGCCAACCGTGTCGGAGACTTTGGCGTCTTGATCGGGATGTTCATCCTCGTCGGAGTGGTAGGGTCGTTCGAGTTCGCGGACATCAACGCAGCCGCCGCGCAAGGCTACTTCCGCAAGGATTTCATGATGTGGCCGTTTGGCGTGGTGCCAAGCATTGCGACTGTCGCTTGTCTGTTCCTCTTTCTCGGCTGCACCGGCAAGAGCGCCCAGATACCGCTCTACGTTTGGCTCCCGGACGCCATGGCCGGCCCAACCCCGGTTTCGGCTCTCATCCATGCCGCGACGATGGTTACGGCGGGCGTGTATTTGTGCTGCCGCCTCTCTCCGCTCTTCATCACCTCGGACGTCGCGATGTCGGTCATCGCGGTCACGGGCACCCTGACCGCGCTTCTCGCCGCCACCATCGCGGTGACGCAGCGCGAGATGAAGAAGATCCTCGCCTATTCTACGGTGAGCCAGCTCGGTTTCATGTTCGCTGCGGTGGGGGTCGGGTATTTCGCGGCGGGTTTCTTCCACGTGTTCACGCACGCGTTCTTCAAGGCATGCCTCTTCCTCGGGGCAGGCTCGGTGATGCACGCAGTCCACGCTCACGGCGACGCCGACATCTTCAAGCTCGGTGGCCTGAAAAAGCAGCTGCCCACGACGCGGTGGACGTTCTTGGTGAGCTGCCTGGCGATCGCGGGCGTTCCCCTCACGAGCGGTTTCTTTTCGAAAGACGAAATCCTGCTTGGTGCGACCGCTCAGATCTTTCGGTCCGATGACAGTCTGATGGTCGCGGTCGGTTGGTTCACCCTGATCGGCCTGACGCTCGCCGCGGTTATGACGGCCTTCTACATGTTCCGGCTCTACTTTCTGACGTTCACCGGCGAGTATCGAAGCGCGGGAGAGTCTAGCGATGGCCACGGCTACGATGCGCACCCGCACGAGTCCCCCGCCAGCATGAAGATCCCGCTGATCTTCTTGGGCTTGGGAGCGATCTTCGCGGGTTACCTCGGGATGCCACACATCACGCCATTCGTTGGCACCCACCTGCCGAGTTGGTGGGGGCACTGGATGGAGGCGTCCGTCGCAGGTCATGCGCTCCCCGAGAGCATGAACACCATCAATATCGCTTCCGGGCTGGCGCTTGCGGCGATGGCCATCGGCATCGGCTCGGCGTGGGTGCTCTACCGCAACAAGAGCAAAGACGTGCTCGCCGAGAAGGTTCCCGCGAGGCTCTACGCGCTCGTTTTCGACAAGTGGCGGGTCGACGAGCTTTACGACACCGTCATCATCGGTCCGATCAAGCAGGTTGCCACCCTCGTGGGTCGCATCGACATGACATTCGTCGATGCGCTCCTCACCCGGCTTCCAAGCTTCAACGCACGCGAGGTCGGGCGGTTCCTCTCTCGCATGCAGAACGGGGTCGTGCACACCTATGGGATGGTGCTGGTCATCGGTGTCGTTTCGGTCATGGCCATGTTCTGGACTCCCCGCGCACACGTCGAAGGCGCGCTCGAGGGCGAGACGTTGCAGCTCGTGGCCGCTCCGGGGTTCGGTTACGAGTACCGATGGGACGGCGACTCGGACGGCGAATTCGAGAGCGGATGGAGCACGAAGCGCATTTACGCGCCGACGTACGGCCCGGAAGACGTTCGCAAGATCTTCCTTTATGTGAGGAGCCCGCGGACCGGTGCGTCGGATCACTATTCGTTGACCGAGCAATGGACCAGACTCGATCTCGCCAGGCTCGATGCTGCATGGCGCCGAACCCAAGGCTCGCTTCCCATCGTGGCCCGCCTTGAAGACGGCAAAGTGCAGCTCCGCATGAACGGCGCGCAGGTTTTCGGCCGAACCGACACCCCCGACGTCATCGAGCTCCCAACGGGGAGGGGAACCGGCATCGAGAACGTACTGATGGTGCCGCGCGCGACGGTCGAGGCGACGGTCGAAGTACGAAACGCCTTTGGCAACGTGTCGACCGCCTCGCGTGAGATGACCTTGCCCGACGGGTATCTACCGGAACAGCATGCGCTCCTCCTGGACGCCACGAAAGAGGGGTCGCGATGAGCACGCATACCCTCACGTGGCTCTTAGCAATCCCTCTCCTCGGGTCCGTCGCGGTGCTCGCCATCCCGCGCTCGCGCGAAGGCATCATCAAGAAGTTTTCGATCGGCGTGATGCTCGTCGAATTCGTGGTGAGTTTGCGGCTCTATTGGGTGGATTACTCGACGCCCGGATATCGTCTCGTCGAGCAAGTCACCTGGGTGGAGTCTCTTGGGATCTCGTACAAGCTCGGCGTCGACGGTCTTTCCTTGTGGCTCGTGCTGTTGACCACGGCGCTGACCCCGATCGCGCTTTATGCCTCCTGGGGCAGCATCACGACGAGGATCAAGGAGTACGCGTTCTCGTTCCTGCTGCTCGAGCTCGGGATGCTCGGCGCGTTCGTGGCGCTCGACCTGTTCCTCTTCTACGTGTTCTGGGAGCTGATGCTGGTGCCGATGTATCTGATCATCGGTGTCTGGGGCGGCAAGGACCGTGTCTACGCGGCGGTGAAGTTTTTTCTCTACACCTTTTTCGGCAGCCTCTTGATGCTCGTCGCCATTCTGTACATCGTTGCGGCTTACAAAGAGCTGACCGGGCAGTACACCTTCGATCTGGAGAAGCTGACGACCCTGATGTTGCCGGCGGTTCCCCAGTACCTGCTTTTCAGCGCCTTCGCGGTAGCATTTGCGATCAAGGTGCCGATGTTCCCGTTCCACACCTGGTTGCCGGACGCGCACGTCCAAGCGCCGACGGGCGGCTCGGTCATTCTGGCGGCCGTCTTGCTGAAGTTGGGCATTTACGGGTTCATCCGGTTCGCGATGCCGCTCTTCCCGGTGGCCAGCCAAGTCATTGGGCCGACGCTGGCGGCCTTCGGCGTGCTCGGAATCATCTACGGTGCGTATGCGGCCTGGGTACAGCGCGATTTGAAGAAACTGGTGGCGTACAGCTCGGTCAGCCACATGGGCTTCATCCTCCTCGGCTTGTTCGCCATGAACAGGAATGGCGTGTCTGGTGCCATCCTTCAAATGATCAATCACGGCGTATCGACCGGCGCGCTATTCCTTCTTGTCGGGGTGATCTACGACCGACGCCACTCTCGCATGCTCGATGACTTCGGGGGCCTGGCGAAAGTGATGCCTTGGTATGCGACGGCGTTCGTCATCATCACGATGAGCTCGATCGGGCTGCCCGGCACCAACGGCTTCGTGGGAGAGTTCATGATCCTCGGGGGTGCTTTCTTCTCGCGGGGTGCGGTCGGGCTAGGGAACAACTGGTTCGTGATGACTTTGCTTGCCGCAACCGGCGTAATCTTCGCCGCCGTGTACATGCTTCACGCCGTGCTCCGCATGTTCTGGGGCAAAGTGACCCACCCAGAGAACGAGTCGCTACCGGATCTCAATCGCAGGGAGGCGTGGGCGTTGATCCCTTTGGTGGCCTTGGTCTTCTGGATCGGCCTCTACCCCAAGTTTTTCCTCGACAAGATGAACCCCTCGGTCGATGCCTTCATTTCCGACTTCAGCATTCGGTACAGGCAGTCGCAGGGCATTTCAAAAGCACAGCTTGCAGACTTGAAGGCCATCGATCCGGAGGAGTCAGGGTCCTACGTACTGGCGCGCCACGCCGAGGAAGGCCGATGATCACCGACCGGATCACCAGCTTCTTGGGAGTCGCGCCGCTTCTTCTGCTGGTCGCGGTGGGGCTCAGCATCATGCTGATCGACGCTTTTTCGAAAGACCGGTCCGGGCTTGCGTTGACGACTGCGATGTCTCTCTTTGCCGCCGCAGCGATTTCTGGCGCTATCGCCGTCCGTGGGGATCTCGTCGCTCCGGCTCAGATCACTCGCTACTTGGCGGTCGATCAGCTTGGCTTGTTTTTTGATGTCGTGATCTGCGCGGGGGCGGGCCTTTCCGCGCTGCTCGCTGGAGGCTATCTCAAGGAGCACGGGCTCGAGCGAGGCGAATTCTACGTGCTGCTCATCTTCACGGCGTTCGGCGCGATGGTCTTGGCGCGCGCGGTCGATCTGTTGAGCATCTTTCTAGGCCTCGAAACCATGTCGCTCGGGGCCTATGCGCTCGTCGCATACCGACGGACCAGCGCCCGAGCCGTCGAAGGAGCCGTGAAGTACTTCCTGCTTGGCTCGTTTGCCGCGGCGATTCTTCTGTTTGGGAGCGCGCTGCTATACGGTGCTACGGGACATACCGATCTGGCCGGCATCCGGGACGCCGTCGGTTCCGGCGCGGCAGACCCCGTGCTCACCATCCTCGCGCTGGTCATGATCTTGGTCAGCCTGGCCTTCAAAGTAGGCGCGGTGCCGTTTCACATGTGGGTCCCGGACTCGTACGAGGGCGCGGTCACGCCGGTTACCACCTTCATGTCCGTCGCGGTGAAGGCCGCCGCCTTCGCGGTGCTGGTTCGGGTCTTGGCGGGTGCGTTTGGAGATGAGGTCAGCATGGACCTCTTCACTGGCTGGACACCGGTGATCGTGATTTTGGCTGTCGTGACGATGGCATGGGGCAACCTGGCTGCGCTCGCGCAATCGAGCGTCAAGCGAATGCTTGCCTATTCCTCGGTGGCGCACGCCGGCTACGTGCTCGTGGGCCTGGCGGCCACTTATGAGCTGGGCCCGACCGCGGTGAGCGCGGTGCTCTACTACGTCGCTGCCTATACGGTCTCGAACGTGTTGGCCTTCGGCTCCCTGGTTCTGATGGGGTCGAAGGGCAAAGAGGCGGTGAGCTACGAGGACTTGGCCGGGGCCGGCCGTCGGCATCCGGCAGCTGCGGCCCCCTTCGTAGTCGGAGTCCTCTCGCTTCTCGGCATGCCACCGACAGCGGGCTTCTTTGGAAAGTACTATGTCTTTAGCGCGGCCGTTCAGGCGGGAATGACGTGGCTAGCGGTCCTCGGCGTGCTCGCAAGCGCCGTCGGCGCCTATTACTACCTCAAGGTCATCGTCTACCTCTTCATGCGCGAGCCGGCGGAGGACGCCCCGATCGCGGTCCCGATGCGCTCCTATTACGTCGCCGCTGCTCTACTCCTTTCCGGCTACTACGTTCTTCGAATGGGCGTCACCCCCGGCCGCTACCTCGACTTCGCCATCTCCGCAGCCACCACCTTCCTAGGCTAAGAAAAGGGGACTGTCCCCTTTTATGCCGTGGCGCGGCCTAGGCGGTTGGTGGGGCGGACTAGGGAGCGTCGGGGTCGGTCGGCGGGGAGCGCGTTGAACGCTCGCTTCCAATCGGAGAAACGGCCTCCAGCTTTGACCGCCTCGAGGACTGCCAGGCCTTCGGCCCTACCACCTTGCGCCAAGACGTACTCGACCCATGCCCAGCGCGCGCTCGTCGCGCGAACGTCGACCCGGCCTCGTACCCCGCGTCGCAGCCGTCGAAGCCTTGCATCGACGAGGTTGATGCCTGCAAATGGCTCGCCGTCGAGCGGTGTATTTCGCTTGGCCACGAAAGGCGCGACCCCGAGGGAGAGCGGGATCAGCGACGAAAGCTCGTTCCCGAGCTCGACCATTTCGTCGATGTCGTCGTTGGTTTCGCCTGGGAGACCGACCATCAGATAGAGCTTGAGTCGCTTCATCCCGTGACGTCGTGCCAAGAGGGCCGCCTGTCGCAGTTGCTCCTCGCTCGTATGTCGATGAATCACCTCACGCATTCTCTGGCTAGCGCCGTCGCTGGCGGTAGTCAGGGTCCGATGACCTCCGCGCCGTAGGGCGGCCATCAAGTCGTCGTTCAGTCGGTCCGCCCGCAGTGAGGAGAGACCGACCTCGCGACCCGTGTCGACTAGCGCGTGCACGATCTCGGTGATCTGTGGATGGTCAGTCGTTGCCGCACCGACCAGCCCCACGCGCTTGGCGTCGTCCGGTACCAACGAGAGCACACGTTCCTTCTTTACGAGGCGCATCCCGTCGTTCGTAGACCGTCGCATCACGCAATACGAGCACCCTCGATGACAACCACGCTCGGGCTCGACGAGAAACATGTTCCTCAGCTCGGTGTGCGGAGTCATGATCTGAGAAAACGCCGGAAGCCGTGCGTCGTCCGCTTTGTCGATCGGCGGGAGAATGTCGCCATGAAGCGCCGGGACGAACACGTGAGGATGGGTTGCGAGGTTTCGCAGCGCGCTCTCTTTCGAGACCGAATCGAAAATCATGCGGAGCACAGGCTGGATCGACTGGTCCGCCTCACCCATGACGATCGCATCGACGAAGGGCGCCAAGGGTAGTGGGTTGCTGAAGGTCAACGGTCCTCCGGCAAAGACAATCGGATGCCGCGAGGTTCGATCGGTGGCGAGCGGCGGAATCCCAGACAACTCGAGACTGTGGATCACCCCTGCGAGCTCCGTTTCGTACGCCACCGAAAACGCGATCACTCCATAGTTCGCGACCGGACGCATGCGTTCATAGGTCAAAAGCGGCGTCCCCGATTGACGCCACGTCTCGACGTCGTCGGGCAAAAAGGCTCGGTGAGCGGCCATCCCGTCGATCGAGTTGATCGTTCGGTAGATCGTCTGGTAGCCGAGGGACGACATCGCGACGCGGTACGGGCTCGGGTAGACGAGCGCGACCGATTCGGGAGCCTCCTTGTCGATGGCGCCTATCTCGTCTCGAAGGTATGCGGCGATTTCGGCTTTCACGCCCATGCGATTGAGAGCCTAGCGCCAACTCGACGGGGGCACATTCCCCGGCTCAGTCGACACTGCTGCCCACGCGATCCCAGCGGATCCGCTCCCAAAGCGCCGCTCCCGCACTCTTCCAGGACATGTAGATGAACAGAGCCTTGCCTTTGATTCGGAAGTTGCTGACCGCGCCGATGAGTGGGTTGCGGCTGTCGTTCGAGCTGTCGCGATGGTCGCCGAGCACGTACACATGGCCTTCAGGGACCTTCACCGGCATCCGGTCCAGCGGGAAGTCGTGTCTCGAGTGGCTCATCTGATGGGTGACGTCGCCCACCACTTCCTCGTAGATCATGCAGGTGCTGTCGAGGTTCTTCTGCTCACCCTTCGAGCAGGGGCCCACCTCGACGGTTTTCAACACCTCGCCGTTTCGAGAGATCTTGCCGCCGCGGATGGAGATTTCGTCGCCACCCACGCCAATGACACGCTTGACGATGTCCTCGTCGTCTGCAGGGCTGTGCAAGATGATGACGTCACCGGGTTCCGGTCCGCCCCAGTTGACCACCGCTTCATGCATGAACGGTAGAAACAGCCCGTACGGGTACTTGGCTACGACGACTCGGTCTCCGTCGAGCAAAGTAGGCTCCATCGACGGTCCATCGATTGCGAAAGCCTCGAAAAGCGTAACTCGAATGAAGAGAGCCAAGAGAAGCGCGCCGCCGATCGTCAGCAGATTCGATCTCCAACCGTCGCCCTTTGCGGACTTGCTTACCTTCTTCGACGCAGGGCTGTCTTTTCGTTTGCTCATTCTTACGGATAGGCCGGCAAGTCAGGGCGAGAACGCCACTTTGGTGGCGCGGACGCTAGTCTGCGGCTAGGCATGCGTCAAGCAATCCATGACGACCCTCTGCATCGACACCGCAACCGACGTGGGTACGGTCGCGATCGCCCGCGATGGCGTAGTGACTGCAGCCGTGACCTGGCGTTCGTCTTCTCGGCACGGTGAAGACCTCTTCGGGCACATCGATGCAGCCTTGAACCAAGCGCGGCTCGCGCGTAGCGACATTGCGCTCGTCGGCGTCGACATTGGGCCCGGTAAGTTTACCAGCCTTCGTGTTGGTCTTGGCACCGCCAAAGGCCTCGCATTGGGCTTGGGGTTGCCGATCGTTGGGGTAAGCTCCCTCCGCGTGCTTGCGCGGTCTATCACCACGGACGACGAAGTCGCGCGCATCGCTCTGATGAACGCGTATCGAGGTGACCTATTCGCAGCCGCGTACGTGCTTGGCAGCGACATTCAACAAGAGCTCGTCCCCCCGACTTTCGGGCCGCCCGAAGAGGTCTTGCCGCGGATTCATGACGCGATCGGAGAACGGCGGATCGCCCTTTGTGGGGAGGGAGCGAAGACGCATGCGGCGGCGGTCGAGGCGTTTCTCGGAGCGAGGGTGGGTGACTCGGCCGAACCGCTGGAAGCGCCTAGCGCGTCCGCTATCGCCTTCGAGATCGAGCACGTGATGCGTACTCGAGGCCCGGACGATCTCGCTTCTCTCGAGCCACAGTATCTTCGACCGAGTGACGCAAGACTGCCTCAGCGCGTGCTTGGTGTGTCGACCACGTCCTGAAAATGGCACGAGATCGCGTCGCGATAGGCACGCTCATAGAGCCGGGTGGTGCGCTCCCACGAATGATCGATGCGCATGACCCGGCTCTGCAGCTCGCCGAAGGCCTTCGTGTTGGCGAAGGCAGCAGCAGCTCGCTGTAATGCGCCGAGGAGCGATTCAGCAGTGGGCTCGTCATAGAGCAGTCCCGACCCCGTCTTCAGCGACGCTTCACAGTCCACGACTTCGTCCGCGAGCCCGCCCTCCTGGTAGACGATCGGTAGAGCGCCATAGCGCTGGGCCAGCATTTGAAGATTGTTGGTGGGTGCCACGCGCTCGGGAACGACCACGAAGTCGCTCGCGCCAATCAAAAGATGCCGAAACGCCTCGTCGGTGGCGGTCTTGATCTGAATACGATCCGGCCATTGATCCCAAAGCTCTTCGTAGATCGCGACCAGCTCCCCCGCGCCATTGAGCCGCACCACCAGCTGCACATCGTTTCGTAGGAGGTCCGGCCCGATCTTCGCGAGTAGCTTCATCCCCTCGCTGTCCACGTCGCCGAGCGCCCCGAAGAGCGGCACATCGCTTCGCACGGGCAGTGCAAGCTCCCGTTGAAGCTCGGCCTTGCATTTTCCCTTTCCGTCGAGATCGAAGGGATCGAATCGTGCCGGCAGATGTCGATCGGTTCCGGGGTTCCAAATGGCAGGATCGATCCCGTGACGCACTCCGATGAGCTTGTTGTGGATCTCGCGAAAGGTATCGCCGAGCCCCTCGCCTCCGCCTGGCCGCTGAAGACGATGCGCGTAGTTCGGGGACAACGTGGTGATGCGGTCTGCGGCGAGCAGCCCCGCCTTGAGCGCGTTGACGCCTCGGCCGTCGGGGGCTTCGTTGCCGAGGCCGAGCCATTTGGCGTCGCGCGCATCGAAACGCCCCTGCTGGGAGGCGTCGTATATGGTCAGCACCGTTGGCACGTCGGGCAGCTCGGCGCGTAGACGAGCGACGGTGGTGGCACCGGCCCAACCATGGGCATGCACGAGATCGTAGTCGTCTTGGTGTTGGCGAATCAGCTCGACGGCTGCCGATGAAAAGACGCCGACTCGGGATGCGTCGAGCTGCTTACCCTCGCCCTCGAGGGAATCGGCCGACAGCAGAATCTCCTCGTTGCCGATGAACGTCAGCCCTACACCGTCCGGGCTGCGTCCGGTGTAGATCTCGCAGGACCATGGGCGACCGCCGAGATCGAACTCGAGCTTCGTCAGGCGGCGCGCAAGGGCGTGCTTCTTGGTATCGATGTGGCCGTATAGTGGGGAGACTACGTCGACTGAGTGATCGGCACGACGCATCACTTTGGCCAGCGTATTCACGTCTCCTGAGTCTTTGGTCGACGTGAAGGCCTGAGGAGCGATGAATAAGACTCGCAAGGTGGTGGACCATAGCCACAGTTGGGGGTTCCGGCCACACGGAAAGCCGACTTGCGTGAGAGTCTTGCTGGGCCACGCTTCGGCTCGATGGCGGAACGCGAGAAAATTGCCGTAACCGGCGCTTCGGGCTTGGTCGGCAACGCGTTAGTACCGGCCCTGCGCGCCAACGGGTTCGACGTCCTTCGTCTGGTTCGGCGGAATGCGAGCTCGAGCGACGAGGTCCGCTGGGATCCCGACGCTGGGACCATCGATGCCGATGCTCTTCGAGGGATTTGCGGCGCGATTCATCTCGCGGGCGACAACATCGCCGAGGGACGCTGGACCGAGGCAAAGAAGGCCCGAATTCGAAACAGCCGGGTTCGCGGCACCACGCTCATTGCCGACACATTGGCCAAGCTCACACCGAAGCCTCGCATCTTGATATCCGCCTCCGCTATCGGTTACTACGGCAATCGCGGCGACGAGATACTCGACGAACATGCGGCAGCCGGGTCTGGCTTTCTCGCGGAGGTGTGTCGCGAGTGGGAGGACGCCACCCGAGCTGCAGAGGAGGCCGGCATCCGGGTAGTGAACGCGCGCATCGGTATCGTGCTCGCCTCCGAGGGCGGCGCCCTTGCCAAGCTGAAGACGCCCTTCGCGCTCGGTGTTGGCGGGCGTATAGGCGATGGCCGCCAGTACATGAGCTGGATCGCCCTCGAGGACTTGGTTTCCGCCTTCTTGTTCGCGTTGCAGCGCAATGACCTGAGCGGCCCCGTGAACTTCGTCTCTCCCGACCCGGTAACCAATGCCTACTTCACCAAGACCCTTGCCCGAACACTCAAGCGTCCTGCCGTCATTCCATTGCCCAAGTTTGCCGTGCGACTAGGCTTCGGCTCGGAGTTGGCCGACGAGATGCTCATCGGAGGTGCCCGCGTGGTCCCGGCGGCGCTTCACGCGAGTGAGTTCATGTGGGGGTACACCACTCTCGAGGAGGCGCTCGAGTCATTGCTGTAGCTGGCGGCCTGCTTGACGGTTTGGCAACGTTTGACGAACACTAGCGGTGTGTCTCGTGGGGTCGTGTCGTGGAGTGCATGGGGTTGTGCCCTTGCATTCTTTCTTCTCGGCGCCTTGCCACTCTACAATATTGATGCCTACGGTCACCTAGCCCAGGGTCGGCAGATCGCCGATCTCGGTTACGTTCCCGAGGTCGATCTGTTTTCGTTCTGGCAGTCGACCCCGCAACCGTGGAGCAATTACGAGTGGGCATACGATTTGCTGACCTGGCTCGTGTACGACGGCCTCGGTCCGAATGCTCTCATTGGGTTGAAATGCGTGGCGCTCGCAGCGTTGGGCTACCTCTTGGTGATCCTTGCGTATCGGTTGTCCGAGCAGACCATTATCGCCGCGCCTGTGGCTGCAGCGGTTTTGCTCCTTTTCGCGCCGATGGCGCGCCTCCGCTTCACAGTCCGTCCGCAGATCGTCGGCTTACTTCTACCCGCGGTCCTTCTCGTCGGCATTCACGCGATCTTCTCCCCGACGACATCGACGCGTCGCAAGGCGTGGATCGTCGCTGGGCTGACCGCGATGCATATCCTCTGGGTCAACATGCACGGCTCACACCTTTTGGGGCTCTTGATCACGGCTTTGTTCCTCGGGTTCTCGTTTCGCACCGATGTGTTCAAGCCGATACTGGCGTTACTGGCCCTTCAGTTGGGTGCCACAGCGTGTACCCCTTTTGGAGTCTCGATCGTGACCGACGCCGTTGCTCACGTCTTCGACCCCGCATATCGAGAGATCGTCATCGAGTGGAGCCCCTGGTCTCCTGACCATCCGCTCTATCTCTTGCTAGGGCCTGTGGTCGCGGCACTCCTGGTGCTGGTAGCGATGCGACCGGTAATCCGCTCGGGACGCTTTGGGACTGCTTATGCGGTGTTTTGCGTCGTCCTGAGCGTCATGGCCTTTCGTTCGATGCGTTTCGTCGCGCACCAGTTGCTGCTCAGCGCGCCCTTGATCGCCGCTGGGATCGCTCAAATGCGCTGGGCGCAGCGCCTCGGGCGGGCGGTTCTCGTTGGGGTGGGCGCTTCGGTGGCGTGGGCTGCCTTCATGTCTCCACGTCTCGAGCCCTTCGTTCCTTTTGGTTTTGGAGAACCTCGTCTCGGCCACGCCTGGGCAGCGGCCAACGTGCTCAACGACCACCTGAAAGCCCCGCGGATTCTCGCCCCAATTCAGGACAGCTGGCCGCTCATGTTCGCCGTTCCGGGCGGACGGTTTCTCGTCGACGGACGCGTGCCATTCTACGGCCCCAAGTTCATTCGAAAGGTCACGAACAGCTTCAGTGACCCGATCGCCTTTCAAGACCTCTTGGCGCGGTACGATGTAAACGCCGTGGTCGTCGACCATACCCGTGCCGGGCAAGCGGCGGCCGTAGAGTATCTTCGGCGGTCGCCGCAATGGTTGCTCGGCCAAGTTCAGGATCGGCAGTCGCTGTACGTTCGACAAGACGCTTCCGGGTCGTTGCAGCCTCTTCAGGTCGTTGGGCCTGGCTACCACCCGGGTCGTCTTCTCGAGCCTTCGACTTCCGACGCCGAGATCCAGCGCGAAGTGCTTTGGGTCGGTCACCATCAGAACTCGACGGCCATCGAGGGGTGGATCGGGGGTCTTCGACTCCTTCGCCCGCTCGCACGAGACGGGGATCGAGCCGGCATTCGCCGGCATCAAACCGACGATGAGCGGCAAGCCGCGAGACGTGCCTACGCGGCGCTCACCAGAGCCGCGCAGGTCTATCCGGGCTTCACGTCGATCGAGCTCTACCGCGGGATGGCCGCGCTCAGCGCTTGCGATCTCGATGAGGCCCGTGACGCGTTGGCCCGTGCGGCGTACTCAGGGGAGACGCGCGAGACCGCTTTGGCTTCGCTCGAGCTCGTATTGCGTGGGGGTGACGAGAGTCAGCGGAGCGACGCGATCGCCGAGGTCGAACGTCTTCTCGCGCGTCCTCGAGCCGAGGACGATCCATGGCTCCTCGCACTCCGCCAAGAGTCCGACGTGCGGTGTCCCTGACTAGGCGCCCGATTCGCGTTCGAGCTCGATCAGGGTGATCTCCGCCGGGGCGGCAATGCGCATCGGCGGGCCCCAATAGCCGGTGCCGGAGCTCACGTAGATCTGCGAGTCACCACGCTTGTGCAGCCCCGACACGAACGGCTGCACCAACCGCGTGAGGAAGCCGAACGGGAAGATTTGGCCTCCATGGGTGTGGCCGGATATCTGCAGGTCGACCCCGTGCTCTCTGGCCTGGTCGAAGTGCACCGGTTGATGCGCGAGCAGCACGACGGGCTTGGTATCATCGCGCCCCTGAAGCGCACGAGTCATGTCGGCACCGTGGCCGTTTCCAAACTGATGCGCCGTCCAGTCGTCCACACCAGCCACGTGAATCGACGCGCCGTTGACGCCAAGCTCGACATGCTCGTTCCGAAGTGGTCGAAGGCCAATTTCAAAAAGAAAGGCTAGCCAGTCGTCGGCGCCGGAGTAATATTCGTGGTTCCCGGTGACGAAGTAGGTGCCGAGCTTGGAGCGAATCCGCCCAAGGGGACGCACCGCATCGCCGAGCTCCTCGACCGAGCCGTCGATCAGATCGCCTGTGATCGCCACGATGTCGGCGTCGAGCCCGTTGACCTTGCTGACGATGTCCTCGACGAAATTGCGACCGATCGTCGGCCCGACGTGCATGTCGGTGAGCTGCACCAATCGGAGGCCCTGCAGTGCCTCGGGCAGTTTCTTCAAACGCACGGTGAGCCGCTTCACCTCGACCGGCCGCACTGCTGACCAAACCCCCCAGCCGGAAAGTGCGAGTGCCATCGTGGCTGCACCGCCGGCGAGGACCTGCGCCAAGAAGTCGCGCCTGCCGGCGTCCACGGCCATGACGTGTGCGTACTTGACCCAGCCCCAGCGCGCCAACTCGCCACCCCACAGCAGAACGAGCGTCAAAAACATCGCGCCCATCCAGACGTAGCCGACCCAGGCGATCGGGATCGCAAAGGTTCGTGGTAGCACCCGCCACACCAACATCGACGCAGGGATGGACAACCCGAGCAGGATCAAACTCACCGTGGCGATTTGCCGCCAGGGCTCGGGCAAGCCTGGGTCACGAATCAGCCTCGCCCACAAGTAGTAGTGGAGCGCAAATGTGAGGCCGACGATGATGCCTAGGAAAATTAAAACGCGAGTGAGCGACATGGCGCGGGGGTTACCGTTTTCGGCCGGGTCTCTTGGTGGGCTTCTGCGAGGCCTGCCCCGGTACGCTCGGGTCCGGGGAGTCGTATCGGCTGCGGCTCTTGGCCAGGTGGTCGCGCAGTCGGTCTCGCACCTCGGGGTGGCGCGCCGCGACGATCCGAGCCGCCATGAAGCCCGCGTTCTTCGAGCCATCGATGCCGACGGTTGCGACTGGAACCCCGGGCGGCATTTGCACGGTGCTGAGGAGGGCGTCGACACCCTGAAGAGCGCCCGATGCGATCGGAACGCCGATGACGGGCAAGGTCGTGTGCGCGGCGACCACCCCTGCAAGATGAGCAGCCATACCAGCACAGGCGATGAAGACCTCTACTCCCTCCCGCTCGGCCGCGGCGATGTATTGCATCGTTTCGTTCGGCGTTCGGTGGGCGGAGAGGACACGCACGTCACTCGGAATGTCGAGATCGTCTAGGACCTCTCGGCTTTTCAAGACGACAGGCAGGTCGCTTGGGCTGCCGGTCAAGATCGCAACGACCGGCTTGTCTCGTTTCGTGAGCTGAGTCTTCGGCAAGGTCCCTCCCGGAGGCCATGCTTTCTAGCAAAAAGCCCGGCAGGCGCCACGCTCTAGCGCCTTGACAGCCGTGAGAGGCGAGGTAAGCCTCCGCCCCTATTCCAGCGTAGCTCAGTTGGTAGAGCGGGCGACTGTTAATCGCTTGGTCGTAGGTTCGAGTCCTACCGCTGGAGCCACCTGCGAGGGTGCTCGGGCCGGATTCACTCGCGAGGCTTTCAGGCATCGGGCCTGGCCACAGCGACGGTGCAAGGCGCAACCTTGGCCGTGTATTCCGCTACGCTTCCAAGAAGCCAGTGCCGGAGCTTGGAACGCCCATAGCTGCCAACCACGACCAGGTCGTAGTTTCCCTCTTTCAGCTTTTGTGCGATGCCGCGCTCGGGCGATTCATTGACCGAGGAGAAGGTGGCGTTCGGCGCGTCTCGTCGAAAGGACTCGAGCAGTTTCCGGCCACGTTCTTTCACCGAGGCGGCAACGGCGTCGATCACCAACTTGGAGTGTTCATCTGCGCGGGTAGCCTCCGGAACGCGCCAGCAGTGGACGAGGTCGATTTGCGCGTCTGGCGACGCCAACGCCAGTGCGAGCTCCATAGCTTTCTCGGCAGGCACGGAGAAATCGGTCGGGACTAAAATTCGCTTGTAGCCCGTGGCGGGCGGAGTCTCGCCGCGAGCAACCAGAACGTGCGCCTGCACGGTGCGCAGAGTTTTTTGGGCAGTGCTGCCGAGCAAAGCGTGTTTGATTCCGGTCAGACCTGTGCTGCCCATGATGACCAAGTCCGCGTGATGCGAGTCGACCAACGATTGGAGCCCTTCCATCGCGGACGGCGCGTCGACAATCTCCTGGGCGACATCGAAATCCTTGGCCGCGCACGACTCGATCTGCCGCGTGAGCCGCGCCTTGCTATCGGCATGCCAATGCTCCACGGCAGACTCTAGTGCCTCGCCATCGCCGGGCGTCTCCACGACGTGCACGGCGAGAAGGGACGCCCCACTGGCACGTGCGATCTCGATGCCGTGACAGATCGGTGCGTTCGACTCCGTCGAGAAATCCGTTGCGACGATGATCTGCTTCAACTTCATGTGCCCAAACCTCCTCTGTGGCCATGTTGTATGATGATCCGGAGCTCGTAGGAAGGACCATGGAACCCATACGGGACCAAATTTCCACCTTTGCGGCGAGATGGGGGCAGAGAAAGCCGCTTTTTGTGGGCAACAATGTCTCTCGGTTGCGCTCAGGACGAGTGCGCCCTCATTCCCAGCTTTGCAGGATGTCGACGTAGTTGGCGCGTTCGTATCCCTGGGGCTCGGGGCAACGGATGAGGTTCATGCTTCCCTGAGCTTGTTCTAGCGATTCGTATTCGTGGTCTTCGAGCCATTGTTCCATCTCGGAGTGCACGCGTTCAAGGTGCTGCGGCCCGTGCTTGAGCAGCGCAGAGACCATCTGCACCGCATGGGCGCCCGCCATCACGGCTTTGATCGCGTCGAGCCCGGTGTGGACACCGCCTGTGACGGCGAGTGAGGCGTCGATCTTCTCGGACAGAATCGCCAGCCACCGCAATCGCATGAGCAACGCGCCCGAATCCGACAGCTTCAGGTGACGGGTCACTGCGAGCTCCTCCGGATCGATGTCGGCTTCATAGAACCGATTGAAAATGACGATGCCGTCGGCGCCGGCATGATCGAGACGACGCGCGAAGTGAGCCAGTGCCGAGTAAAAGGGTGAAAGCTTGATGGCCAGGGGAATCGAGATCTGCGCTTTGACTGCCTTCACCATCTCGACCGTCTGGTCCTCTACGGCGTCCGCGCTCTGATCCGGATCTGTCGTGATGTGATAGACGTTGAGCTCGAGGGCGTCGGCCCCTGCGTCCTGCATCTGTTTGGCGAAGTCGAGCCAGCCCCCCGGCGTGTAACCATTGAGCGAGCCGAATACCGGAATCCTTACGGCATCCTTGATTTGCCGCAGGCGGTCCAAGTATTCCTCGGGGCCCAGGGAGAAACGGTTCGGGCCGGGGAAATAGGACTGCGCCTCGCTATGCGCGTCTTCGTGGGCGTCGAGGTGCCGTAGCGAAGCCATTTGCTCCATCACCAACTGCTCTTCGAAGAGGGAACGCATCACGATGGCTGCGGCACCCGCATCTTCGAGCTTTCGTACCGTATCCATGTCGTCGGCCAGGGGTGAGGCTCCGGCAATCAAGGGATGAGGCAGTTGCAGTCCGATGTAGGTCGTGGAGAGGTTCATCGTCCTTCCTCCTTCATTGGCGGGGGGGGCGTGGTCGAGCCGCGCGGCTCTGGCGCGGGAGGCGTCGCGCCGGCAAGCTTTCGATACACCCAATAACGTCTCAAGGCATCCTCTTGGGCCATCCGCTGCAGATGCTTGGATCGCTTTGGATCGATCTTTTCGACCATCCGAAAGCGCGCCTCATTGCGCATGTAGTCCTTGACGGATCCCTTTGGCGCGCCCGAATCGAGTTGGAAGGGGGGCTCTCCTTGCTGTACTCGCCTTGGATCGAAACGGTACAAGGGCCACATGCCTGATTTGACTGCCAGCTTTTGCTGCTCGAGGCCCCTCGACAGATCGTAGCCGTGCGCAATGCAAGGACTGTAGGCGATGATCAACGAAGGCCCTCGAAACGAATCCGCTTCCACGAAGGCGTGCACCGTCTGATTGTCCTTGGCGCCAAAGGCGACCCGGGCGACGTACGCGTGCCCGTAGCTCATCGCTTCGAGCCCCAAGTCCTTCTTCGAGATCTCCTTGCCGGCGACCGCAAACTTGGCTGCAGCGCCGATCGGAGTGGCCTTTGACTGTTGGCCACCGGTATTGGAGTACACCTCGGTGTCGAGAACCAGCATGTTGACGTCGTGGTCCATCGCGAGAACGTGATCCAGGCCACCGAAGCCGATGTCGTAGGCCCAGCCGTCACCGCCCACGAGCCATATGCTTTTCTTAACGAGGTAGTCGGCTGCCTGCTCGAGCTCCCGAGCCTCTTGTGTTTGGACTTTGGCTAGGCGGAGCCGGAGCTCGTCGACGCGCCGACGTTGCGCCTGGATCTCGGCCTCGCCCGAGGCTCCATCTTGCAGCAGCTCATCGGCCAGGCCCTCTCCTATGTCCGAGGCAAGCGTGATCACCAGTCGGCGGGCGCGGTCGACGTGGCGATCCAGTGCTAGGCGAAACCCGAGACCAAATTCGGCGTTGTCTTCGAATAGCGAGTTGGACCATGCCGGTCCTCGGCCGTCGCCATCGGTCGTGTAAGGCGTGGTTGGCAGGTTGCCCCCGTAGATGGAGGAACAGCCGGTGGCATTCGCGATGAGCGCGCGGTCGCCAAAGAGCTGGGTCAGCAGTTTGATATAGGGCGTCTCGCCACACCCCGAGCAGGCGCCCGAATACTCAAACAACGGCTCAAAGAACTGCGAACCCTTGATGTCGAGCTTGACCTGCGTGCGATCGGCTTGCGGAAGATCCAAGAAAAACGCGTAATTCTCGCGTTCCGCTTCAACCAATGGTCGACTTGGCGCCATGTCGATCGCCTTGTGCCGCGGATTGGACTTGTCTTTGGCCGGGCAGACCGCCGCGCAAAGCAGGCAACCCGTGCAGTCTTCCGGCGCAACCTGGATCGTGTAGTGACTGCCGGCAAACTCGGCACCCCGGTAAGCGACGGCTTTGTACGTGGGCGGCGCGTCGTCGAGGCGCTTCGGGTCGAACACCTTGGCGCGAATCGCAGCATGGGGACACACCATCGCACACTTGTTGCACTGGATGCACAAGTCGGAATCCCAGACGGGGATCTGTTGTGCGATGTTTCGCTTCTCCCACTTGCTGGTGCCGACCGGCCAGGTTCCGTCTACTGGAAACGCGCTAACCGGCAGCAAGTCGCCCTTGCCGGCGAGCATCAGCGCGGTGACTTGCTTGACGAAGTCCGGGGCCCCCGCGGGCACGATCGGTGGCCGCTCGCGCTCGGTGGTAATCTCCGTAGGCGGACGAACCTGGTGAAGGTTGTCGAGGGCGCGATCGACAGCTTCGAAGTTGCGCGCGACCACGGCATGTCCTTTTGCTCCGTAGCTCTTTTCGATCGCCTTCTTGATCTGTGCGATCGCCTCGTCTCTGGGCAACACACCGGAAATCGCAAAGAAGCACGTCTGCATCAGGGTGTTGATGCGGCGTCCTAGCTTGAGTTCGTCGGCGAGCTTGTAGGCGTCGATGGCATAGAGCCTCAGCTCCTTTTCGAGGATCGTTTGCTGCACCTCGCGCGGCAGCGCATCCCAGACCTCGTCGGGCGGGTAGGGCGCGTTCAGCAGGAAGACAGCACCATGTCCCGCATAGTCCAGGACATCGTATCGCTCCAAGAACGCGAATTGATGGCAGGCCACGAAGCTGGCCTTGCGAATCAGATACGCGGAATCGATCGGGCGCGGTCCGAAGCGCAGATGCGAGATGGTCATGGCGCCCGACTTCTTCGAGTCGTAGACGAAATAGCCTTGCGCTTGGAGCTGGGTCTCTTCGCCGATGATCTTGATTGCGTTCTTGTTCGCACCCACGGTGCCGTCCGACCCGAGACCGAAGAACACCGCACGCACTACATCATCGGGCTCGATGTCGAGCTCGGAATCGGCGGACAACGAGGTGTGGGTCACATCATCGACGATACCCACGGTAAAGTGGTTGCGTGGCCTTTCCGCATGCAGCTCATCGAGCACCGCCTTGACCATGGCGGGCGTGAATTCCTTCGAAGAAAGGCCATATCGGCCGCCCACCACAAGCGGGTCCACTTCGAACGGGGAGTTGCCGGCGTCTCGAAGCTCTCGGAGCGCGGCCACCACGTCTAGGTAAAGTGGCTCACCGATGCTTCCAGGTTCCTTGGTGCGGTCGAGCACTGCCAACCTGCGCACGCTCGGTGGAAGCGCCTCGGCAAAGGCGGATACCGAGAACGGCCGGTAGAGCCTGACCTTGAGCACGCCTACCTTTTCGCCACGGTTGGTCAGCCACTGCACCATTTCTTGGGCGGTTTGGGCGCCCGAACCCATCAAGACCACCACCCGCTCGGCATCGGGGGCGCCCACGTAATCAAAGAGCCGATAGTGGCGTCCTGCGCGTTCGGCAAAACGGTCCATCTGGGCCTGCACGATCTCGGGGCAGGCCAGATAGAAGGGGTTGCAGGCCTCGCGTGCCTGGAAGAAGACGTCGGGATTCTGCGCGGTTCCTCGAAGCTGCGGGTGATCGGGCGTGAGCCCTCGCGAGCGGTGATGCTCGACTCCTTCATCGCCGATCAGCCAACGCAGATCGTCATCGTCAACCGATTCGATCTTTGCCACTTCGTGCGAGGTGCGAAAACCATCGAAGAAATGCAAGAAGGGAACTCTTGTTTGCAGAGTCGAGGCTTGGCCGATGGCGGCGAAGTCGTGCGCTTCCTGCACGGAGCCAGACGCGAGCAAAGCAAACCCAGTTTGACGACAGGCCATGACGTCGGAGTGATCGCAAAAAATCGACAACGCATGAGACGCGACACTGCGCGCCGCGACGTGCATGCAAAACGCGTTGAGCTCCCCTGCGATCTTGTACATGTTGGGTATGAAGAGCAGCAGTCCCTGTGACGCGGTGAACGTGGTCGTCAGCGCGCCGGCCTGGAGCGAGCCGTGCACGGCCCCGGCGGCGCCACCTTCGGACTGCATCTCGACGACTTTTGGTATGGCGCCCCAGATGTTGCACTGTGCGTGCGCCGACCACTCGTCGCATAGCTCGCCCATCGCCGAGGAGGGCGTGATGGGATAGATCGCGATGACCTCGTTGGTGCGATGAGCCACCAATGCCACTGCCTCGTTACCATCGACCGTCATGACGCGTGTTATGGACACTCAATCCTCCTTGTCTCTTCCGCGGAGTATAGAGCATTAGTCATCACTCGAATGCCCGTCGAGGCGCCAGCGCGATGAGTACTAGCCGTACCGGGGTCTCGTGCGCAGTCGGCTCAGCTGAACCCAACCGCGAACACTTCTCAGAAATGCTCGGCGGAGCACCGATGGATCGAAATAGGCGACCCGCTCGACCGCAACACCGCCCTCGAAACGAAATCGGTCCACGTTCCACCACGTGATTTCGCGTCCCCCTATCGTTGCGGTGAATTGCATTTCGATGAACAGGGCGTCGTCGGTCTCCGCCCAGCGGAGGACGGTCGCACGCAAGTCGGGCAACGCGGTAAAAATCCTGCGCAGCGCGCGCAACCCGTCGGCATGGCCGACCGTGGTGCGTGCCATCGGCGCCACGAGTCGCACGTTGGCAGCGAGTAACTCGCTGAATTCGTCCACATGAGCGCTCGGGTTCGCCCATAGCTCTTCGAAACGCGCCACGAAATCACGCGGAGGTCCGCGAAGGCCGGTCTTGGTGTTGATGACGATGTTGTCCAAGTCGCCCATACTAGCAATTCAACACACCATATCCGAGCCGGCCATCACCTGGGAGGTCATTGCTAGGGTA
This sequence comes from Myxococcales bacterium, assembly GCA_029861865.1. Lineage (GTDB taxonomy): Bacteria > Myxococcota_A > Polyangia > Polyangiales > Houyiibacteriaceae > SG8-38. The sequence continues at coordinate 37,113 of JAOTYL010000009.1, read as the reverse complement.
AAAAAGGCACTGGAGCGGTCGGGCACCTCCTGACACACTTGAACGGCTCCCGCTTCATGGACGCTCACCTTCACACTTTCATCGTGTCGGACATGCATCTCTCCGAGGCCCAGGAGGTCGACCCCCAACGGCCTCTGTGGATGGCCTACAAGCGCCGAGAGTTCTTCATCGACGAGGATTTCGCGAAGTTCCTCGATTACATTCAGGAAGAAGCCGAGGGGCCCATCGAGCTAATCCTCAACGGCGACATTTTCGATTTCGACAGCGTGACTGCTCTTCCCGACGATCGAAGGCACATCGACTGGCTCGAGCGGGTGCGTGGGCTCGGAAGCGAAGAGTGGAAGAGCGAGTTCAAGATGAAAGTCATCATCGAGCAGCACCCGAGGTGGTTCGAGGCGCTCGGCGACTTCATCGAGAACGGACACCGGGCGATCTTCGTCATCGGAAACCACGACGTCGAGCTCCATTGGCCGTCGGTCCAACGGCTGGTTTGCGACGCGCTCGGGGTTGACGCGCCCTCGGGGCTTTTGGAAGACGGGGCGAGACATCCGCAGGAAGCAGCCCCCCATGGTCCGAGCGAAAGGTTATACATCGACGATCCGGTCGTGTTCTGCAATTGGTTCTACCTGAGCGGGGACGACACGTACGTCAGCCACGGGCACCAGTACGACCCCAACTGTGTCGTCTATGACCCGATCGACCCTCTCATCGAAGTGCATGGCGAACCGCGGGTGCGCATCCCTTTCGGCGATTTGGCCGCGCGCTACATGCTCAACGGGATGGGTTATTTCAACCCTCATCAGTCCGAAAACTACATCATGAATACGGTCGCCTACGTACGGTTCTTCTTCAAGTACATGCTCCGCACCCAGCCGTTGCTGATCTGGACGTGGTTCTGGGGTGCTTACGCCACGCTTTGGATCTCGCTGCGCACACACTGGGTCCAAGCGATGCGTGATCCGTTGCTGGTCGACGACAAGGTGCGATCGATTGCTATGCGCTCCCGTGCGACGCCCTCCATGGTGCGCAAGCTGAACGCCGTGCACGTGCCGTCGGCCACCAACAACCCATTTCGAATTGCGCGTGAGCTTTGGCTCGACCGAGCGTTCTTCTTGTTGGTTGCGTTGTTTCTCGCGTGGCAAGTCGTTTTGCACATCAACATCGCGTGGCCGATCAGTCCTCTGTGGGTGTTCGTTCCGCTCGGGCTCTTCATGTTTCCCTACGTAGCCTACGCCTCCTCGGTGAAGCCTACCGTCTTCGTAACTCCGCTCCTCAGCGAAGAGCGGGCCGAGCTCATCCACAAGATCACCGGCATGCGGCGGGTGGTCTTCGGTCACACCCACCAGCCCAAGTGTGAGCAGGTGGGTCCGGTTACGCTCTACAACGGAGGCTTTTGGTCCCAAGCTTTTGCCGACCCCGAATGTACGATTCGCCTTGGCGCACAGACCTTCGTGCGAATTCAGCCTAATCGAAACGAGGAGGGCCGCACCGCAGAGCTATGCGAATGGAAGGCGATGGCCGACAGACCCTGCCGGTGCTTGTCCGGCGACCCGAGCACGCCTCCCGTTTACGCGGATCTCGAGGGTGCTTTCGCCGATGCTTGAGCGCTCATACGGCGAACCCAAGTCTCTCCTAGACGGTCGTAGGTGGGCGTGAGCGAGCGAGCAGCGCATCGAACGCCTTGAACGCTCGCTCTTCCGCGTCGGGCTTGCCGAGAAGGCGCCCTGCATGGTGATAACCGGACGTGATCGAGCCGAGCTCGAACACAAACTGGTCGAGATCGAGGTCCTTGCGGAAGTGTCCCTCTTCAACCGCGATCTCGGCCGCTCGGCGAGTGGTGGCCTCGTAGTCGAGCTCCGTCTTGATCAGGAAGTCCCGAGCGGCGCCGGGCTGGTCGTCGAGCTCCGCGGATACCGCGTAGTAAATACAGCCGCCAGGAAGCTCGTTCTCCCATTGCTTCATCGAGTTCTCGAACATGGCGCGGATGCGTGGCTCGCCCCGGGGTTGTTTGAGGGCAGGCGCGATGACGATGTCGACGAACCGCTCGGTCGCCGCTTGGAGCACGGTGAGCTGAAGTTGCTCCTTCGATTCGAAGTGTGCGAACAATCCGCTCTTCGACATGCCGGTCGCTCGGGCGAGCGTGCCTATCGAAAGCCCGCCGAGTCCGCCGGTGCTCACGAGGTCGAGTGCCTCGTCGACGATCGCGCGCTTGGTCTCTTGGCCTTTACCCACAGGCTTAAAAAATAGTACGACCGTTCGTTTGGCCAAGAGAAGAAATGACTTTCGTAATTCAGCAAGGAAATCCATCAGTTTCAGGCGTTGGTCCCTCGAAGGGCCGCCGGACTGGCGAGATTTGGCAAAAACCGGCCAGTCGTTTAAACATCTGCTCCAAGCGGCTCGTCGAACGGAAACCAGTAGATTGGGACGCCTAAACTGGCTTTTGTGGACGGAGAGCACTCGATGCAAGGCAAAAACACGACCCGATGGCCTGCTTTAATCGCGGTGCTCGTTCTTCCATCGCTGTCGCACCTTCCCGCTCGAGCGGAGGTCAACGACCCCGCTGCCGACAATGCGTTGACCATTCGAGTGAAGGGCATTCGCGAAGGCGCGGGCCGACTGGCATGCGGGCTCTTCTGGAAGAACAAGGGTTTTCCGCGAAAGCATCGCCGCGCGCTTCGTCGGACTTGGGTGGAAGTCGAATCGGACACCGCGGAGTGCGTGTTCAAGCGTACAGGCCTCGGCGAATACGCTGCCTCGGTTTTTCTCGACAAGAACGGGAACGGCAAGCTCGACACCAATGCGATCGGTAGCCCGCGCGAGCCTTGGGGTGTGTCCAGAGATGCAAAGGCGAAGAGGTTCGGCCCGCCGCTCTTCAAGGACGCCAAGTTCAAATACGACGGTGGTCCCGTCACGATAGAGATCAACCTGGTCTACGAAGACTAGAAAAGATCAATGCGACGCTTTGACTCTGGGCTCGTTCGCCAACGGCAGTCCCGGCTCCCGCGAGGGAAGGGAGCTTCTGGCGCGCTCTCGCATCGCGGTCAGAAATCGTAAAGCGCCATCGAGCATGCGAGCGGTACGCGGGGATGCGAAGACGTCGAACGCGTGTTGAGCTCCTGCAAGCTCGGCATACGTGACAGGCGCGTGTGACGTTTCACGCAGACGCTCCGCGAAGAGCCGCGCATCACGCACGGGTGCCAAGGTGTCGCGGGTGCCGTGAATGATCAAGAAGGGTGGAGCGTCGGGATTGATTCGATCGAGTGGCGATGCGCGGTGGAATTTCTCGGGCTCTCGGTCGAAAAACGCCTTCATGACCCAGGGCTCGAGCAGGGTCTTACGCATCTGTGGCTGCTGGGTCCCGAGGCGATTGGTGAAATCGAAGACCCCGTAGATGGGGATGGCGGCCTGCACGGTCGTATCCGCGGCTTCGAAGCCCTGTTGATATTCGGGGTCGTTCGGTGTGAGCGCCACCATGGCGGTGAGGTGCCCCCCGGCCGAACCACCCGTGCATGCGATGAAGTTCGGATCGATGCCGTACTCCTCTGCACGATCGCGAATCCATTTGAGCGCGTACTTGAGATCTTCGAGGTGGTCAGGCCATGTCGCCGCAGGGCTGAGCCTGTAGTTGACGTTGAAACAGACCCAACCGTTGGCCGCGAGGTGCCCCATGAGCGGCCACCCCTGCTCCCGCTTGTCACCAATGATCCACGCCCCGCCGTGGATCTGCATGATCGCCGGTCGATTCTTTGCCCAATCGATGGGCATGACCACGTCGAGCTTCAAAGCTTTGCCGGCGACCTCACGGTAAACGATGTTTCGGGTGACGCGCACTCCTCGCCGACGGAACAAGAACGGCAACGCGACCTGCAACATCGGGAGACGGTTTGGGTCGGCTGGTTCTGCAAGATCCGCGAGCGCTTCGTCGAAGGTGGCGCGCGTTTTCCATCCGTCGAGAAAAAGAACGAACAGGCCCAACCACGATGCCGCGGTGATCCCGAGCGCTACCAACCCGGGCCAGGTAGAGAGAGCGCCAAGCTCGATGAAGAGCAAAGCGACCAGCGCCTGCCAGACGATGTGTTGGAGAGCGAGCTCAGCGGTCAGCCACGATCCGAAGAAGCTCGGAACGAAAAGTGCGGGAATTCGGCGGACCGGCATGAAGGCGTTGAGGGTGAACACCGCCCCGACGAGGCTCACGCCGAAGAATAGCCAGGCGACAATCGATTCACTCAGTTCCACGGGCTCTGGTTTTCTAGCACGTTCCGCGATAAGCCGGTCCCTGATGGAGGATCCGAACCTTGGGTGGGCGGCCCGACCCGCAGGGGTCACCTGGCCAGCACTCGGTCTTGCTGGAGATCTCTTGGTCGCGGCCAAGATCGGTATCATCATCAGGTCGTTCGCCAGTGCGCTCGCTGGCATGGTCGTGCTTTCCAAGGTCACCAACTAGAGTCCGCTTTTTCCGCATGCGTATCCTTCTCGTCGTTGCAGCCCTGATTCTTGCGAGCACCGCGACCGCGCAACACGCCCCCGTCTTCTATTCCTACCTAGGGGATTCCGGGCGCACCGTGTACGTCAATCGGTTTTCGCTCATTCCACCCGAGAAGCGGTCGAAGGCGCGGGCGGTGGATCTCTCGCAAGTCAGTCTCAACTCCGAGCTTGCCGAGGAGCTCTCGGGCGCGGTCGTGAAAGAGATTCAGCATCTCAAGGAATCCGACCCTTGCACCAAGGCGCGCAAGGAAAGCAAAGTGAGCGCATGGAGTCACGTATGGCACCGGCACGGGCCTTGGATCTTGGCTAGCTTGGCGGCGCTGATCTTGGTCCTCCTTTCTCCGTGGATGATTCGGCGGACACCTCAGGGCGTGTGGGCGAGGTTTCTCATGGTCGCTCTCCCGGCCTTGGCCATGACGGCCGTTCTCGCGATTTCGGCCACCCGGGCCACCAGCTCCCTCGAGGCGGTGAGCGAGCTCGCCAAGCTCTGCGACGCCAACGAAGAAGAAGCGGGCCCCCAAAAGCGGTTGATTCGGTTGAACGAGATGCACACCTACATCGACCAACTCTATCGGGAGCAGTATGAAGAGCTGGAGCGCCTCGGAGAGATCAAATGACTGCCACGTCCGACTTCACCGACAGGACGAAATGCCCGCTCTGCGGCGATGTGAATGAGTGCGCGATCGCCGCGGGGAAGGACGCCGAGTCCTGTTGGTGCATGGCGGTGACGATGAGCCCCGACGTCTTGAAGGCGATCCCCCCAGAAGCTCGAAACCGAGTCTGCATTTGTGCACGGTGCGCAAGAAAGGAGAACCATGGGCAAGAAGGTCACCTATCAGGGAGCCCAGGCTGACGTCCAATGGGACGGCCGGCTATGCATTCACATCAGCGAGTGTGGTCGGGCGAAGAACGACCTGTTCGTGGGTGGTCGCGAGCCGTGGTGTGAGCCAGACCGCGTGAGTTGCGAAGAGGTGGTGGACGTCGTTCATCGCTGTCCTAGCGGGGCCCTGACCTACACGCGAAAAGATGGCGGACCGGCAGAAGTTCCAGGGTCAGAGAACGTCGTGCGGGTGATGTACAACGGGCCTCTGTACGTGAACGGAGACCTCGAGATTGACGGAGCCGCAGCGGACATGGATGGTGTCCGTTTTCGAGCTGCGCTTTGTCGGTGCGGACACTCCAAGAACAAACCGTTCTGCGACAACAGCCACGAAGAAGCAAACTTCAAAGACTACGGTGCCGTAGGCGAAAAAGGGGACGGTCAAGAGTCCAAGGGCGGAACGCTCAAAGTGAGTCGGGCGCCGAACGGGCCGCTTCTTCTCAACGGAAACTTCACCATCGTCGCTGCGAGCGGCCGTAAGGCATGGTCGGGCACCCGTGCCGCACTCTGCCGTTGCGGCCATTCCCAGAACAAGCCTTTCTGCGACGGCTCCCACAAGGACGCCGGGTTCCAAGCGGACTGAGCGCATGAGCATCGCAAGGAGGAATTGGTGAGCTTTTCGACCATGATGGATCGGCCGCTCCTGATCTCGGATCTCTTCGAGCATGGTCGGAGATTCTACGGGACCAGCCGTGTCATCACCGTAGAGGAGGGCGGCGACCGGATAGGCACCTACGCCGAGATCGGCGACCGCACGGAGCAACTCGCCAAGGCGCTGGCGAAGCTCGGGGTTTGCGAACAGGACCGCGTCGGTACCTTCTGTTGGAATAGCCAAGAGCACCTCGAGGCGTACTTCGCGATCTCCTCGATGGGCGCCGTCATGCACACCCTCAACATCCGGCTGTTTCCGGATCAGCTCGCGTTCGTGATCAACCATGCAATGGACAAAGTCATCATCGTAGATGACAGCCTGGTTCCGCTCCTAGGAAAAGTCGCAAAGGAACTAGCCACCGTCGAGCACATCATCGTCGTCGGTAGCGGGGACGACACGCCGCTTCGGGACGCCCCGAAAGCAACACTTCACCGTTACGACGATCTATTGTCCTCCGAGTCTCCCGGCATCGATTGGCCGACACTCGACGAGCGCGCGCCAGCCTCGATGGCCTACACGAGTGGCACCACCGGCGACCCCAAGGGCGTCGTCTACAGCCACCGCTCCACTGTGCTTCATTCTTACGGCATCACCTCGGGGGCGGTCGCGGGTCTCAATGAGAACGACATGGTTCTCACGATCGTGCCGATGTTCCATGCGAACTGTTGGGGCCTACCCTACGCCGGTTGGTGGGTTGGCACCGACTTCCTCCAGCCGACCCGCTTCCTCCAGCCCGAGCCGTTGGTGGGCATGATCGAGCGCAATCGGCCCACCGTGGCTGGCGCCGTGCCGAGCATCTGGACCGGCGTCCTCAACTACGGCGAAGGGAAAAAGATAGACCTTTCCTCCTTCCGGTTGGTGATCTGCGGTGGCTCGGCCGTTCCCGAGTCGCTGATGCGTGCGTTCGAAGAACGGTACGGCGTGACCATTTTGCAGCTCTGGGGCATGACTGAGACCAGCCCGCTTGGGACGATCGCGTCGCCACCGAAGGGCGTGACCGGCCAAGAGCGGTGGAAGTATCGAAGCCGTACCGGGCGCGCCGTGGCGGGACTCGAGCTTCGAATCGTCGATGACAAAGGCTACCCGCTTCCATGGGACGGAAAATCGGTTGGCGAGATCGAAGCGCGCGGCCCCTGGGTGACCGGCAGCTACTACGGCGTCGAGGACGACGAGAAGTTTCACGACGGCTGGCTACGAACCGGGGATGTCGGCTTCATCGACGAGCGCGGGTACGCGCAGATCACCGATCGGGCAAAGGACGTGATCAAGTCGGGGGGCGAATGGATCTCGTCAGTCGAGCTCGAGAATACGATCATCGCGCATCCGGAGGTGGCCGAGGCGGCCGTGGTTGGCATCCCCGACGAAAAGTGGGACGAGCGACCGCTGGCTTGCATCGTCCGAAAAGAGGGTAGCAGCGTCAGCCCCGAAGAATTGCTTGCGTACCTGGAAGACAAAGTGGCCAAGTGGTGGCTCCCCGAGCGCTGGACCTTCATCGCTGAAATCCCCAAAACCAGCGTCGGCAAATACGACAAGAAAGTCCTCCGCCGCCAACACGCCAACCGCGAGCTCCAAATCGTCACCACCTAAAGGGGACAGTCCCCTTATTAACAGCAGTCGAGTTGGGAGCGGGTTTGCTCTGCGGCTTGGCGGAGAAGGTGGAGGCTTCGGATGACTTGGTCGCGCTCGTCCTCTGGGACGCGGCTGAGGATCGTCGCGATGCTTTTTTCGGTCAGCTCTACGAGCCGTTTGGATTGCCTCTTGCCGTCAGCTGTGAGGGAAACGACAAACCGGCGTCCGTCATGGCTGCTTTGGTCGCGACTGACCCAGCCGCGCTTTTCGAGTCCATCGATGAGCCGAGTCATCGCGCCCTTGGTCACGCGGGTCTGCGCTGCCAGGCTCGACACGTCCCACTCACCTGACCGGAGCGTCTGAAGAAGCACGCATTGCGCAGGCGTGACCGTGCCACAACAGATCTCCTCTCGCTCGAAGACCGAGAACATTCGGCAAAACGCGATGACGTCGTCGATCACCCCCTTCATGGCTTCTTGGCAGTGATCGAATAGCTGAACACCGTGTCGGACAGCTCTCTGATGCGGTCCTCGCCAATCAGCTCCACCGCAGCTTTCCAAAGGGGATCCTGCAGATCCGCTGTTAGCACGGTGCTCGCTGGCTTCCGCGTGTATTCCAAACCCTCGAATCCTGCCGCCCGGATGTGCTCAAAGTACTCGTCTTCCGTCGACGCACCCCCCACGCACGCGATCCAACTCGTGGCCAGCTCCGCTACATCGCGGGGCAACGGCTGAGTCAGCAAGATATCGCTGACCGCGAGTCTCCCACCGGGCTTGAGAACGCGATAAGCCTCACGAAACACTTGGGGCTTATCCGGGCTGAGGTTGATCACGCAGTTCGAGATGACCACGTCTGCGGAGTCCGATGCTACAGGAAGGTTCTCGATGAGCCCTTCGCGAAACTCCACGGTCCGCGCGTACCCAGCGTTGACCGCATTCGTTCGGGCGCGTTCGAGCATCTCCGGGGTCATGTCGACGCCGATGAAACGCCCTTGTGGCCCGAGTTTTTCCGCAGAGAGGAGTGCGTCGAACCCTGCACCGGAACCGAGGTCGACCACCGTTTCGCCAGGCTCGAGGCTGGCAAGCGCTGTTGGGTTGCCACACCCGAGCCCAAGATTAGCTTCCGCGGCGGGACCGGTAACGTCCTCTTCGGTGTAGCCGATGCGCGAGGCGGTTTGGGCTTGCGTCGTTGGGGCAGCGCTGTCGCAGCAGGTCGTCGCCTTCTCCTCCGCGGGGCCGCAACACCCGCCGCCTTTCCGTGCGATCTCTGCGTATCCGGTCTTCACCACTTCGTGTACTTGGTTGCTTTTCATGACGGTCTCCATTGGTTGTAGGATGCAACCAATTAGTTGAGGCTGTCAACCAATTTCGTCAAGGCCTAGAATTGACTATTTTCAGGGCTGTTCTTGGAGAAAAGTGAGGACACGGTCGATGAACAGGGCTTCTTCCTCACGATGCGGCCAGTGGCCTCCGTTGGGTACGACCCAGAGCTCCGCCCCTCTTTCGAACAGCCCCGCGGACTTTTTATAGGGGCCGATGTGGCCGCCAAAGTCTTTTCCGCCGGCGACCATGAGCCCGCGGCATCGGAGTTGGCCGAGAAGGCGAGGATCGATTCGTGTCGACACCGCTCTGTAGTAGTCGATCGCGGCTTTGAGAACTTCAGGATCGCGAAACGCCGACTTGATGCGCTCGAGCGCCGCATCTCGCTCGGGGCCTCTCCAGTCCGGACCCCATCGCTCGTAGAGCGTATCGATGTAGGCAAAGTCATCTCGACGCGTTACCGCATCTGCCCAGGGCATCTTGAAGAAGACGAAGTGTCGAGCGAGCACCAGAGCGCCCACCGCCTCGAGGGCGTTCTTGGGTCGAAGCGTCTCCGGATGCGGAATGGCGATGGGAACGATGGCTTCGACGCGTTCTGGCGCAATTGCTGCCGCACCCCAGACGACCGACGCACCCCAATCATGGCCTACCAGGACCGCCGAGCTCAGCCCTAGGGCATCGAGTAAGCCGATGGCGTCCTCTGCGATGCTCAACGCATCATAAGGGCGCCCAGGCACGATCGTGTCCGGGTGATAGCCCCGAAGGTAGGGAAGAATCGTCCGGTAACCCGCCTCGTTGAGGCCGCGCGCAATGGTGGCATACGAGTGGGGTAAGTCGGGAAACCCGTGGATCAGGACCACCGGGCGTCCTTGCCCCGAGTCGTGGTAGCGCCAGGTCTGCTGGCCGAGGGTGGCATTCTGGAACTCCGATTCCACCTGCATCTCGAACCTCCCGAGCCGAACTACTTCTACGAGCGGTCATACTCTCCTAAGGGCACGAAGTACAAGTCAGAGTTGACCCAGATCCTGCCAGGGCGTACGAACAACAACACCCGCTATCCCTAACGAGAGGTCAAAGACCGTAGCTCACGATGTCGGAGTCCGAGGAACACGGAGTCGTACTCGCCGCACACGACGTCACGAAGACCTACCGGATGGGAGACGTCGACGTGCATGCGTTGCGCGGGGTCAACGTTGGCTTGCGCCAGGGCGAGCTTCTGGTGCTGCTCGGTCCATCAGGGAGCGGCAAATCGACCCTACTCAACATCTTGGGTGGGCTAGATGTCCCGACCGAGGGGCGCGTAATGTACAAAGAGCGTGACATCGCCGCTCTCGGGGATCGAGAGCTCACGCGCTTTCGTCGCGACCACGTGGGTTTCGTGTTTCAGTTCTACAACCTGATCCCGAGCCTGACCGCGCGTGAAAACGTCGCATTGGTCACCGAGATCGCGGAAGAGCCGCTCGATCCGCGAGAAGCGCTTGAGCTCGTCAGTCTGGCAGACCGCATGGACCACTTTCCGTCGCAGCTATCCGGCGGCGAGCAGCAACGCGTCGCGATCGCGCGGGCGGTCGCCAAACAACCGGACATCCTGCTCTGCGATGAGCCTACCGGCGCCCTCGACGTCAAGACCGGGATCAGGGTGCTCGAGGTGATCGACGAAGTGAATCGCACGCTTGGGACCACGACGGCTGTGATTACCCACCACGCGCCCATGGCATCTATGGCGGATCGCGTCATCTCCTTGTCGGATGGGAGAGTTTACCAAGAACACGAGAACGAAACCAAGATCGCCCCGAGAGACCTCAGCTGGTGAATCTGCTCGACCGAAAGCTCTTTCGCGACCTCATGCGCTTGAAGGGGCAAGCCCTGACGATCGCATTGGTCGTAGGGGTCGGGGTCGCCAGCTACATCACCCTCCGAACTGCCTGGCGCGCGCTCGGCCAATCTCGCGCTGTTTACTACGACCATTACCGGTTTGCGGACGTTTTCGGCGCACTCAAACGGGCTCCGGATTCGGTGGCCGATCGTGTCGCGGAGGTGCCAGGTGTATCAAAGGTCTATCCGCGAATCGTCAAGCAAGTTCTGCTCCCGATGGAGGGGCTGGTGACGCCCGCGCGCGGGGAGATCATCTCGCTTCCCATGCACGGTCGCCCGCCGCTCAATGATGTGTTGTTGAAGGCGGGGCGTCTGCCCGAGCCCGGGCGTGGTCGTGAAGTGCTGGTCTATGAGCCTTTCGCCAAAGCGCACGATCTCACACCAGGCTCCACCCTCCCCGCGATTCTGAACGGAAAACTCCAGGACCTGGTCGTCGTGGGCTTAGCTCTCTCGCCGGAATTCGTGTTCGCGGTGGATCCGGGAACCGTCGTCGTTGACGACGAGAGATACGGCCCGCTGTGGATGGCGAAGGACGGGGTCGCTGCCGCCTTTCAAATGGAAGGTGCGTTCAACAACTTGGTGATGAAGCTCGAGCCGGGCGCGAACGAAGATGCGGTGTTGAATGCGGTCGACAGCATCTTGAAGCCGTATGGAGGACTCGGTGCGGTAACTCGTGAGCACCAAATGTCGCATTTGATACTCACCGGCGAGCTTCAGCAAATCGAAATTCTGGTGGTCTTTCTTCCTGTGGTGTTTTTGGCGGTTGCCGCCTTCTTGTTGAACGTCGTCTTCTCGAGGTTGGTAACCCTTCAGCGGGCGCAGATCGCGATCATCAAGGCGCTCGGGTACGAGAACCGCGCGGTCGCTCTCCACTATCTGAAAATGGTCTGCGTCATCGTGTTCGTCGGATCGGTGTTCGGCTTGGCTCTCGGCGCCTGGATGGGCAATGCGATGCTGGATTTGTACGCGCAGTTCTTCCGTCTTCCGATGATCCGTAGCCGCGTGGATCTTCCGGTGAGCATCAACGCGATTTTAGCCAGCTTTATTGCGGGCGCGCTCGGAATTGCCATTGCCGTTCGACAGGCGGTGACGCTCCCACCTGCTGAGGCGATGCGTCCGCCGTCGCCGGCGCGCTACCACGCGTCTGTCATCGAGCGGCTTCCTCTAATCGGGCGAGTTGCGCAAACCACCATGATGGTGTTTCGGGAGATCTGGAGACGCCCCGTCCGAACGCTTCTGTCTTCGTTGGGAATCGCTTTTGCCGTTGGCATCGTGATCCTAGGGCGCTTCGGGGAGGATGCGATGCAGCCGATCATCGACATGGAGTTTGGAAGGAAGCTCCGGGAAGACATTACGGTCAATTTCGCGGACGCGGTCGATGATGGAAGCCTGAGTTACATAGGGAGCTTGCCCGGCGTGCTAGAGTCGGAAGGGTTGCGCCAGACGCCCGTACGAATGCGGGTCGGCGCGCGTTGGCGAGACACGGTTCTCATCGGGATTCCGGGGAACTCGCAGCTGCGGCGCCTCTACGACGTGAAAGCAAGGCCCGCGCACTTGCCACACAGCGGAGTGTTGGTCACCGGCATCCTCGCGGAGGTACTCGGTGCCGAGCCAGGCGACCTGATCGACATCGAGCTCAAGGAAGGGGACCGGAGCACGCGTCAGGTACGCCTCACGGGTACCGTCGAGGAATCCTTTGGAATTCAGGGATATATGCGGAAGCGCGAGCTTCATCGCATTCTCCGAGAAGGTGCGTCATCGAATACAGCGTTGCTCCGTGCCGATCCCATGCAAGAGGTGGAGCTTCAGTCGCGACTGACCGACATTCCCAGTGTGCAGAGTATCGCTCGAAAACGCACCATCCTTGACAAGTTCGAAGAACAAACACGTCGGACGATGAAGGTGGTCACCTTTATTCTGACGCTCTTTGCTACCGCCATTGCCATTGCGGTGGTCTACAATAACGCGCGCGTGAGCCTTTCCATGCGCAGCCGCGATCTCGCTACACTCCGTGTGCTGGGTTTCACACGAGGAGAGATATCGGCCATCCTGCTTGGCGAGCAGGCCATCCAAGTATTGCTCGGCGTACCCATTGGCATGGTCCTCGGCAACCTCGGCGCAGAGGCGCTAGTGCAGGGGCAAGCCGATCCAGAGCAGTTCCGACTCCCGCTCATGATCTCGCAACAGACCTACGCGTTTGCGATTCTGGTCATCCTGATCTCGGCTTTGGTCAGCGCGCTTCTTGTTCGGAGACGATTGGATAGCTTGGACCTCGTTGCGGTTCTCAAGACTCGGGAGTAAGGAGCGGATGGCGCATGAATAGAACCTCGACGCGCAGAAAGTGGGTCCGCTGGTTGTTGATCGGTCTCGCCGCAGCGTTTGTGGTGACGGTCATCGTAGTGGCCTGGGTTCCGAATCCGGTCGACGTCGAGGTCTCCGAGGTTTCTCGAGGACCACTCGCCGTCACCGTGGATGAAGACGGACGGACACGGGTGATCGACCGCTATCTGGTCTCGGCACCGATCACGGGTAATTTAGGACGAATCGAGCTCGACGCGGGGGATCCGATCAAAGCCGGCCAGGTCCTTGCCCGGCTGGTCCCACTGCCGCCGCCACTCCTCGATGCGCGCTCGCGGGCAGAGGCGCAAGCGCGAGTCGACGCGGCGCTTGCGGCGAGGGCCCAAGCCCAAGCTGCGGTGAACCGCGCACGAGTCGCCCTGGACTTCGCTGAGAAAGAGGCTGCGCGCGCGAGGGCGGTCGTCGAGCAAGGTGGCCTGGCCTTGAGCGATGCTGAACGCGCAATTTCGGATGAGCGTCGAAGCAAAGAAGATCTTCGCTCGGCAAATTTTGGCGGCCGCGTGGCGGAGCACGAGCTCGAGCTAGCGCGATCGGCGTTCTTGAGGTTGAGCGGGAAGGGCGACGACGATGAGCACATGGAGATCGTCTCTCCCGTCGACGGACAGGTGTTGAACATCCTTCAGCAAAGTGAAGGCGTCGTTCAGGCAGGGGCGCCCGTCATCGAAGTAGGTGACCCGGCCGCGCTCGAGATCGTAGTCGATGTGCTCAGTCAGGACGCAACTCGGATCAAGCCCGGCGCCACCGCCGAGATCGTGCGATGGGGAGGGAAGCACCCGCTTCGCGCGCACGTCAGAATCGTGGAGCCTTCAGCGTTCACGAAGCTCTCGGCATTGGGCGTCGAGGAGCAGAGAGTGAACGTCATCATCGACCTCGACGAACCGCGAGATGCTTGGGCGACTCTGGGCGACGGTTATCGCGTCGAAGCAAGCATCTCCGTCTGGGAGGACGAAGACGTTCTTCGCATTCCCGCCAGCGCCGTGTTTCGCCACGACGAACAGTGGGCGACCTTCGTGGTCGAAAACGGTGAAGCCGTGGTACGTAAGGCCGAATTCGGCGAGAGCAATGGACTGGAAACCGAAGTGGTTTCTGGGTTAGAAGAGGGCGAAACCGTCATCGCCTATCCAAGCGACAGTGTGCGTGACGGAGTATCCGTTCGAGCTCGTTGAGTGATGTAGTGCCTTCGACTTTCTCCGATCTTCTCCAGGATCAACGGCTCCTAAGGGACGTCATTGCGACGGTAGCTCTGTTCGCGGGGGTGTTTAGCCTTCGCTATGTCCTTCTGCGATTCATTCGCCGCCGACTTCCAAAGAACGACCACCTACAACTGCGGTGGGCGTCCCAAGTTCGGGCGTTCTCGTATGCGATCTTGGCCTTCGGCATTTTCGCAATTTGGGCGGCGCAGCTTCAGGCTTTGGCCGTGTCGTTCGTCGTTCTTGCGATGGCGATCGTATGGGGTACGAAGGAAACGCTCGCCTGCATCCAAGGTGCTTTTTATCGGGTGAGCTCAAATGCGTTCGCGGTTGGCGATCGCATCAACATCGAAGGCATCCGCGGCGATGTGATCGATCACGGTTTGCTGAGCACTCTGGTGCTGGAAGTAGGGCAGGGCCATCAGCGGACAGGCCGCACGATCAGCATCCCGAACAGTCTGCTGATGACCTCACCAGTCCTCAACGAGAGCCTGGCTGGCGAATACATGCTTCACGTCATGAAGATCCCAGTCGACCGCGATAGCGATCTCGCCGAGCTCGAGCAGCGAACGCTCGCGGCAGCTGCGCGGAGTTCTTGAATGACGTGCGACGTCCCATCGCGCTTCGGTACCGGCGCCATGGGTTGAATCCCCCCTTGGTCGATCCCCGGATCACCTACCAAGTCGTCGGCAAGAACACCGTCAACTTGCTCCTTCGCATTCCGACGCCGGTCCGACTCGAACGCGAGGTCGAGCAACGGGTGTTGAGAGCGGTGTTGGGCGTGCCGCAGGGCAGGGACACGCTCCCGCCGCCGCCACCGAGTCCCCAGCGACAATGACAGTCACAGCAGCAGTGTCAGTGTCCGTGTCAGCGCCAGTGACAGTGCCAGCGTCAGTGGAAGAGACAGTGCTGGGTCTTTGTTAGCGCTCCTTGAAATTGATTGAATTCAAGTACTTACACTTTCTTGTAAATGACTTGGGGTCAGTCTATGATATGACTCAAGGTCAGTTAATGACGGTTACCGCGCGCAAGAGGCATACGAAGCGAGCCCGGAGCGTCGAGGCGCGGGCGGAACGGCGTGATGACATCCTCGATGCGGCGGAGCGGCTCTTTGCCGAGCAACGATTCGCCGAGCTTCACATGGCGCGGCTCGCGAAGGAGATCGGCCTCGCGAAGGGAACCCTCTATCTGTACTTCCCGACCAAAGAGAGCCTGTTCCTGGCGGTCGTTCAGCGTTCGCTCGACGCCTGGTTTGTCGCGATTGCAGAGCGGCTCTCACGTCACGCGTTCATCGATCCCGATGCCCTAGCCCGTGAGCTGACAGACGCGCTCGTCGAGCGGCCGCATCTCACACGGCTGCTTTCCCTTTTGCACACGGTGCTCGAGCCGAACATCACCGAGGACGACGCGGTGGCGTTCAAGGCGTTTCTCGCGCGAAAAATGGGTCGCACTGGAATCGAGCTCGAACGGCTGATAGCTACTCTCGAGCCTGGGCAGGGTGCTCGGCTGATGCTCCACGTATTGGCTCTCCTGGTCGGCATCGGACAGGCGTCTGACCCCTCGATCGTCGTGAAAAGGGCACTCGAAAGACCGGACTTGCAACACTTGCGAATCGATCTTCCAACCGAGTTATGCATCGCGCTTTCCGCGTTGTTTCGTGGTTTTAGCGCCTCGTTACAAGCACAGTGACGACAGCGTGAATTTTTGGTAACACCAGCGCTCTTGACCCGTTCAAGGCGGTATCTATGAAAGGCGAGATGCATCTCGGTCGGCTTGCGAACGATTTCGAACGAGTTCGGGCGCAAACCGAAGCTCTCGCCGCACCGCTTTCCGCAGAAGACCAATGCGTGCAGAGCATGCCCGACACGAGCCCGACCAAGTGGCACCGCGCGCACACGACTTGGTTCTTCGAGACGTTCGTGTTGCGACCCGCGGGAGTCGGGCCACTTTCGCCCGAACAGTTCGACGTGATGTTCAATAGTTACTACAACGCCGTAGGCGAGCAGTATCACCGACCCTCGCGCGGCATGTTGACGCGTCCTAGCCACGACGAAGTCACCGAGTATCGCGAACGGGTCGACGAATACGTGCTCTCGTTGCTCGGCGAAGGCGTGGATGATGCCACGGCCAGGCGAATCGAGCTCGGCCTCCATCACGAGCAACAACATCAAGAGCTCATCGTCACCGATGTCAAACACCTCCTGTCGTACAATCCAACCTTTCCGGCCTATTGCCCCAACGAGCTGTCAGATCCGGAAAGCGCTCCCGCTGGGCCACGTTGGACGAGTCACCCCGGCGGCGTTGCGACGGTGGGGGTTTCAGAGTCGTTCTTTCATTTCGACAACGAAGGCCCCGCCCACGACGTCATCCTCGAGCCGTTTGCAATCGCGAAGCGACTCGTGACGAATCGAGAGTATTTGGAATTCATCGAAGACCGAGGTTACGAGCGGCCCGAGCTCTGGCTGAGCGCTGGATGGAGCGACGTTCAACAGCACCAAAGGTGTGCCCCGCTCTACTGGCACGAGGGCTCCGATGGCTGGAGTGTCTTCACACTTCACGGGCGCGGGCCTCTGCGTCCCGGTGATCCAGTGACGCACGTGAGCTACTACGAGGCTGATGCGTATGCGCGATGGGCGGGAGCGCGCTTGCCGACCGAGCAAGAATGGGAGGCCTCGACGAGCGATCCAGAGGCTGCACCCCTCGGTGGGCGGGCCCCTTGGACACACGCTTCTCAGCCTCGTATCTACGGCGCTTGCTGGCAGTGGACGGCCTCGAGCTACGCGCCTTATCCTCGCTATCGCCCCGCCGAAGGCGCGATTGGCGAATACAACGGCAAGTTCATGTGCGGCCAGTATGTCTTGCGCGGTAGCAGCTTCGCGACGCCTGCAGGTCACGCCCGAAGGACGTATCGCAACTTCTTCCCCCCAAATGCTCGCTGGCAGCTCAGCGGCATTCGATTAGCGCGTGACGAGGGTTGAAGACCGATGATCGCATTCGATCCACTGGGTAATCGGGAACGTGTACGCGTCGTCGACCTCCATCCCAAGCTCGGAGACCTCCAAGCGGAAGCCATAGCGGGACTTCGTCGTTTGCCTAAATCGCTTCCATGCAAGTACTTCTACGACTCTCTAGGCGCGCGCCTTTTCGAAGCGATCACCGAGCTTCCCGAATACTATCCGACGCGAACCGAGCTCGGAATCCTCGACGCAAGCGTTGACGAGATGGCAGAGGCGATCGGCGCCCACGCGACCCTGGTGGAGTTCGGGTCGGGGGTTGGTCTAAAGACTCAGAAGCTACTCGATGCCCTCATCGACCCGAGCGGCTGCGTGCTGATCGACATCAGCCGTGCCGCGCTCGAGGCATCCTCGGCGCAACTCGCGGACCGGTATCAAGACATGCAGATCCTGGGGGTCTGTGCGGACTACACGCAGCCTCTCAAGCTTCCGAGGCCTCACCGCCCGAGCTCCCGAACCGTCGCGTTCTTCCCGGGAAGCACTATCGGCAACTTCACTCACGGCGAAGCCCACGACTTCCTTGCGCGAGTCGCCGAGCTGGTCGGACCGGGCGGCGGCTTGCTGATCGGGATCGACCGCCAAAAAGATCCGAAGGTCATCGAAGCTGCCTACAACGATTCGATAGGCGTGACCGCTGCTTTCAATCTGAACATCCTCAGCCGGTTGAATCGAGTTGGCGCCGACTTCGATCTCGCCGCCTTTCGACATCACGCCCCCTATGTCGAGAGCGAGGCTCGCATCGAGATGCGCCTTCTCAGCGAAATCAACCAGACGGTGCACATCGGGAATGCGGTTGTGACCTTCCGCGAGGGCGAGTTCATCGTCACGGAGCATTCCCACAAATACGATCTCGGCAAGTTCGAAGCGCTCGCCCAGGCGGCGGGTTTTCGCTTGACCGGGCACTGGAGCGATGACCACGACTGGTTCAGCGTCTGCTTCCTCGAGGTCGAGGGAGAGCGACCTTGAGGGATTCGGTCGAAGCGCTCGAGGCTCTTTTCATCGAAACCGGGAAGGCGCATCACGAGGCGTTCATCGCTACGGACGGAGCCGATCCCGATTGGCCGATTTGGTACGCAGACCACGTTCAGGCGCCCATCGCCAAGCTCCTGACGGACGATCACACCCGCACGGAGTTGATCGTTGCGTTCGTGGACGCTGCCGCGGAACACCAAGCCCGTGCGCCCGATGAGCCATGGCCGAAGTTCTACGCAAAGTACTTTTGTGAGCGCTATGTCTGCGAGCCCGACGAACGCTTGGCACTCTACTACGCGCCCACATGCCCTTTCTGCATCCGTGTGCTTCGGGTGATCGAGGAGCTCGGGATCGACGTCGAGCTCCGCAACGTGTGGGCCGATGACAAGTTCCGGGAAGAGCTCGTCGAGGCGCGTGGCCGGGCGACGGTACCCGTTCTTCGTTGTACGAGCCGCAATCGGGACCGCTGGATGCCGGAGAGCGCAGACATCATTCGCTACTTGCGGGAGCGCTTCGAGACGGCGTCGAACTCGGCCGAATAGACGGTGTCATAATGACGGAAGCTTTCGCTCCCGTCGGTATAAGTCAGCTCGAATCGATACGTGCCCGGCTCGGTCAGCTCGCCCGATGGTGCGGAGAGGTTGCTCAAAGTCTTGACGACGAAGGGTCGACCCTTGCCCGCGGGAACCTCGACGGCGCTGGTCTTACACTTGCGCTTTGGAACGAGTTGATACGCCGTCTCCCATTGATCCTGTTTCTTGCGTGCTCGATAGAACGGAGTGCCGCAGAGCGTCTTGAGCCAGATCGTTCGTTTGGATTCGTTGTGGACGCGTGCCTTGAGGGGCTGAGCCATTCTGATCTTGGGGGGCCGAACCTCGACCAGGATATCCCTCGGCTCGGTCCGCACGACGCGGCGACACCCCTTTTTGGTCCACCGGTGGCTCGTGGGGCACTCGCAGGGGGTACATGACTTGCACCGCGCGTTCGGCGGACACTCCGGGCACCCGACATAGCGCCCCCCCGTGCTCTCGCAGGACTCACGAAGGCTTCGACCACGTTTGAACAGCTCCACCGGCTGATCGGTCAGCACGCAGGCCCCATTGAAGCACTTGGCAAACGGGGTCGGGCACTGGAAGTCGCAGACGGCGATCTCGTTTTGCCCTCGGCACTCCGCGAGCAGCTGCTGGTACTCGAGGAGGAACTTTTCGTTGACCGCGACGCCGCATTCACACCCCTGCGACTCGCAGCTCGTCTCGACGACCCCGCAGGCTTCTCCCTCGACGCAGGAGCGGGCTTCCGCGGCTATTTCGATGCGTTCTTGACGCGGCTCGGCCTTCTCGCACCCGGCCGAGACCCCCAAGATGATCATCGAGCATAAGAATACGCGCCCCCCCATGAAACGGGTCCTACCGAACGTGGTACGTCATGGCAAGAAGGAGGATCCATGGCGAAAGCAATCTGGCAGGGTACGGTCATCGCAGAATCCGACGAATTCGAGGTCGTCGAGGGGAACGTGTACTTCCCGCCAAGCACCATCAAAGACGAATTCTTCGAGCCGAGCGCTCACCAGACGGTGTGCGGTTGGAAGGGGACCGCCAGCTACTACGACGTCGTCGTCGATGGCGCGCGAAACGAGAGCGCTGCCTGGTTCTACCCCGCCCCCAAGCAGGCGGCGGCCAACATCAAAGACCACGTCGCCTTCTGGAAGGGCGTCACCGTCGAGCAGTAAAAGGGGACAGTCCCCTTTTATTGTGCTTGGAGGCGGGCGATTCGTTCTTCGAGCGGGGGGTGTGTCGCCATGAGCTTGAGCATCCCTTCGCCTCGGATCCCGAAGGCGGTCAGGTTGTCGGGGAGCTGAGAGGGCGCGTCCCGCATGGTGCGCAGTCGATTGAGCGCGGCCGCCATGGCTCCGGGGCTTTCGAGCGCGGCCCCACCCGCATCGGCCCGGAACTCACGACGCCTCGAGAACCAGGCGACGATGATGCTCGCGAGGATCCCGAAGACCATCTGCAGCGCCATGTAAATGAGGAAACGCCCTCGATCGAACTGGCTGGCGATGATTCGCGCGATGAACAGCACGAACGTATTGAGCACGCCCTGGATCAACGTCAGCGTCACCATGTCTCCGTTGGCGACGTGAGAGATTTCATGGCCCAGAACGGCTTCGACCTCCTGTTTGTTCATCAGCCGCAAGAGGCCCGTGCTCACCGCTACCAGGGCGTTGTTTCGAAACATGCCGGTTGCGAACGCGTTGGGGTCGGGTGAGTCGAACACGGCGACTTCGGGCATCCCGATGCCGGCCTCTTTGGCTTGCCGCTCGACCGTGCTCAAAAGCCAGCGCTCAATTTCGTTGGAGGGCGTCTCGATGACGTGCGCTCGGGTCGACTTCTTCGCCACCCACTTGGAAATCGCAAGCGAGAAGATCGAGCCCCCGAAGCCAAATAGGGCACACCAGATCAGCATCTGGGTGTACGGGGCATCCGCCGGAATGAGCCCTAGCGCCGTCAGGACGTACATGGCGATGGCCGCCATGACCAAAACAGCGAAGTTTGTGGCTAAAAACAGAAGAATTCTCAGCATTCAGGTTCTCCTAGGGTTGGACCTTAAGGCTGGAACGGGGCGGCGACAAGCTCCCGCCGCGAATCTGCCTAGGGCTTGCAGGGACCGTTGGCAACGGGTGCGCTTTCGGTGGTACAAGGGCGCATGCGTTTACTTTTGGTTTTGATCATGGGAATCGCCGTGTGGGGATGCGGCGGTGATGACAACGGGGGCCCCGGTGGCATCGGTGGGTCGGGTGGGGATGACTCGCTCGACCTCGACATCGGCCCCGGAGAGGTTCGCGCGGGGCGCCTGTCCGAAGCGCAGCTTCCGGACGATCCAAACGGCTTGGCCGTTTGGCAAGCGGGCGATTTCGCGCTCGTCAACGAGCACATCGCGTTGATCATCGAGGACGCTCGGGTGTCGGATCTCTACTCGCCCTTCGGTGGGAGCATCACAGGCATCGCGCGCTATGAGGTCGGCGAGCTCGTCGACCGCGCCGACTTCAACGAATTCGGCATAGGCCTGCGGCGCTTTTTCGTCGCGGCCGATGCGGTTTCGTTGATCAACGATGGCACCGATGGAAACCCCGCGATCGTCCGCGCCGAAGGGCCGCTTCGGGCGATCCCGTTGCTCGAAGATCTGTTGAACTCACCGACCGGCCCAACGACTTTTGGAGGCATTCTCTTGGGAGGGCCGCCTCCGAGCGATGAGACCTTCCAGAGCACCCGCGTCCAGGTAGACTACGAGCTTGCACCGGGCGCCGAGCACCTCGACGTGTACTACACGGTCGACACCGCCCTCACCAACACCAAGCCGACGTATCTGATGCTTCAGGGCAGACGCATGGACCCCTACGTCCCCGGTCAGGGCTTCGGCACCGGCGATTTGACCCTCGACTATGCCTACATGGCGTTCGCCGATGACGACGCGGCCAGCTATGCCATCGAAGACGCGTCGGGTCCGATGGAATCCGCGCTCAAGCTCGGGGCTGGTTTCGGGATCACCGACCCCGAGGTCTCCGGCATCTTGCCGCTCAACAGAAAACAGCCGATCGAGTTCGAACCCGACAAACGGGAGCACCTCGTGCAGGTTCACGTCGGGTCGCCCGGGATCGATGGTCTGCTCCAGGCGATCGCGCGCAACAAGGGGGAGTCGACCCGGACGATCACCGGTACGGTACGTCACGCGGATACTACCCCCGCCGAAGGGGTTCGGGTGCACGCCGAGACCACGGGCGCTGATCCCGTCTATCTGACCCGATCGACCAGCGGCGCCGACGGCTCGTATTCGGTGAGCGTCCCGGCAGGCCAAGAGGTTCAACTCGTTGCCTATCGGCGGGGCGATGGAATTTCGGAGCCTCCGGTGATGGTCGACGTCGCGAGCGCATCCGCCGATTTGATGCTTCCGGAAAAGGGTGCCATCCGGGTCACGGCTACCGATGCTTCGAGCATGCCGCTTCCGGTTCGCGTGCAGGTGATGTCCCCCGACGGCGCGGACGTGTTTCAGCCCCCGAGCAGGTTCGGCGAGCCCTTCGTACCCCGTAACGATCGCCTCCACGTGGTCTTTCCGACCGACGGACAGGCGGTCTTGAGCGTGCCGCCGGGCGACCATCGGGTCGTCGTGTCGCGTGGCTACGAATACGACATCGTCGATACGGTTGTCACGGACGTTGCTGCTGGCGAAGTCAGAGACGTGAACGCCCAGCTCACCCGCGTCGTCGATTCGACGGGCGTCATGTGCGGGGACTTCCATATCCATACCCATCGCTCGCCCGACGCGACCGATGCGCCGGAATTCAAGTTGATGGCCGCAGCCGGTGACGGCGTCGAGCTTCCGGTACGGACCGATCACGAGTTCGTCGTGGGCTTCGAGCCCGTGGTGGCTTCGCTAGGCCTCGGGGCGTGGATGTATGGGTTTTCGGCGCTCGAGCTGACAACTCAGTCGTTTGGTCATTTCGGCGCCTTTCCGATGGAGCCTGACCTCGACCCCGCCGTGCCGAATGATGGCGCCGTTTTGTGGAGCGGGTTCGACGCGTCGGGCGCCGTGGAGATCTTTGAACCCGTTCGGGTGATGAACGACGCGCGCGCCAGACAAGCCGAGGTGATCATCTTTCACCCACGCCCCAGGCCGGGCACCGCAGGCAGCTTCGGTGAGCTTATCGGCTTCTACTACTTCTCCGGTACAAACGCCTTCACCAACGCGGGCGGCGTCGATTACGACCCAGTCACCGACACGATCCAGCGCACAGACATCGACCCCGAAACATGGTGGGACCGTGAGTTCCAAGTCGTCGAGGTCTTCAACGACCGCTCGTTTGCCGAAAACAAGCAAGACGCTGGCCGGATCTGGCCGGGACCTCCGCTGGAAGACAACAGCGGCGAGATCGGCACGGTCGACGATTGGTTCGGTCTGCTGAACAGCGACGAAAGACCCAACGGCATGTTCGCTGTGGGGTCGTCCGATAGCCACATCATCATGGACGGCAGTCCGGTAGGCTATCCGCGAACCTGCGTGTTTGTGGGAACGGACGATGATCCAGAAACGTTTCGGGCCGGCACCGACCCGCCGCAGACGATGAAGAATCTCATCAGGAACGGCCGTTCGGTGATCAACGGCGGCATCTACATTCGCCCGACGAGTGAAGGAGTGCAGCCGGGAGACACGATCACAGGCCCAGGCCCCTACCCGATCGAGATTCAGGTTCAGGCCCCGCTCTGGGTTGGGAACGTCGAGCTCATCGAGATGTGGAGGAGCTCCAACAAAGTCATCACGAATGAAGTCATCGCGACCGGTATGGCGATCGACAACCTGTCGGTGTCCCGCTTCTTGGACGTGGTCGAGGTGCCCGACGGCACCGACTGGGTCGTATTCCACGCACGGGGCGCCTACGATCCGACGATCGAGAGTCGCAACAATCAAGCGCAAACCCTCGATCCAGTTCACCCGGGCCGACTCCCATTCGGGGTGACCAACCCGATCTTTTTTGCGCCCTAGTCGCTCAGTCGTCGACGGCGCCTAAGCCAAGTCCCGGCCTAGCGCCTCGCGTTGGGCGTCCGATAGCTCGGTTTCGGCCTCGATCCCCGGCATGTCGATGCCGATGGCGATCGGTGCTTCGGGCCCGAGCTCGAAGGTGAGGTACTGGACGGACGACAACCGGGTATCGCCCACCTGTCGAGGGTCCCAGGTCGGTTTCACACGCGTGCCGTCAGGGAGCTTTGCATAGATGTGGTCATTGAGCCCGATCCACGCTTTGAGTTTCGCGTCTCGCTCGGCCGGGTCGTCGATCCCGATCAAGAGGGTGCAACCGAGCGACCCCGCCGGATGGATGAGCTCGTTGTAGGTCTTGATCTCGTGCTCGATATCATTTTCTTTGACGATCTTCTCGACGCGCATCATTTCTTGAATCTGATAACGCACGGTTTCGTGGTTCTCGAACAAGAACGTGAAGTGCTCGCCCACGATGATGCGACGCTCGGATTTGGCCTGGAGCGCGTCGGCCCGAATCGCGTCCCTTCTTTCGCCGTAAGTGACATAGTCGAGAATCTCCCCCCGTTCGATTGGCTTCATGATGATCGTCCCTCCGGCGTTGGGGTCCCGGGCAGGGCCTTCGGCGACGCGAAGCCGTCCTCCCGATACGCCCGTGCGAGGATCGACATCGGATGCATCGGCTTGACGCCTGCGTGCTGCTGGAACTGAATCGCCGCGAGCGGGCAGTCGGTCGACCATATCTCCGCGTCGATTTCTTTCATCCCGTCAAAAGCCTTCTGTCCCGCCCTAATCGAGTACTCGAACCCTTCGACGGTCATCGCGTGAGTGCCATCGTGTCCGCAGCATTCCATGATGGTCGCCGGGCTCACGCCGGGAATCTTACGCAAAAGATCTCGTCCTTTGAAGCCCACGCCCTGGGTGCGCAAATGGCAAGGTGCGTGATAGGCGACCGGTGTGCCCGGGGAGCTCTTGAAATCGGTGTTGAATCGTGGCTCGTTGCGAAGGGACCAAAGGAACTCGTTCGGGTCGGCCACCGCTTCGGCTAGCCTCTTTGCCCTGGCGCGGTCTTCGCCTTCGAGGAGCTCGGGCCACTCGCGACGCAGCATCATCGAGCACGTCGGGTTGATGGCCACGACCTTGGCGCCCGCTTCGACGTAGGGAAGCAATCGGTCGAGATTGACGTGCGCTTTTTTGAGAAGCAGCTCGAGGTTGCCGCCCTCCCACGCCGGCAT
Organism: Myxococcales bacterium; assembly: GCA_029861865.1. Classification (GTDB taxonomy): domain Bacteria; phylum Myxococcota_A; class Polyangia; order Polyangiales; family Houyiibacteriaceae; genus SG8-38. The sequence continues at coordinate 12,038 of JAOTYL010000009.1, read as the reverse complement.
GCCGCAACATTCGAGTCCGCGTTCACATCGCACGTCGACGCCGTTCTTCTCGAACACCTCGATGGTATCCATGCCGATCTGCGGCTCGTTGGCTTGCACGTAGCAGGTCTGGAAAAGCACGACCTCGCCTCCGACCCCTTTGTTCATCAGCCCGGCCCCGCGTGCCCACGACTCGAAGGTCGTCTGGGCGAAGTCTGGAAGGAGCTTCCGACGATCGATCCCGACGAGCTTTTCCAAGAACCATCGATGGATGCTCACGCGATTCATCACGTTGGCAACGCCGAAGCTCGCCCGGGCGAAGGCCCCGGCCCGATCGGGATCTTCCAACACCTTCAATCGCAACTTGTGCGGCGCCTCATGCTTTCTGCGCCGAATCGCCGTGTAGCGGTGGACGAGCTTCGGAAAGTCGACTTCAAATTCGTGCCCGTCCCGCGGGGTATACGGGCACTGCACCTCGCAAAGCTTGCACTGATAACACGCGTCCATCACCCGCTGCGTGTCGAGCGCGGTGAGTTTGTTCACGTTACCGTCGTGCTCTTCGTCGATCGCTGAAAAAAGGATCGGAAACGAGTCGCAGTACTTGAAGCACATGCGGCAGCCGTGACAGACCTCGAAGACGCGCTCGACTTCCTTATCGAGCGCGTCTTTATCCCAGTACTTCTCTTCGGTCGGGTCGTAGCTCAACCCGTCGGTCGGCATGTACGAGATCTGTCTCTTGTCGGCTTCTTCGCCCACGCGTGCCAATGGCTAGGAGATGTCGTCGAGCAGCGACTGAAAACGCCCAGCGTGCGACTTTTCTGCCTTGGCCAAGGTTTCGAACCAATCCGCGATCTCGTCGAAGCCCTCCTGTCGCGCTGTCTTGGCCATCCCCGGATACATATCGGTGTACTCGTGGGTCTCGCCGGCAACGGCGGCCGCGAGGTTGAGCGCGGTGTCGCCGATCGGCAGGTCCGTTGCCGGATCGCCGACCTTCTTCAGGTAGTCGAGGTGACCGTGCGCATGGCCTGTTTCCCCCTCGGCCGTTTCCCGGAAGTTCCCCGCGACCTGGGGATACCCTTCGACGTCCGCGACCTTCGCGAAGTAGAGGTAGCGGCGGTTCGCCTGGGACTCGCCTGCGAATGCGTCTTTGAGGTTTTGGTGGGTCTTGGTGCCCTTGAGCTCTGACATGGCTTCTATTTCCTCCGATGTGGTGCTTGCCTGCGGCTCGACGAAGCACGCTTCGTGCCAGCCGGGAACTGGAGTTATCCCGGGTCTTGCGGCGGGCGTCAACGCGATGTCGTTGACGACATGACGTCGAGCAACGGCATTTCGTTGCCGACTCCAAGTCTGGCCGGTCGGATGCTACCTTCCGGCGGTGGATGTAACCGGGCTGCCGCTGCTCGACGTCCTGAAGGGGGACGCCAGCGCCGAGCGAAAACGAAGCCTCGCCGAGGTCTGGGAGGCGTACGGGCGTGAGCGCTCCTCGGGTGCGTCTCCGTTTACGGCAGCCGTCGCGGTGGCCTCGCGCGTGGACCGCCTCGGGTTCGCGTTCGCGGTCGGTTACCCGGCGGCCCTCGAGCACATGGTCGCTGGTGTACGCCTTCCCTGCGCGCTCTGTGTCACCGAAGCCACCGGGAACAGCCCCCGCGCCATCGAGACGACGCTCGAGCGCAAAGGCGACCGCTACGAGCTGCGCGGCACGAAGACCTTCGTCACCTTTGGAACCCTTGCCGAGACGCTCCTCATCGTGGCCAGGGTGGGCGAGAAGCCCGACGGCCGGCCCGATCTAGCCGTCGTGCAGATCCCCGCGAGCCGTCAAGGTGTCGTGCTTCAGAAGCTGCCAGAAACTCCCTTCGTGCCCGAAGTCCCTCACACGAGTGTCCGGCTCGAGGCGGTCGAGGTTCTTGAAAGCGAGCGTCTGTCGGGAGACGGCTATCTCGATTACGTGAAGCCCTTCCGGACTATCGAGGATATCCACGTCGTCGGAGCGACCTTGGGCTACCTGGTCGGTTTGGCTCGCCGAGCGCAGGCGCCGACGACTCTGATCGCAGAGCTCAGCGCAGACCTCGTCGCTCTCGATCGCTTGCGGGACGCCTCGCCACTCGATCCACGCGTACACATTGCGCTCCATGGGGTCTACCAGCGCGTGACACGTCTCGTCGCGGGCGAAGACCTCGCGCGGCTCTTGGACAGCGCGCCGGGGGACGAACGAGATCGCTGGGAGCGTGATCAACCCCTGCTGCAGGTCGCTTCAAAGGCTCGCGCCGCTCGCTTCGAACGGGCCAAGAAGGTTTTGGGGTGATCCCGGTCGGGCCTACGGCCCGTCAATTTGTCCCGCCCCACCGCCCCCACACTATCGCCTAGGCGGCGTCCGCGCCTTCTGTGACGGGTGCATACCCGTGCGCGCTCCGATACCCATACGCACCCGCGCCGTAGCGATAGCCCTTAATCCTGACGTCGATGTCGTTCAAGACTGCACCGAGCAGTCGGCCAGAGACGCTGTTCAGCTGTTTCCTGGCCCCCAGGAGCGAATGCACAGTGGTTTGTCCCGCGCGAACCACGAGCAGCACTCCGTCGAGCTGAGGGGCGAGAATTGCCGCGTCGGTAACGGCGCCCAGGGGCGGGCTGTCGAACAGCACCCAATCAAAGTGGTTCAACAGGTCTTCCCTGAGTCGTTCAAAGGCGGCGGAGTGAAGCAGCTCGGAAGGGTTGGGTGGAATCGGTCCTGCGGTGAGCACGCTCAGCCCATCGATCTTGGTCTGGTGGATGGCTTGGTTCAGCGTAGTGTGGCCTTCGACCAATGACGTGAGACCGACCTCATTGCCGATTTCGAAGATGCGGTGAATCCTTGGTCGTCGCAAGTCCGAGTCGACGAGGAGCACGGAGCGGCCGAACTGCGCCAGAGTGATGGCCAAATTGCTCACGACCGTGGTTTTGCCCTCGAGCGGTAGTGCACTCGTCACCACGAAGCTTCGGATCGGATCCTCCTGTGACATGAACGCCAGATTGGTACGCACCATCCGAAATGTCTCTGCCGCTGGAGACATTGGTTGCTCGAGGACGATTAACTCCTCTAATACGCGGGCGGGGCTGACCTGTTTGGGACCGGCCCTCGCCTCAGGTTTGGTTCGCGCTTCGGTGCCGCCCAAATGCGGGATTACGCCAAGTACCGGGACTCCGAGGCCTTCGACCGACTCCACAGAGCGAACCGTGCGGTCGAGCCGGCTTGTGAAAAAGGCCGCTGCCAGACCGAGCAACAGACCGGCTAGCGAGGAGGCGCCAATGTTCTTGACGAGGTTCGGGCTCACCGGGTTGACTGGGAGAAGCGCGCGATCGAGCACTCGAACATGTGTAGTCTTGAGCATCCGTGTCAGGTCGGTCTCCGTGAGACGCTGCAGAACGATCTCGTAGAGCTTCGCCTTGTTGTCTCGGTTGCGATTCAGGCGCCGGTATTCGATCTCGCGGAGATTCAGGTTGAGACCTGCAGAGTGCGCCTCGCCGGCCGCCGAGCGAAGCCCGCCTTCGACAGCCTTGGCCTGTTCCAGATCGTGCTCCGCCGACGCGATGATTGCGGCTTTCTCCTGAGCGAGCTGCGCCTCGAGCACTCCGATTTCTTCGGCGAGCGACTTCATCGTGGGGTGCTCCTCGCCGTATTTCACAGCCAGGCTGTCGTGCTGCTTCCTATTGTCGCGAAGCTCGGTCACCAAAGCGCTCAACTCTTCATGTTCTGCCATGACCGCCGGGTCGACCGCGGTGGTTCGCTTGCCAAGTGAGGCTTTGAGGCGTTTCAATCGAGCTTCGAGCTCGATGCGTCGGTTGCGTGTTTCGGTCAGCTTGTTGTGCGTCGTTTGAACATCACTGGCCACGAGGTTCTGGCGGTCCTCCATCGAGACCGACAATACATTGTGCCCCTTTTTGAAGCTGTGCAGTGCCAGCTCGGCCTCGTCGAGCTCCTCGCGAAGCGTCGCGAGTTGGCTTTCGAGCCAGTCCTTCGCCCGGTCGGTCGACTCGAGTCGGTCTTCGATCGTCCTTTGTACGTAAGCGTCGGCCACCGCGTCTGCGATGAGCCTGGCGCGTTCGGGCTTAACATCGCGTGCGTGGATCATGACCAAGCGCGTATCAGGTACGGGTTCTACGGTGAGGCGCGACTGAAGTGCGAGCGTGGTGGCTTCGAGATCCCCTGTGGGGCCCGTCGCGTCATCGTCCTGCGCCAGATACGTCGGATCCTCGTGCAATCCGAGCTTCTGTACGACGCGTCCCGCGACATCCCGACTCGCGATCACCAAGTTTTGGGTTTCGAAGAATTCCCTCGTTGCCCAGAAGTTACCGATCGGATCCGCGACGTCCTCGACCCGGCCACCGAGTGGTTTCGACGGATTGGGGTCGTATTCGATGGTGCAGGTGGCCTCGTAGATTTTGGTCGTGCCAAGGGTCCACATCACCCCCGCGATGACCGCGACCGCGGTGATGCTGGCGATGACCCATTTGTACTCCCGGAGTACCTGAGCGATCTCGCGAAGATCTACCTCGGGTTCCTCTCCAAAGGCGCTTTGTTCTCTGCTTTCCACTCCCCGCTTCTAGCGTTCTCGATCTGGGCCACACGGTCAAGGTATCGGTCTCTAGGGCGGTGCTTCCCGGGTTTCCTTTGCAAGCCGAGCCTCCCGCGCGCACGCGGATCCACCGGGTTCGCGTAGACAGAGCGTCCGATACATTCGGCGTGCTTGGGCGGGTCGCCCCGATTCGAGCGCAAGCGCAGCGGCTCGTTGAAGGGCGGGTGTGGCCGGGCTCGCAGCGTCTGCAGCCGCATAGGCAGTCAGCGCCTCGTCGATGTTTCCCAGCAAAGCCTCGAGCTCGCCCTCCAACATGAAGGAGGAGGCCACCAAACGGCTCTCGCCTCGCGACTGTCCGCGTACGCGTGTGATGGTGGCGCGCATCTCGTCGGTTTGGCCCAGCGCGGCTTCGACGCGGGCCTGGGCCTCGAGCAACGCTGGAGTCCCGAGGCCGACCGACTTTGCTTGCTCCAAGACCAGTCGCGCTTCTTCCGGGTTACCAGCATTCAGTTGGGCGCGAATGAGCGCCAACCAGAGGTTCGCGGCGTCCGCATGGTCTTCGAGGGCCCGCTCGAGGAGAGCGATCGCCTGGTCTTTTCGATCGCGCGTCATCAGCCGTTGCGCCTCGCGCAGAACTGGAGCCACGCGCGTCGGCTCCTGCTGAAGAATCAGGCTGTCGATCTCCGCGCGCAGGTCGTCCGGTAGCCCGGGGCACGAAGCGGTTCGCTCCAAGTATCCGATGCGTAGGTCCTGCGACGGCGCCGCACTCTCGATGTACTCCATCTGTGGATGCCGAGTAAGGATTTCGCACAATACTGCGTAGCCACTACGCGCTTGTCTTCGCTCAGCCTCACGGATCTCGATCAGCGCTTGCTCGGTTCGTCCCTCGGCGAACAGCCACTGTGCGGCGACCGCGTGGGGGGCGGCCCAACCCGGTGCTTCCTCCATGACGACCGACAGCCAACGCGCAGCATCAGGGCGTCTCTTCATGCCAGCATAGGTCCCCGCCAGCAGCGCGAAGGCTGGCTCGCCTGGATGAAGCGCAAGTCCCCGCCGCAACGTGGCCTGGAAGCCGGCTTCGTCATCGGCCTGCATGGACTGAGTCAACCGATCGACGATCGACTGTGTGTCACTTCCGAGGACACGGGGAAACAACACCGCCAGCACCGTGGCGAAGACCCCGAAGGTTGCGAGCACGAGCCAACGGGAGCGTTTGGAAGACGACGTGCTGTGCGTGGACAACAGCGCACCAAGTAGCGCAGCCACGACGACGACGATCCCAGCCATCTCAAGACCAAAGTCGACCAGGTTTTGAAGGCTCAACGCGAAGATCGCGATGCACACGGCGGCGAAGATCGGCTGCTCGGCGGTACGGAATCGTTTCCACAAAGCGAGGATCAACACCAAGAGCAGTGCCCCCGCGATCAGCACCCCCCACTCGGTGGTCCATTGGACGAGTAGATTTTCGGGATGGGTATAGCGATCGAGAGAGCCTTCGTGACTGACGAAAGCGGAAGAAAAGGCACCTCGACCCACGCCGAGCCACCATGCTGAGCCCTCCAGCAGGCGAAAGCCGCGGGCGGCGACCTCGAGCTTGTCGAGACCGTGCGTCTCGAAGCGCCTCAGGATCGGTTCGAGGCCGGCGAAGGCTACGACGCCCGCAACCGCAGCCCCCACGACGGCGACGGGAATCGCTGCCCCACGGCCGTCGGACCGCTTGCTGCGAACAAGCCAAGCGGCGAGCAACACGAACCCAAACAAGAGCGCCCCGATTGCGCCGCGGGAGAGCGTAAACGCGACGACGATGGCGCAGAACGCCGACGCGGCGACCCAGAAGACGCGCCTCGGTCGTCCACCTTCTTGCACGGCAAGGCCGGCGGCGATCAATGCACCCATCAAGGAAAAGCCGCCGAGGTGGTTGCCGTTCATCAGCGGCGTGAGCAAGTGGGTCGCGCTGAATCTCGGCGAGTAAATGCCGAATAGCGCCTCCGCACCGGCGGCTCGGTGAGCGAATCCGACGAGACCGATCAGCACGGCGGACGCGACAGTCGCGATGGCGATCGGTTTCAGCCCCGATGGCCCGCCAAGCCGCGCGGCAAGAAACCCAGCAACAATGGCGATGCCGATCAGGATCTGCAGCTGGGTCGAACCGGGGTCGTACGAAATGGTAAACGGGACCGTGCCTCCCCAGGCCAAGCCCTGCAGGCGCTCGGAGCTCTGCACGGACCCCAAGCCGAGCGCATGTGCGACCACCGAGGGCAGCGGAACAGTCTGGAGGCAGGTCCAAAGCCATGCCACGCCCATCGCGATGAACACGCCGTCGACCACTGGAGTCGCTGCGGACCGACGCACCCACAGCGCCGTTCCGAGAGACGCAACACTGAGCCCTGCAATCACGACGACCGCCCAAGGGAAAGCACCGCCGAAGAGCTCCGGTGCAACGAGGATGATTGCGCACAGCAAGGCAGTGTCCGGCGCGATCGGGAGGCGCCTGCTGACGGCGAACACGTTCATGGTGGAGGGTAGATCATGGATGTCACGGACTCAAAGTCTTCGCAGCGGCTTGGGATGCGGCCGCCCTCCCTTGCGGCTATCTTCGGCCCGGCGCGAAGGCGCCCGGGGTGTACGAACCGAAATGTGCGGGATAACAGGATTGTGGTGCGCGGATTCGGTCGCCGAGAGCACCGCCCTCGAGTGGATCGACCGGATGACGGCTACGCTCGTGCATCGCGGCCCAGATGCATCGGGAAGCTTCTTCGACCGCGAGTCGGGCGTCGGTTTTGGGCATCGACGGCTGTCGATCGTAGACCTCAGCGACCGAGGGCAGCAGCCGATGTGGTCTCAATCGGGTCGTCACTGCATCACCTACAACGGCGAGGTCTATAACGCGCCCGAAATTCGCGCGGACTTGCAAAGGCAAGGCTTCCGTATCGCATGGCGAGGTCGCTCCGACACCGAGGTGGTGGTCGAAGCGATCGAGGCGTTCGGTTTGCAGAGTGCACTGGAACAGTTTCGCGGGATGTTCGCCTTTGCGCTGTGGGATGACGAAGCGAAGCGCTTGTCGCTCGTTCGGGATCGCTTGGGGATCAAACCCCTTCTATACGTGCAAAGCAGCTTCGGCATCGCGTTCGTATCCGAGCTCCAAGCGCTCTACGAGCTCCCTCCGTTCCAACCGCGGCTCGATCGCTCCGCCGTCGCGGCCTTCCTTCGTTACGGTGTCGTTCCGGGCAACGAGTGCATCGTCCAGCACGTTCACAAGGTGCCGCCGGGCACGATCATTTGGTTCAGCGGACCTCAATCCACGGGAACACAGGACAAATTCTGGTCCGCTGAACGAATCGCGAAAGAGGGGCTGAGTCAGCCATTCAAAGGAAGCGAACAGGATGCGATCGAAGAGCTCGAGCGCCGGATCCGACAATCGGTCACCCTGCGCATGCGCTCCGACGTTCCGTTCGGGGCGTTCTTGTCGGGGGGCATCGATTCATCGACGGTCGCCGCCATGATGCAGCAAAGCGCTTCAAACCCCGTCAAGACATTCTGCATTGGCAACACAGCCTCGGGATACGACGAATCGAGTCACGCCGAGGCGGTGGCTAAGCATCTAGGCTGTGAGCATCACACCCTGATCGCCAATCCGGCTGACATGTTGGCGATCGTCCCGGAAGTGGCCCGCCACTGGGATGAGCCCTTCGCAGACTCCTCGCAGATTCCGACGTTGATGGTATCCCGGCTCACCCGCCAGCACGTGACGGTCTCGCTCTCCGGTGACGGCGGCGATGAGCTCTTTGCGGGCTACAACCGACACGCATGGGCTCCGCGACTGTGGGAGGTCGCGGATCGTTTGCCCAAGAGCGCCAAGAAGGCACTGGGCGCCCTCAAGCTGATCCAGGTCGATGATTGGGATCGGGCGTTTCGCGCCGTCGGGTTGGGCGATGCGATCAGGCTTCCGGGCGACAAGCTGCACAAGATTGCTGCCCTCGCCGAAGTCAGCACGCTGGACGAGTTTTACGGGAGGCTACGGTCTCACTGGGTCGATCCCGAGGAAGTGATGGTCGGCCGTTTCGATCCGCAGACACTGCCAGGGGCCGACCCTTTCGACGGTCCGTTCGCGGCGCAGATGATGTTCCAGGACTTGGTTCAGTATCTGCCCGACGACATCCTGACGAAGGTCGATCGCGCTTCGATGGCGGTATCGCTCGAGGCGCGGGTCCCGCTACTCGACCACGAGGTGGTGGAGCTTGCCTGGCAGCTCCCCCTGGACTGGAAGATCCACGGTCGAACCCAAAAGTGGATCTTGAGGCAGGTGCTTGCGCGCCATGTTCCAACCGCCCTGTTCGAACGACCGAAGATGGGATTCGGGGTACCGGTGGGCCAGTGGCTCCGTGGCCCGCTCAAGGACTGGGCGGCCGACCTGGTCGATTACAACGCCCTCAGCGCGGATGGCATCCTCGACCCTCACGTCGTCAGGCGCACATGGGACGCACACCAAGCAGGGCGCGGAAACCACGAACACCAACTCTGGGCTATTCTCATGTTTCAATCTTGGTGGAAGCTCAACCGGCGAAATATCGAGGCGTAAGTTGCCTTCTGTTAGATTGACGACGGGGCGATGAACGACGTCTTTTCGATATTACTCGTGACCTCGGTGGGCGGCGTCCTAGTCGCTGCATCCTCGATGGGTTTCTCGCGACGCGAGCAAAGATGGGTAGCGGTCTCGTTCTTCTTACACGTGGGTTTTGCCTGCGTTCAGGTGCCCCTCACGCTCAGCTTCTACGGAGGCGGTGATATGTTCTTGTACTTCAGCTACGGGGAGATCCTGGCTCAGATGATGGAGCGTGACCCGCTACACATCATTCCTGAGGTGACGGCGCTTCTACTGCACAACCGGCCTCATCTCCCGCTAGACATCATCGGCGCCGGAACCGGTACGGGCACCATGTCGGCACTCGCCGCCTGGGCATTCTATCTCCTCGGCCCCTCCAAGTACGCCGCCTGCATCGCCTTCGCGATGTTGTCACTATGTGGAAAGGTCGCGATATACCGCGTCTTTCGAGCGAACCTCGATGCGACGTTCCGTTGGCCCCTGGCGATCGCAGCGCTTTTCGTACCGTCATTCGTGTTCTGGTCTTCAGGCTTAATCAAAGAAGCGTTGGCCGTGGCCGGATTTGGTTGGAGTTTTTTGGGTCTTCATCTGTGGATTAGGGAGGGCCGTGCGGCTCCCGGCTGGGCGCTCACAATGGCCGGCACGATCCCGATCTTGCTCATCAAGCCGTACATCCTGTTCCCGCTCGTCCTGGCAGGCGGCAGCTGGTACTACTGGGCTCGTAGCCTCAAGCGGGGCCGAGTGCGTATTCAGCCTGCTTATCTCGCCGTGGCCGCCGTGTTGGGCATTGGCGGCATCATCGTGCTCGAATATTACTTCCCCGAGTACGCCCTCGACACCTTCGCCGCTCGAACCTCCGACCTTCAGCAGCTCGGCCGGCGCGGCGGCAGCGCCTATGTGTTGGGTGGCGGGACCCCGACCACGCTCGTCGGCCAGTTCGCATACGCGCCTGCTGCGCTCTTGACTTCGCTTTTTCGTCCTGTTCTTTTCGAGGTGCACAATCTGCTCACCTTGGTCAATGCGGTGGAGACCACGGTGCTCACTCTCCTCTTCGCCCGCATTCTCGTCACCCGAAACCTCGGGAACGTACGTCGTCAGATCGCGGATAGCCCTCTCTTGGTGTTCTGCGTCGTGTTCGTGATCGCGTTTGGCATCGCGGTCGGGTTCGCGTCCAGCAACCTCGGCACCCTGTCGAGATATAGAAGCCTTCTCCTACCGTTCTTCGTCGCCCTGCTCCTCGTGTTGGGCAAGCCTCTTCGGGCTCGTTCTCCCGCGCGCACTCTTCGCAGAGCCCCGAAGCCTGTGCTAGACGCGGCGTGATCGCATGAGTCGGCAGCGAAGCATTCTGGCCCTAGCTACGTATCCGGAGAGTGCGGCGGCGACACGCTTTCGCGTCACGAAAATGTTACCGTACCTCCGCGCCCGTGGATGGGAGGTGCACTTCGAGCCCTTTGTCGATGATGCGTTCCTGAGCGGCTTTTACACGAAGGGCGGAGGGTTCAAGAAGGCGAGGTATCTCGCCGCACGTTCGGTCGAAAGGTTGGCGCTGACCCTCAAGGTCGTCGATGTGGATGCGGTCTTCATTCAGCGCGAGGCGGCGTTAATCGGTCCACCGTACATCGAGTTCATCCTGCGTTCGTTGAAGAAGCTCCCCATCATTTTTGATTTCGACGATGCGATCTGGGAACTCAACCTACAGAGGTCCATACACCCGATCGCCGCACGCGCGCTCAAAGACCCGAACAAGTGCTGGTATACGATGCGGCATGCCGCAGGCGTCATCGCAGGTTCAAACTACCTCGCTGCCCGCGCCCGTGAGGTCAACGCCAACGTCATGGTGGTTCCCACGGTGGTGTCTTCCAAGGCGTGGACTCCATGGCCCGGTCGATTGCGAGGCGAGCTCTATGGTGACGGGCCCGCGCGAATTGGATGGGTGGGCACGCACACCACGGCACACCAACTCGAGTTGGTGGAGCCGGTGCTGCGCCAGCTTCGCGCCGAGGGATATGACTTCGAGGTGCACGTCGTCGGCGCTGGCGAGGACTTCGGGTTGGGCACGGTCGAGCTGCGGTCACGGCCGTGGCGGCTCGCCGACGAGATCAGGGAGTTTCAACGGATCGACATCGGACTTGCGCCCATGCACGGCGAGCCGGTCTACCAGGGCAAATGCGGTTTTAAACAGATCCAGTACATGGCCGTGGGCGTACCTTTTGTCTCTTCCTGGGTAGGGGGGGCTCGCGATTTCGTCGTCGATGGCGAAAATGGGCTCGTCGCCCAAACCGAAGAGGATTGGTATCGGCATTTGAAGGCGCTCCTCGAGTCTCACGAACTGCGCAGGAGGCTTTCTCAGAACGGGCGGAGACTGGTCGAAACCCAATACTGTATCGAGGCCCAAGGGCCACGGGTCGCGCAGTTTGTCGAAGATGCACTGTCCAGTTAGTGCGATCGAGTGCCTACCGCGCACCAGAACACAGACGAGCAGAATCGGATGTCCGTGAGCCCCGCATCACGCAGAAGTGCCTCCATTTGGGCGCGGGTGTACCGTTTTTCCAGACGGGTCCCGAATCGATCCAGCGAGTCGGTATCCACTGATGGAGTCCCCCTTTTTGCTCTAAGAAGCTTATCTCACCAGCCACTCGAGAGGGTATCGTGCGGGTCGGGACCGCTTCGGAGAACGAGCCCGCCTGGTTATTTTTCTTAGTACCAGCCCTCGGCGCCTGGTATGCTCCGCCGCATGATGAGGAATTGGGGTGCGTGGGGCGTCCTCGTCGTGGCCATGGCTGCGTACGGGTGTGGTGATTCAAATGCCGGTCCGATCGGCGGTTCTGGCGGCACGGCGGGTACGGGCGGCACGGCGGGTACGGGCAGCACGGCGGGTACGGGCGGCACGGCTTGTTCTGGCGGCA
>JAOTYL010000008.1 GCA_029861865.1 Myxococcales bacterium | reverse complement strand
GATGAGGACGATGGGCAATGCAAGCACGCCTGCGTAGCTTTCCAGCCAAAGAGGGAGGCCTGCGAGAAACGCGATGAACCCTACGTAGAAAGGGTGGCGTACGTGCGCGTAGAACCCGGTGTCGACCAGCACGTGGCCACGGTCGGATTGCTCTCTGACGATGGGCAACGCGAACGCGTTCTGAATCAGTGTCGCGATGAGGAGGCCATACCCAGCAAGCGCCAAGACCGCACCGAAAACGGACATGCCCAGGGAAGGTGTTGGCAACAAGTGCAGGTGGAAGACATCGAGGGGGATGAAGGCAAGCCAGACAGCGAACGAGAGGATGATGAGAAACGTGATAACTCGGTCGGCCACAGGCTGAGTCTTCGCGACCGGTGGTTGGAGTCGAGCCTCGAGACTGGCAGGGGCGACGCGCGCAAGCGTGACGACCGAGACCGACATGACGACGCTGTAGGCCACCAGGAACTGGATCGCGCGCGGCCAGTGCCAGGTGCCAGCCGGAATCAACAACAGGGCCGCGAACAACGCGACTTGAAACAACCCTCCTATTAGACCCCTGACCATCAACATCGAATCCTCCGCGGTCTCAGAGCCAGCTCACCTCTTCCGCGGCGAGGCCGTCCTCTGGGAGCAGCTTATACTTGAACCGATAGAGCTCGTCGCCGTTCTTCCGGCGCGAGGCGTCTCTGCAGGGCCATCAGCCGTCTCGCCGCGCTAGTCTTCGGGCTGGCTGACTGAACAGCGCTCTCGTGCGTCTACTCGTCTCGCCTCGTCGCGTAGACACCCGGAGCGTGATACAGCTCCCTCCCAAATACCGTCGTATGCTCGCCCACGGCATTGGAGAAGTAGGACGTCGTCCCGTCGCAATCCAAGTCGCCAACGGCCTGGATGACCAGGAGGTCCTTCGGTCCCAAACCAATGCTGGGTCCCGTGACCACAGAATACGAGTAGTTGCATGGCTGCTTGGGTGCGAAACCAATCGTGCTCCACCTATCAATATCTTGTTGTGTCCAAGTGTACGGCTTACCGCACGGTACCTTGGCCGGTGTTGGGGGAAAGGTGAGTAGGGTCTTGTCGTTCTTGTACCGATCCTTGAGCCCGCCAAAGATGAGCGTGAAATTCTCGCCGACTTCCTTGCGTTTGCTTCTGTCCGCTTTGGGCGGGTCCGTCGGCACGTTCTGGTGACGGGCTGGGGGTAGATTCGCCTTCGTCACCGGCGTGCGCGAGCGGGATTCAAAACCCTCGATGCAGCCTCCTTCCATGAAGGACTCGCCGATGGCATCCATGACCTCCTTTCCTTCCGAGATCAGCGCTTGGAACTGCTGAACACAAGCCGTAGGGCAGCAATCCTCGCCGCCCCGGTTGTCTGGGCAACGTTTGATCATCGGAACGCATGCCGGAAAGTGTTCGATAGTGTTCGCTCTCGCGCATGCGAGGACTCGATCGAGGCACCCGGCGTAATGGGTCACCGGCGTGTCTCGTTTAGATTTGTCATATACAAGTGCAACCGGAGAAGAGGGGTCCTGGTAGATAATCGGTTTACCGTCTGCAGTCTTCGGGAAAGCCTTGAGCGCCTCTTCCATTTCCGTTAAATCTAAATCACGTGGTGGCGCGGGCGGCTGAACCCCTTTGCTCTTGCGCTCAGCGTCACGAGCGTAACGATCGTCGCGCGCTTGCTTCCATTGCTCAAGCGCTTCCGTTGACCTCCAATCAATCTCAGGCGCACCTGGCTCAGGCGCTTTACTCGGGTGTTCAGGCGGCGAGGGCGCAGGTTGCGGAGCGTGGCCTGGCGGGGCTTCCGGCGGAGTAGGGCGGGGAGCCGAGTCCTCGGCACTCGTTTGGCACCCCGCCGCGACGGCAATGGCCGCAATCATCGGTAGCAGCGCGCGACCGATAGCGATGATCTTCAGAGAGTGGCGCACGAAGGTGACCTTAGCAAAGAACCACTCACTTCGGTCACCGCGTTTAGGTCGGTTTCTCACGCGATGCCGGTTCCGAGTATCCCTTGCCCCGATTCAAATGCGCGAGTCGCCCGCAGCGCCTCGAGCACCGCGTCGTTCGAGTTTGTTGCGGTGAGCGTCCCATCCGGATTCGCGAATCGGGCGGCTGCATTCTGCACATTGCTCGCGCTCCCATCATCATTGCCACCACAACCGACGAGCGCTCCCACACACACTACCATCGAAGCACATAGGATCTTCATAGCGAACCTCCTCCCGACTGTGTGGCGCAGGGTATTTCAGTAGAGGGCGGTTGGTAAAGCGCTGGGCTCGGTGTCGGCATCTCAATACGCGGCGAGCTCGGATATCTGTCGGTTCAGGTGGCGGCGCCTTTTTGCACGTACGCGCGCCTTCTTGCCGCTACGCACCATTCCGACCGTGCTGAGCCCCATGAGCACGGAGCCGCCGTAGGGGGCAGGGCGGCTGAAACACCAAGATTCACCGCCGCACCGTTCGATCGGGCCACGCGCGCCTTCGACGCCGATAGCCAACAGCCAGGCACCAGCGACGAGCCCCAAGACCGAGAACGCGATTCCGAAAGAAGAACCCACTACGCGCACGTCGCTCCGCTCTCGGCGAAGCGAGTCGAGCTCCAGGCGGACTTGGGTAAGGCTCCTGAGCGCTGCGGGGTGAGACAGCCGTGCCGGGATGCACGGTTCCCTAGTGGTCGGGTCCAGCAGGTTCTTGCACAGGTCCACGATGCTCGTGCGCGGATCGGGCATGAGTTGGATGCTGTCGGACTCGGCGGCCGCGTTATCGGGCTCATCCGCCGCACACACCGATGGAAGCACGAGCATCAGCCCGGCGATCAAGGCGGTTTCGAACGGAGAGCGAGTCACGGACGCTTCGACCTCCTTTCGCGATTGTCAGGAAGCACTGGAGGATATGCAAGCCTCGTCAGATCAACGGGTGGCAGCCGACGGCCAACGGTTGGTAGCCGGGAGTGAGTCGTGAAAGGTCAACCCGGGTTACCCGGGCCGGGTCGTCGCAAGAGCCTCGGTGGCGCCAGCGGCCTCTAGCTCCTTCCTCAACGACCCGGTTGCGGTTGTGTGTGCATTCTTTGGCGGGCAAAAGCGCCTTTGTGCGTACTATCCCCGGAGATGCAGCAGCGATGGGAGTGGTTGGTCGGCGCGGATGATCCTCAAAGGATCGAAGTGGAGCTCAGCCTGCTGTCAGCGCGTGAGGTCGTGCGCGTCGATGCGGAGACCATCATCGACAAAGTGGTGTGGAGCTTTCGGAGCGAGTATCCGCTGGACCTCAACAACGGGTCGTGCGCGATCGTGCGCGTGTGGCTTGGACGCTTCCTGCTTCCCAAATGTGAGCTGGAAGTCGACGGCGGCGGACATGACCGACGTGGTCGCGATGGGGTTGGCGTTGCCGGAAGTACAGGAGCTCCTCGAGCGAACCGAGGGCATCTACGAGTCAAACCGGCTCGCGAATCCGAACGCCGTGGCTCCCCCGTTCTCCTCGTCGGACGCGCATCGAATCGGTGCGTGGCATTCGTGGGTTCAGCTCTCATGGATGCAGGAAGCGGTCCACGCTCCATCGAGCGTGGCGTTCAAGATCGCGCGGGTCATGCCCGGCGCGCGCATCAGGATCAAGACGACCGGAGGAACCATGCCAATCGACGTCACCCGCCAGGTGCGCGCACGTCCCGACGGAACGGCCGCAGTGAGGGCGATCGTCCGAGGCGATCCGCCAGGGCTCTTCGGCCTGCTCGCACCTTTGATGCGTCTGCTCGTGCAGTCGAGTGTTCGACGGGACTACCTGCGGCTCAAGTCGATCCTGGAGGCGGACGGCTGAGCCGTCGCGCACGTCCAGCTGGGTCCAAGACAGAGATCCGACCGACGTTGACCAGAAAGTCGAAATGTCACGCAACCCGCGATGACTTCGACCGATAAAGTCGCCTCATCTCGCGTCGCGAGTTCCCCAACTCACCCATCGGTTCACAAATGCCCAACCTCACCCAATCAGCCACCGACCTCATCGACGCCTTCAACGCCTGGGCCTTGAACGACCTCGACGTCACCCCCGCCGCCGTCACCCACTGCTCTCGAACATCCCTCCCCGAAAACCCCCGCGACGCGATGCGCCTCATTAGCGACGTCCACAAGTCCTTCTTCGACCGCGCAGCCGGCCCCAACTTCGAAAACCTCGACTTCACCTTCCGAGCGCGCAAGGTCACCGACTTCGACCCCACCAACGACATGTACCCCGCCGCATCCGACACCCGAGCCGGCGCGAAAGCCCAGGCCACCGCAAAGGCCTACTTCCAAGGCCGCCCCATCGAAGTCCTCCACCGAGCGGCACCGACGCCGCCTCCGCTCTCAACATCGCCTTCCAAATCGCCCTCGACCCCCAAGCCGCCCTCATCTTCAGCTTCATCACCGCCCTCACCGACTAACCCAGCGCGTCGCAGGCTGAGATCCGCCACCACCGAGCTCTATCGGCCACGGCACCAGGCGCAGGCACCGCTTGCTTGCCGGTCACTCAGCTCCTGAATTGCGCAGAACCTCCTGCAAGTTAACTTTGCAAGACTGAAAAAGGACCTTTGTTTCGCCTATGCTCTCCAAGCGCCGAAAAACAAAGAAAGGTGACCCCGATGTAACGTCGCATGGCGCCGCGCTTACCTATAGGAGGTGTTCTCAACTCACGGAGGTAGAGATGCGCCGAACCGCGCTTAGTCTACTAGTCGCTCTACTCGCATGGGGGTGCTCGAGCGCGCCCGCTGAGGACACGACGCCGAACAACGATGGCGCCGACGGCGACATCAACCCGCCGGTTGCAGCGTCACGCATCGCCGAGTTCCGTCTTGCGGATCAAAGCGGTAGCCGCTGGTATCTCGACGGTACTGCCGACACCGCAGCGACAAACCTGAGCTCTGTTCCGGGCCACAACGCGTTTTGGTTCGCGTGGAGCGTCTTTCACCCGGGCACCGACATTTGGGAAGGCGAGCCGATCTCCAACGCTACGATCGAGCCCGACCCATCGGGCGACTGCACGGTGCCGTGCAATCGCATCTTTCAAGGCTGTGGCGGCGGTCGCGACTGCATTCCGCCGCTCGACAGCCCCACGATGGTCGCAGCGGACTCGCCCAACGCACAGTACCTCGCCGACACCGACTTCGTTCTCGGCGTGCTGACTTCGGAAGGGCCGCGCGCGTACCCGCACAACATTCTGTGGTGGCACGAGATCGCCAACGAAGAAGTCGGCGGTGACGCCTATGCCGTCACGCTCTGCCCGTTGACAGGCTCGGGCCTGGCGTTCGATCGACGTGGCTTCGTCCAGGGCCAAACCGTCCGACTCGGCGTGTCGGGGCTGCTCTACAACTCCAATCTCGTGATGTGGGACGGCGAAACCGAATCGCTCTGGAGCCAGATGCGGCTTGAATCGGTGCAGGGCAGCGAGATCGGCTCGCCGTCGCCGCTTCGCGGAGTGCTCGAAATGACGTGGGGTGCGTGGAAAGCGCTGCACGCGGACACACTGGTGATTTCCGAGGAGACCGGCTTTCCCCGTGACTACCAGCGCTATCCATATGTTCGCGGCGGTGCCGACTACCGCGTGAACGATGCCGATACGTTTGCGCCGACCGAGCCGACCCCCGATGCCCAGTTCGAGAACAAAGATATGGTCTTTGGCGTCATCTGGAACGGCGAAGTCAAAGGGTACCCCTGGGAAACGCTCGAGGCGCAGTCGGGCGCACGACAGGGCGTGATCGCCGATTCGGTGGGCGGACGCTCCCTTTCGATCGTGTTCGATCTCGACAGCGGGTTCGTTCATGCGTTCGAGAGCCAGGTCGACGGCACCGACATCACGCTTAGCATCGAAGCGCCGTGAGCAGAGCAGTATTTGCCGCGGCCTGCGCAGCGTGTCTCGCTCTGCTGGATCCGGCGACGGCGCGCGCGGGCGCGTGGACGGTTCCCGAAGGAAAGAGTTGGACCAAGGTCGAATGGGTCTTTATCGACTCGGACCGCGTGTTCGCCGACGCAGACCGCGCGGCGCAAATGCAAACCTGCGTTGGCGGTATCGGCGACCGGGTGCCGTACGACTGCGTGAGCGGCGGTCGCTTTTTCGCGCACCAGCTCGTGATCGAGACGTGGCTCGGCATTCACGAGCGCTTCAGCATGGGCATCCGACTGCCGTTCTTCTTGAACTCGGAGGTCTCGACGGCCACTGGCGCGGTCGACAACCGGCGCGGTATCGGAGACATTCGCTTTGAAGCGCAGGGGCTGATCCTCGACGCGGCGGTGCTCTTGGCGGCAAAGATGCAAGTGAAAGCGCCGACCGGCTTCTTCACAGTCGATTCGCTTGGCGTACCACTCGGGGAGGATCAATGGGACATCGCCTTCGTCGGCATCGTGTCTTATCCGTTTTGGAAGGGATGGGCGTGGCTTGGTGCCGAAGCCGGCTATCGTGTGCGCACGCGCAACAAGACGATCGACCCGCCGCTCAATCTCGGCGATGAGATCTTGGCGGCGTTCGAGATCGGCGTGCGGCCTGAGCCGGCACCGTGGCTCTATTTGGCGGCACGCTGGGATCTCCTGTACGGATTCACCAATCGTTCGGATGTGAGCCTGTTCGATGTCGCCGCGCGGCGTGTCATGTATGTCGAGCCCAAGATCACGCTGAACCCGTTCTTTCACAAAAGTGGGGAGCACTCCGACCTCGGTTTGAACTTCTCGGTGCGCGTGCCGGTCTGGGGCCGCGGGTGGCCGGCGGACCCGATTTGGATTCTCGGGCTGACGGGAACGTTTCGCGTATTTCCCGGCTACAGCGCTAACGCCGGAGCTTCTCGCCGAAAACCGTCACCGCCCGTGTGGCAAGATATCCCGCCACAATGATCACGACACGGGACGTTGACCAGAGAGAGAGAGATCTGACCGAGGTTGAGCAGAAAGGCGAGATGTCACGCAACGTCTGCGGCCCTTTGGTCGATAAGGGCGGCTTCGGTTTCGTTCCCCCACGCGAAGTCCGGTCCGATCGCTAGTGCTGCGAGACGCACTGAAAGCAGGGTGGGGCTTGGCCCTCCGGGCACGGCGTGTCATTGCACACTCCGAGAGGCCCATCGGGCATTCGGCATTGGGCATAGCGTTCGACGCAAGCCGTCGGAGGGGCGGGCGATCTCTCCGTGCTCGTCGGGCAGCCTGCCACGAAAAGGGCGAACACAACGAGGCACGACCAACCACAAGCGAGTCGGAATGGGGCGAACTGCATGGCTCAAGGCACTCTACTACGATATGCCTCTTGGCCCATCGGGCTCATGTTGAGGGCCCCATGGCGCGGGATCTCTTGTGCTTCCCGATCGCGGCGGCGAGGCCTTCGGGGTCTGCAACGCTGACCCACAACAGGGAGTGGTTCCTAAAACCGATGACCCTGGGGATCTTGTCCACGAACGCAATGGACAGACCCTTTCGATGGTTCGTGCCGAAGGTGATCCCGTCGTCGGTGAAGCTGAGCCGCAAGCCGACCGCGGTGTACCAGCGGTGCGGGCCCGTAACGAGAGTGTGGTCGATGTTATCGAGCGTGGTCTTCACGCTGAATCTCCCGAAGGTCGCGACGAAATCGCCATTGTCGGAGATATCGACACCGTCATCGTCCCCCACGCCCAGTGCGAAAAACAGTGGGGCCCATCGCTTGTCGAGCCGGTACGGGAAGTGCTGTGTTGTCATGAGCTCAGATTTTGACCCCAAGAGAGGTGTTCTCTCCGGCGGAAGAGAAGTGACGAGGCGGTACAGCTCCTGATCTTCGACGTCAACGAGATTTTTCTCGACCTTGTTTGCGCTGGTGATCCTGCTCCGGTTCATTGAACTTCGACAAGTCGCTCGCGGAGTGGGATGCTCCAATATGAACCGTTTGTTTGACCGGCGCGTGTGTGTGGGAGCATGAAGCTCGGCGTCATAGGCATGGGGTGGGTCGGGTCCAGCGTGGCCGTGTCGATCCTTCAAAAAGGCGTGGCCTCCGAGCTGCTGCTGAACGACGCAAGGGAAGGGCTGGCCGAAGGCGAAGCAATGGACCTCGCGCACGGCGCCTCCTTCTATCCAACCGCATCGGTTCGGGCCGCTTCGATCGATGAAATGATCGATGCGGATGCGGTCATCATCGCTGCCGGCAAGGCGGGCGGCCCCAAAGACAGTAGGCTCGACCTTCTTCGCGTGAACGCCGCGATCGTCCACGACATCGCCACGCGCTTGCGAGGGATCCGAGGACTGCTCGTGATCGTCACCAATCCCGTGGACGTGATGACACAGGTTGCGGCGGTCGCCTCAGGATTGCCGTACACGCGGGTGATCGGCACCGGCACGATGCTGGACACCGCCCGACTTCGCGCCACGCTCGGGCAAACGCTCCACCTCGATCCACGTTCCATTCATGCCCAGGTGGTTGGCGAGCACGGTGACTCCGAGGTCGCATTGTGGTCCAGTGCCCGGCTCGGTGGAGTGCAACTACGCAACTGGCCAGGGTGGACTCGGGACAAGGAACGAGCAATCGCAGACGAAGTGCGAACCGCCGCGTATCAGATCATCGCGAGAAAGGGCGCGACCAACCACGCCATCGGCCTAGTCACGGCTGCGTTGCTGAAGTGGACGCTTTCGCGTGGCCGCCGGATCGTCACAGTTTCACGGGTTCAAGAAGGCGTCGCTGGTCTCGAGGACATCGCCATCTCGCTCCCCACGATCGTCAGCGCCGAAGGCGCGGTTGAAGTCATCAAGCCCGAGATGGACGCCGAGGAGCACGAAGCGCTACGGCGTTCGGCCGAGGTGCTCCGTAGCGCTTACCGCGACGCTCGGCCTGACTAACCAGTGAGTTTTCAGAGTTTGACGGCTGCGTTAGCCCGTGACAGCCTCGCTGCTCTCGAGTGTGGGTCCGTAGTCAGTTGGCCGCGGGAGGCGCGCATGTCTAGAACGCACCGCACATCAATGATTTTGTACTTGGTGCTCTTTGTTGGTTGCGGAGACGCGAACTCTGAGGAAACGCTCATCTCTCACGACTTTGAGCCAATCGAGATTGAGAGGGGTGGAGAAATCACCGACCTCTGCCAGAGCTGGAAGCTCAACAACGACGAGCCCGTGTACATGACGGCCATCCAGCAAACCAATGGCGGCGGGTGGCATCACTCGAACTGGTTCTTCGTTCCCGAAGGCACCTACCTTCCAAACCCCGAGGTGGAAGACGCCGATGCAACAGAGGAAGGGACTTGGCGGTGCGAAGAAAGGGGATTTCGGGAGCGTGGCGCTGCGGCGCTTGGTGGCGTGCTCTTTGCGCAATCCACTCAGGCAGCGCAAGAAGAGCAGCGCTTCCCGCGCGGAGCCGCCCTGGTGATTCCGCCACGTTCGGTCATTGTCGGCGATGTCCATTTGCTGAATCTTACCGAGACCCGAGTGAAGTCTTCGATGCGATTCGATCTCGCAACGCTTGAGGAGGTCGACGTGAAAACCCGGCTCCAACTGGTGAACTTCTCGAACGGATCTCTGGCGATCCCGCCGCGCACCGAGTCGCGCTTTGCTATGGCTTGCGACATGGGGAGCGTCTATCAGGCAAGCCTCGGTACCGCAGCCGACTACAATATTTACTACGTGCTGCCTCACTATCATGAGTGGGGAAACTACTTTCGACTGAGTCTCGTAGACGAAGCGGGCAACGAAGAGACGGTGTATGAGACCAACAGCCTGATCGGAGAACCGCTTGGAGGCACGATCGATCCCCCGATCAGCTCCAACGGTGCACGCTACTTGCGCTACGAGTGCGGGTACGACAACGACGGCGACGACGTGATTACCTGGGGCTTTGGTGGGCACGAGATGTGTGAGTTCCTGGTGTATATCGACGGCGGTCTAAAGATTGCCGGTGGCTCGCAAGGCGCAGCAGAGCAGGTGGGCGTTGATGACGAAGCTCGTTCGCTCTTTGAAACCCAATGCGGGCCACTCAATGCGGTCAGCGACTTGGGTGGTGGTGCATCTGGCATCCCCTCATGTGGAGCTGGCAACACCTTTCTGGTTGGTGGCTCTTCGGCCGCACAGACCGTCAACTGCAATATTGCCGGCGCCATCAACGTGAATGTACAGGCAGAGGTGCGAGCCATCCCACGCGCGGCCGTCGTTCCAGGTGCAACGATCGACATCGATCTTTCGGCCCGTGTGGAAATCGATGAAGACACTGCGGCGCTACTCAACACGATCTCTCGGGGGGAACCCGCGGAGATCAAGTCATCGGAGGCCGTGCTCAATTTCGTGAGTGGGGTTCAATCACCCACCTCGACAACATTGGGCCTCACGGATGTCCCGTGCTCGGTCGATTACTCGGGAGGCGCCGTACCCGTAGTGCCGCCGACGGCGACGGTACGTGTGCAGGTGGCGAGCGATGCAACGACGGTAGACATCGAGCTCGGGGAGTTTACCCTGGTTACTCGCACACCGTCGCCAGTCTATTTGACGACCGGCGAGCTTCCTGACGACCCAATGGGCCAAATTCTCGCTCAGTGCACCGCGACCGAGGCCACGATTCAGATTCCGGTCGAGTAGCACCAGCCGTTTCGCGACAAAGAGGCCGCAGCACGCGTCCGAAATGACAACCCAAACAGCCGAGACATCACCACGCGTCTACGCAAGAGTTGCGGGGGTCGCGTACCTGGTGATCGCAATCGTCGCGGTGCTCTACGCGACGCTCGTAGAAACCCAACTCATCGTGTCGGGCGATGCCGCGTTAACGGCCAACAACATCATGGCCGACGAATCCTCTTCCCCACCCATCCGTTGATGCTCGAAGTCGTTCTCTATTCAGTAGTGCCCGACTCGGCCCAGCATCGTATTGGTTACGGTTTGAGAGTCCATGATGTCCTCCTCGTTTCGTTGTTTTACGTGGGGCCGACTAGGGCCGAGGCAAACGCACTCGGGAAGCTAGCCCGGCGTCGATAGTGTATCATGGCTCGTTGAGCCGTCGGTGGCTGAAAGCTCCGATCGGGGATTGCTGTGTTAGACGCACCACCCACAGAACCACATTGGCGCTCCTGGCTTTATGTTGCGCTGTGGTCGCTAGTCATTTTCTGCACGATTCCTTTTGCGCGTGCGGTCATCAAGACGGTCGACGAACGAATAGGCCTTGAGGTCTTTCTTCACACCACTGTCTTGTTGGCCCTCGTTGGTGGTGCCGTGGCATTCGCCAACCTTCGAAAAAGACAACTGCCACCGACTGCTTATCTATGGTTGTTCGCCGTCAGCGCAGCTTTTATCGCATATGCCTACTATCTCCGCGACATCCCTGAAGAGGCGGTTCACGTTGCGGAATATGGTTTCTTGGGCTTTCTAGTCTATCGAGCTCTCGTTCACCGCATCCACGACTACAGCATCTACTTTGTAGCGATCCTCATCGTCGGCATCATCGGTATGATGGATGAATATATTCAGTGGGTCGTACCTTCGCGGGTCTTTGATCTTCGAGATATTCGCACCAACTTCGTTGCCGGAGCGCTCGCGCAAGTGGCGATTGCCAAAGGCCTGCGACCGACCATGGTTGCGAGCCGCCCGTCTCCGACGAGCTTACGCCGCGTTTGTCGCCTGCTCGCGCTTACTCTCGTTGTGTTTACGCTGAGTTTCGTGAATACGCCAGAACGCGTTGGATGGTACGCAACGCGCATTCCTTTCCTATCCTTTCTGCTCGACAGTAAGAGCACGATGATCGACTACGGCTATCGCTACCACGACCCTGAGATCGGGATCTTCCAGTCGCGATTCTCGCGTGAGCAACTCGAACAACTCGATCGCCAACGTGGTGTCGAAGTCTCGCTGATTCTAGACCGATATATTGGCGGCGAGGGCTATGACGCGTTTCAGAACATTTACAGTGTTCCCCGTGATGCGTATGTGCACGAAGCAGGCGTCCATTTGTTTCGGCGTAACCGATACCTCGAGCGGGCGAGGGCAGAGGAGGAAGACCGGCCCGACCACTCCACTGTCGCCCTACGGGAGAACCAAATTCTGGAGAAGTACTTCGCGACGACGATGCAGCATTCCAAGCACCGATGGGCACCGGAGATACACACGTACGTCGACGACCACGCTATCGAAGACGAAGAATACACCAGCTTCGTCAGCTGGGATCTCGTCACGCGATTTGGCGAAACAGAGGCGTTGTTTGCTTTTGCAGCCGCGATCGTCGCCCTTCTTCTACTTGGGGCGTATCTCGGTAGGGGCCCCCGTCTTTCGGTTCGATCTTCA
The DNA here is from genome assembly GCA_029861865.1 of Myxococcales bacterium. Classification (GTDB taxonomy): domain Bacteria; phylum Myxococcota_A; class Polyangia; order Polyangiales; family Houyiibacteriaceae; genus SG8-38. The sequence goes on along the minus strand of JAOTYL010000008.1, from coordinate 157,019 downwards.
AAAGTTGATCGACCGTGATCATCCATTACAGTAGGCGCCCGTTGGCTACCGCCAAGAGTTTCCGCGAGCTGTCTGTCTGCCTGTTTCTGACGCTAGGCCTCCTCGTCAGTTGTGCAGCTCATTCTGCCGCACCCCGTCCGCCAAGAAGTGCTCCAAGCCCGGCCTCGCAAGTCCGAAAACCGTGGAGCGTTTTGTTGATCACGGTCGACAACATGCGCCCAGATCACATGTCCCTATACGGATACGAGAAAGACACCACACCGCATCTCGAGCGCTTTGCAAGAGAAGCCGCGGTGTTCGACAGCGCTTTCTCGACCTCGGCCTGGACCGCCCCGGGCATGGTCTCCATCTTCACCGGCTACTATCCGCCCGTTCATGCGCAAAGTGGCCGCTTCAGTTTCTACGACTCCGAGATGACTTCGGCACTCCGTGTCTTGTCGAAGGAGGGATACGAGATTTTCGGTCAGTCCATCCGGGGTCCGAGTCATGAGAATCTCGGTTTCGAGCATGCGCTAGGGGAACTAGAAGACTTCATTGAAACCCGGCTCTCGAACGCTGGGCGGTACTTCGCTTGGGCACACCTTCGCGACGTGCATTTGCCTTACACACCGTCGGCAGCGAACGCGAAGCGGTTTGGTGTAACCTCCCGGGCTAGTGAAAGCATCGAAGCGGTTCGCAAACACAAGGTCATCCTCCGACACCCTGACGAGGTGCAGCTCGACTTCGAGCATGCGGGAAAGGTCGCGTTCGACAAGGAGGACGTGCCCGAGATCAGGGCCCTATACGATGGGGAAATGGCCGGTGTCGACGCGCGGCTCGGCCGCATTCTGGATCGGATGCGCGAGACGGGTTTGCTTGACCGCACGATCGTAATCATTTCGGCTGATCACGGGGAGGAGCTCTTCGAGCATGGATGGGTCGGGCACGCGTCCACGGGCTTTGACGGCAAACTCTACGATGAGCTCATCCGAGTTCCCCTCATCATTCGAGTTCCCGATCGCTCGCTCACCGGCAGGTCAAGCGCCCTGGTTCAGGGGGTGGACATCATGCCCACTCTCTTCGACATCCTCGATATCCCCGATGCGAACATGGAACCCGCCATGCAGGGGCGTTCGCTCTTACCGTTGATCATCGATAGCGAGTCGAAGATCCGCGATTTCGTGTTTGCCCAAACCACCTTGAAAGGGTGGAACACGCCGAAGGAGGAGATCGGGATTCGCGTCGCTACTGCGCGCAGTGCGGCGCACAAGCTGATCTGGTTCCCGACAAAAAATGGAGCGCGCATAGAAGGCTTCGACCTTCGACAGGATCCTGGCGAGAAGAAGAACGTATATCCTCAACGGGCATCAGAGTTCAGGTATTTGGAGCGGGCATTCGAGACTTGGACAAAAGACAATCGGAGAGCGGCTGCTGAGCTCGTCTTGGGTGCGTCTAGTCGACGACTCGCGAACATCGCGCATGCGGTCCTCGGCACAAAGGGTCTTGTAGATGCCGTGAACGAATGGTCGGCGATACAGAAAATGCGCGAGACATGGGAGCTAGAGCCCGACAACTTCTATGGGCATGAGCCGTATGCATCGAGGTGGCGCGATGTGCAGCGCCTTGCGGCCAAGATGATCGCCAAGGCAATGGAGTGCAGTGCAAACAAAGGGACTTTGAGTGCCGCACGATCTTCGCAACCACGCGATGTCGACGCGTGGACCTGCGTTCACCGGCCCTGAGCCTCGGCTGCTCGAGACCTCGGGCGTTGACGCACAGCGCGGAGGTTTGTCTCGAGTCGCGTGAGCTCATCGGCCTTCGCTTGGAGCGCCGCGGCTTCTTGAGCTACCTCGGCTACCTTGCTGACGTCGCGGGTTGAGATCGCGTTCTTCAGCTCGATGAGGATTGCGCGTCCGTGCCCGAGCGCCTCTAGACTCGCCTCGTGGTATTTCTCGCACGACGGAGGCGGTGTGATGCTCTTCATCTCCTGTTCCATGCCCTCGGTGTCCGCGATTAGCTCGTCGAAGCCTTCGGTCGACCCGCTCATGCCCGCGTTGATGAGAGCCACGGCAAAGGCGTTGGGATCGGCGGCCTCCTCGCCGTATCGGATAGCGTCCATGCGGTCGAGGTACTCCCCGGCTGACTTTGGTTGATCGCGGTTCTTGCGCGCCGATCGGGTTTTGACGGTGGGTCGTTCATCGCGCTTCTTGCCGTCCCGGGTGTTGGAGAGGACGATCCTGCCATCCGGTCGTCGCTCGACGCGGGCGGTCGCCCGGGGGGTTACGGGGTCGATGCTCGAGGCGGACTCTTCGGTCGCGCTGGCATCGACGGTCGGTGAGTCCGTGGTTGGGGCTTCTTCGACTCGCGACGCCTCTGCCGTGGCGGGATCGGCTTCCGACGACGAGGCGTCGCCGGGCATCTCCACCATCGGCGCAGGTCGCATCGACTCGCGGCCAAGCAGAAAGGCAAGCGCCAGCAGGGCCAGGCCGAGGGCGCCGGCGAGCCACCATATCGCTTTGCGGCTGGTGTCGGCACTTGCCACCCGCGAAGAGTACCTCAATCCGCCAGCGGTCGGCTTGCCCAAACTGCGACTTCGGGTCTGACTGTCAGCATCCTCGCTCCGCGCGCACAGGGAACGGTTACGCTCAACGACGGGCGACGGCTCGGCTATGCCGAATACGGCGTTCCCGCCGGTCGCCCCGTGCTCTGGTTTCACGGCACGCCTGGCGCGCGTCGTCAGCTCACTCCGCGATCCTGCGATGTTGCCGCAGAGCTAGGCATCCGCATCGTCATGCCCGAGCGACCCGGGATCGGCGCGTCCACACCCCATCTCTACGCCCAGATCGTCGATTGGGCAGGCGACATGGCCCAACTCACCCGCACGCTCGGCATCGACGAGTTCGCGGCGATGGGGCTTTCGGGGGGCGGCCCATATGTTCTCGCCTGTGCGCACGAGATGCCGGAGCGCGTCGTGATGGGCGCACCGCTCGGCAGCGTCGCGCCTTCCATCGGTTCCGAGGCACCCCAGGGTGGAATCGTGTCGCTCCTACGACGACTCTCGCCAGCGATCGCATTGTGCCGCGGGCCGTTGGGCAGCGGACTCTCGCGTCTCGTGGTGCAGTTGGAGCCGTTCGCCGATCAGGCGATGGACCTCTTCATGCTCACGATGCCGCCGGGCGACCGCCGCGTATTCTCCGACCCCGGCACCCGTGAGGTGTTCCAGCAAGACCTCGTCATCGGAAATCGCGAAGGCGGTATGCAGGCGATGTTCAACGACATGGTGCTATTTGGGCGCCCTTGGGGTTTCTCACTGCGGAATATCTCGGTTCCGATTCGCTTCTGGCACGGCGACGCGGACAATTTGGTTCCACTGGCCCACGCGGAGCACATGGCCTCGCTCCTCGCGGACGCACAGATCCTCGTGCGTCCTCAAGAAGGGCACCTCGGCGGCCTCAGCGCCGCAGAAGAAGTCTTCCACGCGATTCTCCAGCATTGGCCGAATTCGACTTGAGCGGCGCTGGTGTTGGCACCGAGCCTGCCGTACCCTCCTCCGATGAACAAGACGCGACTCAGCACCCTGTGCGTGTTCCTCATCGCACTCACGGCCTGCAGCAAAACCAGCACCAGCATCTCCCAGAGTTATCGAAACCCTGGCTATGAACAGACCGTTTTCCAGAAACTGTTCGTCATCGGAGTCGCCCAGAATCAGGAGAGCCGCAAGGCCTTCGAGGATACCTTCGCCTCAGCGATCGCCAACGAAGGGGGCAGGGCGCAGGCGAGTTGGGGCGTCTTACCGGACAGCACTCAGTTATCGGAAGAGCAGATCCGGGGGGCAATCGAAGGTGGCGGTTTCGATGGTGTTCTCATCACACGCCTGCTCAGCGTCGATGAGGATAAAGAGTACACGCCGGCGTCGACCTACAACAACCCGAGAACGACCTACTACGGAGGCGGTTACGGATACGGCGGATACTACGGCTTCTACGGCACGACGTACGCCAAGGTGCACGAGCCTGGCTATTTCGAGACCAGCACGACGTTCCGATTGGAAACCAACCTATACTCCGTCGCCACCAACAGCCTCGTCTGGACGGGCCAATCCGAAACAGTCGACCCGGAATCGATCTCAGACGTTCGCGCGTCGATGACGGCTGCGGTGGCGAGAAAGCTCAAGGAAGAGAAGCTGATTCCGTAGAAGCCGCTCGCGAATCCGAATACGAATGTCACCCTGCGTAAGGATAACGAGGTCGGCAGAGTCGCCAAAGTCAACCGGTGAGGGCCGAATCGATGACCTGCCCGCCGGTGATCGCCTCGTCGAGCCGTGTTCGCGGAACGCCGAGCGCGACGCCGAGGGTCTTGGCCATCGACTGGAAGGTCTCCTCGTGCGGGATGTTGCCGGAGGCGGACGCGCGTCCAGTCGCCGAATCGATCGCTTGCGCTTGGTAGTCGTTGCCCGTTGGCTCGATGCCGCCAATGACACCGCCGCGGAGTCCTTCACCGATGAGCACCGCACAGTGGTGGCGCCCATTGTGGTCGCGCCCCTGACGGCCCTTCCGCGCGAGATCGCGTCCAAACACATTGAGCGTACCGACGATGACATCACTGCGGAGCACCCCTTCGCCGCGCATGCCGTCGACGGTCTCGACCAGCGTCTGGATGTGGCCGACCCCCTCGACGGTCTCGTTGGTCTCTCTGACGAACTCGCCATCGTTGTGGTTGTCGCCGCCAAAGTCGATCCGAAGCGTGATGACCGGCGAGACATTCATCGCTGCAAGGACCGACGCAGCGAGCACCTGATCGGTTTCGTTGTTGCCGTTGATGGTGGCGAGCCGCTCCACTAGGTCTAGCGAAAGCGAGCGCGCTTCATCTCGAGTGACAACGAAGCGATCGAGCATGCGGCGCTGATTTTCGGTACCGTGCTCTTGATAGAGCGCATAGATCTCATCGACTGCCTGATCGCGAAGCGGGCGCAGGTCCCCGAGTGCGTTGTCCTCTTGCGCAAGGGCGGTCTTGAGGGCGACTGGAGAAACGTTGGCCAGGGACCGGCCTTGAAAAGTGAGAATCTCGTTGCCACCGCGCGCGCCGACGCTGATCGGTTCGCGCTGTACCGTCTCGAGCACGTCGGAAAGCGCATCGGAATAGATGCTGACGAGCATCTCGTTGCGTTCGGTGCTCCCCATCAGGCGCATCACCTTGGGATGGTTTGGGTGCGCATTGGTGTACGTCCCGTGATGGAAGAACACCGTCTTTTGAAGGATACTTGGCGGCAGCTCGGCCCAGGGCTTTGCGGTCGTCAGCTGTTGTCCGCCGATTGTCATCGCCATGGGCGCCATCCGGGGGTCGTTCGAATGCTGAACCGCCGCGTCTTCGTAGGTGCCCGGGACGTTCGCGTTGATCGGATCGCCCGCGGAAGACGACGAAAGGATCAGAATGCGGCTCGTCGCTGCGTCTTGCGCGCGGGCCTTCAAGGGCCTGGCGAGAACGGACATCGGAATGCCTGTGGCGAGCGACTTCAGACCGAGGCCACCCGCGCCGAAAAGCGCCGTGTAGAGCATTTTGCGTCGGTGAAGCTTCATCTTCGTTCCCTCAAAGGCCCATGCCGAGCACACTCGGAGAGGTGCAGGCGACCATGAATGTGGAGCGGAGCGCGTTGGTGGCGTTCGTTTGCGCCTCCGCTTGTTCGTAGTGTCTAGTCAGGATGTCGAGCGTCCCAGCGTGACGCGGATCTGACTCAGGCAAACCCGCCAGGTCGACTACGAACGCCCGGATGGCGTTCTCCGGGTCGCTCGGCGGAAACTGCGCGTCGGTGGCGACGACCATCTCACTGAACCCCTCGCACATCGCGTCGGCAGCTGCGCGGATGAAGAGATTCGGGTCTGCGATGACGATGGGCACCTCGCCGCCCCGGCTGTAGCCGTCGTCGGGAACGACCTCGATCAGCTGTCGAGTGACACCGCGCTCGCCGCGCCGCTCGGACTGATAGTAAGTCTCGGTGCCGCAGGCGTCCGAGAGGCCGAGTCGGTTGGACACGGTCGTGCAGAAATGGCGTGCACGCGACACCGATGGGATATCGCCGCCCGCGGACTCGACGCAGGTTTCCGCCGAGATCAGGGGCGAAGAGAAAAGCTCGACGAGCATCGTTCGGAAGCTCATCCCACTTTGCTGGAATACGCTTACGACGTTCTGGAACTCTTCGGAGCCTTCCGGACATGCCATGCTGGTCGCGAAGTAGCAGGCGTTCTGCACCCAGGCCGGTGCGAAACGAGGATGAGTGGAGAGCGTGCTGGCAAGTGCCTCTACCCCGTCGCCAGGCGCGCTCTCGATCGAGACGCCTTGGAAAGCGAAGGACGGCCGAAGCGTCTGCACCGAGGCATCCTGCTGAGCGTGATAGTAATAGGTGAACGAGTTGCGGAAGTACTGCCTCATCGGGTCGAGGTTCACGTGGCAACCCCAGCACGCGGTCGAGGGATCGACATGCGAATCGTCGAGTGCGTCGTCGAATGCCGGGATGAGTGTCGTTTCACTGTCGAAGCTCTTCCCGAGTGCGACGATCAGCGTCTGGTTGGTCGTGACGCGGGCTTGGTTGGCATCGTTGGTCGGCCAGGTCGCGAAGAACGCCGGGGTCGTCATGAACCCCACCCGCGGGACGCGCAGCACCAGCTCGTTCGACGTCCGCAGTTCGTCGACCTCCCAAAACATCGTCGGCTCTTCACCCGTGCTCGGCGCGCGGATGGTCACGGGGCGCCAATCGAAGAACGCCTCCTCGCCGAGGAGTGGCGTCGTGCGGTAATTGTCCGGCATGCATCCGTCGTTGTCCGTGTAGTAACCAAACAGCGCGGAAAACGCGGCGCGAACTAAGTCGTTGTTCGTTTTGACGGCCTCGCCGCCGCAACCTCCCGGAAGCCCTTCCGCGGGGATCGTAAAGCGCATCCAGTTCGGAGAGCTCGGGTTCAAAGTCTCCGAGAGCGGCACATTGGCGGTGGTGTAGACCAACTGGTCGATCATGCCGCGCGAACGGTTGTAACTGCGGTCGCCGTTGTCGTCGATCTCGCGGTCGTCGCTGAGCGCGAGACCCACCATCTGCGCCGTGGTGAGATAGACGGTCTGAGTAGTAAGCACCTCGGTAAACGGACGGTCCGCGCGAAAGACGTCGAGCACGGTGCGCGAAAAACTTTCTTCGAACGTTCGAACGAACGTTTCGTCGACCTGGGTCCCGTCACTCAGCCGGCCCATTTGGAAGTTGTTGTATCCCCAGAGATCGACCAGCGCCTGCTCCTCATAGCCATCCTGCTGAAAAGCCGTCTGGAAGAACCTGCGCAGCTTCTCGTCGGCTTGCGGCATCCCGAGCCACGCGTCGATCTGTGAACGCAGTACTTCGGGGTTGGCGGTCAGCGTATCGAGCTCTTCGGCCGTCAGCCCAAGCCCGGTCAACAGAGTCTTGACCTTCGCGGCGTAGACGAAGGGCGCCGCAGGTTCGAACGAATCGCAGCTCGCAAGCTCCGGTCGCGTCGTGTCGACCGGAAAATCCGAACCGTCCGGATTCGGCGGGTCGTTTTCGCCGTCACCTCCCGAGCCGATGAGGCCGTCGCACCCAACGATCCCAAAGGCCAACAGCATCACGACGACGAAACGGGTCCGGTGTCCCATGGCTACAAACTCCAGGCTGGCGATGGGAACAGACTAGCAGTAATCGCAGATGACTCTAACCCTTTTGTGTCGCTTTTTGGCCTGAGAGACCAGCTCGATGGCGCTTTTCATCGCCTTTGTGGGCTACACAACAAATCCACCGTCTGTCATTAACGGGCTCCGGTTACCGCATCTTGTCGGTTTGCTTTTCGGCGGCTCCGGTCGCTTGACCGCTTCGTTTGTCCGCCTCCGATAGCGTCTGATCGGCCCGCTTTCGCGCCTCGGCCACCGTTTGCTTCGCGCGCTTGTCCGCTTCGGCGACGAGTTGGTTGGCCCGTTTGTCGGTCTCGCTTCGAATGCGTTTGGCGCCCTCTTTGGCCGCGATCGCCTTCAAGGGGTTTCCCGCGCCTTCACGCTCCAGCTGCGCCGCGCGCGCATACCCCTCCTTGCGCACTTTTTCGGCCGCCTTGGAAGCCTCCGAGCGAAGCTGGTCGGCGCGCTTTTCCGCTTCTGCGATCAGTCGGTCTGCTTGCTTGGTCGCCTCTTGCATGGCTCGGGCCCGTTGCTCGGCGAGCTCGGCGGAGACTGCATCGGCGACGGCCCCACGAAGGGCTTTGGTGTCCAAATCGACCGATACTCGCGGCGCTTGGATCGAACCGGTCAGGTTTGCACGTATCCCGACGCTCTTTGCTTTTGACAAATCGAGTCGAAGCGCCTGCGCTTCCTTTGCGAGCTTTGACGACAGCTTGTCGACCGGCACCTCGCTCGTGACTTGATACTTCATCTCTTGGTCGAGCCCGTGCTGACCGCTCACCTGCATCGAGATCCCGCGTGCCTGAACTGTCGAAGGAGCCAGCTTGATCAAACCGTCTTCGACTTTGAAGCGCGTGCGGAAGCCTTCGATGTCGAGAGGCTTTGGAATGGCCGGAACGGCATCGCTCAACGCCGCAAGCGGTTTGAAGTTGCTGCCGAGCTTGCTCTGTAGGGCGACCGCCAAACCGCTTGCGTCGATCGATTCAAGAGACGGGGAGAGGTTCTCGTCGAGGATGCCCCTCGCTTTGAGGTCGGTCGAGAACCGGCCGTCGAGGAAGCGCGCGATCGGCGCGTAGGCTCGCACGGAGGGAAGTGCCTCGAAAGCATCCGCGAAGCGAACCTTGTCTACGGCATAAGTGATGTCGAACGTAGGCGGGCCCTTGACCGGCGTAGCGACGCTCCCGTCGAGCTTCATGGAGCCGCCCAGCGCATTCGCATGGATACCGTCGAGGATGAGCTTTCGATCCCGCAGGCGGCCATTGCCCTTGAAGTTCTCTAAGACGAGGTCGCCATAGGTGAGCTTCCCGACATCGAAAGCGAGTTTTGCGTCGACGTTTTCCGGAAACACGAAAGGGCTCTGCTCGCCCGCCGTCGGCTCTTCACTCGACAGGAAATCCTCCACCCGAAGACGCTTAGACTCGAGCCAGGCGCTGCCGGTGATTGTTTGATCCTTTCCCCACAACGTCGTGAGCGGCGACATCAAGCCATTCACCGTCAGGTCACTTTCCGCAACCAGCGCTTGGAGCCCTTTGACCTTGGTGCTCTCCGGAGAAAGCTCGACGCGTGCGGTGCGGATGCGGACGGGGGGTGCGTTCGTTGGGCGATAGAGGAGCTCGGTGACCGCAATGTCCCCGGTCAGCTTCTCGATCTGTTCACCCTTGGCTTTAAGGTCGAGGGTCGCCACGATGAGCCCCTCGAGGGATTCGACGTCCGGGATCGGGTAAGCCTTGCTGATCTCGGCGAGGTCGAATCGCCCGTCGAGCCTGAGATCGAGCTGCCGTTGCGAGAGAGGCCGGGCGACCGTGAGGTGCCCTCGGGCATGACTCTTCCCCGCCGCAACGCTGTACTTGGGGACTTCGACCCGCATCTTGTCGAGATTGCCGCCGGGGTGGGTCACCTTGGCATCGAGATTGAGGTCCGTGATGCCGAGCGGAAGGTCGGGGTATTTGAAGGCGCCATCGCGCACGTTTAGCTTCGCGGAAAAGGATGGGATGTCGTCGTCGTCCGGACCGAGCTGGCCCTCGATTGCGGCGGCGGCCGTAAACGCTCCGCTTGCCTTCAATCCGGCAAAGTCGGCGGCATAGGCATTGGGGATCGCGGAGATCAATGCCTTGATCGGAAGCCCTTTCTTCGAAGCAAGCTCGAGATCGAGATCTGTGCCCTCGTCGGCCCATCCGACCTTGCCCGAGCCCTCGAGCGCCAGCTCATTGATCGCCAATTGAAGAGCGTTGAGCGTCAACTGCTCCCTCTTGGTGTGGAGGGTAGCGTCCACCGAGACGTTCGTCTTGGCCTGCTTCAAGTACGTGATCCCGCCAAGCCTCACCGTCAGCGCATCGATCTTGGTGTCCGAAGACAGCTCTTGTGTGGAACCGGAAATCTTGGCGCGACCGTCGTGCTCGAGCCCCTCTACGAGGATGCGGATGCCCGGTTCGTCGTAGGTGAGGGAGCCCTTCGAGATCCGATAGCTCTTGATCTCCAGTGCAAGAGCCTGGTCATCGCGCGTCTCTGGCTCTTCTCGAATGATGTCGTAGTTCGCTTTTCCGTCCTGGTCGATCACCACTTGAACCACGGGCTCCTCGATCTCTATCGATTCGACCACGATCGACTTCTCGAAGATCAGTGCGAGCAAGTCGAGCCCGACAGCGATCGACTGGGCTGACAGCAGGGTCGTTCCTGCAAAGTCGTCTTTCCCGGTGATCGACAGCTCGGTGACCTCCGCTGTGAGCGTTGGGAACGTCGAAAGCAACGACACATCGACTTCGGAAAAGCTCACGGTCGCATCGAGTTGCTCGTTCAGCTCGACGCGAAGCCGTTCGACGATCTGATCCCTGAACAAGACCGGCACGAGCACGACGCCGACGAGGAGCGCCCCCATGAGTGTACCGACCACGAGCAACGTCAGTTTGAGCGGCCTTTTCATAACCTCACGCCGTTGTAGCACAAGCGGATTAGTGTCTGCGCTCTGCTTTTGAGACCCGCCTGCGCTACGCGGCAACTCCGAATAGCGCGCCGATCCCCGCGGTCGCTGCTATGGCCAGTGCGCCCCAAAAAGTGATGCGAGCCCTCGTTGAGCGAGGAGATCGGTTGGGCCCCCAGGAAGCTCACAGGCAGCGCGAACTCTACCGCGTGACCCCAATGCTCGCGGCGGGATTCGTGACTTCGCGCCGCTCGTACGTCATTTTGAAGCGGAGCGGTGCTGGTAACCGATCGGCCGTGATGACCGTATGGATCGTGACGCGTTTGTCGCTCTTGCTGAGGACGAAGCGGTTGAGCGAGACGCTGCGCTCGCCCTCGAAGCGTTGGTAGAGCGCGCCCTCGTCGTCGATGCCGTGGCTCACTCGAAACACGTCGCCATCGGTGGGGTGGCGCCAGGTGATGGGCTTGCCGTCCGCCGGTGCAGACACCTCGGGTTGGCCGGGTCGGTCGATGCGGATCTGCCCCTTTTCGACGAATACGCCGACTTGTTTCGATGGAAGGTTGGGAGCCCGCAAGCGCCGGCGTGCGATACCTCGGATGAAGAAGTTCATCTGGCTGACCACCTCGTCGATGGCTTGGTCCAGTGCCCGGATCTCTGCGTCGCCGCCGACGTATCGATAGGTGCCGGCAAACCGTTGAAGCGCGGGTTCGTAAGCGTCCGCTCCCGCAGTCGGGGGGCCGCAAAACGCCGCAAGCGCGGCAGCAAGCACGAGGGTCGATGCCGCGAGGGGTCGAGCGGAGCTCATATGCGCTAATCCCGTAACACCACGACGCCCTCCCACGGACGCAGGACGTGTCGGCCCTTGGCCGCAACCGGCGCATCACGCAGGTTCGAGTAGAGACGGGCCTCCGCACTCCCCGGCAGGTGTCGCAGATCGATCGGCATCTCTCGCTTCGAGAAGTTGAGGAATATTTCGGCGGTCTCCTGGCGATCGGCGTCCTCGTAGAGCCGCCGATACGCAAAGACCTTGTTGGGGTTGGCAGGCGGATCCAGAAGCTCGAGGTCGCCAGCGGAGAGCGCCAGGCTCCGACCACGCAATTGGAGCATTCGGCGGTAGGATGTGAGCACCGAGTTTGGGTCTTCTCGTTGCGCGGCAACATTCATGACCGCGCTTTGCGGGTGCAACGGCAGCCACGTCTTTGGAGCATCGGGCGGGGCGAATCCGGCGTGCTCCCCGCCGTGCCAAGGCATGGGACTCCGGCATTCGTCTCGATTTGTGAGAATCCCGCGCCTTCGCAAGGTCGGCAGCATGAACTTCGGAATGAATCGGAAGCGCTCCGCAAGCGGGTCGCGGGCCGAATCGCGAGGCATCTCATGGTGAGAAAGACCGAGCTCGTCGCCGTAGTAGATGAACGGCACGCCGCGCACGGTCATCTGAAACGTCGCGAGCAGCCGTGCCCGGGCCAAGTCGTTTCCAAGCCGTTCCATCTGGCGCGGCCGATCGTGGTTGCCAAAGACATAGGTCGGATGCAAGGGCTCGGGAAACGCGGACTCGAATTCATCGACGAGGTTGTGAAATGCTCTGGCCCGGAACGGTGTGCGAAGGCTCTTGAACAAGAAGACGAGGTTCAAACCATCCCCCGATGGACCACAGTATTCGCGCAGCAGATCGGATGCCCCAAACACCTCGCCCACGATGAAGCGTGAGGGATCATCGAACTCGTCGACCACGGCGCGGAGCTCGCGGGCAAAGGCAAAGGTATCGGGGTGGTTCTGCGTGTGCAGGGCCCGCTGGAAGAAACCGCCGGGATTGTCCTCGGACGGGACTGCGCGGAACGATCGCGGGTTGTCGGCAAACGCTGCGTCTTTGTAGATGGCGTTGAAAATATCGAGACGTAAGCCATCGGCGCCTTCGTGCAGCCAGTGCCTAACCATATCGAGCATGGCGCGTTTCACCCGCGGGTTTCGGTAGTTCAAGTCCGGCTGAAACGGCAGGAAGCTGGCCCAGTACCACTGATCGGTCTGCGCGTCGTAGTGCCAGCCGGAGCCCCCAAGCATCGAGCGCCAGTTGTTGGGAGGCGCAGCACCATAGGGCTTGCGTCCATCGCGCCAAATATAGAAGTCCCGATATGAGTTATGGCGTGCGCTCCGCGACTCGAGGAACCAGGGATGTTGGTCCGAAGTGTGGTTCAGGACCATGTCGAGAACCACCTTCATCCCGCGCGCGTGTATCTCGTCGATCAGGCGTCGGCAATCTTCCAGCGACCCGTACTCGGGAGCTACGCCGAAGTGGTCGCTGATGTCGTAACCAAAGTCCGCCTGCGGGCTTTCAAAAAATGGCGAGAACCAGATCGTTTCCATCCCGAGCCACTTGACATAGTCGAGCCGGTCGATGATGCCGGGCAGGTCGCCGATGCCGTCACCCGTTTGGTCAGAAAAAGAGCGTGGATAGATCTGATAGACGGTGGTGCACTTCCACCAAGGGAGCTCACTTCGAACGACTTTCGTGCTGCTCATTATTTGATGATGGCGGCCACGGCGTGGTCGAACGTCCAGTCTTCCATGGCATGCCACCGGCGCTTCCACTCTTTGGCCTTCTCGGGATGCGCGCCGAAATAGGCATTCCACCATGCCTCTGACCCGCCCGTGAGGGCGGACTTTGCGAGCCAGGGCTTTTGCACCGAGTAGTGGATGACCTTCGCCTCGCGCAGAAGAGCCTGCTTCAAGCTCGGGTGGCCTTTCAGAAACTGGAAAATGAAGTTTTGCAGGTTGTACCCAGCGGGCAGACGATGCGAGACGTCCATCGCATACCAATTGGAGTAGAAGACGTTCAAGAACCCCTGGTCGCCCCCATCGTAGCTTGGCGTCTCCCAAAGCACCTCTAGCATTCGTTCGAACGTCTCGGTCGAGGGATCGAGGACCATCAATCCACTGTTGAATCGGTCGGGAAGAAAGAAATCGGGTGCGGCGGCAATGGAGGGTCGTTCGAACAGATCGTCGATGTTTTGCAGCGTGATCACGTCGGCATCCAGAACGACGACTTTGTCGAAGTCGACGAGCTGCCATGCCCGAAGCTTCGTGTATACGTTTCGAAAGCGTTCGAAGAGCTGGGCAGTGTCTGGGTTGGGATTTTCGAGCGGTTCGACTTCGCGGACCTGCCACCCCTGTTCAGTCAGCCTCTTCCGGGCCTTCTCACTAACGTCCGCTGTAACCAAAACGATGCGCGGTACCTTGGTCCCGTGGGCCTCGAGGGATTTCCCGAGTGCCTCGACCCCGGGAACATAACCGTCACCGTTGCACAATGTCGTAACGTAAGCTGTTTTCATTGGAGCGTTTCAAACAGCCTGAAGCCGAACACTAGGTCCCGCAAGCCCTCGCCCGGACAACCCTCAGTTTGACCAAGTCGACCGCCTGTCGGAAGATCGGGAAACCCTCGGAGGACCATGGGACGAATCGTCGTTCGCGACGTCGAAGAGTACGGGCACGTCGAGCTTGCCAAGAAGTATCCGTCGACCGCGGGGTCGCAGCCAGAGGCGCCCGCGGAGGACGTCGATCGCTGCATGGAGGCGGTCGAGCGCGATGGGTACGTCATCATCGAGAACCTGATCTCTCCGGAGTTGGTTGCCGAGATCAAAGAGGACCTCATCCCCCGGTTCAGCTACGGGTCAGGGCGCAACAACTTCGAGGGCTTCAAGACACAGCGGCTGTACGCCTTCTTCGAGAAGTCGCTCGTGTGCAATCCACTGGTGGAGCACCCATTGATTCTCGGTTGCCTCGACCGGATCTTCGAGCCGAACTATCTCCTGTCGCAGCTTCAGGCGATCAACATTCTTCCCGGCGAAGCCCAGCAGCCGCTACACCACGACGACCTGTTTTATCGCGTGCCGCGTCCTCGACGGGCGCTTGGCGCGGCAACCATTTGGGCAATCGACGCGTTCACCGAAGAAAACGGAGCGACAGTGGTGATTCCCAAGAGCCACTTTTGGGACGACCACCTTCCGGCCGAAGACGATCTCGAAAACCTAACGCCGGTCGTGATGCCTGCCGGCTCGGTGGTTTTCTTTTTGGGGACGCTTTGGCACGCCGGCGGCGCAAACCGAAGCAACGCCGCGCGTCTGTGTGTTTCGGCGCAGTACTGCGAACCGTGGTGTCGCACCCAGGAGAACTACAGCCTCTCCTTGTCACGGGACACGGTAAAGCACTGCAGCGAGCACATACAGCGCATGCTCGGGTACAGCATTCATGCGCCCTTCATGGGCTTCGTGGACGGCAAGCATCCAAAGCGGTTGCTAGAGGATTAACCCCTTTCAAACCTAGCGAAAGCCAAGGTCGGGCCGGCACTTGGGGCACGATCGACAGGGAGCCACAAAGAGTTACAGCGGTCGGGGCTTAATGCGCCTAAAGTATTAAAATGCGGGTCTCGACCGTTCTGACACTCGCGCTCGGGGCTGTCGTGTTCCTTGGGTGCACTGGCGTGATCGGAAGCGAGCATGGTGTAGAGCCGCCCGATCTCGCAGCGCCGACGGGGCCTTCTTTCGGGATGGACGGCGGTCTCCCGATCGAGCCTGGCCTCGATGGTGGTCAAGCATCGATGACCGACGCAGGTCAGCCGCCACCGCCTCCACCTGGATGCAACCCTGCAACCGCACCTCCGTTGGCTGTGCGTTCACTGCGCATTAGCGATGTCACCATCAATCAAGGCGTGTCGGTCCCGGTTGTGGAAGACGGCGGGCCCGTGGGCAACCGAGTTGCTCCCGTTATCGCGGATCGAGACGGCGTCATGCGTGTCTTCGTCGAACCTCAAGCTGGCTGGCAGACGCGCGACGTCATCGCTCGGCTCACGCTCAACGGGAGCCCGAGGGACACCCAGATTCAAGTGACCGGCGCATCGAGCGCCACGAGCCTCCCGAGCACGATCAACTTCACGCTTGGCCCTGGCGAGCTCGCGGTGAGCTCGACATTCTCTGTGGAATTGTTGGAGGTGGATCCGTGCGGGACCTACGCCGGCGCCGTAAGCGGGTCGCGCTACCCGGCCACAGGCACCGAACCGCTCAACGCTGCGGCGCCGCCCGGTCCGTTTCGAATCGTGCTAGTCCCCGTTCGCTACCAGGCCGACGGGTCCAACCGTACGCCGAACACCGACGCGGCGACCATCGCGCGTTTTACGGAGGGGATGTACGGGATGTTCCCAGTGGCGGATTTCGACGTCTCGGTCCGTGAAAGCCCACTCGACCACGATCGTACCGTTAGTCCAGATGGCGGAGGATGGACCGACCTGCTTAACGAGTGCCTCTCCCTTCGCGCCGCCGATAACGCAAGTTCGAACACGTACTACTACTGCGCGCTTCGCCCGAGCGACACTCTCGGTGGCTTTTGTGGCGCAGGGTGCGTTGCGGGAATCGGTCCCGTGCCGAGCGCCGGTGACACGTTCAACCGGGGGGCCCTTGGGTTGCTCTACAACGACGACTTGGACACATTCGTACACGAGATCGGACACAGCCTCGGGCTTCCGCATGCCCCTTGCGGAGTCGCCGGCGGTGATCCGGCGTTCCCGTACGGCGATGGTGGGATCGGCGTTCTAGGCTTCGATCGAGAAGCGCAAGCGTTGATCTCGACCCAGTATCGCGACGTCATGGGCTATTGCGACCCTGTCTGGATCAGCGACTACAACTACGACAAGCTCTATGACCGTCTCGTCAGTGTGACAGCGCAATCGGTGGCAGTGCTGAAAAGCGTAGGGAGCCCGCTCGCCTTTCGGCCCGTAGTCATCGAGATCGACGGCACGCTCACGATCGGCGACCCTCTATGGGCCAACAATGCACCTCTCGGGGAGCCCGTAACCGTCGAATGGGTCGATGAGGCGGGCCACAGCGAAGCGGTAGTCGCGACCTTGGTGACGGTCACCCACGTACCTGGCGGCATCATTTACGTACCAGAAATGGCGAATCCGCCAGATGCGATCCGCATCCCGGGCTACGGCACAGCGCGGCCTCGTCAACTCGATGGTCCGTGAAGCTCAGGAATAGAACGTCCCGGGCCAGAGCGTTGCGACGACGGCGCGTTGGGCTCGCTCGCGCTTCCAGTATTCCGATTCGGGGTCGAGCCGGACGCTGCCGTCGATCATTCTCTGAACCGTCGCCTCGATCCCGCCGGCAAACTCGGCGTCCTGTACGACGATGTTCGCCTCACTTTCCCAGAAGCTCGCCGTTGCATCGAGGTTAGCCGACCCGATGCTGGTCACCAGGCCATCGACCGAGACGAGCTTGGCGTGCACGTAGGGGCGAATGCACCCGCCGCGCGCGACGATCATCGGGGCGGGCGGCGGGACGAACTCGTAGACTTCGACACCGGCGGTGAGCAGAGGTTCGAGCTTCGCCTTCACCATATACTCGAAAAGCGTCCTGTGCAGAGACGCCGGAAAGAAGGTCCCGTCGTCACGCCGGGTGGCCGCGTTGCCGGTGAGAAGCTTGACGGTCACATCTCGGTCCAAGAGACGGAAGATCGCCCGCTCGAGCGTCGGCACGAATGGGAAGTCGTTGACGATGTAGACGTGGTCTTCGGCGAGATCGAACATGGTTTCGTACATCGCGAGGCCGTTGGTGTCGGCGAGCCCCCGATGCACGACCAGTCGGCCTGCGGCAGAGCCAGCCGGCTCGAGCTCTGGCAAGACGTCCAGGTCTTCGGGGATCTCGGCGCCTCCCTGCTGATGCCAGGTGTGAATGAACGTTTCCTGAACTTGCCGAACGAGCGGTCCGGTGAGCTCCACATGCGCGTCGAGCCACGGGATGCGCTCGTGACGCGTATTGTCGTGCACGGGCACCTCGTCGAAACCCAAGAAATACTCGTCGCCAGCATTCCTCCCGGACACGAACCCTCGGCGGCCGTCGACGATCACGAGCTTGCGGTGGTCTCGCTTCTTCAAGCTCGAAACGCCGACCTCCTTACTAGACTCGATCGGGTGGACCGCGAGAACCTCGATGTTGTCTTCTTCCTTCAAGGAGAGGATCAGCGGATTGAGGCGCCCGAGTACTTCTTCGTCGGAGTACAACGCGTCGACCATGAACCGTACCTTCACCCCGGCACGCGCTCGCTGGATGAGCTTGACGATCAGATGCTCGGTGAAGTCACCGGGCCGGACGATGTAGAACTGAATGTGAATCGTCGAGACGGCCTCTTCGAACGAGTCAAACAGTCGCCGTCGCGCTCTTTCGTTATCGAGCTCGGCACGAAACGAGTTGCCCGGAACTAGGCGTGACTCGGTGGTCTGATCGAGGCGCCAGTCGAGCGGACTGCTGTCCGCTTTGTCCCGGAGGAGCTGCGCCGCCTGCTCGACTTCGGGACCAAACCCGCCGGCAAGCGCGCGTTCGAGGGCGGTTGACGGCGTGATGACGCTTACCTGTTCGGCGCGACTCTCGACCGAATCGTCGTCGCGCTCAGTCAGGACTGTCGTGACCGGCACACCCTTCGCACGCAGCCGCCGTATCGCCATCTTCGCGAACATCTTGACGAAATGGACGCCCAGACTCCTGAGCTCCTCTTCCTCAGCCGAGTAGACGAGGATCGCTCCCGGCGGTAACCGCTGATTGACGACCTCGTCGTGGATGAGGGCATCCCGGTTCTTGTCGTGGATGTCGAAGTAGACGATCTCGAAACCCTGGTCGATCAAGGCTCGCAGGGCATCGAGGGTTGACGTCGCTCGGGTCGGATCTCCCGTTGGCCGCGGAAGAAAAAGAGCCGCGTGAACTAAAGCGACCGGTCGACCGCTGGCCACTTGCAGGAGTCGGTGGCCGATCAGGTCGGACACGACTTGCCCTCTATCGTTGCACACCTTCACACCGACTCGATGGAGGCCCGGCCCCGGGGCGTCGATCATGGTGCGCACTTCGGCAGTGCTGCCGATTGGCATCTCACCTACCACGGCATCGTCGACGTAGAAGCGCGCGATCGTGCCGAGCTTGCTAGCCATCCCCAAGGTTGCCGAAAGCTCCACCCGCTCTCCCGGGCTCGTCAGCACGTCGCGCTGCACACCTCCAAGGAGCCGCCTCAGGCTTGGGTTTTGGCCCCATCGATCCATCGTGGCTCCTAGAGAGCGCGCCGCCGCGTCGAGGATCGAGGGCGACTCGTCATCTGTAACCAAGCGCTTGTCGACCTCGCCGGCAATCGTCGCGGCGATTCGCCGAATCCGCTCGGCTAGATCTTGAGGTGCCTCTTCGTCGGCCATCGGCGGAGTATACGACGCCTCTCGGAAGAGTAGATCCGATCCTTCTAGCCGCCCGATTTGGGCCGTTTTGAACGGCGTCGTCGGCCGGGACGACGCGGGGTGGGTCGGCGTTTGCGGCAGTTGTCGCAGATGCCGCACTTGGGGGGACTGGTTTCGCCGAAGTAGCGGCGGATGAAGCGGCTTCGACATTCTTCGGTGTCGGCGTACTCGGCCAAAGCCGCCAGGCGCTTCTCATCCTGTCGTCGCAGTGTTTCGAGACGCTTGGCTAGCTCGTGGGCGCCTGCGCGAAGCTCTTCGAGCGCGACCCGGCTCGCGTAGTGGCCTCGTTTGACCATCGTGGTGAGCCCGAGCTCTTCGAGCTGCGCGGCGCAGGACCGCGCCACCGTTAACGGGACGCGCGCGGAAAGGGCCAACTCCTTGGGGGTGACCGTCTTGCCCTCGTCGAACCAGCTCCCGAGCGCTTTGGTGACCCGTCGGATCTGCGCGGGATCGGCTCGTCCCTGCTTTTGAAGATGCTCCTGGATGCGCAGGTCATCGCGGTCGAAAAGAAGAATGCAGTCCGAGCGCTTTCCATCCCGCCCCGCACGGCCCGACTCTTGAACGAGCTGCTCGAGCGAGCCAGGCGCCTGATAATGGACGATGTAACGGATGTCGGGCTTGTCGATGCCCATGCCAAACGCACTCGTCGCGACCATGACCATGCGCCGCTTCGACTTCATGAATTTGCGCTGGGTTGAGGTCCGCTCGGACGCCTTCATTTTGCCGTGGTAGCGGGCCGATGGGATCTGCGCGCGGGCTAGGGCGCCGGCGACCTGGTCGACCGCTTTGGTGGTCGCGCAATAGATGATGCCCGGTCGACGCAGGCGGCGAATCAAACGAGCTGCGGTGGTGATCTTTTGGTCGCCAGGCGCAATGTGAACCGCGAAGCGGAGGTTCGGGCGATGCGGAGGCGCAACCACTTCGACTGGCTTCTTCATGCCGAGTCGTTCGATGATGTCTTTTCGAACGCGAGGGGTCGCGGTTGCGGTCAGCGCTAGCATCACGGGGTTCCCGAGCACCTTCCGTTGTGCTCCGAGCCGAAGATAAGCCGGTCGAAAATCGTGCCCCCACTCGGAAATGCAATGCGCCTCATCGATGCACAAGAGCGCGGGCTTCGTCGCTGCAAAGGTCGATTCGGCGAGCGACTCGAGGGTCTCGGGGGTGGTGAGCACGATGAGCGAGCCGCCCTTGGCGACGCGGGCCAACACCTGCCTCCGCGTGGCGGCTCGAAGCGTGCTGTCGATCCGAACGACCGGCACGTGGCGTTGGCGCAGCTTTCGCTCCTGATCGCGCATCAGCGAGATCAGCGGGGAGATCACGATCGTGGGCCTGTCGAACAACACCGCTGGCACCTGATAGATGAGCGATTTCCCAAAACCGGTCGGCAAAACCACGAGCGTGTCCCGGCACCCGAGCACCGACTCGATGGCCTGCGCCTGCTCGGGGTGTAGCCGCTGCACGCCCAAGCGTTCCCTTGCCACCCGGCGTGCAGCGCGGAGGTTGCTCATGGTTGAAAGCGGGAGTTTGCTTTGAGGTGCGATGCCAACACGTCATACACGGCCTCGTGGAGGGCGCGCCGAGTATCACCTGGGACGTCCCGATACTTCTTTCGAATCGTCGAAAAGAGCGCGTTGAGGCGGCGCCGACTCGTCATGTCGAGCGCATCGACCACTTTGGTCGAGCTTTGAGCCAGGGCAGGCAACTCGCGCTTGGCATGCGACCATGCGCGGACTCGATCGAAGTGATCAACTGCTCGTGACAACAAAACGAAAGGAAAGTTGGTGGTCGGATGCGGGCCTACGCGGATCCATTCTCCATCGGGGGAACCGCGAAACGCATCCATGGCGCGCTCGCGGAGATTGCTCGCGCTCGCAAAGCGACGTGTGAGCTCGTACATCCCGACGCCCATACCGCCAAGCCCGCCGAGCATCGTGCCGGTCAAAAACGACGCAAACCCCGTCATCGCATCCACCGCGCCGCCCGCGACCGCCCCTGTGACCGTCGTGAGGGTCAGCAATGCCCTCGGCGAAAGTCCCATCACGTCCCATGTTTCTTTGGCAAAAAGATCTCCCTGAAGGTCGAGGTCGACCTCCGTCTCGGGCGACCAGTGGCCGAGGCTGTGTAGATAGACCTCCGCAATTTCGCGATGCGCCCGAGCCTCGCGCTCCCTGAGCATGTCGTGAAAGCGACGTTCGAGGCGCTTCTTTTCGAGCTCGAGAGTCGTGTCATTCGGAATCAAGACCGAGAGGTGCAGGGAAAGCAGATCGACCAAGAGCCTCGAAACGATGTTGGCCACGCGATGGAGTCTTCGTTGTTGCTCTGCGTCCAACAGCTCGACCGCCTCGCTGAGCTGAGTCTCCCATCGTGGCTCGAGCACGATGAACGCCTCGAGCAAGCGTCGCCGATCGTTCCAAGACACCGCATGAGCGTCGAACGTCCTGACGAGCCTGAAGTATTGGTTGAGCGCGCGCTCCCATTCGTCCACGTGTCGACCCGTGGCGCTCCGATTGATGAGCGCCATCGCCGGCTGACCGGTGTAGCGGAGTATTTCCATCTCGGTTTCGTAGTTCTTTCGGTAGGGCTCGTCTCCATTGACGACATAGAGGATCGCCGCACCCTCGAGAATCGGTTTCAACAACTTGCGCTCCTGCACGAGCTCGTCGGTCTCCGAAAACTCGTCGAGCAGCTCCCGAATCCGCGCCACGCGATCGGCTGCGGAGACCTCTCGCTGCTTGATCCAATGAAGCGCGCGTGGAGCGTCTTCGAAGCCAGGCGTGTCGATGACGGAGAACAGCACCCGGTCGTCCGACTCGACGGCGTATCGCACGCATTCGGTCGTCGTGCCCGGGCGGGGGGAAATCTTCACGCCGTCGTCCTCGATCAGGCTGGCGATCACGCTCGACTTTCCTTTGTTGACTCGACCGACGACGGCGAACTTCGGAAGGTCCTCATCTGCGGGCATGCTCATGATTGCGTCTCGCCCGTCACGCGGTTCTCGCGTTCGAAGAACAGATAAGGGTCGCGCAGCTCGGCGAGATAGCCTGCCCAGATCGCGGTGTCTTCCTCGCTTCCGCCCTCGGTCAGGGCAACGACGATCGGCCGGGTCTTTCCTTTTGCACGAATCGACGCTACCAAGCGTTTGAACGCGGCGTCGGGAACGGTCCACGGCTCGGATACGATCAATACGGGCGATGTATTGTCTCGGTTGATCCTTTCGATGAGGCGCTCGTCGTTGGCAAAATCACTTCCTCCGGCAGCGCCGAGCGTGCCTTGCAAGCCGAGCTGGTATCTACTTCTCAAGAAACCGCCCACGGTGCCTTCCGGACACTGCGCCTCACGCCACAGGACCCCCAGCGCGTCGTCGTGCACGCGATCACCGAGGGCGCTGCCTACCGGTTCGAGCCCGGCTCCGAGTGGCGTCACATTGCCCGGGTCTTCGCCGTGGATCCGCCGGATCGATGGCCCGGTGAGGCGTGCGACCAGACGCTCGACGTCCGGCGTATCGAGCGAGACGCTGCGGAGGCTCAGCGACACCATGATCGAGCTCCAAGCGGCCAACACGACCCGTGGCAGCAGCCCGTAGAAAAACAAACATGAAGCCAGGAAGGGCCACCATTGCCCGGACAGTGCCGGATCTCCCACGCGTGCACCCTCGCTCACCCCCACGTACGCACCTTCCAACCGAAAGTACTGGGTTGCGCGGACGAGCTCGAAGGTGGGCGTAGCTTGCGAAAGCCACTTCGACCAAGGCGCAGCCAGTGTCTGACATAGCTCGAGGAAGCTCTCAGCGCCGAGTTGAAGCGTGGTGCTCCAACCAAAGGCTAAGTCGGTGACCGTCACGTCGATGAGCAACACCGTCAGCGCCCCCACGTTGAACCACGCGGCAGCAAGCTGAAGATGGCGGAAGAGTACGTAGCGCTCCACACGGTCGTATAGGGATCGGCGCGTCAATAGACGATTGATCGCGTCGCGCGTTGGGTCATCGGCAACTCGAGCGCCGGCTTTTCGCCACAGATGCGATGCCAATCTTTCCAGGAGCAGGACCAAGGGCAAGCCTTCGAAGAAGCCGGGGCTCACGATCGCGATACCGAGCGCAGCGATGCTGATCGCCAGCGTCAAGAGCTGCACGAAGACGAGAACGCCGAGAACCACCAAAACGTTGATCGGGTGGTCGCCGGTAAAGTGAAAGATCCCAAAGGCCACAATTACGCCGACCGCAAACATCGAGAGGCTGAGAAGAGCCGAAGCCCTACGAAGCGCCCGCTCGAATCCTTTTCCGGGAGAGCCTTCATCGGCCGAACGGATCGCAGCGACCCAACGGGCAAGCAACGCTCGACGGGTGCGAGAGCCTGGAACGATGGCTTTCGCGATTTCGCGATCGCGCTCGATCAATTCGGCTTCTGAGCGTCTGTCGTCGTCAGCCAGCTGGAGCTCGAGGTCGATGAGGCCCGCCAAACCAAGGCGCGCGTTGCGGTCGGCGCTCGCGGGGTGGGGTGCTGGCATCGCCGAGTTTGTCGCACAAAATGCCTCGTTCTGCATCGCCAAGCTCGAGAGGCAGTGTTATGCCTTTGGCATGTCGAAGATGAGCACACGCCGCAAGCTTGCGATAGCGACGTGGGGCTCGCCGCGCGAAGGGAACATCTACGGAAAGATGACCCTCGACGCGACCGCCGTGCTCGAACACCTCGATCGGCTCACCAAAAAGACGGGCGTGAAGATCACCATGACCCACTTCATCGGGAAGATGGTGGCCGAGGCGCTTGCCAACTCTCCCGGGCTGAACGGGTACCTTCGGTTTGGGGTCTATCATCAGCACCAGACCGTCGACCTTTCGTTCGTCGTCAACGTCGGTGAGGGAGCCGACCTCGCCAAGGTCAAGGTCGAAAAGCTTGATCAGAAGTCGATCGTCGAGCTCGCGCGCGAGCTCAAGCAGCGCAGCACAAAAGTCCGCGGAGGCAAAGACGAGGTTTTCGAAAGCGGTAAACGGATTCTCCGCTCGTTGCCGACTTGGGCGCTTCGCCCCACGATCGGCCTCATCGGATGGTTGAGCGGGTCGGCCGGCCTCGAGCTCAGGTCTGCCGGGCTCGAGCGGTTTCCTTTCGGTGCCTGCGTCGTGTCGAATGTCGGCATGTTTGGGCTGGACGAAGGGTACATGCCGCCGACGCCATTCGCGCACGTGCCACTCTACGTGCTCATAGGAGCGATTCGCGAGCAGCCCGCCGTCGTCGATGGCAAGCTCACGGTGCGTAAGCTGATCACGATCAGCGCTACCGTAGACCACCGATTCATCGACGGGTACCAAGCAGGCGTGCTTGCCGAAACCGCGCGGCAATGCTTCGCTAACCCCGAGTGCTTCCACTCCTGAGGAATAAAGCGCGGGTGTTTGAAGTGGTTGGCGCGCGCGCTAAGGTCCTTGCGCGACGATGACGAGCTCAGCATCCGCCAGGCCGGTGAAGTACGTCAACTTGCTGTTTTGCTTCGTGTTGGTTGGGGCGCTCTATGGCCCCTATGCGGCGCATGCCCAGGAAGAACAGCCATCTGACGCGACCGGAGCGACTGACGCGGGTGTGGCTGCTGAGCCAGCCGAGCTGAGCCTATCCGAGTTCGAGAAGGCCGTGGAGCAGGTGGAGGAGAAGACCGAAGGACCGATCCCGACCAGGTTCACGATCGAGTTCGACGATACCCACGATTGGATTCGGCTCACCTCCGGCGAGTGGCTCAAAGGCGACCTCAACTGGATGCGCGAGAAGGAGTTCGAATTTGACAGCGACAAGCTCGACATCGTCACAAAGAGCTGGAGCAAAGTGGACGAGCTCCATTCTCCCCAGATCAACACCTATGCGTTCGAGGGAAAGATCGACGTCATGGGCAAGGCGGTCGTCACCAAAGACACCGTGATTATCGAGACAACCGAAGGAGTGAAGACGTTTCCTCGAAGTGAGCTGCTCTCGATCGCCGAGGGAGGCCGAAGAGAGCGCGACTGGTGGTCCACGCGGCTTAGCTTGGGGTTCTCGGCCAACGCAGGCAACACCAACCAGGGCTCATTGACCATCGCTTGGGGCCTCCAGCGCGCTGACCAGCGCACACTTGCGACGATGAGCTACCAAGGCACCTTTGGTTACGTCAACAAGGAGCAAAACGTCAACCGGCATCTCGGAGGCGTCGGGGTAGAGCTTTTGATCTGGCGGCGGTTCTACGTGACACCGGCTGTTGCGTACTTTCTCTACGACAGGTTCCAGAACCTCAAGCTCCGAGCCACGCCTGGCGCGGGCGGCGGCATTCACATCGTGGACAAGAAGAAGGTCGAGTGGGACTTCGGAAGCGGGCTTGGATACCAGTACACGCGGTTTCTCAGCGCGGCAACTGGCGTTGAGAACCCACAAAACGACGGCTTCGTCACGCTGCACACCTACGCAGATTTCGACTTCACCGACGACATCGAGCTCAAGCTCGATTGGCGCACCAATTTGGTCTACACGGCAATCGGCAACACTAACCACGTGGGTAACGCAGCGTTCAAAATCGATCTCACGGCCATCTTCTACTTCCAAACGTCGTTCTTGTTCTTGCGTACCGAGAATCCGCCACCGCGGGCCGACGGCACCATGCCCGAGCAGAACGACTACCAGCTAGTCGTCAGCATTGCGCTCGAGATTGGCTGAGCCAACGCTTCCGATTTGACGCGATCGCGTTTACCTTGGGAGCATGAACGACTTTCTAGGAATCCTGAACACCTATTTCTGGGGGGAGCGCGCCGAGGCGCTGTTCTTCATCGTGCCCATCGGCGTTCTCAGTCTCGTGTTTGCAGCCGTCGTGTATCGAACTCAGGAGGGCGGTTTCATGTGGGGCATCGTGATCCCCTTCGCATTGCTCGGCTTGGCGCTTTTGGTCACCGGTGCGGTGGTCGGCCTTCGAACGCCCGGACAAGTCGAACACCTGACAACACTCTATGAAACCGACAAAGCCGCGTTCGTTGCCGAAGAGGTGCCACGCATGGAGCAGGTGAACGCCAACTGGCCACGCTACGTCACGATGTACGTCGTCTTCTTGGTCGTCGGTGCCGCGCTGCGCTTTGCGGTCCACAAGGACTGGGCACTATCGGCGGGCACCGCGCTCATCCTCTTCGCAGCAATCGGGCTTTTCATCGATGGTTTCGCAGAGCGACGCGCGGCGCCGTACACGAATGCGCTCCATCAGCTTTCGTCTCGGGTCGACCCGGGGCCACAGTGAGGTCTTAGGCACGCTAGTTTCTTCTGAGCCAGTACGCCTCGCGGCGGAGCAGCTCGCGCTTTCGGTCAACACCCCATCGATAGCCCGCCAAGTCGCCATCCGCGCGGACGACACGATGACAGGGAACGAGCACCGCGAGTGGGTTGGCCGCGCACGCCCCTGCGACCGCCCGAACTGCGGAGGGCATCCCGAGCGCCTTGGCGACCTCGGAGTAGGTCCGCGTCTCGCCGGCTGGGATCTCGCGAAGCGCTCGCCAGACGCGTTCCTGGAACGCCGTGCCGCGGATGTCGATGGGAATGCCGGCGGGGGTCGCGATCTCTACCGCTTGGACCACGGCGGCGGTCCATGCAGCCTGCTCCGCTTCCTCGAGCCTCGCTTTCGGGAAACGTTCCGCCACCTGTGCCGCCAGCTCGTCGGGCGAATCCGCCAAGCTGACCAGACACACCCCTCGGTGGGTCCACGCGATCACCACGTGTCCAAGTGAGGACTCGGCGAGTGCGTAGCGGATCACCTCTCCGGGGGCTCCCGCTCTTGCGACCGACGGCTTCATCCCGAGCTCCCGCCCAACCCCCTCGTAGAAGCGGCTGCTCGACGCATATCCGGCTTCGTAGATCGATTCGGTAACCGATCTCGTTTGTCCGAGTGCGTCGCGGCCACGCTCGGCGAGCACCCTTCGGCGGTACTGCTGTGGCGTGACGCCGAGGTGCTTCTTGAAGGAGCGTTGAAAGTAAGAGTTGCTCAGCCCGACCGCGCTGGCGACCTCGCGGGTCTGTATGGGCTCCTCTAAAGAGAGCAGCCTGCACGCTTCCACCAACGCCTCGACCGTCTCGTCTTTGCGCGTCGACGACTCCGGTCGGCAACGCTTACAGGCTCGGTAGCCCGCGGTCCGCGCAGCCTCCGTCGTTTCGAAGAACTCCACATTCTGGCGATGTGGCAGCCGCGATGCGCAGCTCGGTCGACAGAAGACCCCGGTCGTGCGTACTCCGTAGAAAAAGCGCCCGTCGGCAAGCGTCGAGCGACCTTCCACCACACGCCAGCGCTCGGCATCCTTTTCGACGAGATCATCGATCGCAGATTCGAGCTCCAAGTGCATCGCTTCCTCCACGTTTCGCAGTGTCGCACGCGACCTCGCAGGGGGCTTCCCGCCGACTGACCGGCAATTCACGCCTCTTTGCTGATCGAGCTGATAGAAAGGGACTCGGCCATGGAGAATCAAAGTCTCGAGACAGTGAAGCGTATCGGCACCGGACTGGCCTTCATCCTGTATCCGGTCTTCTCCGGTGTCGCATTCGCGGCACACCCCAATCTCCTGAGCCTCGAGATCGGCGGAGACGTAAGCGCCAAGGTCGAAGAGTTTCACGGCAATCCCTTCATGCACTTCGGTCACTTCGTGATGCTCCTGGGCGTGCCGCTGCTGATCGTCATTTCCCTGAAGTTGATGGATATCCTGAAGGACCGAAGCCCGTGGCTCGGATTCATCGGATGCGTGATGGCGGTCTTTGGAGCCGTGGTGCTGGCCGTGGATAAGACCGCGTTGTGCCTCGTGATGAGCGCCTTCGATACGCTGCCGGAACCGGAGTACGCTCAGCTGCTACCCGGAATCGAGGCGCTCTTCGGTTTCGAGGGCTACCTGGCGATCCTTTATCTGCTGCCACTGCTTCCCCTCGGTTTCTTCATCCAGGGCGTAGGATTGTATCGCTCGCGCGCCATCCCGCGCTGGCAGAGTGCCGCGCTGATCTTTGCCATGGTGGGGTTGGGTGTCTCAGCCGCCGTGGATATTGATTTGTTCGGACTGATTGCAACAGCGATTCTCGCCGTCGCTTTCATTCCTCTTGGCATTCAGATCATCAACGAACAGGAATGACCGACCTGAAACCGGTTCTACTGACGCGAGGGGTCGAGCGGGAAGTTGTCGTTTACGTCGGGCGTGCCGTCGCTGTCTGTGTCTTGAAGGGGCTCGCGACCGATCAACTGCTGGAAGTAGATCGGGAAAAACACGTCGTCAGCCAGCTGGTTGAACTCACTGCTGCGTCCACCCACCGTGTTGGTTACCAGGTGCGTCGTCCCTGACCCCCGAAAACGAGAGTTTTAAGCGGCAACCGCGCGACCACCAAGGACGAAAGCCTATCTCGATGATCGCGCGGTTTTTTTCAGGATTGCTAGGGCACTAGGCCCTGATGCCTAGTGGCTGACACCGAGGGCGTCCAAGGTTTCCATCGTGAGTTGCCCAGCCGTGAGGCCCTCTTTGCGTTGGAACTCCTCGAGCGCCGCCATGGTACGGGCATCGAGTCGGCCGGTCCTGGCAACTTTGAAGTCGTTCTTGCGAAGTGCCTGCTGAATCGAGGCGATCGTGCTGCGGTTGGCGTTGGTCTCGCACAAGATCGCCTTCCACTGCATGCTTCCGTCCGCGATCTTCACCTTGCGGGTGATGTCGCGGTTCTCCGCGGGAATTTCGATCGTGCGACTGCTGGGCGGCTCGACCATCACGTACTTGCGAATCGTTTGATACTTGGCCGGCATGGCGACCGACTTGGTCGTCGCTGGCTCACTAAGCACGATCTTTGAGATTGTCCTGTACTCGGCGGGGATCTCTTTCCTGACGACCCGCGCTGGTTCGACGAGCACTCGCTTGCGGACCGTCTTGTAAGTCGGCTTGATCGCTACCGTCTTGGTGGTGGCCGGCGAGACGAGGACCCTCTTTCTCATCGTCTTGTAGACCGGCGGGACCTCGACCAGGCACATAATCTCACCAGTTGCGTTGTCGACACGTTGGTAGGCGCCCTTCCCCTTTTTCCAGGTCGTGTAGCCGGCTTTGACCAAGACCTTCTCCTCGACCATGTCGTACTTGGCGGGGATGGAGATCAGTTTTTCGCCGCCCTCTTTGATGGCGACCTTCTCGGTCCGCATTTCGTACTTGGCGGGGATCACCTTGATCGTCTCGCTCGCTTCTTTGATCAGCACCTTTTCGGCGACTTTTTTGTACTTGGCGGGCACGGGAATGAGCTTTTCGCCCTCCTCCTGAATGACGATCTTTTCGGTGCGCCATTCGTACCTGGCGGGAATGGTTTCGATGCGCTCACTTGCTTCCCGAACCTGAACAGATTCGCTCTGGTCTTCGTAGGATGCCGGAACCCACAAACGCGCATAACATTCGCCTGGCTTTGCGGGTGGTAGGTCTGCGCTCGTGCCGGCCTGGGCTTTCGCGTCTTGAGCCCTGGCTGGATCGTTGAGCTCGATGACCAGTCCATATGCCAGTGCACATACACTGCCGATGACGATGGAGGTTGCAATGAGTCGCTTCATGGTTGTGACCTTTCTCGAATATGGCCCGGGTACCGGGTACCGGGGAGGGTGAGCGGTAACACGGTCACCATTTAGCAACAACCGGTTTGTTGCACGTTGCGATCAATGCCGTAGGGGTGTTTTTTCACACCAGCGATTGGTCGAAAACGGTCGGCGCGCGAGCGTGATTACGCCAGCTCGACGGACTTCACGGGACGGGACTTCCCAGGAGCTGCCTCGCGTGCGCGCTTTCCCCGAATGAAGAAGCGCGCCTTGCCAAAACCACCGTTGGTCCACGAGTCCCCTTCCTTTGAGAAGTACTTCGGTGAGCCGATATCCAGGTCCTTGCCCGGCATCGCGCCGTGCCCGGTTGCTCCGGCAGCGCCGCTCCCGAAGACAATCGCCCAGTTCCCGGGAGGCAGATGGAAGTTGGTAGGGATGGTGACCTCACCGGAGTCTTGCGGTCCCACAAAAGTGGTCACGAAGAATGCGTCTTCGATGTTGGGAGGGCTCGGCGGGAGCGAATTCTCGACCGCGAAGATCGCGACGAAGAGACTGCCTGGCACGAGCTCGGTGATGTGGCCTCCGATGGCAGAAACCTGGATGGGCTCGGTCGTCGTAAACCGCACTCCGAGCCACTGATTCGCGCTGAGAGTAAACCCTTGATCTTCACCGGCCACGCCCAGCTTTGCCGACTCGAAGACCGGTAGCTCGGTAGCTGCCGCTGCGTGCCCAAGAGCCCCGGACAACCAGACCAGTACGCTCAACGCCCAAAACGCATTCGTTCCCCGCATAAGCTCCCCCATGCAGGTCACAATAACAACGGAATATTACTATTTCAACGCAAGTCACCACCCCGCGGATAGATTACCTGCGTTGACGTTCAGCAGCCCCACAGCCGCGATTCTGCAAAGGCCGGCGGTTAATCTGCGTGGGCGCGTTGGTAGGCGGGCCGCGCGGTGATGCGCTGCACCCATTGCTCCACGCCAGAGCCCGGCGTCAGCAGGCTGGACTTGTAGGCCCACGCCATCATGCCGCCGTTCATGACGTCGGCAGCAGAGAACTCATCGCCTAAAAGAAACAGTCGATTCCTGAGAGTGCTTTCGAAGAGGTCGACGATGGCGTCGAAGTCTCTCTTCGCCTCTGTGAGCCGTTGCGGATCTTTTCCTTTGTCGAGAAGGACTGCGAAAAGGACGGGCTCCAGGGTGCTCGTCGAAAAAGCCATCCATTGGCAGTACTCGGCACGACGCGGGTCGGTGATCATCGGCGCGAGCCTGGCGTCGGGAAAGCGATCGGCGAGGTAGAGACAGATCCCGAGAGATTCGAATATCACGTCATCGCCGTGTCGCAGAGCGGGCACTCTACCGAGTGGATGAATCGCGAGGTACTCGGAAGTCTTGTGCGCGCCCTCCGAGAGCTTGACGAGCTCGACCCGATAGTCGAGGCCTATCTCTTCGAGAAGCCAACGTGGTCTCGTAGACCGCGTGCGCGGGTGAAAGTACAAGGTCAGTTTCTGATCAGGCTCGGTCATTTGGCGCCGCGCTGGATCTCTAGACTACATCGACCGCGCTTGGTAGCTGACAGAGGTGGCGATCGGAAACGTGAGCTACCTACCAACTCGGTTGGAGTGGCCTGGTTTCTTGGGTCCTGAGGCAGCGAAGGGTTAAGGCGCGCGCGGATCATTTGAGCTGGGGTTATTGCGGCGGTGGATCGAACCGATGATATTGGTCGGTGGTGCCTCGCTGTGAATGATCCGCGTCTCTCAAGACGACGGCCGCTGGCCATGGGTCTGTGCCAAAGCCTCGGCCTTCTGGCCGCGCTGAGTCTCGTAGCTTGCGACGCCCAGATTTCAGGAGGGGGTTTCGGCACGCCTCCGGACCTCATCGGTCCCGAAGCGAGACGGGTGAGCCTCGGACATGCAGTTGGGCGCCGATTGACACGAGAGGAGTACTTCAACTCCCTGGAGGTCGTGCTCGACGTAGATCTCGACGCAGACGACTACGACCTGCCGCGCGACAATCGCATCCCCGAGGGGTTCCGTAACTCCGCCGAGGATCTATTGCTCAGCCCAGCCCGAGTACGCGCTTACGATGCGATCGCTGAAGAGGCCGTGGCCCAAGCGGACGTGGCCGGTCTCGTGTCTACATATGCCACTTGTACCGAGATGCGCGCGGATTGCTACGATGGATTCGTCGATCGTGTCGGCCTGCTCGTAATGCGTGGTCCGGTAGCCGACACCGAACGTGTCTTCTTTTCGCGCCTGGTCAACTTGGCCCAAGAGGAAGGTGAAGGGTTTCAAGAAGGGGCAGCCCTCGTGCTACGGGCGATGCTGCAGTCGCCGTACTTCATCTATCGTCTCGAGTCGCAGGCAGGGCAAAACGTTGGGGAAGGACGCGAAGTCGATTCGTTCGAGCTGGCGACACGACTTTCATTCTTGGTGTGGAATGCAGCGCCTGACCAAGAGCTGTTGGACCTTGCTTTGGGGGGCACTTTGCGCGCGAATATCGACGCACAGGTTGACCGGATGCTCGATCATCCGCGAGCCCGCCGCGCCTTTCGTCAGTATGTCGAGCAATGGCTCTACCTAGATGCGATCCCCGAGTCCTTCGAGCTTGGGACGGACATGAAGGAGGAGACCTATCGGCTCTTAGAACGGCTGGTTTGGGAAGAAGACGTCGACACGATGCGAGCGTTCGTCGAAGACCGAGCCGAGCTGTCGGGGGCGCTCGCCAGCTTCTACGGTCTCCCGCCCTTGGATAGCGGATTCGCCACCTACGACTTGAGTGGTGTACCCGAGCGGATCGGCCTTCTGACAAACGCCAGCGTGCTCGCAGCCCGAACCATCAATCCGTCGAGCTCGATGATCGACCGCGGCCTTTTCGTTTTGAACGACCTCTTTTGCCAGAGCGTGCCGCCTCCCGAGGACCCAGAGCTCCGCGAAGCCATTGACGAGATCGCCGTACCAGAAACCAGCGGCCTTAGTCAGCGGGAGCGCTTTGGGATTCAAAGTGAAGAGGCCCTGTGTCGCGGATGTCATGGCCTGTTCGACCCGCTCGGGTTGGCGTTCGAGCAGTACGGATCCGCGGGACAGTACATCACGGAAGACGAGTTCGGAAACCCGCTAGTAGGTGGAGGAACCGTCGCCGTCGGCGATGTCAACGCGGAATACCAAGATGTCGAGGAGTTTGCGACCGCGCTCGCCGCGAGTGAAACGGTGGCTCGCTGTATCGCGGAGAAGAGCGTGCAGCATGCCTACGGTCGCAAGATGGGAGCCAAAGACGAGAATGTCCTATCGGAGGTCTTCGCGAGCTTCGATGCGCAGGGCCGCACGTACCGCGCACTGATCCGTGCGATCGCAATACATCCGGAGTTCTTGCTCGTCGAGGTTGCACCATGAGTAAGCTCACGCGGCGACGCTTTCTTCACGGAGCGGGCACAGTGGCCATCGGATTACCGATCATGGCATCGGCGACTCGGTTCGCCGCAGCCGCTCCAGGGGTCGCACCGCCACGCTACGTCTCTCTCTTTTTCGGCAACGGAATGCCAAAGAAGTTTGTCGAGAACGGTTACAGCGGAAGCGTGCTCGCGCCGTTGGCCCCCTTCCAGTCGAAGCTGTCGATGATTCGCGGTCTTCAGCTCAATGAGAATGGCGGTGCGCTCTTGCACTACAAAGGCACCGCGCGCTTCGGCAAGGGCATGCATCCGCCGAGCGAGTCCAGCCCCGGCGGGGAGTCCCTCGATAACAAAGCACATCGGACGCTTGCTTCGGATTCACTGCTCCTCAACCTCAACATGCACACGCACGTGACGGGTGGAAACCCGGCGACACGTTGGTATCACAGCTGGCGTGGCGTCAATCAGCCCAACGACGAGTTGCTTCGGCCGCTTGACGTGTTCGATGCGATCTTCGGGACGTTCATGCCGCCCGATCCCGGCAGCCTAACCGACGAAGAGCGGCGTCAGATTCGCTACCGAAATAGCGTACTCGATTCGGTTGTGGACCAGTACCAAGAGTTGTCGAGCGACCGATCCCCCTACAGCGCCGGGGTGCGGGCGCTGATTTCGGATCACTTGGAACTCGTGCGGTCGCTCGAGCGGCGATCCCTCGATATGGAAACGATGCTACCCCCGGTGAGCTGCGATACGCCGGCAGCACCAGCCGACATCACGCCGAGTCAGGCTTGCACGGCCACGCTTTGTCCAGGGGATGACAACTTCTATTACGGTTCCGGCGGAGCCAACTGGAATGAAGTATGGGAGCTCAACTCGGACCTCTATGCGATGGCGCTTCGATGCGGCGTGACACGCTTCGGCACGATGGGTTGCTCGGGTGGCGGTGACCGATATCCCATCCCCGAGCTGCGTGCGCAGGGCATCACCGAGAGCCCGCACGTCCTCGCGCATCCGTGGACACGCGCGAACGAAAACGGTTTCGACGTTTGTGTCCGATGGTTGATGGAGAAAGTCGCCTACTTCTTGGCCCAGCTCGACGATCCCGCCTGGCCAGACCCGGCTGGAGGCACGGTGCTCGACAACACGATCGTGCTCATCGGCACCGAGCTAGGTACCGCCGCCGACAACCAACACCACGTCGACTACATGACTTTTTGGTTGGCTGGGGGTGGCGGCCGCATCCAAAGCGGTATTTTCGATTACGACGGGCGCTCCGACGTCGACCTCTACAGCACGATCAGCCGCGCGATGGACCTGGGCGACCAGTTCGGCGACGCAGCCGACTTCAATGGTCACTTCGACTTAGTGCGATAGGCTACGCGATCCGCACCGCTGGCCGTTCTTCAGGAGTCTCGCTCTCTTGCTTGCCCTTCTGTCTTTCGCTCAGGATCTCGTCCATCGTCTTCGGGCGAAGGTCCTCTGTGCTGAATGGCAGCGGGTCGATTCCACGTTCGAGCCACGTGTGCTTGCCTGCGAGCAAGTCTTTGGCGACGCGCGCCGCGTGTGCATCGTCGTTACGCCAGAGCTGGCGGAACAGCACGTCGATATTCCGGCGCGCCTGCCGCGCAAAGAAGTCGGCGAGGTCTACCGCACTTGCTGCATCTTCGAATCCCTCTTGCTGGAGCTTGTGCGCGTGGCGAACCGTCGCAGCGAGCGCGAAGATCTCGAGGCCGATATCGACGACCCGGAACAAGAAACCCTGCCGCCGCTCGAGGCCCGGCCCGAAGCGGGCCATGCCGTGGAACGTGTTGCGTGCGAGTCGCGCCGATGCGCGTGCCGCATAGCGAAGGTGCTTCGCGAGCTTCCCGTAGCGTGAGAAGCTCGGCCACAAGCTCCAGCGGAGCCAGCGCGTCGGATACCACCACGAGTAGAAGGCGATGATCTTCGGCAAGGCTCCGAGCCGTTGGCCGATGGTGGCGTCTGGGTCGACCAGCTTACCAGCGACTTGCAGGTGCGTGTCGACAGCTTCGCGCGCAATGAAGAGATGCATGATCTCGCTCGAGCCCTCGAAGATCAGATTGATCCGGTTGTCGCGCATGATCCGCTCGATCCCGATACCCGGCTCGCCACGCGCGGTCAGCGAGCGTTCGGTTTCGTAGCCGCGGCCACCTCGAACCTGCAAGGTCTCATCCGAGAGCTTCCAGTTTCGGACGGTATTCCATTCTTTCGCGGCCGCCGCCTCGAGACGAATGTCGACGCCCTTGAGGTCGGCGAGCTCACCCACGACATACGCGATCGACTCCATCGCAAACGCGGAGGAAAGAATGTAGGCGTTCTTCAGCGCGACCGCCTCGTGCTGACCGACCGGGACACCCCATTGGATACGAGCGTTCGACCACTTGCGCACGACCTCGACGAAGCGTTTCGCCGATCCCGAGGTGGCTGCCGGTAGGCTGAGTCGCCCGGTATTCAGAGTCACGAGCGCAATCTTGAGCCCGTCGCCATCTTTGCCGATCCGGTTTTCCTTCGGGACCTTGACGTTATCGAAGCTGACCACCCCGTTGGCGAGGGCGCGTAAGCCCATGAAGTGACAACGATGGTCGACGGTGACCCCGGGCCAGTCCATTTCGATCACGAAGCAGTTGATCCTCTTGGTGGCCGGGTTCCGCGCCATGACCACGATGAGCTCGGCGAGCGTGCCGTTGGTGCACCAGAGTTTTTGTCCGTTGAGCACGTAATGCTCGCCGTCTTCGGAGAGCTCCGCGGTCGTGGCGAGCCGTGCGGGATCAGAGCCCACTGCAGGCTCTGTCAGCGCAAAGGCGGAGATAGCTCCCTTCGCACATCGCGGCAGGAAGCGTTTCTTTTGCGCCTCGGTCCCAAAGAGCTTGACCGGTTGTGGTACGCCGATCGCCTGATGCGCGGACAACAATGCGATAACGTTGCCGTCATAGGAGCCGACTAGCTCCATCGTTCGGACGTACTCCGGGTGCGTGAGACCGAGGCCCCCGTACTCCTTTGGAATCTTCATCCCGAAGGCACCAAGCTCCGCGAGACCGCGGATCACCTCAGGGGGATACTCCCCGGTTGCATCGATCTCCGCCGAGTCGACATTGTCGCGGAGGAAGTCGCCCAGCTTGCGATAGAACTCCCAGAACTCAGGACGGTCGGGTGCATCGAGCGAGAGTCTTTCGAGTAGATCGATTCGGAAGTTC
This sequence comes from Myxococcales bacterium, assembly GCA_029861865.1. GTDB lineage: Bacteria > Myxococcota_A > Polyangia > Polyangiales > Houyiibacteriaceae > SG8-38. The sequence goes on along the minus strand of JAOTYL010000008.1, from coordinate 121,087 downwards.
CCGAGAAACACATCGCGCATGAAACTCTGTCCGTGCCATTCCTTCTCTCGCGATTCTTCCGCGACTCTGCGCGCTTCAAGTGCGTCTACTTCGCTTGTCATTCAAAGCCTCCAGACTTCCTACACCCGCCGTCAGATCGAGGGCGACAGTGAAATATTGGGGATGGAGCGCGTTTTCACAACCCTCAACAAGTCGTTCCAAAGCAGACTTGCCGTTTCGCTGCAAAGTTACGCTATCTTTATAGAAGCTGAACACCATTTTGGGCCGCGAACTGGGTTTGTCCACATCACAATGGATTAGCGCAGCCCACTACGGCACCTACTCAGGATACGGCTCCGTTTCCATTTCGATCGTTTCCTCTTCATAAGCTCGCCTCCCCAAAAGTGTTGCACTGGTTCACATCACCGGTGGCGTAGCCTTGCTTGAACCAACTCACGCGTTGTTCCGAGCTCCCATGCGTGAAGGACTCAGGTGTGATGTAGCCTCGCGATTGTCTCTGAAGGCGGTCGTCTCCGATCGCGCTTGCCGCGTTGAGGCCTTCCTCGATGTCACCTTGCTCTAGCAAATCGCGTGTTCGATCGGCATGGTGCGCCCAGATGCCAGCCAGGCAATCGGCTTGGAGCTCCTGACGCACCGAAAGTTGATTGGCTTCGACCTCGCCGACCTGCGCCTTCTGCCGTTGCACTTTTTCCGAGATCCCTAGCAAGGTCTGCACGTGGTGCCCGATCTCGTGGGCGATCACATAGGCCTGCGCAAAGTCTCCGGGAGCCTGAAATCGGTTCTGCAAGTCGGAGTAGAAGCTCAAGTCGATGTAGACTTTTTGGTCGGCGGGACAGTAGAACGGGCCCATGGCGGCTTGGGCAAAGCCACAGGCCGACTTCACCGCACCGCTGAAGAGCACGAGAGTGGGTTCTTGGTAGTCGCGACCAGCCTGTCGGAACACGGCGTTCCACGTGTCCTCCGTGTCCGCCAGGACTACCGCGACGAACTGCGCCTGCTCGTCTTCGAGTTTGGTCCTCTGCGCAGGCGGTGTCGCGGGGGTCTGCTGTTGTGTCTGTACCACTTGCATCAGCGCCCTGGGATCGACTCCTAGGAACAATCCCACCCCGACCAGGAGCAACAACCCGAGACCGCCGCCAGCCAGTGCGGGGCCAGCGCGCATGCCGCGGCGATCCTCGACGCGCGCACTCTGCCTTCTGCCTCTCCAGCGCAAGTTGGCCTCTCTGGTTTGGATTCTGCCTACAGGTCGTCTTCGACACTCGCTCCGCCGCCCTCGAGGAAACCTGCGAGATGCTGCGCCCGTACGGCGACTTCGCTGAGCTTTTTCGAAAGCGCGCCACGGGTTTGCGGGCCGACATCGCCATCGACGTCGACGCCGGCGTCCTTCTGGAAGTCGCGAATCGCGTTCCGCGTGCGCCGTCCCATCATGCCATCGTGTTTGCCGGGTTTGTACCCGCAGATGTCGAGCGCTTCTTGCAATGCTTTGATGTTGTCATCTGCCATGATTCACTCCTAGTTCAGGCCCCAAGCCATGGCCCAGGCCTTCGCGGCTTCCCCAAACGCAGCGGGGTTCTCGGCGCCGAGCTTCGTTGAAACCCCGTTGTACTCCGCTTTCAGTTTCTTGAACTTGTCTTTGAGCTCATCCGAGGCGCCTTGTCCGGCCGCCTTTGCAGCTTTGGATTTCGCGCGAAGGTCGGCGACATCGTACTTTGCGAGCATGCCGGTGAGAATCGCTGCTCCAGTTTCAGCGTCGGAGGCGCTTTTCAGGGCGTTCACACCCGCTTCGAAGACGGCGACGAGGTTTTCCGATGCGCTACCCGTAAGTGCGACCTCGGGGATTGCGGGTCCCGCAGGCTCAGCGGGTGCCGCAGGTTCTGCGGAAGGCTCTGCTGCTGGTGCCGCCCCTGGGGCTGGCAGTGGCGCTTCCGGCGCCGCTTCTTTCTTCTTGCAGGCCGCGGTCGAGATCATCGCCAGCGCGACCAACCCGAGTGTGACTTTTTTCATGGAGTCCCCTTTTCCGATGAGTGGGGACGGAGGATACGGATGCCGCGTCTCCAAACGCAAGTCGTTTCTACGGGGCTGCGCAAGACCTGCAAATGCGGCGAGAAAGATGATCGCGCGCCCATTTGGGTGCCCTTTCGAGCTTCCGGTAGACTAATTCGTGATTGGCCGGGGCGCGAGGGCGCAGCGGTTCGGGGGGCGATGCGGTTTCTGTGGGTGCTTTGCTTCGTGCTGTTGGTAAACCGATTCGGGTGAGCGCTACCTACCGGCCGCGAATCGGCGGGGAAAGCGAGCTGGCAGGTAACGTGATCGCCGGTTCGGGCGCAGAAGCTGTCGTGATCGAGCGCGGGAACGATCTCGTTCTTATTGGGCTGGGCTAGGCAACGCCTCCTCGGGGATCCGCCTCGAAGGGGACATCGACGGTTTGCTGCTTCGAGGCAACGTAATCTCGGACAATGGAGGGGATGGCGTGGTGTGCGCCGAGGGCGCAACAGGCCAGTGGGTCATGCTGAGCAACATCGTTGGCGTCGACCAAGCCGAGAGCCGGGTGCTTCCGAACCTCGGACACGGCGTCTCGATTTCATCGGGCTGTGACGGCGCTGCGATCGGAACGATCGGGTTGGATCAGGGAAACATCATCGCTCACAACTTGAAGGCGGGGATCCGCGTTGCCGACGGGACCAGCTCAGTGCGCGGCAACTCCGTGTTTCTGAATGGTGAGTTAGGCATCGATGCGGGAGAAGATGGAGTGACCCCGAACGACACCGCCGATGCGCTGCTCCCGGTGAACTTCCCGGAAGTCGAGGAGACGATCCGAGCAGGTGGCAGCCTCGTCGTCAAAGGCTGTGTGGTCGCCGGGGCCACGATCGACGTGTACGAAGCATCGGCCGACCCAAGCGGTTTTGGAGAGGGCAAGCAACACCTTGGCGCCATCGTCGAAGGGGGAGTGTTGGGTGATGACGAGCAAAGGGGATGCAGCGCCGAGAACGACGCGACGTTCTCGCTTACCGTGGAGACCGGGGTGATCTCGATCACATTGACGGCAACGAGTAGCGGGCGGACCTCCGAGTTCTCCCCAGTCTATTCCGAAGCCGGCGAGGATCCGGATCCAGGTTGCGATACCGACGCATCCTGCCAAGCCCCGACGCCTGTCTGTAACCCGTGCTCCGGCGGTGCGCGGTCTGCATCGACGATGCCGACGCGGGTCAGGTCGATTCAGGCTGCGACGAAGGAGCGCCGCTTTGTGTCGCGGTCGCCGATGCGGAGCCCCGCTGTTCGACTGCCACCGGGTCTGAGCCCGAGCCCGACACGACTGATGGCGGTTGCTCACTCACCCGACCGGGTCCCCACGCGCCGAACGCTCCGGGGCAATTCTTAATCCTTGTGGGCTTTATCTTGACCTGGCGTCGCAGAAAATGGTGACAAGCAACACAAATACTTGATTTGTGTAGTAACAGACGATTAACTGAACCCACCGGTTCCTTGGGGGGATCCCCAGGCGCCGCTTTCTTGAGGGGGAATCATGGGTCGTCGTGTTTGGGGAAATCGCGTTGCCGCGCTGTTGACGCTGCTCGGTATCTGGGGGTGGTCTGCAACCGCTGATGCTTCGCATTTTCGTCATGGAACGATCCAGTGGCGCATTCCCGACCCGCTCGGTGCTCCGCTCACGGTCGAGTTCACAGTCACCTCGAGTTGGCGTACCTCCTTCATTGGCACCACCAATCTCAACTTCGGGGATGGAGCCACCAACGGGGGCGAGACCGGAACCACGATCGGAACTGGGGTCGATGCGAATGGCAACCCGTACTCGACGCAGCAGTATGTGGTGACCCACACGTATGCTTCGGCCGGTTCCTATATGGCGTTCTACGACAGCTGCTGTCGCGTTTCAGGTCTGCAAAATGGAGCGAACCAGCCTTTCCGTGTCGAGACCAACGTCGTCATCGAGGCGGATGGAAGCAATCTGTCACCACCAGGAACGGCGAGTCCCGCGATCATTCAAATGCAGATAGACGGGGTGCGGACGCATGATTTCTTTTTCTTCGATCCAGACGGCGACCCCGTTACCTGTCGTTTCGCGACTGCGAGCGAGACGGGCCTGCCCGACGGTCAAGTCATTCCCAGCGTTCCACCGAATGGCGATCAGCCGACGATCATCGCATCGATGGGCGCGTGCCAGATCGAGTGGGACCTCACGGATGCTGTATTGGGACAGCAGTATGTGCTCCACTTCGCGCTCGAATCGCCAAGCCCAGGTGGCACCAGCTCGACTTCGATCGACCTCATCGTAGACATGGTCTCTGCGCCCATTCCAAGCTGTCCGGACAGCGACTCGTTCACCGTGCCGGTAGGTACCCCATTCTCGCAGATGGTGAGTGCGACCGACACTGGCGACCTCACGATCGGTGTCATTGGTCTTCCTCCAGGAGCGACCTTGACGCCCCCTGCGGGCACGTCGGGGTCAATGTCGGTCTCGACGACGCTCGACTGGACGCCGGTCTTCGCGGACAACGGGACCACCAATTACACGGTCATCACATTCACGAACCCAGCGGACATCACCGGAAGCTGCACGCTCACGATCAATGTGCCCGCCGTTTGCGGGAACTCGTTCATCGAGCAGGGCGAGGCCTGTGATGACGGGAACATGATGAACGGTGACGGCTGCAATGAGGACTGCCTTTTGGAGAACGGGCAGGTCTGTGCAGACCGCAACCAGTGCGAGAGCGGGGTGTGCGACGCCGCGGAGAACCCCGATGTCTGCGAGCCCGCCGATACGTGCGGCAACAGCGACCTCGAGGGCGCCGAAGCTTGTGACGACGGCAACCCCAATGCCGGGGATGGATGTAGCAACTCGTGTGCTGTCGAGCCAGGCTGGACCTGTCCAACTCCAGGGACGCCCTGCCAAGAGATCTGTGGCGATGCGATGGTCGTCGGTAGTGAAGGCTGCGACGACGGCAATGTTGCCGACGGGGACGGATGCAACAGCGTCTGTTTGCGAGAAGAAGGCGCCGATTGTGCCATGGGCGCGGAGTGCGCCACGGGGCAGTGTGACGCCGGAGGGCTGGGCTGCGTGGTCTGCTTCGACGACCAAACCGGCGTGACGACAGACTTGGGATGCAGCGGGATTGCGCCCTACTGCGACACGAGCGGCATGTTCCCATTCTGTGTTGCGGGATGCTCGGATAGTGGCGTCGGTGCGACGGACGTCGGTTGCTCTGGGACGGATAACGCGTGTGAAGTCGGCGGCAGCAATCCTGTTTGCGTGGATTGCACCGACATCGCCGATTGCACAGCGGGTGACGCCTGCAACTTGGACACCAATACGTGTGTCGTGGGCTGCTTCGTAGACGCGGACTGCACACTCGGGACCGAGCCCGTGTGCGACACGGCGGTATCGACTCCGGGCCTCTGTGTCACCTGCATCAACGATGAGGTAGGGGTGAGCGCCGATGAAGGCTGCACCAATCCGGCGCTTCCGCTCTGTAACGGGGCGGCCGGTGTAGCTGGAAACGCCTGTGTCTTGTGTCTCAACGACATGATGGGAACCGCGATGGACATCGGCTGTACGAGCTCCGATGCGGCGCTGTGCGACACGTCCGTAGCGGGTGGTGTTTGCGTGGAGTGCATTACGGACGACCACTGTCCGGGGCTTCAGGTGTGCACCGCGGGCCAAACATGTGATTACCCCGACACGGATGGGGACGGGGTGACCGACCAGCTCGACACCGATGATGATGGTGACGGTGTTCCCGACGACCAAGAGGGCGGCGGCACCGATGTGTCGGTCGACACCGACGGTGACGGCGTACCCGACTATGCCGATCCCGAGGAGGTGAGCTGCCCCGACGACAACTCCGACGGTATTTGCGATGCTCTCCCGAGCAGCGTCGACCAGGATCGAGACGGAATTCCGAACCATCTCGACCTCGACAGCGACGGAGATGGAGTTCCCGACGCCACCGAAGGCCACGATGCCGATGGAGACGGCGTGGCGGACGCCGTGGCTTCCGGCAATGATGACGATGGCGACGGGTTGGACGACGCGTTCGATCTCGATTGCGCTGGGATGCCCGGAGGTTGCGCTGCCGACGGCCTACCCGCAGCGGTGCAGAACAGCGATGGTGACGAAGCGCGGGACTATCTCGATGCCGATAGCGACAACGACGGCCTGCTCGATCGAGTCGAGGCATTCGACGGAAACGGCGACGGGATTCCCGAAGCGCTTCCCAGCGGAGTCGACGCCAACGCTAATGGGCTCGACGACGCCTTCGAGGTCAGCCAGGGCGGCATCGGCACGACCGGTCAAGATACCGACAGCGACGGCCGACCAGACTATCTCGACCAAGACAGCGATGACGATGGTATCGCCGACGGCGTCGAGTGTCCTGACCCGACCGGGTGTCCGGATACCGACGGCGATGGCGCACCCGATTTCCTCGACACCGATGCAGACGGCGACGGAATACCGGACTCGACCGAGGGACACGACGGCAATGCCGACGGCTTGCCCGACTTCCCGCCGCTTGGAATGGACGACGACGGCGATGGCCTCGACGATGCCTATGACATCGACATGGCCGGAGGCGTTCCAGCTCCGCTCCCGGATCGCGATGGTGACGGAACACCGGATTACCGGGACTCGGACGACGACGGCGACGGGGTAGGATCCGCATTCGAATGCCCCGACCCGGGGGCGGGCTGTCCCGATGGCGACGGCGACGGGGTACCGGACTACCTCGACCCCGACCAGAGCCCAGTCGATACCGACGGTGACGGGATTCCAGATGTCGTGGAATGTGACGGGGATGTCCCGAGCTGCCGCGACACCGATGGCGATGGAATGCCGGACTATCAGGACCCGGACGACGACGACGACGGGGTTCCGACTTCGGTCGAATGCACCACGAGCCCCGACCTTTGTGACACCGATGGGGACGGCTTCCCTGACCATCGGGACATCGACAGTGACGGAGACGGCATCATCGACTCGGTCGAATGTGTCGACGGGATAAGCTGCACCGACTCTGATGGGGATGGCGTACCCGACTATCTCGACCTCGACAGCGATGGTGACGGGATTGTCGACGCGGTCGAAGGGCACGATGCGAACATGGATGGTGAGCCGGATGCGGTCGCGCTCGACATGGACACCGACATGGACGGCCTAGACGATGCGTTCGATCCGGACAACGTCGGCGTCGCAGCCCCGACACAGGACACCGACGGGAACGGCACGCCGGACTACCAAGATCCGGACGATGACGGAGACGGCATCGACACTACGTTCGAGTGCGCGGATCCAGGAGCAGGGTGCCCGAACGGCGACGCCGACGGGATGCCCGACTATCTCGACGCGGACAACGCGTTGGACGATAGCGATGGCGACGGGATTCCCGATGTCGTCGAATGTCCCCCACCGGGCGATCCAGTAGGCGATCCATTCAACTGTCCCGACACGGACAACGACGGGACGCCCAACTTCAACGATCCCGATGACGACGACGACGGGATCGACACCGCGGCCGAGAATTACGACGGCGATTCGGACCCGACGGACCAAGACAGCGATGGCGACGGCACGCCTGACTATCTTGACAGCGACGACGACGGCGACGGCACGCCGACTGCGGGCGAGTGTCTTGATTTCGACGCAGGCTGCGCGGATAGCGATGGCGACGGAGCTCCGGACTACCTGGATGTCTGTGGCGACGACATGGTGAGCGTAATCGATGTCGCTTCAGGCTGGGAAGAATGCGACGACGGTAACGCGATCAACGGCGACGGATGTGACAGCACTTGCCGCGTCGAGTTGAACGTGCCGGACACCGACGGCGACGGGATCATCGACGACGTCGAATGTCCACCGCCAGGGAGCCCGCTGCAGCTGTCGAGCTGCCCGGATACCGACGGTGACGGGATGGTCGACTTCCAAGACCCAGACGACGACGGAGACAGCATCAACACCGCGGACGAGAGCTACGACGGCGACTCGGATCCCACCGATGACGACACCGATGGCGACGGCATCCCGAACTATCTCGATCCGGACGATGACGACGACGGCATTGATACGGCGGACGAGGTTGCCGCATCGGACGAGCTTGGCAACGACGACGTCGACGGAGATGGCGACGTGAACTGGCTCGATACCGACAGCGACGGCGACGGCATCGAGGACGGTGATGAACCGACAGACGCTGACTCGAACGGGGTCCCTGACTACCTCGAGGCGGCTGGTCAAACGCCTGACGACTTCGGGGGACTGACACTCGAAGGCGGCGGTGGCGTCGAAGGGTGTCATGTAAAGCTGACAGGCCAACAAAGCCCGGCAGGCGCAGTTCTCTTGTTCTTTGCCGCGTTGTTGTTGGCCGTGCGCCGCCACCGACGGCACTAATCAAAACACATCGCTTGCGCTGACTAGCTCTGGTCGCCTCGGTACATGATCCCCACGAATGGGGTCAGCCACCGTTGGGTCGAATCGAAGAAGTTCCCGGCCCCGGTGAAAGAGTATTTGATACCGATATCGATGTAGACGCGGTCGCCGGTTTTGATTCCAATGCCGAGCTTGGCGGTGAAGCCGGGGGCGAATGTGAAGCGCGCGCGGTTGGTACAATACCAAAAGTTGCAAGACAGCTGTTGCACGTCGCGGTACTTCCACCAGTTCGCGTCGAATGCAGCACTCAAGTAGGGGAGCACTGCTTTGGCCCTGGGAACCTGAAAACGGATCTCGGGTTCGATGTAGAGGCGTGATAACGGGCTTCGACCTAGCTCTTCGCCCCCGGGGATCTGGCCCACATCGATCGCATTCCAGCTCGCTCCGAAACCAGCGGCGAAGACGAGCCAACTTATGTCGAGCCCGACCCAGGCGTACATGTCCGCCCCGGGGCGAACCACGTCGTGGTCGACTTTGAGAAAGACCGGCACGCCCAGCGTGGCCCCGGCGATGACCCGAAGGCCTGGGCCCCTCACTGGGGTGTATCGCTTTCCAGACGATGCCGGCACGTAGTCTTCGGCGGACGCTTGCGGCGTGAGCGCAAAGAGGCCCAGTGCCATGGTCACCGGCACCCAGTGAATGAAGCTAGTCTTACGCATGACCGACATCTCCATGACAGCTCAAGGCGTGTTGAGCGACTCGACGACATCGAAGAGATCGCCAATGTCGTAGAAGTCGACCTTGACGAAGTTGGGGAGGGCGTTGCCTTCTTCCTCGCATTGCTTGGCGCGGTCGATGAACAGAGGGTTGTAGTTGACCATCTCGGCCAGCTCCGGCGCACCGAAGATGTTGGTCAGGAAGTGATTGAGCAGGAACAACGGATTGTCTGGGTTGCCGCGATTCGGGTCGCAATTGAAATCTTCAGGGGCTTCCCATGAGAAATGCGTCTCCCAAGCGTGGTCCCAGATATACATCAGCCACGGATACTCCGCGTCACCAGGTTTCTCTTGAAACACCACCAAACGAGTGTCCGCGTCGATCATCTCCCCCAAGGTCGGCCAAGGCTCGCCCACGACATGTGGATAGGTGAAGCTCAGCAGCCCGCTGTCCTCGATCGCACTCGCTGTCTCGGCGTTCTCGATGTAGCTTTCGAAAATGATCGAGACGACCTCGCTCGGATTGCTCTCCAGAAACGTGCGAATCTCGCTGAGCCCTTCGACCAATGGCTGGCTTCCGAGCCCGCATAACGCGTGGCAGAGCAGTAGCTCTCCATTTTCATTATAAGTGTCGAGCTCCATCGCGCGGATGCCGTCGTCGAGCTGCCGCGTGATGTTGAAGTTTTGATTCGGAACCATCCATCCATTTTCGGCATTCGACATCGCGTTATGCGCCATAGGGTACGAGACTTCATCGAAGCGTCGGTCACAAAAGCGGGAACTGCCGTTACAAGCAGAGGGGGCGACGCTGCCATCACTACCACCGCCGCCGTCGACGCCCGCGTCCGAGCCTGGGCTGCTGCCCGAATCCGAGCACGACATGCCACACACGATCACGGCAGGGGCCAGGAGCACGAGGAAGAAGGCATCTCGATTCACGGCCAGACCTTAGCTTGCAGCGGTCGTGCGCTCAATGACTCGCTACAAGCTCTTCAAATACTGAACCGCTTCCTCAGCGTCGGTCCGGAGGCAAGCGTTGGCATTGGTCTTTCTCTTGAGAAGACCCTCGGTTCGTGTTCGCCGCTGTGCCTGCCTGAGAGCGGGGATGGCTCGCTTGTCGCCCAGGGCCCGCAGCTTGGCCACGGCATCCCTGCGGTCGGCGCAACTGTTGCCCTGTTGGAGATCGAGCTCGTAGGCATTGAGTCGATCGATCTGGTCGCCGAGGCCCACTTCGTCGGCAACTGCCATCGCGCGCTGTCGTGTATGCAAATTGCCGTCGGATGATGCCAGTCGCACGAGCTCTTCCTCGGCATCGCCATCATCCCGTGCGAGCGTTCCGAGAATATCGAGGGCCTCGTCGATGACGCGCGGATCCTGCTTTGCGAGCATGAGGTCGAGGTTGGTTCGAAGTAGCTTGTTCTTCGAGAGACTCGGCTCGAGCGAGATCGCGCGGCTGTACGCTTGGAGCGCTTCGATGTTCCGCTGTGCGCTCGCATGCGCATGTCCGAGAACGAGTTGGGCATACGGTTCTTTTCGCACTTTGCTTCGTTGTGAGCGAAGGTAAGCCGCCGCTTCTTTCGGTTGGCCCTGCTCGAGCATCTCCGCGGCGGCTTCCGCCTCGGGCCCGTGTTTGGGTGCGACCAACGGCAAGTGCGTCCGGGTCGGCAGGTAGTCCGGGCCACTGCTGCCAAATGCGACCAGCAGTACAGCGAACAAAGCGATTACGCCGATACCAACCGCAAGGATCTCTTTGCGCGATCGCCGCTTGGGAATCGCTTGCACCTCGGTGACCGCGCGGGCAACGACGGGCGCCAGCGTTTTCCGAACATCTTCTGCCTTGATGCGCACACCCTCGACCCACGAAAGACGCTCAGGGAGCTCAGGAGCCGCGCCGAGCGACGTGAGCTCGGGAGAGAGCGAGTCACGCGTGAGGGCTTCGTCGATTTGCGCGATGTATTCACTTGCACTTTGGAACCGATCTTCCTTCTTCTTTTCGAGGCCTCGCCGAATCATCGCCTCGACTTCATCCGGGACACGCACCCGGGGCGCGACTTCCGAAATCCGAGGAACCTCGCTGGTGGCGTGCATGCTCAAGAGGGCCACCACCTCGTCCGCATCGAACGGCGGAGCGCCTGTGACCATCTCGAAAAGCATGACTGACAGCGCATAGAGATCGGCCCGCGCATCCACGGGCTGGCCGAAGGCTTGTTCCGGGGCGATGTAGGTTGGCGTTCCGATCGTGACGCCGAGTTGGGTGAGACCTGGGCTTCCCGCCTCGATATGCGCGTCATCGAAGAGCTTTGCGATCCCGAAGTCGAGGATTTTCGCGAAGTCAGGGTCACCCTCCTGTTCGACCAGAATGACATTCTCTGGTTTCACGTCGCGATGTACGATTCCGGCCTCGTGGGCGTAGGCAAGCGCGCTCAACACGTGTCGTGCGATGTGCAGCGATCGTCTCCACCCCAGACGATGCTCTTTTTCCAAGAGATCGAATAGCGGTACCCCGTCTAAGACCTCGAGCACCATGTAGAGCGCGCCGCCCTCGAGCTCACCGAAGTCCGAGACATTGACGCAGTTCGGGTGATCGACGCGGCCGATGGCGAACGCCTCGCGCTGAAATCGCTCACTGATCCCGTCGATCCCCTCGACTTCGGGATGCAAGAGCTTCAGAGCAAGCGGGCGGCGTATCGCAACGTGCTCGGCGCGGTAGACGCATCCCATGCCCCCAGTGCCGAGGACACCCGTAATGCGATACCGCCCGTCCAAGACGTCTCCGACTTGCGGCAGCTTGGAACCTGACGACACCGGCCCCGCGGACGGTCGACCCTCCACTCCAGAAGTGCGCACCCAGACATTATTGCGGATAATCAGCCCCCCCGCCCAGGCGCGAGGAACGAGTAGAATTCAGGGGCTTTCTGGTTGGGTTTGTGTCCGTGTCCACCGCTGATAGGATTCGCGCCGCATGTCGAGGCTACTCGGAGTCATTCTTACACTCTCGGTCGTTTCGGGATGTGTCACCGTTTCGGCGCATGAGCGTGAGTACCTGGCCGACCCGACCATGCAGCCCGTAGTCGACCTTTTGGAGGAGCGCGCGTCGCGACAGCTTCATCGTGCGCGCGAAGCGGCCGGTGGAGGCGATGCGACCGCTGCAGGAGGAGGTTGTGGCTGCACGAACTAGGGGTCGGCGGTGCATTCTCCGGCTAGCGGTCGTCTTGCCGATTTTCGTCGGGATGTGCGGAACCGCACCTGGCCATGCAGATAACGACTGGAAAATCGAAGAGCTGCTGTCCCGATTCGCGTATTTCAATCAGTCCGGCTTCGGCTATCAGTCGCAGGCGGGTCCCGGCCCAAAGGGCTCCGAAGATCTTCACGTTTGGAACCCCGCTTTCTACCTTCGGGCTCGACAGAACGAGAAGGTAGAGCACACGATGGTAGTTCCCGTAGACATCATCACCTCCGCGTCGACCGATGCGATCGATGTGATGACGTCCGCATCCCGTACCAACGAGACGATCACCTTCGACATCACGACCCGATACGAGGAACCGGCGGACGACACCATGTCTTTTCGATACGGATTCCACCTCGAGGAGTGGTACCGCTCGGTGTTTGCGGGTTTCGGCTATGCCCGGGAGCTGGCCGAAGACAACGCCACCATCGCGATGAACGTGAATGGCTACGTCGATGTCTTTCGGCCATACGGCCCCTTTGGCGGCCTCCAGCCTCCGGGCGACAAGCGCGACACTCGCGGTGCTCTTAATGCGAACCTCGAGGTATCACAAATCTTGAGCCGAACGACTCTCGTCAAAGCTGGATACGGAGTGACATGGCAGGCTGGCGAGCTGATCACACCTTGGAACTCCGTTCCGGTTGGGTGCAATGCGGAGGTAACGGCTTGCTTGGGCCGTACCCAGGAGCGCTTTCCCAATCGGCGCTTGCGCAACGCGTTCTCCGGTCTCCTCGCGCAGCACATTCCCGTGACGCACTCCACGCTTCGGTTGCACTATCGGTTCTACTTCGATGATTTCGACGTCCGCGCCCACACCATGAAAGTAGAGCTGTATCAGTACGCGACCCCTAGGGCGTACATACGAGCGAGCTATCGCGCTCACCATCAGAACTCGGTCTACTTCTGGACTCGTGCGATCGACTTGGTCGACTTCGACCCCACTGCGCCGCGGACCGCTGACTCGGACTTGGCGGAGTTCTGGGCTCATGAGGTTGGCGGAAAACTCATGATCTACGTCGACCCCAATGCGAGCGTACATCGCGTCGACGTTGGTTTTACGCGCTACTGGCGCACCAACGATCTAATCGTGGACGTGGTGAGCCTCGGCTATGCGCGGCTATTCTAGGCTCAGCTCGGCCCCAACCGCGAACTCGGCTCTTGAGAGAGCACAGCGGCTCGGATACGTTCCCTCGCGTTCCGGTGAAGGCCTTCTTCAATCACGACGCGTCCGAGCTTCTGTTCCGACTTCTGTTCAGCAGCATTTTCGTGGTGCTCGGGGCCGAGCATCTCTTCAACGATGAGCTAATCCAGCAGTTGATGCCGGCGTGGCTGCCGATGAAGCGAGTCTGCTCGATCGCGAGTGGCGTCATCTTGTTGATGGGGGGAGCGAGCATCGCCCTGGGCGTGCGCGTGCAGGAGGGTGCGATCCTGCTCGGGCTGTTTCTCATCGTGGTCACTCTGGTAATCCACGTGCCCGGGATGTTTCAGGCGCCGGACTCGATCGCGCCAGCGGACATGTGGCTTTGGGACCTGTATCAGCGCAGCAACTTCATCAAGAACGTGTGCCTCCTGGGGGTCTGCTTCCACCTTCTCACGCACGAGCCGGGCTCGCTCACGCTCCCCGGGTATTTGCAGCGGCAGCGGCAGCGGCAGTGACAGCGGCAGTGCCAGTGCCAGTGTGAGTGCCAGTGCCAGCGTCAGCGCGAGTGTCAGTGTTTCTTGCGGGGGAGGGCGGCTCTTAGGCGTTGCCAGTTTTCGGCGTTCTCGGGTGCGACTTTTTCGGCGTTTGCGATGACCTCTTCGGCGAGATCGATCCGTCCGTCGGCCACCATCGTCCGAACGTAGGCGAGCACGATGATGGGATCGGCCGGGTTGCTGTCGAGCTCGGGCTGGAGGGCGCGCCTCGCGGCTTCCGGTGCCCCGAGCAGCACGTTGACCTGCGCGGATCGGAGTCGTTCCTGGCGCTCGTTTTCAGCCGGCTGGGATGCAACTCGCATCGCTCGCTGCAAGGCCCTCCCGAACGCGCTGATCGCTGGATTCTCCGGGGCTCGCTGCCGTGCATGGTCGAGTGAGGCTTTCGCGTCCGCGTATCGACCGAGCCGAGCGTGGATCCTCGCGAGCAGCACCCATGCGGTGTCGTTATCCGGGTCCATCGCGAGGATTTGCCCCACCAATGCCTCTGCGTCGGAAAGGTCCATCGTTCGCATCGTCACGGCGGCATGTGGAATCCCAAACAAAGAGCCATCGCCGAGGAGCTGCGGTGCAAAGCTTTCAGGTATCTCCATGTTCAGGGAGATTCCGGGCCCCAAGAGCTCCAGGCGATGCTTTGTCAACGCTAGATCGTAGAAGGTGCGGAGCGCGAGAAGCTGCGACTGATCGGTGTCGGCGGTGATGCCAACGAGTTGCTTTGTCGACAGCAGCGCGAAGCGGGCGGCCAGCGCAGAGTTGCAATGCTCCATCGCACGCGTGTACCCACGCTGAAAAAGACGGATCGCGCGGGTTGGATCCTTGCCCACGTTTGCAGTTCCGACGAGCTCGAGCGCGTGCAGATTGCCGGGGTTTCGCCCGAGCTCATACTCCCACAACGCCTGGCTATGTCGGAAGTGGCTGACATGCTGCCGAGTCGATACGCCACAGGCGATCAAGATCGTACACACGGCGAGTCCCAAGAGAGCGGGGGATCTTGGTGCTTCGTTAGATGCGCGGGCCACGACTCGCCCAAACAACGCGGCGACTCCGAAGATCGGGACGTAGAGGAAACGCTCGGCTGCCAATCCGTAGCCGTGAAAGTCGACGATATTCAGCACTGGAGCGAGAAAGAGGAAGAACCAAGCGACATCTGTCAGCCAGGGTCGACCGCGCCAGGTGCGAAACCTCACGACCAAAACGGCGATCCCGAGCGCTGCGAGGCCTCCAATCGCGATCGTCATCGCCGGTACGACCATCGACCCCGAACAGTCGGTGTATCGAAATCCGCGTTCGACGAATGGACGCCAAGGCCAGACGGTCGCTTCTATGTAGTGCCCAAGGGTGGCGAGCACGCGTCGAGGAAGTCCAGCCCAACCGATTGCGCCCTCGGGAGGCGGCATGATGATGAAGCGCGCGGCGATAAACGCAGCGAACAGACTGGTCGAGGCGCTCCAACGCTTCCAGTCGACGATACCTCGGCGGCCGTACATGTCGACCAATAAGACTGCAGGGATCACGATCGCAGTCTCTTTGGCAAAGAGAGCCAGCCCGAACAGAACCGATGGGAGAACGATGGAGCCTGGTCGCTTTGTCCAGACCGCGTAGCCGCCGAAGACGAACAACCCCATCCAAAGCTCGGTTGAAGCCGAGATCCAAGCGACGCTTTCGGCTCGCGACGGATGGATCGCGAAGAACGCGGCACCGGCCAGTGCGCCCAACCAACCATCCCGGCTCTCCCCCAAGCGTTCTCGCAACAAAGAAAAAACCACGGCTACGATCATCAAGTGCAAGAAGAGGCTCACCAGGTGAAAGCCCCGCGCATCGAGACCGAAGAGCTGGTGCTGCACGAATAGGGCGAGGGTCGTGACGGGCCTATACACCTGCGCGTAGGTCGTGCTCAGCTCTGCTTTGGACGACGATATGTTCCAGAACCCCGTCGTCAGCAGCTCACCGAGAAGGCTCGGGTCCCGCAGGGTGGTGTTGTTCACGATGAGTGCGAAGTCGTCCCAGACGAATTCGCCACGGAGTCCAATCCCGAAGACAGCCACGGTGACTGCCCAGAGTAGGATCAAGGAAACGACGCGCGCTTTCTTCATGGGTCTACTCGCCTAACTCCTCCCCAAAGAGACGGCGGGCCTGGTCCGCGACCAGAGCGGCTCGGCGGTCTTCGCCTGTGGCTCGGTACGCCGCGATCAGCATGTGCCAACCCTCCTTTGCCGCTGGATAAGACTTCGTGATTTGCTCGAGCTGAACGATCGCTTGACCGGTGTTGCCCGACGCTAGATGAGCACGCGCCCTTGGGAGCGCCACGCCGTGGGGGTCGGCCATCAGTCGGGTTTGGATGGTCTCGCTCGTAATGTGGATGTCGAACTTCAACGAACCACGGTCCGCTGACAGCAGCGACTTGTCCATCAGCTCATCATAGACGGCACGCACGTATGCGATGGTTTCGGGATCGTCTGGAGTCGCAAGTTCGAGCGACGTTTCCAACTGGCAGAGCGCGAATCGAATTGCGGTCCATTGATACCGCTTGCGTTCGGCAGCCTGGAACCCTTCGGTGCACAGTTGATGGGCGCTCTCCGTGAGCCCTTCGTATTTTGCGATTCCTGCCAGCGCCCAGAGTGCCTCGGTGTTGCTTTGGTCCACCTCGTACTCGTGAGCCCAAAGCGTGTAATCGGTTCTGAAGTGACTGACGTGAATTGCGGTTGCTAGGACGAAAATCACCGATGCTCCGATGGCGAGCCCTGCCATCGCTTTGCGCATCGATGCGTTGAGCCCGATGCCCCGAGTGACCGCGCGCGCCGTGAGCGCGCAGACGCCCATCAGTGGCCAGTAGAGAAACCGGTCGGACGCTCGTGCGACGGCATCGATATCGAGAAAATTGAGCGTCGGAAGAAGCGGTACGAAGAACCAGAGCGAGTCGGCCAGCCAAGCCCGGTGCCTTTCCCTGCCCCGCCACACCAAGAACGCCAAAGCTACAACAGACAACACCGCCAGCATGCCGAGCGCAATAGCCCATGGTGCGAAGATCTCGTTGCCAACCTCGTCGTAAGCCCGAGCCGCTGGATGAACGGTCTGCGGCCATGGAAATGCCGCGCGCTGTACGAAAAAGCCAAGCGTCGAAAGCACGCGCTCCGGCATCTCGGCCCATCCCGGCCTGCCGGCGGCCATGAGGGGAACCTGCCAGACACGGAAAGCAAAGGCCGCCGTAATGATCACGGTCGCGATCGACCATGGCTTCCAGATGCGCGTACTCCGTCCAAGGAGGAAGTGATCGGTGAGCAGCAGGAGCGGCACTACCACCGCGACCTCCTTCGACAACAGCGCCAGCGCGAACAGCGCACCGGCCAGCACGCTGCGTCGGCTCTCCCAAGCTCGAAGGCCAAGCAGAATCCAGAAGACCATCCACAGGTCGACACAGCCGGAAATCCACCCAACGGTTTCCACACGACTCGGGTGTACGGCAAACAGCATGCCGCCGAAAAAGATGCCGAGTGGAGCTGCAGAAGGGATGCGCTGTGCGAGCCATCGAATGCAAAGAACCGTGCACACGGCGTGCAAGGCGATGTTTACGACGTGAAACCCGACGGGGTTCGCACCAAAGAACTGCGTTTCAACCAAGTAAGCGGCGCTGACCACTGGGCGATATACCGCCGCATAGAACTCGTTGATGGTCAGAGAAGACCCCGACCAAAAGGACGAGCTCACGACGTCTGCGAAGCTCGACCAGGATTGCAGTCTCGGATCACGAAGGATCAAGTGAACGTCGTCCCATACGAACCCGCCGAAGGGCGCCCTCGCATAGGCCACCGCCACGAGCCCAATGCAAGCCATCAAAGGCCACTGCCTCTGAAGTGATTTCGCGATGTTCATCCCCCCGCGAACTATAACGACTCGAGCGTGCTAGCCCTATTTTCTAAGGAGATCCCTGCGATGGCGAGCCTCGAAGCCGATGGCGGTGGCTCTGGGTTAGGGGTTAGCATCACCCAGCGTGGATCGGGGAAGCCTACTTAAGATCGCTCTGGTTGCAGTCGTCGTCAGCCTGATTGCTTGGTTCTATGCAACCGAAGGCTACGAAGAGGTCGACCCCGAGGCGATGCGAGCTTGGATCCGCAACGCCGGCGCTTGGGGGGGCTTATTGTTCGTGGTGGCCTATTCGTGCCTGCAACCTTTCGGAGTCAACGGGCTGTTCTTCTTGCTCAGTGCTCCTTTGATCTGGAGCCCGACCGACGCCTTTGTCTTGAACTGGGTCGGCACCGTAGGCACTGGTGTTTTCTCTTTCGCGGTCGCCCGCTTCATCGCGAGGGACTGGGTGCAAAAGCGGCTTCCCGGCCGCGTCCGTCGGTTTGACGATCGGCTGTATTCGCGCGGGTTCATGACCGTGCTCTTGTTGCGCCTCGTGTTCTATACAACCCCCACGGTGCAGTACGCGCTCGGGGTCTCGCGCGTGCAGATCGGGCCCTTCATCCTCGGCACGATTCTCGGAGTGGCGCCATTCACGTTGTTGACGACTCTGCTTGGTATCCGTGTGAGCGTATGGCTCGAAGCGCACCCAGTTTCGGGTTGGCCGTGGGACCAGATCGGCCCATTGCTCGTGGTGACTGCCGTCGTAATCGCTGCTATCGGTATACTCATCGTTCGCAAGTGGAGGTCGAGAGCAGTCGATGTTTCCAGTGGCACGGGTCCCTAAAGACGATGAGCAGTCCTGCCAGTGGGGTCGTGGTCGGTGCATTCATCATCAAGAAGGACCGCCTCGATGTCCTTCCTGAAGCCGCCCAACGGTACATTCGTGACACAGCGAACGATACCGAGGCCAAGTTCATGCGGATCGGACGCAAGCTCGATGACGACGCCAGCCGCGCTTTGGCGAAGCGGCTCGAGGTCGTCGACATGACACCGTTCCGAGGCGCGTGGGAAGCCACGGCGCGTCGGTCACGCGACTCGCTCGTGGGCCGGCTCTACTCGAAGCAGCTTCTCGACCGGGTCCAGGCGATCGTGGAAGAGCCGTAGACGCCCTTGCCCCGCTGACGTACCATCTCTCGCGTGGAGCGACTGCCAGCACCCGAGCTTCCCCCATGGATTTCATCTGAGGTTCCCTTTACCCGGTATCGCGTTGCTGTAGGCGACGGGCTTCACATGCACGTGATGGAGACGGGCCGGGGTCGGCCGGTGCTCATGGTGCACGGGAATCCCACTTGGGGGTACCTCTATCGCAAGGTCGCCTTGAGCCTTCAAGGGCAAGGGCTTCGGGTGATCATGCCAGACCTGATCGGCTTCGGCTTCAGCGATAAGCCGAGACAGTTCTCCGCGCATACCGTTCGAAATCACAGTCGGTGGCTCGGGTCGCTGATCGACCAGCTCGATCTTCGCGAAGTGATCCTCGTGGTTCAGGACTGGGGTGGAGCCATCGGAACACATCCCTTCGTCGCGCGTCCAGAGCGACTGGGGGGGATGGTCGTGTTGAACACGGTTCTCGATGCACCGCCGCCCGGTTTCAAGCCGACGGCGTTTCATCGATTCTCGCAGCTGCCCTTGATAAGTGACTTTGTGTTTCGCGTGTTGCCGCTCCCTCAGGCGGCCCTGCATCTCGCTCAGGGCGACAAGTCCACCATCCGCGGTAACGTCGCTCGTGCGTATCGCTATCCGCTCCGCCATTTTCGCGATCGCGTTGCACCCCTTGCGACCGCGCGGATGGCAGTCGACCGGCCGGGTCATCCGTCGATACCGGCGCTCGAAGAGTGCGCCGAGCTCGTCCGAAGCTTCAACGGTCCCAAGGCGATGGTCTGGGGCCGACGTGACCCGGTGTTGGCGCGCGCGCTCAAGCGCACCAAGGCTCTTCTCGGCGATCCCCCCGTCACGGAGACACAGGCCGGCCACTTCCTTCAAGAGGAGGTGCCAGACGAGATCGCCGCCGCCGTTCGCGACGTCAACAACCGTCTAAGCCGCGGTTCGTCGGATGCCGCGGAACAGCAAGCGTAGCGCCGTCTGAAATTGCTTCTCCTGTGCGGTTCGTGACGGAATCGTGCCACCGAGCCACGTGACCATTCCGAAGTAATGCATACTAAAGACCTGCTGTGCAGCGTCCATTGCATCGACAGACGAATCGAGCTCACCCCTGCGCTTCGCCCGTCGAATGAGGCCCGCGACCCGACTGACGAGCTCGAAAGTCCATGCCGTCGTATCTGCGCGCTGGCTTCCGTCCGTAAACAAGAGCTCCTTGATGAACACTCGGCTCAAGCGGCGCTCGCGTGCGTAGCATCCGGTCAACGCGGCGAACACATAAGTGAGTTGCTCCTCGAGCGACGATGCTTTCATCGTTTCGAACGCAACATTCGCTTCCCGGTCGATCTGCCGTTGCATCAAGTGAATGAGAAGGCCGCGCTTTTCAGGGAAATAGTTGAAGAGCGTTCCGGCGGCGATGTCCGCGGCGTCGGCGATCTCGCGCGTCGAGGTGGCCTCGTACCCTTGGACGGTGAACAGGCGCCAACCGGCCTCTTCGATGCGGCGTAGTGTTTCTTCTTTGCGGCGTGCGCGACGGTTCATGTCATCCCCCCGCACGACTCTCGGCCCGCCCGTCTCACGAACCAAGTTTTCCGCACCGCAAAGGTTCGCCACCTCACCGAAAGGTCATTTGTGGGCGCGCGAACAAAGCTCCGCTCTAGTAACCCCTGAGCGACCATGATACATCCACCTACCTTGTCCCATGTTTCTCCCAAAGGCACACAAGGTCCTGTTTCCGCCCCTTTTTTGGGCTTTGACCGCGTGCGGCGACCCTGGCTCCGGCGTTGAGCTCGAGGCCGAAGTGGGCTCGACGAGCGCCGCGATCGTTGGAGGATGGGCAGCCACAACTGAACAGATTTTCGCCACCGTCGAGATCCGACACACCGGCGCGACATCCGGCTTTTGCTCGGGCGCCCTGATTTCACCGCTTCTCGTCGCCACGGCAGCGCACTGCACGGTGACCGAGCCCGAGCCGGGCGTCGTCCATCCCGCTGCGCCTAGCTCGCTCCGAGTCATTGCAGGTCATCTGTCGAGCTTTTCCGTCGACGGCACCATGGTTCGTGCCGTCTCGGAGATAAGGGTGCACGAGGAGTACAACCACGACTTCATCATGGGACGAAGCCGTGCTGGCGCCGGAAAAGGAGGGATCGGTTCGCCAAACGATATCGCACTGCTCTTCTTATCGACGCCCTTCGACAAGATCCCCAACGCCCCAATGCTTTCACAAACCGAGATGGACAAGCTCGTTCGACACGGCGATCTAGGCTTCGTTGCAGGCTACGGTACCTACGATGTAGAGGAAGACTTGTCGGGCGAGCTCCACATCTCCGACGCCATCATCGATGTCTTGGGCCCACAAGAGCTTCTCACTCGGCGCCCCGATCAGATGGGCGACTCGTGTTATGGCGATTCCGGGGGCCCCTTCTACATGCCCACCGAGTACGGCGATTTCCTGTTGGGACTGGTATCGAGAGGCCGCTCCGACGTGAGCCGCGATTGCGGCGACGGTGGTGTCTACACTTTGCTTTCCGCGTATCTTCCATGGATTTCGCAAACAGCAGGCGATCGTTTAGCGCCGCGCCTCCTTCCCGACACCGAACCGATCGCGTTTCGACCGCCGGGCGCCGAGACGTATACCGTTCCAGCAAGGGCCGAGCTCTCTGGAATCCGTTCCTGCGACGCGTCCCAATCCAAAGCCGGCGGCGCACTACCGGCCTTCCTTCTGTTCGCCGGGCTGATCTGGATCCAACGTCGCTTTGCGGGGGCGCCCGTAGGATGACCGGGGTAGGCTTCGCGCAACGATGGAGCCCTCTCCCGAGCGACCGCAGGCACGACTGACCAAAATCGTATGCACAGTCGGGCCCGCCACGCAATCGTGGGATGCGCTCTCGGCGCTCGCGGGGGCTGGGATGAATGTGGCTCGATTGAACATGTCGCATGGCGACCACGCGTCGCACTTGCAGGTGATTCGCAATCTCAAGAGCCTCAACAAGAAGCTACCCCATCCGATCTCCATCTTGATGGACCTTCAGGGTCCCGAGATTCGTACTGGAGAGCTTGCCAAGAGCCTCGATCTCGCCGCAGGCGATGTTTTCTACTTCACCGTTCTCGCCGACGACGCCGAGGAGCGGAGCGTTCACGTCAACTATCAAGACCTCGTCAAGGACCTTCAGGCAGGCGAGCGAGTCACCGTCGATAACGGCCTCATCAATCTCGAGGTGCTGGAAGTCTTGGAGCACCGCCTCAAATGCCGGGTCCTCGACGGCGGTACGCTCGGCTCGCGAAAGCACGTCAACCTTCCCGGTGTTCGGGTCAATCTGCCTTCGATCACGAAGAAGGACCGTGAGGACATCGCCTTCGCGATCGAGCAGGACGTGGACTTCATCGCTCTCTCGTTCGTCCGAGGCGTCCAAGATGTCTTGGAAGTTCGGCAGATCGTGGACGAAGCGGGTGGTCACCAGCGACTGATCGCCAAGATCGAGAATCAGGAGGGCATAGACAACTTCGACGCGATCCTCGAGAAGGCCGATGGCATCATGGTGGCGCGCGGCGATCTAGGCGTCGAGGTTGACTTCGAGGAGCTACCGGTCTTGCAACGAGAGATGGTGAGGCTTTGCGCGATCGCCGGAAAGCCAATCATCGTGGCCACTCACCTTCTCGAATCGATGATCGAGAACCCGCTCCCGACTCGAGCCGAGGTCACCGACGTGGCGAATGCGGTCTATGAACAAGCCGATGCGATCATGCTCAGCGGCGAAACAGCAGCGGGACAGTACCCAGTTCGGTGCGTCGAAGTCCTCGATAAGATCGCGCGACGCATCGAGGAAGGGCCTGGGCTCGATTTCTATCTCGAGCGTCCGCCACCTACGACGCAACGCGGTCACATCGCGCAGGGCGCTTGTAGGCTCGCAGACTCGCTCGGCGCGCGCGCTATCGTCGTGATGACCCGGCGCGGACAGTTCGGTCAGCTCGTCGCAAGCTATCGACCCAAGCGGGCGGTCATCTACGCGTTCACGAACATGAGCACGACCCGTCGAAAGCTTTGGCTCATTCGTTCGGTCGTCCCTTTTCGGATGAACCTCTCGAAAGACCCCGAAAAGACGATCGTCAATGCCATGGCCAAGCTGCGCGAGCGGAATGTCATCGAGGCCGGCCAGCCCGTGGTCGTGGTATCCGATGTTGCGACTGCAGCCGGGGATTTGGTGACTAGCATCCAAGTTCGAGTCTCCGAGTAGCATCGGGCCCATTTTGGCCCTACCTTTTAACGATATGCGCGCGCGCTGGGGCTTGGTCTTGCTTTGTGTGTTCGGGGTTTCTTGTGGGGCTGATGAACAAGCGTTCGTCGGGGAGCTCGCAGCGCCCGTCGTCTATGGCACGGACGACCGCCTCGAGGTTTATAACCACCCGAGTGACGAGCTCCGTCAGATTACACGCCAGGCGATCGTAGCCCTGATCGACAGCGACCAACTCGAACGGGATTCTGACGGCACGTACACCATCTTTTCGCAATCGTTGAAGCAATCGAAGAGCCTCTGCGACGGCGAGCGCTTCACCAATCAGCCTACCGCCGCAGTCTGCTCGGGAGTGTTGATCCACGATGACCTCGTTTTGACGGCGGGTCACTGTGCTCGAACTCAGACCGATTGTGAGAGCAAGAGCTATGTTTTCGACTATTACCTCGAGGGTCCTTCGCAGCTTGCGAGGATTGACGACGAAGACGTCTACGGCTGCAATCAGATCGTGCTCCGGGACGAGACATTCGGCGAATCGCCGACGCCCGACTTTGCCGTGATTCAACTCGACCGGCCGGTCACCGGAGATCATCAGCCCGCGCCCATCCGTCCCGCTACGACTGCCTTGGTGGATCAGGAGCCGCTCACGATGATCGGGTTTGGTAGCGGACTCCCAGCAAAAATCGATTCAGGGGGAACGGTTGCCGACCCCCGAACCGCTACCCTCGACTACTTCGTGGCGAATCCCGACGCTTTTGCCGGCCACTCCGGGAGCGCCACGTTCGACTCCAACAATGAGCTCGCTGGGATTCTCGTGCGCGGTCTGGCTCCCGACTACGTGCTTTCGCCCGAAGAACAGTGCAATCGTGTGGAAACCTTCGACGATGTCGAGGCAGGCGAGCTGATCCAATACTTCGCCCCGATCGTCTCTCAACTGTGCGAAGAAGGTTGGGGTGGTGACAACCTCTGCGGGGAAACTTCGTGCGATGGTGAGCCCTGCGGAATGGAGCCTCCTGTGCCGGACGACATTCCTATCGGGAAACCAGTCGCTGCCCGTTCGGGTTGCCAAGTCTCCCAGACGTCGGGCGGCTTCGGTGCCATTTGGGTAGCAGCGTTCTTGCTCGTATTGCTGCGTCGGGTCAGGCGCTCAGTCGCTTGACGACGTCGAGGGCTTCGCGCACGTGCTTCTTTGCATTGAGCTGTGAGTTGAACACGTGCTGTACGGCCCCCTTGCGGTCGATTACGAACGTCACCCGACCGGGAAGCAACCCCATCGTTTTCGGCACGCCATAAGCCTTCTGCAGGGCTTTGTCGCCGTCGCTTACCAGCAGGAATGGCAGGCGGTGGTGCTCGGCGAAGCTCTTGTGGCTCTTTTCGCTGTCTTGGCTCACTCCGATGACCATTGCGCCAGCTTCGACGAAGTCTTCGAAGTTGTCCCGGAACGAGCAAGCTTCCGCTGTACAACCGGGCGTCTCGTCTTTGGGATAGAAGTAGAGCACGACGGCTTTGTCGCCTCGAAACTGGGACAACGTGATGCTGTCGCCGTTTTGCGTCGTCTTGGTGAAATCAGGGGCGGTCGTGCCTACACCGATCGTTGCCATGCTTACCTCCGAGCGCCGACGCTAGCACGTGCTACCCTCGGCACCATGTCTGAGCACCACAGGTGGCTCGAACGCATGTTTCTTTCTGCCCCCTGCAACCAGAAGTTCAGTCAACTCCAAGCGCTCGACGACGCGGCCTTTTTCGCGGCCAGCTCGATGGTCGAAGACGTGTTGTCGATTTCGACTTGAAAAAAGTGAAACACGTTCTATTTTCGAAGAACCATGCAGGACCGCGATCGCTATTTCACTCCTCCGATCCCCAATGGCTGGTTTCAGATCGCCACCGCCGACGAGGTCGAGCCTGGCGAGGTCAAACCTCTCCACTATTTCGGCAAAGACCTGGTCATTTGGCGTTCCGAGGCCGGTGAGCTCTCCGTTTTGGACGCGTTTTGCCCGCACCTGGGCGCCCACCTCGGGCACGGTGGCAAGGTCAAAGGTGACAACATCGAGTGTCCCTTCCACGCTTGGCAGTTCGGCACCGACGGGAGGTGCAGCGCAGTCCCATACGCCAAGCACGTTCCACGCAAAGCGCGTGTCGAGCCTTGGCACATCAAAGAGCTCGCGGGTTTGGTGATGTGTTGGCATCACGCCGAGGGCGAGCCCCCGCAGTGGGACATTCCAGACGAGATCCCCGAGCTCGACACTGACGAATGGACCGACTTCGAGCTTCGTGAGTGGAAGATTCGAACCCGCAACCAGGAGATGGCCGAGAACGCGGTCGACTCGGCACACTTTCATTACTTGCACGGTTGCACCAACATGCCTCAGTCGGAAGCTACGATCGAGGGGCATAAGATGCGCGTCTACTCCGGCGCCGGCATGTCGACGCCAAGAGGACCGATCGACGGTTCGATAGAGAGCCTCAACTATGGTTTCGGGCTCTCCCTCGTGCGCTTCAAAGGCCTCGTCGAGACGCTCAACGTTGCGACCACGACGCCGATCGATGAAGACAACGTGCATGTTCGCTTCAACTTCAGCATCAGGAAGGTAGGCGGTGCCGATACGACCCGCGGTGTGGGCGCGGCGTTCATCGCTGAGCTCAAGCGCCAGCTCGAGCAGGACATCCCCATTTGGGAGAACAAGATCCAACACGAGAAGCCGCTGCTCTGTGATGGAGACGGGCCGATCGGCATCTTCCGACGCTGGTGCACTCAGTTCTATTCGTGGCCTGAGGAGCAACGGGCCGCCGAGTAATGGCGACGTTCGACATCGAAGAGATCGAGACAGCGTTCCGCCGTTTTTGGCACATCGGGATGATTTGCGAGGACTGGAACGCGTGGGCGGACCTCTTCACCGAAGACGTCGTGTATTACGAGCGCGTGCTCGGTACGATGCATGGGCGCGAGGCGGTTCGAAGCTGGATCGTCCCGTTGATGGAGAAGTATGGTGAGATCTACGGCGTCTATGACTGGCACGAGATCGACCCGAGTGGCCGGTTGGTTTTTCGCATGATCAATCGCCGCGACCACCCGAGTGGGCAGGGCCACATGGACTTCCCGGGGGTCACAGTGCTGCAGTATGCCGGCAACGATCAATGGTCGATGGAAGAGGACTACTGGGCCGAAAAGCTCGGCGTCCAGCAGTTCCAGGAGTACGAGGCCGCCCTCAAAAAGCACGACCCCGATCACCGCAACAAACGCACCCGCAAGAAAAGGGGACAGTCCCCTTTTTCGAGGGGTTAATGCGAAAAAGGAAAAGGGGACAGTCCCCTTTTCTAGTATTGGGCGTCGAAGTCTATTTCGAGTTGTTCATGGCTGGAGGGGCGTGATTGGCAGGCTAGGATCCAGCCCCGCTCGATGTCGCTCGGCTCGAGCGCGTCGTGACAGGCCATGCTGACACTACCGCTCTTCAACAGCGCCATGCAGCATCCACAATAACCATCCTCACATGAAGATGGCGGTTTGTGACCGGCCTTCACGGCAGCGTCGAGCAATGTGGCGCCCTTCTCGTAGGGCACCGTGTGAGCCTCGCCCTCGAGCACGATCGTGAACGATTCAGGAATCTCGTCGTCGGCTTGTTCGGGAACGATGTCGGCCGATTCATCTCGACGATCAGGATCAGGAAGTGAGTTGAAGCGTTCGAACTTCGTTTGTGCTGGGTCGATCCCCGCAACTTTGAAAGCCTCTTCGACGATGTCCATGTATTCGGTCGGGCCGCATACAAAGAACTCCGCCTCCTCCCAGCCGCGCAAATGCTCCTGGATGTCCGCAACGCTCATAAACCCGCTCTCGCGATCGAGGTGGTGAACGACTTCTAGGCGCTCTGGAAACTCCGCGAGCCACAGGTCGAGCTCATCCTTGAAGATGATCGAATCTTCGTCGCGGTTGGCGTAGACGAGCTTGACATCGCGCTCTGTGCTCCGGAGCGCAGACTT
The DNA here is from genome assembly GCA_029861865.1 of Myxococcales bacterium. GTDB lineage: Bacteria > Myxococcota_A > Polyangia > Polyangiales > Houyiibacteriaceae > SG8-38. Next base: position 93,868 of record JAOTYL010000008.1, on the reverse strand, counting down.
CAGGATTGCGATGACCGGCGTCACACCGCTCCCGGCGCCGAACAGGACGACCCCATGATCGCCCTCGTCGGTGCGCAGCACGAACCTGCCTTCGGGAGGCTGAACGGCGATCGTATCGCCGACCTCGAGCTCATCATTGAACCAGTTCGAAACGCGGCCATCGTCGACCCGTTTGACGGTCACCTTGGGCCTCGGATCGGTCTCCGGCGCACTCGAAAGCGAGTAACAACGACGAAGCAACATGCCCTTCCATGGAATCTCGAAGGTCAGGAATTGCCCGGCACGATAGCGGAACTCCTCTCGCAGGGTTTTTGGGACATCGAGGATGTAAGAGCGCGTATCGTGCGTTTCCTGAACAATTCCAGATATTTGAAGTTTGTGAAACTCGGCGGGCATCAGCGGGTGACTCCAACTAGAACGTGTTTCACTTTAGGACAGGAGCCCAGCTCGGTCCAGCCGATCGGTGTGGCGATGGGCGTCCGAATCACGTAGCCTGCTTATTCGCAGAGGCCAAACCCCCATGGACCTTGAAAACTTAACCACACCCCAGCCTCGACGCTCGATGCCGGCCCGCAGGAAGCAGACAGTCGGAATCGATCTCGGTACCACCAACACCGTGATCGCCCGGAACTTCGAATCCCTTCGTATCGAAGGGAATGGGTTTCTAATGCCCTCCGCGGTGGCCTTCCCACCGAACGGCTCCATTCTCGTTGGGAAATCAGCCCGCCGGCGCCGAGCGATGGACCCGAAAAACACCATCCTTTCAGCAAAGCGCATCATCGGCGCTCGTTGGCATTCGTCGTATACCAGCTTGTTTCGCGAGCACTATCCCTACGATCTGCTGGAAACCCCTGACGGTAGGGTCATCTTTCGCACGCGAGCCGGGTTGGTGAGCCCCGTGGACATCGGCGGCGAGGTCGTCGGTCGCCTCTGCGAGCTGACGCATTGTCCGGTGCGGGACGTGCATGCCGTCGTCACGGCTCCGGTGGGCTTCGACAAGGAGCGTCGTGATGCGACGTCGCAGGCGGTCGCACGCGCCGAGTTCGCCACCGTTCGAGTCGTCGAAGAGCCGATCGCGACGGCGCTCGCCTACCTCAACCGAAGCAGCCTGAAATACGCCTTTGTCTATGACCTTGGAGGCGGCACCTTCGACGCGGCAGTGCTCGACTGCAGTCGGTATCCATTCAGGGTCGTCGGGCATGGCGGTGATCCCTACCTCGGCGGCGATGATGTCGACAGAACGATTGCGATCTATGTCGCCGACCGCACTCTCGCACGCGACTCTTGGGATCTAACCAACGACGCGGTGACATTCGACCGCCTGGTGAATGCATGCGAGCTGGCCAAATGCGAGCTTACCGAATCCGAAGAGGCCGCGATCGCGATTGCGAGCGTCGACCCGGCGGCCCCAGAGAGTTGTGGGGTGATTCCGATCTCGCGCGACGAAGTCCAGCAACTCACCTTGGACCTAGTGCGTCGAACGTTCGTCATCTGCGATGAAGTGCTCGCGGAAGCCAGTGTGAAGGCGCGTGAGATCGAAGCGGTGTTCCTCGCCGGAGGCAGCACGCTCTTGCCCGGCCTTCGCGGGTATATCGAGTCTTATTTCGGCAAGCGCCCGCGTTTTGACTTGGATCCGTTGGGTGTGGTCAGCATGGGTGCGAGCCTCGCTGCGGCCCGTCCCGCGGTCTCAGAGCTCCTCGACCCCTGTGCCTGAGGCGGCCGACTCGAACCGCTTGTCGCGCACGCTCGCGTAGAGGCCGTCCGCCCGAAAGGTGAGGCTGATGATCAGTCGGCTGTTCTCGTTGAAGAAAGGGTTCTCGCGTCCGCCGTCTGCGTTTGGATGCTGCGCCCATACGTCGTAGCTCAGCGCGATCGTCAACCAGCGTTTGATGTCATACCCGATGGTGGCGCGGAAGTTGGAGAAGCTCCTCCAATGCTGGTTGGGGCTTCCGTCGTCGATGCAGACCGGGCCTGTCGCAGTATCGACGCATCCCACCGCGAGGTCATTGGCCTGCGCCCAAAGCGCGCTGTAGCCCAACCCGAGTGCCAGCCTGTCCACAGGGACCAACGTCCAAAAAACCGTCAACCGAGTCGTCGTCTTGATGGAGCTAGTCCCACCTCCGCAGGTGTCCACCGTGGCGATTCCGCCGGGGCCGGGCGCGATGCGGCACGGAGTGACATCGCTTGGCGCGAGGACGACGTTCGAACCGGAGAACCAACCCCAAAACGCGGTGGTCAGCCCGAGCTGCATGCCTTGCAGCACGCTGAACGGTCGTAAGGCGGTGAAACGAATGCCAGGCGACACGTAGCGCTTCCTCGACCGACTGAATTTCGACGCCGGCAGTCGCAAGTCTCCGGCGACGAAGAACATGAAGCCTGCCGGCTTCACGGGGACACTGTATAAATAGTCGAGCCGCACATCCTCCCACAGCGCTTCGCGGCTATAGAAGCCAGCGCGGTTGAACTCTTCGGACGGCGAATCCGTCCACTCGATGCTGACCGTGGTGTTTACTCCGATCGAGTGCTGCGGATTGAACATCCAACGCGGAGCCATGGTGAACCACCACGTGTAGTTGGGGCTGTAGGACAATTGCGAACTTTCGTTGAAGCTTCGAACCGACAAACTCTGGTCGAAAAAGACCGGGAAACTCCAGGGCACGCCCTCGGTGGTCGGGTTTGGGGACGAGATTCTCTCCGCGGTCGTCTTGTTGCGGGGGATCTCCCTTGCGGATGGGCTCTCGCTCGCCTGCTCTTCACTGGGCCCGGCAAGGTCTCCCCCGCCCGTGTCGACTTGCGCAGACGCGCTTGCCGTGAGCACTAGGCAAGCGCACGCGATTCCGATCACCCTCACATCCACAGCTTGACACGGCTGCGTCTCGACCGCAGCATCAGCGGCACCATGGGTCAAAAGCATCCTCGGATGCTGGCGATACGGAGCTGCGATAGCGGTTCCCGAAAAAGGGAAGTCGGTGAAAAGCCGACGCGGACCCGCCACGGTATGCGATCAAAACGCCGACCACAAACCCACTGACCATCTCGGTCGGGAAGGGGGTCGGAACCAAGGTCGCGAGCCCGGAGACCTATCCATGGTGTGGACTAGAACCCCCTCGGGGATGGGAGGCCCATGATGACGAAGTTTTATTGGTGGATGTGCGCGGTCGTGCTCGTGGCTGGCTGCGGAAGCGAAAGCGGCGTTGAAGGCACGGGAGGCACGGGCGGACGAGGCCTGGCCCAAGTCCTCGACCCAGTCGATGGCGATCCGGCCTTCGCGGTTCTCAGCACCGACTTCACCTCCAGCGCGATCAGCTTGCTCGACGAAGGTGGTGCGCTGCTGGCCGACGAATGGCTTACGTCCGGAAGCACCTGGCCGACTTTGGTCGCGGCGTTGTCGGGCGACGTCGCGTTGCCCACGAAGCAGATGGGTGACGGCAGCATCGTCGTCATCGACCGCCTCAATACCGATGTCGTATCCCGGTTCGAGATGGCGACGGGCGGTCTTCTTGGACAAGTCCGCACGCAGGGCACCAGCATGGTCGCGGCATTCTCCTCGAATCCGCACGACTGTGTGTTTGTGAACGACAGCTCGGCTTGGGTATCACGCTACGAGCCGAGCTTCGAGGACGCTCCGGAGCCCGACGTGGCTGGCACAGACCTACTCGAGATCGATCCCACGGCGATGACACTTACTGGCGATCGCGTCGATCTTTCTTTCTTCAACGAAGAAGTCGATGGGGTGACGGCGTACGCGAGGCCCGATCGGCTCGTGCGTCTCGGCGATTTTTTGTTGGTCGGGCTCGACGGGTTGAGCGCCGACTTCACCGCAGCCTCATCTGGCAAAGTCGTAGTCGTGGATATCGCCACCGGCGACGCTACTGGGTTTTCCCTGCCTGGGATGAAGGCGTGCGGGATTGTGGTCCCCGTTCCAGGCGTCGACAATCGTGCTTTCGTCTCATGCCGCGGCGCTTCACCAAGCTTCGATGCTGTCGAGCAGCGCATGAGCGCGGGCCTTTTCGTCGTCGAGGTCGATCGAGACGGCGTCGCGTCGATCGTTCGCTCATGGCTGCCCTCGAGCGATCCGGGTGCGGCGAGCTCGGTTGGGAACATCGTTCCTTTGGACGACCGGCAGGTCATCGCGGTCGCGAACGGCGATTTCGTCACGACGACCGATGAGGCCTATTTGCTCGACATCGACACCGGCGATCAAATGCTGCTATTCAGCATCCCGGGATCGTTTGAGATCGGGGAGGGCGCCTACGATCCCGATAGTCAGCTGCTGTTGATCCCCGTCAGCACCGAAGGGGTGCGCTTGTATGGCGGGGACGGCTCGAGCTTCGAGCTCATTGAGACGATCGAAGTGTCACAGTCTGCTGGGCTCGGTGCGACCGTGGTGTCTTCACTCAGATGAACGAAGGCGCTATCGAAGAAGCGCGTCTAGGATGATGAGATTCTCTGCTTCAACATCCTCGACATTGCCATCCGACAGGATCATGGCGCGCGCAGCATTGAGAAAGAGCTTGCGGTGCTCGCGCGGAATGTCTTCGGGATCGAGGTCGTCGGCGGGAGGCGGCACCTGCAGCCACTCCGCCACTTGAGCTGTTTCGTCTTCGTCGAGCTCGAGGTGAGTGATCATCTTGATGATGAATTCGCGTTCTTCGGGACGGACTTCCAGATCAGCCCACGCGAACGAGCACACGAACCTCATCAGTTGCATTCTATCTTCGCGGCTCAGCTCTTCCAGCATCGCCCGAACTCTACTCCGAGCAGCGGTCGTGGCGCTAGTCCGAAGGCGGTATCTCCGTGACTTCCAGGAAACCCCGCGCCGCGCAGTTGCCCAGATTTGAGCTGTCCAGGAGACCGAGCACTAGGATTGCCAACACGACAACGACCAATCCCGCCCCCACGAGCCTCAGCACAAACCCCCGATCTCCCTTCCGGATGGGCTCATCTTCACCGCGCGTCATAGTCGTGAGCCTCCTACAAGACGCGGAAGGGAGCAAGAAGCTACCCACGCTCGGTTTTTGGGTTATCTTCCGCAACCGATGGCCTATCAAGTCACGATGCCCCAGCTCGGGGAAAGCGTTGTCGAGGGAACGATTGGCAAGTGGCTCGTCTCCGTTGGAGATGCCGTCACCAAGGATCAGCCGATCGTCGAAATCCTGACCGACAAGGCGGATAGTGAGCTTCCGGCTCCTGTCGCCGGGGTCATTACCAACTTGCTGGCCAAGGAAGATGACATCATCGCGGTCGGGGACGCGATCTGCGAAATCGACGAGAACGCACAAGCTTCGTCAAGCGAAGGACCACCTTCGACGACCCGAGAAGTAGTGCCAGCTGCGTCGACCGCTGCGGGGCCTGCACCGACTTCACCCTCGGTACGAAAGCTCGCTCGTGAGCAAGACATCGACCTCGCCAGTGTGAAGGGTTCGGGTGACGGTGGACGCATTCTTCATGACGACGTGATGGCCGCGATCGGAACGCCTTCCGCGCCCGACCGCATGGCCACTCCACCACCCCCTCCGCCCGAGGCGCTCGAGCCGCGACCTGCCCGCCCGGCTCCGGCAGCAGCGCGCGGCACCGGGCCTGCCGGCGCGTTCCGGCTCCCGCCCTACGTTCCGAAAGACGGCGACGAGCTCGTCCCTTTCACGCGGCGTCGACGGATCATCGCCGACCACATGGTCTTTTCGAAGCAGACTGCCCCCGATGTGGTGACGTTTGCCGAGTGTGACCTGTACCGCACAGCACTGCTCCGAGATGAGCACAAGGCCCACTATAAGAAGGAGGGCGTCGGTCTCACCTATCTTGCGTTTGCGCTTGCCGCGACGGCGCGCGCTCTTCGCGAGTTTCCCGATCTCAACTCCCGAGTCCTCGACGACGCGTACGTCAAGCTCGCGGAGGTCAATCTCGGGGTCGCGGTCGATACCGATAAGGGCCTGGTGGTCCCCGTCATCCGAAATGCGGACGATTTGACGATCCGCGGTATTGCACGCGCAGTGGCCGACGTTGCCGAGCGCGCGAGGACGGGCAGCCTCACGCCCGATGACCTCGCCGGGAAAACCTTCACCGTGTCGAACCCGGGCCGACGCGGAAACCTCGTCGGCGGCGCGATCATCTCACAGCCCAACGTAGGCATCCTTCGCCTCGGAACCATCAAGAAACGCGTCGTCGTCATCGAGCATGAAGGCGAAGATCTCATGGCCATCCATCCCGTCATGCACATGGCCCTCACCTACGACCACCGAGTCGTCGACGGCGTCCACGCCAACGGCTTCCTCTACCGCATCGGCGAGATCCTCGAGTACGGCGACTTCGAGCTTTGAGCCCCCCTCCGCCCGCACGCAGAACTTGCGGGTGCGCACAGCCTACCGAAGGTTTTGCGCCTCGTAGCCTTCGTCTCGGCGGTGTCACGCGTTCCCAACAGAGACCGCTGGGCAGGCACGTCGTTTGCACCTAGGTCCCGGCCGGACATACGAGGGAGCCATGAAAACCATTCTCGTCTTAGGGGCGGGCACCGCCGGGACCGCCATCGCTCATAAGTTGCGCCGACGTCTGAACAAGGACTGGGACATCGCTGTCGTCGACCCGTCCGATGTTCATCTTTACCAGCCAGGCCTTCTCTTCCTTCCGTTCGGCGACGAAACCGAAGATCGAGTCGTACGATCCCGCGGGTCGACGCTCAGGAGGGGCATCACCTGGCACAAGTCGGCGGTCGAGGGGATCGACACTGAGCAACAGCGTGTCGAGCTTTCCGACGGACAAAAGCTCGCATACGATTTTTTGATCATCGCGTCGGGTTCGGACATTCGACCGGACATGATCGACGGCATGCTGGGCGATGGGTGGCGAAAGTCGGTCTTCGACTTCTACACGCTCGAGGGCGCCAAGGCTCTCGAAGGGGCGCTTGCAGGCTTCGAAGGAGGTCGATTGGTCGTCAATGTGGTCGAAATGCCCATCAAGTGTCCGGTTGCGCCCCTCGAGTTTGCGTTCCTCGCCGACGCGTATTTCACCAAGCGTGGGATGCGCGACAAGGTCGAGTTGGTGTATGCAACCCCACTCGACGGCGCGTTCACCAAGCCATTGGCTTCGAAGACGCTTGGCTACCTGCTCGAGGACAAGAAGATTCATGTCGAGACCGAGTTCATGACTGGCGAGGTGGACTCGGAGAAAAACGTCATTCGGTCCTACGACGACCGCGAGGTGCCCTACGATCTCTTGGTCACGATTCCCCCCCATTCGGGCGCCCGGTTCATCGAGAAGACCGATCTCGGTGACGAGATCGGATTCGTGCCGACCGATCAGCACACCCTCGCGGCCAAAAAAGCGAACAACGTGTTCTGTATCGGCGACGCGACCGACTTGCCGAGCTCGAAGGCAGGGTCGGTCGCCCATTTCCAAGCGGATCTGCTGACTGAAAACCTGCTCCGCGCGATTGCGGGCAAAGACCTCGAGCCTACCTTCGACGGGCACTCGAACTGTTTCGTCGAGACCGGGTACGGAAAAGCGATGCTCATCGACTTCAATTACGAGACCGAGCCGCTTCCCGGTCAGTTTCCGATTCCCGGCATCGGCCCGCTGCCGTTGCTGAAAGAATGCCGACGGAACCATTGGGCGAAGCGACTCTTCCGGCTCGTGTATTGGCACATGCTGCTTCCGGCACGGCCGATTCCGATCTCCCCAACGATGTCGTTGGCCGGCAAACAACTCTCCGCCGTCGCGGAGCTAGGAGGAGCATGATGTCGTTAGAATCCGTTCAACGGGACGCCGAAGGCTATCTCGCGAATCGCGAGGATTGGTCTAAAGAGCTCGCGCAGGAGATTGCGGCGCAACTTGGGGTGAGCCTCACCGACGAGCACTGGCGCGTGGTCAACGCGGCTCGGACGATCGAGGAGGAATCCGGCTCGAGCCCGGGGCTTCGCAAGATCAGCAAGCGGTCAGAAACGCCGATCAAGTCGATCTATCAACTGTTCCCCGACGGTCCGGCAAAGCTCGTGGCAAAGATCGCGGGTATCCCGAAACCGAAGTCGTGTCTGTAACCGAGGAGAAGGAATCGATGACCGAATCAGGAACCGCAAAGCGACGTAGCTTGAGTGTGATCTGCTCCAAGGGGAGCTTCGACATGGCGTACCCAGGGCTCATTTTGGCCAATGCAGCTCGGATGGCCGGTGTCGATGCCCGACTGTTCTTCACGTTTTGGGGACTCGATATCGTGAACAAGAAGAAGGTCGATCATCTCCACCTGAACCTTGTCGGCAATCCCTCTGCGCCCATTCCGGCGATGATTGCAGGGCTGCCGGGTGTCGAGGCATTGGCGACGGTACAGATGCGGAAGGAAATGGAGCGGCTCGACATTCCGCCCATCAAGGAGTTCATCGAGATGCTCGATGACGCGGGCGCCGACCTCTATGGGTGCCAGATGGCGATGGATATGTTCCGCCTCACGCGAGACGATCTTCTTCCGCAGGTCAAAGACGTGATCACCGCCATGGACTTCATGGACTTGAGCGAGGGCGCACAGATTGTCTTCGTCTAGTCGGGGATCGTAGGATCCTCGCCTGCATATGGTGCGCATCGGGCTTCGTCCGGCGTCACGGCAAAACCGACGTCTTCGGAAGCGGCAAGGAGCGCACATTGGATGTGATCGCCGATCTTGGGGCTGACATTGAAGATGGCGTTGTCGTTGTCGGGCGCAGCGGCCAGGATGTCGGGATAGCCTTCCTCGGGTGCGATCAGGTAGCCCAGCTGGTCGTTTGCAAGCCCGAAGAAAAAGTGCTGCGCCGCACCGACGCGCTCTTCCATCGCCAGCTGGATTGCTGGGTACCCTTCGCCGGGGACGGCTGCGAACAGCACATTGCCCACTCGCGCTGCTGAGACGACGGTGCCGATCGTCTCTTCCGAGAGCCAGGGGGGTGTGTCGCTTCGCGAGACGACGCCTAAGAGGAGGTCGATCGGTGACAGGGGATTAGCGTACGGTTCTCGGAGGAAGCGTTGGGTGGCCGTGACCTCGACGCCCTCCACAGGCTCGAGGTCGGCGATCGCCAAAAGAGCGCGTTCCTCAACTAGGGCGCCGTAGGAACGCAGGCGCTCCTCGTCGGCGTCGCCGCCGCCAAGACCACGCTGGGGCTGGGTGCGCCCTACGTCCGCGACCATTACGACTGCCGTGTCGATCCCGAGCGTCCGCTCGATGCCGTCCGAAACGATGCTCGGCCAGTCGCCCGAGATGAGGGTGTTGCCGCTTCCCATCACCGTCGCGTGAGCTGCATAGTTGACCAGCGCGGCGATAGGCCTGGCGATGTCACTTGGCTCGGTCGCCACCAGCACGCGAAGCTCGCCGTCCACCACGTCGTTCGGAGGTTGATCGAACTGACTGCGAATGAGATCGGTCGCATCGACCGCGCCGGTCCAAAGGTCGGCCTGCGCGCGCGATTCGTAGGCATCGACGATCGCTCCGACCGTCTGGTCACGAAGGAACGCCAAGTACGATTCCGGAAGACCACCCCACACACCGGTGGTGTCGGGGCCGGCATGGCTGTGGTCCGAACCGACGATCACATGCGAGCGGGGAATGGCGCCATCTGTCGCCGCCTCGACCGCTTCGCCCACGTCGATCAGGCCGTACGGCCCTTCCTTGTACGCTGCAAAGGTTCCTTGGGTCTCGTTCTGTGCGAACGCCACGGTGCCCTCCGGTCCACTCACGACGAAAGCGCGGACGAAGATCGGCTCGATCACGCCGGTCGACGGGCGCTCCGGACCAAAACCGTAGCCTCCGAGAAAGACACTGCCGTCCGGCGGGGCGGTTGCCGCCGTGGGCGTGATGTCGCGCTTGGCCGCTCCGACGAGCAAGCCCGAGGCGGAATCCCCCTCTGAGCATCCCACCAAGAGCACAGCGAGACCGGCGCAGATCGCATGCGGTGTCCGTGATCGCATGGCGGGTATCATCGCAGGGCGGTCGCTGCAGTCAAGCTCGTGAATCGGCCTACGCGGGCTTGTAGGCAACGGCGGCGGATGAGGGGCCGGCCAACGGGATGACCTCGAACCGCGTGAAGCCCGCTTCACTGCACCACGACTTGAAGTCCGCGCCGCTGTAGTCGAAGGCGTCACCAAACTCGATGAGCATGTTGAGCGACATCAACAAGCCGAAAGCATTCTCACGGCGGGCATCGTCGATCAGGGCTTCGACGACGATGAACGCCCCGCCAGATGGCAAAGCGTCATAGGCGAGCTCGATGAGATGCTTCTTCTTTTCGAGATTCCAATCGTGAAGGATCATGCCCATGGTGATGACGTCTGCCTTGGGAAGCGGGTCCACGAAGAAATCGACGATGGCCGTCTTGACGCGATCGGATAACCCTGTCTGCGCGATGTACCGTTTGGCGATCGGCTCGACCGGGGGAAGGTCCGCCGAGGTGCATCGCATGTGCGGGTTTGCTTCGGCGACCATGCATGAAAGTTGCCCGGTCGCGCCCCCGACGTCACAAAGCGTCTCATACGGAGAGAAGTCGAACTTCTCAGCCAGCGCTTTGAAATTCCCCGCAGAGATGCCTGCCATCGCGTTCATGAACTGCTCGAGCCGCTCCGGCGCCGAATAAAGCTTGGCGAACATCGGCTCGCCCGATTCTTTGATCTCGTTTTGTGGTTCCCCAGTTCGAAGTGCTTCGGTAAGGCTTCCCCAGAAGCGGTAGAGGCGGCTCCCGGCCATCTCCAGAATTCCACCGATGTACTGAGGGCTCTTCTTGTCGAGGAACATCGCCGTTTGCTTCGTGTTTGCATATCGTGCCTTCGGTCCTTCTCCCTCACGACGCAGGAGACCTAACGCGAGCAGCGAATCAGGGAAGTCTGGAATCGCGCGCGGGTGCAGCCCTAGCCGTTCTCGGATCTGTTCGCCCGTCAGCTCGCCCGCGCCGAGATGGGTGAAAAGCTCCAACTCGACGGCCGAGAGGAGGGTTCTCGAGCCGAAGAATCCCATTCCGACTTGCATGATGTGTGAGGGATCGAGCTCGGGTTCGGTCATGGCGTGCTCCTCATGAAAGACCGAACTACTACACCGGGCGGCCAAGAGAATGCAATTACGAAAACGCAAGGCCAACCGCAAACGGGGTTGGCGCAAGGGGATCGTTCGACCTTGCTAGGTGCCCGTCGGCGCCAGCCTCGAAAGGCTCTCCACGACCGGGTGGTCGAAATGAACATCGAGTTGTGGAAAGGCGATTACGATGCCCCGCTCCTGGAAGGCCCACCAAACCGCCTCGTTCAGGTGGGAGAGCTTGAGCCGGGACAACCACGGATCGTCCATCCAGACCGCCACTTCGAAGTTGACCGAGTTGTTGCCGAACTCGACCAGGAGCACCTGCGGATTGTAGCTCGGCATGTCAGTCTTGACCTGGTTCGCCACATCCTCCAACACCCCCCGTACGACCTTCAAATCAGAACCGTAGGTCACGCCAACCACGGTACGCACCCGGTAAGCAGCGTCGTCGAGCGTGAAGTTCTTGACGATCGATTGCACGAGCACCGAGTTCGGGACGATGACGTCCTCGCCGTCGCGCGATCGGGCGATGGTCGACCGAATCCCCATTCGCAAGACTCTTACGACGCGCCCTTCGACTTCCAGAACGTCGCCAGGTGTGATCGCACGCTCGACCAAGAGGATGACGCCCGAGACGAAGTTCTGGGCAATGTTCTGCATGGCAAAGCCCAAGCCAACTGCGAAGATTGCACCGGCTGCGAACAGGGCATTCAGATTGATGCCCACCGTGTGAACAGCAATGCCAAAGCCGACGAACAATAACAAGTAGTGAAGCAGGCGAGCGGTAACTGCCACACTTCCTTCGTCCGTCACACCTCGGCGAGTGAGCCAACGCCGAACACCGCGTTGAGCCAACTTCGACAGGAGAAGCGTCAGGACCACGATGACCGCCGCGATGATCAACGTTGCAACGCTTACCGGAGTTCCCGCAATCTCGAAAAGCGTCCTTTGCAGAACGTCACTCACGTTCCTCAGCCTATCCATCCTGCTCACCTGCCTTTCGGTGGTAGGATGGCGGGTAAGGATCTACTCAGGCCAGTTCTTGGCCAGAGTGGTGCTCCCGCTGGCTCGGCTCGCTTCGGTGCTTACTTCTCGGCCTGAAGGTGGGCCTCGACGAACCAGAGCATCTTGTCGGCTCCGCGCGATACCTCGGTGAATAGGTCCGCAGTGTCGGCGTCTCCGTGCTTCTCGGAGGCTTCGATCGCCGCGCGGATGGACTTGCCGAATACCGAGAGCGCCCGTGAAAGTGCGTCGACATGCTCTTTCCCGCTCGAGAGGTCGAGCCCGTAAGCCGGAAGCTGAGTCCTTTGGGTGACGCTCTTGAGCGGCCCCTCGGCCACCCCGCCGAGGATCACCGCCCGCTCGGCGATCAGATCGACCCAGGCGGTGGCCTCGGCGTACACCTGATCGAAGAGCTCATGCAGCTGGATGAAATCCGGGCCCTTCACGTTCCAGTGCGCTTGCTTCGACTGCAACGACAGGTCGATGGCGTTTGCAAGGTTCGCGTTGAGTAGATCGATGATGGGTTTTCGGGTGCTCTCGGGCAAATCGTTCTTGGTTGGGTACGTTCTCATGGTCAAAGTCTCCTTTTTCAAGCAGCGTCCAATGTAGGCTCGCCTCTGGCCCAACCGCAGGCGGTGAGCTCACCGGTTTGCAATGCGTCGAGTGTGCGAAGGATCTCCTCGACGTTTCGGCCGACGGAGAGATCGTTCACGCTCACGAAACGGATGATGCCTTCCGGATCGACGATGTAGGTCGCCCGTAAGCAGACGCCCGCCTCGTTGTGCAGGATGCCAAGAGCTGTCGAAAGCTCACGCTTGGTATCGGCCATCATTGGAAAGGGCAGGTTCCTGAGGTCCGGGTGGTCGTTGCGCCAGGCCAGGTGCACGTAGTGCGTGTCGGTGCTGGCTCCCAGGATCTGGGCATTTCTTCGCGCAAACTCAGCGTGTTTTCGTCCAAACTCCGCAATCTCGGTGGGGCAGACGAATGTAAAGTCCATGGGCCAAAAGAAGATGACCTGCCATTGGCCGGGATAGGTGTGATTTGTGATCTCCGCGAACTCTTCGCCGGGCTCCGTACTGACAACGGCTTGAAGCTCGAAGTCGGGGAATGAGTCACCAACGGTACGCATGTTTCCTCCTTAATATCATCTGTTTGGTTTCAAATGTTGGTTATTGTTGCAGTAAGAAATAGTCATCGAGCCCCTCGGGTTCGACGTTTCTTTCCGCGAACCAGCACCTGGTAGTCCCGCACATCGAAGCCTTTGAGTTGCTCCACTCGAGACACCTCGAGGGTGTCCCAGGGCAAGTCGTAGATCTTTCCAGTCTCCTCATCGATGAAATGATGGTGCTTGTCGACGTTTGAATCGAACACGAGGCGGCCCTCAGTCAGGACCAGGTGACGCAGCAACCCTTTGGCTACGAAGAGATTGAGCGTGTTGTAGACGGTGGCGCGAGACACCATGGGGAAGACCCGCTTCACTCGTTCCCAAACTTCGTCGGCTGACGGGTGCTCGTCCGTGTGAAGAACATAGTCGGCGATGGCCACGCGCTGGGCGGATGGCTTGATGCCATGGGCTTCTAAGACCGCTGCTTCACCGGTTCTCATACATTAGACATAGTCTAAGTTTAGAGGTCGTCAAGGCCCGGAGAGCCAATTTAGTGGGACTTTGTTGGGTGCAGGAACCCCCGCACCTCTGCTCACGCGCGCCCGCTAGAGCTACCCCGCCCAAGCCCCATCCGCTACTGTGCGCCGACCATGTCGCGAGGTCAGCAACCCCGGAAGAAGCTGCTGCTCACGGGGGCCACCGGTTTCGTCGGCGGCCATCTCGACGCCGCCCTCGCCGACACGAGCTGGGAAGTGGTTCGCGCGACGCGAAATCGGGAGAAGGCATCTCAGCCGGGCTGGGTCTATCTCGATGTCGAGGAGACGCTTTCCATTGGTCCCGCGATCGCGGGTTGTGACGCAGCGGTGTACCTCATCCACTCGATCGACGCCTCCGACGATTACCCCGAACGGGAGGCTGCGTCGGCACAGGCATTCCGCGAAGCCGCCGAAGAAGCGGGAGTGCGCCGCATCGTCTATTTGGGAGGTGTAGCACCCGCGGGAAAACCATCGCGACACCTCCAAAGCCGCCTGCATACGGGCGAGATCCTGCGATCGGGCTCCGTCTCAACCATTGAGCTTCGTTGTGGACTGATCATCGGTGTGGGCGGAAGCTCGTGGATGATGGTACGCGACCTCGCTGCACGGCTACCTGCCATGTTGCTACCGCGGTGGCTGCAGTTTTCGTCGTCGCCGGTTTGGGTCGAAGACGTGGTCGTCGCCATCGTTCGCGCGCTCGACCTGCCGATCGAAGGCAGCGCCTGGTACGATGTTCCAGGCCCCGAACGAATGACGCATGCCAACTTCCTTTCCCGTGTGGCCAAGAGCATGGGCAAAGATCCACGGCTCGTCGGTGTTCCCGTCATCACACCGACGCTTTCGAGCTACTGGATTGCCCTCGTGACGCGCGCCGACTTGGCGCTCGCGCGCGAGCTCGTGCAAGGGTTGCAGAGCGATCTCGATCCGACCGGCACGGTGTTCTGGGATGTGCTCGGGGACGAGAAACCAACCGCGTTCCAGACAGCCGTGTATCAGGCACTCGAGGACGAGCTGGCGCGAGAGGTTCCGACGCCGAAAGTCGTGAGCCGAATGCGACTCAGGGTGAGGGGCCAGAACTAAGTGAGTCGGCGTGCCAAAACGCCACATATCGTTCTTGCTGCTTGCGTCGGCGCATTTTGCATCGCGATGGGCCTGCGCGAGGACGTCAATGTCTGGATCGGCACCGGCGCCGCGGCTGTAGTGTCGATCGTCCTGCTCTCCCTCTGGGCCCGTGCGAGCATCAGATCGAGTCTCGAGAGGCCGGCTCTACAAAGCGTGGTGGTGGGCGTTGCCGTCGGCGTCGCGATGTCATTCGCCATCTGGTGGCTTTATCCGTTGAGCATCGCGATCCTCCCTCCGATCGAAGGTCAGGTGGAGACGCTTTACGCATTGCTTCGTCAGCCCCCCGGCCCGATTCGAGCCTTCCCGCTGCTTCTCCTGGTCGTGGCAGCCGAAGAGCTCGTATGGCGCGGGCTCGCCATCGACGTTTTCTCGAAAATGCTCGGCCCTTGGCAAGCGGTCCTGGTCTCTGCGTTGCTCTATGTGCTTCCACAGATCGCGTTCCGCTCACCCCTTCTCATGATCATCGCTTTGCTATGTGGCCTGGTGTGGGGAGCCCTCCGCGTGAGGTTCAAAGGCCTCGCTGCGCCTCTATCCGCCCACATCATCTGGGATGTGCTGGTGTTCATCATGTATCCGGTCGCCTGAGTGTCAGCGCGCTTCGCAAGCCTTGCGGGTAACACCGTGACGAAACTCGAAAAGCCGCTCGAGGTTCCGGCGCGCAAACCAACCCCCGAACGTGCGACCAACAGCTCCCAAGGGCAATTCGTACTCGATGTCGTCCGTGAGAAGGCACTCGTTCTCGCCGCGTGGCGTGATGATGTGCTTGTGGAGCCATTTCTTGAACGGGCCTTTGGCTATTCGATCTGCAAACATCTTCCCGGGTTCGTAGGCGACGTGCTCGGCGACGATGGTTTGCCAGAGGGGCCCAACCTTGATTTTCAAGATCACGCGGGTGCCGACTGCGAGCGATGTCGGGGGCTGCACGATCTCGGTCGTCTGCCATGGAGGCTGAAGCCGCTCGAATGCGTCGGGCGCCTCGTGGAATGCAAACACCGTCTTGGCGCTCGCCCGGATTACGCTCTCCTTGACGAAATGCATCGAACCGACCCTAGCATGACAGGCTCACTCGGAGCCGTCGCTCAGGGTCGCCAGCTGACGGCGAGCCGGTGCGGGACCGCAGCGAGTCTGTAGTACGCTCGCCGATAGAGCTGCAGGTCGCGGGCGGGAGAGCTTTCTGCCTCGATCTGGAGTCCGAATCCCGGCGGCGTCGTCAGCGCCCTTTCGCCCGGTATTGCTCGCCAGACGAGCTTGCCGCGGAGGTGCACGGTCTCGGTGAAGCCCGGTGGTCTCAGCTCGAGCCATAGTCGCGCGTCGCTCGGCGGCGGGTCGAGGGTGCGCACGTAGATGCCGGTCTCACTCAGATTGTACGTCAGCCCGTACTCGGCTGAGAACTCGCCCTCTGTCCTGAAACTGCAGATCGTATCGAACAAGTATCTTGGCGACTGGCGTTCATGGCCGCCTCTCTTCATCAGATCATTTGCGAGGAAGAGTAGATGGTCGGGCGGCGCAGTTTTCGCGACAATCGCGACCGCATCGAGCGTCGGGTCCTGTTTCGTCGGGGTTGCCGTGTTCGCCGTGACGACGATGAAAGGAGTTTTTGCGGCTTGCGAGAGCTGTCTCGGTCGATCGACCTCGTAAATCGATAATAGCTCGTCCGAGACGACGACCAGCTCGGGCGGCATCTCCGACGCCATCGCCTCGACAATCTCGTCAGCACCCACCGCGAACTGAACATCGAAGCCCGCGTTCCGCAGAACACGACCGATCAGCCTACGGTATTCGTCCGAAGGATAGCTGATCAACACGTGTCCCTGATTGATCGGAGGTCGAATCGTAGGATCGAAACTCTGCAGGTTGGCTATGCGGCGCGTCACTCCACCGATGTTCGAGCGAACGATGACATCGTCGGCGCCATGCCGATACGCTTCGACGAACGAGCTATCGCGAAGGCATGACACCATGGCGATCACCGGTGTCGAAAAGAGGCTCGCATGCTCTCGAATCCAATTCGTCGTCGTTGCAAGCTCGGCGCTATCGCCATCGACGCAAATACACTTTGGCTGCAGTCGAATGAGCGCTTCCCGCGAATCCAGAATCGACCTCGACACGTGTGCTTCCGAGCTGGCCCGCTCCACCGCTCTTCGGAGCATCGCTTTCTCCGCGGAGTCAAAAGCACCGATCAGCGCTGAAGTTCCTAGAGCTTGAGCTGCTTGCACACTCTCAGGCTACAGAGCCGCCACCGTCACGACAACGTTTCCGCTCACACGAGATCGAGCGGAACGGTCTTCAGGGTACACCGGCAGCTCGCGAAAACCTCCCCCGATCGAGGGAGGAGGCTTTCCTCAGGCCTGGTTGCCAACCCAGGATTGCGAGCGCTTTGCCGCGGTGTTAGCCGTTGGTATCGCCCGGGCTCAAGCTGGATCCAGCTCTGGCATTCGGGCCGTCCCTCAGCGCCTAAACACGATCATTCGCTCGATCGTCATGTCTCGCATCGAATGCTCGATGCCGCCGAGGTTCAAACCCGAGTCCCGATGGCCGCCGAAGGGCATCCAGTCGACTCGAAACGCAGTGTGGTCGTTGATCATCACCGACATGCCGTGAAGCTGGCGTCCGATTTCGAGAGCCCGGTCGAGGCGATTGGTGAAAAGCGCAGCCTGGAAATAGGCTCGCTCGAGGTTGGCACGCTTCACCGCGTCGTCGATGTCGTCGTAGCTGTAAACGCAGACCACCGGGCCGAAGACTTCTTCAGTCGATACCTTCACATCATCGGGGGGATTCAAGAGCAGCGTCGGGGGATAGGTCGTCTTACCGAGCGGTTCACCACCGCACAAAACCTTCGCGCCTTTTTCTTTGGCCTCAGTGACCCACTCGTGGACCCGTTCCACTTCTTTCGGCCAGATGAGGGGGCCCACCTCGGTCTCCATACGGGTAGGATCACCGACCTCGAGCGCCTTGGCGGCCTTCACGAGGCGAGCGGTGAGCTCTTCTTGAATCGACGCATGCACGTAAATGCGCTGCACTGACACACAGACCTGGCCGGCATGATAGAACCCGCCCTTGGTCAGAAGCGGAATGGCGTCGTCGAGGTTGGCTGTTTCATCTAGAATCGCCGGTGCGACCCCGCCGTGCTCGAGGGCGCAATTTGCACCAGGGGCCAACTTCGAACGAAGCATCCAACCGACGTTCGACGAGCCAATGAACGTAAGGAACGCGACGCGCTTGTCGGCGACCAACTTCGTGGTGAGGTCGTTCTCGGTCAGGATCATCTGACACCATTTCTTTGGAAGCCCGGCCTCGTAAATCATCTTTACGAGGGACTCACAGGACATGGGCGTCGCGCTCGCCGGCTTGACCACCACTGGACATCCCGCCGCGATGGCGGTGACCACTTGGTGAACCAACAGGTTGAAGGGGTGATTGAAAGCACTGATCGCGAGGACCACGCCGCGCGGCTCTCGGTAGGTGACGGCCCACCGGCCGAGGCTTCTTTCGTCGATCCCCATCGGGACTTCGTGCCCAACGAGACGGGAGACCGCCGCGCTTGCGACCCGAATGCCGGTTATCGCTCTGCGAATCTCTACTAGCGAGTCCCTCAGCGGCTTTCCGCCCTCGCGCGCTGCTTGCAAAGCCAGCTCTTCGGCCTTCGATTCGATCAAGTCCGATAGCGCGTTCAAGATCTCGATGCGCCTTGCCCCGGTCAGCCAGCCGGCCCGATCGGTGTACGTGTCGTAGGCGTTGGCAAGTACGCCCAAGGCTTGCTGTTCGGTATGATACTCGTACTCCTTGATGACCGACTGATCGTACGGAGCGGTGACCTCAAGCTTTTTCATCGGGCCTCCCTTCACACGACGCGTTCTTTGTTCTTGAGCTCGTCGATGAGAACGCGCTGGTTCTCGGAGTAATCCACGGGCACGTCGATCACGTGCACGCCCCCATCTTCACAACACCTGCGCACGGCTGCTTCGAGACCGCCGACCTCGGTCACGCGACATCCCTTTGCCCCGTAACTTTCCGCGTAGCAGACGAAATCGGGATTGCCGAAAGTTAGTCCGTAATCCTCGAAGCCATCGGTCTCCTGCTTCCACCGAATCATGCCGTACGCATCATCGCGCACGATGACGACAGTCAGGTCGAGCTTCAGCCGGACGGCGGTCTCGAGCTCTTGGGAGCTCATCATGAAGCCACCGTCCCCACACACCGCAACCGCCTGACGGTTGGGATAGACGAACTTCGCACCGATAGCGGCGGGGAGCCCAGCGCCCATGGATGCGAGAGCGTTGTCCAACAGCAGCGTGTTCGGCATGTGCGCCGGATAGTTTCGAGCAAACCAGATCTTGTACATGCCATTATCGAGTGACACGATAGCGTCACTCGGAAGCGCATCTCTGAGCTCTCGTACGACGCGCTGTGGCACCAGCGGAAACGTCTCGGCGGCCGGAGCGTCGACGACATGCGTTCGCCATGCCGCACGAACGCGTTCGAAGAAGTCGTTATCCCATCGTTTCGATGGAGTGATCAGTTCGCCCAGCGTTCGCGTGTTGGCAGCCGTGCACCCAAGCACCTCGAGTTGGGGAAAATAGACATCGTCCATGCCGGCCTGATCCTCGTTCATGTGGATGACTCTCTTTCCGCCACGCTCCATGAAGAAGGCTGGTTTTTCGCTGAGGTCGTGCCCGATCATCAACACCACGTCCGCACCGTCGAGGGCGTCGTGCGTGTAGTCTCCCGAGGAGAGCGCCGTCGTGCCCAAGAACTTTGGATGACGCTCGTCGATGGCGCCTTTCCCCATCTGCGTGGTGACGAAGTAGAGCTGGGTCTTGTCGATGAAGCTCTGAAGGACGCCCAACGTCTTGTCTCGGTTGCCGCCTGCGGCAATGCACACCAACGGGCGCTCTGCCGTCATCAGCATGTCCGCCGCCGCCTGCAGCGCCGTCTGACTAGCGCCAGGGGGTTTGACCTCGGTGACGGTGAAAGGTTGTCGGTCCACCCCTTCGCTCGCAACATCTTCGGGCAACTCGAGATGAACCGGCCCGGGTTTTTCCTCGTGGGCGATCCGAAAGCATTCCCGAACGAGGTGCGGAATGTTGTTCGCGTCGACGATCTGTTTCGAGAACTTCGTGATGGGCTCCATCATCCCGACGACGTCGAGAATCTGAAATCTTCCTTGCTTGCTCTTCTTGATCGGCTTTTGGCCCGTGATGCACAACACCGGCATGCCACCGAGAAGCGCATAGGCCGTCGAGGTCGTCAGATTGGTTGCGCCAGGCCCTAGGGTAGCAAGGCAGACGCCCGCTTTTCCGGTTAGGCGACCCCAGGTTGCGGCCATGAACCCGGCCGCTTGCTCGTGCCGCGTCAGCACGAACGTGATCTTCGAGGTGCGTAAGCTCTCGAGAAGGTCCAGGTTCTCTTCACCCGGAACTCCGAAGATGTACTTCACTCCCTCTGCTTCGAGAGCCCGTACCAGTAAGTCGCTTGCCTTCATCATCGCTCCCGGGCGCTCATGATGTGTCAATTCAGTCCGATGAGGAAAGGGCCAAAGAAGATCTGACTGAGCGTGATGGAGTCTGCTACCGTGACGGCCTCTCGGAGGTACCCATTGGAGCGCGAAATTCGGGTAGGACTATGCGGTTGCGGAGTAATTGGCGAAGGCGTAGTCACGACTTTATTGCGGCACGCTGACATCATCGGCGAGCGAGTGGGGGCGCCGGTGAGGCTTGTGGCTGTGGCCGACAAAGACCCGGCCCGGCTCGACATCGTACGCGCGCAGGATCCGAACATCGCCTTGCTCGACGATGCATTCGAAATCACCAAGCGCGACGACGTGGATATCGTCGTCGAGCTCATTGGCGGGATCGAAGTGGCGGATCGGTTAGTACGCGCGGCGCTCGATGCGAAGAAACACGTGGTCACCGCCAACAAGGCGCTGCTCGCCGAACGAGGTGCGGCGTTGTTTGCGCTTGCCAAGGCTAATGGCTGCGATCTGTATTTCGAGGCTGCTGTAGCTGGCGCCATCCCCGTGATCCGCGTGATTCGGGAGTCGCTTGCGGGCGATCGTATTCGTTCCGTGAGGGGCATCATCAATGGAACCAGCAACTATATCTTGTCGAGGATGGCCAATGAAGGAGCCGCTTTCGCAAATGCACTCAAAGCGGCGCAAGAGGCGGGATTCGCCGAGGCGGACCCAACGCTCGACGTCACCGGCGGCGATGCGGGTCACAAACTGGCGCTGATCGCCGCCCTTGCCTTCGGAGCGCGCGTGCTGCCGAGCGAGATTCCAACGGAGGGCATCGAGGAGGTTGACCCGCGCGACATTCAATATGCCCGGAAGTTTGGTTATGCGATTCGGCCTCTTGCCGTTGCAGAGCATCTGGAGGACGACGTTCTGGATCTGCGGGTGCATCCCGCCCTCGTGCCCCTCACCGATTCCCTTGCGCACGTAGATGGGGCACTCAACGCGGTTGCAATTCAGGGAGAAATGGTGGGGCCTAGTTTTCTTTCCGGCCTTGGAGCCGGCGCCAGCCCAACCGCGACCAGCGTAGCGGGAGACATCATCGACATCGCGAGGAACTCGCTCGCCGGTGGACCTGTACGAACATGGCACCTCCCGTCTGAGCGCGATCAGAAGATCCAGCCTATCGCTGATCTGTCGTCTCGTTATTACCTCCGCTTTTCGGTCCGGGATCAGTCCGGGGTGCTTGCGGCCCTATCCGGAAAGCTCGGCGACTCCGGAATCTCGATCGATCAGCTAGTCCAGGACCACGAAGGCGGCGATGCGGGCACGGCGTCGATCGCTCTACTCACCCACCATGCTCGTGAAGGCGACGTCCGTGACTCGCTCCGGGCGATCGAAAGCACCCACTTCACAACAGCGCCCACGCAACTCATTCGCATCGTCGAATGATCACGCCCCCTCCATCAGTGGGAAGAAGATCTGACCGAACGAAGATCTGACCGAGGTTGGCGGTGAGAAAACGAAGATCTGACCGAGGTTGGCGGTGAGTGACTACGAAAATTGGAAGATCTGACCGAGGTTGGCGGTGAGTGACTACGTAATTGGGGCCGTGCTTGGGTCGGCAAAGGGCCTCTGACGGGGTCTGAAATAGGCTCCCCCACCGAACATGAAGTTTTTTCGGCCCAGGACCGCGCGGTGCACGCGTGAAGTGGTAGCGGAGGGCGCACCCCGCCGTCTCCGGGCGAACGCGGATGGCACGCCGTCAGGCGACACGCGTGTTTCAGATGCGCCCTACGGCGCTGGGCCGCAGCGGGCCCCGTGACCCACGCGCATCCACCAGGTGCCCGTTGGGAAGAGGGCGGTGCGGTTTCCCGAGGTCCACGATGCAAGCGCCTTGTCGTACTGCGCATTGAAGAGGCGGAGGCGCTTGACGGCGTGCGTCGCTGCGCCCCGATGCCCGGCGACTGCAAACTGCGGGTCGCGACTCCCGAACGCTTCGTAGCTTCGGGCCCGCTTGGTCGGTGCGAGCCGAAGCACGCGTCGAGGGCCCACAAAGGAGATGCCGGTGCGCTTGGCCTTGTGCCAGGCCTGATGCTCGCGGTGCCGCACACGTTGAGCGATGCGCGCCTGGGCGAGCTCGGTGCCGTAGTCGCACTCAAGGGCTGCCGGCATTTCCAATGAAAGCTCGATCGCTTCAGGCCACGCCGCGTTGTCTGGGTCGAAGTAATGGGGGGGGCGTCGGACTTTGATGGTGCGGGTGCCGATGTGGCGGGGCAAGGTGTGTGCGCCGGGCCAGTCCTTGGCATAGCGCACCGCAAGCGCCTCGACGGGATTCGCGATGAGGTAGGCGAGGGCTTCGAGAGTCGCCTCGGGAGTCAATAGGGCATGGGCGCCGCTACTTCGCTTGTTGAAGACTTCTTCAGGCCAGCCACGAAACGCCTTGGTCGTGAGCGCGAGCAGGCGATGAAAGGTTTGTAGAAACCGGGGGAGCTCGCCCCGCACATCGGTGACGACTTCGTGCGAGTGGGTGGACATCAGACACCCGGCGTGCACCAGCACCCCGTGGGCCTTGGCCGCGTAGCCGAGGCAATACCAATAGGCCTGCTCCATCTGCCGCGCTTCGTCCGGGTTGAGGAGGAAGTGGCGCCGGGTCGTGCGGCGCGACAGGGCCCACACCGTGCCGGGCTCGATGATGCGTCGTCGTGTCATGGTGCTCGAACCAGGCGAGAATCGTGCCGAAAGGGGGCGCGTGTGTTTTCAAAGGCTTAGGGCACGCCCTCTGGCGCTTTCCGAACCTCCCGCCGGCGTCCGCCACCGCGCGACACCACAGCGCAATCTGCCCACGCTCCCCGCCGCCTCGGCCAACGTCGGTCAGATCTTTTCTTTTGCGGCCTTGTTTTGTCGGTGCGAGGGACAGGACTCGAACCTGCACATCCAAAGGACACTGGAACCTAAATCCAGCGCGTCTGCCAATTCCGCCACCCTCGCTTGTGGTGTGATCTCCGATGGTTAGCACGGGAGCGAGTCGATTCAAATCAGCCGATTCCACATCCGTGACAGGAAAAGTTGCGCGAGCAGGTTCAAAACGCACCAAAAGAAGTCAGCCGAGAGCAAAGGGCGTCATTTCGAGTCAACTCGGACCATGAGGGCGCCGAAGATCTTCTTCAGCTGGCGGTGTCTCCACGCGAACAATCGCGGAACGACCACGTCGAACATCTTGGCGGCACCCGGGAGCCGTCCCTCCCAGCGCAAGCGATCGATGACGCGGGTGCCACCGTCGATCGGAGCGAGCACGCGCTCGTGTTCCCAAACGCGCTGACTCGCCATCGTCGACCGCTCGACGAAACGCCGATCCGGTTCGAGCTCTACGAACGTCACATCATCCCAGTCGACCGGCAACACCCCAAACAGCAAGAGCAGGCTTCGGGCAAGCGGCTTGCCCAGCGTGATCGTCTCGTCATCGAGCCGCGAAACACCAGCGGGAAACGTCATCCGAAACCATGGGCGGAGCTCACGCCCAACACCTTGCGTGGAGAAGCAGTGCGCGGCAACAGCATCCGGATCCGCTGCCAGATCACTCGAGATCTCGAACTCGTGCGGCATGACATCCAGCGTAGTCCGCGTGCGCCGCGGCGTCTTGCATCATTCGTATTCTAGAGACTCGGCCGTTGATTGGAGCAGCATCTTCCAGGAAGCGTTTCGCAACTCAATCCGTCGAACGCCGCTCACGAGCTGGCACGATGAATCGAAACCCGATTGCCTCCCCCCGCCCCACTCGGTACAACCCCGAGATGAGACGCAGCGTACAGCCTCCGCCGCCTGTCACCTCGGATCTGTTGAGTCCTCAGGATCTTCAGATCCGGCGACTTGGCGAGTGTCACGTGCCATCGCCCATGGATCTGAGCTCCCTGTTCATGGAGGAGGAGGACGGCGTGCTCGCTTTGGTGGATGCGTTGGACTACCAAAAGTACCGAGAGCGAGGCGCGCCCGTGCCCGTGTTCGAACCGGCGGGACCGCGCGAGAAGCTGTTTTTCAATCCTACCCGGATCACCTGCGGAATCGTGACGTGTGGCGGGCTGTGCCCGGGCCAGAACGATGTGATCCGGTCATTGGTTCTGACGCTGTCGTTGAGCTACGGCGTCTCGCGCATCCTGGGCTTTCGCTACGGATATTCTGGGCTCGTCCCGGAGACGCGCCACGAGCCCAGGCTACTCACCCGTGACGTCGTCGCAAACATCCACGAGGACGGCGGCACGATCCTGGGTTCTTCGCGGGGGGCGCCCTCCGCGAAGGACATGGTCGACGGGCTTGTCAGCCGCGGCATCGACGTGCTGTTCACCATCGGAGGGGACGGCACTATGCGCGGTGCACACGCGCTTTGCGAAGAGATTTCCCGGCGGGACCTCCCCATCTCCGTGGTCGCCGTTCCGAAGACCATCGACAACGACCTGCATTGGGTGGAGCAGACCTTCGGCTTCGCCACGGCTGTGGACGAAGCCCGCCGCGCCATCATGGCGGCCAAGGTGGAGGCCGAGGGCGCGTGGCACGGCATCGGCATCGTCAAGCTCATGGGGCGGCACTCGGGTTTCATTGCGGCCCACGCGAGTCTGGCCAACTCGGACGTCAACTTCTGTCTCGTGCCGGAAGTCCCATTCACGCTCGATGGCAAGGGCGGATTGCTCGACGTGCTCGAGCAACGGTTGGCGTCGCGGCATCACGCCGTGATCGTTGCAGCAGAAGGTGCTGGGCAGGAGCTAATACCGCGCGATGAGGAGGCCCGTGACGCGTCGGGCAACGTCAAGCTCGCGGACATCGGCACGTTCCTGCGCAACAGGGTGCAAGCCCATTTCGAGACGCGGGGCTACCCTGTCACGATCAAGTACATCGACCCGAGCTACATCGTGCGCAGCCTACCGGCCAACAGCCTGGACTCGACGCTCTGCTTGATGTTCGGGCAGAATGCCGCCCATGCGGCGATGGCAGGTCGCACGGACATGATGGTGAGTTACTGGAACCAGCGCTTCACCCACGTTCCGATCGCGCTCGCGACGCGGGGTCGCAAACAGATCGATTCCAGTGGCGAGCTGTGGCTCTCGGTACTCGGTGTGACGGGTCAGCCGACGAGCATGGTCGGCACGTGAGCGCCAACGGGCTGAGCTCGCACCTTGACCCGATCACCGCCGCAGGACGAACAGGTCTTGTGCAGACTTAACATCCGAGGCGGGGCCGACGAAGACCACCTCGTCTCCGGTCTCGATCGTCGTGTCGCCGCGGGGCACGACGAACTTCTTGCCGCGGATGACGGCCGCGACCACGCACTCAGCCGGCACCTTGATCTCCCTGATCTGCTTTCCCGCCACCGTCGCGTCCTCGGGCACCACGACGCCGACCAGGCTCGCGACGCCCGCCCCGATCTCGAAGAGCTCTGCCACCCCGGGCCGGTCGAGGAAGTTCTCCACCATCGCCGCGGTGGCCCAAGGTGTGCTGATCGCCACGACGCCTTCCTTCTCCAAAAGAGGAAGATAGTCGGGGTCTTGGACGATGGCGATGACGCGCTTCATGCCGAGTTGCTTGGCCTGAAGCGCCGCGATCACGTTGCTTCCATCGTTGTTGGCAGCGGCGATCGCCACGTCGATGTTGTTTAGCCCGACCTGGTCGAGCACCTCTTTCTTAGTACCGTCTCCTTGGAAGATCGGAAGGTTGTAGCGTGCTTCGAGCTCTTTGCAGACGCCCTCGTCGACTTCGACGAATGTGATCTGATGTTCGTGTGACCGGAAGACCAAACGATACTCGTCTTTCGTCAGGAGACGATTCGCGATATTTTGTCCTTTCTGTCCACCGCCAATGATGAGTACTCGCATGCGTTTCCTCTTTCTTCGTATCCAGTATCGCTTGACCCTTTCGACTACACGAAGCTCTTCGAAGAGTTCGGCACGATTGAGCGGACGGATCAAGTAGACCGCGCTGCCCGCCAGGGTAAGCCCGACGCCAAGCAAGATGGTCCGGAGCTCCAATGCTGGGACGAACACCCAGCAGGTGCCAATGCCGATCCATGGAATCCAAGGATAAAAGCCCGCATGGAAGGGTCGCCTGAGATTGGGCATTCGTTTGCGGAGCGCAATGACCGAGTAGTTTACGAAGCCAAGCCCCATCAAAAAGCCAAAGTCCGCCATGGAGGCGACGAACTTCACAATCCCCACCGCCGCAAAGGCAAACACGAACAAAGCACAGGCGGCGAGCGCGATGTACGGAGTGCGAAAGCGTTTATGCAGCTTGGAAAGCCCTCGCGGGAAGTGACCATCGCGGCTTAGGGCATACAAGACCCGCGAGCTTGCGCCGAGGGTCACGCTAAACGCCGATAGGCTGGCCATGATCGTAGCGGTGATGGCGGCCCAGCGGCCCCATCCTCCACCCACCCTGTCGGCCACGAAGATGAAGGGCACATCGGTCGCGGCGAGCTCGGTGTAATGCACAGTGCCCATCATCACGAAGACGACGCCCACGTAGATCATGACGCCGACGACCAACGTGATCAGAATGGCTCGCGGGATGGTCTTGCTCGGGGCAATGATTTCTTCGGCGGCCACCGTGATCAGGTCGAAGCCTACATAAGAGATGTATATCAACGCCATACCGCCGGCGAAACCACCGAACCCAAGCGGCGCAAACGGCTCCAGGTTGGGTGCTTCGATCTGGAAGGCGCCGATGATCCCAATGCCGATCAGCACAGCCAACTCGATCAGGTTCATGATCGTGATGACCATCAGCGCCTCGGACATGCCCCTCAAATTGACCGCAGCAAAAACTCCCGTGGCCACCAGTGCGATTAGTGCGACGTTAGCTTCCGGCCAAAAGTAGGCGCGGATCGTGAGCGCAAAGATGACCACATACATCGCGCACGCTGCGACATTGCCGATCCAAAAGAACCACCCGGTCAGGAAGGCAATCGGCTTGGGAAGCGTGCGGCTCACGAACGAGTAACCGCCGCCGGCGATCGGGAGAGCGGCTCCGAGCTCGGCGTAGTTGAGGGCGGTGAAGATGACCACCGCGCCCATCGCCAGATACACGACGACGCCGAGCGGGCCCACCATCTTGGCCAGCTCCCCGGGCAGCGCGAAGATCCCCGGCCCCATCATCGCGCCGATGCCGATCATCACGGCCATGAAGAGGCCGATTTCGCGCTTGAACTCGACTCGCTCCGACATCCCGGTGCGCGCACTATAGAGGCGCTTGGCCGGAGCACAAAGCTTCTTAGTGTCGTTGCGGGCGCTCTATTCGAGAACCTCTTCGTCTTCGTTCTCAAGGTCGTCTGGGATGAGGCCCAGGTGAGGGCAGGAATCGCTAACCTCGACGTGATATCGAGTCATGGTCTGCCTGTTCCCACACACTCGGCCAACGTGGCCACTTTTGAGCAGTCAATAGCTGCGGTACGGTCATCGCCATGCGAGCCATGGTTCTCGATCGACCGTCCCCCATCGACACGGGTCCCTTACGCCTCAGCGAGATTCCCATTCCGGAGCCCGCAGACGACGAGGTGAGAATCGAGGTCCGTGCGTGTGGGGTTTGCAGGACCGATCTGCACGTCTGCGAAGGCGATCTCGAGCACCGTCGATCGTCGGTGGTCCCAGGGCATCAAGTTGTCGGCATCGTCGACGCGATCGGCGCGAACGTCATCGACCGTACCATCGGTCAGCGGGTGGGTGTCGCGTGGTTGCACCGGACGTGTGGCTCTTGCACGTTTTGCGGCTCCGGGCGCGAGAACCTCTGCGACGCACCGGATTTCACCGGCTGGACTGTCGATGGTGGCTTCGCGGAATACGTAGTCGCTCCCGCGAGCTTCACTTATCCGCTTCCGGCAGGGTTTTCCGATCTCCAGGCCGCCCCACTTCTGTGCGCGGGAATCATCGGTTACCGATGTCTGCGAGTGACCGGGATCGAGGACTGGTCGGGAGCGCGTCTCGGCCTCTACGGTTTTGGCGCGGCGGGTCATGTTGCGATCCAGATCGCCCGGGCGCGAGGCGCAGATGTCTACGTGTGCACCCGCGATCGAGCCAAGCACCGAGCGTTGGCTGAGGAGCTCGGTGCAACCTGGACTGGGGGCACGACGGAAACCCCGCCGGTTCCTCTGGACGCTGGGATCATCTTTGCCCCCGCCGGCGAGATCATTCCCCCGGCGCTCTCTCATCTCAGTAAAGGTGGCACCCTCGTGCTCGGGGGCATCCACATGAGCCCGATCCCGTCGTTTCCCTACGAGTTGCTCTACGGGGAGCGAGTCATACGCAGCGTGGCCAACAACACGCGCAGAGACGGTCACGAGTTTCTCGAGGAGGCGGCCGCAGTGCCGGTCCGGTGCCATACCGAGGTTTTCCCGCTCGAAGAGGCGAACGAGGCTCTACGTCGACTTGCCCACGACGGGATCCGCGGTGCCGCGGTTCTCACTGTTTAACGAAAAACACCGCGCTCCGAGGAACGCGGTGTCGTTCTGCATTCGGCGACGTTAGGCCGCGGCCTCGACGAGAAGACGTGCCACCGTGTAGGGATCGATGTTCGCGCATGGACGACGATCCTCGAGGTAGCCCTTGCCCTCCAAATCGGTGGCCATCGGGATACGGATCGAAGCACCACGGTCCGATACGCCGTACTTGAACTCCTGCCACGAGGCGGTCTCATGCGCGCCGGTAAGGCGATCCTTGAGGCCAGCGCCGTAGTGCTTGAGGTGGAGCGCAATGCGCTCTGGTTGGGCGAGGCGCTCACAGTACTCGTGGATGACCTTCAAGCCCCCATCTTCGCGCATGGCCTTGGTGCTGAAGTTCGTGTGGCAACCCGCGCCGTTCCAGTCGCCCTTGGCGGGCTTGGCGTCGTACGAGATGTCGACGCCGTAGGTCTCGGCGATCCGACCGAGGAGGTAGCGCGCCATGTACATGTGGTCGCCCGACTCGACCACACCGGCTGGCCCAATCTGGAACTCCCATTGGCCGGGCATGACCTCGGCGTTGATCCCCGAAATCTTTAGCCCCGCCTTGATGCAAGCGACCATGTGCTCTTCGACGACTTCCCGACCGAACACGTACTGGGCGCCGACGCCGCAGTAGTAGGGCCCCTGGGGACCGGGATAACCGCCTTCGGGGAATCCGAGCGGGTAGCCATCCTTCATCATCGTGTATTCCTGCTCGAAACCGTACCAAGCATCTAGGTTCTTGTACTTCTCTGTAGCTTCGGCAGCCGCACGACGCGTATTCGTCTCATGTGGGGAGCCGTCATGCTTGTACACTTCGCAAAGCACGAGAAGGTTGTCGCCGCCTCGAAGCGGATCGCGCACCGCGAATACGGGATACAGCTGGCAGTCCGAATCGTCGCCTGTGGCCTGGTTCGTGCTCGATCCGTCGAAACCCCACTTGGGAAGCTCGGCAACTCCGGCGATCGCGCCGAGGACCTTCTCCAACATCCCCGCCGCAATCATCTTGGTCTTCGAGCGAAGAAGCGGCGTCGGCTCCGTGCCGTCGATCCAGATGTATTCAGCCTGTATAATGCTCATCGTTACTCCTATGTTGTTGTCGCTAGGGCTTCAGCGAACGAGGTCGACGTTGTACCCGAGCGCTCTGCAGCCCTCCGGTGCCGAATTCCTCCGCTGAAGGACTGTTCTCGGTGGACGCCGCTCTTAGATGTCGAAATAAAGCTCGAACTCGTGGGGGTGGGGTCGCAATGCGACCGGTGTAATCTCGTTTTCGCGCTTGTACTCGATCCAGGTCTGCACTGCGTCCTCGGTCATCACATCGCCCTTGAGCAAGAAGGCCTTATCGGCTTCCAAGGCTTCAAGCGCCTCCCCGAGGCTCGCGGGCATGACCTTGAGCTCGGACTGCTCGGTACCGCTCAACGAGTAGGTGTTCTTCTCGAGCGGGTCGCCTGGGTCGATCTTGTTCTCGATCCCGTCGATGCCCGCCATTGCCATGGCCGTGAAGGCCAAGTACGGATTGCATGAGGGATCGGGGAAACGGACCTCGACGCGCTTGGCTCGCGGATCGTTCGAGTAGGTCGGGATGCGACACGCCGCGGAGCGATTCCGCGCCGAGTACGCGACGTATACCGGCGCTTCGAAGCCCGGAACGAGTCGTCGGTATGAGTTGGTTGTCGGGTTGGTGAAGGCGGCAATAGCCTTGGAGTGTTTGATGATGCCTCCGATGTAATGGAGCGCGGTATCCGACAGGCCAGCATAGCTATCACCAGCGAAGGTCGGTTTCTCCCCCTTCCATATCGATTGATGGCAATGCATGCCCGAGCCGTTGTCATTGAAAAGAGGCTTGGGCATGAAAGTAACGGTCATGCCATGACGGCGTGCGACATTCTTGATCACGTACTTGTAGAGCATCAGCTGGTCTGCCATCTGAACGATCGGCGCAAACCGCATGTCGATCTCGGCTTGGCCGGCAGTCGCAACCTCGTGGTGCTGCGCCTCGACCCTGATCCCGAGCCCTTCTAATTCGAGGACCATTTCGGTTCGGATGTCCTGCTGGCTGTCGGTCGGCGGAACGGGAAAGTACCCCTCTTTGTACCGCGGCTTGTAAGCGAGGTTCGGGCTCCCGTCGATGTTCGTCTCGGCTCCGGAGTTCCACTTGGCCTCGTCTGACTCGAGATAGTAGAAACCGCAGTTCTCTCGCGTATCGAAGCGCGCCGAGTTGAAGATGAAGAACTCCGCTTCGGGCCCGAAGTAGATCTCGTCCCCGATGCCCGTGCTCTTCAGGTAATTGGCCGCCTTCGTGGCGATCCAGCGCGGATCCCGACTGTACCGCTCGCGCGTAAGTGGATCGACGATGTCGCAGATCATCGAAAGCGTTGGCGCTGTGCAGAAAGGATCGATGAGTGCCGTGTTCGCGTCCGGCACGACGATCATGTCGCTCACCTCGATCGACTGCCAGCCTCGGATCGATGACCCGTCAAAGCCGAAGCCTTCCTGCATGGCCTTCTCGTCGAACTCCGAGATTGGAATGGAGAAGTGTTGCCACATCCCCGGCCAGTCGGTGAACCTGAGGTCCACCATGACGACGTTGTTCTTGTTGGCTAGATCCAGAACATCTTTGGCGTCCATGAGACGATTCCTTTGCGGGGCGAGATTGGAGGAGGTGCGCGTTGTATCATGCGGCTTCGTCGCTCGCCCGGCTGCGGTGCCCGGGCTGGGCAAACGGCCCGATACCATCTCTGGCCTCCGGTTGTTTCCGGAAGGTTTCGGACCGCTTTCCTCATTGCAAAAAGCTTCCCAGCACCGCGGCGCGAGTCGCCGCCGGGCTCTAGACGGCAAATCCCGTGAGTTACCTCGCGTTTCCACTCCGCCGTGCGACGGTGAGGCGAAAAAGCGCCGCTCGCGATCCTGTAAGCATCCGGAAGTAAGAGCGAATTTGCTAGAAAGACCCAGTCTGTCGATTTGCTTACTGTACAGAGTGTATGTAGAATATTGACATAGTTGGCTTTTTGAATTCTTTGGGGAGTGTGTGATGTATCGTTGGCTTTCGATCGTGCTCGTGGCCGTGGGGGCTTTCGGCCTCGGCGGTTGTGGTGGTGGCAACGGCAGTGGGAACCCGTTCAATGGCGGGAAGCCGCTTGCGTGCGAGGAGTTCGCAACACCGCCGCCGGGGTGCGATTCGCCCTGCCCGAGTGGCAGCGACTCCGAGTGCGAGCTTGGAACGTATTGCTTCAACGGTGTTTGCAGTGCGCAATGCACAGCTGAACAAGGTTGCGGCGAGGGTTTCGACTGCAACTCCCGCGGACGATGCATCCCCATCTTCAGCGGAACGGGCGGCAACACCGGCACCGGCGGAAGCACGGGTTGTCAGTCCGTGCAGGTAACTCCCACCCGAAGCGTTCCGAACGCCATGTTCTTGGTCGACCAAAGCGGGTCGATGACTTCAGATTTCGGTGGAGGCCAGAACCGTTGGGAAGCCGCGCACAGCGCAGTCACCAGTGTTGTCAGTCAACTGGATTCGATCGTCCGCTTCGGGCTGACGACCTACCAATCGGAAAACGGCGATGACAATCCTCCATGTCCTCGCTTCGATACCCAGGTGGCGATGCAGCTAGACAACCTCTCGACGATCAACATGAGCTACCCGGCCACCTTCCCTGGTGGCGAGGACACACCGACCGGCGATAGCATCGATGCTCTCGTCAGTATCATCCAGGCCAACCCGCCCCCTGCGGACGGACCCACGATCATCGTGTTGGCGACGGATGGTGAGCCAGACTCGTGCGAAGTTCCGGACCCGAATCCCACTGCCGGTGCTCAGGCAGAAGCGGTGGCCGCGGCGCAAAACGCATTTGGCAATGCCAACATACAGACCTTCATTCTTAGTGTTGGCACGGAGGTGAGCAACGCACATCTTCAGGACATGGCGAACGTCGGGATCGGCTTGGCGGAGGACGGCTCGGAGGGCAATGCGACATTCTGGGTTGCCACCGATCCTCAGAGCCTGGAGGACGCATTCAACCAGATCATCAGCGACAGCATTTCGTGTGATGTGCAGATCGACAAGCCGTTCGACGACAAGGAAAAGGCCTGCAATGATCCCGAAAGCGATGTTCGGCTCAATGGCACTCCTCTGAGCTGCCCGAGCGATTGGCGCGTCAAGCCGGGAGCCGACGACATCATCGAGCTGGTTGGCAGCGCGTGCGACACGTTCAAGAGCGGTGCCGCTACATTTACTGCCGTGTTCCCCTGCGGCGCGATCGTAGTCGAATAGCGATCAATCGGAGAGGCTGATTTCGAGCTCTTTTCGGGCACCAGCCTCGACCTTCACCACCCTTTTCTTGGACGGAAGCTCGCGTCCCACTTCGACGACGTGGCGGCCTTTGGGCACTCGCGCCTTCACTGGGGCGCGTCCCATCCAAACGCCATCGATCCAAACGTTGCCCCAAGGTTGGACGACTACGTGAATCCAACCGCGGTTCGGGACGGCGGCTGGCGGTCCGGGACCTACAGTCTCTTCGCCTTTCGAAGCCGTGGGTGCTTCGTCCTCGGTACGTGTCGGGATGCCAGCGGTGACCTCGATTGGGTCCGTCGGAGTGCTAGGCGCGACCTCGTCGGGAGGTTTCGCGGCGGGTTGGTCGGCTCCAAGACGGCCTCGCAGATCGAACGACTCGGTTGCCACGATGCCAGCGGCCAAAGCGATCACCGTCACTAACGCGAGCGCCGCTCGACGCCCGCGGGAGCCCTCTTTTGGCTTTTCATCGGAACCGGCCAGGGGCGTAAGTTCTCCTGCGCGACTCAGCTCCGTGTCTGGCTCCTCTTCCCGTGCCCGCACGTGCATCCTCGTGCTCGGGCCACCGCGTGGCGTCTCGACCATCGATGCGAGCTCCCGTCGAACCCGCGGCGGCGGCGCGAGGACGGCGAGCTTTTCGACGAGTTGCGACGCGCTCTGTGTGCGGTTCCTCGGGTCGGTCGCGATCAGACCCTCGATGATTTTTTGTAGCTCGATTGGAGCGTCCGGCGCCGCCTCGCCGAGAGCTCTTCGCTGCCCCTCCACGATGCGTTGCATGGTCTCGACATCATGAGCTCCGTCGAATGGGCGCACACCCGCGACGGTCTCGAACAAGACCACGCCGAGCGAAAACAGGTCCGAGCGCGCATCGACCGCCTCCCCTCGCATCTGCTCCGGGGACATGTAGGGAATCTTGCCCTGCACGCCCTTACTCGCCGTCGCGGCGGCGCTCTCGATCGCTTTCGCGATGCCGAAGTCCGCGAGCTTGGTCTCACCCGCGCGACTGATCAACACGTTCGAAGGCGAAACATCGCGGTGAATGATGCTTTGGTGGGCATGCTCGAGCGCATAGGCGAGGTCGAGGCCGATCAGCACCACCATCTCCGGCGTGAGCTTCTCGCCTTCTAGCGACCTCAACAGCGACCGAAGATCCACGCCATCGACGAGCTCGAGCGCCATGTAACTGACGCCTTCGACTTCACCGAAGTCCGTAACACCCACGATGTTGCTATGCCGAAGTTGAGCGGCGAGCTTTGCCTCTCTCCGGAAGCGGCCGATGAACTCTGGATCATGGCTGTACGCCGGCAACACCCGTTTTAGGCAGACCCTCTGCTCGAACCCGCCCGTGCCTGTGCGCGCGGCCTCGAACGTTTCGGCCATGCCGCCGACACCGAGGCGTCGGACGAGACGGTAGGATCCGAACTCTCGAGGCTCACCGGGCATCTCTCCGAGCCTACCATTTCGTCCGATGGGAGGGCTTCACAACTTGCGATCTGAAAGCACTGGCGCGCTCACCTCTCGCGATACACTCTCCATCGCCCGCAAATGAAGGCGCATGCCGGTCCAACGTTCGGCGTCGATCGCACCATCTTCCGACGTCTCTTCGATCTGGCGATGCCCATCGTCGGATTGAACGTGCTCAGCGTGATCACGCTGGCGGTCGACACGGCCATGTGCGGTCGTCTAGTCGATGCTGAGGAGGCGCTCACTGCACTTGGTTTCGCGAGCCAGCTGATTTTCTTGCTGATGGTCGCGATGTTGGGACTTACCGTCGGAACGGTCGCCTTCGTTGCGCGAGCGCATGGTGCGGGCGAAACGGATCGCATCAACCACGTGCTCCATCAGAGCATCTTGCTTACGTACTTGGTGTCGATCGTGGTGGCGGTGGTCGGCAATCTCGGCGCGAGCGTGGCGATGGAGTGGCTCGGTGCCGACACCGAGGTGCGGGATTTGGGCGTTGGTTATCTTCGACCGCTCTTCACATTCACCGTCTTCTATTACCTGAACATGCTCTTTGCGGCGGCTCTACGGGCCGTCGGAAACACGATGTTGCCGTTGGCCATCGCTGTCGTGAGCAACCTGCTCAACATCGTTCTCAACTACGGATTGATTTTGGGGCGCCTCGGCCTCCCTGCCCTCGGCGTGAAAGGCGCGGCGTGGGGAACGGTCATCGCGCAAGCCGCGGCCGTCGTGATGATGGTTCTGATTCTTCGGCGCGACGTCGTGCCGGGCGTGCGTGCATTCCTCGGGCCGGCTCGAATCGACCGTCCGCTCGCAAACGACTTGTTCCGCGTGGGCGCGCCCGCAGCATTGGACATGGTGATC
The DNA here is from genome assembly GCA_029861865.1 of Myxococcales bacterium. Lineage (GTDB taxonomy): Bacteria > Myxococcota_A > Polyangia > Polyangiales > Houyiibacteriaceae > SG8-38. The sequence continues at coordinate 58,563 of JAOTYL010000008.1, read as the reverse complement.
CTGAACGTGGCCTTCTTGTCGATTGTGGGAATGTTGGCGCGTGTCGCACAGGTCACCGTGGCCGCGCACGGGATCGGTCTGCGCATCCAGTCGTTGGCATTCGTTCCTGGGCTTGGCGTGTCCCAAGCTACGGGCGCGATGGTCGGCAATGCGCTCGGAGCGAGCAACATCCCAGAGGCTCGTCATGTCGTTCGGGCCGGGGTGATCCTTTCGACGATCATCATGACGACCATCGGGCTCACAATCATCGTCGGTGCCGAGCCGATCATCTCGATCTTCGATGTCGACCCCGCCACGGAGCTCGGTCGTCACTCGATGACCTGGATGCGAATCCTCGGGTGGGGGATGCCCATCGTCGGAGTGCACATCGCGCTCATCGGGATGCTACGCGGTGCCGGAGCCACCAACACCAGCCTCCTGATCAACATCGTCGGGACTCTCGTGGTCCAGGTGCCGCTCAGTTGGTTCCTCGGCTTCGTCGTGGGGTGGGGCGCCTTCGGGATCTGGGTCGCCCTCCCAATCTCCTTTTTTGTGAGGATGTGCTTAGGAATCTGGGCCTATCGGCTCGGGGGCTGGGCCAAGGCCGGCGCCTCGGTTTGAGGTCGTCGAACGTTGGGATTTCTCGTCCCCGGCGATTTTGGTAAACTCAAGACATGATCAACGCCTTGATACGGGCGGTGTATCGGGTTGCGCACTGGGGGTTACGTCTTCTTTGGTTCATTCGTAGACCAGAGACGACAGGCGCGTTGGTTGCGGTCTGGTACGAGGGGCGGGTTCTTCTGGTGCAGAACTCCTATCGGGCACAGATGACGCTGCCCGGCGGCTACGTCAGGCCCCGCGAAGATCGCCGCACCACCGCGGCGCGCGAGCTTCGCGAGGAAGTCGGCATCAATGTCCAACCCAAGCGCCTCGTGCACGCTTATCACGGGACCCACTTGTTCGAGAATCGGCAGGACACGCTCGATATCTACGAGCTCGAAGTCGATGCTGCACCGAACGTCCAGGTAGACGAACGCGAGGTAGTACGGGCAGAGTTTCTGCCACCCGCCGAAGCGCTCGAAATGTCTATCGTACCGCACCTCCAAGAGTACTTGGCGCAGCGCGGGGCCCGAGAGGCTGCTTGAGCCCGGTGAGCCCGCGCGAGCGCCTGGCCCGCGAAGCGATCCGTCTTCACGATCGTTACCAGGTCGAGCTCATCGAGCGGTTCGCGCTTTGTCCTTGGGCGAGGCACGCCCGCGAAGCGAATCGTACGCGCACGCACGTGGTGCTAGACGCGCCTTGTCTTCCGAACGAGCTCGAGCCGGTGCTCGAAGGCTGGGACGCGGACGACTCCGTCGACGTCGCGTTCGTCATCGCACCAAAGTTCGAGGACGGGCCCGACGCCTTTGCACGATGGGCGGTCTCGCTTGCCGCGCTCGTGGACGACCGTTTCCTCTCCGCTACCTTTCATCCCAGGGTGGACGAAGTGGCTGGTTCTGTTCGCTTTTTTCGCCAAACTCCCGACCCTACCGCTCAGCTCATCCGACGCTCCCGCCTCGAGGAAGTCCGAGCCCAAGACCCGCCCCACTACAAGGACATTTTCAGCTTGAGCCTCGAGGACCTTCATGCGGATCGGGCACCCAAGACGGTCGCGGCTTCGGTGATCGAGCACAACCAACGCGTCCTCGACCGCGAGGGCCGCGACACCCTACAGGCAATCCTCGACGACATCTACGCGGACCGAGACCGAACGTACGCCAAGTTGATGCCATTAGTGCAAGCGCAGTGACAGCCCAGCGTCAACCTCGAAAACAGTGCCAGTGCCAGTGTTAGCGGCGGAGCTTGCGTTGGAGGTAGCCGGATGAGAGGACGCCCCACGCCGCGCCTACGATCAACCCTCCCGAGTGCACCCAGTTCGCGATAGGGCCGACCCAGCCCGTGAATCCGAGCGCGAGCCAGATCAGCATGAACGTCACTAGTTGTTGAGGGATACGGTACGGAAAGCCCGGGTCGAGCCGGCCGCGAATCCAAATGAACGCGAAGAGCCCGTAAACCACGCCGGACATGCCGCCAAACACGCGCGGGCCTGATATCGCGTACTCGAGGACGTGCGAGAACAGCGCGATGCTTATAACGAGCGTCAGCAGATAGCGCGACGAAAACACGCGCTCGATCGCCGTGCCGAGATCTTTGAGCCACCAGAGGTTGAACAGAATGTGCAGGAGCCCAAAGTGCAAGAACATCGGCGTGAGGAGCCGCCACGGCTGGCCCTGCCAAATCGCGCTCGCATCGCCGGGGTACACTCGCCCTTTCACGAACTCCAAAGGTGTGAACGTGAAGAGCGCTACGGCCTGCGTTTTTTCGCCCATGCCCGTGTAAATGAACACGAGCACGCAAATGGCCATCAGGACTGCCGTCACCGGCCCGATGCGCATGTTCTGGCGAGCTTCGATGTGCCTTCGGATCTTCTCGGTTCGGGCTCTTAGCTTCTCGTCGGCCTTGGTTTCGTGGCGGCGCTGCGCACGCGCTTGCTTCGCCATTGCCTCGAAGTGAGCTGATCGGGGATCGAAGTGGCTCAGGAATGCGCGCGCCTGCTCCATCCGGTCTTCGTCTTGCACCCAGATGGCGTACTCGCCGTCGCGCGTCTCCTTGATCGTCGTGGATACGCCGTCCGCGTAGAGTGCATCGCCAAGCGTTTTGGCTTCGTCTTCATTCTTTACGGTGGTCAAGAGACGCATGAGACGGGCGAGTGTAGCCGCTCCGATCGTCGATTCAATCGCTGCGGATCATGGCGTACATCAAGCAATCGCGCGGGGTATCCGATCGGTTTGGATGGTGGCCATAGCCTTTCAGTGTCCCCTCGAGCTTCATCCCGACTTTCTCCATCACCCGCGAGGAACGCCGATTTTCTTCGTCGCACAGTGCCTGGACCCGGTAAATTCTGGGGTCCTCGAACGCTGCTTCGCAGACTCGCCGAAGTGCTTCGGGCATGTAACCGAGACCCCAAAACCGACTGCCAAGCGCGAAGCCGACTTCGACGCGATGGAATTGCACCGTGCAGCCGATTGTCCCAGTCAGCATGCCGTCGTCTTTTCGCTCGATGAGCCACACCCGATGCCCCATTTGAAGGTCCCAAGCGTCGATGGTTTGCTGAAAGTACTCGCGTGTTTGTGCCACAGTGGTGTGGGCGGACCATGTGAGATAGCGTGTGATGCTCTCGTCGCTCGTATAGGAATCGAAAGCGGCCTCTGCATCCGCGATCCTGGGGCGTCGAAGCCGAAGTCTCGCGGTCTCCAACTCCTCGGGCGGAAACTCCACGAAGGTCGTATAGCACGACACGACGCCTGACATGGCTTAGCGACGGGGTAGCTGTTACCGTTCCAAGATGTCCGATCAGGACCAGCCGCTTGATCCGGCGGCGTTGGAGCTCTGTGATGCGCTCGGCTACGAGTTCAGCGACCAAGGCTTGCTTCGCGACGCGCTGACACACCGTTCTTTCAAGAACGAGCGACCCGATCTCGCGCCCAACGACAACGAACGTTTGGAGTTTCTTGGTGATGCGGTTGTCGGGCTCGTGGTCGCCTCCCTGTTGAGCGAGCAGTTTACGGACGCAACCGAAGGAGAGCTCACCCAGCGGCGAGCGGATTTGGTGAGCGAAAAAGGCTTGGCGGCGATCGCCAACAGCGTCGGATTGGGGCCCGCCATGCGCTTGGGGAAGGGCGAGGAAAAGTCGGGTGGTCGCGATAAACCGAGGCTCTTGTCCGGCGCTCTCGAAGCGTGCATCGGTGCGATTTACCAGGACGCAGGGATGGACGCCGCGATCGAAGTCACCCGACGTATGTTCGAGCCATGGATTCATGCGGGTGAGCCGGGGCACCGTGATTTCAAGTCGCGTGCACAGGAATGGGCTCAAGCGCGCTTTGGCGATACGCCAAGCTACACTTTGGTTCGAAGCGAAGGCCCCGACCATGCGCGACAGTTCGTGGTCGCACTCGAGCTCATGGGCAGCCGAGTCGGGTTCGGAGAGGGCCGCTCGAAGCTCGATGCAGAGCAGGCCGCCGCGAAAGCCGCGCTCGAAGTATGGTCGGCTGAAGACTAGACCGCGCGAGCGGCGGAGTACGCGTCGAGCCTGGCGATCGCCCAATCGACGTCGCGTTGTAGCTCCGTGTATTCAGGGCCCTCGTAAAGCTCGTCGAACTGTCTGAGCGCGTCTTCGGCTTTCGTCAGCTCTTGACGCACGCTGTCGGGCTTGATCTTTTCAGGAGTGGCGTAGAGGTCGGTCAGCAAGAGCACTTTGTCCGGCCCGCCTTCCACGAAGCCCGGCCCGATGGCCGCGACTTTGCGCTTGCCTTCGACTTCCCAAACCAGCAGGCCGCATTTCAAGGCCGCCAACAGCGGAAGATGGTTTGGGAGTACGCCAAACTCGCCCTCGACGCTCGGCGCCTGAACCGAGTCAACCTTCACCGAAAGCACCGAACCCGTCGGGGTGACCACGTCGAGCTGAAGCTGTTCGGTGCTCGCCATGAATCAGCCTTTGGAGCGCTTCGCGAACGCTTCTTTGACCTCTTCGATGTTGCCCTTGAGGTAGAAGTCCTGCTCGGGCACGTCGTCGAGCTCGCCGTCCAGGATCTCCTCGAAGCCTGCAATGCTGTCCTCGAGCGGAACGTAGGCTCCCTTGAGACCCGTGAACTGCTCCGCGACGAAGAACGGCTGCGACAGGAAGCGCTGAATCTTGCGTGCGCGGTCGACCACGATGCGGTCGTCTTCGCTGAGCTCGTCCATGCCGAGAATCGCGATGATATCTTGGAGGTCCTTGTACTTCTGCAAAGTCTCCTGCACGCCCCGCGCGACGAGATAGTGGCGCTCACCGAGGACGCCCGGATCGAGCATCGTCGAGGTCGAATCGAGCGGGTCCACGGCCGGGTAGATTCCGAGCTCTGCGATCGAGCGCGACAACACCGTCGTCGCATCCAAGTGCGCAAACGTCGTGGCGGGCGCGGGGTCGGTCAAGTCGTCGGCAGGAACGTAAATCGCTTGCACCGAGGTGATTGAGCCCTTGGTGGTGGAAGTGATTCGCTCCTGAAGCTCACCCATCTCGGTGGCGAGGGTCGGTTGATAACCAACGGCCGAAGGAATGCGACCGAGAAGCGCCGACACCTCGGAACCCGCTTGCGTGAAGCGGAAAATGTTGTCGATGAATAGAAGAACGTCTTGGCCTTCTTCGTCCCGGAAGTGCTCGGCCACGGTCAGCGCACTCAACGCGACCCGCGCGCGAGCGCCGGGCGGCTCGTTCATTTGGCCATATACGAGCGCGGTCTTCGAAAGAACCGTCTCGCCGGTCTCGAGCCTCGACTCGCTCATCTCGAGGAGCAGGTCATTGCCCTCGCGGGTACGCTCGCCGACGCCGGCGAAGCAGGACACACCACCGTGCGCCTTCGCGACGTTGTTGATCAGCTCCATGATGAGAACCGTCTTGCCAACACCCGCGCCGCCGAAAAGGCCGATCTTGCCGCCCTTTCGGTACGGGGCGAGAAGGTCGATGACCTTGATGCCGGTTTCGAAGATCTCGACCTCAGTGCTCTGATCGACGAAGGGTGGGGCTTCTTTGTGAATCGGCGAGAACTTGGTTGCGTTGACGGGGCCGAGTTCGTCCACCGGTGCGCCAATGACGTTCAGGATGCGGCCCAGGCATTCCTTGCCCACAGGCATCGAGATCGGTTCGGCGGTGTTCTTGACTTTCATGCCGCGGACCAGGCCGTCCGTCGAGTCCATTGCGACGGCGCGCACGGTGCTCTCACCGAGGTGTTGCGCGACCTCTAAGGTGAGGTTCCACTGCTTGTCGTCGATGGCGGGGTTGCTGACCTGAAGTGCGGTGAGAATCGCCGGGAGGCTCCCCCGAGGGAACGAAACATCCACGACCGGACCAATAACTTGAGTGACCTGCCCGTTCTGAAGCTCTGCCATGTTCTTTCCGGTTGTCTGAAAGTGTGTCGGCCAGCGGGTCGTCCCGCCCAAAGCGGGCGCGACGTAGCACGGGCCCTCAGAGCGGTCAACGATGCCGCCACGGGGACGTAGGGTCAGAACCACGTCGGACAAGTCTTCGAGGCGGTGACGATTGACCCCTCCGGCCGCGGTTTCTACGCTTCCAGCCTCGATGCGACAGGAAGACATCGCCATTCACGCGCTTCTCGCCGCGGGGACCCGGTACGAGGGCAAACTGTTCTTCGATGGGCGGGTGCGGATCGACGGCGATTTCGAGGGTGAGGTCATCAGCGAGGGGCTTTTGGTCGTGGGCCAGGGCGGCACCGTTCGCGGGACGGTTCGCGTCGGCACCTTGATCGTCCTCGGGGGTAGGGTGCAAGCCGAGATCTACGCGACGGAGCTGGTCGAGCTCCATGCGGCGGCGCGCGTGCAGGGCGACATCCATACGCCGGCGCTGTTCATCGACAGGGGCGCGATCTTTGACGGCTCGAGCGTCGATGCCGAGGTCTACCCCCTAGACACTGACACTGACACTGGCGCTGACTCTGCTTACAGCGACCAGCCGACTAAGAACTGATAGGTCATCGCGCTGTCGGTGCCGCTGCCGGGACCACCGCTGAAAGAGGGCTGCTGTGGGTCGGTCGCCCCGCTGAAGTCCGTCTTGTAATACTCCCAGATGAAGCGGAACCCGTAGGTGAAGCCGATGTCGAGCTTCCCTCCCACCATCGCGGTCGCGTCGAAGCCGATCGCTGAGCTGTTGTTCCCAAAGGCGTCTTCGAGATCTCCGAGCGAAAAGGGCTTCCGAAAGCCTCCATCCACTCGAAACCCCACAAACTCTTTGAAGATCATGTAAGAGAGCGCCGCTCCCACCCGAACGTAAATGTACTGAATCGACGGCAAGACGGAGTTCACGTCGATATCGAAGGTATCCACGCCAGCGCCCACCAAGCCGCCGACCTGCAGACCTTTGCGGAGCGGGTAGAGGTAGCCCACCTGACCGAGAGCTCTCCAGGTGCTGACGCTGTTCGTGATTCCGGTGCCTTGCGGCTGTGCATTGAGACCGAAGCCGACGCCGCCGTCGCCCTGAATGACGATGCCTTGAAGGGCTGGGTTGTCCGATCTTCCGAGGGGGCGCACGAGGAAATAGCCGCCCACATCCGCATAGGCGCCTGAATCGAAGGTTCTGCTTTCGGTTCCACCCGACCCATCGCCGACATCGAAGTCGATGTTGCGCAACCGCGGGCCACCCCCGACGAAGATCTCGAACACCGGTAGCGTCGTTACGCCATCGGCCTTCGTCTTCTTTTTGGATTTCTTCTTGGCGTCGGCCCTGGGCTCTGGGCGCGGCTTCGTCTTCGGTGGTGCGGGGGCGGTCGCGGTGGTTGCCGCCGCCGCGCCTGTCGGTACCGAAACTTCAGTCGCCACGACCGCGGCGGTTTCTTTGCGTTTCGACTTCCCTGGCGGCGCGAGCTCCAACACTTCGGCAAGAGCCGTACGAGCCGCTTCTTGAATCAATCGATTGCCTTTGGATGTCCCTGGAGCTCCTGCCTCGTATCCCGTGAGGGCTTGGCCCGATCGACCTGCCACCCGAATCTCGGTTCGAGCACTGCTGCCCTTGCCCTTCACACGGCCCCAAAAGATATAGTCGACGTCGAGCACGTCGCTCAGCTCTGCACGGCCCGCTCCCGTGCCGATGCGCAACCCGCGATCATCGATGACGCGATCGGCGTCGCTTTTCGTCGCAAAGTCGGCTTGCCCCTTGAGTGCCCGGACCACCTGCACGCGTGCAGTTGCGCCGCCGGCCCCGGCGAAGCTCAGCACCACCACTTTCGGTCGTTGGGCCTGTGCGCCACTGGCGACCGCGGTGACCGTTAGAATCGCTACGAAAAAATAGGCTTGCTGGATTCGAACCATCCGGTTCAATCTAGCAACTGTTCCGCTTGAGGCGTATTTTTCCATGCAAGTATGTCAGTAAATGTATGGAAGAATGCTACCTTTCTGCCCCAAAGGTCTGGGCTGGGTGACGTAACGTCACCAATTCACCGTCGTAGTGTTGGGCAAAGTAGAGGGAGAGAGATGAACAAGAGATTTTTTATCGTAGCTTTTGCCATCGGCTGGATCGCGAGCAGCACCACGAGCGATGTCCTCGCCGACGAGGCAGATGCGGTTTTCACCGTGCAGATCACCGAAAAGGGGTCGAGCATTGCCTCGGGTCAGGCCTCCGTCGAGCTGGACCAGCCGATTGACGAAGTGCTTCCGATCGTTCTCGATTACGCGAACTACGTGCAATTCATGCCGAATTTCACCAAGTCGAGGGTTCTCGCGCAGCGCGGGAGCCGCGCGCGGGTCTACATGGAGGTCAGCGTCGCGAAGGGCGCTCTCACGCTTTGGGGCCAACTCAATATCGCCGAACGTTCCGAGTCGGAGCAGCCGGGACGCGTCATCGAGGCGAGCTTGCTGGAAGGCAACATCGACGCATTCAACGCGCGCTGGGAGCTCACGCCCATCGATGACGGTGCCCGAACGCGCGTGAGCTTCAAGATCTACGTCGACCCGGACATCCCCCTGCCGTCCTCGGTGTTCAGTCGCGAGAACGAGAGAGCCGCCGGAAAGACGCTCCGAGCGCTCCGGTTACGCGTTGCCGAGGCGCCCTTAGGCTCCACCTGAGCGCTCGGTCCCGGGCCCCGCTCCGCCGTCCTTGACTGGGTTCGGCCCCGTGCTACCAAAGCGCGCCGCTAGGGATCTCTCCTTGTCGGACGTGCGATTCGGCCCCAGGCGCCTAATGGGACGCCGGTTCGGCCGCTCAAGGATACCGCTGCGATGACCGTGCTTTTCACAGCCCTTCTCTCGGAGGGCTCCATCATCGACCTCGACGGTACGATCTGGATCCAGCTCGGACTATTTGGGGTGGCATTCCTTCTGTTTCGACCGCTGATCTTCCGACCGATGATCGCTCTGTTCGAGGCACGCGAAAACGCTATCGAGGGAGCCAAGCTCGAAGCGCTCCGTCTCCAAGACGAGGCCGCCGCCGAGAGCGAGGAATTCGAAGACGAGATGCGACGACTTCGGCTCCAGGCCGGCGAGGAACGGGACCGGCTTCGTGCCGAGGGCAAGCGGCTCGAGCGCACCCTGCTAGACCGGGTCCGCGACGAAACGAACAAGCAGCTCGCCGAGGCCGATGCGAAGCTCGCAACGGAGTCTGCGCGTCTCAGAAGCCAACTCGATCAAGGTATCCCCGCGCTGGCGCAGCAGATCGCCTCGAAGATGCTCGATAGAGAGGTGAGCTGATGCGCGCGATGTCGATACTCCTGTTCGGTCTTTGGCTGGCATCGCCCTCTGTCGTATTTGCCGAGAGCGTTGCCCACGAAGTAGCAAAGGAGCAGGAAGGGCATGACGCGCACGGCGGGCTTCACTTTTCCGATATTCTCAACACCGAGTTCCTAGGAACCCTCGTCAATTTCGGCGTCTTGCTCTTGATCATCGGATGGGCGATTCGCAAGAAGGGCAACCCCGCTCTGGCCGCGCGCCGCGCGGAGGTGGAAAAGGAGCTCGCCGAGGCGCAGCGCCTCCGTGCCGAGGCCGAAGCCAGCCACATGGCGACCGCGACTCGCCTCGAGAAGCTCGACCAAGAGATTCTCCAGATCCGTGCCGATATGGTCAAAGCGGGCGAGGCCGAGCGCGATCGGATCGTCGCTCAGGCCGAGGAGAAGGCCGCGCGGATGCGCAAGGACACCAACTTTCTCATCGAGCAGCAAATGAAGCAGCTCCGAAAAGAGCTGACCGAGCAAGCAGCCACCGCCGCAGTCGCGGCAGCCCAGGACCTCTTGCGCGAACGCACGAGCGATGCCGACCAGGAGCGCCTCGCCGATGCGTATCTCGCCAGGCTCGATGATGTGGTGCAGGAGCGTGACTCATGAGCGCACTTGGGCGTCGCTACGCAAAAGCTCTTCTTGAGCTCGCTCGCGAGCAGAGTCTGACCGACCAGGTCGTCCGAGACGTCGGGGCCTTGTCCGACGCTTGGAAAGAGAGCTCCGAGCTTCGACAGCTCATACGCAATCCCGTCGTACCGAAGCCGGCGCTTCGGGCGACGATCGACGCTATCATGGAAAAACTCGGGCTCTCGAAGCTCGTCCGCAACACCGTCGGCCTTCTCGCCGACCGCAGAAGGCTGGCGTACCTCCCCGACGTTCTGAGCGCTTTCGAAGAGATTTCGGAGGCCGAGACCGGTCGGGTTCGCGCTGAGGTGATCAGCGCCAAGCCGCTCGACGACGCGTACTGCAACCGGCTTTTGGAAAAACTCCAACGAGCAACCGGTCAACGGATCGTGCTCGTGAAGAAAGAAGACCCCTCACTGATCGGTGGTGTGGTGACACGCATCGGTGACCGCGTATTCGATGGGAGCATCAGCAACCGGCTGAGCGAGTTGAGAGAAACGTTGCTTGCGAACGGCGAAATGCCGTAACCGCGTAATCAGGAGCATTCCAAATGCAGCTTCGCGCCGAAGAGATTTCCAGCATCATCAAGCAGCAGATCGCGTCGTATGAAAAGTCTGTCGACGTGGTCGAGACGGGCACCGTATTGACGGTCGGCGACGGCATCGCCCGTATTTACGGTCTCGAGAGCGCCATGGCGGGAGAGCTTCTCGAGTTCCCCGGTGGCGTCTTCGGGATGGTGCTCAACCTTGAGGAGGACAACGTCGGCTGCGCGATTTTTGGTTCCGATGTCGGCATCAAAGAGGGGGATACTGTCAAGCGCACCGGCCGCATCGTCGAGGTCTCCGTCGGTCCGGCACTTGTCGGTCGTGTTGTGAACGCCCTCGGACAGCCGGTCGACGGAAAGGGGCCCATCGAGAGCAAGCTCACTCGGCGCGTCGAGGTCAAGGCTCCGGGTATCGTCGCTCGCCAGCCGGTGAGCGAACCGCTTCAGACCGGGCTCAAAGCGATCGACTCGATGATCCCAATCGGTCGTGGTCAACGAGAGCTGATCATCGGGGACCGTCAGACCGGGAAGACCGCTGTCGCCCTCGACACGATCATCAATCAGAAGGGCAAAGATGTTTTCTGCGTGTACGTCGCGATCGGCCAGAAGCAATCGACCGTCGCGCAAGTAGTCGACAAGCTCTCATCCTTCGGAGCGATGGAGTACACGACCGTCGTCATGGCGGGGGCCTCGGAGCCCGCCCCACTTCAATTCATAGCGCCGTATACCGGTGTCACGATGGGCGAATACTTTCGCGACAACGGGCAGCACGCCCTGCTCATCTACGACGATCTTTCGAAGCAGGCAGTTGCCTACCGTCAGCTCTCGCTTCTTCTTCGTCGTCCTCCCGGTCGTGAGGCCTATCCGGGTGACGTCTTCTACCTTCACAGCCGCCTTCTCGAGCGCGCGGCCAAGATGGCCGAGGACTGGGTCGTGGTGAAGTCCGATCAGGCGCCGAGCCGGCTCGGCAATCAGGTCTTCTCGGGGCCGGAGTCGCGTCACGAGGCCGAGGCCGCCGCGAAAGAAAAAGGCGATGGTTTCGTTGCAAAGAAGCTCCCCGATTCGGGCGGCTCTCTCACCGCGCTTCCCATCATCGAAACACAGGCAGGTGACGTCTCGGCGTACATCCCAACCAACGTCATTTCGATTACCGACGGGCAGATCTTTCTCGAGTCCGATCTGTTCTACTCCGGTGTTCGACCTGCGATCAATGTCGGCATCTCGGTTTCACGAGTCGGCGGTAACGCGCAAATCAAGGCGATGAAGCAGGTTGCGGGCACGCTTCGTCTCGAGCTTGCGCAGTTCCGCGAGATGGCCGCGTTTGCACAGTTTGCATCAGACCTCGACGAGGCCACTCAGCAGCAGCTCTCTCGCGGTGAGCGACTGGTCGAGGTGCTCAAACAAGGCCAGTACGTGCCCTGGCCCGTCGAGGAACAGGTCATCTCGATTTTTGCGGGCACACACGGCTATTTGGATCCCCTACCGACCGACTCGATCGGCCGCTACCAGCAGGAGCTCATCTCCTGGCTCAAAGCCGAGCGCCCCTCGATCCTCGAGGACATCGTGTCGAAGGGTAAGATCGACGACGCTCTCGAGAGCCAAATCGACGATGCGCTGAAGGTGTTCGGTGGCATCTTCGAGCCCACACCGCAAAGATAGCGCCAGATGGCCAACCTCAAGGACATTCGGAAGCGCATCGGAAGCGTCAAGAGCACGCAGAAGATCACTCGCGCGATGAAGTTGGTCGCCGGCGCGCGGCTACGTAAGGCACAGGAGAACATCGAGCGCCTGCGTCCCTATGCCCTCAAGACTCACGAAGTCTTGAGCGGAGTGGCCGCGCGTGTGGGTGCCGACGAGGATGTTCATCCCCTGCTTGCGCGCCGTGAGCCGGAGAACGTGATGTTGGTCGTTCTCACCAGTGACCGTGGCCTAGCCGGCGCGTTCAACTCAAACATCAACAAGGTGGCGTACAAGCGCTGGAAAGAGCTCGAGGCACAAGGCAGCAACGTCAGCTTTGGCATCATCGGTCGCAAGGGTCGCGACTACTTCACGCGCCGCAACGCGAATATTCGCCATGATTTTCTTGGTGTCTTCGAGGAGCTCAGCGTCGAGAAAGCCGGCGAAATCGGCCGCTACATCGTCGACGACTACACCGCGCTGCACCTGGATGCATGCTACCTCGTCTACAACGAATTCAAGAGCGCGATCAGTCAGCAGGTGGTGGTCGAGCCGTTCTTGCCCATTACGCCATTGCAGCTCGCGGACGACCAGCTCGGCGATTTCATCTACGAACCGAGCCAAAGCGCGCTTCTCGACAGGCTTCTTCCGATGTACGTCGAGATCGAAATTTACCGGTCGCTCCTAGAGTCGGTTGCATCAGAGCACGGCGCTCGAATGACCGCCATGGACGCCGCCACCAACAATGCGAGCGACATGATCGACCGGTTGACCCTGCAGTACAACCGAGCACGCCAGGCTGCCATCACCAAGGAATTGATGGAAATCATCGGTGGCGCGGAAGCTCTCAAGGCCTAGGCGCGCCTGCGTGTTACTTTAGGGAAATGGGGGGGTCGACATGAGGCCGGTAGAGCGGGTCACTGGTCCGCCGCCCTTACTTTGGCTCGCGTGGGTCTGTGCAGCCGCGGCCATCGTATACGTGGTTGGTTTCCCGTTCTGGGTAACCGACTACCCGATGATGACCGACTTCCCGTTTCATACGGCGTCGGCGTCGGCTTTTAGACACTACACCGACGCCGGCTGGCACTTCGAAGAGCAGTTCGTGCTTCAACCGTTCGCGGTTCCCTACGTGAGCCTCTACGCCTTGTCCGCGCTCTTCATGTTCGTGCTTCCGCCGGTCGCAGCGACCAAGCTCGCGGCCGCCCTCTTGTTGGCCTTGATGCCCATCGGACTGATGGTGCTGTGCTGGGGGATGCGAAAATCCCCGTTCTTGGGCTTGTGGGGCCTCGTTCCGGTTTGGGGCGTGCTCTCGCACTGGGGCTTCGTGAGCTTCTTGGGTGGGATCGGCCTCTTCGCGATGAGCATCGGCTTGGCGCTGCGTCTGGTCGATCGGCCGTCCCCGAAGCTTCAGGCGTGGCTCATCGCTTGCTTGCTCTTCTTGTTCTTCACGCACGTATTTCGGTTCCCGTTTGCCCTCGGAGCTTTGGTGCTCGTCGGGGTCGTGATGCACAGCCAGGCCGACAGCATCAAGGGCCTGATCATTCCCTTTTCCATCGGGACCGTTCTATTCGTCCTTTGGTGGTTCGGGCGCGCAGGCAGCATCTCCATGGACATTCAATGGGTCTGGCCACCTGCCTGGTGGCGGTTCTCCGAGGCCGGGACTTATCTCTTCGATGTTTTCGTCAGCGACGACGACGCGAGGGCGTTTCGCCGCACTGGTATTCTCTTCTTGGTCACGGCCACCGTGCTGTTCGCCATCGCCGTTGCTCGCCTTCGCGGTTGGCCTAACAACAGCTGGGTCCTCGCGGCCCACGGAGTGGTCGTCGCCGTCATTTTAATATCGCTGGGCCTTTACGTGACTATGCCCATGGAGATCGGATCCTGGTGGTACGTCTACCCACGCGAGCTCACGGTGGCTGTCTTCTTTCTACCTGCGCTCCTACCGAACCTTCCGAAAAAGACTTGGGCCCATCTCGGATTCGTCATCTGGACTGCCATTGCGATCGCGCCGATCACCGAGGTAACCGCCGAGGCTCACCGCGAGTTTGGGACCACGACGACGCACTTCCGCGAGATCGTGAGCGAGCTTCCCCGAAGCCCGAAGCTCCTCTATCTCATCTACGACCACCATGGGTCCCGCGCAAAGAACAGCCCCTATGTTCATTTGCCAGCCTATGTGCAGGCAGAGCGCGGGGGCTGGATCAGCTTCCACTTTGCCGAGCTCGGCCATTCGCCCCTGCGTTATCGCTCACGCGAAGATCCCAACGCGGTCGTTCCGCCTCCTGTGCCGCTCCGATGGGAATGGAGCCCCCAGTTGTTCCAGCTCGACCAGCAGGGGAGCTTCTTCGATTGGTTTCTCGTCAGGCGGATGTCTTCGCCTGACAGCCTCTTTACGGCGGAACCGTCGATCCAACGAGTGGCCCACTTCGAAGATTGGTGGCTCTACCATCGACGGGGCGCTCGGCTGGACCCTCAGGTGAAACCCCCTAAATTGGATATCGATGAGTCTCGAAAGTGACGAGGAACGCTGGGGCGTCTGGATGGTGCAGGCGCGCCATTTCGCCAAACGAGAGAACTACACCGATGCAGTGGCGAGGATGCGCCTCGTGAGAGAGTCGATCCAAGAATCGCTTGCAGGCGAGACCGACCCAGCGCGTCGCGCGCGCACCGAGCGTCAACTCGCGCGTGCGGAGGAGCTCTTGGCCGACCTGCAGTCGCAATTGGACGCTTGGCGATCCGCGATCGCAGCGCGCAGGCAGCGGACGATCGATCAGGCCGAGGAGGAAATGGCAAGGCCGCTTCCTCTGGCAGCGGACCAGCGGTGACCCTGCCCCACTGCTCGGCGGCGTCGCAGGAAGCGGGAGAGTCTCTCACCGGCACCGCGGTCGAGTCGGTCGATCGATGGTTGTTGCTCGAGGTGACCGACCCCTGGGCGCCGAACGCGATCGACACCGAAGCACTCAGCGGGCAAGTCCGCGAGCGGCTCGACCGGTGGCTCGGCGACGTCCCTCGCTCCCGACTGCAGCTGATCCGCAGACCGGGGCGCCCCGTTCAAAAAAAGGCATTCATCATGGTTTCGTCCGATCGAGGGGTGGTTTCCAAGGTCGAGCTGGACCGCTACGAAGATCTCCTCGGTTTGAGTCCCGAGGGTATGTCGGAGCACTCGGCGCCTGCCACCCAGCCCATCTGTCTCGTGTGCGTTCATGGCCGCCGGGACCGCTGTTGTGCGCAACACGGCAGCGCATTCTTCAGAGCCCTGCAGGGCAGAGGACTCGACGTCTGGCAAACGAGCCACCTCGGGGGCCATCGCTTCGCCGCTTGCGCGCTCTGGCTTCCCGCGGGCTTGATGTACGGCAGGCTTCGACCAGAAGACGCCGATTCATGGGTTTCCGCGCGAGCGAATGACGCGCTCGGAGAGTTGGCCAAGTTCCGCGGTCGATGTGCGTATGATCGACCCACCCAGGCCGCGGAGATTCTCTTACGGAGTCGTCTAGGCGAACAGTCGAATGATGCGATCACATGGGTCTCGACCACGGCCTCGGCCGCCGACACGTGGGAGGTGCAGTTTCGCGTCTCGCAACGTACCGAGAGCGTCCGCGTTCATCTCGAGCACACCGGCATCTCGCGCCCTGCCAGTTGTGGCAAAGACCCCGAGCCCATGACTCGGTTCGTCGCGGATCACCACGGGGCGCTCAGCCCGCTTTGATTCGCAAGCCCTTCGATACGAACCTCCTTTCGGCAATCTCGAACGCGGCTTGGCATAGTAGCGCCAAGCCTGCGGCGGGTAGGGCTCCTTGCATGATGAGTCCGACGTCATCGAGTCGTATCCCGGTCAGAATTGGCTGGCCGTAGCCTCCCGTTCCGATCAGGGCGCCAAGCGTTGCGGTGCCGACGTTGATCACGGCAGAAGTCTTGATCCCCGCGAGGATCGAGCGCGCAGCAAGCGGGAGCTCGATGAGCCGCAACCTCTGTGACGGCGACAACCCCAAGGCGATCGCGCTTTCGACGATCGGACGCGGGATGTCGTGGAGCCCCGCATAGGTGTTTCTGACGATCGGCAGGAGGCTGTACAAAAACAACGCTACGATCGCAGGGGCGGCGCCGATGCCGAGAAGTGGAATCATGAAGACGAGTAGCGCAAGGGCTGGGATCGTTTGAATGATCCCGACCGTTCCCAAGATTGCCTGTCCGACTCGGCTGAAGCGCGCCGCAATGACCCCAAGCGGGATCGCAATCAAGATTGCTCCGGCGAGCGAAACCGCCACGAGGAACAAGTGCTCGACCGTGTGGATCCAAAACCTCTCCCACGCGCCGACATCGCGCCGGTCGGTCTGCATTCCCAGGTGTCGCCCCAAGAACTCGGACGCAATTCTCGACTCCGGGACGTTCTCGACCTTGGCCTTTGCGTTCATCGCGATCATGTCGGCCGCCGTGATTGCGTGCTCGAGCGCTGAAATTGCTGTCACTACTTCGGCTGCGCGTCCTTCGAGATCATCTCGATAGACGATTACCGAGTCGTATCGTGGGAAGTGCGCTCGGTCGTCTTCGAGCGCGAGCAGTCCGTAGTATTCGATCTCGGCATCGGTCGAGTATAGATCCACGATGTCGATCGACCCCGCCGCCAGCCCCCGGTATGCCAGGTCGTGGTCCATGCCGCGGACATCACGTTGCGGAAGAGCGTAGTCGCGGCGCAGGCCAGGCCAGCCGTCCTCTCGATCCAAGAACTCGTTCGAAAAACCGAACCGGAGATCGGGGTGTCGCGCCAGATCGGAGATCCTTCGAATCCCGCGTTTCTCGGCCAGATCTTTCTTCATCCCGAGGATATACGTGTTGTTGAAGCCAAGCGGCTCACTCACGATCATTCCTTCCGCCTTCAAAGCGTCCCGTATTTCGTTGATCGTCGCCGCGTCGCCCGCCTGAAGGATTTCCTTCGAGATCGTTCCCGTGTATTCGGGATAGAGGTCGATTTCACCGCGCTTCAACGCACTCCATAAGATGCGCGTGCCTCCGAGCTCCGAACGGTGCTCCACCTCAGCGCCCGTCGTCGCCGCTAGTTGCGTCAAGATCTCACCCAAGATCACCGACTCGGTGAACTTCTTCGAGCCTACGGTGACACTCGGTTCTTGCGCGAACACTGCCTGGGCAGAGAGTACGAGCACCAGCACGCCAAACAAATGACGGGCGATGCCACTCATGGCCGCGGGTCTTCTCGCAGCGGCGCCACCGTGCTGCGTTGGGCGTTGACGAAGGCGCGCACGAACTCGTTTCGAGGTTCGTTCACCAGCTCTTCGAGTGTTCCTCGTTGCTCGATCCTCCCGTTTCGAAGCAAGACGATGAAGTCCCCAAAAAAACCCGCCTCGTCGAGATCGTGCGTCACGAGCAGGACGGTCTTACCGAGCCTTCGAAAGATCGCGCGAAGCTCGACCTGGAGCTCGAAACGGATCATCGGGTCGAGCGCGCCGAGTGGCTCGTCCATGAGGAGAACGTGAGGGTCGAGCATGAGGGCCCGCATCAGGCTCACCCGTTGCCTTTGTCCCCCAGAGAGCTCGATTGGGTAACGGCCGAGTGCGTCGGTAGGAAGCCGGGTCAGCTCGGCGAGCTCTCCGAGTCGGCTGCGCCATTTGGGCTCCGGCCATCCTAGCTGCCGGGCCATCAGTACGACGTTTTCCGTTGCCGTCAGGTGCGGGAACAAGCCCCCCTCCTGAATCACGTACCCCATGCGTCGTCTGAGCGCATGAACGCTCTGAGGGGTAATTGTGGTCCCCTCGAAAGTCGCCGTTCCACCGTCGGGTTCGATCAGCCCGACCAACACGCGCAACAGAGTCGACTTCCCGCAACCACTCGGCCCGATCAAGACCGAGGTTTGGCCGGCCTCTACATGGAGGTCGAGCCGGTCGAGCGCCTGTGTGGCTCCGAACGCCTTGCTGATCTGCTCGAGCTCGATGACAGGACTGGAAAGCATGATCCCGGTCCGCGGAAGATAAACCAAACGCGGCCGACTCTACCGAAACTATTCAGACGCTAGTTGACGGTGAGCGAGACGATGCATTCGGGGTTGCCATCGGTGCCGCCGGTGCCTGTGCCGTTGCCGCCGACGCCGCCTGTGACGCCGCCGCCTGTGCCACCGGTGCCATTGCCGCCCGTGCCGCCTGTGCCGTTGCCACCGACGCCGCCTGTAGCGCCGCCGCCCGTGCCACCGGTGCCGTTGCCGCCGACGCCGCCTGTGCCGTTTCCGCCTGCACCGCCCGTGCCGCTGCCACCGGACCCACCAGTAGCGCCGCCACCTGTGCCACCGGTGCCGTTATCCTCGACGCATTCGACCGGAACGCTCCAGCTGTCAACGCAGTAATCGGAGCCGTCGTCAGACACCGAGATCGTAATCGTGTCGCTTCCCGTTTTCTCACAGGTATAGATGGTCGCTGCTGCGGAGGGATCCAACAAGCTGCCGTTCAACGCGGTCCAGCTGTATTCGATGTCGTGACCTTCGTCATCTTCCGCCACGGAGCTCACGATGATCGCATTTCCGATGGAGGTTTGGAGGGGTGCCACGATTGCCCAAGTCAGCTCGGTGCAGACGTTGAACCAACCATCGGCATCGAGCTTGCCGAAATGCTTACCGGGGGAGCATCGAAGGAGGACCGCCAGCTCGGTCGCGACGCCGACCTTCACATCGAAGCTCGCCGAGCCTCGACAGGTGGTTTCCCCGTCTTTGGAATCGGCTTCGAGATCGATCTCGTAATTGCCCGGAAGAAGCCCGTACACCTCGACCGAAGCGGTCGCCTTCGGGTCGCTCGTGTCGATCTTCCCCTTCTTGGGCTCATCGAGCGTTGGGCCACTGATCTCCCAGAGCACCTCGTTGATGACGACCTCCGGGCTTTCGACGTCGATCACGACATTGTTGACGATATCGAGATCGATGCGGAGCGCAGAGGAGCACTCGTCGACCTGCGACGAGCTGTCTCCGCACCCGGCCATGAGCAGGGCGCCGCCAAGCATCCACGTCAAGGTCAGTCCACGGTTCGGCACGATCGATCCTTCCGTATAAGTGGGGCACGCCCGGGGCAGGGCAAGAACGCCGAGATTACCCTCAACTCAGGTCCCCGGTAAACACAGAACGCCCAATTTGTGGGAGAAAGCACAAATCAGGGGCCCAGGTGGGGCTCGCAGAAAGGGAACTATCGCCCTTTTTCAGCCCAGCATATGCAGGAGACGCGCGCGCGAGAGCGCATCGATGCGTTGGAGGACCTCAACGAGCGCTCCTTCTTGAGCCAAGTGGGTGAGCATCTCTTCGATCCGCGGGCTCGAGGCGTCCCATCGTCTCGACCGGGATGTCGACGTTGGGGTTGCGGACGACAATTTGCTCGACGGCGATCTGCAGCGTCCCGGTGCCAACGACGCCGCAGCCTACGAACCCGATGCAAATTGTTTTCGAAGACAACCGAACCTCCTTTGCTGGGCGACGGTCGCAGACTGACGACCCGATGCACGCCGCTCCTTTCTCGCTGTTCCGTTGGGAGACTCATGACAATGGGCTAGAAGTGGGGTGTGGAACTCTGGTTGCTTGCGCTTTGGTCGGTCTCGGGCGCCGCGCTTCTGTTCACGCACCTGCTCATGGCTTGGCGCGTGTTAACGGGTCCCCTCGCCCCGACTTGGCGTTATCTAGGCTTCCTGATTCCCTTCGCGACCCCACTGGTCGCTTGGCGAGGAGGGAACCGCCTCGGTCCGATCACATGGGTGCTGTTCGTGGTCATCTATCTTTCTGCGCGCATGGTCGAGGTCTGATGTCACGATCGAAACGGCATCCGTTGTTGAGTATGCGTGTGACGCCACAGGAGCTCGAGCTTGCGCAACTGCGACTCTGGGAGCTTGGTGCAACTGGCCTCGAAGAGCGCGACCGCACGACGCTCGGCCACGACCGGAGTGACAACCTCGTTACGCTCGTCGCGTCATTCACAACCGAGGCGGCGGCGAAGCGAGCGCTCGGCGACGTGAACGAGGATTTCGACGCACAGCTCTATCATCTCGCCGATGTCGATTGGGCAGTCGAGTGGCGGCGGGGTTTCGGACCGCAACGTATTGGAAGTCGACTCCTGCTGCAGCCGTCTTGGGGGACGACCGACGGTGCTGAAGGCCGAGTCGTCGTGACAATCGATCCCGAGAACGCCTTCGGCAGCGGTGACCACGAAACGACGCGATTGGTGCTCAGAGCGCTCGACCAGCGGATTCGCGGCGGCGAACGACTCCTCGATGTGGGGTGTGGCAGCGGCATCCTCTCGATAGCGGCGCTCCGGTTGGGCGCTACCGTCGCTGTGGGCGTCGACATCGACGAGGACGCCGTGAAAGTCGCACGCCGTAACGCCACGCTTAACGGTGTCGGCGCGGTTTTCGAGTCGTCGACGACGCCACTGGCAGAAATGGATGGTGTGTACGACGTGGTGGTCGCGAACATCGAGACCCGCATGTTGGCCGACCTGGGAGACGAGCTTTCCTCGCGCGTCGCGCCTGGCGGATTTCTCGTATTGAGTGGAATTTTGCTCGAAGAACGCGAAGCCATCGCTGCCGCGTACGCATCGATGCGCCTCGACGGGTGGCTCCAAGAAAATGCCTGGTGTGCCTGCGTGATGGAACCTGAAGTCCGATGACCGAGCGTAGGCTCTACGCACCCTTGCTTCCTGATACCGGCGGTACAGTCGCGCTTTCCAAAGTACCAAGTCGACACGTGCGCGTCCTACGATTGAGGGTCGGCGACGAAGTGGTGCTTTTCGACGGCCGAGGCAGGGTGGCACTAGCGCGCATACGAACCATCGGCGAGGATGAGGTCGTTTGCCAAGCAGAGCCGCCGCGCAAAGCCGAGCCCCGAGTGGCACATCTGGTCTTGATGCTCGCGGTCCCAAAAGGATCGAAAGTCGATGATTGCGTTCGTATGGCCACCGAGCTCGGGGTCCACGAAGTGGCTCTCATGCAAACCGAACGCACGGTTCCGCGTTGGGATCCGGACCGCGCCAAGTCGAAGGTCGATCGCCTCACCCGGATTGCAAGTGAAGCGGCTGCTCAGTCCGAACGCAGCGACGTGCCCGTCATTCATCCTCCCAAGCCATGTCGTGCGTGGCTCGACCAGGTTCCTGATGGCGCGCTCGGAGTCGTCTTTGGTGCGCGGGCCGAGGCGCTTCTCGATGCGCTGACCGAGCTGCCTGAACAGATATGGTGTGCGATCGGGCCGGAGGGGGGGTTCACTGCCCCGGAGCTCGAGGCGTTTCGAGACGCCGGGTTCGCCATCGTCGGTCTCGGGGACCTTGTGCTACGGGTCGAAACAGCGGTTCCGACCGCCATGGCGCTGGTGCGGGATCGCGTGGCACATCTCGTACAACCTCGTTGACACGTCGACCGCCCCGACCCCAACATGGCGCCTGGATGTCGGTGCTCGCCTCGCTCCTGGTTCGCGACCAGCTCCTCGCGGTCGATCGCGTCCAGGAGGCAATTCAGGAACAAGTCATCAGGGGCGGCAACTTGGACACGGTGTTGCTCGAGCTCGGATGCGTCAGCGAGAATCAGATGAGCGCCTATTGCGCGGCCGTTTATGGGCTCATGCCCGCAACACGGGCGGAGGTCATGCAGGTCCGGCTAGCGACGATTCGAATGCTTCCCCGGGAGTTTGCGGTTCGACACCGTCTAATTCCACTAGCCCGCACCGAAGACGCGATCGTGCTTGCGGTCGACCGACCACTGCCCGACGCCATCCTGCGCGAGATCGCATTAGAGCTGGGCGTCGACCCGGTGCAACGCGTGGTGTGCTCCGTCCGCGTGGAGGCCGGCCTGGCGAAGCACTACGACATCGAGATGACCGCGCGCATGCGCAAGCTCGCCGCGCAACTGGATCGCGAAGAGGAGGGCGCCGTTCCCTATGTCGCGCCGTTCGAAGGGGTGGGGAAGCGTAGCTCTCTGCCGCCGCGCAAGAAGGTCTCCGGCTCGTATCCACGAGTCGACTCCTCGATTCCCGCTCCTGTGGGCATCGCCGACACCGAGCCTCCACCGGCGATCCCTCCGCAAGAGGGGTCCTCGGTGCCTGCCGGGACCTTTCGAGACTCGGATCCCGCGTCGCCGAAGCGCAAACGCGGGAAGCCCGCATCCGGTTTCATCGACGCAACTCGTTACAGCTTGCCGCCGCGTCCCTCGGAGGTCCTAGGGCAACCGTCGGCTCGCCCTCAAGCCTCGCGGCCAGTCCCTTCACCGACAGCGCGATCTTCCGTCCCGCACGCCGAGCCGATGTCGGGCTGGAAGCCGGCGCCCGTGCCGACGACTCCCGATTCGAGGTCCTCCGGGGCCCGTAGGCGATCGGTACCTTCGGATGACCGACGTGACAACGACGGGAGCTCGGTCATCCACGACGTGGTCACCCTCGGCCCGACAGTACCGAGCTCGGCGCCCCCAAGTGAGCCGCCGGTGCGCGCTCCCAAGGTGCGATGGGCGCCCGCACCACCGCCAAACAGCTCGGAAGGGTCACTCCCGAGCGTCATCATCGACGTCGGCGAAGACGTGGAGCAGCTCATCGCCGCGCTGCGGTCGGCCGGACCGGAAGACGAAATGGTGATCCTGCCGCTGCTTGCGGTAGGAGAGGGAGCTCTCCCGGCCCTTGCGCGCGAGTTTCCCGGGAGGCTGTGGTTCGATCGCAACGAGCCGCATGCTCGGATTCCCGCCGGCCGAGATGTCTCGGCGGTCGCGCGGACCTTCGTGGCGTTCGGGCAACGCTCGGTACCCTACCTGATTCCTCTGCTCGACCATGCGGATCCAGATGTTCGCTACTATGCCACCCTCGTTGCATCGGAATTCGTCCATCCGGCCCTGGTCGAGCCGATTGGACGGCGGCTCTACGATTCGGATCCTGGTGTTCGGAGCGGAGCATATCGAGCGCTGAGCGTGCTCTACGCTTGCGAAGCAGAGTTCACGGAGTTGATCGAACGTCTCCGGTCCGGTGCGCGCGATGGCCGGAAGCTACAATCCCAGGCTACCGCAATCGAGGCACTAGGCCGCCTGCGAGACGTGGAATCGTTCGAGTTCTTGGTATCACTCCTCGATAGCCCTCAAGTCGAAGTCGCTCGAGCGGCACACGCAAGCTTGGTGCGACTGAGCTGCCAAGACTTCGCGACTTCAAAGAAGAAGTGGCTCCTCTGGTTTGACAAGAACGACTCCATTCACCGCGTGGAATGGTTGATCGACGCGCTCATGCACTCGGACGAGCGCCTTCGTCGCCGGGCGAGCGACGAGCTCAAGCATCTGACACAGGAGTATTTCGGGTATCACCCGGGACTCCCGAAACGTGAACGGGAAGCGGCGCGGCAGAAGTATCGCCGTTGGTGGCAGCAGGTAGGGAGCCGCATGTTCATCCCACCCGAACACGACGGTTCTGGTCAGGCTCGTGGCCAGTGATAGACTTCCGAATCCCTAGGATCTTAACCATTCTGGGTCCTGTGGCTGTCCTCTATGTTCTTGCGGCCAGGGCATCGCTGCGCGTAACGCCATCCTATGAAGGTGTCGTCGCGGTTCTTTCGATCGCCCTGTCTTTCACGCCTCTTCTTCTGCTCAGAGCCTCCGCGATGCGCGGCGCAGCGCGCCTCGCCTGGATGGGCGTATCGCTCGCGCTCGCTGTTGCGACTGCCGGTTCGCCTTCCGACGTGCTCACGTGGACCCACGGCGTCGCCTGGCTGAGTGCCGCCATGATCATGCTCGATCTCGTACTGCCCGGATCGCTCAGGGTCCACATTCGATACGCGATTCTGGCTGCCTTTGCCGCCGCCGCTCTTGCTGCAGCGACCTTCGCTGAGGCGGGGCTCTTACCCGATGCGACCCTCGGATTCGTCGTCGTCGCTGGGATGATCACGACAGGAGCTCTACACCAAATCTTTCTGGTGGAACGTGGCCATGCCCTCGAAGGAGCGCTTTCGGGCATCGCGTTGGCCAGCCTCGGGGTCGCATTGGCCTACGCTTGGTTTGGACCCTTCGTCGGCGTGCTGGGGGTGTGCATAGAGTTTGCCGTCGCGGCGTTGCTGTGGGTGGGGCACTTGGCATGGATCGACCCACACTGGAGGTCACTGCGGCGCGTGGGTGTTCCTTTTCTCGCGGCGTGTGCGGTTTCATTTGGTGCGGGGTTTTTCTTCGCGCCAAGACTTTCCGATGCACCGTTGAGGTTCGGAGTTGCGGCCGCGGGGATCGGCGCCCTTTGGTGGCTGACATTCGCCGCTACCAGGGGTCTCGCAAACCGCCTCGTATGGACGAGTTCGGGCCGACTCGCAGAGGGGGCGCACGCCGCGCGGAAAGCACTCAATGCGGGCGCGACACTCGAGGAGATCGCCACTCGGGCCCTCGTTCACCTGGTAGAAGCTCTTCCAGGGAGCCAGGATTATCCGGCGCTTTTCACACTTCAGCCGCCCCTTCGGATCCGGCTTGATGCCGGCAACCGCGCGTCGATTCGTTCCGCAAATCCGCCCCCCGCCATCGTTCAATCCGTGTTTGGCGGCCTCGAGACCGGTGTGCTCGACCTCCCGAGCCTCCACAGTCAAGTTGTGCGCGAGCCACAGATTCGCGCGCTGGTCACCACGATGGAGAGCGGTGGGATCGGCGCAGTCGTTCCATGCGCGCACCTCGATGAGATCGAGGCACTGCTCCTACTGCCGATAGCCGATCGCATCGAGCCTCTGTCGCGAATCGAGCTCGAGACGCTGGCAACTTTGGGCGGGTCGCTAGGAGGGGCCGTCTCATCCGGGCTCGCGCAGCGGCGCGCCGAGACCCACATCCACGAGCTGTCGGCACTTCGGCGCGACGCTGAAGATCGAGTCGAGGCACTCGAGGGCGAGCTCGAGCAACTACGCGGACAGTTTGACGTTCTGGGTCGCGGTCTCGCTGAAGACCAAACCCTACACGTCGCCTACAGCCCTTCGATGCGGCGCGTACAAACTCGTGCAATCGAGCTCGCGCCGAGCAGTAGACCGATCTTGCTGATCGCTACGACGGGTGCCCCTGTTCTTCCGGTATCGCGCTTCATTCATGATCGAGGACCACGCTGGGAGGCCCCGTTCGTGGTTGCCGACTGTTCGTCCACAACGCCGGACCTCGTGATGAGCTCGTTGTTCGGCTCCGAGAACGGCCAACGCAAAGGCTGGCTCCGGTCGGCAGCGGGAGGAACCCTGCTGCTCCGAGACCTGCCGGCGCTTGCCCGTCCTGCTCAGGCGCGGCTTGCAGCGGCGCTCGTGGAGCAAAGCACAGACTTCGCGGACGTGCGGATCATTGCGACTGCACGCACGCCGTTGAAGGAGCTCGATGGACGCGACGCCCTCGACCCCACCCTGGCTGATGTGTTCTCGGGCGCCGACCTCGCGCTCCCGTCTCTGCGAGAGAGACGAGAGGATGTCCCCTCCTTGGTGCTTCTCGCGATCGATCGGGCTTGCCGGGTGTTGGCCTCCGAGCCCGTAGGGATCGAGCAGGCGGCGATGGCTGCCTTGGTAGCGCACGAATGGCCGGGGGATGTCGCGGAGTTGGAGCTCGTGGTCGAGTTGGCCGTTTCTCGCGTGCGAGGCAAGTCGATCCTTCTCGCGGATCTGCCGCCCTTGGCTTGGCCTTGGGGGGAAGAGGACGACTCACTCGGCGGCACGTACGTGCAGGTAGAGCGCCGGCTGCTCGAGCGCGCGCTTTTCCGTTCGGGAGGCAACAAGAGCGAGGCGGCACGGATGCTTGGCCTCAAGCGAACGACCTTCCTCGACAAGCTTCGGCGTCACGGTCTCGAAAAACGGGCGCCAGACAGCATGGGCGGCTCTGCGGTAGGGTGAGACGATGGTCCCGATTGTGCTTTGGGATGTCATGGGGACTCTGGTCCACGACCCCTTCCATTCCGAGATGCCTGAGTTTTTCGGAATGAGCTTCGACGCGATGTTCGCCGCAAAGCATCCGACCGCTTGGGTCGAATTCGAGTTGGGCCGGCGCACTGAGCGCGAGTTCCTGCAAGATTTTTTCGCGGACCGTCGTGACTTCGACCATCGGGGTTTCATCGATGCGGTGCGCACCGCGTATCGATGGCTGCCGGGGATGGAAGAGCTCTTGGCGGATCTGCGGAGAGCCGGATTCGCCATGCACGCGTTCTCGAATTATCCCGTTTGGTACGAGCTGATCGAGCAGCGCCTCGCGCTATCCCGCTTTCTCGACTGGACGTTCGTCTCCTGCCGCACGGGATTGCGCAAACCGGATCCGGCTGCCTACGCTCGTGTCCTCAGCGAGCTTAGGGTCCCCGCGGAGCAAGTCGTGCTGGTCGATGATCGGGAGAGGAACTGCCATGCGGCCAGGGAAGGTAATATCGCCGCAGTCAGGTTCGAAGGGGTTGATTCCGTGCGCCGATATCTCACAGACATAAGGATGCTGTGAGTCAGTCCAGCTGCGGGCCTCGCTTCGACCACCATCGCTCATAGTTGCGCCGCGCGGTTAGAAACTCATCGCGATGCGCGCTTTCGGGTAGGGGCTGAAGGAAGCGCGTGAAGCGCCACAACTCCCGCGACGCGAGAAGACGAATGTTCGTTCGCGCATCGCCGAGCCCTTCGATCAGCCACTCGATGCGACTCTCCTGTCCTCGCTCGGCCAACCATCGAAGCCATGGCTCGCGCGAGAAACCGAAATCATGAGCGGTCAGAACCCGAAGGCCGACACGACATGCAGTTGCAATGCCCCGGTCGGGATCGCCGAGCAAGTCCACGAAAAGCGAAGCAGATGCGTGGTCCCTCAGCTGTGTGAGCGCCGAGATCGCGCGACGCCGCGCCGCTAGATCACCCGCCTCATCGGACGCGAATTCTCGTAGTCCTGCAAGCGCCCCACGATATATGGGCTCGTGCTGGTAGGTGCTGAGGATGTGGAGCGCGACGCGTCGACAATCTCGATCTTCGTCGAGCGCAGCCCGAGCCAGCGGTTCGATGAGATCGGTATCCGCAAACGCGCCGCACATCACGATCGCGTAGTAACGCACCTGTCCGCTCGGGTGTCGCATGAGCCGGGCTACGTATGGGACCGCCTCACTGCCGAAAGCTACGATCGCTGCGGCCGACGCAGAGATTTCGTTTGGACCAAGCAGTCGGGAGTCCGTCGCGAGCGAAGAGCGCCACAAGGGTCCTGGGAAGCTCTTCACCAGTTCCTCGAGGGCGAAGTTGCCGAGTGGAAGCAGTCGTCTCACCACCGACGTTACCGCGTGAGGACCCAGCGTGATGAGCTCGTCGACGAGCAGTCTGGCGCGGCGTGCTGGCGGCGGGGGAGCCACGCTTTCGGTGAGCCTGGATTCGGCCGGCGGTGCTTTGGCTCGAACGCGTGAGCCGTGGTCCTCGGCGCCGTCGTGGGTTTTCGTAGGCAGTACACCAGCGGGAAGTGAGTGCCGTCGCTTGAGCCCGTCCACCCCCCGCTTATAGCAGGCAGCCGTGCGTTTTGGGCGTTTGCCTAGTCGATGAACGTTTTCACGTGCAAACTCTGCTGTCATGTATCGGATGATCGTCCGTGAGCTCGGTGGCCCCGGCTCTCTCGAAGTCGAAACGTTGGAGAAGATCGTCGTCGGCCCCGGTGAAGTCGGCATCGACGTGAAGGCTGTCGGCTGTAACTTCTTCGACATACTAATCACACAGGGGAAGTATCAGGTTCGCCCCGATCTTCCGTTCGCCCCAGGCGCGGAAGTGGCAGGAGTCGTCACCGATGTCGGGGAAGGCGTCGAGCAGTTTTCTCGGGATGACCGGGTCAGTGCCCTCTTGACGTACGGCGGCTACGCCTCTGCGGTCTCGGCGCCGGCGGATCGCGTTTTCCAAATGCCGCCCGAGATTTCGTTCGAAGACGCGGCAGCGTCGGGTCTCGTGTACCAAACTTCTCACGTCGCACTCGTCCATCGGGCGAATCTTCGCGCAGGCGAGACATTGCTGGTGCACGCAGCTGCCGGCGGAGTCGGCCTCGCGGCCGTCCAGATCGGCTCCGCGCTAGGCGCGCGCGTCATCGGCACTGCCGGAACGAAGAACAAGCTCGAGCTTGCCGCACAGAACGGCGCAGATTTCGTATTCAACTATCGGGAGGAAGACTGGGTTGCCCGCGTCAACGAGCTCACTGAGGGACGCGGCGCCGATGTGATCTACGACCCCGTCGGGGGGGACACCTTCGATGCCTCTACCAAATGCATCGCGTTCGAAGGTCGGATCCTCATCGTGGGCTTCGCGAGTGGACGCATCCCGACCGTCGCGATGAACCGTGTTCTCCTCAAGAACTTCTCACTCGTGGGTATCCACTGGGGCCTGTACTTCGACAAAGATCCCGCGGTGCTCCACGAGTCGCAGCGCGCGCTTTGCCGGATGTTTGCAGAGGGCAAGATCCGACCGGTCGTTTCCCAGACTTTTCCGCTCGAGGAGGCCCAAGTTGCGCTCGCTGCGCTCGGTTCGCGCAAGACGAGCGGTAAGATCGTGTTGATCCCTTAGCCTTCGGGAATGCGAAGTGCGCTGGCGCAACGATCCATGACGGCTTCGACGATGCCGCGGTGCGCACCCAAGGGCTCCGCAACGACATACTTGGTACCTGGGTGAGACGCCGCGGCTTCGGCTATCAAACGCGGGAGGTCCTCTACGACATGTCTACCGGGTGCCAGCATGAAGGGATGGGCGACGACGAACGTCGCACCCTGTTCGACGCATCGACTGAACGCGTGTCCAATCGTCGGCTCGGCAAGCTCCATGTGGGCGACTTCGACGATTCGAGCGTCGTCCATTCGGGCCCGCACCATCTCGGCGACACGCTCGATCAACTGGTTCGCCTCGGCGCGTCGGCTGCCATGGTCGATCAAGAGAACCGCGTACTTCTCGCTCACGAATCGTGATCTGGGACTCCAATGCTCACGTGTCAAGAATGGCCAAGGGCTGGCTTGGACCTAAACGCACTCAGACAAAGCGCGTTTGACCGAGCCCACGTAAGCACCGCCAAACAGATTTACGTGCACGAGAAGCGGATAGAGTTGATAGAGCGGAATGCGTTCCTCGGCCCCAGGTGAGAGCGGCCATGCCTCCTCATAGGCAGCGAATACGGGCGAACCAAAGCCACCGAAGAGTCTCATCATCGCGAGATCGACTTCTCGGTGACCGCCATAGGCTGCGGGATCGATGAGGCATGGTCGTCCATCGGCATCCACGTGCAGGTTTCCGCCCCAGAGGTCGCCATGCAATCGCGATGGGGGCTCGGCGGGCCCTACGCGGTCGGCGAGCACGCGCTCGAGCGCCTGAAATTGGCGACCTGTTCCGGAGTCGATCAATCCCCGGTCGGTCGCCAGCCGCAGCTGTGCCTCGAGGCGTTGCCGCCAATAGAATGACGCCCAATCGCCGGATGGTGCGTTACTTTGGGCAAGCTTTCCGACGAAGTTATCGCGGTCGAGGCCGAATGACGGAGCTCCGTGCGCGTGCAAGGCCGCGAGCCCACGCCCGAGCTCCTCGTCAAAGCGGTGCGCTCGCTTGCCAGGCGTGAGCAGTTCGAGGGCGAGATACGCTGGACTCTCGTCCGAAAACGCAAGCACCTCGGGTACCCGAACGGCCCCGGCTTCATCGAGCCAGCGAAGCCCATGCGCCTCCGCTTCAAACATGCCGCTCGGAGCGCTCGGATGCGTCTTGACGAAGATCCGGTTGCCGTTTTCCAGTGTGACTTCGAACGCGTCATTGATGTCTCCGCCGCTGAGCGGCCGCGCTCTTTGCACTGCGGTGCCGAGGCGTCGCTCGAGGGCGGCACGTAAGTTGGGGGTCACAGCCTGTGGCGTTCCCGGATGTGGTGCAGCAATCCCCGACACGCAGCGTCGCAGATGTCGAGCACAGTCTCGAAGCCGTTTCCCTGCCCGTAGTACGGATCAGGCACGTCTGCGTCGCGTGGCCCGGCGAGGTCGAAATCTCGAAAGAGAAAGACTTTTCGTTGACCACTGTCGTCAGGCGCGAGACGCAGCAGATCATTGCGGTTGTTTCGATCCATCGCAACGACGTATTCGAAGCGCACGAAGTCTTGCGAAGTGAAGCAGCGGGCGCGGCCGTCCACCACGAGGCCTCGGCGCTTTCCGGCCGCTCTTGCGCGCCGGTCTGGGGGCTCGCCGACATGCCAGTCACCGGTCCCAGCGCTGTCGATCTCGATCGCATCCAACAGCCGCTCAGTTGCAACCAGCTGACGCATCATGGCCTCCGCCGTTGGAGAGCGGCAAATGTTACCGAGACAAACGAAGCAAACGCGGACCAGCATGGCTAAGGTTTGAGTAGGACCTTGCCGACATTCTTACCCGCTTCGATGTAGGCATGAGCGTCGCCAGCTTGCTCAAAGGTGAAGGTTCGATCGACGTGGGGCTTGATCAACCCCTCCTCGTAGAGCTTTAGAAGCGCAACGATCTCTTCGGTGCCGATCTCCACGTGACCCCACAAATGCCCCATGTTAATCCCGGCGATCCCCTTGTTGTCGTTCATCAGTTTCACCGGTGTCCACCGGGGCATGCGCGCGAGTTGGCCGAGGACGCGAGTCATTCGGCGTTTTTCGTCTTTGACCATGTTGGCCCAGCCGAAGGCAATCAACATGCCTGCCGGCCTTAGCAGCGAATATCCCTTTTTCCAATCCGTCCCCCCCAGGGCATCTAAGACCACATCGACGCCGCGACCCTTCGTGAGCTCGCGAACGACGTTTTCATAGTCGACCGAGTGGTAGTCGATCGGATGGTCGCAGCCGTTCTCGCGCACGTAGTCGTGTTTGCGTGCCGATGCCGTGCCATAGCTGACGACGCCTTCGACGGACCGGCAAAGCTGGCTCGCCGCGGTGCCGACCCCTCCAGCGGCTTGATGAATCAACACGTGGTCTCCCGCCCTCAGACGAAACACGCGAAAAAGCATGTGATACGCGGTGAGGTAGCTGACGGGAAGTGCAGCACCTTCCTCGAAGGTCATGTTGTCGGGCATCGGAAACGCTTGAATCGCTGGGACGCAAACCGTGTCCGAGTATCCGCCGAACCGCGTCATGGCCAGCACGCGCTCTCCCTCGGTTCGGTCGCTCACCCCAGCGCTGACCGCGTCGATCACCCCAGAGACTTCGTAGCCGACGACCATCGGCGGCTTTGGAGCGTCTTGGTACAGACCCTGCCTTGCCATGATCTCTGCGAAATTGATCCCTGACCCTCGGACCCTGATCCTCACTTCCCCCTGCGCAGGTGTAGGGTCTGGTGCCTCGCGCACCTCCAACACATCGGGTCTCCCGTACCTCGGAATCCAGACTGCCCTCATGGTCGACCCGTACCGCCGCGCCATGCGATGTCAAGGGCCCCGTCGACGTGTTAGACTGCTCTCATGGACGTCGTTCTGGCCCCTGACATCTATGTCAACGCTTCGGTCTCTCTCGGCTCTGCGCCCGAGCATGTCGTTCGCCGCGCCCTCGGAGGGCCTGCCCGCGCCAAGGCTTCCAAATGGGTCTTGGAACGAGTCGAATCGATGCTCCATGCGCTTCCCGACTTCAAAAACGACGCGGTCGCTCAACAGATGAGCACGATTCGCGATCTGGTAGACGTCGTCGAAACCGACGAGTTTTTCATCGAGGATTGGAACCAGGCTCTCGTCGCGCTGGCCAAGGCCGCAGGGGTCAGCCGCGTGCTGACCGACCATCCTGATCTCTTGGCGACCGGGCCACATCACGGGGTGGAGTTCGTCTCCTCAGACAAATGGCTGGTGGAACAGGCGGCTCCGCCACCGCCGCCCCGCGTTTGAAAACTACAGCTTGAGCGAATCGGCTGTCGGCTGCTACAGGTTCCCCGATGTCGGATTCGTTTCTTCCACAAAAGGATGAAATCAAACGACGCTTGGAGGGGCGTTACGTAGGCGCCGTCCCGCACAATCGCGCCCTGGACTTGCGTGTGGTCGACTACCGTCCGGAGCACTTGTCGCTGTGTCTGCCTTACCGGGACGACTTGGTGGGCAATCCCGAGACGGGGGTGCTTCATGGGGGCTGCATCACGAGCCTGATCGATGCAACTTGCGGAGGAGCCGTGATCATGTCGTTGACGGCCCCGCGGCGAATCGCGACTCTCGACCTCCGGATCGACTACGTGCGGCCCGCGCTTCCTGGGCAAGAGGTGATCTGCGATGCTCACTGTTACAAGATCACTAGGCATGTCGCGTTCGTTCGCGCCATCGCACATCACGGCGACGATGTGAGCCCGATCGCTTCCGCTTCCGGCACGTTTGTCGTGTTTCGCGAAACGGAGAAGGGGGAGTCGTGACGAAGATGCGCGACGCGGTTGTCGAGCTACGCGCGACCGGCGACTTCACCGCCTTGCAGGAAGCGATTCCGTACACGCGCTTCATGGGCATCACCGCGAAGATCGTGGATGGCGACGTCCTCGGTACCATGCGCTACTCGGAACACTTGGTCGGGAACGCCTTGGCGCAAAAGCTACACGGCGGCACGTTGGGCGCTCTCTTGGAGTCGACTGCGATCTTCAAGCTGTTGTGGCATGGGGAGACGAACGCTGTGCCCAAGACGATCAACATTACGGTCGAGTACCTGCGCGGGGCCGATTCCGAGGACACGCTTGCGCGGGCCGAGTTCACGCGTCACGGCCGACGCGTCGCGAATGTGCGGGTGTTTGCGTGGCAGCGCGATCCAGAACGACCCGTTGCTGTCGCTACCGCCCACTTCCTACTCGTGCCAGACTGAGCGGCTCCGATGCCCAAGCGCGCGATACACGGCCTCACCAACGACGAGTTGATGGAGGATGCCCGTCGAAGTCTGCCGCGCGGCCATGGGTTCGCTCGGCGCGTTCATCGAATGGCCGTGCTCGAGGGGCGCTTCGAGCCAGAGGCGTTGGGGTTGGGTGCCGCTGCGTGTCGAGCCTGGCGGTCGGAGTTCTCGTTCGAGCTTCCAGAAGTCGTCGCCCTCGAAACCGACGACGGACCTCAAGGCACCACCTCGAAGGTCGTTCTTCGCTTGTACGACGGGCTCGAGGTCGAGGCAGTACGCATTCCGATGGGTCGCAATCGCTATACCCTCTGCGTTTCGAGTCAGGTCGGCTGCAAGATGGGCTGTGGTTTCTGCGAGACCGGTCGCATGGGTTTGCTGCGCCACCTGAGCACCTCCGAGATCATCTCGCAGTTGCTGGTCGCCAAACACCGCCTCGGATGGCCTGTTCGCAACATCGTTTTCATGGGAATGGGTGAGGCACTCGACAACGCGGACAACTTCTTTCGAGCACTTCGCGTCCTGAACGACCCCGGCGGCCTCGCGATTGCGCAGGAACGCATCACGATTTGCACGGTCGGCCACGTGCAGGGAATCGAGCGGCTTCATCAGGAGGGAATGAAGAGGCTCAATCTTTCGATCAGTCTCAACGCGGCGGTGGATTCGCTTCGCAGTGAGCTCATGCCGATCAATAGACGCAGCGATCTTCGAACGCTTCAACGCGCATTGGCCTGCTACAGGCCCCGCAAGAACTTCGCGCTAGGGGTCAACTACTGTCTACTGCCCGGGCTGAACGACACCCGTGCCGACGCGCGTGCGATCGCCGACTTCTGCAAACCGCTAGGTCGCGTGTTGGTGAATGTCATTGCCTACAATCCGGGCTCGATCCCCATCACCCGGGCGCCCAGTGAGTATGAAGTGGAGCAGTTCATCGGCTGGCTGCGAGAAGAGGGGCTCCCGGTTCGCCAGCGCGTCACCAAGGGCCGGAGCGTCATGGCGGCGTGCGGTCAGCTAGGCAACCCTTCAGCACGTGTGGATCGCCGTTCGCTGCGCACGCTCCGGGTTTAGTCACTTCGGACGCTTCTTCTTACCGCGATAACGAACGCGGATTGGTGTTCCTCGAAAGCCAAAACGTTTCCGGATCTGGTTTACGACATAGCGTTGGTAGCTGAAGTGCACGCCTTTAGGCTCGTTCGTCATGATGACGAAGGTCGGGGGGGACGCGGTCACCTGAGTGATGTAATAGAGTCGAATCGCCCGATGATGCATCGTCGGTGGAGGGTGGCGCTCGAGCACCTCCTCGAAAAAGCGATTGAGCTCGGCGGTGGAAACCCGTTTGCGATGTTCCGTGACGGCATCCTGGATTCGGCCGAGTAGGGCGTTCACACCGGTCCCCTTTAAGGCGCTCACAGTCACTAGTGGCGCCCAGGGCACGAAGGCCAGGATCTCGCGAGTGCGGTTGATGACCTTCTTTTGCTCCTCTCGCGAAAGGAGGTCGACCTTGTTTAAAGCGAGGATCAACGCTCGCCCTCGATCGTTCGCCAGGCCAGCGATCTTGGCATCCTGCTCGCCGACACCGGCTTGCGCATCGATCATCAACACCACGACGTCACTGCGTTCGATCGATCGAATCGCCTGCAAGACGCTCAAAGCCTCGACTCCCCGCTTCTGCACACTGCGCTTGCGACGTATGCCGGCGGTGTCGATCAAGATCAACTGCCGGCGGCCGCGCTCGATGAGCGTGTCGATGCTGTCTACTGTGGTTCCGGGGCGGTCGTCGACGAGCTGACGTTCTTCTCCGCAAAGTTGATTGACCAAGGATGACTTCCCGGCATTGGGCCGACCGATGATCGCCACGCGAGGGAGGTCGAGATCCGGACCCGACTCCACGAGAGCTTCGGGAAGCTGATCGGCAATCGCTTCTTCCAGGTCTCCGATCCCTCGTCCGTGCAACGCCGAAATCGGCATGATCGTGCTCAGTCCGAGTTCGTAATACGAGACGGCCGCATGCGACTTCTGCTCGGTGTCGGCCTTGTTGGCGACGAAGATCACAGGCTTGCCCGCTCCGCGTAGCAGCGCGACCGCTTCTCGATCTGCTACCAACGGTTCGGCGGTCGCGTCCACAACGCAGATCACCAGGTCACATTCCTCGAGCGCCAAACGAACTTGAGACGTGATCCCGGCTTTCATCGGGTCGTCACTCTCGGGGTCAAACCCGCCCGTATCGATCAACACGAACTCCCGTCCCAGCACGAAGGCATCGGCATAGTGACGATCTCTCGTCACGCCGGGGATGTCCTCGACGATCGCGATGCGTTGGCCCGCGAGACGGTTGAAGAGCGTGCTCTTGCCGACATTGGGTCGTCCCACGATGGCCACGAGCGGCTTGCCACGAACCGAACCGGCCGGTCGACGCGCTTGATTTCGACGGTCGGTCACGCGTCGCCCTCCTTGATCGCTAGGTGCCGCGCTTTGACCGGATCGCGGGTCCACCCCGGGACGGCCTTTACCCAGAGTCGAAGATACACCTTGCGGCCGAGAAGCGCTTCGATCTGTTCCCTGGCTTGGGTGCTGATCCGCTTGATAGTCTCGCCTTGGTTCCCGATGACGATCGCCTTGTGGCTCGCCTTTTCGACGATCAGGGTGCCTTCGATTCTCACGATCTCCGGCTCCTCCCGATAGGTCTCCAGCTCGCACGCGATTCCGTAGGGAACTTCCTGCCTCGTGTTGAGCATGGCGGCCTCTCGAATGAGCTCGCTGACGAAGAACCGCTCCGGGCGATCGGTCAGAAAGTCGGCGTCGTAGAGCAGTCCCTCGGGAAGGTTGCCCCGGATTTCGCTCACCAAGGCATCGAGATTGATTCTACGTGTCGCTGAAATTGGGACCACTGCCACGAATGCGCGGGCTTTTCGGTAAGCTTCGATGAAGGGCAGCAGCTTGCTCTTGTCCTTCAGCCTGTCGACTTTATTGATCGCGAGGATCACTGGCATGTCGAACGCTTCGAGCGCCTGCAACGCCGTTCGGTCTTTGTCGTCGAGCTCGGGGGTGCCCGTCTTTTTCGGGGCCTCCGTCAAGAGCACCGTCACGTCCGAGTCGGTCAAACCCCGTCTCGCGCTATCGCTGAGCACGCGCCCAAGCGCGCCCTTCGGTCGTTCCAACCCCGGCGTGTCGACGAAGGCGATCTGGGTAGGCGGATTGTCCGACGCATACACGCCAAGCACGCACGAGCGGGTCGTGCCCGGTCGCGGCGTCGCGATCACCAACTTCTGACCGAGAAGGGCGTTCAGAAGAGTGGACTTTCCAACGTTCGGACGCCCGATGATCGCGCATCGGCCCGCGCGGGGATGTTGGCCCTGATTTTCGCCTTCCGACATGCGGGCCGGAGTGTAGCGGGGGCGGACTTTCGATCGAGCCGGAACCATGGCCCTCGGAACACCTCTGAGCTATGCTCGCCGCGCTCATGCACCACATCGTTTCAGCTCGCCTTGGTTTTACTTGGATTTGTCTCTTGCTGTTCATCGGCTTGTCGCTGGTGGGCTCGTCGTTTGCGGGCTGCGTGGGTGGTATCGGCACGACCTGCTTTCAGCCCGATGAGTGCGACGGTGAGTTGCTCTGCTGCCACGTCGGGGGCCAGTTCAACCAGGGCTCGTGCGAGACCCCAACGGTCTGCAACGAGCTCCAACAAGGCCCAGGTGGGATGGGCGGCACCGGCGGTACGGCCGGCACCGGCGGTACGGCCGGCACCGGCGGTACTGGTGGCGGAGGCGGCATGAGTGGTACGGGCGGCACCGGCGGAGTTGGCGGCGCGGGCGGCCAGGCGGGCGCAGGTGGCGAGGCCGGTGCGGGTGGCCAGGCCGGCGCGGGTGGAAGCGCTGGCAGCGGAGGCGCGCCCCTCCTATGAGGCAGGTCGGGCTGGCTCTGTCGATCCTTTGTCTTGCTGGAGTCGCGCAAGCACAACCACAGGCGCCGGCCGAGGCCGACTCGCTCCCATCAGACGAGGAACTGACGGCGCTTCTCGAAAACCCAACGATGACAGCGCAAGACGCATACGAGATCGGGGTGCGTTTGTTCGACGCAGAGCGCTACGAGGGCGCCGAACGCGCGTGGATGCGCTCCCATGTGTTGAGCCCCAACCCAGCGCTCCTGATCGCCATCGCCGACACCCGCCAACGCCGTGGCGACGAACCGGGCACCGTCGCCATGCTCGAACGCTACCTCTCGGAACGTCCCGATGCGCCAGACGAGCTTTCGGTAGAGGCGCGGATCGCCACTCTCCTGGAGACCCCGGCCACAATCGTCGTGCGCTCCGAGGAGGCAGGCCAAGCGATCCTCGTCGACGGCAAGCCCATCGACAAAAAGACGCCGACGGAGATCGAGCTCGAACCGGGAGCGCACACACTGGTCGTCGTTGGCGATGGCCAGCGGGTCGGCGAGAAGAGCATTCAAGTTGGCTACGGCGAGCGAAAAGAGATCATGTTCATCGGGGGGCAACAGAGCGAGACGGTCGAAGAAACCAAAGCAAAGGACGACCTCCAACGAGAAGAGCGCACCGCGAGACGAGCCGTGTGGGCACTGTCCGGTGTAGCTGCGGCAGCTCTTTTGACCGGAACCGTGCTCGGGTTCACAGCGTTCAAGCAAGAACAGGACTACCGTAATGATCCGACGCCGGAGATCGCCGATAAGGGCGAGAGGCTGGCCTTGTTCGCAGACGTGTCCTTCGGTATCGCCGCACTCTCCGCGATCACCGCGTTGACGGTGTTTCTCACGACCAGGAACAAGAAGAAGCGACGAGAACGAGCGACCGCCCGCCTGCGCTTCGAAACACGAGGTCCGGGTGCTTCGGCGACGCTGCGATTCTGACTTGTCACGCCGACGGAGCTTGCGTTCGTTTGGCTTCGTGCTCTGCGTTGCGCTGACGGGCTGTCAGCTGGCCGTCGACTTCGACCGCTCACTGTTGGTCGACAGCGGCGCCGGTGATGGAACCGGCGGCGTCAATGGCACCGGCGGCGTAGGTGGTTCCGGGGGAAGCGGTGGCGTCGGTGGCACGGGCGGTGGTTAGCGCCGCAGTCGGTGTACCCGCGACCTCAACGATCGCATTACTGCCAGCTGGGTCGCCGCAACGAATCCGTGAGAGAACTGGGTGTTGCCCGCGATCAGCTTTCGGATGAGCTTTGGTGAATCCGCCGGGTCGAAAGTCGCCCAACCGATGACGCCTGCTTCACCGCCTGGATAACGGTGAGTGTCGAAGCGCCAGCGCCCCTTCGACAGAGTACCTGAGATGCCGTCGACCGCGATGATGGTCGGACTTGGCCGCAGGATCATTTCGCCGCCCACGTGAAGTAGCGGGATCGGAATCTCCCACTCGAATCGGAGCCCCTCTTCGCTGTGCTCGACGACCTCGGCGCAGCTTCCGTGGAGTATCGACTGGCCAAACTCTTCGGGATCGAGCATCACACGTCTAACTCGCCCGATGCTAGCACCTGCGCGCCCTACGACGGCGACCCGGTGAAGGGTATCGCCGTCAAGATCCATCAACACCAGATCTCCTCTACGAAGCATCCCGGCCAGGGCTTGCATGTTGATCGCCGGACGAGTGAGCGGCTTCCGTTTCGCCTTTTTCGCGTTGCTTGCTCCCGCGCGTCGCTCCGCCTCGGTCTTGACTTCGAGCAGGGTAACCGCGGCGACTGCCACGTTGATCGTTCGATTCACCGCATTGCCTTCGGATGCCAACTGACGAGTGATGTAGTTCGCGTTGCGCATGTCGAGGCGTGAGGAAAACACGACCAGTGATCGCTCGTGGCCATCTGGGTAGATGCGCCAAACCACCCGACCAATGCCGAGCTCGCCGCCAGTAGTCCGGATGTCGTAACGGTATCCTCGTTCCGGGTCAGCCGGAAAGGCCGTCAACACGTTATGACCGGTCAGCGAGAACAAGGTCACCCCCCACGTCCAGTCGAACGCCATCATGTCACCTCGCACCGACTTGACGTTCACCGACTCCAACGCCTGCATGAAGCTGGGATACTCTTGTGGGTGCGCAATCACGCCAGCGACCACACGGGCTGGCGCCTCGACGCGCGCGGCGTAGATGACCGCCGGTAGGTCGGTCTGGCGGTTTCGAAACTCGGTGAGGACCACGGGACCCCTGTCGAGGTAGGGTGCCAGCACCTCTCTTTCGCTCTCGCTGAATGTGCCTAGTCGGGCCCGCGAGGCGTCGACTCTTTCAGTTCGGCTCTCGGCGAGCGCTGTGGCGTTCCACGCGGTGAACAGGAAAAAAACCAGGACAAATCTAGGCATGGCGGTTGGACGCTGTCGGTTGCCCGATCTTCAATCTAGATGCAAAAGGTCCGGGCCGAGCTGAGTCATGCGCGTGTACACCAAGTGGACCCCTTCGGGCATCGTATTGTGGCTCATCGCGGCCGTCGTCGCGACCCTCGTGGTATGTAATCAGACTCCGCCGCCGGACCCGCGGCCGAAAGCCCCGGCCGAGATCGAGTTCGAGGTCGAAACCGTCGATTGATCGGGCGGTTTGTCCGGCAGCCTACACTCCGCTTGACCCCGCCTCCCCACCGCCCTTTACTTGGAGCAATGCAGATTTTCATCGACTCCGCAGACATCGAGGAGATTCGTGATGCCGCTGCAATGGGCGTCATCGATGGCGTGACGACAAATCCATCGCTCGTGGCGAAAACGGGGCGGCCCTTCAAGGACGTGCTCGTCGATATCTGCGAGGTCGTCGATGGTCCGATAAGCGCGGAAGTCGTCTCGACTGACTATGATGGAATACTCGGCGAAGCGAGAGAGCTCGCGAAGATGCACGATAACATCGTGGTCAAGGTTCCTTTGATCGCCGAGGGACTCAAAGCGGTGCGTACTCTCAGCGGGGAGGGCATCCGCACGAACGTTACACTGTGCTTCAGTCCGACCCAAGGGCTGTTGGCCGCGAAGGCTGGCGCGACGTACGTCAGCCCATTCATTGGCCGGATCGACGACATCAGTGGCAACGGGATGGAGCTGGTCGAGCAGCTCGTCACCATTTATCGAAACTACGGGCTCGAGACACGAGTCTTGGTGGCGAGCATTCGT
Source organism: Myxococcales bacterium (assembly GCA_029861865.1). Classification (GTDB taxonomy): domain Bacteria; phylum Myxococcota_A; class Polyangia; order Polyangiales; family Houyiibacteriaceae; genus SG8-38. The sequence continues at coordinate 18,633 of JAOTYL010000008.1, read as the reverse complement.
CACCCTGTACATGTCGTTCAAGCTTCGCTCATCGGCGCCGACGTCGCGACGGTTCCGCACAAAGTGATCCACCAGCTCGCGAGACATCCACTCACGGATATTGGGCTCGAGCGGTTCCTGGCGGACGCCAAGAAGATTCCCCCGAGCTAGGCGCCAGCACCCGCGGAAGCGGCTGAAAGCAACGAATGCGCCCCCGAGTCCTCGTCGTATACAAGAAAAGCACGTATCAGAGGTACGCCGGACGCGACCAAGAGCGGCTCCAGGAGCTCATCGACAACCATGATGTCTCCGTGGAAGGCCTCCTCGAAGAGCACCAGATTCATCAGGAGACTCTTCGACGCGCCAAGAAAGCGCTTCGCGAGCTCGGTGCGCGTGCAGTCCTCCGATACCGCCCCGAGCCAATGCCCGAGGAGCCGTGGGATCTGATCGTCACCCTTGGGGGAGACGGGACACTGCTCTGGGCATCTCACCTCGCCGGAGCTGAGACGCCCATGCTTGCGATCAACAGCGCGCCAGATACGAGCGTAGGGTACTTCTGCGCTGGCGACGGCCACGACGTCGACGAGGTGCTTGCGGCGGCCTTGGCGGGGCGGTTGAAAGCACATCGCCTATGCCGGATGCGGGTCGACATGGGCAACCGAGTCATTTCGACGCGCGTTCTCAACGACGCGCTCTATTGTCACCAAAGCCCCGCTGCGACTTCACGATACGTGCTCGAGCATTGCGGTGAGAAGGAGCGGCAGATGTCGAGCGGCGTTTGGGTAGGCCCCGCTGCTGGCTCGACGGCTGCCATTCGATCCGCCGGAGGAAAAGTGCTTCCCATCGGGTCGCAACGGATTCAGTTTGTCGTCCGCGAGCCCTATCGTGGCATCGCCAACAAGTACAGTCTCGTAAAAGGACTCGTGGCCCCGGGGGACGATCTACGCATTACGAGTCGGATGACCAAAGGGCGGATCTTCTTGGACGGGACCCAGAAGGTGCACTCGGTTTCCATCGGCCAGCGAATTCGCCTGACCCTGTCGGACGAGCCACTCACTCTTCTCGGTCTCAGGCGGCATCCAAACGCCGGCAGCGGCGTAACCGAGCTCAAAAAGTAAATTGACCACGCGAAGATCGGAGCGGTAGGTAGTATCCGTGCCTCGGCATCGAACTCATCTCGCATTGACCGTGTGGCCGATCACGGTGCTTTTCGCGTACGAGCTTTCCCACCTCTGGCCCGCGCTGAACGGGGCAAGCGCATTCGCCGCGGCGTCCCCCGTGAGTTGGCTCTCCCAAGCGGCCTGCACCGCGGTAGTCATCGCCTTTCTGTTGGCATACATGCGGGGCTGGGCCACGCTCCGCCGGGAAGCGCCGGAGGGGGCGGGGCCTTACCGGTCGGGAGGTTGTCGAAGGCTTCAGCGATGGGCAGGCGGTTTGGCGTGGGCTCTCGTGCTTGGCCATCTCGGTCTCGAATGGTTCATGTTCGTGTCAGTCGGCCCTGTGCCGCTCAGCCACTATGAGCTCCTGCGCGGTGTTCTCTCCACGCCGGCTGTTCTCGGCCTTTACGTCGTGGGTCTTGGCGCGCTAGGGGTCTACTTGTCGCAGGGCATCGCTGCCTCGTTTCGGGCACTGGGCTTTGCCGAACGGCCCGAAAGTTCACGGTGGCTCGAAGTCGGTTGTACCTTACTGTCCGCAATGATGTTGCTGATGGCGATCAACGTCCTGAGCCATTTCGCTACGGGGCGAGCCTACTGGTCGAGCCCGCCGCCCGCGGTGAGCGGCGCCGACGGAAGCCCCGTGAAATGAGCATCTCACGAATCTACGCAATCGCCCTCAACACCTATCGCGAAGCCGTAAGAGACCGAATTCTCTTCGGGGTGATCGTGCTCGCAGCGGGCCTCCTCGCACTGACACTTGCTCTCGCGGAGCTCTCTCTCGACCAACAGATGCGGGTGGTTACCGACCTCGGCCTAGCATCGATCTCGCTGTTTTCAGTGGTGGTTGCGATCTTTCTCGGATCGTCACTGCTTTATAAGGAGATCGAGCGGAAAACACTCTACGTCATCCTTCCGAAACCGATCGCGCGCTACGAGTTTCTGTTGGGGAAGTACTTTGGGATCGTCATGACGTGCGCGGTATTCATCGCGATCATGGGCGCGCTCCAGTTATTGGTCACCGCGATCCAAGCGGGGGCGTCCACCAGGCTGGTGGTGGCGGTGCCGGCTGCCCTTCTTCTGATCTTGGGTGTCGCTCTATTCGTTGCGAAGGACCGAACGACCGTGGTGCCGATTTGGTCCGTGCTCGCTCTTGCTGCTTGTGCTTGGATCTGCTCGACCGTGGACATCGAATTGTTCCGACTCCTGGCTTCGCTGGTTCTGAATCTCGGAGAGGTGACCATCCTCACGGCTCTGGCGCTCCTGTTCTCTTCGTTTTCGACGCCGTTCTTGACCGGAGCGTTCACGTTCGGCGTCTGGCTAGTCGGTCGCGCGGCGCACGACATGGTCGCCATGAAGACCCGCGTGTTGAGCCCCAGTGTCAAGACTGTGCTCAGTTGGCTGGCCGAAGTCTTACCGAACTTCAACCTATTCGTTCCTGGGCGTACCACGCTCGTCACCTACGGAACCGAGTACGGCACGCCGCTCGCCTATGTGGCGACGTCGATGGGATATGCAGTGCTTTACGCAACGGTCACGCTCGTCATCGCGGCGCTAGTGTTTCGTCGAAGAGACTTCTTGTGAGCTCGCTTCGAGAGCGCCCGTGGCTTTTCGGCGCCCTCGTCGCTCTGATCCTCGTCGCGTTGATGGTCGCGCGAACGGTTTCCGAATCGCGCTCGGAGCTGACGGCCGCCGACGCCTATGATCAAAGCGGCGAGGTGACGCGGGCGCTCGAACATTATCGGCGCGCCATGCGTTGGTCGTTCCCGCTCAACCCTTACCCGGCGCGCGCCGCGGCTGCCCTTCGCAAGATAGCCAAGGCTCTCGAGGCCGAGGGGCGGATCGATGAAGCGCTGCTGGCTTGGCGGTCGATCGCGGGCAGTTCGGCCGCGACACGTTTTCTCTACAGCACCTCGAATCCCGCACGACAGGAAGCATATGACGAGATCGCTCGTCTCGTGGCCGCTCACCAGGGCACGGGGATCGACGCTGGGGCCGATCCCCAGCAACTTGCCGTCGAGCATCGGGCGCTTTTTGACAAGGAGGCCTGGCCCGATCCGTTCTGGGGCAGCGTTCTACTGGTCGGCTTTGCGGCGTGGGTCGGTGGCCTGGCGCTCACTGTGTCGCGAGGTTTCGACCCGAGCGGACGCCTCCGATGGGCAACCGCTCGAGCACCACTTTCCGGGGCCCTAGTCGGGTTCGTCGCGTTCGTGTTGGGAATGCTCTTCGCTTGAGCTTCGTTTCATTGGTCGACCTCGGTTGCTTGCAGGGCGGGCGCGGGGTAACAGGGGCGACGTGGATAACATCCGAATCGTGGGCGGGGCGACCCTTGCTGGAAACGTGCAGATCAGCGGCGCAAAGAATGCCGCTCTGCCGATCCTGACTGCAGCTCTGCTGGCCGACGGCGAGCACGTGTTTCGTAACGTTCCGAACCTGCGTGACGTGCACACCATGACGAAACTGCTTGCGCGCTTGGGCGCGAATCCAACCTACAGAGAAGGCACAGTCGAGGTGAAGCTGTCGGGTCCGCTCGATCCCACCGCGCCGTATGATCTAGTGAAGCAGATGCGGGCGTCAGTGCTCGTGCTAGGACCGTTGGTGGCCCGTTGCGGCAGGGCGATCGTTTCGCTTCCTGGTGGCTGCGCGATCGGGGCCCGTCCCATCGATCAGCACCTCCAAGGTCTTGCCGCGATGGGAGCGGAGGTCGAGCTGAAGCACGGTTATGTCGAGGTCACAGTCCCTGGGAGGCGGCTTCGCGGCTCCGACATCACGCTCGATTTCCCGACCCATACCGGTACCGAAAACCTGATGTGCGCGGCCGTTCTCGCCAAGGGGCGTACGACGATCACCAACGCTGCGCGCGAGCCCGAGGTAGAGGAGCTCGCTCGCGTCCTGAACAAGATGGGGGCGCGCATCGAAGGCGCGGGCACCTCGGTGATCTTGATCGAAGGCGTCGAGGGGCTCCATCCGATCGACCACGCCATCATTCCCGATCGGATCGAAGCCGGAACGTTCATGGTGGCTGCTGCGGCGACTGCCGGAAACCTGTTCCTAGAGGGCATCGGATTCGAGTCCTTAGAGGCCGTGATCGCCAAGCTGCGCGAGGTCGGTGCCACCGTCGAACGCGAGGGGCATGGGATTCGCGTTGTTGGCGCGCGTCCGATCTATCCCGCGGACGTCATCACCCAGCCGCACCCGGGTTTCCCGACCGACATGCAGGCGCAGTTCATGGTCCTCATGGCTTTGGCCGAGGGTACGTGTCGCATCACCGAAACCGTATTCGAGAACCGCTTCATGCATGTCTCCGAACTGAACCGCATGGGCGCTGACATTCAGGTCAACGGCCGCACCGCGACCGTCCATGGAGTCAAGCGGCTCGAGGGCGCCGAAGTCATGGCGACTGATCTTCGCGCGAGTGCCTCACTGGTCATCGCCGGACTGGTCGCAGAAGGGACGACCGACGTTCGGCGGGTGTACCATCTCGATCGCGGCTATGAGCAGATAGAAAAGAAACTGGCTCCCCTGGGTGCCACCATCGAGCGAGTCCCTGGCGATGCGTAAACGAAACCGAGATTCCGTCGTGATCGCGGTCCCTAAGGGCCGCGTGCTCGAGCAGCTGAGCGCGCGCTTCGCAAAGGCGGGGATCCCCACCGGTGCGCTCACGGCCAAGAGCCGAAAGCTCATCCGTGAAGACAAGGCTGCTGGGCTCAGCTTCCTGCTCCTAAAGCCCGACGACGTTCCGACGTACGTGGAATATGGGGTTGCCGACCTTGGTGTCGTCGGCCGCGATGTCTTGATGGAGCGCGATTATGATGTCTTCGCACCCGTGGATCTCGACATCGGTCGATGCCGCATGATGGTTTGCGGCTTACCGGACGAGGCGATCACCGGACGGGGCGAGCGTCCTCTGCGTGTCGCAACCAAGTTTGCCAACATCGCCGAGCAGCACTTTCGCTCTAGGGGAATCCCCATCGAGCTCATTTTTTGTCAGGGGTCGGTCGAGCTCGCACCGCTAACTGGCCTTGCCGACGTCATCGTCGATCTCGTTGAAACCGGCGAGACGCTACGACAAAATGGCCTGGTGACGCTCGAACCAATCGCCGACATCAGCTCGGTGGTGATCGCAAATCGGGTAGGGCTGAAGCTCCGTCGAGGCGCGATCCAGCCGATTCTAGACGCGCTTCGCGGGTGACATGTTGCGCCTACGCCGAAAAACCGACCCTGCTTGGATCGACGTGGTGCGAGCCGATTTCGATGCATTTCTGCTCGATCATGCCGCTTGCGAGCGGAAAGCTTCTGCGACTGCGCTGAAGCTGGTGTCGCACTATTCGGACCGCACCACGTTGGTTCGAGAGCTCATTCCGTTCGCGCAAGAGGAGCTCGACCATTTCGCTCGCGTGATGGCGATAGTCTTGGACCGCGGGCTTTCGACTCAGCCGGACGAAAGAGACCCCTATGTTGGCGCGCTCATGCGGTTGATCAAGCGCGGCCCTGAGCAGTACTTTCTCGATCGGCTTTTGGTGCTGGGCATCGTCGAAGCGCGGGGATGCGAGCGTTTTGGCTTAGTCGCTGAGGCCCTCGAGCCGGGGCCTCTCAAAGACTTCTACCTCGACATCACCCGCTCCGAAGCGCGCCACCACGGGGTCTTCGTCCGCCTCGCCCGCGAGTACTTCTCCGCCAATGCGGTCGAGACCCGCCTGAACGAGCTGCTCGAAGAAGAAGCAAAAATTATCGAGACACTCCCCCTCCGCCCCGCCGTGCACTAGCAGTGCCAGTGCCAGTGTCAGTGTCAGTGTCAGTGTCGGTGCCAGCGAAAATGGCAGTGAGACTCACAGGCGCTTGCGGTAGGTGACTCGGATCTCTTCGAAGCCGAACGCGTCGTGAACTTTTCGCGCTCCTTCATTCGAGGACCAAGTCCCGGACTCGATCACCTCGCACCCTACCGAACGGAATCGCTCTTCGATCTTCCTGAGGAGGGCGGCGCCGATCCCTTGCCCCCTGTGTGCCCGGGCTACGTACCAGTCCTCCACGACGCCTCGCCGCGCCAGCACGCGATGTGGCTCGTCCGTCGTTCGCCCCGTGATGTAGCCCACCGGCACTCCCTCCGACTCGGCAACGAAGATATGGCTGTTTCGGTCGGCGAGAAGGACCTTGACGTCGTCCTCAACCACCTGCTTGTAATCGCGGTACTCGATCAGGGGGAGAACGTCGGTAGGGACCACCTCATCCCGGTGCGACTGATAAAGATTTCGGTGAAACCGCAGGACGGTTTCTTGGTCGGCTTCCGTGGCTTCGCGAACCTCGATCGGCGGGCCCATGCGACCCACCCTAGCACTACCGCAGTGGGCCGTGCGCGGACGTTGTACCTATCGCACGCGGATCGAGTCGCGTATCCGTGCGAAGGTTTTTCGACCGATCCCGGGCACCCGCAGAATGTCTTCGATCCGCCGAAAGCGTCGTTTCTCGCGTGCGCTGACGATTGCTTGGGCTCGGGTGGGGCCGATCCCCGAAAGCTGCACGAGCTCCTCGGGGTCGGCCGTGTTGATGTTGATCCGCCTATCTTCGGAAGCGACCGGAGCCTGCTCAGGTGGAGGACCGGCGTCGGTACCTGCGGCCATGGCGTGGGCCGTGTACAGGGTGGCCAGCAGGATCGCGAGGGCGAGAACCCCGCGGATCATGCGGCTTGGCCCCGCCGCACTGCGTCGCGATCTTCGGGCGGTTGGTAGTCGCGGATGTGCAGCTGGCCGTTGACCGGCATGGCATCGAGCCTGACGTTCAAGCTGCCGTCTCGATTGACGAAGGCGGCGCCCACGCGCACCCAGAATTTCCGTCCGTCCTTGTCGCGCTCCACGATGGTGTAGGCGAGCTTCACTCCACGTTGGCTGTTGTCTTCGAGCATGGATCCTCCTCTTTGATGTGTGGGCGACCTCAATGCATGAGCGATGCCAATGATCGAGAGCGTGATCTCGCGCACCTACGACGTCGAGGTCGGCGGTCTCGGCACCATCCGCCGGCGTCCGCCGATGGTACAGGTCGCGCTTCCGTTTGTTGCGTCTCGAACTTCCTGTCAGTATCCGCGAGCCAAGTGCGCGAAACGACCCTTCGCCTTGGCCACGGGGCTTCACCCTCATAAAGGAGACAGATGAAGATTTCACTTTCTGCCGCTACCTTCGACAAATCCGCCGCCGACATCGTTGCCGTGGCGGTCCCTTCGGCCAAGACGAAGTTCAACAAGGCGATCGGCCAGATCGAGGCCGTCACCGGCAAGGGAACCATCAAGCCTCTTACCATCGATGAGCGCTTCGAAGGAAAGGCCTCCCAGACGCTCAAGGTCGCTGCAGGGGGCCGCGCCAAGGCACGATGGCTGCTACTCGTCGGGATCGGCGAGGAAAGCGACCCACAGAAAGTTGCGTGGACATTGGGGCATTCGCTCGCATCGGCCGCCCGTGCGCAGAAGACCGCTGCAGTCGAGCTGCCGAAGGTCACCGTGAAGTCCGTTCGCGCCGTATCGCAAGGGTTGATCGCGGGGGCCTATCGCTATGTCGAATACAAGAGTGACAAGAAGTCTTCCGCTGGATTGACGAGCGCCGTCATCCTCAAGGCCTCCAAAGCCCAACGGGGGCTCGTCGCAGCGATCAAGGCCGGGCGCTCGCTCGCGGAGAGCGTCAACTTCGCCCGCGATTTGGTCAACCGGCCTCCAAACGATCTGAATCCGATCACCTTGGCACGCGCTGCCTCCTCCGAGTCGCGCAAGCTCGGCCTGACCTGTAGCGTCTGGAACAAGGCGCGCATCAAGAAAGAGGGGATGAACCTCTTGCTTGCCGTCAACGCAGGAAGCGCGATCGAGCCGCGCGTCATCCACGTCACCTACAAGCCCCGGGGCGCCAAGAAGAAGGTGGCCTTCGTCGGCAAAGGCCTCACTTTCGATGCGGGCGGTCTATGCATCAAGCCCGCGGGATCGATGATTGACATGAAGTGCGATATGGCCGGTGCCGCGGCGACGCTCGGGATCGTCTTTGCAGCTGCGCGGCTCAAGCTTCCAGTCGAGGTCCATGCGGTCGTGGGATCGACTGAGAACATGACCGGTTCAAAAGCCTACCGTCCTGGCGACATCTACAAGTCACTTCAAGGCAAGACGGTGGAGGTCATCAACACCGACGCGGAGGGCAGGTTAGTGCTCGCGGACGTGCTGACATGGACGGCCCGCAAGCTGAAGCCCGACGTGATGATCGATCATGCGACGCTCACCGGAGCCTGCATGGTGGCGCTCGGTCCGTGGCGCGCTGCGCTCTACACGGACCATGACAGCCTAGCCAAGAACTATCTTGCTGCCGCCGAAATTGAAGGCGAAGCGTTTTGGCGAATGCCCCTCGACGAAGACCTCAAGTCGAAGCTCAAGAGCCCGATCGCCGACCTCAAGCACATCGGCGGGCGTTACGGCGGCTCGATCACGGCTGCGCTCTTTCTCGAGGAGTTCACCGAGGAGATGAAGTGGATGCACCTCGACATCGCCGGTCCTGCGTTCGTAGAGAGCGCACACGGTCGGCTGCCAAAGGGTGGCACGGGGTTCGGGGTGGCGACCGGTGTGAGGTTTCTCGAGAACCTGAGGTGACCAGGTCGGCGCCTCGCGTGCCTAGAGGCGGTACGGGAACTTCACTTTGAACACCGACTGCTTGAAGCGCGGGACCCTTGCGCGCCGCACGGCTTTTTCGACGCATCCGCCGACCGGTGTCCCCTTGAAGGGACCGCTCGTGACCTTGGCTCTGCTGACTCGACCGGTGCTGCCACTGAACGTCACGTCAACGGTGGCCGTGCCGCCCGAGTCTGTTCTGCAGGCCTTCACGCCGCCGCTGACGCCTTGAAGGGCGGTCTTGACGTCGTTTCGCGAGGGCGCGTCCGGAAGGCTGGAACCGGTCGAGCTGGACTTCGACGCTGTCGTGGCCTTCTTCGAGCTTGACGATGAGCCGCCGACGACCTCGTCCATGAGGGCGTCGAGATTGTTGCCGCTTCGCTTCTTGGTAGGCGCAGGTTCCGTGGTCGGATCCGTCGTCGTGCTTCGAGGTCGCGTGCGCCTCTTCGTGGCGGCGCTCTGGCGGGTCGAGATTGGAGCCTTCTGCACGACCGGCTCCTCGAGCTCGGGCGCCTCGAGCGGTTCCTCGACGGGTTCTTCGAACTGAGCCACTTCCTCGGGCTCTGGGGCCTCGATTGCCACGGCTGTATCGGGTTCGGGAGCCGGCGCCTGTGCTGCCGTCGCGACGGCGTTCGAACCACTAGCCACCTCGAGCCCCTCGTCTCCCGAGCCGCCAAAAGCCATCCCTACCGCGAAACCTGTGCCCACGATCGCGATCACGGCGATGATCGCGCCGGCGATCCAGAGCCAGCGGTTGCCTTCCGAGCTTTCCATCGGCGCCGGTCCGAGGAGCGGTCCACCGAGCGTGCCGGCCCCCGGGCTAGTCCCGATCGCGAGCAGATCGTCGACCGCTTGCGAGGGCGCCGTCTTGGTTCCCGGCGTCGTGGACTTCGCGAGCGCGCGAATGTCGATCAATCCCGAGCCTTCACCACTAGCTGGCGTCGCGGGTTGTACAGATGCCGGTTCGGTCGATGCGTCGCCCGCGGAGCCGCCGCGAGACGCAAGCTGCTGAAGGTTGCTCAAGGAAAAGAGCACCGAGTTCTCATTGCGTTGGCCCGTCATCCGAGCGGGCGTCGCGACCACCGCTCCGCCGTCAGGTCCCCCGCTCATGCCGCCGAGGGGCCCCCGGTCGCCTTCGTGCGACGCTGCAAGGGGTGCGTCTGCGGGGCTGTCGAGACCTGCAGGGCTTTCGTCGAAGCCGGTGAATGCGTCCTCCTGGGTTTCGATCTCACCGGTCGGCTCGCGGCCATTGGTGTCGCCGAAGAGATCACGGCCCGCTCCGAGCGATGTGGTCGAGTCGGTCGTAAGCTCGTCCGTCTGACTTGGCCGGGTCGATCCCACGCCACCGAGGACCTGCACCAGCTCGGGTACCTCGCCGGCGACTTTCCAATCATCGAACCCCTCTTTCCAAACATAGGAGTCGAGGTGCACACTACCTTTGGCAAACAGCTGGCTGAGCTCGATCGGAGGCAAAGGCCCGCGCTGCTCGCCATCGACGACGATATACCAGCCGCCATCGGGGGTTGCATCCACCTGACTGGCGCTATCGAGAGCTTGGGCAGCGGTTTGGTCGCCTCGGACCTCGAGAACTGATGAGCATTTCTTGCACCGGATCTTGAAGATCTTCCCCGCCACCTTCTCGTCGGCGATGGAGTATTTGGCCCCGCAACTATCGCAAACGATCTTCATCTATCGCCCCCGTCTCCTCCCGAGGCCTCGCCTGCTGCCCCCCGGATCGAAGATTCCCCTTTAGGACCAAGATCATAGCCGTCCCGTTGGCTCTCGAGCAAGAAGTCCACGAATCATCTCCCCGCATCCTTGGACCCACGGCCTTGGGGATCATTGGGTGGTTTTTGAGGGTTGAGCGCCCGATCGGGCCATGGTTCTCAGTTGACGACCACCAGCTCGGTCCCATCCCGGCTGCAGAAGGTGTGCGCGGAGGTGTGTTGTTCGCCGCATTCCGGGCAGATCTTCCTCGAATCGAGCCTCGCGGGTGGGTGCGTGGAGCTTGCAGCGCCATACAGTCCGTAGGGCACCAGCTCGTCGGAGTCTTCGGGACAAAAGCCGGCATCGTGTGAGTAGGCCCGGCGACAAGTAGGGCAAATCATCCCGTGCGAGAACGGCCCCGATGGCGGTCCATCGATCAGCTCAGCGCCGTCCCTGACGCAGAAGTGGTTTCGAGGGGAGTACTCCGTCAGGCACACGGGGCAGCTTTTCACGGCGATCGGTATCTGGTCCGTCACCTCCTCCGGCATCGGTGGAGAAGGGCGGCTCATGACGCCGTCGGGAGAGCGGATCTGCCTCGGCACCGGAGCGCCTCGCCGCCGCCGTGCGAGAAGCCACAGGCTCCCAACCAAGACGCCAGCCCCCACAAGGGCTAGAAACCCAGAGACCATCTGCGAATTGTGCACAACTCGACCCGAAGAGCCCACAAAAGAGCCTGGGCGGCAACGCCGTCCGGGCCCGCTCTGCATGGTCAGAGGCTCAGAGCTTCTTCACCTCTTCGGTGAGGGCGGGCACTGCATCGAACAGGTCAGCGACCAGGAAGTAGTCGGCGACCTGCGCGATCGGCGCTTCCTTGTCTTTGTTGATCGCGACGATCGTTTTACTGCCCTTCATGCCAGCCAAGTGTTGGATCGCTCCCGAGATGCCGATCGCCACGTAGAGCTTCGGCGCGACGACCTTACCGGTTTGACCGACCTGGAGCTCAGGCGACACGTAGCCCGCGTCACAAGCAGCGCGCGAGGCCCCCATGGCGGCTCCCAAAGCATCCACCAGCGGCTCGATCACATTGGTGAAGTTCTCTGCGCTCTTGAGGGCCCTTCCTCCAGACACGACGACGTCGGCGTCCGTGAGCTCGGGGCGCTCGCTCTTCATGACCTCGACGCCGATGAACTCGACCTTGTCGGCCGCAGGGTCAGTCGCAATCGCCACGTCTTCGACTGGGCTCGATCCGCCACTCTCTGTGGCCGCGTCGAATTCCGACTGCCGAACCGTGACGACGTGCTTGCCGGTGAGGATTTCGACGTTGCCAGAAACGTTGCCGGCGTACATCGGGCGCGTGTACCTGGGCTTTCCGGCATCGGTATGGACCGCCGCAATCTCGGACGCCATGCCCGCATCGAGCTTGGCTGCCACCCATGGCAGGAGATCCTTTCCGAAAGCGCTCGCGCACGCGACGATCACATCGTAGCCCTTGCCGATCTCGGCGACCGTCGGTCCATATTTCTCGCAGACGTAACCGCCGGGAATGTCGGCTTTGAGGACTTTGCCTGCGCCGTACCCAGTGAGCTCTGCGGCAGCCGCGCCCGCGCCTTCTCCAATCGAGAGAATGTCGAACGAACCGCCGGTGCCCTCCGCGATCTGTTTTGCAGCGGTCACCGCACAAAGAGTGGTTTTGCGTGTCTTACCCTCGAGCAACTCGGCGACCACGAGAACTTTAGCCATGTTTGGTATTTCCTTTCCGCATCTCGAAGGGCACTAGATGACCTTGGCTGTGTTGTGAAGCTTGTCGACGAGGTCCTCGACCGATTCGACGAATGTGGTGTCGCCCGAGCGCGCCGGCGGCAGCTCGAACTTCGTATATTTGAGCGCTACCTTTGCTTCGATGCCCAGATCGCCGAGCGACATCTGGTCGATCGGTTTCTTCTTGGCCTGCATGATGCCTTTAAGCGACGCGTAGCGGCCCCCGACCTCGAGCTTGGCGTATTGATGATCAGCGGGGGTTATCCCATTCTTCACCGACTCCGGCTGAAGGATTCGGTCCGAGGTGGTGATGACGGCCGGCCCCGTCACCTTCACGGTCGCGACGCCTGTGTCGAGCTCACGCTTCACCTCAAGCGTCTTTCCGTCATCGTTGGTGCTGATCTTCATCGCGTAGTTGATGATCGGCCAGCCGAGACGCGCGGCTAACTTGGTCCCTGCCACGTTGGAATCACCGTCGGCGGCCTGTTTGCCCATCACGACGAGGTCTGGGTTTTCCTTGTCGACGACTGCCTTCAGAATTTGCGAGACGACGTTGGAGTCGAGGTTGGCATCGTCCGCTTCGACGAGGATGCCGCGCTCCGCCCCCTTGGCAAGCCCCTCGCGGATGATCCGCTGGGTGTGCTCATCGTTTGGCCCGATCGACACCAGCACGACCTCGCCAACGCGCGCGTTCTTCTCAGCGGCGTTTTCGGTCAGTCGAAGTGCGGCTTCGAGGCTCCAGTCGTCGAAGGGGTTCATCTTCCATTCGAGCCCCTCGGATGTGACAGCCGTGCCGTCGCTACTCACCTTGAGCTTGCTTGCGTTGTCCGGGTCGGCCACCCGCTTGATGGATACGAGGATCTTCACGTTTCCTCCTCAGGTTGACGAGCCCTTCAGGCTCACAACAGGCTGCAAAACGCAGGCTTTCTAGGCGCGTTTCGTGCGAGTGTCAAGGACTGCGGCCGAGAGCGCGATCGACGAAGGCGATAACGTCTTCGAGGCGGTCAACAACGAGGACCGAGTCGGGGAGTTGAGGAATTTCAGCGCGGTCCTGCAGATACGCGACGATCGGTACTCCGTAGCGAAGCGCTAGCTCGACCTCGCTGCGGGTGCCCTGGGCTCCTGGCAATGCGACGATGACATCGGAGCTCAGCACGTTGATGTGATTCCGAGACGCGACCTTCGTTCCCTCGATTCCACTGAGATGCAAGTGCGTCCGAATCGACAGCTCCACCCATGGGTTCGGGTAGCCTGGTGGAGGGCTCGCGTCGTCGGGGCCTGCTGCAGGTAGAACGCCAATGACCAAGCCTTGGCGGCCCTCGACGTCGTGGAAAGCACGGCTCACCGTCTCCATGGCGCCTCGCCCGCCTCCGGTGAGCAAATGAACGCGCTCTCCGGCTAGAGATCGACCGAGCTCTGCACAACGGTTGGCGTCTGCCGATGTGCCGGAGCCCATCACGCCTACGATAGGGAGCGACTTCTGGCCTTCGGGCGCCACGTGTGAAATAGAAGCGCGCCATGAGCGTAGATGCAAGAGCCGAGCGTTGCGTGCTGGTAACCGGCGGCAGCAGTGGCATCGGGCTCGAAACCGCTCGGGGCCTCGCGTCTCATTTCGATGTCGTGGGGATCGTGGCTCGCAATCCAGAGCGTCTAGAAAAAGCGGCCAAAGACTTGGCCTCGACCGCCGCACGGATCGAAACCTTCCAAGCCGATTTTTCATCGCTCGCCGAAGTTCGGAGGCTCGCGCGCGACATCCGAGCGAAGTTTCCGTCGCTCAGTGTCCTCGTCAATAACGCCGGCGTTTGGCACAAGGATCGAACTCTCAGCAAAGACGGCTATGAAGATACTTTCGCGGTCAATCATCTGGCGCACTTCCTTCTCACCACCGAGCTCGAGGACTTGCTCGTCGCGGGCGCGCCGTCGCGGGTCGTCAACGTGTCCTCATCGATGCACCTTCGGCCGAAGTCGATGAATTGGGACGACCTGATGTTCGAGAAGAACTGGGGGGGGTTTAAAGCATATTCGCATTCCAAGCTTGCTAACGTGCTCTTCTCGAACGAGCTCGCGCGACGCTGGAGGCGCCTCGGTGTCACTTCGAACGCGGTTCACCCTGGAAACGTGCGCAGCCGGATCACTCGCAACAATGCATTTCTCAATTTCTTGCATCGGTCACCCGTCGCGCGCCTCTTCATCTTAACCGAGGAGGCTGGCGCGAAGATGCCCATCTACGTCGCTACGGCCGCAGAGCTCGACGGAGTGACCGGCAAGTACTTCGTCAAGTCCTCCAAAGAAGCGAAGCCAAATCCCGTCAGCCAAGACGAGGCTGAAGGGAAGCGTCTTTGGGAAGTCAGCCAGCAATTGGTCGACGCGGTTTCCTTCGCTCCGGCACAGCGGCCCTAAGGCGCATCACCGTTCTTTGAGGCCTTCGAGAAACAAGCTGGCGCAGTGGCCCGCCGCTTTTCGCAGGGCCTGTGGATCAGCCTCGCCGAGTGCCCAGGTCAGTAGGATGCCATCGAGCGCTCCAAACAGAGCGCGAGCGACCACGCGTGGGTTGAGGTCTCTTCGGAAAACCCCCTGCTGTTGACCTTCGTCGACCACACCTGCGAGGACCTCGATATACTCCATGAACAAGGGCGCGGCGTACTGCTTGAGTAGCCGGGAGGATTGGCGCAGGTTGACCGTGATGACCTCCGCGAGGTCTCGTTGGTCCTCGAGCAGGCCGAGCTGAAGCTCGATGATGCGCGTGATCCGATGTTCGACCGGGTCATCAGAGGCGGCCACCTTCCGGAGGATTGCGAGCAGTTGCTGGATGCCGTCTTCGAAGATCGAGATCAGCACGTCGTCTTTGTTCTTGAAATAGAGGTAGATGGTCCCGTCGGCGACGCCGGCTGCCTTCGCGATCTCACTGACTCGGGTCGCGTAGAAGCCGTTCTTGGCAAAGACCTTGACCGCGGCCTTGACGATGCGGTCGCGCTTGTCGGGAGCCGAGCTCTTTCGCTTGTTGGTCGCTGAATGAATCGCCATTCATTTTTTGCTATCACACCCCGGTGGCATCCGTCAAACAGCGTTAGCCGGCCCGTTCCTCACCACGAAGCAATCGAATGATGTTTTCCCAATGGCGCAGGAGGACGAGAAACCACAAGCCGGTCGCCAGCAGCACCGGCCATTGACGGCCGTCGATCGCCAAGGTCGACCCCGCGCCGACCGTGGCGGCCGACAGCGAGCCAACGCTCGCCAGGCGCGTCCACTTCTTCACGACGACGAAGGTCAGCAATGTCAGGGCTCCGATCGGGGGCAGGGCCGCCAACAGGACGCCGCCGGACGTTGCTGCCCCTTTCCCGCCCCGAAAGCCATACCAAATCGGAAAGACGTGCCCCACGACAGCCGCGAGGCCGACGCCGGTGATCCAGGGCCAGGGGAGATCAAGGACCCATCGCGCGAGCGCGACCGGTGCGAATCCCTTGAGCATGTCCACGACGAGCACGACCTGGCCAGCCCGTTTGCCAAGGGCTCGGCCGACATTGGTGGCGCCGATATTGCCGCTACCGATGCCCCGCAAATCGACACCTCGTCGCCTGGCGAGGATCAGCCCGAACGATATCGAGCCAAGGAGATAAGCGGCGATCGTGAGGGCCGGGCCGACCATCGGCGCATCATACAGCGCCTTCGCTCGGGACAGATACCGCGACTTTCTTGCGTCCGCGGACGTGCCCCCTTAGCTTCGACACTACCATGTTGTTCAGTGCTCACCGTGACACGTATGTTCCGGTGGCGCTCTACGCCCAGCTCGTAGCAGACGACGAAGTGCTGCCGGCCTTCGTCACCAGTATCAGCGAGCACGGCCTTCACCTCGACTCGCTCGCGATCCTCGGCAATCGTCGCACCGATCGCCTGCAACTGCAGCTCGCCCTGCCGGGTGAGCCAGACCCGCTGTGGATCGACGCGGAAATCATACGGGACCAACCGGGGTTGCTGTTCAACGACACCGCCGTCCGATTTCTGTGCATGGCCAACGCGCACTGGCGGGCCCTCCGTCGGTGGGTGCGCGTACGTGAGCTCATGATCACAGCGCGGCCGCTTGGCGCTCACGACGCGGCGTAGAAGGCGATAGCGCGAGAGAGTTGTGGCGGGACGCCGCCGCCCAGCCCGCTATACTTGGAGCAAGAATGCGATCGGCCCCGATCATAGCGCTGACCGTGCTGCTCGGCGTGGGATGCGCGTCCCGCCCGCAGCAGACCACCGTGCCGAGGCAGGTGCGCGCCCAGACCGCGGAGGCCCGTATCGCTTTTGCCGCAGCCCTTGCACGGATGAAAGCAGACGAGTGCGATCGAGCCGTGACCTCGTTCGATCGCGTCGTCGAAACCTTTCCCGCAAGCCGCTACGTCTCTGCGTCGCTCTATAACGCTGGCCTCTGCTTGCAGCGTTTGGAACGTTGGCAGGAATCTACCGAACGATACGAACGCCTTCTTCGATTACGGCCCGGCTCTGCGGATACGAAGCATACCCGCTTTCAGCTCGCTTTTTTGTACGTCGAAACCCATCGTTTCGACGATGCGCTAGAGACGACCGACCTTCTTCTCGGACACACGGGTTTGACGAGCGACGAGCGATCTGAAGTGATGGCTCGTCGCGCCGAGGCATGGCTCGGCCGGGGAGATCTGGATGCAGCTGCAACAGAAGCGCGCGAAGCGCTCCTTTATTACCGCACACGCTCAGAGGAGGAGCGCATCCGCGATCCTTTCTTCGTCGCGTCGGCAAACTACACGTTGGCCGAGACCGTTCGGTTGAAGTCGGAGAGCATCGTTATTCCTCAGGCGAAGGTTGAAGCGCAGCGTGAAGTGCTCGAGCGCCGTGCCGGCTTGCTCCTTGAGGCGCAACGGACCTACTTCGACACCATTCGAATGACCGACGCTTACTGGGCCTCGGCGGCCGGTTACCGGATCGGGTCGATGTATGACGCCTTCTGGGATGCGATCATGATGGCACCGGCACCGCCGCCAAAGCGCACGATGACCGTCGAGGAGCTCGCGATTTACACGGAGGAGTATCGACTTCGGCTCGCCGAGCTTGCACAGCCCCTGATCCGTCACGCGATTCGTTTTTGGGAGCTCACCCTGCGCATGGTTCAGCGCACCGGAGTCCGCTCCGAGTGGAACGGCCGGATCGAGGGCGACCTCGAACGGGCCCGGGCGCGCCTGCGGAAATTCGCTGGATTAGGGAACGAAGCGAGCGTCGCGGTCGCCCGCAACCCAAAGCGATTGCCGCAGTCCGATTAATATGTAATTTTTTAGCAATGATACAACGCGAGCAGGGTTGGGTGGTTGTGATTGGTATGGGTCTCTTCGTGCTCGGATGCGGCGACGGCACCGAGGCCGACCGGATCGGGGTCGGGGCGCAATGCACGGCGAGCGCCGAATGCGATTCGCCCGAGGGCTTCGAGCTCGAATGCCTTCCGGATTTCACGGGGGGCTACTGCGGCCTCGAGGGGTGCGGCGGGGATGTCGATTGCCCGGAGGGCTCGGCCTGCGTGACGCACGACGATGGCGCGAACTACTGTTTTCGGGTCTGTGTGAACAAGTATCCCGACTGCAATTACAATCGATCTCCGGCAAATGAAGCCAACTGCAACGGCAGCGGCACCGTTGACTTCGTCGACCTACCGAACGACGAGCGTAAGGTCTGCGTGCCCCCGTCGGGGTCCTGAGCGCCGATTCCCTTGACTTTCAGGGGGTCCGCCCGTAGGAAATCCGCCCCGTGGTGGTGGGCGGTATCCCAGAAGTGGGTCTGTGTGTCGGCGCGGGACATGATGGCGGAAACGACCATCATGCTGGCGTAGCTCAACTGGTAGAGCACCGGTTTTGTAAACCGGCGGTTATGAGTTCAAGTCTCATCGCCAGCTCTACTGAACACGGAACGACTATGGAGGGTTGCCCGAGCGGTCAAAGGGAGCAGACTGTAAATCTGCCGGCTTATGCCTACGGTGGTTCGAACCCACCACCCTCCACCCTAAGGGAAAGTGCGTAAGGATTTTGCGGGTGTAGCTCAGTTGGTAGAGCGTCAGCCTTCCAAGCTGAATGTCGCCGGTTCGACCCCGGTCGCCCGCTCCAACGAATGGCCTCCGGGGCTCAGATTCAAGACAGGTGAAAACGGACGCGATTCAGACTATGCCCAGGTAGCTCAGTGGTAGAGCACCCCCTTGGTAAGGGGGAGGCCGTGAGTTCAAGTCTCATCCTGGGCTCCGTGAGTCCACCAACTCAGAAGAACGACCAACTAGGAACGAACGATGGCTAAAGAAAAGTTTGTCCGAGACAAACCACACATCAACGTAGGCACGATCGGTCACATCGACCACGGTAAGACGACGCTGACGGCCGCGATCATGAAGGTGATGGCGGACAAGCACGG
>JAOTYL010000023.1 GCA_029861865.1 Myxococcales bacterium | reverse complement strand
ACGCGGAGTTGGCGGCAGAGATTGCATCCGAAGTGCCTGAGGAGCTGGCCGACAGCCAGGTCGCGAGGGCGTTCTCGGTGGCATCATGGTTGGGTCGAGAGGGGATTTACAGCCTCAAGAACGAGCATAGTGGGGCCGAAGATCCCACCGCGAGTTTCCTTTTCGGAGACCTCACGGGCTACTGCGTTCACTTCGCCCATGCTGCGACGTATCTCTTGAGGAGCCTCGGCGTACCCGCGCGCGTCGCCACCGGCTACGCGGTCAGTGAGTCGGCGCGGCAAGGGGGTTCGTCCCTTCTGCTGTCGGGCGCTGCATCTCATGCGTGGCCGGAGATCTACATCGATGGGTTTGGGTGGGTTGTGCTGGATGTCTATCCCGAGCGCGCGCTCGATCCACCCGAGCAGCCCATGGATGCCGACCTTCAACGTCTGCTCGGCGAGCTCGCCCGGGGCGCCTCCCCGCTACCCCTCTCCGCGACCGATCTCCCAAAGATCAGAGAGCTCGCGCGCCGCGTGACGATGGCGATCGGCACCTGGCTCATGATGCTGCTCGCGGCGGCGCTCATCTTTCTCTTCGGTGTGAAGGGATGGCGTCGGGTTGCGCCGGAGTGGAGCTCTGCCGCCGCTCTTTCGCGGGTCGTGTATCGCGCGGAGCTCGACCGGATCGGAGAGGTGTCGGTCTTGCGCGCGCCCGGTGAATCGCGGGAGTCTTTCGCTACCCGCATTCGCGACCAATTGCCCGCGTTCGAGCGCCTGACCCGTACGCACATCGCTTCGGCCTTCGG
Organism: Myxococcales bacterium; assembly: GCA_029861865.1. GTDB lineage: Bacteria > Myxococcota_A > Polyangia > Polyangiales > Houyiibacteriaceae > SG8-38. The sequence goes on along the minus strand of JAOTYL010000023.1, from coordinate 12,580 downwards.
CCGTCATGAACCAGACTCGGGCTCGTTGCGCGAAGACGCCGAGGAGGTTCGACGCGAGATTCGCCAGCGTTTTCCTGCGTGGAAACGATTTTTGGGGTTCATCACCCCTTGGTCTTGGTTACGTTCAAAATGATGCCATCCTTTGGAGAGCCCGGAGAAGAAATGCAGCCAGCGATTCAGTCATCCTTAGAAGACTCACTATCCGGAGCGCGCGAGGTCGCCGAACGACTTCGCTCCAGGTTGCGGGGGGCGGTTCGCGGGCGGGACGAGGTCGTCGAGCTCGTCCTCATCGCGCTCCTCGCCGACGGGCACGTGCTGCTCGAGGACTATCCGGGCTCCGGCAAAACGACGCTCGCCCGCGCGCTCGGCAGTGCGCTCGAAGGGCCAGAAGCGACCGCTGGGATTTCCGCATTTCGTCGGATTCAGTTCACGCCAGATCTTCTCCCAAGCGACATCACCGGAACCAACGTTTTCGATGTCGAAACCAGTCGCTTCTCCTTCCGACGAGGCCCGGTCTTTGCTCACATCGTGTTGGCGGACGAAATCAATCGCACCTCGCCCAAAGTGCAGGCAGCGATGCTCGAAGCCATGGCTGAGAAGCAGGTCACTGTCGACAACACATCGTATCCGCTCGACGATTTGTTCTTCGTCATCGCGACGCAGAATCCCCTCGACCTTGCTGGGACGTATCCGTTGCCGACGCCTCAACTCGATCGTTTTCTATTCAAGGTCGAAATGAAGCACATCGATCGCGCATCGGAGCTCGAGGTGCTCGATCAGTATCCACGGGCAAGCCTCGAGGTCGCCGGCGACTTTCCGGGGGTGACCCGCGAGGAGGTGCTCGCCGCTAGGCGGCAAACTCGTTCGGCTGTTCATGTGGCACCAGTCGTCAAGGAGGCCCTCGTCGATTTGGCACGGCTGCTTCGCGCCGACCCCCGGGTGCTGCAGGGGGCCTCGACGCGCTCGCTCGTATTGATGCTTCCTGCCCTGCAGGCGCGCGCGGTGATCCACGGTCGCGACTTCGTATCCCCCGAGGACATCGAGGTCCTGGCGCCCTACGTCTTCAAGCATCGGCTGGAATGCGCTCCGGGTGTCGAAGACATCGATGCTCTCATCGCCGAGGTCGCCGCAGTGGAGATCGAAAAGCTTGCGAGAGCGAGCTTGCGTCGGAGGTGACCTCCCAATGCGTGCTTCGATAGCACTTCATTTGGCTGTGGCGCTGATCACGGTTGGCCTTTGGGTATGCCACGCCTCCGCCGACGAAATGGCAGACCCCTTGCTGCTCGAAGGCGAAGAGGCGTCTCCTGAGGAGGTGCTTCTGTGGGATCTCGTCGAGCGACAACGATACGTCAAAGCTCGAGACGCGGCCGAAAAATTTCTGGTCGAGCATCCGAGCTCGTACGTCGGACATCTGGTTTTCGCCCAAGCCCAACACTACGGAGAGGCGAACTTTCCGAAGGCGCTCTTTCATGAAACACGGGCTCTTCAGCTTTTCGAGGCTCAGCATGGGGCCTCGCCAGTCCCAAGCCAGCCGTGGCGGTGGCATGCTCGCATTTTGATCGCCCTCACGATGACTCATGGCAACTTGGAGCACTACGACGAGCAGCTGGACTTCATGCGTCGGTACAACGAGCTCTACACGCCACAGTTGAAGGCAGAGCTCGCGTGGCCGCTGATGAAGAAGCGGCAGTTTGCCGCAGCGCGCCTTGCCGCCGAGGAAGGCCTGGCGACTGGCGATCCGTATCAAATCGAGCGCGCCAAGAACGCGTTGTGCGCGATCGAGTTCGAAGCGGGTGACGATGTCGAGAGCTACGAAACCTGCCGCGATGCAGTCGAGTATGCACGAAGTCAGTTTGGTAGCGCGACCGCGGTCGACCTCGGGAACTATGCCGAGGCAGCGAGGTCGATCTTCCGTTTCGACGAGGCCGAGCGTCTTCTGATGGAAGCCAGCAAGAGCGGTCTTTCATGGTACGGAAACCCTTGGCTCGAGCTCGCAGATCTCTACATGCGTGCGGGGCGCTTTGCAGAGTCGCTTTCTGCGCTGAGAGAAGTGCCTCGTCATCGCGCTGCGCGACCAGCTCACGTGAGGGATTCCGATCGTAACGAAGCCCGTCGGTCGTTGGCTGCCTTCCTGTTGCTGATGGGAAGGCCTGACGAAGCCTTGCGCATCACGGACAAGGCGATCGTGCTGCCCGATCGCCGTGCGCACAACAGTCGCGATCCAGAGCAGGATCGAAGTATCGTGGCGTTGCTCGACCGTCAGGCCCGGCTGATGCTCGCGGAGATGACGGTCGAGCGCGCAGTTGCCAAGCCTTTTCATCAACGTTGGTGGGCCCATGCAAAGGCAGCCTGGTTGCGTTTCCAGGCTTGGATGAGCGCACGCCAGGTAGCAAGATTTCTCGATGACAACTCTCGGTTGGTCGGGACGTTTGCGATCGGAACGGCCCGAAGCGCGGTCATGCCGCCTTGGCTGATCGGCGAGTTGATCCCCGTGCTGGGCCCTGGCGTGGCGCGCGCCGCGGTTGATCGCGTGCGCGTCAAAGACCCTAGGGAAGGCGCTTTTGCGTACTACGAAGCGGTGCTTGCCGAGGTCGCTCTGGTGCAAGGGCGCTACGACGACGCGATCGAGCATGCGGAGCGCGCGCTCGAGGGCTTGCAGCCGGGCGATGCTCTGCTCCGTGAACGCGTGAGAGCAGTACTGGCCAGCTCGCTTTCGGACCCGCGGCGAACCGCGACCCTTTACGAGCAGGTTCTTGGCGCGGATCCCGGCCTGTTCAGACGCCTCGGTTGGTCGCTTCCCGTGAGAGTTGAATCGTCCGGATCCGATATCGACCAAAAGGTCGCGAAGGCGCTGCGTCGCTCGCCACGCTTCGCGCTTTCGGACGATGGGTTGCGGATTCAGGTGCAAGGGGGGCAGGCCTGCTTGCTGGGACTAACAGGCACATCGTGGGGCTGTAGCGAGGTAGCTCTCGAAGAGAACGAGACTGGAAGCTCATATCGGCAAAGGGTGGTGGACTCGTTTCACCAGGCGATCTTCTCACCCCGGGTGGACCTGAGTCGCATCGACATCAATTCGCTCGACGGATCCAACCGGGTCACGCGCAACCCCTTGGATACGCTACTCAAGCCATAGCCCGCCAGAACGCGCTGGTCTTCGCCTGACGACTGTGCACTACTGCGCCTCGTGAATCGGACCCTGGCGCGCCTCACGGTGTTGGCACTCTTTCTCGGGAGCATCTACGCGATCGGCCGCTCGACCGGCTTCAACGAGGAGCTCACGGTCGAAGGAATTCGAGGGTCGATGCAGTCTGCCGGGATTGGGGGCTTCTTCGTGTTTGCGGCGATGTTTGCGGTCGGCCAGTTGCTCTACATCCCGGGCTTCATATTCGTTGCCGTTGCCGGCCTGGCGTATGGTCCTCTCTGGGGGGCGGTTGCCTCGGTCATCGCTGCCACGATTTCCGTTGGGATTTCTTTCGTCATCGTTCGAACGATTGGGGGGCAACCCCTCAAGGAAATCAAGGTACCTTTTCTCAAGAAGTGGCTCGACCGCCTCGAGGACGAACCCCTCCGCTCGATGATCGTGATCCGCTTGTTCCTATGGGCGATACCGCCGGTGAACTACACCCTCGCGATGTCCGGCGTCACTTTCCGCGACTACATGATCGCCGCGATGATCGGCATGACGCCGCCCTTCATCGTCATTTCGGTGCTGTTCGGCCTAGGCGTCAACCTATTCTAGGCTGCGGAAAAGGGGACTGTCCCCTTTAATGTCTTTTGGTTCTTCGGGTGAGGGGGATGCTTGTGTCGGGGATCGTTTCGTCGGCAGCGCCTGCGAGGGCGAGTGCGCGCTCGGCGGGAAACGGCTTGGTTGGGGGTCCGGCTTGATCTTCCTCATCGAGCTGTCGCCGGGCCCACTGAATGCTTCTGGCGATCACGTCAGAGTCGGTTGGTTCTTCCGTCGTACGGAGAAGGGCCGCGAGGTCACGCCCCATTGCATGCGCCGTGGGGTATCGGTCATTGGCTTCACGTTGAAGTGCTCGTCCGATGATCTCTCGGAGGCGGGCAGGAATGTCTTGCCGCATCTCGGCGAGGCTAGGAATCTCCATGCCTCGAATGGTCCCCAAGACTTGGAGGGGATCCTTCCCCTTGAAAAGCTTTTCCCCTGCGAGAACCTCCCAAAGCACCACGCCGACGCTGAAGAGATCGGTCTGTGCGCTCGGGTCTGCTTCGTAAGTGAGCTCGGGCGCCAGGTAGGCGATCTTTCCTTTCACGAAGCCGGGCCTCGTGATGCTGCTGCGATCCATCGCGCGCGCGAGCCCGAAATCGGTCAGCTTCACCACGCCGCACTTGCTGACCATCACGTTCTGGGGTGTCACGTCACGGTGAAAGATCGGGGCTGTGTTTCCACTCCGGTCGACACGCACGTGGGCGGCGTGGAGCGCTTTCAATACTTCGATCCCGATCGCGGCGACCAGATGCCAGGGGGTTTGCTGGCCGTTCTTGCGATAGGCTTGTCGCCACTCGGCGAGTGTGAGGCCATCGACCCACTCCAGAACCAAGTAGTACTCCCCTGTCCGGTCGCGATCGAAGTCGTGAATCTGGGCGATGTTTGGATGCTCGAGCTCGGATACGACGCGTGCCTCCTCGACGAACATCTTGAGGAACTCGGGGTTCTGACTCAGCGGCGCCAACACGCGCTTGATGGCGATCGGGCGAACGAACCCTGCGGCACCATGGGTTTGGCCACGATACACCTTCGCCATGCCGCCTTCGCCGGCGAGCTCGAGCACTTCGTATTTGCCGCCAAGAAGCTCGGCCATCAGGGTTTGCCGCCTCAGCTTTCTTTAGCAGAAAGCACGGCGTCGAGTTCACCCTTCTCGTACATTTCGCGGACGATATCGCAGCCACCGACGAATTTCCCGTGGACGTAAAGCTGCGGGATCGTTGGCCAGTTGGCGAACTCCTTGATCCCCTGTCGAATCTCCGGATTCTCCAGAACGTTCACGTCCTGGAACTCCGAGCCCGACCGGCGAAGCACCTCGACGACCGTGGCGGAAAAGCCACATTGCGGGAAGTGCTTGGTCCCCTTCATGAAAAGGACGACGTCGTTCGAGTCGATGATGCCCTGAATCTCTTGTCGGACAGAATCTTCCATCTTAACCCTCTTGCTTAGCCCAACTCTCGGGCGAGTAGGTCTTGAGCGCAAGGGCATGGACGGGGCCCGCCATGAGCTCGCCTAGCGCCGAATAGACCATTTGGTGCTGTTCGATGCGGTTTTTGCCGTCAAAAGCTTCGGAAACGACCAGCGCCTCCCAGTGGTCTTTGGTGCCGGTGAGGTCTGTGAGCACGAGGTGAGACACGTTCGTCAGGCCCTTGCGAATCCTTTGTTCGAGCTCTTCTGCTTCAACCATCGAATAGCCTCCAGACAACGTTGATCGGTACGGCGGGTTGGGGTCGTTGTCAATCAGCGCATGCCAAACGAGCGCTTCACCGTCGGGCGCGACAGTACGATGATCGTGAACACCCCGAGGATCGTCCCAAACGGAAAGAGCAAGCACTCGCCCCAGCCGCTCAAGTAGCAGAACGTCCACCATTGGCGTTGGCGCAGCTTCAGCCCGACCAGAAAGAAGCCGATCGCGGTCACCACGGCCAACAAGAAGCCCAGAGCCGTCATCGTGATCATCAGTGTGCCGAGATCCTCCATCATCTCCATGGGGGCGCCGGCAAGGGGGTCGACTCCCGCTTGACCAGAGATGTCACCCATGGTTAGCGCCATCTCGTTGCTGAGCTGTTCGGCAAGCTTGGCGCCCGCGAAGGCATAGGCCACCAAAGGTATTGCGCTCAGCGCCGAGAGACCCGCCATGATGTAATGACCGATCGATAGTGCGCTCAAATGCTCGGCGTCTTCGGCGTTGTTCGGTTCTTCCAAGATTAGCCCCCCTCAAATCGTGCTATGCAGCTCCGCGATGGGCAAGGTCGCGCTCGTTTTCCCGGGTCAGGGTAGTCAAAAGGTCGGAATGGGCCGCGAGGCGTATGACGAGTTCGAGGCCGCGCGAGAAGTGTTCGATGCCGCCGATGCCGCCCTCGGCGCAAAGCTGTCGGACCTCTGCTTCGAAGGCCCCGAAGAAGAACTGAAGCAGACGGCCAACACGCAGCCTGCAGTCTTGACCACGTCGATAGCGCTCCTTCGTGCACTCGACGTGCCATTCGACGTCTTAGCGGGGCACAGCCTGGGCGAATACTCGGCCCACGTTGCCGCCGGCACGATCGACCTTGCCGATGCGGTGCGGTTGGTTCGAAAGCGGGGCCTCTACATGCAAGAGGCGGTGCCCTACGGCGAAGGCGCGATGTCGGCGGTCCTCAAAGCTGACCGAACATTGGTAGAACGGATCTGTGCAGAGGTACCAGGGCTGGTGGAGGCGGTGAACTACAATTCGCCACAGCAGATCGTGATCGCGGGAGAGATTAGCGCGGTCCGAGAGGCAGGGGTGAAGCTCAAGGAGGCGGGCGCCCGCGCGAGCTCTCTTCCGGTGAGCGCCCCGTTTCATTCGACATTGATGGAACCGGCGGAGCGACGACTTGCCGAGGACATCGAAGCGATCGCGTTTTCGGCCCCGAGTGTGCCCGTGTATGTCAATGTCGACGCCGAGCCCGTCACCGATGCAGCCTCGGCGAAGGATGCGTTGGTCCGTCAGGTCAGTCGGCCGGTCCGCTGGGAAGACAGCGTTCGTCGCATGATCGCCGACGGCGTTTCCCTGTTCGTCGAGGTGGGGCCTGGGCGCGTTTTGACTGGCCTTTTGGTCCGAATCGATAGAGATGTCGGGCGCCTCAGCGTACGAGGCCCCGCGGACTTCGCTCCGGCCCGCGAGGCGATCGCCGAAGCCCAGGCGAGTTGATTCCACTGTATTTTCCAGGACCTTGGAACTTCCAGGCGCCTGGGTTTGACCTGATTTCCAAATCTTGTAGAAACGCGCCGCCCGCCAAGCACTTCACCGAGACCGGGCGCGAATAGAGGTTCCGCGAATATGGACAAACTGATTTATGCAGCCCCGGCAGCGGGCGTGCTCGCTCTCCTTTTTGCCTGGTCGAAAGCATTGTGGGTTTCCAGACAGGACCCGGGCGACGCGAACATGGTCGAGATCGCCGGTCGGATTCAGGAGGGCGCCCTGGCTTTCCTCCGAGCGGAATACCGAGTTTTGACCGTCTTCGTGCTCGCCGTCGGCGCGGTCCTCGCGTTTGCGTACTTTGGAGACGCATCGCGCGGTTGGCAGATTGCGGGAGCCTTCGTCGCGGGCGCCTTCGCCTCGGCGACTGCAGGGTGGGCAGGGATGAAGGTCGCGACGAACGCCAACGTCCGCACCACTGCGGCGGCGCGTGACGGCTTGGCCCCCGCGCTGGCTGTGGCGTTCAACGGCGGCACGGTGATGGGCATGACCGTCGTCGGCTTGGCGACGCTGGGCCTTGGCGGGCTCTACATCCTGTTCAATGATGTCCTCGGTTGGGAGCTGACCCGAACGGTCAACGTGATCACCGGCTTCTCGATGGGAGCCTCGTCGATCGCGCTCTTCGCGCGTGTGGGCGGGGGCATCTACACGAAGGCAGCCGATGTTGGCGCAGACCTCGTCGGCAAGGTCGAGTCGGGCCTTCCAGAAGACGACCCTCGTAACCCCGCCGTCATTGCGGACAATGTGGGTGACAACGTCGGCGACGTGGCCGGTATGGGCGCAGACCTGTTCGAGTCGTTCGTCGGTGCCATCATCGGTGCGATGGTATTGGCGCTCGGCTTCAACGTGGTTTCAGACCGTACATCGATCGGTCCGGTGATCATGCCGCTGGTGATCGCGGGGGCGGGTATCGTCTGCTCGATCGTCGGCACGTTTTTCGTGCGCACCAAGGAAGGCGGCAATCCTCAGCATGCCCTCGACACGGGTGCCTTTGGTGCCGCGGGTGTGATGGCTCTCGCCACCTTTGGGATCGCCAAGTACATGTGGCCCGCCGCGGGCGCGACAAATCTCAAGGGTCAGGTCGTGACTTGGACCGATGTCGGCTGGGCGACCGTCGCCGGTCTGTTCGCCGGTGTCGCTGTCGGTCTGATCACCTCGTACTACACATCGATGCACAAGCCCCCCGTCGATAGCATCGCGAATCAGAGCAAAACCGGTACCGCCACGAACATCATCGCCGGCCTCGGCGTGGGCATGCAATCGACGGCGTTGCCTATCCTCGTCATCGCTTTTGGGGTGGTCGTCGCAGCCAAGGTCGCCGGCCTTTATGGTGTCGCCATCGCAGCGCTTGGCATGCTTTCGACGACCGGCATTCAGCTTGCCGTCGACGCCTACGGCCCGATCGCCGACAATGCAGGTGGCATTGCCGAGATGAGCAAACAAGATCCGAAGGTTCGCCAGCGGACCGACAAGCTCGATGCCGTCGGCAACACCACGGCAGCCATCGGTAAGGGCTTCGCGATCGGTTCCGCCGCCATGACGGCGCTCGCACTGTTCGCAGCATTCGCGCAGACCGCGCAGATCAGCGGCATCGACATCTCGAAGCCGCTAGTCATGGCCGGCCTCTTCCTCGGCGCCATGCTTCCCTTCCTCTTCTCCTCGATGGCGATGAAGGCCGTGGGCGTTGCGGCGATGGACATGATCGAAGAGGTTCGTCGACAGTTCCGCGAGATTCCGGGTCTCCTCGAGGGTAATGCCAAGCCCGATACTGCGCGCTGCGTGAAGATCTCCACCGAAGCCTCGCTCAAGCGCATGCTCGCGCCGGGCGCGCTCGCGATTCTCACGCCGGTCATCGTCGGCTTCGTGATGGGCCCCGAGCCGCTTGGTGGCCTGCTTGCAGGGGTTACCGTGTCAGGCGTGGCCATGGCCCTGTTCATGGCAAACGCTGGCGGCGCTTGGGACAACGCCAAGAAGTCCTTCGAGGGCGGCGGTTACAAGATGACCGACGGCTCGGTTCACGAGAAGGGCAGCGAGGCCCACAACGCGGCGGTCGTTGGGGACACCGTGGGCGATCCTTTCAAGGATACAGCCGGCCCCTCCTTGAACATTCTCGTGAAGCTGATGAGCATCGTCGCGCTCGTCCTGGCCCCGCTGCTAGTAAACTAAGCCCGTCGAGGCTAAGTTGGGGTCCAGCGATGGTCGACCCTACGCATACCGAGGCTTGGCGTGCTCTTCAGGCTCACTACGACGAGGTGCGCGATATGCACATGCGGGACCTCTTCGACGAGGACCCCGCGCGGGCCGGGCGGCTCTCGTCGACGCTGGGCGACCTTCTCTTCGACTATTCGAAGAACCGCGTCACCGATCGGAGCGTCAGCCTGCTCGTAGAGCTAGCGGAGGAGTGTGGCGTTCGTGATTGGATCGAACGCATGTTTGCCGGGGACGCGATCAATGCGACCGAAGGCCGCGCGGTCTTGCACACCGCTCTTCGTAATCGGGGAGATCGTCCGGTCATGGTGCACGACGTCGACGTGATGCCCGACGTGCGTCGCGTGCTCGAGCAAATGCGGCGATTCGCAGAGGCCGTTCGTGACGGTTCGCGGGCTGGGCACACCGGGCGAGCTATTACCGACGTCGTCAACATAGGGATCGGCGGCTCGGATCTCGGGCCGTTCATGGTCACCGAGGCGCTCCGCCCGTATTGGAAAGAAGGGTTACGTGCGCATTTCGTCTCCAATGTCGACGGGACCCACCTGAGCGAGGTGCTCCGAGAGGTCCGGGCGGAAACGACCCTCTTCATCGTCGCTTCGAAGACATTCACGACGCAGGAGACGCTCACCAACGCGCGCTCAGCCCGCCAATGGTTGGTCGAGCGCCTCGGGAGCGAGGACGCGGTCGCCAAGCATTTCGTCGCGCTATCGACGAACCGCGAGGCGGTGACGGCGTTTGGGATCGACCCCGACAACATGTTCGAGCTCTGGGATTGGGTGGGCGGTCGATATTCGCTGTGGTCTGCGATTGGGCTCTCGATTGCATGCGTCCTTGGGATGGAACACTTCGAGGACTTGCTCGCAGGCGCGTATGAAGTGGACGAGCACTTCCGAACCGCACCGTTACGCGAGAACATCCCGGTGCTGATGGCGCTCCTTGGGGTCTGGTACGGAGACTTTTTTGGTGCGACCTCGCACGCCGTTTTGCCTTACGATCAGTATCTGCACCGATTTCCGGCATACCTGCAGCAGGCCGACATGGAGAGCAACGGCAAGCGTACCTCGCGCGAGGGTGAAGTCGTGGCCTACGGCACCGGGCCCATCGTCTGGGGAGAGCCAGGGACCAATGGCCAACACGCCTTCTTCCAGCTGCTCCACCAGGGGACGCATCTGGTGCCGTGCGACTTCATCGTGCCCGCGCAGAGTCAAAACCCTCTCGGCCAACATCACGACATTCTCGTGGCCAATTGCATCGCCCAGGCCGAGGCGCTGATGCGCGGAAAGACGGAGGAAGAAGCGCGTGACGAGCTACGCAGAAGTGGCGCATCGAAAGACCAAGTCGTCCTACTTGCTCCTCACAAGGCGTTCCCTGGCAACCGACCGAGCAACACTTTCATGCTCGAAAAGCTGACTCCGCGAACGCTCGGACGATTGATCGCACTTTACGAGCACAAGATTTTCGTACAGGGCGTCATCTGGAACATCTATAGCTTCGACCAGTGGGGCGTAGAGCTAGGGAAGCAGCTCGCAAAGGTCGTCCTGCCGGAGCTCACCGGGCAACTCGGCGAGCACGACAGCTCCACACAACAACTGATCGAGTACTATCGTCTGCACCGCGAGTCAGTCTCATGAGCACACTGGCAATCGACATCGGCGGCGGAAGCATCAAGTTCCTCACGTTGAGTGACGACGGCTCCGTCACGGGGGACGCGCAGGCCCGCCCGACGCCAGACCCAGCGACTCCCGATGCGGTAATCACTACGATCTGTGAAGTGGCCGACGGAGTGGAGGTTTACCATCGCGTGTCGGTTGGTTTTCCTGGCGTGGTGAAGTCTGGCGTCACGTACAACGCGCCAAACCTGGGCGATGAGCTTTGGAAAGCCGTTCCCTTGAAAGCAAAGCTCGAACAACGCCTCGGTAGTCGGGTCCGCGCGGTCAACGATGCAGACCTACAGGGGCTCGGCGTAGCCGAAGGACATGGTGTAGAGCTCGTTTTAACTCTTGGAACTGGACTCGGATCGGCGTTGTTCACCGACGGTCGGCTCGTTCCGAACCTCGAGCTCGGGCATCACCCTTTTCGCGATGGCAAGACCTACGAGGACCTGATCCGTGACGAGGAGCTCAAGCGCATCGGTGCTTCTAGGTGGACCGAGCGAGTCATCGATGCCCTCGACGAGCTCGAGCGCCTCTTCAACTATGACGAATTGCATATCGGCGGCGGCAACGCGCGTCACCTTCAACGAGATATGCCCGCCAAAGTGCGTTTCTTCTCGCTCGAGGAAGCGATGCGCGGTGCGCTTCGCCTCTGGGATTGAAAGGGGCGGTGCCAGTGCGAGCGCTCTGCGTCAACCGGTGACTCGGACCGCGGCGCGGGATGGGCGTGCTCGCAATGGGGCCCCGGCTGTGCTGCCCATCCCGCGCCGCGGTCCGAGTCACCTACTCCTCGAAACAGTGTCAGTGTCAGTGTCAGTGCCAGCGGCAGTGTCAGTGCCAGCGGCAGTGTCAGTGTGAGCACTCTTTGATCATCGTGATTTCCTTTCCGAGCGTCTTGGACCCCGGGCTTCGCCCTTCTGCGAGGGCCCAAGCCCCTCGGAAAGGAAATCACTCATGGGACTCATCGTTCAGCAAAAGGCACTTCAGGCGGCGGCGGGGCTTCAGCCTCTTCTTCCGGTCATCCGAAAGGCCGACAGGGACCTCTTCGACCAAGTTCGGCGGGCTATGAATAGCGTGGTGCTCAATCTCGCCGAGGCCGAGGGGAATGACCCGGGGACGGCCAGGGCGCGGTTCGCCACCGCGTGCGGGTCCGCCAAAGAGGTCCGCGCAGGGCTTCGGCTAGCGGCCGCGTACGGCTACGTCGGCCGAACGCGATTCGCAGAGCTCGACATCGCGCTCGACCAAGTCTGCGCGATGTCGTGGAGGCTCTCCGGTCGTTAGCGTTTCGCCAAGCACCACGTGATGGCACACACCTCGTCGAGCCTTCGGTCGAGGTGAGTCGCCGTCTGTGACCCGATGTACCCCCAGTCACTCGCGATATGAAGCGCAGCCCGCACTTCCTTGGCAGACCCACAGGCGGTTGCGAATCGGGCCCGCGCATTCCCCGCATCGCTCCCCCGGGCTTCCGCGATGTTCAGCACCACGCTCTGCGCCGCTCTCTTGAGCTGATCCGCAAGCGCCCGATCTTGTGCTCGGACCACCTGGAGGAGCGGAGCAACTTGCTGCACCACTTTGCGGGCTCGAATGTAAACGTTTTCTGATTGCATGTGCGACTCCTTGTTTTTGGGTTTGGGCCCCTGGTGGCCTCACCTGCTGTGGTCAACAGGGGCCCAAACCCAAAAACAAGGAGTGCCAGTGCCAGTGCCAGTGCCAGTGCCAGTGCCAGTGCCAGTGCCAGTGCCAGTGCCAGTGCCAGTGCCAGTGCCAGTGCCA
>JAOTYL010000017.1 GCA_029861865.1 Myxococcales bacterium | reverse complement strand
CGTAGCGCGGATCGGGAGGCGTCTCGGTGTAGTGAGCCCACTGATCTTTCGACCACTTTGGAGAACCGAGCTCGCCGTCGAGCATCGCCGCATAGTCGGAGGTCAGAACTCCCGAGATGGCGCGATAGACCCGCCGGAACCTATTCGGGTAAGGGTTCTGCATCGGCTCGACTTCGACGGGCGCTTCGAGGGCAAAGGGCTGGGTGTGATCCGCCATCAGGGCGATGGTGGTTTCGAGCGGACCCCGGTTCTCGTTCGCGGGGGGCGCGTCGGTGATTTCGAACGGCCGCGCCGGGAAGTGCGGAATCAGATCACGGTCGACATCACGCCGCGCCGAGACGACCAGCTTGCGCCCGTTGTATTGACTGAAAGCGCCCTGGCGAAAGTAGTAAACCCCGCTCGGAGGAGAATAGTCGTCGTGGAACAGGACCACGGCCACCGGCACGCGCGCACCGCCTTCGCTGTACTTGTTCCGGAACTCGAGCTCGCTGTTAGAGGGCCCCTGCTGCTGTTGCCGTTGACCCTTGTCTTCGTTCTTTCCCTGCGCTTCGTCGGGTCGAAGACCGAGCCCGCCACCTCCAGGAGGGGGCGGCGGCATCCCGACCATGGGTGTCGCGATGACGATGAGCGCCAACAAGAGCCCCACCACGCCAAGATTCAACAATGCTCGGCCGAACCGCTGCTCCTGCAACAAGAGCACCAATCCAAACACCGTCGCCGTGCCTCCCATGAAGAGGAAGAGCCAGGTGGGATCCCATCCGAGAGCGATGATCCAATCTGCCAAGTAGAAGGGTCGGTTGATAGCGCCGTTACGATGCGGGATGAACAGCTGAGTGAACGCGACGGCGACGAGCAATAGCTCGAGCACCGCGAAGATCGCCCGTCGCGAAGATGACGTTCGTAACGCCGCGCTTACGATCGCCGGGCACAGCAAGGCCGTGAGAATGGCAGACGCTCGCATAGCGCCAACCGGGCCGATCACTGTCGCCAAGATCGAACCGCCGGTGAGAGCCCAGCGCAACCAGACGACCAACCCGATCGCGACGACGGCTCCGAGCATCACGACCGAGGTGCGAAGCCGAGTTCGAGCGAGCGTGGCCCCGAGCACGTTCCCGATGAAACCACCCCCGAAAGCCGCCACCGCTGCGGCTGGCGGTGCCATCGTCGCAACAAGCACTGCCCAGGCCAGGCCGTGAATGGCTGCTCGTCCCGCCTCGGTGACAGCGCCAACGATGAGTGACACTGATGGTGCACGAGTCGTCATGCGGCCCTTCGCGTCCAAGTCGTGACGCGAGCTGCGTCGCCGAGAACTCTTCCGGTGACTCTGTCAATGATCACGACCTCGCAGTGCAACTGGCCAAGCGCTCGGCCGATCTGTTCGAGCTCGACGCGCGTGACGCCGGGCTCGGCCACCGGGGAAAAGACCCAGCGCCGCCAGCGCGGACGCGGCTTCCCTTCGTTAACTGCATCGATCGCGATCACCGCGCGCACCCGTCCGACACGACGTCGAGCAATCGCGGCGATCTCGGCGATCCACGTTCCCACGGAAGGCGGCGCGAACACCACCAACGCGGCCGGACCTTGTCGATCGACCTCGGCCAGGAAACGGCGCAAACCACTTCCGCTATCACCCGTGAAGTGCGCAGATTTCATCACTTTGTGAAGTGCTTCGGCGCGATCCGAAGTGGGCTCGGGCGCTCCATCCGCGGCAAACTGCCAGTCACTGCCGAGTGCTTCTTCCTCGATGGCCGCACGCGCCGCTGCAGCCGCGGCTTCGTCGTGCGGGCCCGTAACCAGATACGCCACGGTCCTCCGCGCTCGGCTCAGCGAACGCTCTGGCATTCGCACCATCAGCTTGCGCGTACGGCTGAAGGCCTTCCAGTGGATGAATCGAGCAGGATCGCCCGTGACATATCGCCGAAGCTCGACACGGTCGCCGTCTTCGAGCCCCATCGGATGAGGGTAGTCCTCACCCCCCGTCAGCGATGTCAGCACCGGCAATCGCCGAATGCCCCCAAGATGGGGAAGCACTTCGATGGGGCCAGCCTGTTGCTCGCGAAACGCCAACCGCGCCAGCCCAAACGCATCTTCGACGAGGATCCTCCGGGTCACGACCTCGAAGATCCCTCTTTCGTGGATCACGACCTGCTCGCGGAGTCGACCGCCGTCCCGACGCCCCTCCACCTCGACTGCGGGAGGCGAAAACCACTGCCAGCGCACACGCACCAAGGGCAACCACCGGAGCGAAGGCACCACGAAACCCGTCGGCGAAAGCCGTTCGGTTTCGAACACAGACGCCGACCAAGGCTGCACTGCCCGGCGACGTCGCAGCTTGAGCACGAGAGCCGTCAGCACGACGGCAGAAGTCGAAATCGCCAAGAGGCCAGCGCCGCCGTAGCCGAGGACGAGCAGAACCAGATCGAGCTTTTCGTAACCGAAGCTGAATAAGGCCACGAAAGCCACCACGGCGAGCGCCACTCCGAGCGCCGTCCACGGCCACAGGTCTGCTCCCCGACGCAGAACGGTGCGTGCTCGTGGCAACGCCCGCGCAATGGCCCCCCGAAGTGCCATATCGGGTTTCATACCAGGGATCGTGCCATGAGTGTCTGCAAGCTCAAACACGCGGAAGAATCGCGCCATTCCGAGACCCCGGAATAACCCTCGGCACTCGGCGGTTTGGGTCCCGGAGCTCTCTTGACATGCCTAAAGCCGGGGCTACCATCCGCCAGCCCTAGACAAAACCCGGAGATCACACGCGAGGGAGACTATGAGCGATGTGATGATCGAGGCGCAGGGACTGACCAAGCATTACGGTTCGGTAACCGCACTCGAAAACGCAACATTTGAAGTGAAACGTGGAGAAGTCGTCGGTTTCCTAGGCCCAAATGGCGCGGGGAAGACGACGACCATGAAGATCTTGACCTGTTTCATCGCGCCGTCGAGCGGGTCGGCTCGTGTGAGCGGAGCAGACATATTCGATGACCCCATCGCAGTTCGACAAGCCATCGGGTACCTGCCCGAGAACACGCCCCTCTACACCGAAATGCTCGTCCTCGAATACCTCGAGTACGTTGCACGAATGCGCGGGCTCCGCGGCGCGCAGACCAACTCCCGTATTCGCACGGTCGTCGAGGAAGCCGCGCTCGGCGATGTCATTGGAAAGAGCATCGGCGAGCTCTCGAAGGGCTTTCGTCAACGCGTCGGGTTGGCCCAGGCGCTCATTCACGAACCACCGGTTCTCATCCTAGACGAGCCAATGAGCGGCCTAGATCCGAACCAAGCCGTCGAAATTCGCGAGCTCATCCGTGAGATCGGCCGCGAACGCACCATCATCTTGTCGACCCACAACCTCGCCGAGGTGCAGGTGACCTGCGGCCGGGTGTTGATCATTTCGCAAGGCCGCATCGTCGCGGATGACACTCCTGAGGAATTGGCAGCGCGCGCGGGCAAGCCCCGTTTCATCGCTACGCTTCAGAAGAACGGCCACAGCCCTGCGCAGGTACGCGATGCGTTCTCCTCCATCGAAAGCGTTCAAAGCATCGATGGGCACGTTGGACCGACAGCAAAGGAAATAGTCATCGAGCTCATTCCCAAAGGTAACCAAGACCTGCGCGCGGCCATCTTTCGGGCGGCAGTCGCAGCAGACTTGGTGTTGCTCGGGCTCGAGCAGCGCGGGGAGAACCTCGAAGACATTTTCCGGCAGCTCACCACAGGCAACGGAGAGGGGGTCTCGTGAGACACGTCGTCACCATCGGTGCCCGCCAGTTTCGGAGCTACTTCAACGGCCCGGTCGCCTATATTGTCATCTGCATCGTCATGCTGACATTGGGCTTCTTCTTTTGGAAGACCTTCTTTCTCTTTGGTCGGGCAAGCGCGCGCGAGATGTTTCGCTGGCTCGGATTGATCCTGGTCTTTGCGCTACCTGCCCTCACCATGGGGCTTCTCGCGGAGGAAAAGCGCACGGGCACGATTGAGCTTCTCATCACCATGCCGGTCACCGAGGCACAGGTGATTGTAGGAAAGTTCCTCGGGGTCTTCGGGCTCTACGCAGTGCTGCTCGCCATGACGATCTTCTACCCAATCAGTGTTTCGACGCTTGGCGACCTGGATTGGGGTCCCGTGCTCAGCGGGTACGTCGGGTTGCTCTTGCAAGGCTCGGCGATCCTCGCAATCGGTTTGATGGCATCGAGTTGGACCAACAACCAATTGATCGCGCTCTTCGTGGCACTCACCTTGAGCGTCTTCTTTTGGGTGCTGGATAAGTTCCTGCCGCTTCTCCCGACGAATGCCGCATCGGTGCTCGAGTGGCTCTCCTTCGACTACCACTTTCAGAGCATGGCACGCGGAGTGATCGACCTGCGCGACGTCTTGTTCTTCGTCTCCGTCACCGTCTTCGCACTAGCGTTGGCGTTTCGCGCTTTGGAATCGCGTCGCTGGAGTTGATGAATGTCGTCTAAGGTTCAACAACGCGCCGCCACCGAATCGCTCTTCTTCCTCCTGATCGTGGGCGGCATCCTGGTTTTACTGAATGTGTTGGCGGCCTATTTCCCCTCGCCACGCGTGGACCTCACCGGCAACCGATTGTTTTCGCTCGCCGAGGGGTCGAAGCGGCTTGCGTCGAGTCTCGACGACCGTCTCGAGATCACCGCGTATTTCACGGAGAACCTGCCCCCACCTTTCAACGCGACCGAGCGTCACGTTCGCGACCTGTTGGCGGAGTACGCCGCGGCGTCCAACGGTGACATCGTGGTCAATTTCGTAAACCCCGACGACGCCGACGAGCAGCAAGCTGCGCAGGCTGATGGGGTCCAACGGGTGGCTCACCAGAAGATCGAGGAGGACCAGGTTGCCGTCGTCGAAGGCTACCGGGGGATCGTCCTCAAGTATCTAGACGGGAGAAAGACCATCCCCGTCGTGCAAGACACGACTGGGCTCGAGTACATTCTCACTTCGGCGATCAAAGAGCTGGTCGGAGAGCGAAAGCCCGTTGGAATCGTCTCGGGACACGGGAGCCCGACGCTCGAGCAGGGCCTCTCTAGCTTGGGCTCGGTGCTTCGACTCTACGACTTGAGGCCCGTGGATGCTTCTCAAGAGGTCGACCCGGGCCTCGCGGCGTTGCTCATCATCGGGCCAAAGGAACCGTTCACGACCGATGAGCTTCGCCGCATCGATCAATACGTCATGCGGGGGGGCTCGCTCGGCATCTTTGGTGGATCGCTTTCCATCGATCTGACCGGCGCCTCTCCAACTGCCCAACCCGTCAGCTCGGAAATTGGGCGTCTCGTCAGCGCATGGGGCGTCGAGTTGCAATCGCGGATAGTGCTCGACGCCCAATGCAGTCGTGCACCGATGCGTGGACCGCTCGGACTGCAGGTCCTCGTCCCCTACCCGCCGATCCCCGTGCTCCAGCTGACCGACGAACAACGCGAGCACCCGGTCATGTTCCGTCTCGCCGCCCCAATGCTGCCATTTGTGGCGCCACTCGCTGTCGGTGAAGCCCCAGAAGGCGCAACGCTCACCGTACTGGCGAGCTCCTCCGACGACTCGTGGACGATGGACGGCCCATCGATCGCGCTCGAGCCGCGAGACCCACGTGAGTGGCAGATGACTTCGGACTTGGGTCCGTTTGCATTGATGGCGGCGATCGAGGGGAAGCTAGCGTCCGCCTACACAGCACCCGCAAGCGAAGAAGGAGCAGCGCAAATTCAGGCGCCGCCCGTGTCGGAAGCCGATGTGCGGGTCTTGGTCACTGGCACGAGCACCTTCCTCGAGGACACTTTCATGCCGCCCCCGCAAGGTGGTGAAGTGCAAATGAACGCGGCCCTCGCGCTGGCCCTCAACGCGATCGACTGGTTGGCCGCAGACTCGGACCTGATCGCGATTCGCGCAAAGACGGTAGAGGAACCCGCCCTCGACATCCCCGATTCCGTGTTAGCGGCGGAGGATACCGTGCTGACGGCGGCTGAAGAGGGTGACAAAGCTGGCGTCGAGGGCGCCCTCGAAGAACGCAAGGCTGCCATCGAATCATGGGAATCCAAGAAGCTCGCCTATCGATGGCTGAACACGCTCGGCATTCCCTTCTTCGTGGCGCTGTTCGGTCTGCTTCGTTGGCGCCAGCGCACGAACAAGAAGAGGACGCTCAAACTCTAACCAAGGGGCAAGCTCGAGATGCAATTGCGAAAGAACCGTGTCGCGATCGGAGCCGTGGCCTTCGTAGCGCTGCTCGCCGCAACGATCTGGGCGGTGCGAACGAGAGACGACGCAAGCACCGACGAGGCGGCTGAGCTTCCGTCGATCGAGATCGACGAGGAGACCGTCACCTCACTCGAGATCACGCGTCCCAAAGGCGACGGGAGCGAAGTGGTGGTCCTTTCGAAGGTGGACGGCGAGTGGCGGGTCTCGGTGCCTCTCGAGGCCGACGCCGATCGGAACAACGTTCAGTCGGCTCTCAATCGCTTGACCGAGATGACACCAAAGGGCGTGGTGGCCACCCGACCAGAAAACTATGCGCGCCTCGAGGTCGACGACGCTAAAGCGGTCAAAGTGGTCGTGCACTCGGGTGAAGCAACGCCGGTGCAACTTCGCCTTGGCAAGTACAGCAATGGTGTGACGATGGTTCGGATCGGTGACCGGCCGGAGGTGTTTTCGGTAAGCGGGTCGGTCCGGTTCCCCTTCGACCGCGACCTGAAGACCTGGCGCAACCGCCGGGTCACCGACGTTCAGGCGGACACCGTGCAGGAAATCGCATTCGATAGTGGCAACGGGTCCTTCCGATTCAGGCGCGAGCAGGGCTTCTGGGTCCCTGCGGAGAAGCAGCGGCCCATCAAGAACTTCGATTCCAAGAAAGTCGAGGGTCTCGTTTCGACCGCGGCGCGTCTTACCGCCTCGGATTTCGCGCCGAGTGAGGTCTCCGCCGCGCGTGCTGGCTTAAACGAACCCGACGCGACCATTACCCTGCGGGTTGCCACACCTGTGAAAGAAGCGTCCGACGAGGCAGACCCAGCGCCCGCCGCGACGGAGCCCGTGGTCATCATGCTCGAGATCGGCGATCAGACCGACAAGGACACGGAGCTCTACTTGCGCCGAAACGATGGCGAAACGATCTACGTGGTGTCCAAGTATCTCGCGGATCGACTTCGACCGGATGCAAAAGCGTTCGTGAAATCCGAAGAAGCGCCGCCACCGACCCCACCGACTCCCCCAATGCAGGGAATGCCGCAAGGCCAGCAGCAGCCGCAGCTCCCGCCGGAAGTGATGAAGCAGCTGCAGGAGCAGATCCGACAACAGCAACAACAGCAGGAGCGGCAGGCCCGTTGATCTCAGCTGTCACCCGCTCCGAGGCGCAGCCCCGCCACGATGACGGCGGCCCAGCCGACGAGCAGCAACAACCCACCAAAAGGCGTGATGGCGCCGAGCTTGGTCTCCCCGGTGAGCGTCATCGCATAGAGGCTTCCGCTGAAGAGCGCGACGCCTGCGGTGAACGACCACCCCGCAATCGTTCCTGGAACGCCTCTACCCCGGTGAACGAGCCACGCTGCGAGGGCGATCGCGAGAGCGTGGGTCAGGTTGTAGTGGGCGGCGGTATTCCACCACTCGAGCCGCCTTGCGCCGTCTGGAAGCGACTCGAGGCGCGACCTGAGGCCATGTGCACCGAACGCGCCGAGAGCGACGGCCACGAACCCCAGCAAACCCGAGAGAACAATGAAGATCCGCGTCATGGCCGTCGATGATGCGCCAAGTCTCCCAGAGCCACCAGCGGTGTTGCTAGCACCACGCAAACGAACCGGCTACGATAGATGGACGACCAGCGTGAGTGAGGCGACGACTCGGAGATGACCGCAGATTTCGGCGTGAACCAAGGACTGGTCGAAGAGCAGTTCCTCAAATGGGTGGACAATCCCCTTGCCGTGGACGAGGCATGGCGTCGCTACTTCGAAGGCTTGCAACCAGCAGATTGGCCGCAAATCTCGAGCGCAGGCACGATCATCGCACCGATCACCGCGTCGGGTGCCTTGAGCCCAGCTGCGCTGCCGACCGACGGAAACGGAGCGCCGCTGCGGCCTCACGAGCCGCAGCAGCCCGCGGTCCGCAACTCCTTGTTTCTTCCCGAAACGGCGGAAGCGTCCTTTGCACCGCACATCCCTGAAGAACCCAGGAGCGACAGTCGAGCTTCGTTTCCGCCATCGTCCGAGGTGTTGGCGGCAACAGAGCTCCAAGCCCGACTGTCTGCGTTGATCAATGCGTTCCGCGTACGAGGTCACGTGTTCGCTCAGCTCGATCCACTCAGCGCACCGGAAGTGCCCCCCGATGAGCTCGTTCTGAAGCGTTACGGGCTCGCCCACGTCGAACCCAGCACGATCTTTTCGACCGGTGACCTAGCCGGACCCGCCACGGAATCGCTCGAGTCGATCATCGCACGACTGAAGGACACATACGCCCGCACCATCGGGGTCGAGCACACGTTTCTCGAAAACCGTGAGGCCAGGGATTGGTTGCAGGAGCGCATGGAAAGCACCGGCAATCACATCGACCTCAGCCGCGAGCAGCAGATCCGCATCCTCACCAAGCTCACCGACGCCGAGATCTTCGAGCAGTTCCTGCACACCAAATACACCGGAGCGAAACGCTTCTCGCTGGAGGGCGGGGAAAGCGTGATCCCGATGCTCGATATCCTCACGGAACGTGCAGCGGAGCTGGGTGTCGAAGAGATGGTCATCGGTATGGCGCACCGCGGCCGACTCAACGTGATGGTGAACATCATGGAGATGAACGTTCGGCAGATATTTGCTGGCTTCGAGGACGATGACCCCGAAGCCTACGTCGGCCGGGGTGACGTGAAGTACCACCTCGGGTATTCGCTCGACCGCAAGACCGCCAGTGGCAAGAACATCCACATGACTTTGGCGTTCAATCCTAGCCATCTCGAGTTCGTGAACCCGGTGGTGGAAGGCCGCGTGCGCGCCAAGCAGGATCGCAAAGGGGACCGGGATCGAATCACGGTATTGCCGCTCCTGATCCACGGCGATGCTGCGTTCGTAGGCCAAGGGGTCGTTGCGGAAACGCTCAATCTGAGTCGGCTTCAAGCGTACGAGACCGGCGGGACGATTCACGTCGTGATCAACAACCAGATCGGCTTCACGACGATCCCAGAAGATGCGCGGTCGACGGCTTATTGTACAGACATCACGCGAATGTTGCGGTGCCCGGTGTTTCACGTCAACGGCGAAGACCCCGAGGCCGTCGCTCAGGCGGCCACGCTCGCTACAGAGTACCGACAACGGTTCCACGGAGACGTCGTCCTCGACCTCTTCTGCTACCGCAAGTACGGCCACAACGAGGGTGACGAGCCTCGCTTCACGCAACCTCTGATGTACTCTGCCATCGACAAGAAGCGCACGGTACGAGAGGTTTACGTCGAGCATCTGAAGAAGACCGGCAAGATCACGGACGAGCAAGCCGAAGAGATCGAAAAGCGTCGCCATCGAGACCTCGAGAACGCCCTCGAAGACGCGCGAACGAATGGTAACTACAACTTGATCCCGGCGTCGATGTTGGGTCACTGGACCGACTACAGGGGTGGCGCCGACGCGAGCGT
The DNA here is from genome assembly GCA_029861865.1 of Myxococcales bacterium. Taxonomy (GTDB): domain Bacteria; phylum Myxococcota_A; class Polyangia; order Polyangiales; family Houyiibacteriaceae; genus SG8-38. The sequence goes on along the minus strand of JAOTYL010000017.1, from coordinate 38,984 downwards.
TCCCGACGCCGACACCAAAGTTCCACGGGAGCGCCTGATGGAGCTTCTCGATCGGATCACGAGCTATCCGGACTGGTTCACGCCTCACCCTCGCATCAAGCGGTTCGTCCTCGACAAGCAGCGAAAGGTCATGGAAACCGGCGAAGGCGTCGACTGGGGTACCGGAGAAAACCTCGCGTTCGCAAGCCTCCTCGTCGAAGGGCATCGATGTCGCCTAACCGGCCAGGACGTACGCCGAGGCACGTTTAGCCATCGGCACGCGGTCATCTACGACGCCAAGACCGGACGTCGATATACGCGCCTCGGTCATCTGAGCCCAGACCAAGCCCACTTGGAAATCTACGATAGCCCCCTTTCCGAGGTCGGTGTCCTCGGGTTCGAGTGGGGATATTCGCTGGATTCCCCGGATGCGCTCGTCGGCTGGGAAGCGCAGTTTGGGGACTTCGTCAACGTCGCCCAGGTCATCATCGACCAGTTCATTTCCTCGTCCGAAGACAAGTGGCACCGGCTGAGCGGGCTCGTGATGTTTCTTCCGCACGGCTTCGAAGGGCAAGGCCCGGAGCATTCGAGCGCACGGCTCGAGCGCTTCCTGCTGCTGTGCGCCGAAGACAACATGCAAGTCGTCAACATGACGACCCCAGCGCAGCTCTTTCATTGCCTACGTCGCCAAGTGCTTCGACCGTGGCGCAAGCCCCTCATCATCATGAGCCCCAAAAGCTTGCTCAGGCATCGTCGCGCAGTGAGCACCCTCGATGAGCTCGCCGATGGGGAGTTCCAGCGGATCATCCCGGACGACGCCACGATCGACCCGTCCAAGGTCAGGCGCTTGCTTCTGTGCACAGGCAAGATTTACTACGACCTGCTCGAGCGGCGTGAGCGCGACGAGGTGACTGACATCGGCATCATGCGCATGGAGCAGCTCTATCCACTTCGCGCCGCCGAGATACAGGAACGCCTCGCCCCCTACCCTGACGACGTCGACCTGGTATGGGTTCAGGAGGAGCCGTGGAACATGGGCGCCTGGTACTTCATGCGCGCACGGCTGCCAGAAATTCTAGGTACGGACCTGCGGCTTCGCTGCATCGCCCGTCCGGAAAGCGCGAGCCCGGCCACCGGCTCCGGCGCATCCCACAAGCTCGAACAACAACTCCTGCTCGACGAAGTGTTCAACTAAAAAGGGGACTGTCCCCTTTAAATGGAAACGACCCCGCGAACGGGGTCGTGACAGGCTATTACGAGAAGCCTCTAAGATTTGACCGCGATGGTGCGCGGGCTGGGGGCTTCCTTTTTGGGAAGCCGCAGGGCAAGCACGCCATCTTTCAGATCGGCGCTGATGTTGTCTGCGTCGACTGTTTCGGGCAGGGTGAACGAGCGCGAAAAGCTCCCGTAACGCCGCTCAATACGCTTGTACTTACCCTCGCCCTCTTCCTTCTCTACCTTCCGCTCGCCGCGGATGGTGAGCACATTTTTCTCTACATCGACTTGGACGTCCTTGGCCGCGAGGCCTGGTACTTCCGCATCGACGAAATACGCATCGTTTTCTTCGCGGATGTCGACCGCGACTTGGAACGGCTGCGTGTTGGCCCCCCTGCCACCAAAGAAGTGGTCATGGAGGCGATTCATCTCTTCAAATGGATCCCATCGAACAAGCATGATGCACTCCTCCGTGGACCTGCACACACAGGCCCGCCAGTTCGTCCAAGCCAGCTCGGCTCCACCATTGGGCCAAACTCGCCTTCCGACGTTCTAGCAAACTAAGCACGGAAATAGCGCTGTCAACTTCCGAATTGACTGCTTTTCTTGGCGCGATAGGCTGTCGGCAATGAGGGTTTCGAAGCTCGTGCTCCTGATGGCCCTGACGGGGAGCGCGCTAGAGGCCGGCTGCGTACGAGATGAGCGCTTCGACCCCTCGGGCTGCGATGTCCAAGTACGCGGTCAGTGGCTTGTCGAAACACAGAACCCCAACATGACCACCTGCCAGAACATCGCTCTGGTCGAGCTTGCGATCATCGACGATCTGGAGACGGAATTCTGGTCCGCTCCGGAGTTCACCCTCAAGTGCGATGCGGCGACCGATTCCAACGCTACGGTGATAGATGGCGGGGCTTTTCTCGACACGTTGACCGTCACTCGAGGTCGGTGCGGCGGGACGGGCGCCATTCTCAAAGACCGCGAGGGGGACTATAAATATCGCTGGCGGGCCACCACGAGTCAGAACTTCATCGTTGACTGCTCCCCCATCTTGTCTCAAGGCATCATGCCGATCGATGGTGGAACGCAGCTCTTGCTGGACCTCCCGACGGTCAATTTCCAAACCGCAGATGGCGGCGTCGAGTGTCCGCTTGGTATCATACCGTAGTTAGCCGGAGCCACACGTGTTTCGTTTTCCGCCACTCACTCCGTTCGTCAAAAAGCTCTTGATCGCTCTGTTCGGTGCCTGGATTGCGCAGATCCTTCTGCAGAACTGGTTGGGCGTCCCAGTCTTCGAAGCCCTGGCCCTCCATACTGCAGGGCTCGGTGTGCACACGCTCTGGCAGATTGGGACGCACGTCTTCGCCGCGCCGACCGGGCCGCAATATGTGTTTTCGATGCTGATTACGCTGCTCTTTTTGTGGTGGATGCTCGCGCCTTTCGAGCAACGTTTCGGTCAAAAGCGGACGATTCAATTGTGCGTCATCGCGGCTCTTTCGTCGGCTACCCTCGGCATCCTGGTCGGCTTGTTCTTGGCGAAGCCACAGCCTTTGTTTGGCGCCCAAGCGATCCTGCTCGGATCGATTGCGGCGTTTGCATGGTCTTACCGCGGCCAGGGTCGAATGAGCTTCTTTGGCGTGATCGACATGAAACCAGTCCACATCATTTACCTCGTGTTGGCCTTGAGCACCCTGATGTTCATCACGTCGGGCAATGGCGTCTCCTTCGCGGCAGACCTCGGCGCGATCGGTGGCGGCATGGGTTTCATCGAGTGGCTGCGAAGGCCTCCGACCAGGCGCCGGCGCCGTAAACGCAAGAAGAAGAAGGGCTCCCTCGACGTGATTGCCGGGGGTCGCACCGACGAGCCGCGCTGGCTAAACTAGGCCATGGTTTCCCGCTTGCTTCCACTGACCATTATGTGCCTCGGACTCTGCGTCGTCCAAGGTTGTCGGAACGATCTCATATCGCCGATCTACGACACCTGTTTCAACCTGGAGAACTGTGTCCCGACGGCCGAGCTCTGCGAGGAGCTGACCGTCGACTTTGCGGGCATCTCCTACACAAACGGAATTTGCACCGTGACCTGCGCCGCTGAAGGCCCCACGGCACCGGGTTGCCCAAGAGCCCTGATCGGTCGAAACGGAAGCTGCTATCCGTCGAGCGTCGCGGGAGGTGTCGACGACACCTTGGTCTGTTTCGAGCCGTGCGACATCGACGGAGATTGTCTATGTGGTTTTCGATGCCTCGACGCCGGTGACCTGTGCCCTGCTTCCGGCCTTCCGTGCCCGATCGCAGATGGCGACGCGATATGCGTGCCTGGACCCAACGACTGTTTCTTTTGAGGCTCCTCGCACAGCCGCGTGCTAACCCTCGGTCATGAACGGGCGTCAAACGACGCGGTTTCTCACCGCACTGGTCATGTTGCTGGTGCTCAGCTGCACGGGCCGCAAACAAGTGCCGTTCGGTCTCGAGGACGTAGAGACCAGCACGACCGAGGCGGCTGAAGAAAACGCGAAGGACGCCCCAGAGTGGCCTGTTGGAGAGGTGTTCGAGGCTGGCCAGGTGGAGGTCCCCATCGAGGAGTCGACAATGGTCCTCGAGGCGGGTTACGCCCTGGCGGTGCTGCGTTTGGACTTGGATGGCAACGAAGTGATCGACGCCCTGGTCGCATCGGCCAGTCCGGAAGGAATTCGGCTGCAGGCCGGTTATCCACGCGGGATGACGGCGAGCTCTCGCAGGATCGATTCCTTCATGGTGCCAGGTCATTGCTTGGAGCCGAAGGCCGAGATACGTCAACTCTCCGAGTCGCTGGTCGTCGTCAAAGTCGAGCACAGGTGCGAAACCGGCCCACGTCAAAATTTGTGGCTTCTCTCGGTGGAGGCTGAACCCCGGGTACGGGAACGGATCACAATCTTGCCACCCAACGGCGACTCTGCGGTTCCGATCGAGTTGTCCCTTCGCATCGAGGATCACGACTCCGACGGATACGACGACGTGATTGCGGACACTCGGATCGGGGAGACAGTGGTGCCGCTGACCTGGCTGAACAGGCCCGGTGGTTTCGCCAGAGACCCGTCACAGCCCGAAGCCACGTTTCAACAGCTCGCCGATCAAGCAGCAGCCATACTCGGCTCCGACCCTTCAGGGGCGGAGAAGCTCGCGGCGCAAGTGCTCGATGCGTTTCGCGCGTTTTGTCGCGAGGGCGGGGTGGCCCGACTCGGTTTGTCGGGTACCCAGGGCCTTCAGTGCCAACGGTCACCTGGCGCTGCACGGGCATCGACAGTCGCCGCGGCTGCCGCCATAAAGCGGGGCGATTTCGTTCGCGCCCTCGAGCTTCAGCGATGGTGGAACCAGTCGGCCACGCAACCACTCCCCGAAGACCGAAAGCGAGTTGACGCAGCCTGGCAACGCACGAGGGCGAGAAGCGCTGCCACCTGGCAGCGACTCGACAGCGAACCGAGTCCTGTGCCGCTTCACTTCCTCGATTCGGACACCCTCGTAGTCGGGGGGCGCGAGCCACGCAAGATCCAGATCAGCACGGGGACGCGTTCCAAGCTTTCCGAGTTGGAGGTGCTTCCCGCAATCCGTGATCCAGACAGTCGTTTCCGGGTAGAAGGGGTGCAAGTCACGTGCGCAGGCTTCGAAGCGAAAGTGGGACCCGTGCGTGGAAAGCGCACTCACCGGGTTCCGATAGACAGGGCGGCTGTCGGCACACCCTGCAAGACACCGATCGATCGGCCGGCGTCAGCACTCGATTGGGCGGTGCTTGGGTGGGCGCCCCAAGGTCTTCTCGCTGCGACCGGCGATCGACTTCGGATCGTGCCGCTCGATGCGTTGGCCAAGCCCGCCGGCCGTCCGATCGACCTGGCTCCCGGAAGCCCACTACCGGCGCCAATTCGAGGGGCGCGGATCACGCCGGATGGCTCACGCTACGTAATTCCGCACTCACAGGGCATCGTCGTCCGAGACTGGAAAAACGGAGCGACTGGGCTATGGCTGAGGCCATCAGACTGGGACACCGTTCCCGGCGAGGTCCGAAGCGTCGCGATCAGCCCCGACGGTCGGCGCGTCGCGGTACAGAAAGGCACTGAGATTCGGCTCTTCAGTTGGTAGGCCGGGTAGAGTTTCAGCATGGATTGGCGATGGTATAAGTCGGGCGCTTTGCGCTCTCGCTTCCGCCTTCTCGGGGCTCTCGGCCTGCTTCTCGTAGCGTCCGCGTGCAGTGGTGCGCGTTCGCGTCCTTCGACTCCCTGTATGTCCGATACGGAGTGCCGGGCAGATCGAATTTGTCACGAAGGGCGGTGTCGCTTCGTCGAGGAAGTCCTGGCCGAGCTGGCGATACCACCTGTCGATCCAACAGCGGGAGACGCGGATGCCGGAGCATTTCCGAGGAGCGCCAACGGATTCATGGGCGACGCGGCGCATACAGGCCGAAGCGAGAATCGAGGTCCCGTAGCATCCCCGTCTTCCGTCTGGATCTACAAGACCGGCGCGCGAGTCTTCGCGTCACCCGTCACGGGACACGACGGAACCATCTATGTGGGTTCTCTCGACGGGCAATTCGTCGCGCTCAATCCCGACGGAACGCTGAAGTGGCGATACGCGGCAGGAGAGAGAATCTATCCGACGGCCCTCGTGGTCGGAAGCTCGGTGATCTTCGGAACACACCAAGGCGAATTGGTATCGCTTTCGCTGCACGGGCAACCGAGGTGGAAGCTTCCACTTCAAGATGTCATCGACGCCTCGGCAACGCTCGGCCCCGACGGACGGATCTACGTGGTCGCCAATGGAGTGCTTGCGGTGGATCTGCTGGGTCGACTGTACTGGCAAAAACCGACGGCGAACCACGTCCGAAGCGCCCCGGCCATCCATCCGGCAGAGCTCATCGTCATCGGGACGAGTGAAGGCTCGCTGATCGGGCTTCGGCCCGACGGCTCGGTAGCCTGGGAGACGCCGCTTGGTGGAGCGATCGAAGGCGCTGCGTCCGTCGATGACGAGGGCCGCATCTACGTTGGGACCGGCCGCGGCGAGATCGTGCAGGTCGACCAATCCGGAGCGATTCTCTGGCGATTCAAGACAGGCGACGAGGTACGCGCCACGCCTGCGATCGGCCGGGATGGCACTATCGTTGCGGGCTCTTATGATGGAAACGTCTACGCAATCGCGCCGACAGGCGCGCTCCGATGGAAGGTAGCCACCGGCGGGAGGGTACGGGCATCGGCCCGAATCGATGCTGACGGGCGCATTTACGTAGGCTCACAAGACAACTTGCTCTATTGCATCGATCCGAACGGCTCGGTTCTCTGGCGCTACAACATCGGCCAAGACGTCGACTCCTCGGTGGAAATCGCACCGGACGGAACACTCTACGTCGGATCAGATGACGGAGGGGTTCACGCCCTGCGGTAAACACGATGAAAGAACAGATTCCTGAGAAAGACGAAATCCTGCGCGTCCTGCAGGCACATGCCCCGCGTGCGATGCACGTCGGAGAGCTATGCGGGCGACTCGAAGTCTCGAGGGCGGCCAAGGACGAAGTCATCCGGCAGCTGCTGCTGCTCGCCGACGACAACGTCGTGGGCGAGATGCCCGGGTTGCGATTCCGCGCACTTGCTAGCTCCAAGAACAAGAAGCGCGGGCGAGAGAAGCAAAAGGCGAGCCGTGGGCGCGGACGGCGCGCACAAGAGCGGTTAGCGGAGGCCGCTGCAATGGCCCCGATGCTCGAAGGTCGGCTCACGATCACTCGCCAGGGCTACGGCTTTGTGAAGGTGTTCGACGGAAACCCCGATGTCTTTATCCCGGTGGATGCGATGGGCCCCGCTCTTCACGGGGATCAAGTCCAAGTGCGCGCGAAACCTTCTGCAAAGGGTCGTGAAGGTCACATCGTAGGGGTCGCCGAACGACGTCCGGCGCGAGTGACAGGGACTCTGCACCCGCGCGGTCGCGGCGTGGTTTTCGAGCCCGATGATGAACGTCTCCGTAGTCCGATGCGAGTGGTCGGGAAGGCTCCCAAGCATGGCACGAAGGGCAAGGTCGCATTGGCGGAAATCGTCAGGTTCCCGCAAAAGCGAGAAGACAGGCCCGAGGTTCGCATTCTGGAGTTGCTCGGGGCCGAGGGCATCGCACGAGTCGAGGTCGAGAAGATCAAAATTCGAGAAGGGATCCGAGAGGAGTTCCCAAAAGACGTACTGCTCGAAGCAGCTGCGCTTCCCGCACGTGTCGAGAGGAGCGTCTCGAAACGCCGTGTCGATCTCCGGGAGATTGACCTGGTCACCATCGACCCGGAGACCGCACGCGACCATGATGACGCGATTTGGGTCGAGCGTGACCGCGATGGATTTCGACTGCTCGTCGCAATCGCCGACGTGTCGCATTACGTAACCGAGGGAAGCGCCATGGACCGCGAGGCGATCGCCCGATCCACCAGCATCTACTTGCCCGATCGAGCGATTCCGATGCTACCGCCCGAGCTGTCCACGGACCTAGCCTCCCTACTTCCCAATCGCGACCGCTTGTGCATGGCGGTCGAGATGCGGCTCGACGCGAAGGCCCATGTGACGTCACACCGAATTTTCGAAGGTGTGATGAGGTCGCATGGCAAGCTCACCTACGATGGTGTCGCGCGCGCTCTTAGGCTCACGAGCCACGGCGCTCGGGAGCCGGCGGCGGAAAAGCGGGCGGGGACGCTCGAGGTTCTCCTCGACCTGTCGCAACGTCTACGCCAACGTCGTCTGAAGCGGGGCTCGCTCGATTTCGACCTCCCCGAGCCGAAGATCGTCCTAGATGCCGACGGAGAGCCGGACGCGATCGTCCAATCCCGCAAGGATCCGGGGATTCGCCAAGCTTACCAGATCGTCGAAGACATGATGTTGATCACGAACGAGGTCGTTGCGGCGCATCTCAAACGCCATGCGGCTCCAGGGGTGTTTCGAGTTCACGGCGAACCGGACCCCGAGCGCATCTCCATGTTTTGCCAAGTGGCCAGGTCGTTCGGCTACGAGCTAGACGAAGAGGCCGCGGCGACCCCCAAACAGCTCAGCAAATTTCTGCATCGGATCGACGGAACCAACGAAGCTCCGCTGCTACGATACCTCCTGCTCAGGGCAATGCAGCAGGCGATTTACGACACCGACCCGACCGCAGGTCACTTTGCGTTGGCAGCGAAAGACTACCTGCATTTCACATCACCGATCCGTCGGTACCCGGATCTGTTGGTGCACCGAATCTTGCGGGACATGATTCATGACCGAAGCCTGGACGCTGCCTCACTCCGGCCACGTCTACAGCGATTCGCGGCACAGGCAAGCGAGCTCGAACGAAGAGCGATGATCGTCGAAAGAGACGTAGTGGACGTCTATCGCGCGATCTACATGCAGCAACACATCGGCGAGACTTTCGAAGGGCGAATAGGCGGTTTTGCGCCCTACGGAATCTACGTGCAGATCGAAGAACCTTTCGTGAACGTGCTGCTTACATTCGAACAGCTCGATGATACTTTCGAGCCAGATGACTTAGGCATTCGCCTGATCGGCGCCCGAACATCGAAAATTTTCACGATGAACGATCCGGTGACGGTGAAGGTCGAAGAAGCGACAGTGCAGGGACGGGAAGTCATCGGCTCGCTAGTCCGCCACGACGTCGCGGAAGCACCATCAAAGGCACGTAAGGGGCAACGTTCTCGACGGACGAAGAGAGAGGCCCGGCGGCCCCGGCGCAAGTCGTAATGCCGCATAGGCACACATCGTTATCGGTACCGGAGCTCATCGTACGGAAGCGGGATGGTGGCAGCCTCGCGAAAGAAGAAATCGCTGCACTCATCTCGGGCTTCATGGACGGGTCGGTTACCGACTACCAAATGAGCGCGCTTGCGATGGCCGTCTACTTCGAGGGCATGAGCTTCGAAGAAACCGTTGCACTCACGCTTGCCATGCGCGACAGCGGCAAGGTGCTGAGCTTGACCGACGTGACCGCTCCCAAGGTCGACAAACACTCGACAGGAGGGGTCGGTGACAAAGTCAGCATCTGCCTGGCCCCGATCATTGCTTCGTGCGGCGTGGCGGTTCCAATGATGAGCGGCCGGGGGCTCGGGCACACGGGTGGCACGCTGGACAAGCTCGAAGCGATTCCTGGCTTCCGCGTCAACCTGTCCGTGAAGGAGTTCAGAGCGCAGTTACGATCGATTGGGTGTGCCCTCATCGGACAAACAGGCGACCTCGCGCCGGCAGATCGGCGTCTCTACGCCCTTCGGGACGTCACGGGTACAATCGAGTCGATTCCGTTGATCACCGCGAGCATCCTGTCGAAAAAGCTAGCGGAGGGCATCGACGGCCTGGTGCTCGACGTCAAAGTGGGACGGGGCGCTTTCATGAAGAGTCTGTCGGCGGCCAAAGAGCTCGCGCGAAGCTTGGTACGCGTCGGCCAGCTCGCGGGCAAACGCGTTTCCGCTTTGCTGACCGACATGAGCAGTCCGATCGGGTACGCGATCGGCAATTCGCTGGAGACGATCGAAGCCTTCGAGGTACTGCACGATGACGGTCCCGACGACTTAAGGGAGGTCACATTCGCCCTCGGCGCAGAAATGCTTCGGATCGCGGGCCTGACGAAGTCGAAAGCCGAAGCGGTGCGACGGCAGCAAGCCGTCCTGAGAGATGGCACGGCGCTCCGCAAGATGCAGGCCATCGTCAGCGCTCAAGGAGGAGACATTCGGATAGTCGACGAGCCGGATCGCCTCCCGGTGGCCCGCAATAGGTCGACGGTGATCGCGCAGAAGGACGGCTACATCCGCGATGTCGATGCACTCGAGCTCGGCTACGCATCGATGGGGTTGGGTGCGGGACGAACAAGGGCCGAGGATCCGGTGGACCCAGGGGCAGGCATTCGGCTGCACCGACGCCGAGGCGATCGGATCAAGGCCGGCCAGGAGCTCGCAACGCTCTACTCTTCTAAACGATCGCGCCTGGAAGCCGGGGCCAAACGCGTAGGCAAGTGCTTCGAGATCGGCAAGAGGAAGCCTGAGCCACGCGACCGAATCATTGGGACGATTCGACGCTGAGCACACATCGGCCGGGTTCGACCTGCATGATCTTTGTGCGGATTGGTTTGTTGGCTGGGTCATCGAGAAGACGCGTTGCAGGGAAGCGCGCGCTCGACGCGTAGCGCGCACCGAGCTCGATCAAGAAATCTGAACCGCTTACCTCATCGAGCGCGGTGAGAACCACCTCTGCATCGACGAAACCTCGGAGTCTCGACAATCGAGGATGTGCGAGCTCGAGCGCGCGGAGTAGCGTCATTGCTCCGTCGCTTTGGCGTCTTAGTTGCAGGTCGGCCTCCAATGCAAATGCGGTTCCTGCCCAGTAGACTCGATAATATGCTCCGGTGCGATTCATGTCGCGACTCTCACTGGTCAAGATTCGGCCAGTGCCCGATCGACGACCGCGTTTGAGGCCGTCGCGAATGCGATTCCAAGAGACCTTCGCGCTCTGCAGACCGCACCGCGCGCGCAAAACCTCTTGAAGATAGGTCGCGATACCCTCCGTGAGCCAGCGATCTTTGCGCTGAACTCGGGGGAGCCAGATATGAGAGAGCTCGTGAATCGCAACCCAGTCCGCCTCGAGCTGTCGGGCCGTCGCGGTGCTGGAAGGAATCAGTAAGACCGATACACCCCCGCCACGGCGAACCATTCCAAACGCGACTGGGCGACTCATCCCATCTACGGGAACGATGACGAAGTGCAGCCGTTCCACCGGGAACTCGCCCCCGACCGAGGCCACTGCACCGATCGCGCGTGTGAGCCACTGGCGAGTGACCTCGGCCGTGGGCTGAGGCCCCAAGCGTGCGACGGTGACATCCGTGCCAGCCACGGCGAAGCGTTCCTCCAAGAACACCCCCAAGACGTTGTAGCCACTACGGTAGAATGCGCCACGGTCGAGATGGTAGACCGTGCCGTCATAGGTCCAAGGAAGGGAAGCGCGAGCACCGGAAGGCATGGCGATCGAAACGAAGGCGTCGAGCTCAGAGGGAAAGGGCTCGGGACGCCAGAGCCATTCCGCCTGCGATACGACGACGGCGCGCGAGTCACGGGCGCGAAAGACTTCGTCGACGAAGCGCGTCTCGTACGAGATGCACACCCCATTTGCAATACTCGGGAGCTCGATCCGGCCTTCGTGAAGGTCGAGCGTACCGCTCTCGGACCAGGCGCGAACCAGGCCGCGAGTCGCATCGGCGTCCATGGAGGAGAGGTGGCTCGGTGCGAATCCGTCGAAGCATGCCTCGACTGTCGCGCCGTCGAAGTTGTCAAAGATTGTAACCTTGTAGCGAGCCTCCGGCGGGCCGCTGAGCGCGGCAGGCGCGGGAGCCGCGTGGGCGCACCCGACCGAGACGGCAAGCACCGTGAATTTCCAGCTCTTATGCATCACGCGTAAATATATGGAATCTATGGGGTATTATTCGCGGATGACCAGGGGCGATCTCGAAGCTCTGCGAAACATCGACCCCGGAGGGGCGTATCCTCGTTCGTCACGCGCATCACGCTTTCGGTTTGCGACGCGCCAACCGTTTGGCTAGCGTGCGTCCTTGAGAAGCGGGGGTGCGGGATTGGTCCCTATCACCGCATTGCATCGCGGGCGAAAGACAGTCCCGAGTGATGCGCTTATATGAAAGAGGGTAGAGAACTATGAATTCAGCACTCAAGCACACGATCATCGCAATGGCGACGGCGGCGCTGAGCGTGACTGCAGCATGCAAGTCGGATGATGGTCCGGACGCGGCTGAGGTTACAGCCGGTGCCGAAGAGGCCGCGGCTGACGCAGAAGCAGCTGCAGCCGACGCTGAAGAGGCGGCGGGCGAAGCCATGGACGAAGCATCTGAGGCTTCGTGCGGCGAAGGTAGCTGCGGCGCCAAGTAACGAAAGCTTGCGCTGCTTCTCGAGCGGCATGATATGGAAAGCCGCGGCGACAATGGTCGTCGCGGCTTTGTCTTCCAAGTGACCAATGAAATAAATGGAATTGGGCTCGGCCTTCGTTACGATTTGGCGACGGAGCTTCTCGAACGACGACCGAAGGGCGTTTCGTGGGTCGAGATTCATCCCGAAAACTACCTAGGCCGCGGCGGGCGCTACGCAGAGATTCTCGACCTCGCGAGAGAGGATTGGCCGGTAGTCACTCATGGGCTTAGCACTTGCTTTGGCGCGCTCGAGCCGTTGGATGAGGATTACGCAAACGATCTGCGAGGTCTTCTGAACGACCTCGAGGTGCCGTGGCACAGCGAGCACCTTTGCATTGGTGCGGTGAATACTCACTTCTTCCATGACCTCCTACCGCTACCCTTTACCGACGAGGCGGTAGCAACGTCGGCGCAGCGTATCTGTGAAATGCGCGACGCCCTCGACGTGCCTATCGCCCTGGAAAACGTCAGCTACTACGCGCCACAGGCCGCCAATGGTTTGGATGAGGCCGACTTTGTACTCGAAGTCCTCGAACGAGCCGATGCCAAGCTCTTGCTCGACGTCAACAACATCTATGTGAATGCACGAAATTTCGGCTTTGATCCCGAGGCCTACATCGATAAGATCCCGATCGACCGAGTCGTCCAGATCCACGTGGCCGGCCACTTGGTGCGGGATGACGGGATTCGAATCGACACCCATGGTGAGCCGGTTCCCAACGATGTGTACCGACTGCTCGAGTATGCATTACGAAAGGTAGGACCAGTGCCGGTGTTGCTCGAGCGCGACAACAACGTGCCGGCGCTGGAAGAGCTGTTGGCGGAGATCGATCAGCTGTGGTCGATCTACGAGGGCGCAACGGGAGAGAAGCGTGCTAGCTGACCGACTCAGAGCGATGCAGCACGTTTGCTTCGACCTCGAACCGAGCGAAGCCGACCTGACTGCCTTGGGGTCGAGAGAACGTTGGCTCGTCTACAGAGACCTGGTACGCAGCAGATTGATCAACGTCATCGGTGTTGCGTTGGCCCGCACCAAGCGCGTGGCGGGAGACCAGGCTTTTCAGCGCGCGATCGACGAGTGGCTTGCCACGGGTGGCCCTAAGACTCGATACTTCCGTCATCTCCCCCGCGAGCTGTTCGAGTTTGCACTTCCGAGCTGGCGCGACCAGGACCCCGTATGGCTCTCGGATTTAGCGCGGTACGAAATCGCCAAATGGGACGTGCGGTACGCGCCACCGAATCGAGTCGCTACGAGCGAGTTTGCGTTCGACCGCATCCCGGTCCTCAACCCGGCTTTGCAGGTGCTGCGGCTATCGTATCCCGTGCATCGCGAGCCAACCCCCGCCTCCGGGTATGAAGAAGAACCCAACATCATCTGCGTCTACCGCGACAAGCACCACAATCCGATCCCGTGGAAGCTAAACCCGCTCGCCGCGAGCCTCGTCGAAGCCTGGACAGGGGCCGCGAAGTCGGTCACCGAGACCGTCCACGAGGTCGCAGCTGTACACGGCACCGAAATCGGCCCGGCCTTCGTCGAGAAGCTCTCCGCCATGATCGCGGATGCATTAGAACGTGGCATCGTCCTAGGCGGGAGAGCTGACTCTCAGTAACCCTCTACTTTGCTGATGATTTCGTTCATGATTTCGCGCGTACCGCCGCCGATGGGGTACAGGCGGGCATCGCGGTAAAGGCGCTCGACCACATACTCGCGCATGTAGCCGTAACCCCCGTGAATCTGAACGGCCTGGTCGCACACCGCAGAGCACATATCGGTCGCGGCGTTCTTCGCCATCGCAGCAAGAGATGGAGTCTCTTCGCCGTTCAAATAGCGGGTGACGCATTCGCCAGTGAGGGCGCGTGCCGCGGCGATCTGCGTCGCCATGTCGGCGAGCTTGTGGCGGATGACCTGAAAGCCCGCGAGGTTCTTGCCAAAGGCTTGTCGCTGCTTGGCATAGGCCACCGACTCTCGATACGCGAGCTCCGCAATCGCAACACATTGACCGGCGAGGAAAAGGCGCTCGGTGACGAAGTTCATCATGATCATCAGAAAGCCGGTGCCCTCCTGACCGATGAGATTGGTGGCCGGAACGCGGCAATCTTCGAAGATGAGCTCGGCGGTGTCGCTCGCCCACCAACCTGTCTTCTTGAGCTTGCTGGAGACGCTGAAGCCTGGAGTGCCGCTCTCGACCACGAGCATCGAGATGCCGCCATGGCCCTCCCCACCGGTGCGTACCGCCGTGGTGATGTAATCTCCGCGACAGCCGGAGGTGATGAAGGTCTTCGCCCCGTTCACGACGTAGTGGTCACCGTCTCGAACCGCCTTGGTCCGGACGGCGGCTACGTCGCTTCCACCGCCGGGCTCGGTAATGGCCAGTGCGGCGATCTTGTCCCCAGCGAGCGTTGGCCTGACGAAGCGCTCTTTCTGATCGTCATTACCGAACCTCACGATGGGTGGCAGCGCGATTCCGTGGCTACCGAGACCCACACAAGTGCCCACCGACTTGCCCGCCAGGACTACTTCCTCCGAAGCGCAGAGCACATGGCCGAGATCTCCACCGTCACCACCGAGCTCTTCGGGATATCCGACGCCGAGAAAACCAGCTTTCGCAGCTCGCGAGTAGAGCTCCCTCGGAAATTCGTTCGCTTCTTCCCAGGCGTGGGCGTTTGGGGCGATCTCCGCTGCAGCGAATCGACGCACCTGCTCTCGGAGTGCCCGATGCTCATCGGTCTCGAACAGATAACCCTTCGTTGGAGCTTCCATTCGAGGACTCTACACCGAAACCCCGGCGCGCTTACTCTTCGGACGCCGCAGCCGCCACTGGCTCCGGCTCGAGAATCGCCGGCGAGGGGACGATGGGCTTCACCGCGTCGTCCGCGACGACCATGTCGATCTTGTTGTAGGCGCCAAGGCCGGTACCGGCCGGCAGCAGACGTCCCATGATGACGTTTTCCTTGAGGCCGCGCAGCTCATCGACCTTGCCGCTGATGGCAGCCTCGGTGAGCACCTTGGTGGTCTCCTGGAAAGACGATGCGCTGATGAATGAGTCGGTCGACAGCGACGCCTTGGTGATCCCGAGCAAGAGCGGCTCCGCCACGGCTGGTTGCCCGCCCTTGGCAATGACCCGCTCGTTCTCACGCTCGAACTCCGTCTTCTCAACCTGCTCATCGGGAAGGAATCGGGTATCGCCCGTGTCCTTGATTCGCACGCGACGCAGCATCTGCCGAACGATGACCTCGATGTGCTTGTCGTTGATCGCAACGCCCTGCAGTCGGTAGACCTGCTGAATCTCGTCGACCAGCCAGGCCGCAAGCTCTTTCTCGCCTTTGACTTTGAGAATGTCGTGTGGGTTGGCGGGACCATCCATCAATGGCTCGCCCGCGCGCACGTGGTCACCGTCCTTCACGGTGAGGTGCTTGCCCTTGGCGATCAAATACTCCTTTGGCTCACCGACCTCCGGTGTGATGACCACCTTGCGCTTGCCCTTGGTGTCTTTGCCGAAGTTCACGATCCCATCGATCTCGCTGATGATCGCGTGGTCCTTGGGCTTGCGCGCCTCGAAGAGCTCGGCCACACGCGGAAGCCCACCTGTGATGTCTTTGGTCTTCGTCGTCTCGCGAGGAATCTTCGCGATGATTTCGCCCGCTTCAACCGTCGCACCGTCGGGAGGGATGATGTTCGCTCCCACAGGCAGGAAGTATCGAGCCATGTTCTCGCCGACCCCCGTGGTTTGGGTCTCGCCGGTCTGTGGGTCTTTGATCGAAACACGCGGACGTGCGCTCGGGTCACGGGACTCGATGATGACGCGTCGAGAAAGACCCGTCACCTCATCGAGCTTCTCTTCCATAGTGACCGCTTCGACGACGTCACCATACTTCACGATGCCGGGAACCTCGGTCAGAATCGGAATCGCGTACGGATCCCATTCAGCGAGCATGGTGCCTCGCTCGACCTTGTCGCCCTCGTTAACTTTGACGAACGAGCCGTACGTCAGTGTGAAGTGCTCGCGCTCACGGCCCGACTCGTCGATGACTGCGATCGCACCGTGACGGTTCATGACCACCACCGTGCCGTCTTTCTTCGTGATCAACTTGGCGTTGTCGAACTTCACGACGCCACCCGAGCGCGTCTCGATGGAGCTTTGCTCGATCTTGCCGCGAGCCGCAGCGCCACCGATGTGGAACGTCCGCATGGTGAGCTGAGTCCCAGGCTCGCCGATCGACTGGGCACCGATGATGCCCACAGCCTCGCCGATATTCACGTCATAGCCGCGACCGAGATCTCGGCCGTAGCACATCGCGCAAACCCCTCGACGAGTCTGACAAGTCAACACCGAGCGGATCAACACGCGCTCGATGCCAGCCGCTTCGATACGAGCTACGCGAGTCTCGTCGATCTCCTGATTGGCCTCGACGAGAGGCTCGTCGGTCACAGGGTCGGTGATGTCCTCGAGCGCGATACGACCGAGAACACGCTCTCCGAGTGGCGTGACGACCTCGCCGCCCTCTTCGAGCTTGCTCACCCAGATCCCGTCGAGGGTCTCGCAATCGTAGTCGGTGATCACGCAGTCCTGAGCGACATCGACGAGTCGGCGCGTGAGGTAGCCCGAGTTGGCGGTCTTTAGGGCAGTGTCGGCTAGACCCTTACGCGCACCATGTGTCGAGATGAAGTACTGCAACACGGTCAACCCCTCACGGAAATTTGCGGTGATGGGCGTTTCGATGATCTCCCCGGACGGCTTGGCCATCAGGCCTCGCATGCCGGCAAGCTGACGAATCTGCTGGTTCGAGCCGCGAGCGCCGGAGTCAGCCATCATGAAGATCGAGTTGAAGCTCGGCTGCGTCGTCTTCTCGCCGGTCGCCGGGTTGACGACCTCGTCGGTGCCGATCGAGTCCATCAGATCGCGGGCAACCTGGTCGGAGGCCTCGGCCCAAATATCGACGACCTTGTTGTACCGCTCACCATCGGTGATCAGGCCTTCTTGGTACTGCTCAACGACGGTCGTGACGTCCTGCTGCGCTTCAGAGAGCACGTCCTTCTTTGAATCCGGGATGATCATATCGTCCATGCAGATCGAGATCCCTGCGCGGGTCGACATCTCGAAGCCCATCGTGCGAAGCCGGTCCGCTAGAAGAACGGTGTTCTTGTTGCGGCTCGCGCGGTAGCACTCGTCGATCAGGGAACTCAATGACTTCTTGTCGAGCACCTTGTTCACCGAAGGGAACTCCATCCCGTCGGGAAGAATGTCGCTCACGAGGACGCGTCCGACCGTAGTGTCGTGAATCTTGCCGTCGTAGCGGTATCGAATGCCAGAGTGGAGGCCGACCATGCCCTGGTCGTAGGCCATGCGGACCTCGTCGGAAGACGCGAAGATCCCCGTGAAGACGCCATCCTTCTCTTGGCCCTTACGGTAGGCACCCTTCCCAAACTGCTTCTCGCGCGTCATGTAGTAGAGACCGAGAACGATGTCTTGAGTGGGGTTGATGATCGGCCGGCCGCTTGCGGGCGAGAGGATGTTGTTCGTGCTCATCATGAGCACGCGGGTCTCCATCTGGGCCTCGACCGAAAGCGGAACGTGGACCGCCATCTGGTCGCCGTCGAAGTCCGCGTTGAAGGCGGTGCAAACGAGGGGGTGGAGCCGGATCGCCTTGCCCTCGATCAACACCGGCTCGAAGGCCTGGATGCCGAGTCGGTGAAGCGTCGGAGCACGGTTCAGCATCACAGGGTGCTCGGTGATGACCTCCTCGAGGATGTCCCAAACCTCCGGCTTTTCCTTCTCGACGAGCTTCTTGGCGCTCTTGATGGTCGTTACGTAGCCGCGCTCTTCGAGCTTGTTGTAGATGAACGGCTTGAAGAGCTCGAGCGCCATTTTCTTCGGCAGGCCGCACTGGTGCAGACGGAGTGCAGGACCGACGACGATGACCGACCGACCCGAGTAATCGACCCGCTTGCCGAGCAGATTCTGACGGAAGCGTCCCTGCTTACCCTTGAGCATGTCGGAAAGCGACTTTAGCGGACGCTTGTTTGGACCCGTGATCGTCTTGCCACGACGACCGTTGTCGAACAGTGCATCGACGGCCTCTTGGAGCATCCGCCGCTCATTGCGGATGATGATCTCGGGAGCGTTGAGCTCCATGAGCCGCTTGAGACGGTTATTGCGGTTGATGACGCGACGATAGAGGTCGTTCAAATCCGATGTTGCAAAGCGTCCGCCATCGAGCGGAACAAGCGGACGAAGGTCCGGTGGCAACACGGGAATCACCGAGAGCATCATCCACTCGGGGCGGTTACCCGAGTCGCGGAACGCCTCGACGACCTTGAGCCGCTTGGCAAACTTCTTGCGCTTTGCCTCGCTGGTAGCCTCCTTGAGGTCTAATCGCAGCTGTTCGGCGAGCGCGTGCACGTCGATGTCGCGAAGCATCTCGAGCACAGCTTCGCCACCCATCCCAGCCTCGAAGGCGTCATCGCCATACTCGTCGAGCATGTCGTGGTAACGGTCCTCCGTGAGGATCTCACCGCGTTCGAGTGGCGTCTCTCTCGGCTCGAGCACCACATAGCTCTCGCAGTAGAGCACCCGCTCGAGGTCCTTCAGCGTGATGTCGAGGATGGCGCCGATGCGACTCGGAAGGCTCTTCAAGAACCAGATGTGCGCCACGGGCGTCGCCAAGGTGATGTGGCCCAAGCGCTCGCGACGCACCTTGCTCTGAATCACCTCTACGCCGCACTTTTCGCAGACGATGCCGCGATGCTTCATGCGCTTGTACTTGCCGCAAATGCACTCGTAGTCTTTGACGGGCCCGAAAATCTTCGCACAGAAGAGGCCGTCACGCTCGGGCTTGAACGTACGATAGTTGATCGTCTCAGGCTTACGAACCTCGCCGTGCGACCATTCGCGGATCTTCTCTGGCGACGCCAACGAAATGCGAATCGCTGAAAACGCCAGAGGATCTTTCGGCTTTTCGAAGAAGCTGAAGATATCCTTCATGACTTACTCTTCCTCCGCAGCAAGGACGTCGTCTGATCTGCGCCCCAGTTGACTCGTCTCTACCAACTCGACGTTCAGGCACAGCGCCTGAAGTTCCTTCATGAGGACGTTGAAGCTCTCCGGTAGGCCGGCTTCGAGCGTGTAGTCCCCCTTGACAATCGATTCGTACATGCGTGTGCGGCCCTGCACATCGTCGGACTTGACGGTCAGGAACTCCTGAAGCGCGTATGCGGCACCGTACGCCTCCATGGCCCAGACCTCCATCTCTCCGAGCCGCTGCCCACCGAACTGCGCTTTACCGCCGAGGGGCTGCTGGGTGACCAGCGAGTAAGGGCCGATGCTCCGAGCGTGGATCTTGTCGTCCACCAGATGGTGGAGCTTGAGCATGTACATGATGCCCACCGTGACGTCCTCGTGGAAAGCCTCGCCTGTACGTCCGTCGAACAGCACCGTTTGGCCGTTGTCCTGTACCCCGGCGAGGTTCAACAGCTCTTTGATCTCGTCCTCGCTCGCACCGTCGAAAACAGGCGTCGCAAGCTGAAGACCATGCTCCCAGGTCTTGGCTAGCTCGGTGACTTCGTCGTCGGGGAGTGCATCCAATACCTTGACGATGTCCCCGGTCTTGAAGATGGCGCGAATGCGCTCGCGGAGCTGCTCGGCCGAAGCCTTGTGCTCGATCATCTCTTGGAGCTGATTGCCCAATAGATAGCCGGCCCAGCCTAGATGCGTTTCGAGAATCTGTCCGACGTTCATTCGGCTCGGAACACCGAGAGGGTTCAGCACGATGTCGACCGGCTTGCCGTTGGGCAGGTACGGCATGTCCTCTTCTGGAAGGATCCGGCTGACGACACCCTTGTTTCCGTGGCGGCCCGCCATTTTATCGCCGACCTGCAGCTTGCGCTTGATCGCGACGTAGACCTTGACCATCTTGATCACGCCGGGAGGAAGCTCATCGCCCTTGCCGAGCTTGTCGATCTTCTCTTGGAAGAGCATCTTCACGGCGTCGACTTGGTCATCGACCTGCTCGAGAATCGCGTCGGTTTTGTCTTTGTCCTTCTCGACCTCGATGTGGGCCCAATACTTGTGGGGAATCTCGTCCAGGTCCGCATCAGCGATCTTTTGACCTTTGGCGAGGAGCTCTTTGCCCTTGTCACCCACGAGCTTCGCAGTGGTCATGTTGCCGACGAAGTACTTTCGAACGCGGGCGTGCGCGGAGTCGAGAACGATCTTGATCTCGTCCGCCATGTCTTTTTCGAGCTTGGCGCGCTCTGCCTCTTCGATTTGCAGGGAGCGCTCGTCCTTTTCGGTACCCTTGCGTGCGAAGACACGGGCATCGATGACCATGCCGGTCACCCCGGGTGGCACTTTGAGCGAAGTGTCGCGAACATCGCCGGCCTTCTCCCCGAAAATCGCGCGGAGAAGCTTCTCTTCGGGAGAGAGCTGAGTCTCGCCCTTCGGCGTGATCTTGCCGACCAAGATGTCGCCGGAGTTCACCTCGGCGCCAATCCGCACGATCCCGGACTCGTCGAGGTCTTTGAGTGCCTCTTCGCCGACATTCGGGATGTCGCGGGTGATCTCTTCCTTGCCGAGCTTGGTGTCCCGCGCAACGCATTCGAACTCCTCGATGTGAACTGACGTGTAGACGTCGTCCTTCGCGATTCGCTCGGAAAGCAGGATTGAGTCTTCGAAGTTGTACCCGCCCCATGGCATGAAGGCGACGATCACATTCTGGCCAAGCGCGAGCTCTCCGCGGTCGGTGCTCGGCCCGTCGGCGATGACATCGCCTGCCTTCACGCGATCACCAGGTCGCACTATCGGCGTCTGGTTGTATGCGGTGTTCTGGTTCGAACGCTGGAACTTGTTGAGGCGGTAGATGTCCGGGAATGCTCCCGCCAGGCCCTCGGCCTTGACGACGATGCGCGTTGCATCGACCGACTCGACGACACCATCCTGCTGCGCCACCACGCAAACACCGGAGTCCCTTGCGACCCGGGCCTCGATGCCAGTGCCGGCGATCGGAGCATGTGTGCGCACACAAGGAACAGCCTGTCGCTGCATGTTAGAACCCATCAACGCACGGTTGGCGTCATCGTGTTCGAGGAACGGAATCAGCGACGCAGCAACCGACACCAACTGGTTCGGCGAGACGTCCATCAACTGCACACTACTCGGCGGCACCATCACGAACTCGCCGTTGTAGCGCGCGCTGATGAGCTGCCCTTCGAGCTGGCGGCTCATCTTGTCGATGATCGCGTTCGCTTGCGCGATGTAGTGCCCCTCTTCCTCGAGAGCGGAATACCAACGCACGTGCTCATCGAGGACGATGCCATCCTCGACCTTACGGTAAGGCGTCTCGACAAAGCCGTATTCGTTCACTCGCGCATACGTCGAAAGTGAAGCGATGAGCCCGATATTTGGCCCTTCCGGCGTTTCGATCGGACAGATGCGACCGTAGTGCGTCGTGTGAACGTCGCGAACCTCGAAGCCCGCACGCTCGCGCGTCAAACCACCGGGACCGAGCGCCGACAGACGCCGCTTGTGCGTCACCTCGCTCAGCGGGTTGGTCTGGTCCATGAACTGCGAGAGTTGGCTCGAGCCGAAGTACTCTTTGACGACGGCACTGACGGGCTTCGCATTGATCAAGTCGTGCGGCATGAGCGTCTCGATCTCTTGAGACATATTCATGCGCTCTTTGATCGCGCGCTCCATCCGGACGAGGCCGATGCGATACTGGTTCTCCATCAACTCGCCAACCGCACGAACACGACGGTTGCCCAAATGATCGATGTCGTCGACCGAGCCACGCCCGTTCTTGAGCTCGATGAGGTTTTTCACCGTATCCAAGATGTCAGTGTTGGTGAGCACTGTGTGGTCGAGAGCTGGCGTTTCCTCTTGCTCGGCGTCTCGATAGAACTTGTAGTTCAGCTTGAGACGGCCCACTTGGCTCAGGTCATAGCGCTCCGGATTGAAGAAGAGATTGTTGAAGAGATTGCGCGCGGTGTCGAGCGTCGGCGGGTCGCCGGGGCGAAGGCGCCGGTAGATCTCGAGGATGGCCTCGTCCTGCGACTGAACCTTGTCGGCCAAGAGCGTATCGCGAAGGTATGAGCCGACGTTCAGACCATCGATGAAGAGCACCTTGAACTCGTTGATCCCGGCCTCACGAAGGGCGTCGATGCGAGCTTCGTTGACCTCCTCGTTGACCGCGAGGAGAATTTCACCCGTGTCTTCGTCGATGACATCTTCGGCTGCGACCTTCCCAATGACCTCCGAAAAGTCGATCGGCAGGTAATCGAGCCCCGCGGACTTAAGCTTGCGAATTGCAGCGCGGGTGAACTTACGGTTCTTACGGACCAAAACGTCTTCACCGACAGAGATGTCGTGCGTGGCGCGCTGCCCCGGCAAGAGGTCGTACTCGATCGACTTGGCGTACTGGTCCTTCGACAGGATGTAGATCGTCTCGGTGTCGTAGTAGTAGTTGAGGAGCTTCTGGGTGTTGTACCCGAGCGCCTTCAAAAGGACCGTCGCCGGCATTTTTCGGCGCCTGTCGATTCTGACGTAAAGGAGGTCCTTGGGGTCGAACTCGAAGTCGAGCCATGAGCCGCGGTAGGGAATGATGCGGGCCTGGTACAGCAATTTGCCCGACGAATGCGTCTTGCCTCGGTCGTGGTCGAAAAAGACACCCGGGCTACGATGGAGCTGGCTGACGACGACGCGTTCGGTCCCGTTGATGATGAATGTCCCGTTGACGGTCATCAGCGGAATCTCGCCGAAGTAAACCTCTTGCTCCTTGATGTCACGGACGGCCCGCTCGGTGCTATCGCCGCCACTGTCGTAGATGATCAGCTGGATCGTGACCTTGATCGGAGCCGCGTAAGTCATCCCGCGCTGCCGACACTCGTCTACGTCGTACTTCGGCCGCTCGAGCGTGTAGCCGCTGAACACCAACTCACTCGTGCCGTTGAAGTCGCGAATCGGGAACACGCTGTTGAACACACCTTGAAGACCGCTGTTGCCCCGGTCGTCCCTCGGCAGTTCCGTCTGAAGGAACTTGTCGTAGGACCGCTTTTGAATGTCGATCAAGTTCGGAATCTCGAGGATGTGCTCGATCTTTCCGAAGGAGTGTCGCATTCGAAAGTTCGTCTGAATCGTCGCCGCCATTAGAGAGACTCCTGCCGAACTGGCATCCGGAACCTTAAAGCCAAGTGTTTAGAGACAAAGATGCGACAAGGAGACCGTTCGGCCTCCCACCGCTTCGCGGAAAGTCGTGGATCGTTGTGCTGCGCGTACCGGGACCGCCCCGGCCGGGAGATTAACCCGGTCGGGCCCGTGTGCCAAGTCCCGGCACCGGGCTCGAGTCGTAGCCCCATAGGGTTACTTAACGGTGACCTTGGCGCCGGCCTCTTCGAGCTTCTTCTTAATTTCCTCGGCTTCTTCCTTGGAAATTGCCTCTTTGACGACCTTGGGAGCTGCCTCCACCAGGGCCTTTGCGTCTGCCAGGCCAAGCTGGGTGATCTCGCGTATGGCCTTGATCACGTTGATCTTCTTGCCACCTGCCTCGCTCAGCTCGACGTCGAATTCGGTCTGCTCCTCGGCTGCCGCCGCTTCGCCACCCACCGCAGGACCGGCCACGGCCACCGCTGCCGGTGCTGCCGAAACGCCCCACTTTTCCTCGAGCTCCTTGACCAAGTTCGCGACTTCCATGACTGTCCAGGAGCTGAGTTCCTCGACCATCTGTTCTACGTTCATATTTGCCATCGTTGACTCTCCGCTAACCGTGCGTGCCACACGGCTAAATCTGGGTTTGGGTTACTCGCCAGCTTCCTTGCGCCGATACGCGTCGAGAACCAGTGCGAGGTTCTGGGCTGGTGCGTTGACCTGAGCGACCAGGTTCTGCATGGGCGCCATCAACTGCGCCAAAAGCGATGCGCGAATTTCGTCCTTGCTGGGAAGCGTCGCCAGCTCCTTCTCGACGCGCTTCGCATCGAGGACCTGACCTTCGAGGAGACCACACTTGACGAGAAGCTTTTCAGGCTTGTCCTTCGGCTGGAGCTCATCTGCGAACTCCTTACGGAAACTCCTGATGACCTTAGCCGCAACCGAAGGGTCTTCGAAGCTCCAAGCGATCGCGGTCGGGCCGATCAGGTTGGCGGCGAACTCCTCGTTTTTTGCAAGGTCCGAGCCTGCGATCGCCTTGCGAATGACATTGTTCTTGACGACCTTGTATTCGACGCCTGCCTCCCGGAAGCGTGCGCGCAGGTTCGTGATCATCTCCACGTTGACGCCTCGAAAGTCGACCAGCACCGTTGCGGTGGCGGTGTCGAAGCTCTGGCGAACCGAATCAACCTGCGCTGCTTTTTGTTCTCGAGTGAGGCCCATGACTATGCCTCCACGTCTATAGTGCCGGGGTCAACCTTGATGCCGGGGCCCATGGTCGAGCTCAGGGTAATGCTGCGGAGATAAGTGCCTTTCGCTGCTGCGGGCTTGGCCTTTACCAAGGCGCCCACCAAGGACCTCACGTTGCCAGCGAGCTCCGACTTGCCAAACGACTTCTTGCCCACCTGCGCGTGCACGATACCGGCCTTTTCCACGCGGAACTCGACCTTGCCGGCTTTGGCCTCGCGCACCGCCTTGCTGACGTCGAAAGTGACGGTCCCTACCTTCGGATTCGGCATCAAGCCTCGCGGACCTAGAACGCGACCGAGGCGGCCGACCTGACCCATCATGTCGGGGGTGGCGATTACCGTGTCGAACTCCAGCCAGCCTTCGTTGATCTTGGTGACGAAATCGTCTGCGCCGACGTAGTCCGCACCAGCCTCTTCAGCCTCGGCGACCTTCTCTCCCTTGGCGAAGACGAGAACGCGGTTGGTCTTACCCGTGCCGTGCGGCAGAACTACCGCACCGCGGACCATCTGGTCGGCATGCTTCGGATCGACTCCGAGCCGCACCGCAACGTCTACCGACTCGTCAAAGTTGGCGAACGCCAGCTCTTTCACGAGCGAAACCGCCTCAGCCAAGTTGTAGCGTTGGTTGCTATTGGGCTTCTGAACTGCAGCCGTGCGCTTTCTGCCGGGTTTCATTCTTTGCTCCTTGCGACGACTCGAAGCCGCCTACCACCGGTGGGATCCTGGGTGGTCCAGGAGAGCGAACGCTCACTCGTGGGCTAGTCGGCTAGCTCTACCCCCATGGAACGCGCCGTGCCTATGATGCTCTGCATGCATGTCTCCAGCGAGCCCGCGTTGGTGTCCTGTAACTTCGTCTGGGCGATCTCCTTGACCTGCGCCATCGTGATCTTGCCGACCTTGTCCTTGTTGGGACGCGCAGAGCCAGACTTCAGATTGATGGCCTTCTTGATCAACACCGCTGCCGGCGGCGTCTTCATGATGAAGCTGAAGGAGCGATCCTGATAGACCGAGATCACTACGGGGATGATCAGGCCGGCGTCCTTTTGCGTCTTTGCGTTGAACTCCTTGCAAAACCCCATGATGTTGACGCCGTGCTGGCCAAGCGCAGGACCGACCGGGGGCGAAGGATTCGCCTTGCCTGCAGGAAGCTGAAGCTTGATCTGTCCGATGACCTTTTTCATGGGCGCGGGGTTCTCCGGAGCGGCGAGTTCTGCCTCAAGGCACGAAAAATGCAAGCCGATTTCGGCGAAACCGGTATGAGCGAGGAATACTGTAGGTATTTCGCCACGATAGCCCGAACGGAGTGTGCGAGAGATTTTCGTTTGTGGTCGAGCGCCCCCGCAGAGAGCGACTGAGAGGTACGTCCGTACCTCGCAGGGAGCGAACGAGGAAAAAAGCCGACCACAAGCGAAAAGATCCGCACACTCAGTTTGTTTTTTCGACCTGGGCGTAGCCCAGCTCGACGGGAGTCGCGCGGCCGAAGATCGAGACGAGGACTCGAACCTTGTGCTTCTCGTGGTTCACCTCCTCGATGGCTCCCGTGAAGTTTGCAAAGGCACCGTCGGTGACCCGTACGTGGTCGCCCTTCTCGAATTGTACTCGCGGCTTGGGCTTCGCTGCGCCCTCCTCGACCTGCTGTTCGATTGCGGCGATCTCCCGCGCGGGGACTGGTGATGGGTGCCGTCCCCCGACGAAGCCGTTGACCTTAGGGGTGTCCTTGATCAGGTGCCAGGTCTCGTCATTGAGATCCATCTGCACGAAGATGTAGCCCGGGTAAAAGTTGCGCGAGCTTAGGCGACGTTTGCCACCACGGCTCTCCTGCACGTTTTCCTTCGGAATAAGGATGTCCCCGAAATGGCTTTCCATCCCGGCTTGCTTGATGCGCTCCTCGAGCGAGAGCTTCACCTTGTTTTCGTAGCCCGAATAGGCCTGAACGACATA
The DNA here is from genome assembly GCA_029861865.1 of Myxococcales bacterium. Taxonomy (GTDB): domain Bacteria; phylum Myxococcota_A; class Polyangia; order Polyangiales; family Houyiibacteriaceae; genus SG8-38. The sequence continues at coordinate 12,526 of JAOTYL010000017.1, read as the reverse complement.
CCACTTCATCGCGCTCACACGTTGTAAATTAGGTCTGTAATCGTAGACCAAATCGTATCAAACACCCCGAGGATCACCGCCGCAATGACGGAGACGATCAAAACCACGATGGTCTGCCTCCAAGTCTCTTTGCGCGTCGGCCAAGTGACCTTGGAAAGCTCGACGCACACTTCGGTAACGAAGGTATGGACCTTCGCCGAGCGATACGCGATCACGGCTGCGATCAGCGATACGAGACCCGCAGCCACAGCGATGTAGGTACTGTTCGGCTCCGGAACGGCGTCCACCGTGTCCGCGAGAATCGTCCAAACCGCGGTGCTGCTCTTGATGAGAAACCAGGCGAGCGTGATGGCGATACCAAAGTATGAGAATTGCACCCAGCGCTCGACACCGAGAGTGCCGGTGGGTCTCGCCTTTTCTTGTTCTTTCGTGATCGCCATCGTGCTGTTCCTCGCGGCAGGCCAGGAGGGATTCGAACCCACAACCCGCGGATTTGGAATCCGCTGCTCTACCAATTGGAGCTACTGGCCTAGGAGATAGTGTGGGGGTGGTGGGGCGGGACAAACTAACGAGCCGAAGGCTCGACCGGGATTCCGAAACGCTGCCAAACATGCCAATCAGCAACAACGCCCTACCGCGCATCATCTCTAGGGCCACCGCCCATTTTGCTTTGTTCGCTCTACTTACTTTCCTTATGTTCCGTGTGTCGGTTGCAGTTACGACAAAATTTTCTCAACGCAAGCCGCTCCTGGGGGCCCGTCTTCTTCGCCTTGCTGGTCTGATAGTTGCGCGCGCCGCAATCCTCGCAAACGAGCGTGACCTTAACCCTCTTATTCAATGATCTTGGAAATGACGCCGGCGCCGATGGTGCGGCCACCTTCACGAATCGCGAAGCGCTGCTTTTCTTCCATCGCCGCAGGGGTGATGAGGTTGACCTTCATCTTCACGTTGTCGCCGGGCATCACCATCTTCACGTCGTCGGGAAGCTCGATCTTGCCCGTCACATCGAGCGTCCGGATGTAGAACTGCGGCGTGTAGTTCGAAAAGAAAGGCTTGTGTCGGCCCCCCTCTTCTTTCGTCAAGATGTACACCTCGCACTCGAACTGCGTGTGCGTGTTCACCGACCCGGGCGCTGCCAACACCTGACCGCGCTCCACCTGGTCTTTTTCCACCCCTCGAAGAAGGCACCCCACGTTGTCCCCCGCTTGCCCCTGGTCCAGGAGCTTACGGAACATCTCCACCCCAGTCACCGTCGTCTTGCGTGGGTCTTTGATCCCGAGGATCTCCACTTCGTCCCCGACCTTGATGATCCCCCGCTCGATTCGACCCGTCACCACCGTGCCGCGGCCCTTGATCGAGAACACGTCTTCGACCGCCATCAAGAACGGCTTGTCGATGTCACGTTGCGGCTCGGGGATGTGGGTGTCGACCGCTTCCATCAGCTCGATCACCGAGCTCACCCACTGCTCTTCACCGTTGAGCGCGCCGAGCGCCGAGCCCTTGATCACCGGGATGTTGTCTCCGTCGTAGTCGTACTTGCTCAACAGCTCCCGCACCTCGAGCTCCACCAGCTCCAAGAGGTCTGGGTCGTCGACCGAGTCGCACTTGTTCATGAACACCACCATCGTCGGAACCCCGACCTGGCGCGCCAACAGCACGTGCTCTTTGGTCTGCGGCATCGGACCGTCCACCCCGCTCACCACCAGGATCGCTCCGTCCATCTGCGCCGCGCCTGTGATCATGTTCTTGACGTAGTCCGCGTGGCCGGGGCAATCGACGTGCGCGTAGTGCCGATTGCCGGTCTGGTATTCCACGTGGCTCGTCGCGATCGTGACCGTCTTGGTATCGTCACGCACTGTTCCGCCTTTGGCGATGTCTTTGTAGCTCTTGACCTCGCCGCCGTGCTTGTCCGCCATCACCTTCATGATCGCGGCCGTCAGCGTCGTCTTACCGTGGTCGATGTGACCGATCGTGCCTACGTTGATGTGTGGTTTGTCTCGGACAAACTTTTCTTTAGCCATCGTTAGCTCCTCATCCGCCCTTCGCCTTGGCGACAATTTCATCAGCGATGCTTCCTGGCACCGCCTGATACTCCTTGAACTGCATCGTATAGATCGCACGCCCCTGAGTTTTGGAGCGCAAGTCGTTCACGTAACCAAACATGTTTGCAAGTGGTACCTCGGCCCGAATCACCTGAAGCCCGCCTACGGAATCCATCCCACCGACGTGGCCGCGACGAGAGTTCAAATCGCCGATCACCTCGCCCATGTAATCCTCGGGTACCCGGACCTCGACATCCATGACCGGCTCGAGGAGATGGATGCCCGCTCGCCTCGCTCCTTCCTGAAACGCCAGCGAGCCTGCCACCTCAAAAGCAGCCTGACTCGAGTCGACGTCGTGGTAAGAGCCGTCGTAGAGCATCGCCTTGATGTCGATCACTGGATAACCGGCCATTACCCCGCGAGTCATCGCATCTCTGATGCCTTTGGAAACCGCCGGGATGAATTCCTTTGGCACGACACCACCGACGATCTTGTTCTCGAACTCGAAACCGCTGCCGGGCTCGAGCGGCTCGAGCTTTATCCAGACGTGGCCGTACATGCCACGGCCGCCGCTCTGCTTGACATAGCGGCCTTCGGCTTCGATCTCCTTGGTGATCGTTTCGCGATACGCCACCTGCGGCGCACCGACGTTCGAGGCGACTTTGAACTCGCGCTTCAACCGGTCGACGATGATTTCGAGGTGGAGCTCACCCATGCCGCTTATGATCGTCTGGCCGGACTCTTCGTCGGTGTGCGCACGGAAGCTCGGGTCCTCGGCGGCCAACTTGGAAAGACCGACCCCGAGCTTGTCCTGATCGGCCTTGGTTTTCGGCTCGATGGCGACTGAGATGACCGGCTCGGGGAAATCCATCCGCTCGAGGATGACCGGCGCTTTCTCATCGCAGAGGGTGTCACCCGTGGTTGCGGTTTTGAGCCCTACCGCCGCGGCGATGTTCCCGGCGTGAATCTCTTTGAGCTCTTCGCGGTTGTTGGCGTGCATCTGAAGGATGCGCCCAATGCGCTCTTTCCGACCCTTGGTCGAGTTGAGGACGCCCGTGCCCGCCTCGAGCACGCCGGAGTAAACCCGGAAGAAGGTCAACTGACCGACGAAAGGATCGTTGACGATCTTGAATGCGAGCGCGCTAAATGGCGCGTCGTCCGAGGCTGGGCGCTCGAGCTTCTTCTCCGTGTCATCCGGGTCGACACCTTGAATAGGGGGCACATCGAGCGGCGACGGAAGGAAGTTCACCACCGCGTCCATCAGCTGCTGGACTCCCTTGTTCTTGAATGCCGAGCCGGTGAGCACCGGGATGATGCTCTGTTCGAGGCAGCCCTTTCGAATACCCTTGATGATCTCTTCCTCGCTGAAGTTGGTGTCGCCCTCGAGGTAGCGCTCCATGAGCGCATCGTCGACCTCTGCAACCGCTTCGATGAGGGTCGCCCGCGCCTCCGCGGCCTGTGCCTCGAACTCTTCAGGAATGTCCTCGACCTCCCACTCGGCGCCGAGCGTGTCGTCTTTGAACCGGTTCGCTTTCATCCGGACCAAATCGATGACGCCCTGAAGCTCAGCCTCCTGGCCGAGGGGGAGTTGTACGGCGACTGCCGGTGCGCCAAGGCGGTCTTTGATCGACTGAAAGGCGCTCGGAAAGTCGGCTCCAGCCTTGTCCATCTTGTTGATGAAGCAGATCCTCGGGACCCCATATCGGTCGGCCTGCCGCCATACTGTCTCGGACTGCGGTTCTACTCCCTCTTTGCCATCGAACACTGCAACGGCGCCATCGAGCACGCGAAGGGAACGCTCGACCTCGATGGTGAAGTCCACGTGGCCCGGCGTGTCGATGATGTTGATGCGGAACTGATTCCCTCCGTAGGGACCGGCTTCGGGACGCCAGAAACACGTCGTCGCAGCCGATGTGATCGTGATGCCGCGCTCCTGCTCCTGCTCCATGTAGTCCATGGTGGCGGCGCCGTCGTGCACCTCGCCCATCTTGTAGCTGACCCCGGTGTAGTAGAGGATGCGCTCGGTAGTCGTCGTCTTGCCCGCATCGATGTGGGCCATGATGCCGATGTTGCGGGTCTTATCGAGTGGGAACTGCCTGGCCATTGGATTCTTTGAGCTCGACTCGATCTCTTCATGCACAAAACCCCCTCCGACCCGGAAGCCGCCGTCGGGCTTCGTCATCTCAGAGAGGGTTTCGAGAGGCGCTTCGGTTGGGGCATTTGCCTCGGTCTTCCCGGCGACTCTCTCTATGTGCTCGAAATCATGAGTTCAGCTGCTGCTCCTTGTCCGAGTGGTTTCCGTAGACCTTCCCAGACGTTGAAAAATCCTTACCACCGATAGTGGGCGAAAGCTTTGTTCGCGTCCGCCATCTTGTGTGTGTCTTCGCGCTTCTTCACCGCGTTACCCCGGCCCTGCGAAGCTTCCATCAGCTCTGCGGCGAGACGCTCCTGCATCGACTTCTCGCCACGAGCCCGCGAATACTGAACGAGCCAACGCATCGCGAGCGCGTTTCGACGGTCCGACCGCACCTCGACCGGAACCTGATACGTTGCGCCACCCACGCGCCGACTCTTCACTTCGACGCGAGGCTTCACTGAATCGAGCGCTTTCTTGAAGACGTCGAGGGGCTCTTCCTTGTAGCGCTCCTCGATGATGCCGAAGGCGCCGTAAAGGCACTTTTCGGCCGTCGATCGCTTACCGGCAAGCATCAAAGAGTTGACGAACTTCGCTACCAACCGGTCGCCGTACTTCGCGTCAGGAATGATCTCTCTCTTGGGTGCTCCGACTCGGCGACTCATGATGTTAGCTCGTTTTAGACCCGGTTAGTTCTTGGGGCGCTTAACGCCGTACTTGGATCGCTTGTTGACCCGGTTTGCCTTGTTCGTGTTCGACGGACCCATTGCCCCGGTCGCGTCGAGTGTGCCGCGGACCACGTGGTAACGGACGCCGGGAAGATCCTTAACTCGGCCGCCGCGAATGAGCACCACTGAGTGCTCCTGAAGATTGTGTCCCTCACCCGGGATGTACGTCGTGGCCTCGATCCCGTTCGACAAGCGGACACGAGCAACTTTGCGAAGCGCGGAGTTCGGCTTCTTGGGAGTGGTGGTGTACACGCGAACGCAAACACCTCGCTTTTGCGGGCATTGCTGAAGAGCCGGGGAATCCGTCTTCGTTTTGATCTGTTTTCGACCTTTGCGGACGAGTTGATTGATCGTTGGCATAACTACCCGAAAAAGCGTGCATTTCTTCGCCGGCCGGTCACGTTCCCGCGCGGCAAAGGGAGCGAAGGATAGGCGTCAACGCCCTCCTGTCAAGCGAAGTAGCTGGTCAAATGGGCCGGTGCCATAAACTTATGAAAATATTGAGTTTTTACCCTACCAGGGCGATGTGCTCCCCGTCAGAAGTCGAGCTTCAGCTTTCCACCGGTCAGGCCTAGCTCGAACCGAATCTCGGTGCGCTCGTCATCGGTCATCGGCAGGTCATCTGGCAAGTCGCGCTTACGCGTGCTCCGGATGACGGGCTTGAATCGGACCTCGGCCTCGATCACGCCTGCGACGTAAAAGCTGACGAGGCCGCCGACGCTGACCCAGTTTCCGATTCGCAGCGCACGCTCGACCCGCTCCGCACGACCAACCTCATCGGGGTTTGGGTTCTCATTGCGCAAAGAATTGTGGCCCACGAAGGTTGCGATCGAAGCCGCCAGAAACGCTGACTCCATGACCGCGAACATGATGCCCAACCTTCTGTTCTGATTCTGGAACTGACCGACACCAAACGGTAGCGCCGCGATCCAGCGGGAGTTCACGCGCTCGACCGTTTCGCTGCCGGCTAGCTCCTCGAGCGCCGCAATGCGTTGTTGCTGCATGATCAGCTGCTCGACCTCGTCGGTTCGTTCTTGCGCTTGCCGTGTTGCCTCGAGCGCCTTCTCCCGGGCACGCTCGGTCTCGACTTGACTCTTGACTTGCTGAAAGGTCTGCACGACAGCTTCTGGAAAGGCGACCGGGTCGATGTCGTATTCATCGTCCTCTTCGAGAAGCAGCCGGAACTGCTCGCGCGCAGCGACCTCGTCGCCGAGGAATAAATAGGTGGCCCCGAGGTACTTTCGGGCCTCGAGGCGTACGACCGGATTGCGAGCACGTGGCACCACCCCGCCCACTAGGGATTCGAGCTCTCTGGCCGCTTTGGCGTAGCTCTGCCTGTCGTACGCACGCCGTGCGGACTCGAAGTCCGAAAGCTCATCGGCTGCGGCCGGCACGGTAAATGCGGCAACCAGAAGATACGCTAGGCCGAAAAGCGCGATGCGCCGCATACTCCGGCGTTCTACGGGGTTTTGGGACGCCTCTCAAGGGTGAAGCTGTGCTCGGTGAGGTCGCCGCCCGCACGAAGATTTACCACGCTCTTGTAGGTGACGTAGCCGGGCGCCCGAATTTTGACCTGCGCCGACGCGTTGAGCGCCCTCATCGGAATGCGAAGGATCTCACGAATTCTTCCGGACACGGTTCGGTTGCCCGGAAGCGTGATTTGAACGGATGCGTCCGCTGGTGCAGGTCCTTTCAGATACAAGCGTGCGGGTTTATACCGAAGCCTCACCGCTAGCTCGAGATCTTTAGAGCCCGCGGAAATTTGACGGCGGATCACCCGCTCCTCGCAGCAGTCCTCGGCACCGACAAAACGAAACACGTGCCGGCCCGCTTTGAGACGAATGCGCTGAAAGTCGGGGCCATAAGCGCGCGGGGGATCACCGTCGACGCTAATCGACACATTGGGTGGCGTAGGCTTGAAGACCACCCAACGACGGCCACCGGTCGCGACGGAGGGCTCGGTCGATTTGGTGGCAGGAGCAGTGCCATCTTTGGAAGCGCCTTCGGGCGGCAGGTCGGCGATCGCTTCCTCAGGCGGCGCCTGGGTTTCACTTTCGAGAGGTGTTCCGAGTGCCGCGATGTCGGTGGCTGGCTCGATGTTTCGTCGCCAGGTCGCGTAGCCTGCAGTCCCCACCACCAGGACGATCGCGCCGACCGCTAAGAGGCCGAGCGCCAATCGGCGACGCCGTCGCCCCAAGGAGCCGAGCAATCTCAATGCCCGCTCGTTCCCCTCATCGATCGCGAGAGCCCGGCTCAAGGCCGCCTGGGCTTTCGCGATGTCATCGGCTTTGGCAGCCTCCGCGCCGATGCTCAGCAGCCGGCGGAGCGCCTGGGTCTCGAGCTGCAGGGCGACTTCGGTCGGATTGCTTAGGTAACGCGCCAGCAGCTCGTCCGGATCATCGATGCCCATTTCGGCGAGGAATGCGCTCAGATCCGAGGCCATTGCGTGCGCGCTCTGGTATCGGTCGGTGGGGCTTCGGGAAAGCGCCTTCTTCATGATCCCTGCGAGGTCCGCGCCGATCTCGGGTCGAAGGCGTAGGGGATCCGGATAGTCCCCCTCGAGAAGCAATTTCAGAAGATGGTGCGCGTTTCGACCGACGAAGGGCAGCCGCCCGGTTGCGCAGAAGTAGAGAACGGTGCCCAGGGAGAAAACGTCGCTTCGGACATCGCATTCGCCACTTTCGATCTGCTCCGGCGCCATGTGGCCCGGCGAACCGAGGATTTGCCCGGTTGCGGTGAAGGTGTGGGTGTCTACCATATGCGCGATCCCGAAGTCCGTCAGCTTCACACATCGGTCTTCGTGAATGAGCACGTTCTCCGGCTTCACGTCACGATGAATGATTCCCTTTTCGTGAGCTTCGCTCAACGCGTTCGCCAGCTGTAGCGCGATACATGCTGCGATCTCGGGAGGAGTTTGTTTCCACTCCGGTACGAAGGCTTTGAGGGTCGGCCCGGTCAACAGCTCGGCGGCGATGTACGTTTCGTTGGAAGCTTCGCCGCTGTAGTCGTAGATTTCGAGAATGTGTGGATGATGCAGCTTCGCAACGCTCTTCGCCTCGCGGGTGAACCGCGCACGGGCTTCGCTGGTCCTCTGGAGATGCGGATGGAGCACCTTCAGGGCCACCAAGCGATCGAGCGAGCTGTCTCGCGCGCGGTAAACCGTAGCCATACCGCCGTGGCCGATCTCGTCGAGGACCTCGTACTTCTCCAGCTTGCGTAACATATGCGCGGGAACTCTCAGGATATCAGGGTTCAGGAGCCGTCGCCCCAGCCTATTCAAAGCGGTGTGAGCCGCTCTGGCGCGCAGAACTCGAAATCCTGCTGGGCGCTCCCCCCGTCGGCGCCTCCGCCTACGATGAACGCCCCGCTCTCGAGAACGATTCCGCCAGCCGCAGCTCGCGGCGTATTGAGCTCCAAGAGCGAGGCTATCTCCACGGCCGAGGCCGACCAGCGAACCTCTTCGACCAGGCGCGAGTCGGTGCCACCTACGACAAGGATACTTCGAGCTGGCTGAAGCACCTCGAGGCGGGCGGTCGTCCACGTCGGTCCCGGCGTCGCGACACAGCCTTGTATGCAATCATCGAACCGGACCGTATCTTGGCGTATCGTCCCCGTCCCGTCGGTACCACCGATGAGGAGCGCGCGTGCTTGTCCGTCGCCGACCAGGACAGCAGCTTCGCGGATCCCGTCGCTCAGGGAAGCCACCGGCTCGCCTGTCGAACTGCCCGCTCGGAGAATCTCGGCGGTGCCCACCAGGTCGCCGCCGACGACCAACACGTCGCTCCCTAGAGGGGTCGCCGCCGGGCCCGAGCGTGCTTCGCTCAATTGAAGTGACGTCACCGCGCCGCCAGACTCAACCAGTGACGCGGCGGCCTGGGGCTCACCCCCGAGCTCGCCACCGATCACCATCGCGCCGGCCCCAGGAATTGACACCAACGCTGAGCGGGGCCCTGCACCCGCGTGCAGGACGACCGAACGAATTCGTTTGCGGGGATCGTCCATGTTGAAGATGAAGGCCGATGCATCATTTGGGAGCACGAGGATCCGTGGGAGCACGAGGATCTGGCTGTCGTCGATCGATGCGGCGCGTGTCGGGCCCAAGTTCAACTCCGACAAGCACTTGGGTTCCTCGAATTCCTCGAAGCACAGGTCTTCCTGGAAGAGCTGCGATTCCCATTCGAGCACATCGAGGAACTCGACTTGCTCCTGCGTCGGCTCGGTGCCCCCGACCAGCAGCGCAAAAGTGTCGGATTGCACCATCCCGAATGAAGCCCGCGGCGCTTCCATGAAGTCGAAGGCAATACGCGCACAAGATCCGGGGGCCGTCGTCACCACCCGCATGAGACCAGCCGTCAGCACAGGCACGAAGCTCGGAGGCGCGGTAACTAGATCGATGGTGGGGCCCTCTATCGCCAAGCGGATTCGGGTTGGGTCGACGAATGACTCGAATGAGAGAAACGCGTCGAATCCGCCATCCGTAACGGGATACTCGAGCTCCTGCGCCGGACGGCCACCCTCCCGGATCCCGATCCGAAGGGTGGTGGCGTCGGTGCCCGCTACCGGATTTGCATTTTCGCCGTCGACCACGATCGCTTCGAAAATGAAGGGCGAGGGATCGTCCTTGCACGCCCCGACACAAACGCTGACCAAGACGAGCGACACCATTCTAACGAGCACGAGGAGAGGTTGCTTTACCGCTGGTAGGCAAGCAAGTAGAGCTGCAGCGTGTGGGCAGAACGTATCGCTCCCTTCGATGAGCTGGCCGCCGCCCGGTCCTTGAGCGCCGAGCCTGGTTTCGCATGGCTCGATGCGCACCGAAGCGACGCTCACGACGGACGCTATTCGTTTCTCGCCGCGTGGCCAGAAGGCGAGATCAACGTGGCGTTTGGGGCAGCATCCCCGTTCTCGCCGCTCGCCGAAGTCGGCCGGCCGACCGAGACGATCAATCTCGATGGACCAAAGCCGAACGCGGTGCCGCTGTGGATCGGCTACATCGCCTATGACGCGTTTTGGTCTGCGCCCGTGCGCGGGACTCCTCGTTTCGAGCGATCGACAGAGCCGATCGTGTTTTTCAGACGCTACCCGGCGTTACTGGCGATCGATCACTTGGACGAGACGGCGTGGATAGTAGGAGACGACGAAAGCGCCTGCAGGGGCTTCCGGACACGGCTCCAACGAAGTCAGGAAGGGGCAACGACGCAACCCATGGTAGGCCCGTTGCGCGTCGACGATGCAGCTCAGCACCGGTCCGCGATCGTACGGGCGCTCGACTACATTGCGCGGGGCGACGTCTACGAGGTTAACCTCGCGCGCCGTTGGACGGCTCGCTTCGAGGGGAGCTCATTCAGGCTTTGGCAAGCGATGCGCGAGGCGAGCCGCGTCCCGCTCGGCATGTTCCTCGACGCAGGAGGGCACGCAGTTCTGGCGTGCACGATGGAACGCTTCGTCCGCTGGTATGCCGAGAGCAGAACCCTCGTCACACGTCCAATCAAGGGCACGATTCGAAGGGAGCTCGGAGATGACGACGCGCCCAAGCGGCTGCTCGCCGACCCGAAGGAGCGCGCTGAGCATTCGATGATCGTCGACCTGATGCGAAACGACCTAGGACGAGTGGCAGAGACTGGGTCGGTGAGGGTAGACGCCCCGCTCTCTGTCGAGCCTTTCACCGGTCTCTATCATCTCGTGAGCACCGTGAGTTGTGTCACTCGCCCCGGGGTCACCTTGCCGTCGATCCTTCAAGCGACCTTTCCACCCGGGAGTGTCACCGGGGCGCCGAAGATCCGGGCACTCGAAATCATCGAGGAGCTCGAGCAGCATCCACGGGGCGTGTACTGCGGAGCGGTCGGGTTCATCGATCGGGACGGAGGGCTTTCGCTGGCGGTCGCGATTCGAACTGCGATCGTACGATCCAAAGAGGTCCACTACTGGGCGGGCGGAGGCATCGTCGAAGCGAGCGACCCGGACCGAGAAGTGGCCGAGACCGACCTGAAGGCCCGTGTGTTCATCGACGCGATCGCCAGCCTCCGGGAACGGTGACACTGGCGCTGGCACTGACACTGGCACTGGCACTGGCACTGGCACTGATACTAAGAGGGAGCCGCCGGTAGCGCTGGGCGACCGCGCGAGATCCTGGGATCGGGAGGCGGTTTTACGGGCCGCGGCAGGCGGTTGCGTCCTGTGATCAATCGCACCCCCCGCGTGCCGAAGAAATACTGCCAGATCCATTCGGTGAAGACGGTGAGCTTTCGCCGGAAGCCGATCAGAAAGAGGATGTGGATGAAGGCCCACAAGAGGAACGCAAAATAGCCCGAGAAGCGGAGCTTTCGGATTTGGGCGATCGCTCGATTGCGCCCGATGATCGCCATCTCGCCTCGGTCGTTGTAGACGAACACGCCGCGGCTCGGCGGCGGCACGCCAATCGATGCGGCGCGGAGCTCCTCGGCGATCTTCTTACCCGCGAAGTGACCCATTTGAAGCGCGCCCTGCGCGACGCCCGGAACCGGCTTGCCGGTCTTGGGGTCGACCCGATGAGCCAGATCGCCCACCACGAAAACATTGGGATGCCCCGGAACGGTGAGATCATCCTCGACCATGACGCGGCCCGAGCGATCGAGCTCGACACCCAAGGTCCCCCCTATTGGAGTGGCCTTGACGCCTGCAGCCCAGATGACGTTGTTCGCATCGATTCGGATCTCACCGTCGGGTGTCTCCGCCGTGAGACCTTTGTCGTCCACTTCGGTCACGCGAGCCCCAAGCATGACTGTCACTCCCAGGCTTTCGAGCTGTTTTTGCGCCTTGGCCGAAAGCTTTGGATCAAACGCCAGCAGAATACGGTTGGCGTAATCGAGCAGGATGATACGCGACGTAGTAGTGTCGATATGCCGGAAGTCTTTTCGTACCGACTCGACGATCTCGGCGAGTGCACCAGCTGTCTCGACCCCGGTTGGACCTGCTCCCACGATTGCGAACGTTAGCGCAGCACGTTGGGCGTCGGCGTCTTGTTCGAGCTCTGCTTGCTCAAAGGCCAACAAGAATCGTGCGCGCACATTGATCGCCTCGTCGATCGTTTTCATTCCGGGCGCATGATTCGCCCAGTCCTCATTGCCAAAGTAGTTGGTCTCCGCGCCCGTGGCCAAGACCAAGTAGTCGTAGCTGTAAGGCTCGTCCTCCAAATAAATGGTTTGTGATTCGAGATCGACGCTGGTGACCGACGCCATGATCACTTCGCAGTTGGCCTGTCGGCGGACGATTTTCCGAATCGGCGCGGCGATGTTCCCCGGGGAGAGAGCGGCAGTCGCAACTTGATAAAGCAACGGCTGAAACAAATGGTGGTTGTCCCGGTCGATGATGGCGACCTCGGCATCGGCGTGCTTCAGCGCCTTGGCGGCCGCGAGACCCCCGAATCCGCCGCCAACGATGGCGACACGTGGCCTTTCTCGTGTTTGCTTGCTCACTGAGCTCGGACGATATCCCGTCCGCCCCGCAGTGTCATACGGAACCTGGCACTGGCACTGGCACTGGCACTGGCACTGGCACTGGCACTGGCACTGGCACTGGCACTGGCACTGGCACTGGCAGTGGCACTGTCCGTGGCACGGGGACTGGCACCGGGGGTGGCAGGG